>NZ_JNZA01000131.1 GCF_000717345.1 Streptomyces lydicus | reverse complement strand
CTGGGTTTGAGAGTGACGCCGCGGTGATGGGCGTCGTGGCTGCGTTGGAGGAGCGCGGCGTTGAGGTGCGACGGGTGGTGATTGAGGGGGCTGCGGCAGGGCGGTCTGAGGTTGCCGATCAGTTGCGTGCGGTGGTCACCGATGACGTGAGTGGGGTGGCTGAAGACCCGGGCACGGGTGTGGGTGTGGTGGGTGTGGTG
>NZ_JNZA01000130.1 GCF_000717345.1 Streptomyces lydicus | reverse complement strand
CTGGGTTTGAGAGTGACGCCGCGGTGATGGGCGTCGTGGCTGCGTTGGAGGAGCGCGGCGTTGAGGTGCGACGGGTGGTGATTGAGGGGGCTGCGGCAGATCGGTCTGAGGTTGCCGATCAGTTGCGTGCGGTGGTCACCGATGACGTGAGTGGGGTGGCTGAAGACCCGGGCACGGGTGTGGGTGTGGTGGGTGTGGTG
>NZ_JNZA01000129.1 GCF_000717345.1 Streptomyces lydicus | reverse complement strand
TGACCTCGTCGGTGGGGCCGTCCATCAGCAGTTCGCCGCGTTCCAGCCACAGCACCCGGTCGCAGGTGTCGCGGATGGACTTGTTGTTGTGGCTGACCAGGAAGACCGTGCCGGCCTCCTTGCGCAGCTCGCGGATGCGGGCCTCGGAGCGCTTCTGGAAGCTGCGGTCGCCGGTGGCCAGGGCCTCGTCGATCATCAGC
>NZ_JNZA01000128.1 GCF_000717345.1 Streptomyces lydicus | reverse complement strand
GCTGATGATCGACGAGGCCCTGGCCACCGGCGACCGCAGCTTCCAGAAGCGCTCCGAGGCCCGCATCCGCGAGCTGCGCAAGGAGGCCGGCACGGTCTTTTTGGTCAGCCACAACAACAAGTCCATCCGCGACACCTGCGACCGGGTGCTGTGGCTGGAACGCGGCGAACTGCTGATGGACGGCCCCACCGACGAGGTCA
>NZ_JNZA01000127.1 GCF_000717345.1 Streptomyces lydicus | reverse complement strand
TGGGTGTGGAGTTGGAGGTCGCGGCGTGTGATGTGGCGGATCGTGGTGCGGTAGCGGAGTTGTTGGGTTCGCTTCCTGGTTTGTCGGCTGTGGTGCATGCGGCGGGTGTGTTGGATGACGGTGTGTTGGAGGGGTTGTCGCCGGAGCGGGTGGCGGGTGTGTTGCGGGCGAAGGCCGATGCCGCGGCCGTCCTGGACGAGTT
>NZ_JNZA01000126.1 GCF_000717345.1 Streptomyces lydicus | reverse complement strand
GCAGTTCTTCGACCGGCTGCGGGACCTCGAAGAGGGCACCCATGAGTACCAGTACGCGCGCAACACCCTCATCGAGATGAACATGTCGATGGTCCGCTACGTGGCCCGCCGCTACCGCAACCGCGGCGACGACATGGAGGACATCGTCCAGGTCGGCACCATCGGCCTGATCAAGGCCATCGACCGCTTCGACCTCACCCGCGAGGTG
>NZ_JNZA01000125.1 GCF_000717345.1 Streptomyces lydicus | reverse complement strand
CACCTCGCGGGTGAGGTCGAAGCGGTCGATGGCCTTGATCAGGCCGATGGTGCCGACCTGGACGATGTCCTCCATGTCGTCGCCGCGGTTGCGGTAGCGACGGGCCACATAGCGGACCATCGACATGTTCATCTCGATGAGGGTGTTGCGCGCGTACTGGTACTCATGGGTGCCCTCTTCGAGGTCCCGCAGCCGGTCGAAGAACTGC
>NZ_JNZA01000124.1 GCF_000717345.1 Streptomyces lydicus | reverse complement strand
CGTCGCCCGTCTGCCCGGCGCCCTCAGCTGCGCCTGCCTTCTCGCGCATCTTGCGCACCAGCTCCGCCTTCTGGTCGGCGGCACCCTGGCGGTCGAGGTTGCGGTGCGGACCGTTGTTCTGCCGTTCGGCGCGCGACAGCCTCTTGCGCTGGCCGCCGCCCATGCCCACGGGGTTGTTGATGTTCTTGCTCACGGGTTCTCCCGGAATG
>NZ_JNZA01000123.1 GCF_000717345.1 Streptomyces lydicus | reverse complement strand
CGTGTGCAACATCCCGCGAGTTCGCCGTGCCCCTCGGTTCCTCGGCATGGGGCCTTACCAGGCACCCCGTCGCCCTCGGCCTGTGCGTCTATGGAGGGATCATGATGGTTCTTCAGGAATCCCGAAGGTCCATCATGATCTATGCGGATCCATCGCTCCCGCCTGCCGGGCTGACCTGCGGCAACGGGAGATGAAAGCCAGGACGAACCCG
>NZ_JNZA01000122.1 GCF_000717345.1 Streptomyces lydicus | reverse complement strand
GAACGACCAGACGGAATAGGTCCGGTCGTTCACAGCGTCCTCGCTGTGTGTGCCATCCGCATCACATGGATGCCGATGGACTTTCAAAGGAACCTCATCTGCCGGATGTTTCCGGTAGACGGGGTATCAACATATCTGGCGTTGACTTTTGGCACGCTGTTGAGTTCTCAAGGAACGGACGCTTCCTTTGTGCCTGTTTCACCAGGCTCTCCGGGC
>NZ_JNZA01000121.1 GCF_000717345.1 Streptomyces lydicus | reverse complement strand
GTCACCGCTGTACGTCGCCGTCACGGTGTGCGTACCGGGGGTCAGGGCACTGGTCGTCACGCTCGCTGTACCGCCCGAGAGCGTCCCGGTCAGCGTCGGCCCACCGGAGATGACGAACGTGACCGTGCCGGTGGGCGTCCCCGCCCCCGGCGCTACGGGCGCGACGGTCGCCGTGAAGGTCACCGGCTGCCCAAAGACGGACGGGTCGGGCGAGGAG
>NZ_JNZA01000120.1 GCF_000717345.1 Streptomyces lydicus | reverse complement strand
CCCCCACCTCGGCCACCGCACGGGCCGCGAAGGCGAGGTTCTCCAGCGCGAGACGGTCCTGCTCCTCGGGCGAGACACCCTCGACCCGGTTGCCGTACAAGGCATTGAACGTGGTGCACCCCAGCGACCGGGCGAACTCGATCGCCACCGGCACATTCGCCCGGAACCTCTCGGACTCCTCACCCGGCACCGACAGGGCGCCACGATCCGGACCCGGC
>NZ_JNZA01000119.1 GCF_000717345.1 Streptomyces lydicus | reverse complement strand
GCCGGGTCCGGATCGTGGCGCCCTGTCGGTGCCGGGTGAGGAGTCCGAGAGGTTCCGGGCGAATGTGCCGGTGGCGATCGAGTTCGCCCGGTCGCTGGGCTGCACCACGTTCAATGCCCTGTACGGCAACCGGGTCGAGGGTGTCTCGCCCGAGGAGCAGGACCGTCTCGCGCTGGAGAACCTCGCCTTCGCGGCCCGTGCGGTGGCCGAGGTGGGGG
>NZ_JNZA01000118.1 GCF_000717345.1 Streptomyces lydicus | reverse complement strand
TTGTCGATGGAGCCGTAGCGGTGCGCCGCGTAGTTGGCGGCGGCGGTGATGTTGGCGACCGGGTCGGTGAGCTTGTTGGCCGTTCCGGCGACGTGGTACTGGTCGAACGTGGGCTGGATCACCTGCAGCAGACCCTTCGAAGGGATGCCGTTGATCGCGTTGATGTCCCAGTCGTTGACGGCGTTGGGGTTGCCGCTGGACTCGCGCATGATGTTGCGGTGCAGGCCCTCGTAGGAGCCG
>NZ_JNZA01000117.1 GCF_000717345.1 Streptomyces lydicus | reverse complement strand
TTGTCGATGGAGCCGTAGCGGTGCGCCGCGTAGTTGGCGGCGGCGGTGATGTTGGCGACCGGGTCGGTGAGCTTGTTGGCCGTTCCGGCGACGTGGTACGTGTCGAAGGTGGGCTGGATCACCTGGAGCAGACCCTTCGAGGGGATGCCGTTGATCGCGTTGATGTCCCAGTCGTTGACGGCGTTGGGGTTGCCGCTGGACTCGCGCATGATGTTGCGGTGCAGGCCCTCGTAGGAGCCG
>NZ_JNZA01000116.1 GCF_000717345.1 Streptomyces lydicus | reverse complement strand
GCAGGAGCTGGCGCTGCCCACCGACCGGCCGCGCCCGGCGCAGCCGACGCACGCGGGCGGCCTGGTCCGCTTCGAGCTGCCGGCCGGGCTCCACGGCCGTCTGGCCTCGCTCGCCCGCGACCACGGCGCGACGGTCTTCATGGCGCTCCAGGCCGCGGTGGCGACGCTGCTGACCCGGCTCGGTGCCGGCACCGACATCCCGCTCGGGACCCCCACCGCAGGACGCACCGATCAGGCCCTCGACGACCTCGTCG
>NZ_JNZA01000115.1 GCF_000717345.1 Streptomyces lydicus | reverse complement strand
CGACGAGGTCGTCGAGGGCCTGATCGGTGCGTCCTGCGGTGGGGGTCCCGAGCGGGATGTCGGTGCCGGCACCGAGCCGGGTCAGCAGCGTCGCCACCGTGGCCTGGAGGGCCATGAAGACCGTCGCGCCGTGGTCGCGGGCGAGGGAGGCCAGTCGGCCGTGGAGCCCGGCCGGCAGCTCGAAGCGGACCAGGCCGCCCGCGTGCGTCGGCTGCGCCGGGCGCGGCCGGTCGGTGGGCAGCGCCAGCTCCTGC
>NZ_JNZA01000114.1 GCF_000717345.1 Streptomyces lydicus | reverse complement strand
TTGTTCGGCGGCGTCCTACTCTCCCACAGGGTCCCCCCTGCAGTACCATCGGCGCTGAAAGGCTTAGCTTCCGGGTTCGAAATGTAACCGGGCGTTTCCCTAACGCTATGACCACCGAAACACTATGAAGTTAACCAACCGGAGCCAAGCTACAACGGTCGTTACTTCAGAACCTACACAGTGGACGCGAGCAACTGAGGACAAGCCCTCGGCCTATTAGTACCAGTCAACTCCACACCTTACGGCGCTTCCATATCTGGCCTATCAACCCAGT
>NZ_JNZA01000113.1 GCF_000717345.1 Streptomyces lydicus | reverse complement strand
CCGAGCTTCCGTTGCTGGAGCGGCCGGCGGCCGCGCGGGCGGCGGGGTTCACGGCGGTGGAGCTGTGGTGGCCGTGGGTGGATGCCCCGGTGCCGGAGCAGGCGGAGCTGGAGGCGCTGCGTGACGCGCTCAACGACGCCGGCACCCGCCTGGTGGGCCTGAACTTCTACGCCGGCCGGTTGCCGGGTCCGGATCGTGGCGCCCTGTCGGTGCCGGGTGAGGAGTCCGAGAGGTTCCGGGCGAATGTGCCGGTGGCGATCGAGTTCGCCCGGTCGCT
>NZ_JNZA01000112.1 GCF_000717345.1 Streptomyces lydicus | reverse complement strand
CCGAGCTTCCGTTGCTGGAGCGGCCGGCGGCCGCGCGGGCGGCGGGGTTCACGGCGGTGGAGCTGTGGTGGCCGTGGGTGGATGCCCCGGTGCCGGAGCGGGCGGAGCTGGAGGCGCTGCGTGACGCGCTCAACGACGCCGGCACCCGCCTGGTGGGCCTGAACTTCTATGCCGGTCAGTTGCCGGGTCCGGATCGTGGCGCCCTGTCGGTGCCGGGTGAGGAGTCCGAGAGGTTCCGGGCGAATGTGCCGGTGGCGATCGAGTTCGCCCGGTCGCT
>NZ_JNZA01000111.1 GCF_000717345.1 Streptomyces lydicus | reverse complement strand
GTCACCGCTGTACGTCGCCGTCACGGTGTGCGTACCGGGGGTCAGGGCACTGGTCGTCACGCTCGCTGTACCGCCCGAGAGCGTCCCGGTCAGCGTCGGACCACCGGAGATGACGAAGGTGACCGTGCCGGTGGGCGTCCCCGCCCCCGGCGCTACGGGCGCGACGGTCGCCGTGAACGTCACCGGCTGCCCAAAGACGGACGGGTCGGGCGAGGAGGTCACCGTAGTCGTCGTCGACGCCGAGGTGACCGTCTGAGTGTCGATCCCGACGGAACCCGCGAAGTTGGCGTCACCG
>NZ_JNZA01000110.1 GCF_000717345.1 Streptomyces lydicus | reverse complement strand
CGGTCTGAGGTTGCCGATCAGTTGCGTGCGGTGGTCACCGATGACGTGAGTGGGGTGGCTGAAGACCCGGGCACGGGTGTGGGTGTGGTGGGTGTGGTGTCGCTGTTGGCGTTGGCGGGGGGTGGTGCGGTTTCGGCGGTGGTGTTGGTGCAGGCGTTGGGTGAGGTGGGTGTTGAGGCTCCGCTGTGGGTGGTGACGCGGGGTGCGGTGGGTGTTGGTGGTTCGGATCGTGTGTTGAGTGCGGTGCAGTCGCAGGTGTGGGGTGTGGGCCGGGTTGCTGCTTTGGAGTTGCCGGAGCGGTGGGGCGGTTTGGTGGATGTG
>NZ_JNZA01000109.1 GCF_000717345.1 Streptomyces lydicus | reverse complement strand
GTCCAGGCGATCGAGATCTCGCTCGGGCTCGATGCCGGCAGGCGCGGCGCGCTGACGCCCGACGATCCACACGACTTCGTGCAGAAGGAATGGCGGCCTCACCTGGTCAGCGACGGCAAGCTCGACCGCGCCATCTGGGAGATCTCGCTGGCCTTGGAGGTGCGCGATGCCCTGCGCGCCGGCAGCCTGTTCCTGGCGCAAAGCCGCGATCACGTCTCCTTCTGGAACCTGATCTATGACGACCGGAACTGGCGAGAGACCCGCACCGAGGCCTATCGGCGCCTCGACCTTCCGCTCGACGGGCGAGTGTTCCTGACCCGGATCGCCGCCGAGCTCGACCAGGCGGCGAAAGC
>NZ_JNZA01000108.1 GCF_000717345.1 Streptomyces lydicus | reverse complement strand
GACCGTGCCGGTGGGCGTCCCCGCCCCCGGCGCTACGGGCGCGACGGTCGCCGTGAAGGTCACCGGCTGCCCAAAGACGGACGGGTCGGGCGAGGAGGTCACCGTGGTCGTCGTCGACGCCGAGGTGACCGTCTGGGTGTCGGTCCCGACGGAACCCGTGAAGTTGGCGTCACCGCTGTACGTCGCCGTCACGGTGTGCGTACCGGGGGTCAGGGCACTGGTCGTCACGCTCGCTGTGCCACCGGAGAGGGTCCCGGTCAGGGTCGGGCCGCCGGAGATGACAAAGGTGACCGTGCCGGTGGGCGTCCCCGCCCCCGGCGCTACGGGCGCGACGGTCGCCGTGAAGGTCACCGGCTGCCCAAAGACGGACGGGTCGGGCGAGGAG
>NZ_JNZA01000107.1 GCF_000717345.1 Streptomyces lydicus | reverse complement strand
GTAGGTGAGGTTGCCGTTGTGGTTGACGACGTTCCAGGCGTGGGCGCGGCCGTTGTGGTCTTGGGTGATGATGACGGCTTGGGAGCCGTGGCCGGCGTTGTGGAGGTCGTTTTCGAGGCGGTGGAAGGCGTCGGGGCCGTTGCCGTAGTCGTTGAAGCGGGTGCCGAGGGTGTTTTCGATGCGGTCGCGGCCGTTGTTCTCGCCGCGGTCGGAGGGGGTGCCGTCGGGGTGGGTGTCGGGGGTGCGGTGGGCGGCGGCGGTGGGGTTGCCGGCGTAGGTGTCGGCGGTGGCGAGGGCGGCGTCGACGCAGTTGTTGTTGCGGCCGGGGGCGTCGGGGCCGGGGTGGTTGATGGTGTCGACCCAGTGGCCGTTGTCGGGGTCGGGGTGGCGTTGGGGC
>NZ_JNZA01000106.1 GCF_000717345.1 Streptomyces lydicus | reverse complement strand
TCGGATCGTGTGTTGAGTGCGGTGCAGTCGCAGGTGTGGGGTGTGGGCCGGGTTGCTGCTTTGGAGTTGCCGGAGCGGTGGGGCGGTTTGGTGGATGTGTCTGAGGGGTGGGACAGCCGGGCGGGTGCTGGTTTGTGCGCGGTGTTGGGTGGTGCGCTGGCGGGCGAGGATCAGGTTGCGTTGCGGTCTTCGGGTGTGTGGGTGCGTCGGGTGGCGCGCGCCGGTGGTGGCGGTTCCGCCGGGGTGTGGTGCCCGCGGGGCACGGTGTTGGTGACGGGTGGTACGGGCGCGTTGGGTCGTCGGGTGGCGTTGTGGGCTGCGCGGCGGGGTGCTGAGCGGGTGGTGTTGGCGAGTCGGAGTGGTGCCGGCGCTTCGGGTTTGGAGTCGGTTGAGGCTGAGTTTGCCGCGTTGGGTGTGGAGTTGGAGGTCGCGGCGTGTGATGTGGCGGATCGTGGTGCGGTAGCGGAGTTGTTGGGTTCGCTTCCTGGTTTGTCGGCTGTGGTGCATG
>NZ_JNZA01000105.1 GCF_000717345.1 Streptomyces lydicus | reverse complement strand
CATGCACCACAGCCGACAAACCAGGAAGCGAACCCAACAACTCCGCTACCGCACCACGATCCGCCACATCACACGCCGCGACCTCCAACTCCACACCCAGCGCGGCGAACTCAGCCTCAACCGATTCCAAACCCGAAGCGCCGGCACCACTCCGGCTGGCCAACACCACCCGCTCAGCCCCGCGCCGTGCAGCCCACAACGCCACCCGACGGCCCAACGCGCCCGTACCACCGGTCACCAACACCGTGCCCCGCGGGCACCACACCCCCGCGGAACCGCCACCACCGGCGCGCGCCACCCGACGCACCCACACACCCGAAGACCGCAACGCAACCTGATCCTCGCCCGCCAGCGCACCACCCAGCAGCGCACACAAACCAGCACCCGCCCGGCTGTCCCACCCCTCAGGCACATCCACCAAACCGCCCCACCGCTCCGGCAACTCCAAAGCAGCAACCCGGCCCACACCCCACACCTGCGACTGCACCGCACTCAACACACGATCCGA
>NZ_JNZA01000104.1 GCF_000717345.1 Streptomyces lydicus | reverse complement strand
CGGTGGTGGCGTGTGGGGAGCCGCAGGTTGCGGTGCGTGGGGGAGTGTTGTGGGTGCCTCGTGTTGTTCGGGCGCGGGTGCCGGTGGTGGGTGCGCAGGGTGGTGTGTGGGGCGAGGGTGCGGTGCTGGTGACGGGTGCCAGTGGTGTGCTGGCGGGTGTGGTGGTGCGGCACTTGGTGAGTGCCTGTGGGGTGCGTCGTGTGGTGTTGGTGTCGCGTCGTGCTGCTGAGCAACTAGCCGCTGAGGTACGTGAGTTGGGTGCCGATGCGGCGTTGGTGGCGTGTGATGTGGCGGATCGTGGTGTGTTGGCGGGGGTGTTTGCTGCGCATCGGATTTCGGCTGTGGTGCATGCGGCGGGTGTGTTGGATGACGGTGTGGTGGGGTCGTTGTCGCCGGAGCGGGTGGGGGGTGTGCTGCGGCCGAAGGTGGACGGGGCGGTGGTGTTGGATGAGGTGTCGCGGGGTGTGGATCTGAAGGCGTTTGTGCTGTTTTCTTCTGCGGCGGGGACGTTGGGTGGTCCGGGGCAGGGGAGTTATGCGGCGGCGAATGCGTTTTTGGACGCGTTGGC
>NZ_JNZA01000103.1 GCF_000717345.1 Streptomyces lydicus | reverse complement strand
CAATCACCACCCGTCGCACCTCAACGCCGCGCTCCTCCAACGCAGCCACGACGCCCATCACCGCGGCGTCACTCTCAAACCCAGCCGGCACCACCACCAGCCACCGACCCGCCACCACCGGCACCGAACCCTCAACCGCCACCGGCTTCCACATCACCCGATAACGCCAGGAGTCCGCAGGTGACCTGGATGTCCGGCCCTGGCTCTCGCCCTGGCCCAGGCCCTCGCCGCGGCCGGCGTCCCGGTCACGCTCGCGCTCGCGTCGGCCGGAAGCGCCATCGAGCCAGTAGTGCTGCCGCTGGAAGGCGTAGGTGGGCAGCTCTACGCGCCGGCCGCCGCGCTCGGCGAAGAATGCGTCCCAATCAACCGCGACACCGCCGACGTGCAATTCCGCCAGTGCCTGGAGAATTGCGTGATCCTCCGGCAGGTTCTTCTGGAGCATGGGCACGAGGAGGGCGTCGGGGCGGGTGACACAGTCCTGTGTCATGGCGGTCAGTACGCCGCCCGGTCCCATCTCCACAAACGTCGAGACACCCGCGTTCTCCAACCAGGAAATCTGATCCGCAAACCGCACCGCATCCCGCACATGCCGCACCCAAAACTCCGGA
>NZ_JNZA01000102.1 GCF_000717345.1 Streptomyces lydicus | reverse complement strand
ATCCCGACGGTGATCGCGGACGATCTGCACATCGTCTACCGCGTCTACGGCACCGGTGCGGGCCGGGGCAGTGCCACCGCGGCGCTGAACCGGATCATCCGCCGCAAGCCGTCGACCGGTGTGCGCGAGGTGCACGCGGTCAAGGGCGTGTCCTTCACCGCCTACCGCGGTGAGTCGATCGGCCTGATCGGCTCCAACGGCTCGGGCAAGTCCACGCTGCTCAAGGCGGTGGCCGGCCTGCTGCCCGCCGAGCGCGGCAAGGTCTACACCCATGGGCAGCCCTCGCTGCTGGGCGTCAACGCGGCGTTGATGAACGACCTGACCGGTGAGAAGAACGTCGTTCTCGGCGGTCTGGCCATGGGCATGTCGCGGGAGCAGATCCGCGAGCGCTACGACGGCATCGTCGACTTCTCCGGCATCAACGAGAAGGGCGACTTCATCTCGCTGCCGATGCGCACCTACTCCTCCGGTATGGCCGCCCGGCTGCGGTTCTCCATCGCCGCGGCCAAGGACCACGACGTGCTGATGATCGACGAGGCCCTGGCCACCGGCGACCGCAGCTTCCAGAAGCGCTCCGAGGCCCGCATCCGCGAGCTGCGCAAGGAGGCCGGCACGGTCTT
>NZ_JNZA01000101.1 GCF_000717345.1 Streptomyces lydicus | reverse complement strand
ATCACTGCCGAAATACGGCGGCTGACCATCGGCGCGCCGGACGGAAGCACCCGTGACCTGGTGCTGCGGACCTTCGTCAACGTGGAGCACGCCGAGGACTGGCTGAACAGGGAGGCCGGCGCCCTGACCCTGCTCACGGGGACCGGCGTGCCGGCTCCCGGACTGGTCGCGGTTGATCCGACCGCAGCGCATTGCGAGTATCCATCGCTTCTGAGGACACATCTGGCGGGACGGACAGTCCTCGACGATGAGGGAGTGGAGACGCGCGTCCCTCTGCTGGCCCGGCAACTCGTGGCGATCCACGCGTTGCGACCCGCCGTGCGGCCCCGGGGGTACGTGACGTTGACGACCGCCGACACCGTCGTGACTCCGAAGGGCGCCGACGCAGCGGCATGGGCCGCGGCGATCGACGTGATCCGCAAACCTGCGCCGCCCTATGAAGGGCGATTCCTGCACCGGGACTTCCAACCCGGCAACGTGCTGTTCGACGTGCTGCCCTCAAGGCCGGCAGATGCCCGGATCACGGGGGTCGTCGACTGGGCAGCGACCTCCTGGGGGCCGGCGGATCTGGATGTGGCGCACTGCTCGACCAATCTCGCGCTGCTGCACGGCCCGTCGTGGGGTCTGCGGTTCTCTGAGGCGTATGAGGAGGCCGGCGGGGTGCTGGCCGCGGCCG
>NZ_JNZA01000100.1 GCF_000717345.1 Streptomyces lydicus | reverse complement strand
ATCACTGCCGAAATACGGCGGCTGACCATCGGCGCGCCGGACGGAAGCACCCGTGACCTGGTGCTGCGGACCTTCGTCAACGTGGAGCACGCCGAGGACGGGCTGACCAGGGAGGCCGACGCCCTGACCCTGCTCACGGGGACCGGCGTGCCGGCTCCTGGACTGGTCGCGGTTGATCCGACCGCAGCGCATTGCGAGTATCCATCACTCCTGAGGACACATCTGGCGGGACGGACAGTCCTCGACGATGAGGGATTGGAGACGCGCGTCCCTCTGCTGGCCCGGCAACTCGTGGCGATCCACGCGTTGCAACCCGCCGTGCGGCCCCGGGGGTATGTGACGTTGACGACCGCCGACACCGTCGTGACTCCGAAGGGGGCCGACGCGGCGGCATGGGCGGCGGCGATCGACGTGATCCGCAAACCTGCGCCGCCCTTTGAAGGGCGATTCCTGCACCGGGACTTCCAACCCGGCAACGTGCTGTTCGACGTGGGGCCCTCAAGGCCGGCAGATGCCCGGATCACGGGGGTCGTCGACTGGGCAGCGACCTCCTGGGGCCCGGCGGATCTGGATGTGGCGCACTGCTCGACCAATCTTGCGCTGCTGCACGGCCCGTCGTGGGGTCTGCGGTTCTCTGAGGCGTATGAGGAGGCCGGCGGGGTGCTGGCCGCGGCCG
>NZ_JNZA01000099.1 GCF_000717345.1 Streptomyces lydicus | reverse complement strand
CCGGTTTTTGCTGCGGCGGTGGATGAGGTGTGTGGGGCTTTTGACGGTGTGTTGGGTGGGTCGCTGCGTGAGGTGATGTTTGCGGAGGGGGTGGGTGCTGAGGGGGTTTTGGAGCGTACGGAGTTTGCTCAGCCGGCGTTGTTTGCGGTTGAGGTGGGGCTGTTTCGGTTGGTGGAGTCGTGGGGGGTGCGGGCTGATTTTGTTGCGGGGCATTCGGTGGGGGAGCTGGCGGCTGCGTATGTGGCGGGTGTGTGGTCGTTGGCTGATGCGGTGCGGGTGGTGGCTGCGCGGGGTCGGTTGATGCAGGCGTTGCCTGGTGGTGGGGCAATGGTGTCGTTGGTGGCGTCGGAGGGTGAGGTGGCGCCGCTGGTTGCTGGTCGTGCGGGTGAGGTGGGTGTGGCGGCGGTGAATGGTCCGTCGTCGGTGGTGGTGTCGGGTGCTGAGGGTGCGGTGGGGGAGATTGCCGCGCATTTTGAGGCGTTGGGGCGGCGGGTGCGTCGTTTGCGGGTGAGTCATGCGTTCCATTCGCCGTTGATGGATCCGATGTTGGAGGAATTTGGTCGGGTAGTTCGGTCGGTGGAGTTTTCTCGGCCGCGGTTGGGGATGGTGGCTGGCGAGGGGGTGTGTGATCCGGAGTTTTGGGTGCGGCATGTGCGGGATGCGGTGCGGTTTGCGGATCAGATTTCCTGGTTGGAGAACGCGGGTGTCTCGACG
>NZ_JNZA01000098.1 GCF_000717345.1 Streptomyces lydicus | reverse complement strand
GTTGTCGGGTACGAGTTGTGCCAGGCGGCGTCCGGTGAGGTGGAGGGGGGCGGAGGCGTCGGCGTCGCCGTGGAGGATCAGTGTCGGCACCTGGAGGGCGCCTGCTTCTTTGCGCAGGTCGGTGGAGAAGCCGGTCTCGACGACCTCGACGGCTGCCTTGGCCGAGCAGTCGAGGCATCTTTGCACCGTCCAGGCGATGAGTTCGCTGGAGACCTGGTTGCCCAGATGCGTGGCGAAGAACGCCTGGGCGTTCTGGGCCATCCACCGCGGGCGGTCCTTGGTCCGCTCGGCGCCCAGGGTGTCGAAGAGGCTTCGGTCGATCCCTTCGGGGTTGTCGGGGGTCTGGAGCATCAGCGGGGCGGTGACGGCGATCAGGACCACCTTGCTGATGCGGTCGTAGCCGTGCCGGGAGAGGTAGCGGATCACTTCCCCGCCGCCCATCGAGTGCGCGACCAGGGTGACGTCGCGCAGGTCGAGGTGGTCGAGCAGTGCGGCGAGGTCATCGGCGAGGGTGTCGTAGTCGAAGCCGTGCCCGACCCAGTCCGAGCGGCCGTGGCCGCGCTTGTCGAAGGCGACGCAGCGCAGGCCCTGTTCGGACAGCGGCAGCATCTGGAACTCCCATGCGCTGCTGCTGAGCCAGGCGCCGGCCACGAACACCACCGGCTTGCCCTGGCCCCAGTCGGTGTAGAACAGGCTTGTTTTGTCGGAGCCTTCGAAGTACGGCATGTGCGGGTCCCT
>NZ_JNZA01000097.1 GCF_000717345.1 Streptomyces lydicus | reverse complement strand
GCGCGCCACCACATCATTGACCGCCAGCCGCAGCGCCGCCACATCCACCGCACCCCGCACACGGAACGCGAACGGCGCGTTGTAGGTCGGGCTCTGCTCGAAACGGTCCAGGAACCACAACCGCTGCTGCGCGAACGACAACGGCAGCACCTCAGGACGGGGGCGGGCTCCGACTGATCAACCGCGTCGCCTTGAGCGAATGCCCACCCAGAGCGAAGAAGTTGTCGTCCACCCCGACACTGGGCACCTCCAGCACCTGGGCGAACAAGCCGCACAGCAGCTCCTCCTGCACCGACCGCGGCCCACGACCCACACCGCCCTCGGCCCCGGAAGCGTCCACAGCGGAACGACGCTCCGCGCTGCGCCGCAGTTCGCTGCGCCGCTCCTCGCTACGCCGCAGCAACGCCCGCTCCTGCTCCGCGGACTCGAAGACCGCCACCCCCTCCACACCGGTATCCGGTTCCGCGATCACCGCCGCCACCACCCGCACGAACAGCCGGTGCAACACCTCGGCCGTATCGGCATCGAAGAGATCGGTGGCGAACACCAACGCGGCGGACATCCCGGCCGGATTACCGTCGGCGTTCTCTTGCTCCGCGAAGCTCCAGCTGAGGTCGAACTTGGAGGGGAGCGTGTCGAGGGAGTGGGGGGTGACGGTGGTGTCGGCGAGGTGGAAGGTCGCCTCGGCGTTGTTCTGGAGCACGAGCATGGTCTGGAACAGGGGGTGCCGGCCGCTGGTGCGGTCGGGGTTGAGCTCCTCCACGATCCGGTCGAACGGCAGCTCCTCGTGCGCAAAGGCCGCCAGGTCCGCCTCCCGCACCCGCTGGAGCAACTCCGCGAACGTCGGATTGCCGGACGTGTCGGTACGCAGCACCAACGTATTGACGAAGAAGCCGACGAGGTCGTCGAGGGCCTGATCGGTGCGTCCTGCGGTGGGGGTCCCGAGCGGGATGTCGGTGCCGGCACCGAGCCGGGTCAGC
>NZ_JNZA01000096.1 GCF_000717345.1 Streptomyces lydicus | reverse complement strand
CGCCCAGGTGCTGGAGGTGCCCAGTGTCGGGGTGGACGACAACTTCTTCGCTCTGGGTGGGCATTCGCTCAAGGCGACGCGGTTGATCAGTCGGATCCGTTCGGTGCTGGGTGTGGAGTTGGGCGTGCGGACGCTCTTCGGTGCGCCGACGGTGGCCGGTCTGGTGCAGCATCTGGCCGACGACGGAGTCGCGGCGCGACCTGCGGTGACTGCCCGTCCGCGTCCTGAGGTGCTGCCGTTGTCGTTCGCGCAGCAGCGGCTGTGGTTCCTGGACCGTCTGGAGCAGAGCCCGACCTACAACGCCCCCTTCGCCTTCCGCATCGACGGCCCGGTGGACCTGGAGGCCCTGCAACAGGCGATCGAGGACGTCGTGGCCCGCCACGAGTCCCTGCGCACGGTCTTCCCCGATGTCGACGGCGAGCCCTTCCAGCGGATCCTGCCGCCCGAACAGGCGGGGACCAAGGTCTCGGTGGTGCAGTGCGCCGGCGATGACCTGCCCGCCCTGATCCAGGAAGCAGCCTTCACGCCCTTCGTCTTGGCGTCGGAGTTGCCGTTTCGGGTGGCGTTGTTCTCGTCGGCCGTGGATGAGCATGTGCTGTTGCTGACGCTGCATCACATTGCCAGCGACGGGTGGTCCGAGGCGCCGCTGTTGCGGGATGTCTCGGTTGCGTACGCGGCGCGCGTGGCGGGTGAGGTGCCGCGGTGGGTGCCGTTGCCGGTGCAGTACGCCGACTACACCTTGTGGCAGCGTGAGGTGCTGGCGGAGGTGGGGGAGGAGCAGGCGGAGTTCTGGACCGGTGCGCTGTCCGACCTGCCGCAGGAGCTGGCGCTGCCCACCGACCGGCCGCGCCCGGCGCAGCCGACGCACGCGGGCGGCCTGGTCCGCTTCGAGCTGCCGGCCGGG
>NZ_JNZA01000095.1 GCF_000717345.1 Streptomyces lydicus | reverse complement strand
CGTCGGCCCCTGGCGCTGATCCTGGTCCCCACCCGGGAGCTGGCTCAGCAGGTCACCGACGCCCTGACCCCCTACGCCCGTTCGCTGACGCTGCGGCTGGCCACCGTCGTCGGCGGCATGTCGATCGGCCGCCAGGCCGGCGCGCTGCGCGCCGGCGCCGAGGTCGTGGTCGCCACACCGGGGCGGCTCAAGGACCTCATCGAGCGCGGTGACTGCCACCTGGACGAGGTCGGCATCACGGTGCTGGACGAGGCCGACCAGATGGCCGACATGGGCTTCATGCCCCAGGTCACCGCCCTGCTCGACCAGGTCCAGCCCGAGGGGCAGCGGATGCTCTTCTCGGCCACCTTGGACCGCAACGTCGACCGCCTGGTCCGGCGCTACCTCAGCGACCCGGTGGTCCACTCCGTCGACCCGTCGGCGGGCGCCGTCACCACGATGGAACACCACCTGCTGCACGTCCACGGCGCCGACAAGCACGCCACCACCACCGAGATCGCCGCCCGCGAAGGCCGCTCGATCCTGTTCCTGGACACCAAGCACTCCGTGGACCAGCTCACCCGGCACCTGCTGAACAGCGGCGTCCGCGCCGCCGCCCTGCACGGCGGCAAGTCCCAGCCGCAGCGCACCCGCACCCTGGCCCAGTTCAAGACCGGCCACGTCACGGTGCTGGTGGCCACCAACGTCGCCGCCCGCGGCATCCACGTCGACAACCTCGACCTCGTCGTCAACGTCGACCCGCCCAGCGACCACAAGGACTACCTGCACCGCGGCGGACGCACCGCCCGCGCCGGCGAGTCCGGCAGCGTCGTCACCCTGGTCCTGCCCAACCAGCGCCGCGAGATGGACCGCCTGATGGCCGACGCCGGCATCACCCCGCAGTCCACCCAGGTCCGCTCCGGCGAGGCCGAACTGAACCGCATCACCGGCGCCCGGACCCCCTCCGGCA
>NZ_JNZA01000094.1 GCF_000717345.1 Streptomyces lydicus | reverse complement strand
ACCCCGATCCCGGCCCCCGCCCCGACCCCGATCCCCACCCCGACCCCCGCTACGACTCCGACTTCGACGAGGCGCCGCTTCCGTGATCGCTCTTCTCCGCTACCAGGCGGCGCTGCTCCTCGGCTCGCATCGCTGGCTGCCGCCGGTCATCCTCTACGCGGCGTTCCTCGCCGTCGGTGTCCAGAGCGGCGCCCCGATCCTCGACGCGTTCGGCTGGGCCGCGGCCGGCTTGCTCCCGGTCGCCGTATGGCTCACCCGGGTCTGCGTCACCAACGAGCCACCGGCCGCCCGCAGTTGTACCGCTGCCGCCGCCGGGCCGGGCCGGGGGCACCTCGCGTGCGTGCTGACCGCGGTCGGTGCCGGGGCGCTGCTCGCGCTCCTGGGGGCGGTGGTGGTGCTCCTGCTCTCCGACCCGCACTCCGGTGACCACCGCGTGGCCGTCCCGGTCCTGCCCGCGACCACCGCGGGGCTGCTCGCCGCGCTGGCCTGCCTGCTGCTGGGCACCGCGATCGGCACGTTGTGCAACTGGCCGGTCCTGCGCAACCCGGGCTGGGGCATCCCCACGGGACTGACCGCCGCGCTGCTGCTGCTCGTCCTCGGCGCGTCGCCCGCCAACGCCGCCGTCACGGGCCTGGTCACCGGCTCCGCCCACGGCACCGTCAACACGCCCTGGCTCCCGCTCGCCGCGACCGTCGCGATCGCCGCCGCCACGACGGCCGCCGCGTGCGCCCTCACCTCCCGCCGCACCTGAACGCCTGGCCCCCGCCCCCGCACTTGCCCGCCCCCGCGCGGCAGGTGCACGGCCTCCGCCGCCGTCTTCCGCCGCGCCCTTCTCCGGGCAACCGTGCTTCCCCGCCCCAATCCTGACTCGTCCGGGCGTCCTTCGCCCCTCTCCCGCCCTCCCCGCTGCCCGCTGCCCGCCCTGAGGCCCCTGCCCGCCCGCGGATTTCCAGGCCCTTTCACCGCTCACCCGGCGCTTCGCTCACCCGGCGCTTCTCCATCCGCCTTTCCCGGCTCACGGGCGCTTCCCCCGCCCCCTCCCCCCTGTCTCTTAT
>NZ_JNZA01000093.1 GCF_000717345.1 Streptomyces lydicus | reverse complement strand
TCTGAAGGCGTTTGTGCTGTTTTCTTCTGCGGCGGGGACGTTGGGTGGTCCGGGGCAGGGGAGTTATGCGGCGGCGAATGCGTTTTTGGACGCGTTGGCACAGCGACGTCGAGCGCTCGGCCTGCCCGCCACCTCCCTCGGCTGGGGCCTGTGGGACACCTCCGGCGGCATGACGGACGAGCTGACCGACACCGACCGTCACCGGCTGAGCCGGTCCGGCGTCCAGGGGCTCTCCACGGGCGACGGCCTGGCGCTGTTCGACGCGGCCTGCGCCACGGAAGAGGCGCACCTCGTGCCGCTCCGGCTGGACCTCCCCGCGCTGCGGGCAGCCGCCGACGGGTCCGGTGACGTACCGGCCATGCTGCGCGGGCTGGTGCCGAAGACCTTGCGTCGCGCTGCGGCGGAGGCCCCGGACGCGGATCCGGCGCAGTCCTTCGCCCAGCGCCTGCGCGCGCTGCCCGAGGACGAGCGCCAAGAGGCCGGCCTGCGCCTGGTCTGTGAGCAGACCGCCGAGATCCTGGGCTATGCGGGGCCTGACGAGGTGCCCGCCGAGCGGGCCTTCAACGAGCTGGGCTTCGACTCGCTGACCGCCCTGGAGCTGCGTAACCGTCTCACCGCGTCGACCGGGCTCCAGCTGCCCGCGACGCTGGTCTTCGACCACCCCACGCCCGAGGCGCTGGCCCGTCACCTCACCGGTGAGGTCACCGGGGCGGGCGGAACGGCGAGCGCGCCGGTGCCCACGCCCACGGTCCCGCCCGCGTGCTCGCTCTCCGAGGCCGACGACGACCCGGTCGTCATCGTCTCCATGGCCTGCCGCTACCCGGGCGGCGTCCGCACCCCGGAACAGCTGTGGCAGCTCGTCGCCTCCGGCAGCGACGTGATCTCCGACTTCCCCGCCGACCGCGGCTGGCACACCGAGGAGCTCTACCACCCGGACCCGGACCACCCCGGCACGACCTACTCCTGCGAGGGCGGATTCCTCTACGACGCGGGCGACTTCGATGCGGGGTTCTTCGGGATTTCGCCGCGTGAGGCGTTGGCGATGGATCCGCAGCAGCGGTTGCTGCTGGAGACGTCGTGGGAGGCGGTCGAGCGG
>NZ_JNZA01000092.1 GCF_000717345.1 Streptomyces lydicus | reverse complement strand
TGTACGGCAACCGGGTCGAGGGTGTCTCGCCCGAGGAGCAGGACCGTCTCGCGCTGGAGAACCTCGCCTTCGCGGCCCGTGCGGTGGCCGAGGTGGGGGGCACGTTGCTGATCGAGGCGCTCAACGCCCCCGAGTCGCCGGCCTGCCCGATCGTCTCGGCGCCGAAGGCCATCGAGGTCGTCGACGCGGTCAACGCCGCGACCGGGTTGGGTAACGCGAAGTTCCTGATGGACCTCTACCACCTGTCGATGAACGGCGAGGACCTGGAGGAGGTCATCGACCGCTGCACCGGCAAGACCGCGCACGTGCAGATCGCCGACAACCCCGGCCGCGGCGCCCCCGGCACCGGCGAGCTGGACTTCGATGCCCTGCTCGACCGCCTGAAGAAGGCCGGCTACGACGGCTGGATCGGCCTGGAGTACAAGCCGGGCGACGCCCCGAGTGCTTCGTCGTTCGCCTGGCTGCCGGCCCCGCTGCGCGCCGCGAAGTGACCGCGGACGGGCGGCGCGTGCCTGAGCGCGCCGCCTGCCCGCACTTCTCCTCCTCGTTCAGATGCATGAAAGGCACTTCATGAGCACCCTTCCCAAGATCGCGTGGATCGGCCTGGGCATCATGGGCTCCCCCATGGCCGAGAACCTGATCAAGGCCGGCTACGCCGTGACCGGCTACACCCTGGAGCAGGACAAGCTGCAGCGGCTGGCCGACAACGGTGGCACCGCGGCCGGTTCGATCGCCGAGGCCGTCCAGGACGCCGACGTGGTGATCACCATGGTCCCGGCCTCCCCGCAGGTCGAGGCCATCGCCTACGGCCCCGACGGCATCGTGGAGAACGCCAAGCCCGGCACCCTGCTGATCGACATGTCCTCGATCACCCCGCAGACCTCCATCGACCTGGCCAAGGCCGCCGGCGACAAGGGCATCCGCGTCCTGGACGCACCCGTCTCCGGCGGCGAGGCCGGCGCCATCGAAGCCGTCCTGTCGATCATGGTCGGTGGCTACCAGGCCGACTTCGACGCCGCACGCCCGATGCTTCAGGCCCTGGGCAAGACCATCGTGCTGTGCGGCCCGCACGGCTCCGGTCAGACCGTCAAGGCCGCCAACCAGCTCATCGTCGCCGTCAACATCCAAGCCTGCGCCGAAGCGGTGGTCTTCCTGGAGAAGTCCGGCGTCGACCTCGCCGCCGCCCTCGACGTCCTGGGCGGGGGCCTGGCCGGCTCCACCGTCCTGGCCCGCAAGACCGACAACTTCAAAAACCGCGACTTCAAGCCCGGCTTCCGCGTCGACCTGCACCACAAGGACATGGGCATCGTCACCGACGCCGCCCGCACCGTCGGCGCCGCCCTGCCCGTGGGCACCCTCGTCGCCTCCCTCGTCGCCTCCCTGCGCGCACAAGGCGACGGCGGCCTGGACCACTCCGCCCTCCTGCGCGGCGTCGAACGCCTCTC
>NZ_JNZA01000091.1 GCF_000717345.1 Streptomyces lydicus | reverse complement strand
CCTGCGCACCCACCACCGGCACCCGCGCCCGAACAACACGAGGCACCCACAACACTCCCCCACGCACCGCAACCTGCGGCTCCCCACACGCCACCACCGAACCCAACACCCGCACGGAGCCCATACCCGCGTCCGACTCCACGCCCGAGTCCGTGCCCGAGTCCACGGCCGTGTCCATGTCCGTGTCCATGTCCGTGTCCATGTCCGTGTCCATGTCCGTGTCCATGGCTGTATCCACGTCCACCAGCACGAACCGGTCCGGATGCTCCGACTGCGCCGACCGCAACAAACCCCACACGGCGGCATGCGGAAGGTCTAGCTCCGTTTCGTCGGGTGTGGTCGCGACCGCACCTCGGGTGAGCACGACCAGCCGCGACGAGGCGAAAAGCTCATCGTCCAGCCATGCCTGCACCACTCCGAGAACCCGGCGGAGCGCGTCATGGGTGGCCTCGGCGAGCCCGGCGGCCTCGCGGTCCCCCGCGAGGCACGGGAGGACCACGACGTCGGGAACGTCGTGCGGCGACTGCGACTGGGCGGCAGCGAGAGCGGCCAGGTCGGCGTGGCAGGACACGGTCCCGCCGGAACGCTCCAGCGCGCTGACCAGACCGGCCACGTGTCCCGCGGCCGCCCCGTCTGTGACGTCCGCCCCCTCGCCACTTCCCAGGACGGCCCAATGACGCACGGGAGCCGCGCTGCCGGCCGCCGGGAGCTGGTGCCAGTCCACCGCGAACATCGCGTCGCGCACGGGCGAACTCGCGGCCCTGAGCGACTCGGTGGAGACCGGCCGGGTGACCAGTGACTCGATCGACGCCACCGGTGCACCCGTGGGGTCGGCGACCGTCACCGCGACGGTGTCCTGGTCCAGCGGCGTGACCCGTACGCGGAGCCCGGCGGCACCCGTCCGGTGGAGCGACACCCCGCTCCAGGAGAACGGCAGACGCGCCCGTCCCTCACCCACGTCGGGCACCGCTCCGAGGCCCAGCGTGTGCAGGGCGGCGTCCAGCAGGGCGGGGTGCAGGCCAAAGGCCGCCGCGTCCGCCGCTACCGCCTCGGGCAGCTGGACCTCGGCGAACAGCTCGTCGCCGCGCCGCCAGGCCGCCCGCAGCCCGTGGAAGGCCGGGCCGTATCCGTATCCCTGCGCGGCGAGCCGGTCGTAGTAGCCCTCGATCCCGATCGGTTCCGCTCCCACCGGCGGCACGCACCGCAAGCTCCACAAACGCCGTACCCGGCAACAACACCGTCCCGGCCACCGCATGATCCGCCAGCCACGGATGCGACTCCAGCGACAACCTCCCGGTGAACAACACCTCATCCGACCCGGCAACCTCAACCGCCGCCCCCAACAACGGATGGCTCGCAGTCGTCAGCCCGGCAGCCGCCATGTCACCGGCAGCCGAAGCGGAGGCTTCCAGCCAGAAGCGCTCACGCTGGAAGGCATAAGTCGGCAGGTCGACGGGCCGGGTGCCTTCACCTGCAAGGAACGGCGTCCAGTCGACCGGTACACCGGTGACGTACAGCTCGGCGGCCGAGGTCAGGAAACGCTCCAGCCCACCTTCGTCACGGCGAAGTGATCCTGTGACGACGGCTTCGGTGTCCGTATCGTCGAGCGTCTCCTGAATGCCGACGGTCAGCACCGGGTGTGCGCTGGACTCCACGAACGTGGTGAAACCGTCCGCCGCCAGCGCCCGAATACCGGCCTCGAACTGCACTTGATGCCGCAGGTTCCGGTACCAGTAGGCGGCATCCAGGATCTCGGTGTCGAGGAAGGCGTTCTCGACCGTTGAGTAGAAGGGGACACTGCCCGCCTGCGGCCGTACGTCCTTCAGGACGGTCAGCAGCTCCTGCTCGATGGCCTCCACATGCGCCGAATGCGACGCGTAATCCACCGCAATACGACGCGCCCGAACCCCATCAGCCTCACAGGCCACCACGAACGCCTCGACGGCAGCCGCATCGCCCGAAATGACGGTGGACAGGGGGCCGTTGACGGCAGCGAGACCGAGACCCGTCTGCGACTTCAGTCGGTCCCGTACCTCGGGTTCAGGCAAAGCGATGGCAACTCCGCAAGCGACACCATCACCGCCCACGTCACCGGCTGCACCACATCCACCCGGTCCAACCCACGGCCCTCGGACACAACCTCCAGCAAATCCCAGTCAACGAACGGAGCCAGCGCCTCCGCGCACCGCCGCATCGACTCGGCGAAAGCGGGAGACGACGCGATCAACTCCGCGCCCATCCCGACCCACTGCGACCCCTGACCAGGGAAAACCAGAACCGTCCGGCCCACCTCACGGACCGCACCCTCCACCACACCCGCCGCCGGCACCTCACCGCGAGACACCGCACCCAGCGCCCCCAACAACGCACCCCGGTCGGTGCCCAGCACCACCGCACGCCGCTCGAACGCCGACCGCGACACCGCCAACGACCGCCCCACCTCAACCGGTCCCAGCAGTACGAGATGTGCGTTGGTGCCGCTGATCCCGAACGACGAGACACCGGCCCGCCGCACCCGCTCCGGGGACGACGGCCACTCCCGCTCCTCCGTCAGTAGCTCCACGGCTCCCGCCGACCAGTCCACCTGGGGCGCCGGCTCGGCGGCATGCAGGGTTCGAGGCAACTGCCCTTGTTCCAGGGCCTTGACCATCTTGATGACCCCGGCCGCGCCGGCCGCGGCCTGGGTGTGGCCGATGTTCGACTTCACCGAACCGAGCCACAGCGGCCGGTCCTCCGCCCGGCCCTGCCCGTACGTCGCCAGCAACGCCTGCGCCTCGATCGGATCGCCCAGCCGGGTCCCCGTACCGTGCGCCTCCACCGCGTCCACCTCGGACGGCGACAGACGGGCGTTGGCCAGCGCCTGGCGGATCACGCGCTGCTGCGAGGGACCGTTCGGCGCGGTGAGGCCGTTGCTCGCACCGTCCTGGTTCATCGCGGTGCCGCGTACCACGGCCAGGACCGGGTGGCCGTTGCGCCGCGCGTCCGACAGCCGCTCCAGCAGCAGCATGGCGGCTCCTTCGGCCATGCCCATGCCGTCCGCGTCCGCCGAGAACGCCCGGCACCGGCCGTCGACGGACAGCCCGCGCTGTCGGCTGAACTCCGTGAAGGAGGTGGGTACGGCCATGACGGACGCGCCGCCGGCGAGCGCCAGCGAGGATTCTCCCTGGCGCAGCGACTGCGCGGCCAGATGCACGGCGACCAGCGACGACGAGCAACCGGTGTCCAGCGTGACGGCGGGGCCCTCCAGCCCCAGGAGGTAGGAGACCCGGCCCGAGGCGATGCTCGCCGTGTTTCCCGTGCCCAAGTAGCCCTCGACGCCCTCGGGCGCCTCCTGAAGACGCGAGCCGTAATCGTGGTAGCTGACCCCGGCGAAGACCGCGGTGCTGCTGCCGCGCAGCGTCTGCGGGTCGATGCCGGCCCGCTCGAACGCCTCCCACGACGTCTCCAGCAGCAACCGCTGCTGCGGATCCATCGCCAACGCCTCACGCGGCGAAATCCCGAAGAACCCCGCATCGAAATCCGCCGC
>NZ_JNZA01000090.1 GCF_000717345.1 Streptomyces lydicus | reverse complement strand
TCCCTCCATAGACGCACAGGCCGAGGGCGACGGGGTGCCTGGTAAGGCCCCATGCCGAGGAACCGAGGGGCACGGCGAACTCGCGGGATGTTGCACACGGCGGGGGCGATGACGGCAGCCCGCGGATGCCGCTGATGTCGGCTATCACCAAGGACCTGATGCTGCGCGGCTTCGCCACGCTGCACACCCCGGACCAGATCGAGGAGTGGAACGCGCGGTTCGGCCCGTGGCTGCGGGAGGGACGCAACGTGTTCCTGCACACGGTCGTCGAGGGCGGCACCGGTCAGCTCCCGGCGGCGTGCGCCGCCCTGCTCGACTGCACGTACAGCAGCACGATGCTGGTGCGCATGAGCTGAGCGGCATCGCAGTACGGCGGTGGCGTCCCGGGCGCGGTCCGAGGCAGCCACCGTGTTTTCGTGAGTGGACACGAGGAAGGGAATCCCGTCGTGGTGACAGGAGACGTGAAGGTGCTGGACCATCGGGCGCTCAACCGGAGCCTACTGGCCCGGCAGTTGCTGCTGGAGCGGTCCGCGATGCCAGCGGGGCGGGCGGTCGCGCACCTGGTGGGCATGCAGGCACAGGCGCCGAACCCGCCCTACATCGGCCTGTGGACGCGGCTCGCCGGCTTCCGCATCGAGGACCTGGCCTCCCTCGTCAGGAACCGCGAGGTGGTCCGGGTGGGTCTGATGCGCGGCACGATCCACCTGGTCACGGCGGACGACTGCGTCGCACTGCGCCCCGTCCTGCAGGGCGCCCTGCGGCAGGGGCTGAAGGGCGCCTTCGGGCGCAAGCTCGAAGGGCTCGACGTCGAGAAGGTGGCCGAGCTGGGCCGCGAGCTGGTCGAGCGGGAGCCGCTCACGCTGGGCGGCCTGGGCACCCTGCTCGCCGAGCGGTGGCCGGACCGGGACCCCTTCGCCCTCGCCAACGCCGTGCGCAACCTGGTACCGCTCGTGCAGGTGCCGCCGCGCGGGCTGTGGGGCGAGAGCGGGCAGGCCGTGCACACCAGCGCCGAGGCGTGGCTCGGCCGGCCCGTCGCCGGGCTGGCGGCACCGGACCTGATGGTCGAACGCTACCTGGCGGCCTTCGGGCCGGCCACGGTCAAGGACATCCAGGTCTGGTCCGGCATGACCCGGCTCGCCGACGCGGTGAACCGGCTCCGGCCGCGGCTGGCGGTCTTCCGCGACGAGAACGGCCGCGAACTGCTCGACCTGCCGGAGGCCCCCCGCCCCGACGCGAACACCCCCGCCCCGGTGCGCTTCCTGCCGGAGTTCGACAACATCCTGCTCTCCCACGCCGACCGCGCCCGCATCCTCACCGAGGAGCAGCGCAAGCTCGTCTTCACGCGGAACGGGCTGATCAGGTCGACGTTCCTGGTGGACGGGTTCGTGGCGGGCGTGTGGCGCGTCGAGCAGACGCGCGGTGCCGCCGTCCTCGTCCTGGAGCCCTTCGGTACCCTGCGTGCCGGGGACCGCGCCGCGCTCACCGAGGAGGGCGGCCGGCTGCTCGCGTTCGCCACGGCCTCCGCCGCCTCGCGCGAAGTCCGCTTCGCCTGATGCCCGGCCATGCGCACGGCGTGTGCAACATCCCGCGAGTTCGCCGTGCCCCTCGGTTCCTCGGCATGGGGCCTTACCAGGCACCCCGTCGCCCTCGGCCTGTGCGTCTATGGAGGGA
>NZ_JNZA01000089.1 GCF_000717345.1 Streptomyces lydicus | reverse complement strand
GATGACACCACCGACACCCGCAGCAGCCTGCGTATGCCCCACATTCGACTTCAACGACCCCAACCACAGAGGCCGCCCCTCCGCCCGCCCCTGCCCGTACGTCGCCAGCAACGCCTGCGCCTCGATCGGATCACCCAGCCGGGTCCCCGTACCGTGCGCCTCCACCACATCCACCTCGGACGGCGACAGACGGGCGTCGGCCAGCGCCTGCCGGATCACCCGCTGCTGCGAGGGACCGTTCGGGGCCGTCAGGCCGTTGCTCGCACCGTCCTGGTTCACCGCCGTACCCCGCACCACCGCCAGGACCTCATGACCGTTACGGCGCGCGTCCGACAGGCGCTCCAGCACCAGCACACCGACGCCTTCAGCCCACCCGGTGCCGTCCGCACCGGCCGCGAACGCCTTGCACCGGCCGTCCGCCGCCAATCCCCGCTGACGACTGAACTCGACGAACATTCCGGGGTGGGACATCACCGTCGCGCCGCTCGCCAGCGCGAGCGTGCACTCGCCCTGCCGGAGCGCCCGCACGGCCAGGTGCAGGGCGACCAGCGACGACGAGCACGCGGTGTCCACCGTCACCGCCGGCCCCTCCAGCCCGAACGTGTACGACAACCGGCCCGACAGCACGCTCGCGGTCGTGCCCGTCAGTGCGTAGCCCTCGGCTCCGTCGGCCGCCTCGTGCAGCCTGGGGCCGTAATCCTGGGCGGTCGCGCCCACGAAGACCCCGGTCCTGGAGCCGCGGAGCGACCGTGGCACGATGCCGGCCCGCTCGAACGCCTCCCACGACGTCTCCAGCAGCAACCGCTGCTGCGGATCCATCGCCAACGCCTCACGCGGCGAAATCCCGAAGAACGCCGGATCGAACTCCGCCGCCTCGTGCAGGAAACCGCCCTCGCGTACATACGAGGTGCCCGAGTGCTCCGGGTCCGCGTCGTACAGCGCCGCCACATCCCAACCACGGTCCGCCGGGAACACCGAAATCGCGTCCCCGCCCTCCGCGACGAGCCGCCACAGGTCCTCCGGCGACGCAATTCCCCCCGGAAAGCGGCAGGCCATCGACACGATGGCGATCGGGTCGTCCTCGGCCGGATCGGCCTCGGAGCCAGCACTCACCTGCGGCACGACCGTGTCCCCGGCTGCGGTTTCCGTCACCGGTTCCAGGTCCTGGCCGCGGCGCATTTCCGCCAGCAGGTGACTGACCACGGCATTCGGGGTCGGGTGGTCGAAGGTGAGGCTCGCGGGCAGACGCTGTCCCGTGGCATCGCCGAGTCGGCTGCAGAGCTCCACCGCCATCAAGGAGTCACACCCGAGTTCCTTGAACCGGCTCTCCATTTTGACGGTGTCGGCGCTGTCATGTCCCAGGACGACGGCGACCTGGACGCGTACGACCTCACGAAGCAGGCGCTCGGCGTCCTCGCGCGGTGCCGCGGCGACCCGTTCGGCAAGACTCAGTTCCTGCCGCTCGACGCGCGGGGCCTCTTCGGTGTCCGGGACCTTGCCGGTGTCCTGAGCCTTCGGGGTTTCCCCAGCCCTATCGCTCTCCGGAGCCTTTTCAGTATTCGCAGACTTTTCGAGGTCCGGCAGCCAGTGGCGCTCGCGCTGGAATGCGTAGGTCGGCAGGGTCGTGCGACGACCACGGTGCCCGTTTCCCTCAAGGAACGCTTCCCAGTTCACCCGCACGCCTCGGACGTGCAATTCGCGTCGAGACACCCGCGTTCTCCAACCAGGAAATCTGATCCGCAAACCGCACCGCATCCCGCACATGCCGCACCCAAAACTCCGGATCACACACCCCCTCACCAGCCACCATCCCCAACCGCGGCCGAGAAAACTCCACCGACCGCACCACCCCACCAAACTCCTCCAACATCGGATCCATCAACGGCGAATGGAACGCATGACTCACCCGCAAACGACGCACCCGCCGCCCCAACGCCTCAAAATGCGCGGCAACCTCCCCCACCGCACCCTCAACACCCGACACCACCACCGACGACGGACCATTCACCGCCGCCACACCCACCTCACCCGCACGACCAGCAACCAGCGGCGCC
>NZ_JNZA01000088.1 GCF_000717345.1 Streptomyces lydicus | reverse complement strand
AGCACCCACCCCCTCCGCAAACATCACCTCACGCAGCGACCCACCCAACACACCGTCAAAAGCCCCACACACCTCATCCACCGCCGCAGCAAAAACCGGAAACGCCCCATAAAGAACACGCCCCATCCCCACCCGCTGCGACCCCTGACCAGAAAACAAAAACCCCACACGCCCGGAACCACCCGACACGCACCCCTCAACAACACCGGCAGGTGTTTCGCCCTGGGTAATCGCCGTCAAGGAATCGAGCAGGCGCGGCCTGTCCGCGGCGAGGACCACTGCGCGGTGGTCCATGGCGGCTCGGGTCGTCGCGAGGGTGAAAGCCACATCCACCGGTTCCAGCTCAGGCCGCGCCGCTACATGTGACCGCAGCCGCTCCGCCTGCGCCCTCAATGCCCCGGCACTGCGTCCGGCGATCAGCCACGGCAGGACAGCCGGGTCGGATGCCCCCTGCTCTCCATTCCCCCGCAGCTCGTCCGACTCCCCCACGCCAATCGGCTCCGCCACGTCAACCGGCTCCGCCACGTCAACCGACTTCCCCAGCTCATCCGGCTGTGGAGGATGACACCACCGACACCCGCAGCAGCCTGCGTATGCCCCACATTCGACTTCAACGACCCCAACCACAGAGGCCGCCCCTCCGCCCGCCCCTGCCCGTAGGTCGCCAACAACGCCTGCGCCTCGATCGGATCACCCAACCGCGTCCCCGTACCGTGCGCCTCCACCACATCCACCTGGTCCGGAGTGAGACGGGCCTGCGCCAGCGCCTGGCGGATGACGCGCTCCTGGGACGGACCGTTGGGCGCCGTCAGGCCGTTGCTCGCACCGTCCTGGTTCACCGCCGTACCCCGCACCACCGCCAGAACCTCATGGCCGTTGCGCCGCGCGTCCGACAGCCGTTCCAGCACCAGCACACCGACGCCCTCGCCCCACCCGGTGCCGTCCGCGCCCGCCGCGAACGCCTTGCACCGGCCATCCACCGCCAGCCCCCGCTGACGACTGAACTCCACAAAGGTCCCCGGCGTGGACATGACGGTCGCACCACCGGCGAGCGCCACCGAGCACTCGCCCTGCCGCAGGGACTGCGCCGCGAGATGCAGGGCGACCAGCGACGACGAGCACGCGGTGTCCACCGTCACTGCCGGCCCCTCCAGCCCGAACGTGTACGACAACCGACCCGAGACCACGCTCGCGGCGGTGCCGGTGAGCAGGTAGCCCTCGAACTCCTCCGGGGCCTCACTCATCCGCGGCCCGTAGTCGTCCTGCGACACCACGCCCATGAAGACCCCGGCTCGGCTGCCGCGCAGACCGTCCGGATTGATGCCGGCCCGCTCGAACGCCTCCCACGACGTCTCCAGCAGCAACCGCTGCTGCGGATCCATCGCCAGCGCCTCACGCGGCGAAATCCCGAAGAACCCCGCATCGAACTCCGCCGCGCCGTACAGGAAGCCACCCTCGCGCACGTACGACGTGCCCGCGTGGTCCGGGTCCGCGTCGTACAGCGCCTCCACATCCCAGCCACGGTCCGCCGGGAACACCGAAATCGCGTCCCCACCCTCGGCGACCAGCCGCCACAGGTCCTCCGGCGAACTCACCCCACCAGGAAAGCGGCAGGCCATCGACACGATGACGATCGGGTCGTCCTCGACGGCAGGCAGGGCGGCAACCGGAGCCACCGCCGTGCTCGCCGACTGCCACTCCTCGGCGCCGGCGATCTCGCCGTACAGATGGCGAGCCAGTGCCTTGGGCGTCGGGTAGTTGAAGACCAGGGTGGGGGCCAGCCGGAGACCGGTCGCGTTCTTGAGGCGATTGCGGAATTCGACCGCCGTCAGCGAATCGAAACCGAGGTCCTTGAAAGCGTGCGTCTCCCCGATCGCGTCCGCCGACGCGTGCCCCAGCACGGCCGCGGCCTGGGTACGGACGAGGTCCAGCAGCAGGTGCTCCACCTCGGCCGCCGGCCGTCCCGCCATGCGCTGCGCCAGCGACGAAGCCGTGCCGTCGCCCTCCCCGCTCCCGGCGGACGCGGACGCCGTCGCAGACGTACGCACCTCCGGAAGGTCGGCGAGGAGGGGGCTGGGCCGGGTCGCGGTGAAGGCCGGGACAAAGCGCTCCCAGTCCACGTCGGCCACCATCACGGCGGCCTCGCCACGCCCGACGGCCTGCGCCATCGCGGTCAGCGCCAGATCGGCGTCGAGGGCGGGAAGGCCACGCTTGCGCAGCTCCTCACCGACCGCGCCGCCTGCGGCACCGCCCGCGTTCCACGGACCCCAGGCCACCGAGGTGGCGGGGAGGCCGAGGTCCTGGCGCTGCTGGGCCAACGCGTCCAAGAAGGCATTGGCAGCGGCGAAGTTGGCCTGACCGGCACGTCCCAGGGTTCCGACGACGGAGGAGAAGAGGATGAAGGCGTCGAGGTCGGGGGTCAGGTCACGGGTCAACTCGTCCAGGACGGCCGCGGCATCGGCCTTCGCCCGCAACACACCCGCCACCCGCTCCGGCGACAACCCCTCCAACACACCGTCATCCAACACACCC
>NZ_JNZA01000087.1 GCF_000717345.1 Streptomyces lydicus | reverse complement strand
CAATCACCACCCGTCGCACCTCAACGCCGCGCTCCTCCAACGCAGCCACGACGCCCATCACCGCGGCGTCACTCTCAAACCCAGCCGGCACCACCACCAACCACCGACCCGCCACCACCGGCACCGAACCCTCAACCGCCACCGGCTTCCACACCACCCGATAACGCCAGGAATCCACCGCAGAGGTCCGCTGCTGCTCACGACGCCAGGACGCCAACGCCGGCAACACCGCGCTCAGCGGCGCGTCACCCTCCAGCGCCAACTCCCCCCGCAGCGCCTCCCAGTCCTCCGCCTCAACGGCAGCCCAGAAACGGGTGTCCACAGCAGTCGCCTCGCCCGCGGTGGGAACGGGGGCTTCCAGCCAGAAGCGCTCCCGTTGGAAGGCGTACGTCGGCAGATCGACACGGCGGACGCCCTCATCTGCAAGGAACGGCGTCCAGTCCACCGGCACGCCGGCGACGTACAGCTCGGCGGCCGAGGTCAGGAAACGCTCCAGCCCACCTTCGTCACGGCGAAGCGATCCTGTGACGACGGCTTCGGTGTCCGTATCGTCGAGCGTCTCCTGAATGCCGACGGTCAGCACCGGATGTGCACTGGACTCCACGAACGTGGTGAAACCCTCCGCGGCCAGCGCCCGAATACCGGCCTCGAACTGCACCTGATGCCGCAGATTCCGGTACCAATACGCGGCATCCAGGACCTCGGTGTCGAGGAAGGCGTTCTCGACCGTTGAGTAGAAGGGGATCCTGCCCGCCTGCGGCCGTACGTCCTCCAGGACGGTCAGCAGCTCCTGCTCGATGGCCTCCACATGCGCCGAATGCGACGCGTAATCCACCGCGATACGACGCGCCCGAATCCCATCAGCCTCACAAGCCACCACGAACGCCTCAACCGCATCGGCATCCCCGGACACCACCGTCGACGACGGACCATTAACCGCCGCAACACCCAACTCCGGTACATCGCCTACACGTTGACGCACTTCTGCCGCAGGCAAAGCGATGGACGCCATGCCACCCCGCCCCGCCAGCTCGCGGCCGATGACCTGCGATCGCAGCGCCACCACCCGGGCCCCGTCCTCCAGCGACAGACCACCCGCCACCACCGCAGCAGCGATCTCACCCTGCGAGTGACCCACCACCCCATCGGGAACCACACCCACCGAACGCCACAACTCCGCAAGCGACACCATCACCGCCCACGTCACCGGCTGCACCACATCCACCCGGTCCAACCCACGGCCCTCAGACACAACCTCCAGCAAATCCCAGTCAACGAACGGAGCCAGCGCCTCCGCACACCGCCGCATCGACTCGGCGAAAGCGGGAGACGACGCGATCAACTCCGCGCCCATCCCAACCCACTGCGAACCCTGACCAGGGAAAACAAGAACAGTCCGGCCCACCTCACGGACCGCACCCTCCACCACACCCGCCGCCTCACGGCCCGCACTCAGCGCGCCCAACGCGCCCAGCAACGCACCCCGGTCAGCGCCCAGCACCACCGCACGCCGCTCGAAAGCCGACCGCGACACCGCCAACGACCGCCCCACCTCAACCGGTCCCAGCTCCGGCCTCGCCTCGACGAACGACCGCAACCGCTCCGCCTGCGCCCGCAACGCGCCCTCACCACGCCCCGAGACCACCCACGGCACCACAACCGACGCGGAAGCCGCGAGCTCATCGGAGTGAGGGGCGTCAACGGCCGGCATCTCCTCGGCCTCCGCGGCCGGCGCCTGCTCGATGATCGCGTGGGCATTCGTCCCGCTCACGCCGAAGGACGACACGCCGGCACGACGCACCCGGCCGGCCTCCGAAGGCCACTCCCGCTCCTCCGTCAGCAACTCCACCGCACCCGCCGACCAGTCCACATGCGGCGACGGCGCATCCACATGCAACGTCCGCGGCAACACACCCTGCCGCAACGCCATCACCATCTTGATGACACCACCGACACCCGCAGCAGCCTGCGTATGCCCCACATTC
>NZ_JNZA01000086.1 GCF_000717345.1 Streptomyces lydicus | reverse complement strand
CCCCCCGGCACCCCGGCCGTCCCCCCGCGTCCCACCGCACCCCCGCCCGCGCCGCCGGGCACGCAGCCGCCGCCCCGCCCGGACCGCGCGCCGACACCCCCGGCCGCACCGCCACCGCCCGCCGGCCGCCCCGCCGCCTTCCGCGACACCGCCGCCTTCCACCTGGCCCACAGCCAGGAACTGTGGAACGCCGCCCGCGGGCGCACCGACGGCCCGGACACCCCGGGCCGCGAGCCCGCCGCGGCGCCCGCCGGCGAACCGCCGCGGCCCGCCGCCGACCGCCCCGCGCCGCCCTGGCCGGGCAGCCACCTGCCGCCGCAGCGCGCCGGGGCCCGGCCCGGCATGCCCGCCACGCCCCCGCGCCGCCCGGCGTCCGCCCGCCGCCCCGGCGCCCGGGCGCTGGCCGCCGCGGCCTGCCTCGTCCTCGGCATCGGCCTCATCGGCGGTGCCGCGGCCGGGAGTTGGCTCACCGACGACTCCGCCGACGCCCCGCCGAGCCCGCAGGAAGCGTTCACCACGGGCCACGACGTCTGGCACAGCACCCCCGTCGACACCCTCTTCCCGCGCACCGTCAACGGCCTCGGCGTCGGCCCCGGCGGCGCCGACCGCACCTGGACCCGGATCGCGGTCGCCCCCGACAGCGGCTGCGCCGACGCCTACGACCCCCGGCTCGCCCAGGCGCTCGCCACGGCCGGCTGCGCCCGCCTGCTGCGCGCCACCTACGTCGACGCCACCCACAGCAGCCTCATCACCGTCGGCGCGCAGACCGCCAGAACCGATCCGGCCGGGATGATGGCCCTCAACACCCGCTTCAGCACCAAGAACCTGGCCAACCGCACGGACCTGATGCCGTTGCCCTACGCGCCCAAGGGCACCCCGGCCGAGGGCTTCGGCCGTGCGCAGCGCGCCAGTTGGACCGTCCGGGTGCTCACCGACGTCCCGGTCATCGTCTACGCCGTCTCCGGTTTCGCCGACGGCCGCGCCGTCACCGAGCCGCAGCCCGCCGAGGCCGCCACCCGGTCCGGCGCCACCACCGCCCCGGCCGAGTCCGGCCTGGGCCACGACGCGAAGGACCTCGCGGACCGCGTCGCGGCGGACTTCCGCACGGCCGCCGGCCTCCCCTCGCAGACCACGGAGTCCTCACCATGACGAAGGCCCTGCTGCGCGGCGCCGCCGTCGCCCTGTCCTGCGCGGCGCTCGCGGTGCTCCCCGCCGTGCCCGCACACGCCGACGCGCTGCGCGCCCAGGAGTGGGGGCTGGAGGCCGTCCACGCACAGCAGGCGTGGCACACCACGAAGGGCAAGGGCATCACCGTCGCCGTCCTGGACACCGGTGTCGACGCGAACCATCCCGACCTCAAGGGCCAGGTCCTGCCCGAGAAGGACCTGGTGGGCTTCGGCGCCGGCCCCGGCGAGGGGGCCTGGGCCCGGCACGGCACCGGCATGGCCAGCGTCATCGCCGGCCGCGGCCACGGCGCGGGCAACCAGGACGGCGTCCTCGGTGTCGCCCCCGAGGCCCGCATCCTGCCGGTCCGGGTGATCCTGGAGGACAACGACCCCCAGCGCGAACGGGCCCGTACCGAGAAGGCCGGCGCGCTCGCCGACGGCATCCGCTGGGCCGCCGACCACGGCGCCGACGTGATCAGCATGTCGCTGGGCGACGACAGCGAGTCCGCGCACCCCGAGCCGCGCGAGGACGCCGCCGTCCAGTACGCCCTCGGCAAGGGCATCCCCGTCGTCGCCTCGGCCGGCAACGGCGGCCTGAAGGGCAACCACGTCTCGTACCCCGCCGCCTACCCGGGCGTCATCGCGGCCACCGCCGTCACACATCTGGGCGCCCGCGCCCGCTTCTCCACCCGCCACTGGTACGCCACGGTCAGCGCGCCCGGCGACGCCATCGTCATGGCCGGCACCGGCGACAGCTACCTCTCGGGCTGGGGCACCAGCCCCGCCGCCGCCTTTGTCTCCGGCGCCATCGCCCTGATCCGCGCCGCCCACCCCGGCCTGAGCCCCGCCCAGATCCGCCGGCTGCTGACCAGCACCGCCCAGGACGCCCCGGAGGGCGGCCGCGACGACGACTACGGCGCCGGCCTGATCGACCCCGCCGCCGCCCTCAAGGCCGCCGCCACCCTCAAGCCCGCCCCCCAGAAGCCGGTCCCCGCCGCGTACGCCCACCGCTACTTCGGCCCCGGCCCCGCCCCCGCCTTTGTCTCCGGCGCCATCGCCCTGATCCGCGCCGCCCGCCCCGGCCTGAGCCCCGCCCAGATCCGCCGGCTGCTGACC
>NZ_JNZA01000085.1 GCF_000717345.1 Streptomyces lydicus | reverse complement strand
ACCCCACTCCCACCCCTCACCCATCACCCACAAAGGTCATAGAACGGGCTGATGGCCGCATAAGCGCCTAGCGTGGGCCTGTGTCACCCCCCACGCCCTGAAAGGCACCGCCATGCCCGGACAGGAACACGCGCACCGCAGTCAGCCGCTCCCCGGCACCGACCGCAACCGCCCCGGCAAACGCAGCCACGGCTCACAGAGCCCGCCGACCCGGCCGCACGACGGTCGGCGGCCGCACCCGATACCCACGCACGACAAGGGCCGCTAGCTCCGGGAGAGTTCGCACCGCTCAGCGGCGCCCGCGTGCACACGGCGCACCTGCCCCTTTATTCCGTCGAGGGCTCCGCTGCCGGTCTGTAGCTTGCCGGTATGACGTCATCATCGCTGCGCCTGGAGAAGGTCACTCCGGACAACGTCGAGGCCGCTTGCCACCTCCAGGTACGGCCCGACCAGGAGGGACTCGTGGCGCCGGTGGCACGGTCGCTGGCCGAGGCGTACGCGCAACCCGAGATCGCCTGGCCGCGGTTGATCTTCGACGGTGAACAGCTCGTGGGCTTCGTCATGGCCTTCTTCCTGGTCCGGTTCAACCCGGACGATCCGGAGGACAGGCTCCGCTCGGGCATCTGGCGACTGAACATCGCCGCCGGCCAACAGGGCCGGGGATATGGGCGGTTCGCCGTGCAGTCGGTGTGCGCGGAACTGCGCCGCCGGGGGCAGCCGCGCGCGACCGTCTCCTGGGTGCCGGGCGCGCACGGGCCGGAACGGTTCTATCTGCGTCTCGGTTTCGTCCCGACCGGAGAGCTGAGCGGCGACCAGGTCGTCGGCGAGCTGTCCCTCGCCGGCTGAGCGCACGGACCCGGAGGGAAGAGGAACCGGGGCGTCAGGCTCGCCTGCGGCCGGGAGGGCCCGATGGGTCCCCGGCGGTCGGCCGCCGTGTCCGGGCCGCCCGTACCCTGGAGGGGTGAGCACCACCCCCGAACCCGAGCGGAACCCCGGGCCCCAGGCCGCCCCCGAGCCGGACTCCGCCCCGGAGGCCGACGCCCGCCCCACGCCCGACCCCGCCCCTGAGGCCGACTCCGGCTCCCCGGTCCCTGCCAAGGCCAAGGCCAAGGCTGCCGCCGCGCGGCTGATCTTCGACGATCCGCTGAGCCAGCAGTCCTCGGACGACACCGACCGCGGCTGGGGCGACCGTCCGGCCGGTGGTGGCGGGGCCGCCGATCTCGCCCGGTTCCTCGACGAAAAGCCGCCCCACCACCTCTGAGCGAGGCGACGGGGCGGCAAGTGCTGCCGTCCGTGGGCGCCTGCTACTCGTGCGTCTTCTGCGTGCCGATGCTGCCCGAGGTGGCGGACGGCGTGGACGGCGCGGGGATGCGCTGCGCGATCAGCGCGTCGCGGATCTCCGTGAGCAGTTCGACCTCGGTCGGGGCCAGCGGGGAGTCCTCGGCCGGCTTCCTGGCCGCCTGGCGCTCCTTCCACTTGTTCATCGGAAGGATCATGAGGAAGTAGACGACCGCGGCGGTGATCAGGAAGGTCAGCGCGGAGCTGAGCACCGAGCCCCAGAGGATGTAGATGCCGTCGGTGAACGTGCCCGTCTTCTTGTCCACGGTGCAGGTGGTGAGACATGCCTTGTAGTTGTCGAGGTTCTGCGAGCCCAGAGCACCGATGATCGGGTTGATGACGCCCTTGACCACGGCGTTCACGATGTTCGTGAAGGCCGCACCAACGACGACCGCGACCGCGAGTTCGATGACGTTGCCGCGCATCAGGAATTCCTTGAATCCCTGAAGGACGCCCTTGCTCTCGCTCACCTGACAGCCTCTTTCCACTCTTGCTACGAACGGTGCACCAACGATCAGCACCGCAACTTACGGCAGGGCGGGGCGGGGCTGTCCAGTCGCACGCCCCGAACCAGCGATCGGCCGGCGCGTCGGTGCGGATCCGGCGAACGGGGTGGGGGCCGTCGAAGCGACGGACGAATGCGGCGGTACCGGTGCGGTGGGCGCGCCCCCATTGGCGCGCGGCAGATGCCCCGCCACTCGCAGCAGTCTCGCGTGACGCCCGGGCGGAAGCCACTCGATCTTGAAGCATGCTCACCGCCCTCCCGGCGCCGTCGCCGACGGGCAGCCGTCCGCGGGTAAGCCTCGTACGGCCCCGTACGAGGCTCCGCCGGCCAGTGCTGCGGCGGCCATCGCCAGGCCGGCGGCCAGCACCCGCCGTCGGCCGGACCGGCCTCGGCGCAGTCCGCCACCGCTCACCCGTACCGGAGCGAAGTGGGGCACTTCACAGGGCGGGGGAGCGGGCAGGGGCGGCGCCGGGTAGGCGCTGTCTCTTATACACATCTGACGCTGCCGACGAT
>NZ_JNZA01000084.1 GCF_000717345.1 Streptomyces lydicus | reverse complement strand
CGGGGTTGGCCGTTCGGCTTTCGCTTTTCGGCCTTTCCGACTCTATCAGATCTTGTTCGTGCCGTTGCCGGTTCGAATTTGTTTCTGATTCCCCGTCGGGAGGGGTTTGCCTTTTGGCTTTTCCGACTTTATCAGAAGGGCTTTGGTCGAATTAATTCGACCGGGACTTCCGGTAAGTGGTCGGTTGCGCTTCGCTGAATGAAGATTCCAGCCGAAGCGGAGATGAGACTAACCGTCACAGATGAACTTGTCCAGTTCGCTGCAACCGTTCGAATCTACCTCCCCCGCCTGCCCGTGTCAACGGGTTTCTGGGGCGAAGAGGAGATTAGCAGGTCAGGGGCGCTAGGCGCACATCAGGCAGCGGTCGGGAGGGTGGCGTCGCGGTCGGTGGTGTCGACGTCGCCGGTCTCTCCCGCGCGTACGGCGCGGCCGCCGAGGACGTGGACGTAGAGGAGGAATGCCAGTTCGACGGCGAGGCCGATGCCTATGCGGGCCCAGGTGGGGAGGCCGGAGGGGGTGACGAAGCCTTCCAGGGCGCCGGATACGAAGAGCACCGCGGCGAGGCCGAGGGCGACTCCGAGGGCGGAGCGGCCTTCCTGTGCCAGGGCCGTTCGCCGGGTGCGCGGGCCGGGGTCTATCAGGGTCCAGCCCAGGCGGAGGCCGATGCCGGCGGCGATGAAGACGGCGGTCAGTTCGAGGAGGCCGTGCGGGAGGATCAGGCCGAGGAAGGTGTCGAGGCGGCCGGCCGACGCCATCAGGCCGATGCCTATCCCCAGGTTGAGCATGTTCTGGAGGAGGATCCACAGGACGGGGAGGCCGAGGAAGGCGCCTAGGACCAGGCACAGGGCCACGGCCTGGGCGTTGTTCGTCCATACCTGGGCGGCGAAGGACGCGGCGGGGTGGCTGGAGTAGTAGGTCTCGTACTGGCCACCGGGGCGGGTCATCGCGCGGAGGTCCTCCGGGGCGCCGATGGCCGCCTGGACCTCGGGGTGCGCGGCCACCCACCAGCCGAGGAGTGCGGCGACCACGGTGGAGAGGACCGCGGTGGGGACCCACCAGTGCCGTAGGCGGTAGACGGCTGCCGGGAACGTCGTGGTGAAGAAGCGGGCGGTGTCGCGCCAGGACGCCTTGCGGGCGCCGGTGACGGTGCTGCGGGCGCGGGCCACCAGGGACGTCAGACGGCTGGTCAGCGCGGGGTCGGGGGCGCTGGACAGGAGGAGGGAGAGGTGGGTGGTGGTGCGCTGGTAAAGGGCGACCAGTTCGTCGGCCTCGGCTCCGGTGAGGCGGCGTTTGCGGTGCAGGAGTTCTTCGAGGCGGTCCCATTCGGCGCTGTGTGCCGTGATGAAGACGTCGAGGTCCATACGGGGTCGCTCCTCGCAGCGCCGTGGGTGGGTGTGGGGCCCGGCCAGCTTGGCAGACTGGCCGGGCCCGGCGTGGCGGTGGGCGGGCTTGGAATACCAGCGGGCGGACGAGAGGGAGTGGGCGCGGCGTGAGTGAGCTCGTCACGGGTGAAGCGGTGGTGCTGGGGCTGCGGCCGGCCAGGTTGCCGAGCCGGGGGCTGGCGGTGGCGGTCGATGTGGCGGTGGCCTGGAGCATCTACATCGCTGTGTCGATGCTGCTGGTGAGCGCGACGTCGTCGATGGACAGTGCGGCGATCGCTGCCGTGTCGGTGGCGGCGTTCGTGCTGGTGCAGGTCGGGATACCGATCGTGGTCGAGACGCTGAGCCATGGCCGGTCGCTGGGGAAGGTGATCTGCGGGCTGCGGGTAGTACGGGAGGACGGGGGGCCGATCCGGTTCCGGCACGCGCTGGTGCGGGGGGCCATGGGGGCCATCGAGATCGTGCTGACCATGGGGGTGGTGGCGGCCATCGCGTCGCTGGTTTCGGCGCGGGGGCGCCGGGTGGGGGATGTGTTCGCGGGGACGCTGGTCATACGGGAGCGGATGCCGGCGGCGGAGGTCGGGAGGGTGCTGCCTCCCGTGGGTCCGTGGCCGGTGGCGGACCTCGGGGGGCTGGATCTGTCGCGGGTGCCCGATGGGTGGTGGCTGGCGGTGCGGCAGTACCTGACGCGGATGGGGCAGTTGGATCCGCAGGTCGGTGCGGCGATGGCGGGGCGGCTGGTGGAGGACTTGCGGGGGTTCACGGGCGTACCGGGGCCGGCGGAGGCGCATCCGGCGGCCTATCTGGCGGCGGTGGTTGCCGAGCGACAGGCGCGGGAGTCGCGGCGGGCGTTCGGGGTGGCGGCGGCTCCGGGAGCGGGTCCGGGGGCGGTCGCTCAGGGGCAGGCGGTTGTGGGGGCTCGGGACGGGGGGCCCGGGGTGGCGGGGGTCAGGCCGCGGCGCGCGGAGGTAGAGCGCGCGGGGGGCGCCGGTTCCCCCCCGCCGCCCCCCAC
>NZ_JNZA01000083.1 GCF_000717345.1 Streptomyces lydicus | reverse complement strand
GCGTCGACGCAGTTGTTGTTGCGGCCGGGGGCGTCGGGGCCGGGGTGGTTGATGGTGTCGACCCAGTGGCCGTTGTCGGGGTCGGGGTGGCGTTGGGGCTGGCCGTTGTCGTCTTTGGGGATGGCGTTTTCGACGTGTTGTTGGTGTTCGTCGGTGGGGCCGTCGAGTCCGCCGGGGCGTTCGCGGTTACGGGTCTCGGAGGCGGGGGTGTGCTCGCCCTGATCCCCGTGCGTGGAGTCGTCCGAGCTGTCCGAGCTGTCCGCGTTGTTGGTGTCGTTCGGGTGGTCGGCAGGGTGCTCGGTGCGGTCGGTGTCGCTGTCCTGTTTTGCGTGGTCGCCCTGCTGGGTGTGGGCGTCCTGAGGGGTCTGGTCGGCGTCGGCGGGACGCGGGGTGGCGTCGGTCGCGTCGGGCTTGGTCCGCTCGGTGGGGTGCTTGGAATCCGGGGTCGGTGAACCGCCGGCCGCGGTGGTGGGCGCGCCAGCCGGGTGCTGCGGGTTCTGGGGGTTCGGGGCCTGCTGGGTGTACGGGTTGGGGTGTTGCGGCTGCTGGGTGTACGGGTTCGGCTGAGGCTGCTGCTGGGCGTATGGGCCCGGCTGCTGGTGGGGTTGCTGGTACGGCCCGGGCTGGTGCTGGGCGTACGGGCCTGGCTGGTGCTGCGGCTGAGCGTAGGGCCCCGGCTGCTGTTGGTGGGGCTGTTGGTACGGGTTGGGCTGCTGGGTGTAGGGGTTCTGCTGCTGGTGGGGCTGCTGTGTGTACGGACCCGGCTGCTGCTGAGGTTGCGGTTGGTGCTGCGGCTGCTGGGTGTACGGGTTCGGCTGCGGCTGGTGTTGCGGCTGCGGCTGGGCGTACGGGTTGGCCTGCTGCGGGGTCGGCTGCTGCTGGTGGGGCTGCGCGTACGGGCCCGGCTGCTGCTGGGCGTACGGGTTCTGTGGTTGCGCGTACGGGCCGGGCTGCTGGTGCTGCGGCTGCTGCTGGGCGTACGGACCCGGTTGGTGCTGGGGCTGCTGGGTGTACGGGTTTTGCTGCGGCTGCGGCTGCGGCTGGTGCTGCTGGGCGTAGGGGCCCGGCTGCTGGTGCTGTTGGGGCTGCGGTTGCGCGTGCGGGGTGGGTTGCTGCTGCGGGTGAGGCTGGGTCTGCTGAGGCTGGGCCTGCTGCTGGTTCTGGGGGTGCGGCTGAGGCTGCTGGTTCTGAGGCTGTGCCTGGGCCTGGGCCTGCTGTTGGGCGTGAGCCTGGGCCTGGGCTTGTTGCTGGGCCTGCTGCTGGGCGTGCGCCTGCGCTTGGGCCTGCTGCTGTGCCTGCTGTTGAGCCTGGGCCTGGGCCTGTTGCTGGGCTTGGGCCTGCGCCTGCTGCTGTGCCTGTTGTGCCTGGGCCTGGGCTTGGGCCTGCGCCTGTTGCTGGGTTTGTTGCTGTGCTTGGGCTTGCTGCTGGGCGTGCGCCTGGGCCTGCTGTTGGGCCTGAGCTTGTTGCTGGTTCTGAGGCTGCTGCTGTGGCTGCGGCTGGGCCTGCTGTTGGTTTTGAGGCTGCTGCTGTTGGTTCTGGGGCTGCTGCTGGTGTTGGGGCTGCGGCTGTTGCTGGGTGGGGTCGTAGGGCTGGCGGTTGGCGTCCAGGACGAGGTGCCAGACCTTGTCGGCGCTGGTGTTGATGGGCTGGTCGCTGACCTTGCCGGTCTGGCTGTCGACCCAGACGACCTTGCCGTTGTGGTTGACCGCATTGAAGACGTGGGCGCCACCGGAGGGCCAGGTGACGAGGACTGCCGCGGCCGCGCCGGGGCCGGCGTCCTGGAGGTCCTTGGCTATTTGGGCATAGCCGTCCTTGGAGTTCGTGCCGGAATTGCGGAACTTGGCGCCCGTGTACTGCTCGATGTTGCGGGTGCCGTCGCGCTCGCCGGAAGCGCGGTCGATGCCGCCCTTGCCGTCCGGGTCGTAGGTGCGGACTCCGGACACCTGCGGGTTGCCGTACCAGGACTCCATGAAGGAGCGGGTGCAGTCTGCGCAGTTGTTGGAGCGGCCGAGGACGGTGGGACCGCCGTCGTTCTGGAGCTGGGCCCACGGCTGGAACGGGTCGTTGAAGGCCCGCGGGGTGCCGTCCGGGTTACGCGGGAAGTTCGCCTCAAGTGCCTGCTGGTCGTGCGGGAACGGTGAATACAGGCCGCTCGGCTGGTGGTTGAGGCTGATGCGTACGTCGACGTGGCTGCGGAGGTTCGCGGGCTGGGGGACCGGTGCCTGGGGCTGCGACTGTTGCTGCTGGTGGGGGGCCGGCTGGGGCTGTTGCTGGTTGGGGTGCTGCGGAGTCTGCTGCTGGTGAGGCACAGGTTGCTGCTGGGGAGCCGGTTGCTGCTGGGGAGTCGGCTGCTGTTGCTGCTGTTGCTGTGACTGCTGCTGGTTCTGCGGCTGCTGCTGCTGTTGCTGGGCTTGCTGCGGCTGCTGCTGGCTCTGCGGAGACTGCTGCTGCGGCTGCTGGTTGGGGGTGTTCTGGGGCTGCTGCTGGTGCGGGACGTTGGGGTTCGGAGCAGCGGGGGCCTGGGCGCCCGGGGTGGACGGGGCCTGCGCGGGGCTGTCGGCCTGGGGGCGGTCCGTGCGAGTGGGGGCGCCGGGCTGCTGTGTCGCGTCCGGGCGTGAGGGGGCGGGCTGCTGTGTGCCGTTCGGCTGCTGCGCTCCGTCGGGGCGCGCGCCATTGGGGCGGTTGGCGTCCGGGTGCGCGGCGTCGGGCCGGGTGCCGTCAGGTCGCGCTCCGTCGGGACGCGTTCCCTCGGGGCGGTTGCTGTCCGGGCGGTTGGTGTCCGGGTGGTTGGCGTCCGGCCGGGTGCCGTCGGGGCGCGCTCCGTCGGGGCGGTTGCTGTCCGGGCGGTTGGTGTCCGGGCGTGCGCCGTCGGGGTGCGTGCCGTCGGGCCGGGTGCCGTCGGGGCGGGGGGTGGG
>NZ_JNZA01000082.1 GCF_000717345.1 Streptomyces lydicus | reverse complement strand
CCGAGATCTACACAGAGTAGATCGTCGGCAGCGTCAGATGTGTATAAGAGACAGGGTGGGAATTGCTCAGGGGTGGTGTGCGTTGTGGTCTGTGGCCGCGCCGAGTGGGCGGTATTGATCACGACTTTAAGGAGCGCGGGGCGCATGGCGGGAACTGTGACGATGTACAGCACGACCTGGTGCGGTTACTGCCGTCGGCTGAAGGGCCAGATGGACCGTGAGGGAATCGCGTACACCGAGATCAACATCGAGCAGGACCCGGAGTCCGCGGCGTTCGTGGAGAAGGCGAACGGCGGCAACCAGACGGTGCCGACCGTGCTGTTCCCCGACGGTACGACGCTGACCAACCCGTCTCTGGCGCAGGTCAAGCAGAAGGTGGGCGCGGCCTGAGGCCGGTACGCGCACCAGCAAGGGCCGTCGGCCGGTCCCGTTGAGGGATCCGGCCGACGGCCCTTTGCGCCCGTTCTGTGCCCGTTCTGTGCCCGTGCCGCGCAGCCCGTGGCTAACGGGCCGCGCACGGACCGGACGGTGTCACGGCTTCGGCAGGGGCTTGCCGTACCAGAGTTCGATCAGGCGGGCGGCGATGGAGATGCCGTACGGGGGAAGGACCTCGCCGGATTCGAAGGCGGCGCGGAGGTCCTCGCGGGAGAACCAGCGGGCCTCCTCGATCTCCTCGCCGTCGACCTGGATCTCGGAGGACGTGGCGCGGGCCATGAAGCCGAGCATCAGGCTGGACGGGAAGGGCCAGGGCTGGCTGGCGACGTACTCGACGTCGCCGACGATCACGCCCGCCTCCTCGAAGACCTCGCGGGCCACCGACTGCTCGATGGACTCGCCCGGCTCGACGAAGCCCGCGAGGGTGGAGAAGCGGCCCTCGGGCCAGTGGACCTGGCGGCCGAGGAGCGCGCGGTCCTCCTCGTCGGTGACGAGCATGATCACGGCCGGGTCGGTACGGGGGTAGTGCTCGGCGCCGCAGGCGGGGCAGCGGCGGATGTGGCCGGCGGCCGCGATGACGGTGCGTTCGCCGCAGCGGGAGCAGAAGCGGTGCAGGCGCTGCCAGTTCTCCAGGGCGACGGCGTGCACGAGCAGTCCGGCGTCCCGGGGTGACAGGAGCAGGCCCGCCTCGCGCAGGCCGGCCGGGCGCGCGGACTGGTCCATGCGGCCGGGGAGCGTGTCCTTCTGGAGGGCGAAGTAGCTGACGCCGTCGTCGTCGGTGCCGAGGTAGTAGCGGTGGGCCTCGGTCAGCGGCGCCTCGAAGGACGGCGTCATGATCAGTTCGGTGCGGCCGTCGGGGGTGTCGTCGATCAGCGCCTGGCCGCCGGACACCACGAAGACGCGCGTCGTCGGGTGGCTCCATGCCGCCGCCAGCCATGCCTCGTCGAGACGGTGGTGGGCGGAGCGGTCGATGCCGCTCGGCGCGCTGAAGGTGATCGGCCGGTCGGCGGTGTGGTCGGTCCAGGTGGTCACTGCTGTTTCCAACTCCCCCTGAGGCGTGGGTGGGTGCTGCGTGCTGCGGGCGCGGAACGGTGGGCGGGGTGAGCGCGGTCAGGTCCTGGGCCAGGTCTCCGCCAGGTCGCCCCACAGATAAGCGGCGGTCTCGACGCCCTTCATCAGCAGGTCGAGTTCGACCTTTTCGTTCGGTGAGTGCCAGCCGTCGGACGGGACGGAGATGCCGAGGAAGAGGACCGGGACGCCGAGGACGTCCTGGAGGTCGGCGGCCGGGCCGGAGCCGCCCTCGCGGGTGAAGCGGATCTTCTGGCCGAAGGCGCGTCCCATGGCGCGGACGACGGACTGGAGCGCGGGGTGGTCGAGCGGGGTGAGGCAGGGGCGGGTGGCGCCCCAGAAGGTGATCTTGTGGCGGATGCCTGCCGGGAGCCGGCCCGCAACCCAGTCGCGTACGGACTGCTGGACGGCGTCGGCGTCCTGGCCGGCGACCAGCCGGAAGGACAGCTTCAGCTGGGCGGTGGACGGGACGATGGTCTTGCCGCCGGGGCCCTGGTAGCCGCCGCCGATGCCGTTGACCTCGGCGGTCGGGCGGGCCCAGATACGTTCCAGGGTCGTGCTGCCGGCCTCGCCCAGGGCGGCGTGGGAGTGGGCGGTGCGCAGCCACTGCTCCTCGTCGAAGGGCAGCTCGGCGAAGAGTTCGCGCTCGCGGTCGCTGAGTTCGATCACGCCGTCGTAGAAGCCGGGGACGGCGACGCGGCGGTCGGTGTCGTGGAGTGCGGCGGCCAGGCGGGCGGCTTCGGTGGCGGGGTTGGGCACCGCGCCGCCGAACGAGCCGGAGTGGATGTCCTGGTCCGGGCCGTACAGGTCGATCTGGCAGTCCGTCAGGCCGCGCATGCCGGTGCAGACGGTGGGGGTGTCGCGGGACCACATGCCGGTGTCGGAGACGATCACCGCGTCGCAGGCCAGGCGGTCGGCGTGCTTTTCGATCAGGGCGGGGAAGTTCGGCGAGCCGGACTCCTCCTCCCCTTCGATGAGCAGCTTGAGGTTGACGGCGGGGGCGGTGCGGCCGGTGGCGGCGAGGTGTGCGCGGACGCCGAGGGTGTGGAAGAGGACCTGTCCCTTGTCGTCGGCCGCGCCGCGGGCGTAGAGCTTGCCGTCGACGGTCTCCGGCTCGAAGGGGTCGGTGTGCCAGCCGTCCTCGCGGGCGGCGGGCTGGACGTCGTGGTGGCCGTAGACGAGCACGGTCGGCGCGGACGGGTCGCCGGAGGGCCACTCGGCGAAGACGGCGGGCAGGCCGTCGCCTTCGGTCTCCCAGATCTCTGCGGTGGGGAAGCCGGTGCCGGTGAGCTTGGCGGCGAGCCATTCGGCGCTGCGGCGGACCTCGCCGGCGCGCTCCGGATCGGCGGACACGGAGGGGATGCGCAGCCAGTCGGCGAGGTCGTCGAGGAATGCCTCGCGGTGGCCGGTGAGGTACGCGCGGACGGCGCTGTCCGGGGTTGTGCTCATACGACCGAGCCTATCGGCCTTTCGGGGGAGGACGGTCGGCGGTCTCGCCGAGCAGGATGCGCTCCAGTCCGGCGCGGCCCGGCAGGCGCCGGGGTCTGATCACCTCGCCGCTGCGGACGTGGACGAAGGCGGCGCCCACGGCGGAGGGGGGCAGGCCGTAGCGCTCGGCCCAGGCGAGGCGGTAGACGGCGAGCTGGAGGGGGTCGGCGATGGGGGCACCTCCCGTGCCGTTGAGGCTACGGGGGAGGGCGCGGCCGGTCTTCCAGTCGACGATCTCGAAGTGGTCGCCGTCGGGTCCGGGCTCCTTGTAGACGGCGTCGATGCGGCCGCGGATCACTCGTCCGGCGAGCGTCAGCTGGAAGGGGGCTTCGACCCGGAAGGGGGTGCGGTGGGCGTAGGGGGTGCGGGCGAAGGCTTCCTTGAGGGCTTCGAGGTCGCTTTCGTCGGTGATGTCGGCTTCGTCGGCCTCGTCGGCGCCGGGGAGTTCGTCGGGGCCGAGCAGCGGCAGGGTCAGTTCTTCGAAGCGGGATTCGACCCAGGCGTGGAAGCGGGTGCCCCGGCGGGCGCCGGGGCGGGGCGGGCGCGGCATGGGGCGGGCGAGTTCGCGGGCGAAGCCGTCGGGGTCGGCGGCGAGGTGCAGCAGTTGGGTGGCGCTGAGGGCGGCGGGCAGCGGGACGTCGCGGACGGTGGCGCGGGAGCGGCGCAGCTCGGCGGTGAGGGCGTCGAGGTCGCGGTCCCAGGAGCCGATGGTGCGGCGCTCCTCGGGGAGGAGGGTGTGCGGGCCGCGGTCGGCGTCGTCGGGGGCCGGGGCGGTGGGGTCGGCCGCGGCCCGCACACCCTCCTCCCCGAGG
>NZ_JNZA01000081.1 GCF_000717345.1 Streptomyces lydicus | reverse complement strand
TCTGAAGGCGTTTGTGCTGTTTTCTTCTGCGGCGGGGACGTTGGGTGGTCCGGGGCAGGGGAGTTATGCGGCGGCGAATGCGTTTTTGGACGCGTTGGCGCAGCGGCGTCGAGCGCTCGGCCTGCCCGCCACCTCCCTCGGCTGGGGCTTCTGGGAGGAGCGCAGCGGGCTGACCGGCCACCTCGGCCGTGCCGACCTGAACCGCATGTCGCGGGTGGGCATCGCTCCGATGACCTCGCAGGAAGGGCTGGCCCTGTTCGACGCGGCCTGCGCGACGGACGAACCGATGCTGCTGCCGATGCGGCTGGAGACCTCCGCGCTGCGTGCGCTGGCCGCGTCCGGCACCGTGCCGCCGCTGCTCAGCGCGCTGGTACGGACTCCGGTCCGCCGTACCGCGGCGGACGGCGGGGGCGCGGCGAACGGCGCGGAGTCGTTGCAGGAGCGGCTCAGCAAGGTCTCCGCGGCGGAGCGGGCGGGTGCGCTGGAAGATCTGGTCGTCGCGCAGGTGGCGTCCGTACTGGGGCACGCCTCCGTGGCGGCGGTCGAGCCCGGCCGTCCGTTCAAGGAGCTGGGCTTCGACTCGCTGACCGCGGTCGAGCTGCGCAACCGTCTCAAGAACGCCACCGGGCTGCGCCTGCCGGCCACCCTCGTGTTCGACCATCCGACGCCCGAGGCCGTCGCCGCCCACCTGGGGGCCAAGCTCTTCCCTGAGGCGGCGAACACCGCACCGGATGCTGGCGCACCGGGTGATCCCACGCCGGACGACGGCTCCCGCGCGGTCACCGGCGGGGACCGGGGCGGGTCCCAGGACCTCACGGACTCGATCGACACGATGGACATCGATCACCTCGTCAGCCTCGCCCTCGACGGCAAGGACGGCTGACCGGGCCGCCGGCCCGACACCGGCGCCGGCGCCGACTCGCAACCGGCGCCGGCCCCGATCCCCGGCCCCTACAGCGACCTCGCCAGGGGCAGACCCTCCCCCTCCAACCTCACCAACCCCTCCGGACCCCTCTTCGACGCCTGAGCGCAGGCGGAACGCGGAACGTGGAGAACCAGATGACCAACCCTGACGAGAAGGTCGTCGCCGCCCTGCGGGCCTCCCTCAAGGAGACCGAGCGGCTGCGGCAGCACAACCGTGAACTCGTCGACCGTTCCCATGAGCCCCTCGCGATCGTCGGGATGAGCTGCCGCTTCCCCGGTGGAGACGTCGTGGGAGGCGGTCGAGCGGGCGGGGCTGGATCCCCGTGCCCTGCGGGGCAGCCGTACCGGTGTCTTCACCGGCGTGATGTACCACGACTACGCCGACCTCGTACTCCGCTCTCCGGACGCGGTCGAGGGCTATGTGTACAACGGCAGTGCGGGCAGCATCGCGTCGGGCCGGGTGTCGTACGTGCTCGGATTGGAGGGCCCGGCGGTGACGGTGGACACCGCGTGCTCGTCGTCGCTGGTCGCCCTGCATCTGGCGGCACAGGCGCTGCGCAGCGGCGAGTGCACCCTCGCACTCGCCGGCGGCGCCGCGGTGATGTCCACGCCGGTGCTGTTCGACGAGTTCGCGCGCGGGCAGGGCATCGGGCTGGCGTCCGACGGGCGCTGCAAGGCGTTCGCGGACAGCGCGGACGGTACGAACCTCTCCGAGGGCGTGGGGGTGCTGCTGCTGGAGCGGTTGTCGGACGCACGGCGCAACGGGCATCCGGTGCTCGCCGTGGTCCGTGGCAGCGCCGTCAACCAGGACGGTGCCAGCAACGGCCTGACCGCGCCCAACGGCCCCGCCCAGGAGCGGGTCATCCGGCAGGCCCTTGCCCAGGCCCGGCTGACCTGCGCCGACGTCGACGCCGTGGAGGCGCACGGCACCGGCACCGCGCTCGGCGACCCCATCGAGGCGCAGGCGCTGCTGGAGACGTACGGGCAGCAGCGCGAGGGTCAACAGCCGCTGTGGCTGGGCTCGTTGAAGTCCAACATCGGGCACACCCAGGCCGCGGCCGGGGTGGGTGGTGTGATGAAGATGGTGCTGGCGTTGCGGCACGGGGTGCTGCCCCGGACGCTGCATGTGGACCGGCCGTCGCGGCACGTGGACTGGTCGGCAGGCGCGGTGTCGCTGCTGACCGAGCAGGTTCCCTGGCCGGAGACCGGCAGGCCACGCCGGGCCGGCGTCTCCTCCTTCGGCGTCAGCGGCACCAACGCGCACGTCATCGTCGAACAGGCCCCGGACGACCAGGAGCCGGCGGAACGGGCGGCGTCGGCGGAACCGGAGGCTCCTCTCTCCGACACCGACGCCGACGTCGCCCGTCCGCTTCCCGTCCCCTGGGTGCTCTCTGCCCGCTCCGGGGCCGCGCTGTGTGCCCAGGCGGCGCGGTTGCGCGCCCACCTGGCGGCGGCCCACGAGACCGACAGCCCGCGCGTGACCGCCCTCGCCCTCGCCACCACCCGCACCGCCTTCGAGCACCGGGCGGTGCTGCACTCCGGTGGTCCCGGCGGACTGTCCGCGGCCCTCGACGCCCTCGCCGAGGGCCGGACCGCGCCGTCCGTGGTGCGTGGTCCGGGCCGCCGCGAGGGCCGGACCGCCTTCCTGTTCACCGGCCAGGGCAGCCAGTACGCCGGCATGGGACGCGAGCTGTACGCCGGCAGTCCGGCGTTCGCCGCGGCACTGGACGAGGTCACCCGGCACCTCGATCCGCACCTCGAACGGCCCCTGCTCGACGTCCTGTTCGCCGAACCCGACTCACCCGACGCGGCGGCGATCGACCGGACCCGCTACACCCAGGCCGGGCTCTTCGCCGTCGAGGTCGCGCTGTTCCGGCTGGTGGAGGGCTGGGGGCTGCGCCCCGACGCGCTGCTGGGGCACTCCATCGGGGAGCTGGCCGCCGCGCATGTCGCGGGGGTCTTCGACCTGGCCGACGCCTGCCGGCTGGTCGCTGCCCGCGGGCGGCTGATGCAGGACCTTCCCACCGGCGGCGCGATGGTGTCCGTCCGGGCGGGCGAGGACGACGTACGGCCGCTGCTCGCCGGACAGGAGGACCGGGTGGGCATCGCGGCCGTCAACGGGCCCCGGTCCGTGGTCGTGTCCGGTGACGAGGACGCGGTCCTCGCCGTGGCCGCCGAACTGGCCGGCCGCGGTCACCGCACCAAGCGGCTCAACGTCAGCCACGCCTTCCACTCCCCGCGCATGGACCCCATGCTGCGGGACTTCCGGCGCCTCGCGGAAACCGTGGACTTCCACCCGCCGCGCATCCCCGTCATCTCCAACGTGACCGGGCGTACCGCCACGGCGGAGGAGTTGTGCGCACCCGAGTACTGGGTGCAGCACATCCGGCAGGCGGTGCGCTTCGGCGACGGCATCCGCGCGCTGCGCGATCTCGGCGTCGGTACGTACCTGGAGCTCGGACCGGGCGGGGTGCTGTGCGCCATGGGGCAGGAAGCCCTCGGTGACGGGCCGGCGGCGTCGGCGGGCGACTCGCCGTTCGCCGCGACGCTGCGCCGCGGCCGCCCCGAACCGGAGTCGGTGCTGGAGGCCGTCGCCGCGGCCTTCGTGCGCGGCACGGACGTCGACTGGGCCGCGTATCTCGGCGGCGGTGACGGCCGCCGGCGGCGGGTGGACCTGCCCACGTACGCGTTCCAGCGGCAGCGTTACTGGCCGAGGAACCCGCTCACCCACAGTGGTGACGCGGCGTCCCTGGGGCTGGAGGACGCGGCCCACCCGCTGCTCGCCGCGGTCGTCGAGGCTCCCGGAACCGGCGAACTGGTCCTCACCGGGCGGCTGTCGCTCGCTGCCCAGCCCTGGCTGGCCGATCACACCGTTCTGGGCAGTGCCGTCCTGCCGGGCACCGCCCTGGTGGAACTGGCGCTGCGGGCCGGCGAACGGGCCGGCTGCGACGTCCTGGACGAACTGACGCTGGAGACCCCGGTCGTGCTGCCCACCGACGGTGGGCTGCAGCTCAGGCTGCTCATCGGGCCCCCCGGCGAGGCCGGGCGCCGCACGCTCACTGTGCACTCCCGCCCGGACGGCGACCCGGCGGGCACGCCCTGGACGCGGCACGCCGGCGGCACCCTGGTGGCAGCGGCGGCCCATGCCCTCCCGTCGCGGCCGTTCGAGGCGACGGCCTGGCCGCCGCCGGGCGCCGAACCGCTGGAGGTGGCCGGCTGGTACCGGCGAGGCAGCGAGGCCGGTGTCGCCTACGGCCCGGCCTTCCAGGGGCTGCGGGCGGCCTGGCGGCGCGGCGACGAGGTGTTCGCCGAGGTGGCCCTGCCGTCCGAGGCCGACACCGCCGGGGATGCCGACCGGTACGGCCTGCACCCGGCGCTGCTCGACGCCGCCCTCCAGACCGTCGGCCTGGCCCCGGGCGCGGCGGACGAGGAGGCGCGCCCCCGCATGCCGTTCGCCTGGCGTGGCGTACGGCTGTACGCCACGGGCGCGCGCACCCTGCGCGTCCGGCTGACCGTCCTGACCGAGGACACCGCCGAGGGCGACGGCTCCGCCGGTACCGGGATCGCCCTGGACGTCGCCGACACCGCGGGCGCGCCGGTCGCCACGGTCCACTCGCTGGCGCTGCGGCCGGTCACCGCGGGCCAGGTGGAGGGCGTACGGAACGCCGTACGGGAGGCGTTGTACCGGGTGACCTGGCAGCCGCTGACCACCGGGAGCACCGGGGCCACCGGCGCCACCAGGATGATCGAGAGCACCGGTGGCACCGAGAACCTCGATCGGCAGGCGACGAGTTACGCGGTGATCGGCGACGACCGCGGCACCGGCCACGGCCACGGCGCTGGCGACGGCGACCGGTCGGACGGCTGGTGCGCCGAGGTCGCCGCCGCACTGCCCGGCGCCGTACGCAGCGCCGATCTCGCCTCGCTGGCCTCCGTACCCGACGTGGTGGTCGTGCCCTGCTCGGGAGAGCTGCACCCGGCCCTGCACCGGGTGCTGGCGCTGGTGCAGCAGTACCTGGCCGATGAGCGCTTCGCCTCGTCGCGGCTGGTCGTCCTCACCCGGGGGGCCGTCGCGGCCGGACCGAACGAAGAGCTGCCCGGACTGGCGCACGCCCCGGTGTGGGGTTTGTTGCGGTCGGCGCAGTCGGAGCATCCGGACCGGTTCGTGCTGGTGGACGTGGATACAGCCACGGACACGGGCGTGGACTCGCGCACGGGCGGTGGCGCTGGTGGTGTGGCCGCGTCTTTGCGGGTGTTGGGTGCGGTGGTGGCGTGTGGGGAGCCGCAGGTTGCGGTGCGTGGGGGAGTGTTGTGGGTGCCTCGTGTTGTTCGGGCGCGGGTGCCGGTGGTGGGTGCGCAGG
>NZ_JNZA01000080.1 GCF_000717345.1 Streptomyces lydicus | reverse complement strand
CCCACGACGTCTCCAGCAGCAACCGCTGCTGCGGATCCATCGCCAACGCCTCACGCGGCGAAATCCCGAAGAACCCCGCATCGAAATCCGCCGCGTCGTACAGGAAGCCGCCGTGACGGGTGTACGTCTTGCCCGGTCGTTCCGGGTCCGGGTCGTAGAGCGACTCCACGTCCCAGCCACGATCGGTCGGCAGCTCCGAGATCGCCTCGCCTCCGCGCTCCAGCAGCTCCCACAGCTCCTCCGGGGACCGGACCTCGCCGGGGAAGCGGCATGCCATCCCCACGATGACGATCGGGTCGTCGTCGGACGCCGGAAGAACGGCCGGCGCCGCGGCGGCCGTGGCCGCGGACTCCTCCGTACCGAGGATCTCGCCGCGCAGAAAGCCGGCGAGGACGGTGGGAGACGGGTAGTCGAAGATCAGCGTGGCCGGGAGGCGCAGACCGGTGGCGTTCTTGAGACGGTTGCGCAGCTCGACGGCGGTGAGCGAGTCGAAGCCCAGGTCCCGGAAGGCCCGGGTGGGTGCGACGGCCTCGGGCGAGGCATGGCCGAGGACCGAGGCGGCCTGGGCCCGGACCAGATCGAGCAGTACGGCGTGGCGTTCGGCCGGCGCCAGTCCGGACAGGCGGTCGCGCAGCGGCGACGGGGAGGTGTCGGCCGGTACGCCGGTGGCGCCACCGCCACCGCCCGCGCCCACGGAACCGCCGCCCGTGTCGAGTGCCTGTTGTGCTTCGGGCACGCCGTCGAGCAGCGGACGCGGTCCCGCCGAGGTGAAGACCGGAACGAAGCGGTCCCAGTCCACATCGGCGACGGTGACGCACGCCTCGTTGTGCGCGAGGACCTGACGCAGGGCGGAGAAGGCAGTGTCCGGGTCGAGGAACGGCAGCCCGCGGGCCTGGAGTTGCTCGGGCTTGACGCCCTCCGGCAGCCGCTCGGGATCCCATACGTCCCACACGCCCCAAGCGATGGAGCTGGCCGGCAGGCCCCGTGCGTGGCGCTGTTCGGCGAGGGCGTCCAGGAAGGCATTGGCCGCGGCGTACGCGCCGTGGTCGCCGCTGCCCCAGACGCCGGCGATGGAGGAGAAGAGGACGAAGGCGTCCAGGTCGTCCGGGTCGAGCAGGGCGTCCAGGTGGGCCGCGCCGGCGACCTTCGCGGCGAGCACGTCGGCGAACTCCGCCGGGTCGGCTTCGGTCAGCGCAGCCAGCTCGATGAAGGCGGCGGCGTGGATGACCGTACGTACGGTGTCGCCGTCCGCCGCGAGCCCGGCCAGGAGCGCGGCGACCGCGTCGCGGTCCGCGACATCGCAGGCGGACGCGGTCAACCGGACGCCTCCGGCGGCGAGTTCGTCCCGCAGCTCGGCCATGCCCGGTGCGGCGGCGCCGCGCCGGCTGACGAGCACCACGTGCTCGGCACCGTTGTCCGCGAGCCAGCGGGCGATGTGCGGGCCGAGTGCCCCGGTGCCTCCGGTGACCAGAGCCGTACCGCGGGTCCGCCAGGCGGCGTCGGCGTCCGTCGCCGTGCCGGTGCCCGTACGCGCACCGGTACCCGTACCGCTGCTCGCTCCCGCCCCGGGCTGCGCACCGGCCTCGTCCGCCCGGCCCGCTGCCGCGAGCGGAGCCCGGACGAGACGACGGGCGAAGACCCCTGAGCCCCGCACCGCGAGCTGGTCCTCGTCGTCCAGCGCCCCGGCCAGCACCGCGCACAGCCGCGCGCCGGCCCTGCCGTCCCACGCCTCGGGCAGGTCCACCAGACCGCCCCAGCGCTCCGGCAGCTCCAGGGCGACCACCCGACCCAGGCCCCACACCTGCGCCTGGACCGCGCTCAGCACCTGGTCCGTGCCCCCGACGGACACCGCGCCCCGGGTCCCCAGCCACAGTCGTGCCTCGATGCCCGCTTCCTCCAGTGCCTGCACCAGCGCCAGCGTTCCCGCCACACCGGCGGCCATCGCCCCGTGGCCGGCGTGCGGCCGCTCGTCCAGCGCGAGCAACGACAGCACCCCGGCGAGGGGCCGGTCACCGAGCTGCGCGGCGGCGTGCCACTCCTCGATACGGGCGCGCCAGGCCACACGGTCCGCGTCGGCGGCACTCAGCTCCAACTGCTCGACGTACGCGCCGCCTTCGGCGAGCGCTTCGACGGCACCGGTCACCGCCGCGTCCTCGGCATGCCCGGTCGGGACCACCACCAGCCAGGTGCCGTCCACGGCAGCCGTGCGCCGGGCGTCGGGCGCCGGCTTCCAGGTCACGCGGTAGCGCCAGTTCTGCACGGTCGACGCCCGCTGCCGCTCGCGGCGCCAGGACGCCAACGCGGGGACCACCGCGCTCAGCGGCGCATCACCGGCCAGCGCCAGTGTCCCGCTCAGCGACTCCCAGTCCTCCGCCTCCACCGCCGCCCAGAAACGGCTATCCACCACGTCGCCCCCGGCGAGGGGGGCCGTCGCCACCGGTGCCGTCGACGCCGGGACCTCCAGCCAGAAACGCTCCCGCTGGAAGGCGTACGTCGGCAGGTCGACGCGACGAATACCCTCGCCTGCGAGGAACGGTGTCCAGTCCACCGGCACGCCGGCGACATACAGCTCGGCGGCCGAGGTCAGGAAACGCTCCAGACCACCCTCGTCACGGCGAAGCGATCCTGCGACGACGGCTTCGGCGTCCGTATCGTCGAGCGTCTCCTGAATGCCGACGGTCAGCACCGGGTGTGCGCTGGACTCCACAAAGGTGGTGAAACCCTCCGTGGCCAGCGCCCGAATACCGGCCTCGAACTGCACCTGATGCCGCAGATTCCGGTACCAATACGCGGCATCCAGAGCCTCGGTATCGAGGAAGGCGTTCTCGACCGTCGAGTAGAAGGGGACGCTGCCCGCCTGCGGTCGTACGTCCTCCAGGACGGTCAGCAGCTCTTGCTCGATGGCCTCCACATGCGCCGAATGCGACGCGTAATCCACCGCAATACGACGCGCCCGAACCCCATCAGCCTCACAGGCCACCACGAACGCCTCAACCGCATCGGCATCCCAACTCCGCAAGCGACACCATCACCGCCCACGTCACCGGCTGCACCACATCCACCCGGTCCAACCCACGGCCCTCGGACACAACCTCCAGCAAATCCCAATCGACGAAGGGAGCCGGCCCGCCTCGCGGACCGCGCCTGCCCCCTGCACCACACCAGCCGCCGGCACCTCACCGCGAGACACCGCACCCAGCCCCTCCAGCAGGCCCGACCGGTCGGTGCCCAGCACCACCGCACGGTTCTCCACCGCGGCCCGGCTCGTCACCAGGGAGTACGCGATATCGGCCGGTGCCAGCTCCGGCCTCGCCTCGACGAACGACCGCAGCCGCTCCGCCTGCGCAGTACGAGATGTGCGTTGGTGCCGCTGATCCCGAACGACGAGACACCGGCCCGCCGCACCCGCTCCGGGGACGACGGCCACTCCCGCTCCTCCGTCAGCAGTTCCACCGCACCCGCCGACCAGTCGATGCGGTGTGAGGGCTCGTCGGCATGCAGCGTGCGCGGCAGGGTCGCCGCATCGAACGCCATGATCATCTTGATGAGGGAGGCGGCACCCGCGGCGGCCTGGGTGTGGCCGATGTTCGACTTCACCGAACCGAGCCACAGCGGCTGGTCCTCCGCCCGGCCCTGCCCGTAGGTCGCCAGCAACGCCTGTGCCTCGATCGGATCGCCCAGCGTCGTACCGGTGCCGTGCGCCTCCACCACGTCCACCTGGTCCGGGGTCAGGCGGGCGTGCGCCAGTGCCTGGCGAATGACGCGCTCCTGGGACGGGCCGTTGGGGGCCGTCAGGCCGTTGCTCGCACCGTCCTGGTTGATGGCGCTGCCACGAATGACGGCGAGCACCGGGTGGCCGTTGCGCTGGGCGTCCGACAGCCGTTCCACGACGAACAGGCCCACGCCCTCGGACAGCGCCGTGCCGTCCGCGCCCGCGCCGAACGCCTTGACCCGGGCGTCCGGCGCGAGCCCCCGCTGCCTGCTGAACTCGATGTACGAAGCGGGGGAGGACATCACGGAGATGCCGCCGGCCAGCGCCATCGTGCAGTCGCCCTGGCGCAGCGCATGGCAGGCCAGATGCAGGGCGACCAGCGACGACGAGCACGCGGTGTCCACCGTCACCGCCGGACCCTCCAGCCCGAACGTGTACGAGACCCGGCCCGAGACCACACTCGGCGTATTGCCGATGCCGATATGGCCCTCCGCCTCTTCGGGCACCTCGGGCAGACGGGTGGCGTAGTCCTGGTAATTGGAGCCGACGAAAACGCCCGTGCGTGAACCGCGCAGCGACTGCGGGTCAATTCCGGCCCGCTCGAACGCCTCCCACGACGTCTCCAGCAGCAACCGCTGCTGCGGATCCATCGCCAACGCCTCACGCGGCGAAATCCCGAAGAACGCCGGGTCGAATTCCGCCGCGTCGTGCAGGAAGCCGCCTTCGCGTACGTACGTCGTGCCCGAGTGCTCCGGGTCCGGGTCGTACAGCGTCTCGACGTCCCAGCCACGGTTGTCGGGAAATGCGGTGATGGCGTCGCCGCCGTCGCGCACCAGTCGCCACAGCTCTTCCGGCGACCGCACCTCACCGGGGAAACGGCAGCTCATGGCGACAATGGCGATCGGCTCGTGGTCCTTCGCCTCCGCCTCGCTCAGTCGGCGACGGGTCTGGCGCAGATCGTTGACGACGCGCTTGAGGTAATCGCGGAGCTTTTCCTCGGTCATGTTCGGGGTGGCGGGGGAGCCGGCGTTCGCGTCGGGCTTCGACATATTCGACATCTGTGGTCACGTCCTCGTACAGCCGAAAGTCAAGGGGCAGGGCAGCAGGCTCGGAATGCGGGCCAGGCTTCCAGGGCGGGGAAAGGCCGGATGTTCCCGGCGGTCGTCAGAGGTCTCCGAACTCTTCGTCGATCAGCGCGAACATCTCCTCGTCCGAGCTGGGGTCGAACTCCTGCTTTTCTTCCGTGCTTTGCTGCTCGCTCCCGGCGCTGCGGCTGTCCTCCCAGCGCCAGAGCAGGGCTTGCAGCCGCGCCGCGACCTTGTCGCGTACGGAGTCGTCGGAAGCGACGTCGGACAGCGCCGCTTCGAGCCGCTCCAGGTCCGCCAAGACGGCGGGTTCGTTTTCCGGCCCGTCCGGTACCAGCTCGGTGCGCAGTCGCTGGGCGAGCGCGACGGGGGTCGGATAGTCGAAGACCAGGGTCGGGGCGAGTCGCAGGCCGGTCGCGCGCTTGAGCCGGTTGCGTAGCTCGACGGCGGTCAGCGAGTCGAGGCCGAGGTCCTTGAAGGCGCGGTTCCCCTGGACCTCGTCGGTGGAGGGGTGCCCCAGGACCGACGCGGCCTGCTCCCGTACCAGTTCGAGCAGCAGCCGGTCCTGCTCCGACCGGGCCACACCTGCCAGCCGTGCGGCCAGGGCGCTGCCCGGTTCCTCGGCCCCGGCAGCCCCGTCGGCCCCTTCGGTCCCCTGCGCGCCGGACGCCGCGAGGGACCGGCGCACCGGCACCGTACGGACGACGCTCCGGAACAGCGGGGGCAGCACTCCGGCCGCGGCCTGTGACCGCAGCTCGGCGGTGTCCAGGCGGGCGGGCACGACGACCGGTTCCCCGTACGCCGCTCCGTACGCCGTGGCGGCGTCGAAGAGCGCCAGCCCTTCCTCGGCCGGCATGGGTGCGGCGCCGACGCGGGACATCCGGGCCAGGTCGACGTCGCTGAGCCGGCCGGCCATGCCACTGCGCTGCTCCCACAGGCCCCATGCCAGCGAAACGGCGGGCAAGCCGTGTGCGCGGCGGTGCCGGGCCAGCGCGTCCAAGAAGGCATTGGCCGCCGAGTAGTTGGCCAGCCCGGCGCCGCCGAGGGTCCCCGAGAGGGAGGAGAAGAGCACGAAGGCGGACAGGTCCAGGTGCGCGGTGAGGGCGTGCAGATTCAGCGCGCCGTCAACCTTCGGCCGCAGCACGCGGTCGATCCGCTCGGGGTTCAACGCGTGGACGACCCCGTCGTCGAGCTCGGCCGCGGTGTGTACGACGGCGGTGAGCGGCCGGTCCGCGGGGACGGCGGCCAGCACCTTCGCGAGCTGCGCCCGATCGGCGACATCGCAGGCCACGACCTCGACCGAGGGATCAGAGAGGGCGGCCCCGGCCGGCCCCGCCGCGCGTGCCCTCTCGGCCGCCCTCGCCAGTTCGGTCAGCTCGGCCGCCAGCTCCGGCATACCGTCCGCGGCCGGACCGCGCCGGCTGGTCAGCAGCAGGTGCCGGACACCGCGTTCGACCACCAGATGACGGGCGAGCAGCCGGGCGAGACCACCGGACGCGCCGGTGACCAGGACCGTTCCGTTCGGGTCGAACGCAGCGCCTACGGCTGCGGAGGTGCCGTCCGGGGAGACGTCCGAGGCGGCGTCGGGGGCGGCGTCCGGACTGGTGTCCACGGTGACGTGCGTTGTGGCTGTGGCGTCGACAGTGGCATCGGAGGCCGTGTCCGGGATGACATCGGCCCGGGTGCCGGCAGGTGGTGCTGCCGCGCGGACCAGACGGGCCGCGGTGACCTCACCGGCGCAGAGCCTGAGCTGCGGTTCACCGGTGGCCACCGCCGCTGCCATCGCCTCCCACGGAGCCGCGGCCCCTGCCGCCGGCCGCTCTTCGGCGTGTGCACCGTCCGTCTCCAGCAGGACGAACCGCCCAGGGTTCTCCACCTGCGCCGACCGTACGAGCCCCCATACCGGGGCTCCGACCAGATCCTGCCGGGCCACGATCACCAGCCGGGACGCCTCGGACCGCTCGTCGGCCAGCCACGCCTGCACCAGTTCCAGCGCACGGTGCGCAGCGGCACGGACCGCCTCGGCGACGTTCTCGTCCGTCCCCTGGAGCCCGTCCGTCTCTCGAAGCCCGTCCGCCTCCTGGAGACCATCCGTCTCCTGGAGACCCGCCACCTCCTCGATCCCGGCCCTGGCCCTGGTCATGGGGGCGAAGACCAGCTCAGGTACGTCGTCGCCACCACCGAGCACGTCACCGAGTGCCGTCGGATCCGCATAACCGTCCGGCCCTGTGCTCAGGACGACCCAGCGCGCGCCGGCCGGCGCGGGGCGGAACTCGGCGCGGGGTACGGCGACCGGGACCCACTCGTACCGGAAGAGCGAGTCGTGGTGCGTCCCTGTTGCGGGCGACGGCCCCTCATCGCTCACTTGACGGAATGTCAGGGTGTCGACCGTCGCAACCGTCTCCCCCTTGGCGTCGGCAACGACGACGGACACGGCCTCCTCCCCCGTCCGGATCACGCGTACGCGCAGCGCATCGGCGCCCGTGGCGTGGAGCCGTACGCCACTCCACACGAACGGCCGCCTGCTGTACCCGGGTTCGGGCTCCGGGAAGAGAGTTCCGAGGCCGAGCGGCTGGAGGGCGGCGTCCAGCAGGGCGGGGTGCAGGCCAAAGGCCGCCGCGTCCGCCGCCACCGCCTCGGGCAGCTGGACCTCGGCGAACAGTTCGTCGCCGCGCCGCCAGGCCGCCCGCAGCCCGTGGAAGGCCGGACCGTAGTCGACACCGAGCGCGGCCAGCCGCTCGTACGCGTCGTCGACGGGTACGGGGACGGCTTCAGCGGGAGGCCAGACGGTCAGGTCGGTCTTGTCGGTCAGGGCGGTCTGGTCGGTCAAGGCGGTCTCGGTGGCGGCCACGGGGCTCGCGGAGTCCGCCGGGTCCGGGGCCTCGCCACTGGCCGGCACGCACCGCAAGCTCCACAAACGCCGTACCCGGCAACAACACCGTCCCGGCCACCGCATGATCCGCCAGCCACGGATGCGACTCCAGCGACAACCGCCCGGTGAACAACACCTCATCCGACCCGGCAACCTCAACCGCCGCCCCCAACAACGGATGACGCGTCGACCCGAGGCCGAAGGACAGGGCATCAGCCGACTTCGCGGGAGCGGTACGCGGCCAGTAACGACGGCCTTGGAAGGCATAGGTGGGCAGCTCGACGCGCCGGGCGCCCTCACCCCCAAGGAACGACGACCAGTCCACCGGCACACCGGCGACATACAGCTCGGCGGCCGAGGTCAGGAAACGCTCCAGACCCCCCTCGTCACGGCGGAGGGAGCCTGCTACGACGGCCTCGGTATCGGCCTCGGCGTCCGTATCGTCAAGCGTCTCCTGAATGCCGACGGTCAGCACCGGATGCGCACTGGACTCCACGAAGGTGGTGAAACCGTCCGCCGCCAGCGCCCGAATACCCGCTTCGAACTGCACCTGGCGGCGCAGATTCCGGTACCAGTACGCGGCATCCAAGACCTCGGTGTCCAGGAAGGCGTCTTCCACCGTCGAGTAGAAGGGGACACTGCCCGCCTGCGGCCGTACGCCCTCCAAAACGGTCAGCAGCTCCTGCTCGATGGCCTCCACATGCGCCGAATGCGACGCGTAATCCACCGCAATACGACGCGCCCGGATGCCCTCCGTTTCGCAAGAGGAAACAAAGGACTCGACCGCCTCCGCATCACCCGAAATCACCGTGGAACGCGGCCCGTTGACGGCAGCTATGCCAAGGCATCTGGCACAACGCCCACCGACCGCCACAACTCCGCAAGCGACACCATCACCGCCCACGTCACCGGCTGCACCACATCCACCCGGTCCAACCCACGGCCTTCGGTCACAACCTCCAGCAGATCCCAGTCAACGAACGGAGCCAGCGCCTCCGCGCACCGCCGCATCCACTCAGCGAACACCGGCGACGACGCGATCAACTCCGCGCCCATACCGACCCACTGAGAACCCTGACCAGGGAAAACCAAGACCGTCCGGCCCGCCTCGCGGACCGCGCCTGCCCCCTGCACCACACCAGCCGCCGGCACCTCACCGCGAGACACCGCACCCAGCCCCTCCAGCAGGCCCCGCCCTCACCACGCCCCGAGACCACCCACGGCACCACAACCGACGCGGAAGCCGCGAGCTCATCGGAGTGAGGGGCGTCAACGGACGGCGTCTCCTCGGCCTCCGCGGCCGGTGCCTGCTCGATGATCGCGTGGGCATTCGTCCCGCTCACGCCGAAGGACGACACGCCGGCACGACGCACCCGGCCGGCTTCCGCAGGCCAGGCCCGCTCCTCCGTCAGCAGCTCCACCGCACCTGCCGACCAGTCCACATGCGGCGACGGCGCGTCCACATGCAACGTCCGCGGCAACACACCCTGCCGCAACGCCATCACCATCTTGATGACACCGGCCGCGCCGGCTGCCGCCTGGGTGTGGCCGATGTTCGACTTCACCGAACCGAGCCACAGCGGCCGGTCCTCGGCCCGGCCCTGCCCGTACGTCGCCAGCAACGCCTGCGCCTCGATCGGATCGCCCAGCGTCGTACCGGTGCCGTGCGCCTCCACCGCATCCACCTGGTCCGGGGTGAGACGGGCCTGCGCCAGCGCCTGGCGGATCACCCGCTGCTGCGAAGGACCGTTCGGGGCCGTCAGGCCGTTGCTCGCACCGTCCTGGTTCACCGCCGTACCCCGCACCACCGCCAGGACCTCGTGACCGTTACGGCGGGCGTCCGACAAACGCTCCAGCACCAGCACACCGACGCCCTCGCCCCACCCGGTGCCGTCCGCACCGGCCGCGAACGCCTTGCACCGGCCGTCCGCCGCCAGCCCCCGCTGACGACTGAACTCGACGAAGACTTCGGGGGTCGTCATCACCGTGACGCCGCCCGCCAGGGCCAAGGTGCACTCGCCCTGCCGCAGGGACTGTGCCGCGAGATGCAGGGCGACCAGCGACGAGGAGCACGCGGTGTCCACCGTCACCGCCGGACCCTCCAGCCCGAAGGTGTACGACACCCGGCCCGAGGCCACACTCGCCGCGATGCCCGTGCCGAGGTATCCCTCCACGGCCCCCGGATCCTGCCGCAGCAGGGTGGCGTAGTCCTGTCCGTTGCTGCCGACGAAGACACCCGTCTTGGAGCCGCGGAGCGACCGAGGGTCGATGCCGGCCCGCTCGAACGCCTCCCACGACGTCTCCAACAGCAACCGCTGCTGCGGGTCCATCGCCAGCGCCTCACGCGGGTTGATGCCGAAGAAGGCGGCGTCGAAGCGGTCCACGTCGTCGAGGAATCCGCCCTCCCTGACGTAGGAGGTGCCGGAACGGTCCGGGTCCGGGTCGTAGAGGGCGTCGAGGTCCCAGCCGCGTTCGGCGGGGAAGGCGGAGAGTCCGTCGCCGCCGCCGGCCAGCAGCTCCCACAGGTCCTCCGGCGAGCCCACGCCGCCGGGGAAGCGGCAGCTCATCGAGACGATCGCGATCGGCTCGTCGGCGGCGGGGGCGGGGGTCCCGAGCGCTCCCGCCATGATCCCGTCCGCGGTCGGCGCGCCTTCCTCCGTCTCCGTCTCCGCGCCGGCGTATACGCCGAGGAGGTAGCCGGTGAGATCGCCTGCGGTCGGGTAGTCGTAGACCACGCTCGCGGGCAGTCGCAGGCCGGTGGCCGCGTTCAGCCGATTACGCAGCCGTACGGCGCCGAGCGAGTCGCAGCCCAGGTCCTTGAAGGCCCGGCCGGGGTCGATCGCCTGCGGCCCGGCGTGGCCGAGCACCGTCGCCGCCTGCGTGCGGACGACCTGAAGCAGGTGGTCCCGCTGTTCGGCGCGCGGCAGTCCGGCGAGTCGCTCCGCAAGGGAGCCGGCGTCGTGCCGGGTCTCCGCCGCGCCACTCGCGCCCGGGAGGGCGGCAGAGGCGGCGGATACCTCCCGTACCTCGGGCAAGTCGGCGAGGAGGGGGCTGGGCCGGGCCGCGGTGAAGGCCGGGACGAAGCGCTCCCAGTCCACGTCGGCCACCATCACGGCGGCCTCGCCGCGCCCGACGGCCTGCGCCATCTCCGTCAGTGCCTGCTCGGGATCCATCTCCAGGAACCCGGTGCGGTGCAACTGTTGCGAGGCGGCGTCATCCATGGCCATTCCGGAGTGGGCCCAGGCTCCCCAGGCCACCGAGGTGGCGGGGAGGCCGAGGTCCTGGCGCTGCTGGGCCAACGCGTCCAAGAAGGCATTGGCGGCGCTGTAGTTGGCCTGGCCCTCGTTGCCGAGGACACCGGCCGCGGAGGAGAAGAGGATGAAGGCGTCGAGGTCGGGGGTCAGTTCACGCGTTAACTCGTCCAGGACGGCCGCGGCATCGGCCTTCGCCCGCAACACACCCGCCACCCGCTCCGGCGACAACCCCTCCAACACACCGTCATCCAACACACCC
>NZ_JNZA01000079.1 GCF_000717345.1 Streptomyces lydicus | reverse complement strand
GGCGCCGGCCACGAACACCACCGGCTTGCCCTGGCCCCAGTCGGTGTAGAACAGGCTTGTTTTGTCGGAGCCTTCGAAGTACGGCATGTGCGGGTCCCTTCCTGGACGGTGCGGTGTCGCTGTGCCGACTCTCGTCCAACGGGCCGCACACCGTCGATTACTCCACAGGTAACGCTCAGCGCGGGCCGCTGGGACGGGCGATGCGCCGGCCGGGCCCTGAGGGCGTCCGTCGTGGCAGAGTGATCCGGTCCTGCCGCCCAACTACCCGTGCCGGTGGCCGGGATTGGGTGCCGCGCCGGAGACGACAACGTCGGCCTGCAAGACCGCAACCACGTCTTGCAGGCCGACGTAGGGAAGGATCGTGAAAGTCAGCCGGAGATCGGGCCCAGGGGGATGTCCGAGACGGTGAGGCTGAGGGACTTCACGGAGCCGCCGGTCAGGACCGGCACGCCATTGGGGCCCGGGGCGAACGTGGCGGTCAGGCCCTCCACGGAGCCACTGACGGAGAGACCGCCCGCGACGTTGTCGAGGTCGGCGTCGGCTATCTCGCGGGTCTCAATGCGGGAGGTGTTGCTCATGGTGATGAGCGTCCTTCTTCTCTAGTGGTGGGTCGCAATGCGTGGCGCACTGCCGCGGGAGCCCCTTGAATGACCCCCGCCATGCGCCAGGTTGCCCGGCCGCGTGGGGCGTGGTGGATCAAACGCCCCACCCTTCACGCGCTGTGCACACCAGGTTTTGAAACGGAGGGACGGCGTCACACCGGGCCCGATCAAGCAACGTCATGCGGGGCGGGCGAGATCTCGCCCGTGACCTGCGACGACTTGCTGGTGTGCACGGATCAGTCACTGGAAGGTCACAACTTCTTCACTCCATCTATTTCGATGTTCAACAACCCGATACTCTCCCCTCCCAGACAACCTTGGGGGGACCATGACGTATCAGCAGAATCCGGCCCAGCCCGGACAGCAGCCGCCGCCGCCCGGTATGTACGCGCCGCCGCCGAAGAAGATGAGTGCGGGAGCGAAGGTCGGCATCGGGTGCGGTGGCGCCGTCGGCGTGATCGTCGTCCTCGCCGTCATCGGTGCGGCGATCGGCGGGGGCGGTGCCGCCTCGGACGCCGGCAAGCCGGACAAGGTCGCCGCGGCGCCCAAGCAGGAGCGGCAGGCGAAGGAGGACGCCAAGCCGGCCAAGGAGAAGCCGAAGGCGCCCGCGTCGCAGGCCGACCGTTTCAAGGCGTTCGTCAAGAAGAGCGGGACGGCGGCCGAGAAGTCGGCCATCAGGCACGTCACGAAGGTCCAGGGTGCCGATGAGCAGAACGACATCCTCGACTCCGCGGACGTCTACACCGACTTCACCGGTGGATTGATGGGTCCGCACCAGAGTGAGGGCAAGCTCATCGCCAGCGCCTTCGCCGACTGGAAGGACTCCAAGAACGGCCTGGTCACCATCTATGACGCCAAGGGGGAGATCCTCTCCAACGGCAACTTCTAGGCCGGAGCCCTGGCTCGGTCGTCCACGGTGCCCCGTCGCAAGACAACTGCGATGGGGCACCGGCCTGTTGGTGGCCGGTACCGTCGGGTGGCGGTTCAGTGTGCCGTGGAGCTCGCCTCCAGGTTGTCGCACATGCGGGCCAGAACGGTGACGGTGCCGAGGTACTCGTCGTCCGTGAGCCCGGCCATCAAACGTCCGCGGGTGGCGCGGACGAGCGCTTCCACCTCGGTGTGGGCCCGGTTGCCCTCGGTGGTGGCGGTGAAGGTCCCCGAGGGTGCGTCGCAGGCGATCCAGCCGCGGGCTTCGAGATCGGTGGTGACCGCTTCGAGAGTGACGGCACCTTCGCCCCAGAAGGGGCGCAGCTTGTCGGTGAGGGTGGCGGCGTCGTGCGGGCCGTAGGTGGCGAGGTTGTGCAGGACCTGCCAGTGGCGGCGGGTGAGGTCGCGGTCGGACAGTGCCTCGTGGAACTCGCGGTTGATCAAGGCGTCGAGGTGCTTGAGGTAGAAGCCGATGGGCTTGAGCTGAGAGGGGTGGCTGGTCATGGCGGTGGGTCTCCTCGGGGTGGGCGATGAGTGGAGCGGGGGCTGTGGGTGGGGTGTCGGTGCCACCGGGAGGGGGTGGTAGATGTAAAAATGCAAGTAGTTGTTGTTGGTCAATGATTATGCAGGGGAGGCCGGGCGTGGGGAAGGGTGGCGCGGGTACGGAGGTGGCGGCCATCGAGCGGGCCATGGTCGCGATGCGTCGCAGCATCGGCAGGCGCACCCTGGCTCGCCTCGCCGGGGTTGAGGGGGCACCGGCCGGGGGTGCGGAGTTCGATGTGCTGGATGTCGTGGAGGCGGCCGAGGGGGCGGGGGAGCCGGTCGGGGTCCGGGGGGTCGCCGAGGCGCTGCGGGTCGACCAGCCGCGGGCGAGCCGTCTGGTGGCGTCAGCGGTGGCGGCCGGGTGGGTGGAGCGCCGGGCTCACCGGACGGACGGGCGGCGTGCGCCGCTGGCCGTCACGTCCGAGGGGCGTGCGGTGCTGGAACAGGCGCACGGGTTCCGCCGGGCCGCGGTACAACGGGTGACGGCGGAATGGTCGGAGGATGAACTCGCCGTCTTTGCGCGGCTGTTCACCCGTTTCGTCGACGGTTTCGGGGAGCTGCGGCGCCCCTGAGTCGCCGCGGACGGCCGCTGAGCCGCGCATCGGGCAGGTCGCCCGGTGCGCGGCTTTTTCGTGTGCCCGTACGCGCCTGCGCGGAGAGGTGAGGCGGGCCCGGCCGCGCGTCCGTGCGGCGCCCTCGCCGTCGTGCCGGCGGGCTCCTGCCGTGGGGATTCCGCTCCCGTGCGTCCTGCATCCCCTTGACGGCCGGATCGGCGCGCTCTAACTTTCTTCCATAAAGCAAAACATTAGTTCCATGATGCGGAATTTGGAGCCTCCGGCCCTCCGCTGGAGCTTGCCCGTGACAGGTCGACGCAGGAGTACTCGATGCCTCGAATGACAGCCGCCCGTGCCGCGGTGGAGATCCTCAAGCGTGAAGGCGTGACCAACGCCTTCGGAGTGCCCGGCGCCGCCATCAACCCCTTCTACGCAGCGCTCAAGGGCGCCGGCGGGATCGACCACACGCTGGCCCGGCACGTCGAGGGCGCGTCGCACATGGCCGAGGGCTATACCCGGACCCACCCGGGCAACATCGGCGTCTGCATCGGCACCTCCGGCCCGGCCGGCACGGACATGATCACCGGCCTCTACTCCGCGATCGGTGACTCGATCCCGATCCTGTGCATCACCGGCCAGGCACCCACCGCGGTGATCCAGAAGGAGGACTTCCAGGCCGTCGACATCGCCTCGATCGCCAAGCCGGTCACCAAGGCCGCGACGACCGTGATGGAGGCCGCGCAGGTCCCCGGCGTCTTCCAGCAGGCTTTCCACCTGATGCGCTCCGGGCGCCCGGGGCCGGTCCTGATCGACCTGCCGATCGACGTCCAGCTGACCGAGATCGACTTCGACCCGGAGACGTACGAGCCGCTGCCGGCCTTCAAGCCGACCGCGACGCGCGCCCAGATCGAGAAGGCGATCGCGCTGCTCAACGCGTCCGAGCGCCCGCTGATCGTCGCCGGTGGCGGCATCATCAACGCCGACGCCTCCGACCTGCTGGTGGAGTTCGCCGAGCTCACCGGCACTCCGGTCATCCCGACGCTGATGGGCTGGGGCACCATCGCCGACGACCACGAGTTGAACGCCGGCATGGTCGGTCTGCAGACCTCGCACCGTTACGGCAACGCGAACTTCCTGGAGTCCGACTTCGTCCTGGGCATCGGCAACCGCTGGGCCAACCGCCACACCGGCAAGCTGGACGTCTACACCCAGGGCCGCAAGTTCGTCCACGTCGACATCGAGCCGACCCAGCTCGGCAAGATCTTCGCCCCGGACTTCGGTATCGCCTCCGACGCCAAGGCCGCGCTGGAGCTGTTCATCGAGGTCGCGCGCGAGCTCAAGGCCGCGGGCAAGCTGCCCGACCGGTCCGGCTGGGCCGCCTCCACCCAGGAGCGCAAGGCGCAGCTGCAGCGCCGTACGCACTTCGACAACATCCCGATGAAGCCGCAGCGCGTCTACGAGGAGATGAACAAGGCGTTCGGGCCGGAGACCCGCTACGTCACCACCATCGGCCTCTCCCAGATCGCCGGCGCGCAGATGCTGCACGTCTACAAGCCGCGCCACTGGATCAACTGCGGCCAGGCCGGCCCGCTCGGCTGGACCATCCCGGCCGCGCTGGGTGTCGCCACCGCCGACCCGGAGACGCCGGTCGTCGCCCTCTCCGGCGACTACGACTTCCAGTTCATGATCGAGGAACTGGCCGTCGGGGCCCAGCACAAGATCCCCTACGTCCACGTCCTGGTGAACAACGCGTACCTGGGCCTCATCCGGCAGGCGCAGCGCAACCTCGACATCAACTTCCAGGTCAACCTGGAGTTCGAGAACATCAACTCGCCGGAGCTCGGCGTCTACGGCGTGGACCACGTCAAGGTCGCCGAGGGCCTGGGCTGCAAGGCCATCCGGGTCACCGACCCGAACGAGCTGGGTGCCGCCTTCGAGGAGGCCAAGAAGCTGGCCGCCGAGCACCGGGTGCCGGTCGTCGTCGAGGCGATCCTGGAGCGGATCACCAACATCTCGATGAGCGGCAGCGACATCGCCAGCGTCAACGAGTGGGAGGAGATCGCGACCGAGCCGGGCCACACGCCCACCGCGATCAAGCCCCTCAAGTCCTGACGTCGGATCCGGTTGAGTCCTGACACCGGATCCGGTCGGTCCGGATGGTGAGCCGGGCGTCTTGACCCGGGCGCCCGGCCTCGCCACCATCTCGTAGAACAGAAATAGAAATCCGCTATCCGGAAGGAGCGCCGGCCCTTATGGGTTTCTCGGACACGCGCTTCAACGTCAATCTGTCGATCCTGTTCACCGAGCTTCCGTTGCTGGAGCGGCCGGCGGCCGCGCGGGCGGCGGGGTTC
>NZ_JNZA01000078.1 GCF_000717345.1 Streptomyces lydicus | reverse complement strand
ACACAGTGGACGCGAGCAACTGAGGACAAGCCCTCGGCCTATTAGTACCAGTCAACTCCACACCTTACGGCGCTTCCATATCTGGCCTATCAACCCAGTCGTCTACTGGGAGCCTTAACCCCTCAAAGGGGGTGGGAGTACTCATCTCGAAGCAGGCTTCCCGCTTAGATGCTTTCAGCGGTTATCCTTTCCGAACGTAGCCAACCAGCCATGCCCTTGGCAGGACAACTGGCACACCAGAGGTTCGTCCGTCCCGGTCCTCTCGTACTAGGGACAGCCCTTCTCAATACTCCTACGCGCACAGCGGATAGGGACCGAACTGTCTCACGACGTTCTAAACCCAGCTCGCGTACCGCTTTAATGGGCGAACAGCCCAACCCTTGGGACCGACTCCAGCCCCAGGATGCGACGAGCCGACATCGAGGTGCCAAACCATCCCGTCGATATGGACTCTTGGGGAAGATCAGCCTGTTATCCCCGGGGTACCTTTTATCCGTTGAGCGACGGCGCTTCCACAAGCCACCGCCGGATCACTAGTCCCTACTTTCGTACCTGCTCGACCCGTCAGTCTCACAGTCAAGCTCCCTTGTGCACTTACACTCAACACCTGATTGCCAACCAGGCTGAGGGAACCTTTGGGCGCCTCCGTTACTCTTTAGGAGGCAACCGCCCCAGTTAAACTACCCACCAGACACTGTCCCTGATCCGGATCACGGACCCAGGTTAGACATCCAGCACGACCAGAGTGGTATTTCAACAATGACTCCACCATGACTGGCGTCACGGCTTCAAAGTCTCCCACCTATCCTACACAAGCCGAACCGAACACCAATATCAAGCTATAGTAAAGGTCCCGGGGTCTTTCCGTCCTGCTGCGCGAAACGAGCATCTTTACTCGTAATGCAATTTCACCGGGCCTATGGTTGAGACAGTCGAGAAGTCGTTACGCCATTCGTGCAGGTCGGAACTTACCCGACAAGGAATTTCGCTACCTTAGGATGGTTATAGTTACCACCGCCGTTTACTGGCGCTTAAGTTCTCAGCTTCGCCATGACGAATCATGACTAACCGGTCCCCTTAACGTTCCAGCACCGGGCAGGCGTCAGTCCGTATACATCGCCTTACGGCTTCGCACGGACCTGTGTTTTTAGTAAACAGTCGCTTCTCGCTGGTCTCTGCGGCCACCCCCAGCTCAGAGAGTAAATCTCATCACCAGAAATGGCCCCCCTTCTCCCGAAGTTACGGGGGCATTTTGCCGAGTTCCTTAACCATAGTTCACCCGAACGCCTCGGTATTCTCTACCTGACCACCTGAGTCGGTTTAGGGTACGGGCCGCCATGAAACTCGCTAGAGGCTTTTCTCGACAGCATAGGATCATCCACTTCACCACAATCGGCTCGGCATCAGGTCTCAGGCTTCATGCTGTCCGGATTTGCCTAGACAGCGCCCTACACCCTTACCCCGGGACAACCACCGCCCGGGCTGGACTACCTTCCTGCGTCACCCCATCACTCACCTACTACAAGTCTGGTTCGTCGGCTCCACCACTCCGCTTCACCCGAAGGATCCACGGCGGCTTCACGGACTTAGCATCGCCTGATTCAATGTTTGGCGCTTCAAAGCGGGTACCGGAATATCAACCGGTTGTCCATCGACTACGCCTGTCGGCCTCGCCTTAGGTCCCGACTTACCCTGGGCAGATCAGCTTGACCCAGGAACCCTTAGTCAATCGGCGCAAGAGTTTCCCACTCTTGTATCGCTACTCATGCCTGCATTCTCACTCGTGAACCGTCCACAACTCGCTTCCGCGGCTGCTTCACCCGGCACACGACGCTCCCCTACCCATCACAGCCTCCGTTAGAAGTATTGCTGCAATGACATGACTTCGGCGGTGTGCTTGAGCCCCGCTACATTGTCGGCGCGGAATCACTTGACCAGTGAGCTATTACGCACTCTTTCAAGGGTGGCTGCTTCTAAGCCAACCTCCTGGTTGTCTCTGCGACTCCACATCCTTTCCCACTTAGCACACGCTTAGGGGCCTTAGTCGATGCTCTGGGCTGTTTCCCTCTCGACCATGGAGCTTATCCCCCACAGTCTCACTGCCGCGCTCTCACTTACCGGCATTCGGAGTTTGGCTAAGGTCAGTAACCCGGTAGGGCCCATCGCCTATCCAGTGCTCTACCTCCGGCAAGAAACACACGACGCTGCACCTAAATGCATTTCGGGGAGAACCAGCTATCACGGAGTTTGATTGGCCTTTCACCCCTAACCACAGGTCATCCCCCAGGTTTTCAACCCTGGTGGGTTCGGTCCTCCACGAAGTCTTACCTCCGCTTCAACCTGCCCATGGCTAGATCACTCCGCTTCGGGTCTTGGGCACGCTACTCAACGCCCTATTCGGACTCGCTTTCGCTACGGCTTCCCCACACGGGTTAACCTCGCAACATACCGCAAACTCGCAGGCTCATTCTTCAAAAGGCACGCAGTCACGACTGCATGTGCAAGCACATACAGCGACGCTCCCACGGCTTGTAGGCACACGGTTTCAGGTACTATTTCACTCCGCTCCCGCGGTACTTTTCACCATTCCCTCACGGTACTATCCGCTATCGGTCACCAGGGAATATTTAGGCTTAACGGGTGGTCCCGCCAGATTCACACGGGATTTCTCGGGCCCCGTGCTACTTGGGTGTCTCTCAAACGAGCCGCTAATGTTTCAGCTACGGGGGTCTTACCCTCTACGCCGGACCTTTCGCATGTCCTTCGCCTACATCAACGGTTTCTGACTCGTCCTGTTGCCGGCAGACAACAGAAGAGAGATCCCACAACCCCAACCACGCAACCCCTGCCGGGTATCACACGTGACTGGTTTGGCCTCATCCAGTTTCGCTCGCCACTACTCCCGGAATCACGGTTGTTTTCTCTTCCTGCGGGTACTGAGATGTTTCACTTCCCCGCGTTCCCTCCACACTGCCTATGTGTTCAGCAGCGGGTGACAGCCCATGACGACTGCCGGGTTTCCCCATTCGGACACCCCCGGATCAAAGCTTGGTTGACAGCTCCCCGGGGCCTATCGTGGCCTCCCACGTCCTTCATCGGTTCCTGGTGCCAAGGCATCCACCGTGCGCCCTTAAAAACTTGGCCACAGATGCTCGCGTCCACTGTGCAGTTCTCAAGCAACGACCAGCCACCCGTCACAACCCACCAACGTGGACCTTTACCGGGGCCGGCATCGCGAAGGAGCAGACCTTAAGTCCGCACCCTCAGATACCCAACAGCGTGCCCGACCCACTCAAACCCTCAGATGCGTTCCACGCCGAAGCAGTACTAACGTCCAAGACTCAAGTGCGCCGAATAGTCAACGTTCCACCCATGAGCAACCAGCATCAGACATTCGCTGATGTACTGGCCTCTGACCCGGACAAGTCCGAGTAAGAAGTGCTCCTTAGAAAGGAGGTGATCCAGCCGCACCTTCCGGTACGGCTACCTTGTTACGACTTCGTCCCAATCGCCAGTCCCACCTTCGACGATTCCCTCCCACAAGGGGTTGGGCCACCGGCTTCGGGTGTTACCGACTTTCGTGACGTGACGGGCGGTGTGTACAAGGCCCGGGAACGTATTCACCGCAGCAATGCTGATCTGCGATTACTAGCAACTCCGACTTCATGGGGTCGAGTTGCAGACCCCAATCCGAACTGAGACCGGCTTTTTGAGATTCGCTCCACCTCGCGGTATCGCAGCTCATTGTACCGGCCATTGTAGCACGTGTGCAGCCCAAGACATAAGGGGCATGATGACTTGACGTCGTCCCCACCTTCCTCCGAGTTGACCCCGGCAGTCTCCTGTGAGTCCCCATCACCCCGAAGGGCATGCTGGCAACACAGAACAAGGGTTGCGCTCGTTGCGGGACTTAACCCAACATCTCACGACACGAGCTGACGACAGCCATGCACCACCTGTACACCGACCACAAGGGGGACCCTGTCTCCAGGGTTTTCCGGTGTATGTCAAGCCTTGGTAAGGTTCTTCGCGTTGCGTCGAATTAAGCCACATGCTCCGCTGCTTGTGCGGGCCCCCGTCAATTCCTTTGAGTTTTAGCCTTGCGGCCGTACTCCCCAGGCGGGGAACTTAATGCGTTAGCTGCGGCACGGACGACGTGGAATGTCGCCCACACCTAGTTCCCAACGTTTACGGCGTGGACTACCAGGGTATCTAATCCTGTTCGCTCCCCACGCTTTCGCTCCTCAGCGTCAGTATCGGCCCAGAGATCCGCCTTCGCCACCGGTGTTCCTCCTGATATCTGCGCATTTCACCGCTACACCAGGAATTCCGATCTCCCCTACCGAACTCTAGCCTGCCCGTATCGAATGCAGACCCGGGGTTAAGCCCCGGGCTTTCACATCCGACGTGACAAGCCGCCTACGAGCTCTTTACGCCCAATAATTCCGGACAACGCTTGCGCCCTACGTATTACCGCGGCTGCTGGCACGTAGTTAGCCGGCGCTTCTTCTGCAGGTACCGTCACTCTCGCTTCTTCCCTGCTGAAAGAGGTTTACAACCCGAAGGCCGTCATCCCTCACGCGGCGTCGCTGCATCAGGCTTTCGCCCATTGTGCAATATTCCCCACTGCTGCCTCCCGTAGGAGTCTGGGCCGTGTCTCAGTCCCAGTGTGGCCGGTCGCCCTCTCAGGCCGGCTACCCGTCGTCGCCTTGGTAGGCCATCACCCCACCAACAAGCTGATAGGCCGCGGGCTCATCCTTCACCGCCGGAGCTTTCCACACGGAGGTCATGCGACCCCGTGTCGTACCACTAATCCCCTCCCGAAGGAGGTTCATCGTTCGACTTGCATGTGTTAAGCACGCCGCCAGCGTTCGTCCTGAGCCAGGATCAAACTCTCCGTGAATGCTTCCGGGCTATCCCGGTAACACACACGGGAGCGGAACGACCAGACGGAATAGGTCCGGTCGTTCACAGCGTCCTCGCTGTGTGTGCCATCTGCATCACATGGATGCCGATGGACTTTCAAAGGAACCTCATCCACCGAGGTGGACGGGGTATCAACATATCTGGCGTTGACTTTTGGCACGCTGTTGAGT
>NZ_JNZA01000077.1 GCF_000717345.1 Streptomyces lydicus | reverse complement strand
ATCGTCGGCAGCGTCAGATGTGTATAAGAGACAGGCGGGTCCCATCGCGCTGCGCGCTCTGGAAGGGACCGTCACTTCGTGACGGTGGGTCACCGCTGCGCGGTGACCGGCTCGGCTTCGCCGAGCCTTGCCCCTTCCGCTTCGCTTCAGGGGCGGAGGGCCGCCGCTTCGCTTTGGCCCTCTGACCTGGGGCTTTGCCCCAGGTGGGCCGCTTTGCGGCCCTGTGGCGCCCGCTTCGCGGGCTTCCGGCTGGCTGCGTGAGGGGGGCTGAGCTGATCTTGCTTCCTCACGGTCTGTCACTATCCAGCTGATAAAGTCGAGCATAAGGCCGAATTGAATTCCTGTCAAGTTTCTTCCGTCGCCCACTTATTGGAACTTGCAAAGAATGAATGTCTGCGTGAATTCAGAAGGCATCTTTGAGGTTTTCCATAAACCCTCGAATTCGTCTTCTTCTCGTTCTTCGATTCCCCAATATTCTATGTTGCATTCCTCGCCCAATTCTCCCCAACTCTCTTTCCATAATGCCCCTATTGCGATTCTCTATTCGCGGTTTTGGTGAACTCGTGGGGCTATGTTGGATTCTGACGGCCTTTCGGTTTGGGCATAGGGAAAGGGCCCGGCCGATACGGCCGGGCCCTTCTGTCGGTCGGTCAGTTCCCTAGCGGGGACTTGCCCTTGACCTCAGTGAGCTTCCACCAGTTCTTGAGTTCCTTTTCGGTGTAGTAGGTGGTGCCGTCCACGGTGATTCCCTCCGGCATCTCAATTCCGCGCTTGCGGCCCCGCGAGATGCGCTTGCGCAGCGCGCCGTAGCGGGCGGGCAGGATGCCGGCCTCCCCGTCCTCCGTGGACGCCTCCTTGAGGCTGTAGACGGGCGTCTGCGCCTCTTCGGACACGTCGGTGGGCTCGTGGTCCTGGCCGTGCTTGGTGAGCGTCACACGGCCGGTCACAGCCCCGTCCGCGGGGTGTGACGTCACGTGCTCTGACCTGGGCGTAGGTACCCCGGGCCGGGGGGTTCGCCCATCGGTCACGAGCGTCACACCCTCCATGTAGGCCCCACCAGGCAGGAAATCAGCGATAGCCAGCTCGTGTTCGGCCTCGTCCAGGACGGCCGGGGTGATCCAGGGAGCCATCTCGCCCCGGTCGAACCAGTCCGGGGCGTCCTCGGCGGCCCGGATGTGCTTCCGCGCCACGGGGGTGATGTAGGCGTACTGGATTTCCTCGACCTCCGGCCGTCCGGTGACGCCGATAACGCCCCTGCCCTTGATGCCTGAGTCGTAGGCAACTCGCGGTGCGTCTCCGTAGGTGACGAGCCATTTGGGATTGGAGGCGGGGCCCACAATTCCCTTTGTGCCGACCAGGTCTCGGGTCTCGGTGTCGCCGAACAGCTCACGCGTGAATGTGTGCGCGCCGATCACGATTTTGTGGTCGGCCGAACGCCCCTGCATCAGGATCATGTGGAACCACGCCTCAAAGGGCGGCATCCCCTTTGCCTGGAGTCCGTATTTCCACCAGATTTTCGCGGACTTGACGAACGACGCGAATTCGTCGATGACCAGGATACGTCCGGGCAGAACGTCGCCTTCGGGTGTTCCTTGGAGCCCTTCGGCGGCCTTCATGGAGGTGTAGAACTCGGCCATCGCAGCTACTCCGGCGCGGCCGGACTTGTGCACCCGGACGCCGGATTCACCCTCGATATCCTTGAACGCATTCGACTTCATGGTGATGCAATCGACGAGCGCGCCATGCTGGCGACCGTGAACAACCGGCATCAGCAATACCGTTGTCTTTCCGTCGCCGGTACCGCCGGACACGCCCCAGTGAGGGGTCTCACCTGCGGTATCGACGTAGCGGGGGCCGTCGTGGGTGATTCCGACCATGACGCGGGACGGGTCCTCGGAGGGGACCCATTCGACCATTGTCGGCAATTCTGGGGCCGGTGCCGGGGGAGGTTTCGGAGTCCACCGAACGTACGGCGAATTCCCTTTGAATTCCCACTGGGCCACCCACTCGCCGGGCACGCGGGAGTGCAACACCTGTGTCATCAGCCCACGTTCGCCATCAGAGCCGAGCCAGCCCAGCGGCAGCCGGATCGTGATGGCGGCGGTGTCTACGGAGAGTGAGTCCGTGAGGTGCAGCCACTCGTCCTGACCACGCTCCTGATCCTCCTGAGACAGCCTCAGCACCTGCACCAGCGCGGCCCACAGACCCGGGGCGTAGCGCTCGCGGTCGCTGGGCTCGTACCCGGCGCCCCACAGCCCAGCGGCCGTCAGCACGACCGGCACCGCGCAGGCCAACGCGAGGATCGTCCACGCGGGCTGGAGGACGAGTCCGACCGTGGTCGCCAGAGCGCCCACACGGGCCGCAGCGCGCCCCGCGTAGCGCCAGTGGTGCCAGCGGCCCAGCCCCCGCCCAACGGTCCGCACAGCGGCCCACACAGCGCTCAGGCCCCGCCCGGCAGCGGTGACCGCACCGGCAACCCAGTCCGGCACCCGGGCGTGGGAGGAGATCCAGGCGCCGATGCGGTCCCAGTCGATCCGGGCGCCGGCCTCCGCGTCCGCTGCCGGATCCAGCGCGATGGCGCCCAACTCGGCCGTGGCGAGCGAGTCCGTGCTCACCGTGCCGGGCCGCCACCAGCTGGCGTTGGTGCGCGCGGCCCCGCGCGTCTCGCGCCCGGTCAGGAACCGCCAGCAGAACCGGCACACGGTGCTGACGACCACGCCCGCACCGGTGAGGGTGTCCTCGATGACGATCGCCGTGGCGCTGTCTGCGGCCCGCTTGCCCTTGTCCTTGCGGTGGCGGCTGCCGATGCCGTACAGCGCGCCCAGCGTGAGGGCACCCCCGGTGATCCAGGGCATCGGGTTGCCGTGGGTCAGGGTCAGGGCATCGTGGATCAGGCCCGTCTCGTGGCCGGATGCGGCGGCCGCGGATTCGGTGGCGGGCGGGTGGTAGATGCTCATGGGTGCGCTCCCTCTCGTGTGATGGGGGACCGCCCCCGCCCGGCAGGTGTCTGGCCAGACGTGGCCTGCCGGGCGGGAGAGTCCCTGGTGTGGGCGCTGCTTTGATCGTGACTCGCGGCACTGACAGGTGGCACGCGAGATACGCGCGTTCCGTGAGAACCGTCTGCCAGGTCGGTGCGAACTGCCCTGGGGGGGAGGGGTGCGCTTCCGGCCGCCGGTGGGAGCTACCGCCTGCGGCGGGCCGCCTCACGCTCCTCGCGCTCGGCGTCCTGCCGCGCCTCCCGCTCGACCGCGCGGCTCTTGACTGCCTCGATCTGCCGGTCGATGGCGCGGGTGGGGTGGCCCTTGGCGGCCAGTCGGCCCACCAGGATGGCGAGCTGGGCGGTCTCCCAGGCGGTGTAGCCGCGCTGCGGCTCGGGCCCGGTCATGCGTAGCCCCCCGTGCCCTGGCTCGGCTCCGGCGTGCCCGGCTGCTGCGGCTGCCGGGCCTCCCGGACGTACCGGCTGACGCTCTCCGGCGAGACGGTCAGTCCCATGGCCCCGAGGGTCTGCTGCACGGCCTCCGGGCTCATCCCGGCCCGCGCCAGACCGTGCACGATGGCTCGGGCGGACGGGGGCCGCTGTGCGGGCACCCGCTCCCCGTCCTCCGGGTCCCCTCCGGGCCCCTGCCGGTCATCCGGACGCGTATCCGGCCTGTTGACCAGCGGGAATCCGCGCCTCTCCGGAGTCTCCGGGGAGGCCGGACGGACACCGCGCGCCACCCGCGTCCGGATCTCCTCCAGGGAGGCTCCGGCGTCCACGGCCGTCATGGCGGACCGGGATGCCTGATCTCGGGCCGCTGCCCACTCCCGGCCGCCAGTGCCGTAGGTGGAGGCGATGGCACGGGCCCGCAGCTCGTCCGTCACCGCCCGCAGGACCGCGTCCTGCTGCCGGGTCCATGCCTGCGGCTCCGGCTCCGGCTCGGTCTCGACGTCGAGCACCTGGTGCTCGTCGGCGCGCTGCACCTGATGCTCGTCGAGGCTCACGCCGTAGCGCGCCTCCACCGCGAGGCGGTGCGCTGCAGCCTGCCCCCGGGCACGCTCCGCCTGCCGGTGCACCTGAGCTGTGGCCAGCATGGCGTGCGCCTCGGAGTGCTCGGCGCGCACCCACTCCTGTGTCTCGGGGTCCAGCTCCCGCACCATGTGCGCCAACACTGTGCTCCAGAGGAGTTTGGCGCCGAGTGCGATCCCGGCCCCGGCCGCGCCCTGCCCGAGGGAGCCGTGCATGTAGCCGTGGCCGATGATCGCGGCCATCGACACCAGCAGCAGCACCACGCCCACGCGCCGGGCGCGGGCACGGCGGCCGGGCTCGTAGCGGGCCAGCCACTCCAGCCCGAGCACCGCCAGCCATGCCGTGTCGAACACCGCCGCTCCGCCGTACGCGGCCCACGAGCCGCCCAGCAGGTCACCGATCGAGTAGGTGGACCACGCCACCGTCACCAGCGCCAGCGCGCCAGCGACCGCCAGCTCGGCGCGCAGCACGATCTCGTCCCAGTCGCGCGGGACCGCTGGCGCCGGCACCTCCCGCGGAACCGAGTGCGTCCGGCCCTGCCGGGTGATGCTCACCCGCTCCATCCGCGTCATCGGGCACCGCCCGACCGCAGCGCCTCGGCCTGCTGCCGCGCCGCCTCAGCCGCTCGCGCAGCCTCCTGCGCACGGATCATCGCCTCGTGCGCGGCCCTGTTCGGGTCATCGATACGATCCATGACAGATCGCCCTCCTGTGTGTGCAGGTGGGTGGATCAGGCTCTGAGGTGTTACCAGCACCTGTTGAGCCGTCCGAGCGTCGTTCTGGCGCTCTCCGTCGTCCCCGGACCGGCCTGCCGGGCCGGGGACGACGGGCTACGCCAGCTACTCGGGCATCCCCTCCATACATGGCGTTTGATGCCGTATCAGCCGGTTCGGCTGGGCAGGGCACCACCATAGGGCAGTTTCTTCAGTCTGCACAACCTGTCTTCACTCAATAGGTATCCGCTACACTCTCCAGCCATGGAGATCCCCGAGAAAGCGCAGGCCGAGGCGCTGTCGCGCGTGGCGGCACTGGGCAAAGAACGCGCCGAGCTGCTGGCGCAGGCGCGCGCCCTGCTGCCGGACCTGCGCAAAGAGGCGGTAGAGGCGGTGCGCATCGGAGCGCAGCGCAGCAGGGTGCAGCAGCTCAGCCGGGTCAGCACCGGCACCCTGTACGGCTGGCTGCGAGACGCAGGCGTAGAGATCAGAACGGAGGGCGCGGGCGACGACGCGCCGCCCTGATCGACGACGTTCCGCGCACTGAAAAGCCGCGCTGAACACGGTCTGACTGGGCGTAACCTGTCCGGCACTGATCAACAAAAACAGAGGCCCCTCACCGGGGATCTACTCCACGAGTTGACACTCGTGGACCCAGTTCGGGGCCTCTGTGACCAAGCACAGGTCTGGGGCCGAGTGTAGCGGCAGCAGGATCCGCCGCACACCAGGCACCGGGCCAGAGAGGCCCTCATGCAGCACCTGACCAGCCCATACCGTTGCCCCACCTGCGTCACCGTGTGGCGTCTGCTGGACGAGCGCTACGCCCGTGGCGAGCACGTCACCGTGGCCGAGATGGCTGCCACCGCCGACCGGGCGCCGCGCACCGTCCGCGTGCACGTCACCGTGCTCGTCCGGGACGGCTACCTGGACATCGACCGCCGTACGCCGCTGGTGCGCTGCGGCCCGCCGGTGCCGGGCCCGTCCCACGATGGGATGACGCCCCGCCAGTGGGCGGCCGGTCTCACGATCGAGTGCTCCGCCTGCCGCCGGATCATGACCGTGGTGGCCGAGCTGGCCGACCGGGGATGGACCACGCGCGGCATCACTCAGGAGGAGCTGGCCCGCCACGCCGACATGGGCCGCCGGACGCTCGGGCGGCACCTGCGGTGCCATCTGGTGGAGGGCCGGTGGCTGGAGGACGGCCGGACCGCGCTGCTGCGGCGGGAGGCGGCGCCGCTGCCGATGGTGGCCGATGCCAGCGCGCCGGGCGCTCAGCGCTACGTCGGCAGCAGCGCGGACCGCTACATCCTGCTGTCGCGCCTCGGCCCCCGGCCGACGCCGAGCCTGCCGGGCGACAGCTGGCACGGGGACGTGGCCGCCGGGATCGTGGCCCGCATCCCGTGGTTCGCCACCGCGCACGGGGTCCTCGAATCGGACCTCGATGCGGCGATCCGGCGGGTGGCCGGCCACCTGCGGGACGGCTACCCCGAGCGCGTGCTGACGGAGATGATCCACCGCCGCCCGGTGCGGGGCGTGGTCCGCGACCCCTACGCGCTGCTGCTGTCGCTGCTGCCGCCTCCCGGCAGCCCCTACAGCCCGCCCGCCGACCCGGTGACCGCCGAGGCGCTCGGCCGGTCCACCTGCCCGCGCTGCGAGGCACCGCACGAGGTGGGCGTCCCGCCGGGCGTCACCTGCCGGGCATGCACCAGCGCTCTGGCCATCGCGCCGTTCTGACCTGATCTGACACAGCAGCCGTGCGGCCCCGTGGCCGCACGGCGGAGGGGACTTGCCATGGGGATCATCGGAGATGCTCTGAGTCGGGCCGCGCAGGCAGCGTGGACGCGACCGCTGCCCAAATCCGCGGGCGCCCGCCTGCGATTCCTGATGAAGCGGGAGAAGGGCTCGACCCGGGCCGTGGCGGCCCGGGTCGGGGTCTCGCAGCGCACCGTGCAGCGCTGGATCAAGGGCGAGACGCACCCGACCGGCAAGAGCGCTGAGGCGCTGGAGCGGGAGGCGGCCCGCGACTGGCAGCCTCGGGTCAGTGCCGAGGCGCAGCGCCGGTCGGCGCAGGCCGGGATCCTGGTCGAGACCCGGGCGAGGTTCGGGTTCACCGCCGCGCCCGGCACCACCGACGACGGTCGCATCCGGCGGATCGCCGAGGTGCTGCCGCCGGACGTGTCCGGCGAGATGTGGGCCGCATGGCGCGCAGGGGACGAGGACCGGCTGAACGAGCTGGTCGGGCAGGGGCTCGGGTACTCGTATTTCCAGGACCGGGGCCGCCGCGCGCAGGGCCTCGACGTCGAGCTGACCGACATCGACTACATCGAGCTGGGGGAGCTGTGAGCCGCTGCCGGTGCCTGGTGTGCACCGCCCCGCCGTGGGCCATCCCGGCCGCCGTGGCCGTGGTCCTGGTCGTGGTCCTGGTGCTCGTCGGCGGAGGCCATTACCCCTGGCCAGTCGATGCGAGCGTGTACCTCGCGACGGGCACGATGGCCTACGCGGTGACCGCCGGGCCGGTGATGCGCCGCCGCGGGCGCCACGCGGACGCCCACCGGTAGCGCGCCCGCCGCTACGGTCAGCGGCATGACCGACCGGACCTGCGGCTGGTGCGGGCGCCCTCTCCCCGTCCGGGCGACCGGGCGCCCGGCACGGTGGTGCCGGGCGTCCTGCCGCCAGCGCGCCTACGAGCGCCGGCGGACGGACGCGGCCGTGGCCGCCGCGCTGGCCGACCACGGCGTACGTGACGAAACTCCCGCCCCTGACCAGGGGCAATCGCCTGAGCCGCCCGTATCCGTACGTGATGAATCCCCGGCTGGGGACCCTCCGGCCGGGGATTCGTCACGTACGGGTGTGCCTGCCCTGCCCCCGGGTGAGGTGGACTGGGACGCGCACCTGGCTGCCTGGGACCGCTACCTGGGCGGGCGCTGATCCAGCACCACCGTGCGGTGGATGCGGTCCGCCCAGGTCTGGCGCTGCCGGTCCCAGGTGGGCCGCAGCAGGCCCAGCGCGGCGGGCAGCACGTCCAGGACGTGCGTCAGGCTGCGCACCAGGCTCCGGCCGGGGCCGATCGGCTGCCGCGTCTCGATGTCGACCACCCGGATCCCCATCAGGGCCTGCCCGAGGGACTGGCCGGTCCGGCCGCGCAGCGTCCACTGCCACCCCCACCACCCGGCCACCAGCGCCCAGTAGATCCCGTGGGTCACCGTGTTGTAGTCCCCACCGAGCGCCCACACCAGCAGGTTGTAGACCCACCCCACCGTGCCCAGGACCCACGCGTACGCCTGCACCAGCCCCATCCCCACGGCCAGATCCAGCAGCGAGGCGCACGCCCGTGCGTCCCAGGACGCCAGCCCCGCCGGGGGAGGGGTGGCCGGCCTCGGAGGCGCTCCAGCCGGAGTCGGCACCACGGCCGGGGCCGGGGGCGGCACCGAATCCGCGGGGCCCGGGCCCGGGCCCGGGGCAGGGGCAGGGGCAGGGGCGGGGGCGGGGGCAGGGGCGGGGGGCGCCTGCTGCTGTGTGGGCACCATCGCCCACCCGTAGCCGGGCGGGGGAGTGGGCAGACCGGCCCCCGGCTGCTGCTGCGGTGTCTGCTGCTCGTTCATCCGGTGAGCCTAGGGATCACCACCGACAGCCCGCCCGCCATTTCCCATCAGGTGCCCCTGTACGGCCCGCTGACGGCCTCTCACCCCACCCCCGGCCCATCACCCATGGGCAGTCCCGATCGGGCGTCAGCGGGCCACGTACGCCCGGCACCTGACTCGGCGCCAGCCCGGTACCGGGGCGGCACCCGCGTGACCCAATGGGGCGGCACCGGGATGACCCAATGGGCACCCGGCACCCGGCACCTGACCCCCCATCACCTGGCCTACGAGCACAAAACCGCAGGTCAGCCCCGATTGGGTCACGTCCTGCCGCCCCCCTGCCTCCCCGAGGAGGCCACCTGTGGATAACTCGCGATCATGGTCCGAGAATCACCACATACCGGACATCGAGCGGCACCCGATGACCCAATCGGGAAAACGGCCTCTGACCTGCGGTTTTGCGACCCCCCCTGTGGAAAAAAGAACCCCGATGACCCAATCGGAAAACGCCCTCTGACCTGCGGATATACCCTCCACCGACTCGGGGGGCGGCACCCGATGACCCAATGTCATGGAAAGCAGGTCTCATCCGGGGAGGCTCCGCCGGGTTCTGCCCGCCCATCGACCGGCCGTGGCCGACCGGAGCGCAGCGGAGGGCGCGCCTCACTGCGGGCAGGCTGGAGCGAAGCGGAAGCCTGCTCCGCTTCTGCGGCCAGAGCGCAGCGATGGCCGTCACTCGGCGTAGCCGAGTGCCCTTTGTAGCACGCGCAGCGTGCTACAGACCCGCTCGGGGGGGAGGGGTGCGCTTCCGGCCGCCGGTGGGAGCTACCGCCTGCGGCGGGCCGCCTCACGCTCCTCGCGCTCGGCGTCCTGCCGCGCCTCCCGCTCGA
>NZ_JNZA01000076.1 GCF_000717345.1 Streptomyces lydicus | reverse complement strand
AACGCGCCGTTCGCGTTCCGTGTGCGGGGTGCGGTGGATGTGGCGGCGCTGCGGCTGGCGGTCAATGATGTGGTGGCGCGCCATGAGTCGCTGCGGACGCTCTACCCCGCCGTCGAGGGAGAGCCCTTCCAGCGGATCCTGCCCCCGGCTCAGGCCGTGGTGGACCTCACCGTCGTGCAGTGCACAGCGGACGAGGCCCCCGCCCAACTCCACGAAGAGGCATTCCGACCCTTCGACCTTTCGTCCGAACTTCCCCTCAGCGCAACGCTGTTCACGACAGGTCCGGACGACCATGCGTTGTTGTTGACGCTGCATCACATCGCGAGCGACGGGTGGTCCGAGGCCCCGCTGTTGCGGGATGTCTCGGTTGCTTACGAGGCGCGACTGACGGGTGGTGTCCCTCAGTGGGCGGCGTTGCCGGTGCAGTACGCCGATTACACGCTGACCCGGCTCGGTGCCGGCACCGACATCCCGCTCGGGACCCCCACCGCAGGACGCACCGATCAGGCCCTCGACGACCTCGTCGGCTTCTTCGTCAACACCCTCGTCCTGCGCACCGACACCTCCGGCAATCCCACCTTCGCCGAACTCCTCCAGCGGGTGCGCGAGACCGACCTCGCCGCGCTGGCCCACCAGGACCTGCCGTTCGACCGGATCGTGGAGGAGCTCAACCCCGACCGCACCAGCGGCCGGCACCCCCTGTTCCAGACCATGCTCGTCCTCCAGAACAACGCCGAGGCGACCTTCCACCTCGGCGACACCACCCTCACCCCGCAGCCCTTTGACACCGTCCCCGCCAAGTTCGACCTCGACTTCACCTTCGTCGAGCGTGCGGCGGCGGACGGAGGCCCCGGCGGGATCCACGGCATCCTGCACTACGCGGCCGACCTGTTCGACCACGGCACCGCCGAGTCCCTGGTCCAGCGCCTGCTGAGGGTCCTCGACACGGTCACCGAGGCGCCGGAGACCCGCATCGACACGCTCGACCTGCTCTGCCCGCGGGAGACCGCCCGTGTCCTGACGGAGTGGAACGACACCGACCGTGCGCTGCCGGACCACCGGCTGCTGCACGAGGTCTTCGAGGAGCACGCCCGGCGCGCGCCCGACGCCACGGCCGTGGTCGATGCGCACGGCTCGCTGACTTTCAGGGAACTCAACTTCCGTGCCAACCAGTTGGCCTGGCTGCTGATCGCCCAGGGCGTGGTGGCGGACCAGCACGTGGCCACGCTGCTGCCGCGCACCGCCGAGCACCTCGTCGCCCAGCTGGCGGTGCTGAAGGCCGGTGCCTGCTACGTACCGCTGGACCCGGAGTACCCGGTGGAGCGGCTCGCCGACATGCTGGCGGACGCGGCACCCGTGCTGCTGCTGACCGACGTGACGGGCGAGGACCGGATGCGGCCGTACTGCGCGGCGACGCTGCCGGTCCTGCCGCTGGATGATCCCGCCGTGCACGCTACCCGTGCCGGGTACCTGTCCGTCGACCCCGCCCCCGAGGACCGTCCCGTACGGCTGCGTCCGGACCACCTCGCCTACGTGATCTACACCTCCGGTTCGACGGGCCGGCCGAAGGGCGTCGCGGTCGAACACCGCGGCCTGATCAATCTCTTCCACGGCCACCTCGGCGAGGTGCACGCCGCGCACGCCGCGGCCGGACCGCGGCTACGGGCCGCATTGACCGGCCCGCTGACCTTCGACTCGTCCTGGTGCCCGCTGCTGTGGCTGATGGGCGGCCATGAACTGCACCTGGTCGACGACGAGACCCGCCGGGATCCGCAGGCGCTGGCCGAGTACGTCGCCGCCGAGGCCATCGACTACCTGGAGATCTCACCGACGTTCTGCCGCCAATTGATGGCGGCGGGGCTGCTGTCGGACGACCGGCCCGCCCGGCCGCGCGTGATCGAACTCGGCGGCGAGGGCTGCGACCAGGCGCTGTGGAACGAGCTGCGGGCCGTGACCGGGACCACGACCGTCAACGGCTACGGCCCGACGGAGGCCACGGTCTACGTCACGTACGCGTACGCCGCGGACCACGAGCGGCCGGCAATCGGGCGGCCGATGGGGAACAACCGCGTATACGTCCTGGACGCGGGCCTCCGGCCGGTGCCGCCCGGGGCCACCGGCGAGCTGTACCTGGCGGGGGCCGGACTGGCCCGCGGCTACGTCAACCGGCCCGCGCTGACCGCGCAGCGGTTCGTGGCCTGCCCGTTCGGGGGGCCCGGTGAGCGTATGTACCGCACCGGGGACCTGGCGCGGTGGACCGCCGACGGCGCCCTGGAGTACGTGGGCCGCGCCGACGAGCAGGTCAAGATCCGGGGCTTCCGGATCGAGCCGGGCGAGGTGGAGGCGTCGCTCGCCGGCCACGAGGCGGTGGGCCAGGTCGCCGTGATCGTCCGGGAGGACCGGCCCGGCGACCGGCGGCTGGTGGCCTATGTGGTTCCCGCACGCGACGGCGACGGTCCGGCGGCGGAGCTGCCGGACGCGGGCGCGCTGCGACGCTTCGCGGCGGCCACTCTGCCGCGCCACATGATCCCGTCCGCCTTCGTCCTCCTGGACGCCCTGCCGCTGACCTCACGCGGAAAGCTGGACCGGCGGTCGCTGCCGGCTCCGGATGGCGGCGCGGCGGAGCACCGGCGCGGCCCGCGCACGGTGCGCGAGGAATTCCTGTGCGGCCTGTTCTCGCAGGTGCTGGAGGTGCCCGAGGTGGGCATCGACGAAGACTTCTTCGCGCTGGGCGGCCATTCGATGCTCGCCACCCGGCTGATCAGCCGGATCCGGTCCGTGCTCGGGGCCGAGCTGGACATCAGGACTCTGTTCGACGCCCCCACCGTCGCCGAACTCGCCGAACGCCTCACCGACGACCGGCGGGAGGACTCGCTCGCCGTACTTCTCCCCCTGCGCAAGGCCCGTCCGTCGTCTTCCCGTCCGTCGTCCTCCCGCACGGCTGCCGCACCCGTCCCGCTGTTCTGCGTCCATCCGGCGGCCGGCATCAGCTGGGTGTACTCCGGGCTGCTCCGCCACCTGCCGCCCGACCAGCCCGTTTACGGCCTCCAGGCGCACGGGCTGACCGAGCCGGACGCCACCCCGGACAGCATGGCGGAGATGGTGCGGGCGTACCTGGCCCAGGTCCGCGCGGTCCAGCCCCAGGGGCCCTACGCGCTGCTCGGCTGGTCCTTCGGCGGTCTGGTGGCCCACGAGATGGCCGTCCAGCTCCAGGAAGACGGCCACGAGGTCGCCTCCCTGGTGCTGATGGACAGCTTCCCGCCGGGCGGCGGCACCCCACGCGAGGGCGAGGCGGCGAGCGAGGCCGAACTCCGGCAGGCGCTCTTCGCCTCGCTGGGCCGGCGGCCCGACGCCGACGACCCCGCCGGGCCACTCGCCCTCCTCGGGGAGCGCGGCATCGCGGCCATGCTGCGGGTCTTCGCCCACCACGGCGACCTCCAGAGCGGCTTCGTGCCCCGCACTTTCCGGGGCGATGTGCTGCTCTTCGAGGCCACCGAGGGCAAGGCCGCGGATGCCCCCCGGCCGCACGACTGGCGCCCGTACGTCACGGGCCCGATCGAGGCCACCCCGGTCCGCGGCACACACGGAGAGCTGACCCGCCCGGACCAACTCGCGCAGATCGGCCCGGTGCTGGCAGCCTGGCTGGAACGCGGGCGCGGATGAGGTCCGTACGCGCGTGATGCCCGTACGCGGGGATGCATGCCCGCACGTGCGTGACGGCTGTACGCGCCGGTGCCCGTAGGTGCGTGACACGGCCCGCCCGGGCGCTGGGGGAGCCCGGGCGGGACGTGTCAGGGGAGTGCGGCGACGGCCGGCCCGGCCTGCCGCACCTCCCGGTGCAGCTCCGCGGCCTTCGCCAGGTGGCCGTCCGCCTCGCAGGACTGTCCCAGGGCGCGCAGGGCCTCGCCCAGCACCTGGTGGCTGCGCGCCAGCAGCTGCTGTTCACCGGCGTCCCGGGCCCCGGCCAGCGCCTCCCGGGCGTGGTCGACCGCGGCAACGGCGTCCCCGCCCGCCAACAGGGCCTCGGCCAGCCGGAACTGGCACTCCGTCGCGTTGCGCACATGATGCGTGGCGCGGGCCCGCTCCAGCACCCGGCGGTAGAGCCGGGCCGCCGCAGCGTGCCGACCGTCGTACAGCAGGCTGTCCGCCTCCGTCATCATCACCCTGATCAGCCATTTCACGTCCTGGCAGCGAGTGAGGACGGCGGCCAGCTCCCGGCACTGCGCCCCGATGGCGGCCAGGTCCGTGTGCCGGTCCGGATCCAGGACCTCGATCTGGAGCAGGATGGTGCGGCGCCGGGCGACCAGCGCCTGGTCGCCGGCGGTTGCGGCGAGCGCCACCGACTGCTGTGCGTAGCCGCGGGCCGCCTCGAAATTGCCCAGCTCACGCTCCAGTTGAGCCAGCATGGCCAGGGTGAACAGCACGGCGAGGAACGGTCGCTGCCCATCGGCGGGACTGGGCGCCGCACCGAAGATCTCCACCACTTTCCGCAGGTACTCGCGGGCGCGGTCGGTGGAGCCGGAGCACGGGTATTTCTTGAGGATCGTGCCCGCCGCGTAGTAGGCGGTGCCGATCACGTCCCGGTCGCCGTGTGCCAGCGCCGCCGGGAGCAGCGCGGTGGCTGCCCGGCCGAGCGCCCCCAGCGGCAGCACCTCCTCGAAGCAGGGCACGAGGGTCAGCACGTCCACGGCCAGCGCCACCGCGTCCGGATCGCCGTCGGCCGCGACCTGTTCGACCACGGTGGTCAGCGTGGGCAGTGCCGCACGGACCCACCGCACCGCCTCCGGCCCGCCGGACATCTCCAGGTCGGCGGTCCGCCGCGGGTGGATCTCCGCGGTCAGCGGGCCGCTCAGCGGCTGGGTGGCCCGTACGGCCGCGACCACTCCGGCGCACAGGAAGTCGACCGCGCCGCGCACCACCGCGCGGTGCTCGGCGCGGGGCAGCTCGGCGCGGGCCTTCTGCCGCGCGTACGCCCCGACCAGGTCGTGGAAGTGGTAGCAGCCCGGCGACCCGGTCTCCAGCAGCGCGGCGTCGACCAGCGCCTCCAGCACGTCCTCCACCTCCCGCTCCGGCATCCGCAGGGCCGCCGCCGCGGCCCGCACGTCGAACTCGGCGCAGTGCGGGACCGACAGGGCAAGGAACGCCTGCGCGTGCCGGGAGGGCAACTGCGCGTACGACATCTCGAACACCGCCTCGACCGTCACCTCGCCCACCCGCAGCTCCGCAAGGAGCCGGGCCTGATCCGAGACCCGCTCCAGCAGCGCGGCGACGCTCCACCCCGGCCGGGCCGCCAGCCGTGCCCCGGCCCCCCGCAGCGCGAGCGGCAGATGGCCGCAGGCCGCCGCCAGCGCGGCGACCGCCTCCGGTTCCTGCTGGATCCGGTGGATTCCGGCGATCTTGCCGATCAGTTCCACGGCGTCGTCCGTGCCGAGTCCCCTCAGTGGCAGGGTGACCGTGGCGGGCATCGCGGCCAGCGCGCGGCCGGTGATCAGCACGGCGCACCGGACCGCTCCCGGCAGCAGCGGTTCCACCTGCGTCGTCGTCGCGGCGTTGTCGAGCACGACGAGGACGGCCCGCCGCGAGAGGACGGTGCGGAACAGCGCCGCGCGCTCGGCCAGGGAGGCGGGTATGCGCTCGGCGGGGACACCCAGCCCACTCAGGAACCCCGCGAGAACCTCGGCCGGCTCGGCGGGTGCGCCGTCGGGCGCCCGCAGATTCGCGTACAGCTGGCCGTCCGGGTAGGTCCCGGCGACCGCGTGCGCCGCCCGCAGGGCCAGCGCCGTCTTCCCGGCCCCGCCCATGCCCGTGATGACCGCGACGGCGTGCGCCCGGCCGGCGGTCAGCGCGGAGACCAGCGCCGACATCTGCTCCTGGCGGCCGGTGAAGTCGCACGGCACCGGCGGCAGTTGGGCCGGCTCCTGCGCCACGGAGACGTCCCCCCGCGCGGCGCCCTGCGGCGGTACGGCATCCGCGCCGCCCTGGGTGGGCACCAGAAGGAGGTCATGGTCCCCGGCCAGGATCGCGGCGTGCAACGTGCGCAACTCGGGCCCGGTGTCGATGCCCAGGTCCTCGGCGAGCACCCGGCGCGCGCGGTCGTAGGCCGACAGCGCCTCGGCCGCGCGCCCCGAGCGGTACAGGGCGAGCATCAACGCGCCGTGCAGACGCTCCCGGTAGGGATACGTCTTCAGGGCCCGCACGATGTCCGGCACGGCCTCCTCGTGACGCCCGCACGCCAGCAGCAGCTCCAGCCGGTACTCCAGCGCGGACGCCAGTTGCTCGCCCAGCGCACGACGCCAGTCCCGCGCGAACGGCCCGGGCAGTCCCGCCAGCGCGGGCCCCTGCCACATCGCCAGCGCCTCCTCCAGGCCGGCGGCGCCCGCCGCGGGGTCACCGGCGTCGGCACACCGCCTGGCCCGCGCGGTGAGCCGGCGGAAGAGCAGGGCGTCCACCCGGTCCTCGGGGAGCTGGAGCACGTACCCGTCGGCCATGGTCTCGATGGCGGCCCGCGCCTCGCCACCGCCCGGTTCCGCGCGGGCTTCGCGGTCCAGGTGCGCCCGCAGCCGGTGGATGTAGGTGACGACCACCCGCCGGGCAGAGGCGGGCGGATCGTCGAAGTAGAGGCCGTCGATGAGTTCGTCGACGGTCACCAGCGTGCCGGGGCTCAGCGCCAGGGCCGCCAACACGGTCTGGGGGCCGGGCGCGCCGGGCCGGGTGACGTTCCCCCCTGCCGAGACGTACCGCACGGGACCCAATAATCGGATCCGGTCCGCCCCCTGCACCGCAGACATCTCCGACATCGCCCCCCGCACGTCTCTCGTATGACGGCCTCTCGCCCCACCGCACCCTCCGGATGCCGCGGACCTACCGGACCCCTTGATTCATCGGCGAGGATCATAAGCCGCAGACCACTGCACGAGCCCCCATACCGCCCTCATGCACTACAAGCCAGCTATTTCACCACCACACCTGGCGCCGCCCCCACGACCCCCGCCACCCAGCACCTTCCCCCACCCCGCTGGCGTCCGACTAACGTCCGACTGACGCCACCCCAACGCCCCCACCCGCGCAG
>NZ_JNZA01000075.1 GCF_000717345.1 Streptomyces lydicus | reverse complement strand
CCCCCGCCCCCTCCCCCTCCTCCCCCTTCGGGGGAGGGGGGCGGGGGTGGGTTCGGGGGTGGGGGGAGAACAAGGGCCGCCAGCAACGACAACGGGCCCAGCTCCCCGCGAGGAGACGGCTCCCCGTGAGGGCCCGACTCCCCGCGAGGACACGAGCCCCCGCACGGACACAGGACCCAACGCCCCGCTCAGAAAGCAGGGCGGTCGGCAACGCCAGGAGACCAACTCCTCACCGGGAGGCAAACCCCCTCTGCGTCACCGGAGTTGGGGCGCTCCAAGCCCGAGCCACCCTCCGAGCCGCCTCCGGTACGGCCTCCAGCGGTGGCTCCGGAGCAGCCCCCGCCCCCCGGCCCCCTCACCCCTTGCTGACCGCCGTAAGGATCTCCGGCAGGCGCCGGGCCACGCGGGGGGCCGCCAGGCGCAGGCCCAGTTCGGCGACGGCCGTGCCGTAGACGACGCCGGCCGGCAGCAGCACCCACAGCAGAGCGTGCAGGTCCGCGACATGCAGCCAGATGGTCAGGCCCAGCAGCGGTGAGCACAGCACCGCGCAGGCCACCACTCCGCCGAGGAGGCTGAACCAGGCGATCGCGCCCTGCCCGGGCGACACGTTCTTGTTGCCCTCCGAGGGGATCGAGTACGGGGCGAGCGCCGACGACAGCGCACCGGTGGCCATCAGGGCACCCAGCACGGCCAGAGACAGTCCGTACACCTCCACGAAGTCCGACCACGGCCCGATGAACGCCGCGGCGCCGACCACGACCAGCGTCACGAAAGGAACGCCGATCAGCGCCAGCGCCAACGCCCTGGCCCGCAGCTCCCGATAGGCGTCGCGCGGGGTGGCGATCGTCGAGGCGACCATCCAGAACGCCGAGGTGTCCTGCCCGAACTGGTTGTACATCTGCATCCCGAGCAGCCCGGACGCCGAGAACGCGGTGAAGATGCTGCCGTTTCCCTGTACGGCCGACACGACCGGCACCAGGAGCCCCACGCCCAGCGCGGTCGCCCAGGACATCTTCGACTTGGGATCGCGCCAGGCGTAGCGCAGCGTACGGAGCATGACCGTGCCCGTACGGCCGTCCGGGAGCAGGCGTGCCAGCCCCCGCGGGCCGGTGCCGGAGCGGCGTGCACTGTCCTTCTCGAGCGCCTGGAGGGTGGAGGAGTCGGGCGAGGTCATCAGGGTGGTCAGGGTCCGCTGCCACCACCACAGCAGCAGGACCAGCGCCAGCGCCGCCAGCACCAGACCGGCCAGCGCCCGCCCGTACGCGCCCCGGCCGGCGTCCTCGACCGCGCCGATCGCGGACGCCGGTGGCACCCAGCGCAGCACCTGTCCCAGCGGCTCCAGTACGGACAGGCCGTCCGGGCGGCCCAGCTTCTGGGCGGCGATGTTCACGACCTGTCCGCCGACGGCGAGGAACAGGCCGCCCAGTACGGCCAGATCACGGCCGCGGCGGCTGGTCAGCAGCCGCACTGCCGCGGTGGCGACCGCGCGTGCCAGCGAGACGCACACCAGGACCGCCAGGACCACGGCCAGGACGCCGATGACCGCGGCGACCGGCCCGTGGGCCACCGCGATCACCGCACCGGTCACCAGGACGAGCGTGACGACCGGCCCGACCCCGATGAGCGAGGCCGTCAGCAGCGAGACGATCAGCGGCCGGGGCCGCAGCGGCAGCATCACCAGCCGGGTGGGATCCAGGGTCTCGTCGCCCGCGGGGAAGAACAGCGGCATCACCGCCCAGCCCAGGGTGAGGATTCCCGTGAGCAGGACGGCGAGCGCGCCCGCATGGGCGTTGCCGCGCAGCGCGATCAGCCCCAGGACGGCGCCGGCCGCGAACAGCAGGCCGACGATGACGGACGCCACGTACGCCACCGTGCGCCCGGTCGACTGGCGCAGTCCGTTGCGCAGCAACGTCAGCTTCAGCCGTACGAAGACGCCGGTCAGGGACGGTGCCGCCGTGGGGCGCAGGGCCGCGGCGGTGGATTCGGCGCTCATCGGGCGCGGCCCCCGCCCAGCCAGTCCAGGTTCTGCCCCGCGCCGCGGCCGCTCGCGCCGACCAGTTCGAGGAAGGCGTCCTGCAGGGTGGGCGCCGCGCCGCGCACCTCGGCGAGCGGCCCGTCCGCCCGGATCCGCCCGGCCGCCATCACCGCGACCCAGTCGCACAGCGACTCGACCAGCTCCATCACATGACTGGAGAAGATCACCGTGGCGCCGGAGGAGGTGTAGCGCTCCAGTACGCCGCGGATGGTCTGCGCCGACACCGGGTCGACGCCCTCGAAGGGCTCGTCGAGGAAGAGGATCTCGGGGTTGTGCAGCAGCGCCGCGGCCAGCCCGATCTTCTTGCGCATACCGGTGGAGTAGTCCACCACCAGCTTGTGCTGCGCACCGGACAGGTCGAGGACGTCCAGCAGCTGGCCGGCCCGCTTGTCGACCTCGTCGCCGGGCAGGCCGCGCAACCGCCCTGTGTAGCCGAGGAGTTCGCGCCCCGACAGCCGCTCGAAGAGCCGCAGCCCCTCGGGCAGCACACCGATCCGGGACTTGACGGCGACCGGGTCGCGCCAGACGTCGTGCCCGCCGATCTCGACCACGCCGGAGTCGGGTCGCAGCAGGCCCGTCACCATGGACAGGGTGGTGGTCTTGCCCGCTCCGTTGGGGCCGACCAGGCCGATGAAGCGGCCCGCGGGCAGGGTCAGGTCGATGCCGTTGACGGCGACCTGCTCGCCGAACTTCTTCGTCAGCCCCTGGATACGCACCGCGGGCGGGCCGGCCGCACCGTCCGGCGTACCGGCCGGCCCGTCAGGAGAGGTGGCCACTGCCTGCTGCGGCGGTACCTCTTCGGCCCGCTCCTCGATGTGCTCCGGCTCGTTCGCCACCGGTCCTGCCCTTCGACGTCCCCGCAGGAGCCGGCGTGGCCCCCGTCCGGCCTCCCACGATACGAGGGGCCACCGACAGTCCGTTCGGTCGCGGGCGCACCGGGCAACGCCGGGAGCACCGGGCACAGGGGAGGCAGCGGTTCCGTTAAGCGGGATTCCGGGAGGCAACGGCCCGGAAGGAGCGGCCCCGGAAGCGGCGGCTCCGTGAAATGCCGCGCCCTGCAGCGCCGTTCGGCTCGGAGCCGGCGGCGCTCAGCGGGCCCGGTTCGCCGCCGCTTCCTGGGCGCAGGCGTACGCGAGCGGACTGATCAGCTCCTCCGCGTCCGGCAGCCAGCGGTTGGTGGCGGTGGGGCGACGCGCCCACTGCACCGAGCCGTGCGCCCCCACCCGGGTCGGCGGTGCGGCGATGTACTCGCCCTCGCCGCGGCAGATCAGATCGAGGCCGGCCGGCGCCCAGCCGAGGGCCCGTACGAGCGCGGGGACCTTCACCGAGGCACCGGGCAGAACGAGGAAGAGCATCCGGCGGTCCGGGGTGCGGGTGACCGGGCCGAGCGTCAGCCCCATCCGCTCCATACGGGCCAGCGCCAGGCAGCCCGCGGTCTCGGGTACGTCCAGCGCCTCGAACGCCCGGCCCGTCGGCAGCAGGATCGAGGCCCGCGGCTGCTTGCTCCACATCCGGCGGACGGCCGTCGCGCTGCCGCTGGCCAGTCCGGCCCAGCCCGGCCCGGTGGGGTGCGCACCGGGCGCGGCGCAGTCGGTGGCGTCGCACGAGCAGCGCGGCGTCTCGCCGTCGTGCTCCAGCCATGCGCCGGGGAACACGTCCCAATGCCGCTCTTCCGCGTAACGCACCGCAGTTTCGAGCAGCTGCTCGCCGCGCTGCTTGGGGATCTGCGAGGCTCCTGTGACTCCGATGGTCTCTTCCACGCAGAGGACAACTCTCCGTGTCACCAAGGGTTACGGCCGAATGGATGACCTGCCCGGCGCATCGTTCTTGCACGTGGGGCGCATGGGTGCACCGGTGGGGGCGCGTGTGCGGACGGGGCCCGGGGAGCGGGTAGCCACCTGCATGACGGGCGGAGAGGCCGCCCGGCGGCAGACCGTGGTGCATGAGGGGGAGGCCCTGCACGGCGGCGCCGCTCTCCCTGCACGGGCACCGCCGCACCTTTCCCCACCGGTCTCTTCCGGCCGCCCTTTCGTGAACGGATGTTTCGCACGTGCCGCCCCGAAGGCGACACAAACCGCTCACGAACCGGCATCCATGGCAAAGCACTTATCGACCCCGATCCTGCCTATCGCTCATATCAAGGATCTCTCGGATATCCGGGATATTCGCGGGGCATCGATCACGGGGAACGGCGTTCGGCGGTGAACGCGCAGCAGTAACCAGGGGGTACAAGCATGGCCGCCAGGCCACTCGTCGCTCGACAGCCCAATGAGCGGCTGCAGGCGCTGATCCAGGAAGCCGCCTGCTCCAACGCGGGGCTGGCCCGCCGCGTCAACATGTGCGGCGCGGAGCACGGTCTCGACCTGCGCTACGACAAGACCTCCGTGGCCCGTTGGCTGCGTGGGCAGCAGCCGCGCGGCCGCGCTCCGGCCGTCATCGCGGAGGCGCTGGGCCGCAAGCTGGCGCGTACGGTCACCATCGACGAGATCGGGATGGCCGACGGGAAGAACCTCGCGTCCGGGGTGGGGCTGCAGTTCTCGCCGACCGTCCTGGGGGCGATCGAGCAGGTCTGCGAGCTGTGGCGCAGCGACGTCGGCCGGCGCGACTTCCTCAGCGGTTCCACGGTCGCGGCCTCGGCCCTGGTGGAGCCCAGCCGCGACTGGCTGATCACCGGTGCGGACACCCAGGTCGCCCGGAATGCCGGCGCCCGGGTGGGGGTCTCGGACGTCGAGGCGGTCCGCGCCATGACCACGGCGCTGGGCGAACTCGACCACCGGTTCGGTGCGGGGCACGTCCGGCCGGTCGTCGTGCACTACCTCAACAGCGTCGTCTCCGGGCTGCTCGCCGGCTCGTACCGCGAGTCCGTCGGGCGGGAACTCTTCGCCGCCGTCGCGCGGTTGACCGAACTGGGCGGCTACATGGCCGTCGACACCGGCCAGCCCGGCCTCGCGCAGCGCTACTACATCCAGGCGCTGCGGCTGGCCCAGGCGGCCGGCGACCGCGGCTACGGCGGTTACGTCCTTGCCGCGAGCATGAGCCACCTCGCCGCCTCGCTCGGCAACCCGCGTGAGATCGCCCAACTGGCGCGCGCCGCACAGGAAGGCGCCCGCGGGCACGTCACCCCGCGCACCGAGGCGATGTTCTGCGCGGCGGAGGCGCGCGGGCACGCCCTGATGGGCGACGGCCGGGCGTTCCAGGTGGTGGCCGGCCGGGCCGTCGCCGCGATGGAGCGCGCCGAAGCGGCCACGGAAACGGGTGACGACCCCGTGTGGATCGCGCACTTCGACCCGGCCTATCTGGCCGACGAGCTCGCGCACTGCCATCGGGACCTGGGGCAGCCGGGGCCCGCGGCGCACCGTGCCCAGGAGGCGCTCGACGGGCATCCGGAGAGCCGGGCCCGGCGCCGCGCCATCGGTCTGCTGCTGCTGGCCGGCGCCCAGGTGCAGCAGCGGGAGGTCGAGCAGGCGTGCCACACCGGCACCCAGGCGGTGGAGCTGCTGGGCGGGCTGCGCTCGGACCGCGGCTCGGAGTATCTGGAGGACTTCCAGCTGCGTCTGGAGCCGTACCGGGACGAACCTGTCGTAAGGGAATTCAGTGCCCGGCTGGAGCTGCGGGCGGCGGCGGCCTGAACCGGGCCGCGACGGGCGGCCGGAACCACTTCGGGAGAGGGGGCGGGCCGGGGGCGGTGACCAGGGCTCGTGGTCGAACGTTGCTGCGACCCGGTAGCGTGCAGCCGACGATTCCCTAGGTCTGCACGTTGGTAGGAGTCACGGTGACGCAGAGCGGACAGGGTCCCGACCCGCAGAATTCTGCGGCCGGGCCCGCGCGAGAGGGCATTGTGCTGCCCGCCAACGGTGAGCCGGTGGTGCCCGACCAGCAGGCCGCACCCTCGGCCGGCCAGCCCTGGGGGCAGCCGTGGGGCCCCGGCCAGCAGGCCGCCGCCCCCGGCTCCGCCCCCGCCCCGCAGGCGTACGGGCAGCAGCCCGCCCAGCCGCAGAGCTACGGCGGGCCGCAGGGCTACGGCCAGCCCCCGGCGGCGCCCGCGCCCCCGCAGCCGCAGGGTGGTTACGGCTTCCCGCAGCCGCCGCAGGGCCTGCCGCCGGTGCCGAACGTTCCGCCGCCGTCGCCCCAGCAGGTGCCGCACCAGCAGGGCGCCCCGCTGCCGCCGGCCGGCGCGGACCCGGAGGCGACCTCGCTCCTCTCCTACGGCGCGCAGCCCGGACCGGGCACCTACGGGGCACTGCCCCCGGAGAACCCGTCGTACGGGGGCCAGCCGCCCTACCCCGGCGCCGGACAGCAGCCGCCCGCCCCGCAGGCGTACGGCCAGCAGCAGCCCCCGTCGGGCCCGTCCGGGGAGCTGGTGCGGGCGACCCCGCAGACCGGCGCGCCGCTGCCGCCCGCCGCGGACGACGCGGAGGCCACCACCCTCATACCGCCGTTCGACGCGCGGTCCGGCGGCCCCGGCGGCGCGCTGCCGCCCGAGGCGGCCGGCCGCCCCGAGACGCCCGACGAGTCCACCACGATGCTGCGCGCCGTGAAGCCGGGCCAGGGCAGGCCCCAGGGCCCGGCGCAGCCGATGCCGCAGTCCCAGCCGATGCCCGGCGCCCCGGCCGCGGGGGACTCCGAGGCGACCCAGCTGATCCCCCCGGTGGGCGGCGGGGCGCCGACCCCGCCTCCGGGCGCGCCGTTCGGCATCCGCCCCGGTGCTCCCGGTGACCGCCCGACGCCCGCCGAGTTCGACGGCCTGTTCCGCGACGGGCCGGGTGCGTCGCAGCCGGCCGCGCCGGACGCCACGGCGCAGCTGCCCCGCTTCGAGGACCCGGGCCGCCCGCCGTACGGCGCCCCGGGGCAGCCGCCGGGCCAGGGCTACGGCCAGCAGTTCCCGCCCGGTGGCGGCTTCGACCAGCAGGGCTCCTACGAGGAGGACGGCGGCGGCCGGCGCGGACGGCTCGCCCCCGCGGCGATCATCGGCATCATCGTCGTGGTGCTCGCGGGCGCCGGCCTCGGCCTCGGCTGGGCGCTGAGCGGCGGCAGCAGCAGCGACGACACCGCGAAGAAGCAGGACACCGGGAGCAGCACGGCCAAGGCCGATGCCGGCAAGGACGAGCCGAAGGCGACGACCGACCCGGCCGAGGCCCAGGCCAAGGGCCTGGACGCGCTGCTGGGTGACAGCAACAACAGCCGTTCGTCCGTGATCGGCGCCGTCAACAGCATCAAGTCCTGCGACAACCTCGGTGGCGCGGCCAACGACCTGCGGGCGGCGGCCGGGCAGCGCAACGATCTCGTCAAGCGGCTCCAGCAGCTGCCCGTCGACAAGATCCCCGACCACGCGCAGCTGACCGCGGCGCTCGCCAAGGCATGGCAGTCCTCGGCCGCCGCGGACAACCACTACGCGGCGTGGGCGGCCCAGGTCGGCGGCAAGAAGGGCTGCCACAAGGGCAAGGCCCGGGTCTCCCGGCAGACCGCCCAGGGCAACGCCGCCAGCGGCCAGGCCACCCAGGCCAAGAAGCAGGCCGCCCAGCTCTGGAACCCGCTCGCCAAGAAGTACGGCCTGACGGAACGCCGCCCGGAACAGCTCTGAGCGGTCGGGGTACGTGCGCGGCGCGGGGCCGCCCCGACGCCGCCCTGGAGTGCCCTGAGGCGCCCGGACGGAGGTGAGCGGCCCCGGGGGTGTAATCGACGGCGTACGGGGCCCTCAGGGGCGCGTGGGCCGGCACGGCGAGAGGTGTGCGGGCCGCCGCTCCGTACGGCTTCGCGAAGCGGCTCGTGACCTCCCCCCACCCCCGAACCCACCCCC
>NZ_JNZA01000074.1 GCF_000717345.1 Streptomyces lydicus | reverse complement strand
TGTAAAAAAGGGCGGGGGCGGGGGGGGGGGGGGGGGGGACGGGCGCCGCGGGGGCCGGGGCGGGCGACGGGGGCGGCGTCGCGGCGGGCTCCTCGACGCTGATGCCGAAGTCCGTGGCCAGGCCCGCGAGCCCGGTGTCGTACCCCTGGCCCACCGCGCGGAACTTCCAGGCGCCCTGGCGGCGGTAGAGCTCGCCGAGCACGAAGGCGCTCTCGGTGGTCGCGTCGTGGCTGTCGAAACGGGCCAGCTCGGCGCCGCTCGCCTCGTCCAGCACCCGGATGTGCAGGCCGGGGACGCTGCCGAAGGTGCCGCCGTCGGCGGAGGCGGCGAGCACCACCTTGTCGACGGCGGGCTCCACGGAGGCCAGGGCCACCGTGACGGTGTCGGTCATCGCTTCGCCGGCCGGCCGCTTGCCCTCGTGCCGTACGGCGCCGGAGGCGTGCACGGGCTGGTTGTAGAAGACGAAGTCCGTGTCGTCGCGGACCCTCCCGGACACCAGGAGCAGCGCCGAGGCGTCCACGTCCGGCGTCCCCGGGGCGGGCTGCCAACCCAGCTCCACCCGGACCGCCGGGGCCGGAACCGGGACATTGCCGCCCTTGAGCATCGACATCGCCGCGCCTTCCTCTCCTCGGTGACCCGTCGGTGGTGACTCCCCCAACCTACTGGGCGCTGACCATTCCGAACGGCCCCTGTTCACCCGGGAGAAGCCAGCTCTTTACAGGATTCCTACGGGCGATCGCGACCGATTTTCCCAAGTTCGCTCGCATTGGGGATCCATGACCTCTCCGAACACGTAAAACAACCCTCTTTCCAGACTCCCCAATCGACACATCGTGGGCTTAACTTATGAGGCATGACCTCCCCCCGCTCTACCTACGGCGGCGGCTACTACGCTTCGCCTTCCTTCCCGGACACCCCGATCTACGACAGCCTCGTCGCCGAACGCGGCACGCCGCAGATCGCCCCGATCCGGGTGAACCCCTCCCCTTACGACACCGGGTCGTCTTACTTGCCTGCGCTGCCCTCCGCGCTGCCGGCACTTCCGGCAGCTCCCTCCCACCCCTCGCCGGGGCAGGGCTACCCGGGTGCCGCCGCGCAGCCGGTCGCCCCGCTGCAGCACGCGCCGGCGCCCTACATCCCGCAGCAGGCGGGGGCCCGCGGCGGCTATCAGCCCCCGCAGCAGCCCCAGCCCCAGCGCCCGGCCGGCGGTACGGGGTACGAGGCGATGCGGCCCGCCGCTCCGGTCGCCCCGCGGCCCGCGGCCCCGTACGACGATCCGTACGGCCGCCAGTACCCGCGCGGGTACTGACCGGGCGGTCGGTCAACTGTCCGAGGCTGCTGGCAGGATGGAACACATGCCCAAGCCTGCTCTCCGGTCGATCCATCTCTACCCGGTCAAATCCATTGCGGGGTCCGGTCCCGGCGAGGCGGTCGTGGAGCCGTGGGGGCTCGCCGGGGACCGACGGTGGCTGCTGGTGGACGCCGAGCACAGGCAGATCACCCAACGTCCGCAGCCGACGCTGGCTTTGGCGCGCGCCGAGGGCCTGCCGGGCGGCGGCCTCCGGCTCACCGCGCCCGGAATGGCGCCGCTGACGGTCGAGGTGCCCGGGTCCGTGGAGACCGTCCCGGTCGAGGTCTGGAAGGACCAGGTCGAGGCGGTGCCCGCCGGTGAGGCGGCGGCCGAGTGGTTCAGCGGGTATCTGGGCGTCGAGTGCCGGCTGATGTATCTCGACGCCCCGGAGAAGCGCCGCCCCATCGCGCCCGAGTACTGCGAGCCCGGTGAGACGGTCAGCTTCGCCGACGGCTTCCCGCTGCTGCTGACGACCACCTCTTCGCTGGACGCCCTCAATTCCCTCATCGCCCAGGGCGACCACGCCGACGAGGGGCCCCTGCCGATGAACCGTTTCCGGCCCAATGTGGTGGTGGACGGCACGGCTCCGTGGGCCGAGGACGAGTGGCGCCGGGTCCGTATCGGCGAGGTGGTCTTCCAGGTGGCCAAGCCCAGCGCACGCTGTGTCGTCACCACCACCGACCAGCACACCGCCGAGCGGGGCAAGGAGCCGCTGCGGACGCTGGCCCGCCATCGCCGCTTCGGTGACCGGCTGGTCTTCGGCCAGAATCTGATTCCCCGTGGGGCCGGCACGATCCGTATCGGCGACCCTTTCGAGATACTCGACTGACGGGCCTGCGCGGCCGTTCACGGTGGTCGCGCCGCGGTCGCCCGCGGCGGCTGCCGGAGGGTGAGGGCGACGGGAGACAGGGGCTGCGTGTCGACGCCTGCGAGGGACAACGGAAGCAGCGGCCACCTCGTCCCTGTCCAGCACCTGCGGCCCGGAGACCACGCCTTCGTGAGTTACGGCGACGACGAGGTGCGCTGGGAGGCCGTCACGGCGTTCGTACGACTCGGGCTGGCCCGCGGCGAGAAGGTGCTGGTGCTGCCCTCCCCCGGGGTGCCCGCGGCAGAGGTCCTGGCCCGGCTCGACTTCCCCAGCCGCAGCACGGCCGCCGCCCGCGCGCGCGGCCAGCTGGTGGTGAGCAGCATGCGCGAAGTGATCTCGCCGGACCCGGAGTTCACCGCCGCACGCCAGATGGGGCGGCTGTACCAGGAAACCGACCGGGCGACGGCCGAGGGGTACGCCGGTCTGCGGGCGTTCATCGACATGGGCTGGGTCGCCGCGCTCGGCGCGGAGGTCGAGGTGATGATGCGCCGGGAAAGCGGGGCGCACGCGCTCTTCACCGGCCGGCCGTACACGGAGATCTGCGCCTACGACCGCCGCCGGTTCGACCGCGGGGTGCTCGCCGCCATGGAACGGGCGCATCCGCGCACCCTGCTGGAGCGGCTGGGCAGCCTGCGCACGGTGCGTGAACCCGACGGCGTACTGCACTTCATCGGCGAGGCGGACGCCGCCCAGCGGGCGGAGTTCAGCAGAGCGCTGCGGATCGCGCTGGCCCACACGGCCCCGGACCGCAGGCTGACGGTGGATCTGACCCGGCTGCACTTCCTGTCGGTGGGCTGCGCCGTCAGCCTGCTCGTGCTGGCCCGGGGCGCCGCCGGCCACGATCTGGTCGAGGTGCGCTGCGACCGCGGCCAGCGTCGGCTGCTGCGGCGGCTGGGCGGCGGGACGGTGCCGCCGCTGGCGCTGACGGAGGGGGTGGCCCCGTGGTGATGCCCGGTCCGGCGAGCCCGGCCGAGGTGCCCGCAGAGGAGCCCGGCCGCCCGCTGCTCCAGCGGCGTTTCACCGCCCGGCTGCTGCCCCAGCTGCGGCTGCTGGTCGAGGAGTGCGCCGCCCGCGAGGGCCTGCGCGAACCGCGGCGGGGCGAATTCGTGCTGGCCGTGGACGAGATCGCCGGGAACGCCGTCGAGTATGCCGGCGGCTCGGGGCGGCTGGAGCTGCGCCGGGTGGGCGACGAGCTGGAGTGCCGGATCAGCGACACCGGCCCCGGATTCAGCGAGGCGGTGATCCCCGAGCTGCTGCCGGGCCTGGACGGTGCTCCGAAGGGCCGCGGGTTGTGGCTGGCGCGCCTGGTGGCGGACCGGTTCGCGGTCTCCGTGGCGGCTCCGGAGGCCGGCGCGACGGGCGCCGTGGTGACCCTGGCGGTACAGCTGCGCTGACCGCGGCGCCGCACCCCGTTCCGTACGGCCGGAAGACGCCTTCCGTTGTGCGTGATGTTGCTCTCTCTTCGCAGAACTCTCGCATGGAGCACCCCCGATGCGGTATTCACGGAGCACGAGAGGGGGCGACGATGGGAGCCGTACGAGGCGTATGGCGCTGGCGGCGCAATCCGCTGCGGCGCCGGACCGATCTGATCGAGTCCTGGGTGGCGCTCGCCGCCGTCCTCCTGATCGTCCTCGGGGCGCCCGTCGCGGGCTGGTTCAGCGGCCGGGCGGCACACGGCGCGCTGCTCCGGACCGTGGCGCTGCAGCACCGAGAGCGGCACCTGGTGTGGGTCACGGTCGACCGGCTGGTCTCCCGGACCCCGCTGGACCCCGATCCGGAGACCTCCTCGCAGCGTGATGCGCACCGCCGGGTCCTCGCCCGCTGGACGGCCGTGAACGGCACGGCGCACCTCGGGCAGATCGCGGCCCCGCGCCCCGTCGAGCCGGGTGAGCGGTTCCGCATCTGGACCGACGACCAGGGGCGGGTGATGCCGCGGCCGATGGACGTCAGCACGGCCGGTACGCATGCGGTGCTGGCGGGTCTGGGTACCACGGCCGCCGTCGGCGGACTGATCGAGGGCGGCCGGCGGCTGTTCGTCGGGCAGCTGATGGCGCGCCGCTACCGCCGCTGGGACCTGGAGTGGGAGCGCGCGGGCCAGGACTGGGGCCGGGCCGACGCGGGGAGTTGACCGCCCGGACGGTCCGCGGCTGACCAGGCGCTGACCGTGTCAACTACGGCCCGCCGGGCGCGCTACGGTGGTGGCGCCAGCCTCTCGGCTGGGGCCTTGCGCACCCGAATGCGGACATCCGCGGACGGATGGTTGCCGGGCCGACATCAGCCGCACGAGGTGGGGGCACGACAGCGCCATGGCACAGGGCTCGGTCCAGGTGACGCACTCCGGAACGTCCCGTTGGCGGCGCCGGACAGGGGAGTACAGCTCGCTCGCCGCCGCCCTGGAGGCCGCCGGGGACGGCGATGTGCTGACCGTCCCGGCCGGTACGTACCGGGAGAACCTGGTGCTGCAGCGCGCGGTGACGCTGCGCGGCCCCGACGGGTCGCGCGGTTCGGTGCGGATCGCCCCGGCCGACGGGGTCGCGCTGACGATACGCGCCTCCGCGACCGTCCACGATCTGCATCTGGAAGCGACGGATTCGGCCTCGCCGGCGCTGCTGGTGGAGGACGGTGCCCCGGAGCTGTCCGGCCTGCGGGTGGTGACCCGGTCCGCGTCCGGCATCGAGGTGCGCGGCGGGGCCCGTCCGACGGTGCGGCGCTGCACGGTGGACAACGCGGGCGGGGTCGGCATCAGCATCCTGGACGGGGCCGGCGGCCTCTTCGAGGAGTGCGAGGTGGTGGCGGCCGGGCAGGCCGGGGTGGCGGTGCGCGGCGGGGCCCACCCGCGGCTGGAGAACTGCCGGATCCACCACGCCTCGGGCGCCGGTCTGTCGATCAACGGCGAGGGCAGCGCCGTCGAGGCGGTGGGCTGCGAGCTGTACGAGATCAAGGGTGCGGGGATCCAGGTGGCCGCGCGGGCCACCGGCCACCTCACGGACTGCACGGTGCACCGCACCTCGGCTGACGGCGTCACCCTGGACACCGACGCGGTGCTCACCCTCGCCGACTGCGACATCCACGACATCCCGGAGAACGCGGTCGACCTGCGGTCGCGTTCGGTGCTGACGCTGACCCGCAGCACGGTGCGGCACTTCGGGCGCAACGGACTGTCGGTGTGGGACCCGGGCACCCGGGTGGACGCCAACCAGTGCGAGATCCACGACAGTACGGGCGACTACCCGGCGGTGTGGGTGAGCGACGGCGCGACCGCCGTACTCGACTCGACCCGGGTGCACGACGTACCGGACGCCCTGTTCGTCCTGGACCGCGGCTCCCGTGCCGATGTGGTCGACTGCGACCTCTCCCAGGTCCGCAACACCGCGGTGTCGGTCAGCGACGGGGCGACCGTGCAGCTGGACGACTGCCGGATCCGGGAGGCGGCGACCGGCGCGTGGTTCCGCGACCACGGCAGCGGCGGCACGCTCGCCAACTGCACCATCGACGGGGCGCAGACCGGGGTGATCGTCACGAAGGGCGCGGACCCCACCATCGAGGGCTGCACCGTCAGTTCACCGGCGGAGGCCGGCTTCTACGTCTCGGCCGAGGGCCGCGGCACCTTCCACGGCTGCCGGGTCACCGGCAGCTCCGGCTTCGGCTTCCACGTGATCGACGGCTGCCGTACGACGCTGACGCGGTGCCGTACGGAGCGGTGCGCGCGCGGCGGCTACGAGTTCGCCGAGGGCGGCGCCGGGCAGGGCGACGGGCCGACGGTCCAGGACTGCACCAGCGACGAGAGCCGCGCGCTGCCCGCGCCGGGGGCCGGAGCCACCGCGCCGGCCGTGCAGCAGGCGACACAGACCGCCGGGCTGCTGGGCAACGTACCGGCACAGAGCCCGCCGGCGGCCGCCGTCACCGCCGCCGAGCCGGTCGTCAGCAGCCGGCCCTCCGAGGTGGTGCTCGGCGAACTGGACACCCTCGTCGGGCTGGAGAGCGTCAAGCGTGAGGTGCGCAGCCTGATCAACATGATCGAGGTGGGCCGCCGGCGGCAGGAGGCGGGACTGAAGGCCGCGTCCGTGCGGCGCCATCTGGTCTTCACCGGCTCCCCCGGCACCGGCAAGACGACGGTCGCCCGCCTCTACGGCGAAATCCTGGCGTCCCTCGGGGTGTTGGAGCGCGGGCACCTGGTCGAGGTGTCCCGGGTGGACCTGGTGGGTGAGCACATCGGGTCGACCGCGATCCGTACCCAGGAGGCGTTCGACCGGGCGCGCGGCGGGGTGCTCTTCATCGACGAGGCGTACGCCCTCTCCCCCGAGGACTCCGGCCGGGACTTCGGCAAGGAGGCGATCGACACCCTCGTGAAGCTGATGGAGGACCACCGGGAAGCGGTGGTGGTGATCGTCGCCGGCTACACCGCCGAGATGGAGCGCTTCCTCGCCGTCAACCCCGGTGTGGCGTCCCGTTTCTCACGCACCATCACCTTTGGCGACTACGCCCCGGAGGAGCTGCTGCGGATCGTCGAGCAGCAGGGCGAGGAGCACGAGTACCACCTCGGCGAGGGGACCGGTGAGGCGCTGCTGAAGTACTTCACCGTGCTCCCCAAGGGCCCCTCCTTCGGCAACGGCCGTACCGCACGGCAGACGTTCGAGGCGATGGTCGAGCGGCACGCGGGCCGGGTGGCGCAGCTGCCCGACCCGAGCACCGACGACCTCACCCTCCTCTACGCGGACGACCTGCCCGAACTCCCCTGACCGGAACGGTCGGCGGACATCACGTCCGCAGGGCCCGGCTGCGCCGGCACGCCCGGGGTGAGCCGGGCGATCAGTTCGGCGCGGACCGCGTCGAAGACCGGATCGGCCTGGTAGTCGCCGTGCCCCAGGATCTGGGCGGGCAGCGGGTTGCGCAGGGTCCGGCCGAAGGCCAGCGGGTCGCGCAGCGGCCCCTCGTCGATCCGTCGGCCGTCCTCACAGGTCAGCCGGATCGGTCCGCCGATGGGGTCGGTGAAGCGCCACAGATTGCGCCAGTCGTCCATCTCGCGGTGCAGCCCGGTCAGCGCGGGCGGACCGAAGAAGGCGGGGAACCAGCGGCCGTAGAGGCGCTCCAGGGGACTGCCGTACGTCAGCAGCGCCACCCGGCTGCGGGTGACCAGATCGAGCTGCCAGACGGCGGCAGCCGCCAGCACGCTGCCCTGGGAGTGCCCGGAGAGCACCAGACGGCCGTCGAACCGCTCGGTCCAGGTGGCCATCCGCCAGGTGAGGTCGGGCACCGCGCGCTCGGCGTAGCAGGGCGGCGCGAAGGGGTGTGCGGCGCGCGGCCAGAACGTGCCGACGTCCCACAGGATGCCGATGGTGCGCCGGGCGGAGTGGTCACGGTAGGCGCGCCGGCCCATGGCGATCAGCAGTATGACGCCGGCGCTCATCAGCCAGGAGCCGAGGGACTCCGCGGTCTCGGCGGCGGCGTGCACGACGGGCGGGGCGCCGGCGGTGGCCCGGCCGGGCGCCCGGTCGGTGAGCCAGGCGCCGGCCACCGCGCCGGCCCCCAGGACGAGGGTGACCGCGGCGGTGGCCGCGACCAGGACCGGCGACGCGTCGGTGAGTCCGGCACGGGCGATGGTGCCGGCGATCCGCTTCGTACGGCGCGCATCGGGGTGCTCACGCGGGTCGTAGAGCCCGGGAACGTCCTTCTCGACCCGGCGACGGACAATCACCACGCGGACCGCGGCGAGCATGACGACCACGGCGACCACCAGCAACAGGGCCGGGATCACGGAGGCTTGCCAGGACAGCAGCACGGGCGGGCCGGGAATGGGGGCGTGCGCCTGGCCCGGGGTCGCCCCGCCGTCCATCCAGTCGGCAAAGCGCTGCGCCACTCCCCCGGACAGCACCCCGCCGACCGCGCACGCCAGCAGGGCGACGGCGGGCCCGCCCATCCCGCGCAGCGCCGTACGGGAGTCGTTGCGGGCGGCGCGCTGCAGCACGTAGGCGGTCACCGCCAGCGCGAGGACCAGCACGCCCTGGAGGACCGCGATCCCGCCGAACGCGGCGGCGCCGGGAAGCGGGCCGTGGCTGCGGGCACCGGGGCGCGCCCAGCCGCTGTGCACCGCGATCAGCGCGAGCACGCCGACGGCGGCGTACGGCAGCGCCCGCACGACCAGGCGGTCGGACTGGTCGTCCGGTGCGGCCTCACTGCGCGCGGTCCGCCACACGACGACGAGTGTGGCGGCGGCGAGCAGGATGACCAGGGCGGTCAGCGCCCGGCCGGTGACCGCGAGGACGGTGTCGCCGCCGGTGTGCCCGTCCGCCTTGGCGCCGGCGGCGAGCAGCACCGCGGCGATCGTCAGCACACCCGCCGTGGTGTGCGCGGCCCGCAGCCGGGCGACCAGCCTGCGGCCGTACCAGAAGCCCTCCAGGCTGAGCGCGGTCCGCTCCTCGTGCGGCGTGAAGCGCGAACTGCCGGGCTCGCGCGGCGGCGGGGAGGCGGACTCGTACGCGCTCCAGGTGCGGTGCGAGAGCCACGACAGGAATCCGACGACGAGCAGCGGCACCAGGGAGGCGAGGGCGAGGCGCCGGCCGGGGGTGCTCCACCAGCCGGAGTTGTCGGGGTCGAGCCAGCCCAGCCAGGACTTGCCGGCGACACAGACGGTGGTGCCGGCGCACTGCCAGGCCGTGAGGTCGAGGGCGACCTCGCAGGCCGCGGCGGCCAGCAGCACGGTGAGGGTGAGTGCGAGGAGGCGCACCAGCAGGTCGTAGATCCGCTGGGCCGGGTGGTCGGCCGGGGCGGCGGGCCGCATCCAATGCGCGAGGTTGGCAACCATGAAGGGCAACAGGATCAGCCACAGCGCACGGGCCCCGTTGCCCGAGGTCAGATTGGACCAGCAGTACGCCTCACGCACCGGCTCGCCCTGATAGTCCGCGGGCCGCTGCTCCGCGTCCGCGTCGTCCGTACGGCGGTAACAGGCGGCGGTGTCGTCCCCCGTGATCAGCTGGACGCGCGGATCGCCGAGCATGTCCTGCGCGGTGGTGCCGCCCACGCCGTGCACCAGTAACTCCAGGGAGAGGTGGGGCGGTTGGGGTGCTTGGGGCGGGAGGACTGCTGGGCGTGCGTCTTGTGCGTCTCGTGCGTCTCGTGCGTCTCGTGCGTCGTGTGCGCCCTTTTCGTTTTCGTCTTGTGCCGTTGGCTGGACGAGGGGTGTCGCTGGTGGTGTGTCCTGCCCGGCTGCCCGGCCGGCGGCCGGCGTGGGTTCCGCGGTGTCCACTGGTTGTCCCCCGTGGTTGTTGTCCGTGTGGCGCGGTGCGGTGGTTCGGTCGAGTGCGGTGCCGGGGGAATTCTCTCGCGCCGGTGGGGGCGCATCCACCCGTTCGGGGTGGTGGGTCGTAGGGGGAGGGGCGGGGCGCGGAGGTCGATGCGGGTCGTTCGGGGTCGGTCGCGGGAGGGCGGTGCGGGAGGGCGGTGCGGGAGGTGCGCGGTCTGGCGGGTACGCGTCATCCGGTGTCACCCGCGCACTCCCCCCACCCCCGAACCCACCCCC
>NZ_JNZA01000073.1 GCF_000717345.1 Streptomyces lydicus | reverse complement strand
GACGACATGGAGGACATCGTCCAGGTCGGCACCATCGGCCTGATCAAGGCCATCGACCGCTTCGACCTCACCCGCGAGGTGGAGTTCTCCACCTTCGCCATCCCCTACATCCTCGGCGAGATGAAGCGCTTCTTCCGGGACACCGGATGGGCCGTGCACGTCCCGCGCCGCCTGCAGGAGCTCCGCAGCGACCTGGCGAAGGCCAAGGAACTGCTGCACAACAAGCTCGACCGCGACCCCACCGTCCGTGAACTCTCCGACCACCTGAACCTGTCGGAGGACGAGGTCATCGAGGGCATCGTCGCGGCCAACGGCTACACCGCCGGCTCGCTGGACACCCCCGCCGACTCCGCGCCGGCCGAGCAGAGCCGTACCGTCGCCGACCTCATCGGGGAAGAGGATCCGGCGATGGAGAAGGTCGAGAACCTCCAGACCCTCGCCCCACTGATGGAGAAGCTGAACGCGCGGGAGCACCGCCTCATCGAGCTGCGCTTCGGGCAGGAACTCACCCAGGCGGAGATCGGCGCGGAACTGGGCGTCTCCCAGATGCACGTCTCCCGCCTGCTCAGCCGCACCCTCTCCAAGCTCCGCGCCGGCATGCTCACCGAACGCTGACGCCGACCGGAGCTTTGGAGGCTCGGCCGCAGCCCGCCAGTGGCCCACACGACAGGGCGGGCGCCCCACCCCCCGGGGCGCCCGCCCTGTCGCGTCCCTTACGTCCCCTTACGGGTAAGAAGCGACGCCCCCGCAAGGGACGGCGGGGAGAAAAACAGAGACCATCAGCGCTTGGCGTCCTGGGGGATCCGCTCCAGCAGCCCCCGCAGATCGTCCGCGTGCTCTTCCTCCTGCGCCAGCAGATCCTCGAAGATCCGCCGGGTGGTGGGGTCGCCGTCCCCGAGCCATTGGGCGATTTCCGTGTACGCCGCGATGGCCACCCGCTCGGCCACCAGGTCCTCCTTGATCATCTCGAGCAGGTCGGCGCTGGCGTCATAGGTGGCGTGGGCGCGCTGCGTCAGCGTGTCCGGGTTGAAGTCCGGCTTGCCACCCAGCTGCACGATGCGCTGCGCCACCTTGTCGGCATGTTCCTGCTCCTGTGTGGCGTGCTCCAGGAACTCCGCCGCGACCGGCTCCGAATACAGCCCGGAAGCCGTGTAGTAATGCCGCTTGTACCGCAGCGTGCACACGATTTCGGTGGCGAGTGCCTCGTTCAGCACCTGCAGCACACGCTCCAGATCCGCCCCGTACGCATCGGTGACCGGGCCCTTGTCGATCTCTTGGCGTGCCCGCTCCCTGAGCGTTTTGATGTCGGTGAGAAAGTCAGCCATAAACTTCTTCCGTTTCCACTCGACGTTTTTGGATATCCATCGGGCGGACGGGACTGCCCGTTCGGCAGGCGTGCCGCGGCCCGTCAGAATTCCGCTGCCCCATGGGTCCGTCGCCATTCCCGGCACGGCCTGGTTGAGTACGGCCGGTCGCAATATTTGCACGGGAAACGTGGCCGAGCGCAGCAGGCCGCCGACGCGTCAGCCGATCAGCCCAGGCGGCCCCGGGAGCAGTGGCGGCCTCAATAATGCGACGAGGCCACGGAGCGCCCGGCCCGGCAGCACCCTTCTCACGAGGCAGAACGACGCCGGGCCGAGAAGCGGCCGGCCGAGGTCCGGACGAGGTTCACAGGTGCCAGCTGACGGTGCCGTCGACCGACGACAGCACCACGAGCAGCACGAGGTCGAGCACCCCGAAGGCCACCCCCAGCCAGGCACGCAGCCGGCGGATCGTGCCGCGGGCCAGCGCGAGAATTCCGAAGAGCACCGCGCAGGGGCCGAAGAAAACATTGAAGACCAGAATGCCCACCAGACCGCAGACGAACGCGGCCACGGCCATGCGGTCCGCCTGCGGGCGCGGACCGGTCTTCAGCGGAATCCAGGTGGAGGTCATCGGCGGGCCCCCTTGAGGGAGTTGGTCGACTTACGGCGTTCCTTCAGGAAGAACACCACCAGCCACGCGGCGACAACAACGCCGGCGGTCACGGTGACGGGCACGGGAACGTGCCCCGCGGTCCCCAACAGAACACCGAAAAGGAAAAGAGCTACAACCAGGAAGAGCATGGTGGCCTTTCCTCCGGGGCCGACAACACATCGGCCGACCCGAATGGACACCTGCCGCTCCGTTGCGGCGGCTTTCACCACTGCTGGTACCCGATCCCCACCCGGGTATTGACACATCTTCAGCAGCGCCCTACGAAACCCCACCACTCCCCACGCCGCCCCCGCGCCGACCCCTCACGGCCCCTCTGCGGCTCGAACATCGGCGAGACGTACGCCCCACCCGAGCGCGCATGATGCCCCAGCCCGCCAATCGGGGTAGATAAGCCCAACTCGCTCTCCACTCCCGGCGATGCCCCTGCGGGCTCACCCCCATGGAGGTTCCGTGAACAGCACCACCCCTCCCGCCCCCACGGGCACCGCGGCCATGCTCGTCAATGACGCCGGCCAGTACCTCTTGCACCTGCGGGACGCGAACAAGCCGGAGATCTGCGACCCCGGCACCTGGTCCTTGATCGGGGGCGGCCCCGAACCGGGCGAGAGCCCGCACGAGGCAATCACCCGTGAACTGTGGGAAGAAGCCCGGCTGAGCATCCCCGACCTGGTCCCGTTCGCCTTGCTGGAAGACCGGCGGCCGGACGGTGTCACCAAGGGCCACATCCAGATCTATCTCGGCCACTGGAACGGCGACGCCGCGGCTCTGCCGCTCACGGAGGGCATCATGCTGCATTGGTTCGACGCCCACGTGATGCCCAGGCTGACGATGTGCCCGTGGGCCGAGCAGGTCATTCTCCAGCACCGGACCGGCGTCACGTCGTCCGCACGCGTCGTCCTGCAGCCCGACGGCGCCCAGCCGACAGAGCAGCCGTGAGCGTGACGCTGAACGTGATCGGCGCCCACTTAATCCGAATGTCCCGGCCACCGCGGCGATGTAATGTGCGCTCTCGATAGGTGGCTATTACGCGGCCGTTGGTACGGCCATGGCTTCGGGAGGGCTTGATGGTTGCGGAGATGGTCAGGACCTGGGTGGCGGGCTGGGCCGTGTCCCGGCGGACACCGCCGCCGGTCGAGAAGCCCTGGGGGTACTACATCGAAGTGGCCGACAACCCCGACGAGGTGGGACGCCATGTGCTGCCCGAGACCGAGGAGGCGTGGGTCCGCAGCGCCGCTGCCTCGGTGTCCGTGCCGCGTACCTGGATGAAAATGCCCGCGGAGCCGGCGGAGATCGAGCCCTGGCTGCCCCCGGGGTGGGTGGTGGCCTGGGAGGAGACCGGACATCTGATGGCGGTTGACCTGATGGCCACGCACCCGGTCGCGCCCGAGGGGTACACCGCGACCGTGGAGTCCGTCGGAGCCGTCACCTGCGTCCGGGTGCGGGACGCGGCGGGCGAGCCGGCGGCCGAGGGGCAGCTGGCGGCCCTGGGGGAAGCCGTGGTCGTGGACCGGGTACGGACCGACGAGGCCCATCGGCGGCGCGGGCTGGGCGACTTCGTGATGCGTACGCTCGTCGACAGTGCCGTGGCGGACGGCGCGGTCCTCGGCGTTCTCGGCGCGACCGCCGCCGGGCGCGCGCTGTACGAGACGCTGGGCTGGAAGAAGCACGCGACGCTGGCCGAGTGCGTCTACCGGCCCTGATGCCGGGAGTGATGCCAGGAGCGGTGCGGGGAGTGATGCGGGGAGTGTCAGTCGGCCGGGACGGGGGCGCAGGGGCGGGTGGCCGGGGCGGTGTCATGGTGCCTGCCCGCATACCCCGTCGCGGAAGTATGGCGTCCCACCACATGGGCCATTGACCTGCGGGTTTCTACGTTGTGCCGACACGTTTCCGCTGTTTTCCCGCCTGGAAGTGGTGCACATGGCCCGCGCAGCAGCCGCTCCCCCACCGTCCGCGAACCTCCGGCGCATCGTCGCCGCGAGTCTGATCGGCACCACCGTCGAGTGGTACGACTTCTTCCTCTACGGGTCGGCCGCCGCGCTGGTCTTCAACAAGCTGTTCTTCCCCGGTTCCGACCCGCTCGTGGGGACCCTGCTCTCCTTCCTCACGTACGCGGTCGGGTTCGCCGCCCGGCCCGTCGGGGCGCTGGTCTTCGGGCACTACGGGGACCGCCTGGGGCGGAAGAAGCTGCTGGTGCTGAGCCTGCTGATGATGGGTGGCGCGACGTTTGCGATCGGCCTGCTGCCCACGCACGCCACGGTGGGTACGGCGGCGCCGGTGCTGCTGACCGCGCTGCGGCTGGTGCAGGGGTTCGCGCTGGGCGGTGAGTGGGGCGGGGCGGTGCTGCTGGTGTCGGAGCACGGCGACGCCCGGCGGCGCGGGTTCTGGGCGTCGTGGCCGCAGACCGGCGCGCCGGCCGGGCAGTTGCTCGCCACCGGTGTGCTGTCACTGATGACGGGGCTGCTGCCGGCGGCGTCGTTCGCGTCGTGGGGGTGGCGGGTGCCGTTCCTGCTCTCCGGCGTCCTGGTGGTCGTCGGGCTGTGGATGCGGCTGTCGGTCGATGAATCGCCCGTCTTCCGGGCGGCGTTGGCGCGTGCCGAGGCGCGGCGGGCGGCGGGCGCGCCGGTGGAGAAGATGCCGCTGGTCGCGGTCCTGCGGCACCACTGGCGCGAGGTGCTGACCGCGATGGGCGCGCGGATGGCGGAGAACATCTCGTACTACGTCCTCACGGCCTTCGTACTCGTCTACGCGACCTCGCACACGGGCCTGTCCCAACAGACCGCGCTGAACGCGGTGTTGATCGCCTCGGCGCTGCACTTCGCGGTGATCCCCGCCTGGGGCGCGCTCTCGGACCGGGTCGGGCGCCGGCCGGTCTATCTGCTGGGCGCGGTCGGCGTCGCCGCCTGGGCGTTCCCGTTCTTCGCGCTCGTCGACTCGCGGAACTTCGGGCTGCTGCTGCTCGCGGTGAGCGTGGGGCTGGTCTTCCACGGTGCGATGTACGCGCCGCAAGCGGCCTTCTTCGCCGAGCTGTTCGCGACGCGGATGCGGTACTCGGGTGCCTCGATCGGCGCCCAGTTCGCGTCGGTGGCGGCCGGTGCGCCCGCCCCGCTGATCGCGACCGCGCTGCTCGCCGACTACGACAGTCCGACGCCGATCGCCCTGTACGTCATCGCCGCCGCGCTGCTCACCCTGCTCGCGGTGGGGGTGGCGCGGGAGACCCGCAGCCGGGACCTGGCGGCGGTCGAGGAGGCTCCGGCGGGGGCGGCCGTGTCGCCGCCCGTACCGTCCGCGGGGACCTGACCTGCGAAGGGCCGGGCCCCGGCGGGGCCTGATGTGCGGCGGGGGCGCGGCGGGCCGTGGGACGCTCCGGGAGACGGGGCAGCCGGCCCGCCGCGCCCCCGCCGGACGTCAGCGCCGCTTGCCCTTGAGGGAGTCCTTCATGCCCTGAAGGCTCTCCTTGGCGTCCTCCATGGCGCCCTTGGCCTTGCCCTTGGCGTGGTCGGTGCGGCCCTCGGCGCGCATCCGGTCGTTACCCATGGCGTCGCCGGCCTTCTGCTTGGCCTTGCCCTTCATCTTGTTCATCGCGCTGTTGTCACCCATGGCGAACTCCTTTGTCCGGGGAAAGCGGAGGGGAAACTCCGGGACCACGCTGCCGCAGCCCGGCGTGTCGCGCACCCGGAGCGGGCGCCCCGTTACTCCTCCGTTTCGCGCGTCACGGCGGCCGAGAGCTGGTGCAATCGCAGCGCCAGCTGGATCTCCAGGGCGCGTGCCGGGGTCTGCCAGTCGGGGCCCAGCAGCCGGCCCACCCGCTCCAGCCGCTGCGCCACGGTGTTCACATGGACGTGCAGCTCGTCCTTGGTACGGGCCGGGCTCATCCCGCAGGCGAAGTACGCCCCGAGGGTGCGCAGCAACTCCGTACCGCGGCGGGCGTCGTAGTCGGCGACGGCGCCGAGTGTGCGGTGGACGAAGCCGTCCACGTCGCGGGTGTCGGCCAGCAGCAGCCCGAGGAAGCCGAAGTCCGCGGCGGCCGCGCCCTGTCCCGCCCGGCCGAGCGCGCACAGCGCCTCCCGGCAGCGCCGGGCCTCCGCGTACGCGTCCGCGACCGCGGCGGGCCGGGCGGCGGGGGCCGGTACCGGAGCCGAGGCGCCGACGGTGACGGGCACGTGCAGCGCGGTGCCGAGCCGGGCGGCTATCTCCCGCGCGGTGTGGGCCGGGTCGCCGCCGGGTTCCAGCGGCAGCAGCAGCACCGCTCCGCCGTCGCGTACGGCGGCCAGACCGTGGCGGGTGGCGGCGAGGTGGGAGGCCGCCGACCACAGGCGCCGGCGGTCGGTGCCGTCGGGGCGGGGCGGGCCGTCGCCGTCGGATATCGGTGCTCCGGACATCCGCGCGGCCAGCACCACGTGCGGGGCGTCGAGGTCGGCGCCGACCCGGGCGGCACGTTCGCGCAGCAGCCGGGGGTCGCGGGCGGCGGCGTCCAGGAGGTCGTCCAGCAACTCGCCGCGGACCCGCTGCTCGGCCTCGCCGGCGGTCCGGCGGGCGAGCAGCAGCAGCGAGGTGACCATCGCGGCCCGCTCCAGGGTCCGCTGGTCGACCGGGTCCAGCGCCGGGTGACCGCTCAGGACGAGGGCACCGAGCACCTCCCCGCCCGCCCGGACCGCGGCGACCCAGTCGGCGCCGTCCCGTACGGCGTGCCCGTCGGCGCGCGAGCGGTCCAGGGCGGCGGCCGGTGCCCGGCCGGGTTCGGTGAACTCCACGTCGCCGTCGAGGACTTCGGCCACCGCGTCCGCCACGTCCTGGACGCCGCCGCCGCGCAGGACCAGTTCGGTCAGCCGGTCGTGGACGTCCGAGGCCCGCTCGATGACCGAGCTGCGGTCGCGGATGATCTCGTTGGCGGCCTCCAGTTCGGTGAGCGTCTTCCGGGTCTCGGCGAGGAGGTTGGCGGTGTCGATGGCGACCGCGGCGTGCGCCGCGTGGGCGGCGAGCAGCGCGACCTGGCCGGGTTCGAAGACCCGCTCGCGGCGGTCGGCGGCGAACAGTACGCCGATGACGCCGCTGCCGAGCAGCAGCGGCACCCCGAGGATCGCCACCAGGCCCTCGTCGCGGACGCCCGAGTCGATGGTGCGGGTGTGCCGGAACCGTTCGTCGTGGAAGTAGCTGTCGGTGACGTACGGGCGGGCGGTCTGGGCGACGAGTCCGCCGAGCCCCTCGCCCATGGCGAGCCGCAGCTGCTGGAAGCGTGCGGAGACCGAGCCGTCGGTGACCCGCATGTAGGTGTCGCCGGCGGCGGGGTCGTTGAGGGTGAGGTAGGCGACCTCGGTGCCGAGGAGGGAGCGGGCCCGGCGGACGATCGCGCGCAGTACGGCGTCCAGGTCGCGCAGCCCGGCCAGGTCGTGCGCGGTGGCGTACAGCGCGGAGAGTTCGGCCTCGCGGCGCCGGCGGTCCTCCAGTTCGGTGCGGACCCGCAGCGCGAGGAGCTTGGCCCGCTCCAGGGCGGCGAGCCGCGCGGCGGCCGCGCCCCCGGCCCGGGCCCGGAGCACCGGGCGCTCGTACTCCTCGGCGGCGGCGCCGGTGGCCAGCAGACCGAGGAACGGGGCCTCGGCCGGGTCGTGGTCGGATGCGTCCGCGGGTGCGGGGCCGGGCGCGGAAGCCGGCTGGTCGTGGGGCATGGTCACAGGCATACCTTCGGGTCGTCGCGGCGCGCCAGCCTCCGGGGCCCGCGGACCGGCCGTCGGGCCCCGGGGCGGCTCAGTGCGCGGTCCAGCCCCCGTCGAGCACCAGCGAGGTGCCCGTCATGAACGACGCCTGCGGGGTGCACAGGTAGGCCACGGCCTCGGCCACCTCCTCCGGTTCGAGGAGCCGCTTGAGGGCGGTGTCGGCGAGCAGGATGTCGGTCACGACGCGCTCCTCGGGGATGCCGTGCGCGGCTGCCTGGTCGGCGATCTGCCGCTCCACCAGGGGCGTGCGGACATATCCGGGGTTGACGCAGTTGCTGGTGACGCCGTGCGGGGCGCCTTCCAGCGCCGCGGTCTTCGACAGGCCCTCCAGACCGTGCTTGGCCGCGACATAAGCGGACTTGAACGGGGAGGCGCGCAGCCCGTGCACGGACGAGATGTTGATGACGCGGCCCCAGCCCTGCGCGTACATGTGGGGCAGGGCGCCGCGCAGCAGCCGGAAGGGCGCCTCCAGCATGACGGTCAGCACCTGGTGGAAGACGTCGGGCGGGAACTCCTCGATGGGGCGGACGAGCTGGATGCCGGCGTTGTTGACCAGCAGGTCGGTACCGGCCGCGGCCTGCTCGGCGGCGTCGAGGTCGGTGAGGTCCAGGGGCCGCGGTTCGATGGTGCCGGGGGCGCCGGGCGGCAGGTCGGCGGCGAGGCGGGTGAGGCCGGACTCGTCCCGGTCGACCGCGCGGACGGTGGCACCGGCCGCCGCGAGCCGCAGGGCGCAGGCGCGTCCGATGCCGCCGGCCGCGCCGGTGACCAGGGCGGTGCGGCCGGTGAGATCGAGGGCCACCGGCCCGGGGAGACCCGGGGCACCCGCTGCGGCCGGCGTGGTGGGCGTTCCTGGGGAGTCGGGGGCTCCGGGGTCACCGATCATGGTCATGTCCGCACCCTAGGCAGCGAGCGGGCCGGCACCGATGTGCCGCGGCCCCACACTTCGCGGTGCGACTGTGGCGCGCAGACACGTCCGTGGCGCCCCGCCCCACCGCCCCGGGTGGCCCGACACGCGCCTCACCCGAACGGCCGCCCCGGATCGACGCCCCGGCGCGGGCCTCCTAGCGTCGTACGACGCAGCGTGCCGACCGCGCACCGCCGCCACAAGGGAGGACGACATGCGGAGGCTCATCGCCGTACCGACCGTACTGCTCGCCCTGGCCACCGCCGGCTGCGGCGCGGAGGAGGGCGGCGAGGCGACGACCGCCGCGTCGTCGTCCGCCGGGACGGGCACCGGGCCGGACCCGCAGCACTCCGGCCCCGGCTCCGGCGCCCCGTCGGTGCCGGTGCCCGGACAGTCCGTGCGGTGCGGCGACATCCAGGACGTGCTGAGCGAGGCGGGAGACGTCACGCTGTTCGCGGATCCGGGGGCCGACGGCACGGTGGGCTGCGCGGAGGCCCGGGACGTGATGTCGGAGTTCTTCCTCCGGGCACCGCAGGAGGCCGGCGACGGCCGGGGAACGCTGCCCGTGCGCGGCTGGCTCTGTCAGTACGAGAGCGGCCCCACCGGCACCTGGGTCACCAGCTGTCGCAAGAACAAGCGCGAGATGCACACCGAGGAGGCGTCCGGGCAGGATTCGGGGCCGTCCGACGAGCCCGGCAGTCCGGACGGATCCCAGCTGCCCACGCTCCCCGGTGACCCGTCGGCCCCGGTGGGCGAGCCGTCGACGGAGGAGCTGTGAGCCCCTCGGGGAGCGCCCCTAGGAGGGCTGGGCCGTCGGTGCCGCGTCCAGCCCGTGGATCCAGGTCGGGCCGCCCTCCACGGCGCGCCGGATGCGGTTCAGCGCGTACGCGTCCAGCTCCGGCAGGGCGTCCAGGGCGAACCACCCCACCTCCAGCGACTCGTCGTCGTTGACCCGGGCCTCGCCGCCGATCGCGCGGCAGCGCAGCGTCACGTCCATGAACTGGCAGACGTCGCCGTTGGGGTAGCGGGTGGGCGACATCGTCTCGACGAGCACCACCCCCTCGGGGACGACGCGGACCGCGGTCTCCTCGAAGACCTCGCGGACCGCGGTCTCGGCCGGCTGCTCGCCGGGCTCCGGAATGCCGCCGATCACCGACCAGCCGCCGGTGTCGGCCCGCTTCCCCAGCAGGACCCGGCCCTCGTCGTCGAAGACGACGGCGGTCACCCCGGGCAGCCACAGCAGCTGCCGGCCGATGGACTCGCGGAGGTCACGGATGAAGTCGGGGGTTGCCATGCCCCGACCCTACGGGACCGCTCCCGTAGGGAAGGACCCGGAAAGTGCCCCCGTCCCGGTGCGGGGAACCGTACGCGCGCCGTGCCCCGCGCGGAGCCGCCCGCCGGGCCCCTCAGGCGCCCGCGGGGAACCCCTTGCGCGTCCGCAGGAAGCGGTGGATGGCGCGGACGCCGTCCTCGGCTTCGTCGACGGTGATCGTGAAGGTACGCCCGTCGCCGAGCCGGAGCACCAGGCCCTCACCGCGGCGTACGACCACGGCTGTGCCCTGTTCCGGGCGCCAGCGGTAGCCCCAGCCGCCCCAGTGGCGGGGGGTGACCTGCGGCGCGAAGTCGGCGCCGACGACGGTGTCGAGGGGGATCCGGCGGCGCGGCACCCCGATGTGGCCGCACCGCACCTCAAGGCACTCCCGGTCGACCCGGACCGCGACATGGACGAAGGCGAGCGTGCCGAAGAGCACCAGCAGCCCGGCGGCGACGCAGCCGACCACCGACATCACCAGGGGTGCCAGGCCGGAGGCCCAGCTGCTGTCGACGGCCAGCTCGATGCCCAGTGCCAGGCAGGCCGCGCCCACCGCGGCCAGCAGCCACTGGGCGCGGTTGGTGGCGCTGCCGCGCCAGACGTCGGGGAGCTCCGCGGAGGAGCCGCCGGCCCGGGTCCGGCCGCCGCTGCCGTGGTCGTCGGGGGCTGCTGCCCCCTCGTGGGGGTGGTCCCTCATGAGACGCAGCGTACGCGTCTTTGCACGCTACGGCAGGGCATCGGACGGGCCTGCCGCGCCGCTCAACGGGTCAGCGCGTCCGCGGTGCCGGCGGGCGATGCGGCGAGCATCCTGCCCTCCGCGTACGCCAGCGCCTCGGCCGGCAGGGCGCCGGGCCGGCCGCTGAGCAGCACGGTGACGCGGCCGGTCGGGGCGGCCGCGGGCGCCGGCTCGGCACCGATGCGGCGCAGCGCCTGGGCGGCGACCGCCTCGGCGGAGCCGTGCAGGACGAGCGCAGGGGCGCCGGGCTGCTGGAGGGCGGCACGGATCCGTTCGGCGACCAGCTCGTAGTGGGTGCAGCCGAGGACGACGCTGCGCACCTCCTTCGGGGTGCGCTGCGCGGCGGCGGCGACGGCGGCGTCGATGGCGGCCTCGTCCGCCTGCTCGACCGCGTCGGCCAGACCCGGGCAGGGCACGCCGGTGACGTCCACCCCGTGCGCGAAGCGCTCGATCAGGTCCCGCTGGTAGGGGCTGCCGGTAGTGGCGGGGGTGGCCCAGATGGCGACCGGGCCGCCGCCGGCCGCGGCGGGCTTGATGGCCGGGACCGTACCGATCACCGGGACGGCGGGCTCCAGCTCGGCGCGGAGGGCGGGCAGGGCGTGGACCGACGCGGTGTTGCAGGCGACGATCAAGGCGTCGGGGGCGTGCGCGGCGGCGGCGCGGGCCACGGCCAGGGCGTGCTCGGCGACGTCGTCGGGGGTACGCGGGCCCCACGGCATGCCGTCGGGGTCGGAGGAGAGGACCAGATCGGCGTCCGGCCGCAGTCGCCGCATCGCAGCGGCCGCCGCGAGCAGCCCGGTCCCGGAGTCCATCAGCGCGATCTTCACCCGGACACTTTATCGGGCCGGACGTCCCACTTGTCATACCGGGCGGGCCGTGCGGGACACGTGCGGCCGGGCGAGCCGGCCGGCGGCGCGGGGTGCGGCAGACTGCCGCCGTGGGAGCGATGGAGTGGATCGGTGCCGGGTCGCTGCTGGCCTGGGTGTGGCTGCTGGCGGCGCAGGGCCTCTTCTGGCGGACCGACGTACGGCTGCCGGACCGCCGGGACCCGGAGCGCTGGCCGTCGGTCGCGGTGGTGGTCCCGGCGCGGGACGAGGCCGAGGTGCTGCCGGCGAGCCTGCCCTCGCTGCTCGGGCAGAAGTACCCGGGCCGGGCGGAGGTCTTCCTCGTCGACGACGGCAGCACGGACGGCACCGGCGCGCTGGCCCGCGCCCTGGCGGCCGCGCGGGGCGGTCTGCCGCTGACGGTGTCCTCCCCCGGTGAGCCGGAGCCGGGGTGGACGGGGAAGCTGTGGGCCGTACGGCACGGGATCGCGCTGGCGCGGGAGCGCACGGCGCCGGAGTACCTGCTGCTGACCGACGCGGACATCGCGCACGAGCCGGACAGTCTGCGGGAGTTGGTGGCGGCGGCCCGGTCGGCGGAGCTGGACCTGGTCTCGCAGATGGCGCGGCTGCGGGTGGTGACGTACTGGGAGCGGCTGATCGTGCCGGCGTTCGTGTACTTCTTCGCGCAGCTGTACCCGTTCCGCCGGGTCAACCGCCCGGGGGCGCGGACCGCTGCGGCGGCCGGCGGCTGCGTGCTGCTGCGTACGGAGGCGGCGGAGCGGGCGGGCATTCCGGAGGCGATCCGGCACGCGGTGATCGACGACGTGACGCTGGCGCGGGCGGTCAAGCGCAGCGGGGGCCGCATCTGGCTGGGGCTGGCGGACCGGGTGGACAGCGTGCGGCCCTATCCGCGGCTGGCCGAGCTGTGGCGAATGGTCTCGCGCAGCGCGTACGCCCAGCTGCGGCACCAGCCGCTGCTGCTGCTCGGCACGGTGCTGGGGCTGGGGCTGGTGTATCTCGCGCCGCCCGCCCTGGCGGTGGCCGGGGCGGCCGGCGGCGAGGCGGCGGTCGCGGCGCTCGGCACGGCGGCCTGGGCGGTGATGTGCGGGACGTATCTGCCGATGCTGCGCTACTACCGGCAGCCGCTGTGGGCGGCGCCGCTGCTGCCGTTCACCGCGCTGCTGTACCTCGTGATGACCGTGGACTCCGCCGTGCAGCACTACCGGGGGCGCGGCGCGGCCTGGAAGGGCCGGACGTACGGAGCGCCCTGAGCCGGGCCCCCGGTGGCAGCTGGCGTCACTTCCTGGCCGGCGACCAGTCCAGCCCCCAGCCGTAGGCGTGGTCGACGGTGCGCTGCGGGCTGACACCGGGCTCGGGAACGAGGTAGCGGGCCTCGCGCCGGACGACGAGTTCGCCGCCGGTGTTGGTGATCAGGGCCAGTGCGCAGACGTTGGAGGGCACGGTGCAGGCGTCGAGGGAGAAGTCGACCGGCGCGCCGTGCTGGGGCTGGAGGGTGACCGTGGCGCTCAGGCCCTCGAAGCTGCGGGCGCCCGCGTAGACGGTGACGAAGATCAGGATGCGCTTGATGCGTGCCTGGTGGTCGAGGTTGATGGTGAGGTTCTCACCGGCCGCGATCGCGCCGGTGCGGTCGTCGCCGTCGAGCTGGATGTACGGCGGGGCGTGCAGCGCGCCGAAGTTGTTGCCGAGCGGATGGACCACGCCGGCGGCGCCGTCGGTGAGTTCGTACAGCGCGCACAGGTCGAGGTCCAGCTCGCCGGACGGGGGCAGCAGCGCGCCGCGGGCGCCCATGGCCTGCATGGCCTTGCGGCCGAGTTTCTTGGTCAGCCGCTTGCCGGCACCGGCGCCGGACCAGTTGAGGTTCACCCGCATCGCGCCCGAGGTGCCACCCTGCTTCGTCAATGAAACGGCGGGGGCGTCCTTCGTGAGGGTGACTTTTGTCAGACGAACGGGAGGCGGCGCGGAGGCCGGGGCGGGCTGCCCGGGAGGGGGCGGAATTGACGCCGCGGGTTGACCCGTCGGCAACGGGGGCGCGGGCGGCGGAGCCACCGGGGGTGCGGGGGGCGCAGGGGCC
>NZ_JNZA01000072.1 GCF_000717345.1 Streptomyces lydicus | reverse complement strand
GGTGGAGGTGGGTGGGTGGGGGGAGGGCCCCCGGGGGGGAGGGGAAGCAGGAAAGCGATGGCGCATGGCGACCGAGAGCCACAGCCCGCATGGGCCGTACGCTGACCGGGTGACGAACTCGCACGCGGAGAACGCGCAGGACGGCCAGCACGGAGCGGACGTACCGGGCACCTCGGGTGCCCAGGGCGGCACGCAGGCACCCGACGCCCGCGGTGGGGGGCAGGGCACAGCGAGCGGAGCCGACAGCGGTCACCGCGACACCGGTCACCGCGACGACGGCCAGGTAGACGCTGGTCAGCCCGATGCCGGTCAGCCCGATGCCGATGCCGGTGACGGTGACGCTGGTCAGCGGGATGCAGGGGACGGCGCGCGTCAGGACGAGGGGACCCGGCGGCTGGCGAAGGCGGTACGGGCCGCGGAGCAGGCGCTGATCGAGTTCGAGATCGCGGTGGAGACCTTCCGGGTCGAGGTCGAGAACTTCTCCCGGCTGCACCACCAGCGGCTCGGCCCCATGTACGCGCGGCTGGACGAGCTGGATGCCCAGATCGCCGAGGCGATTGCGGCGCGGACCGGCGACCCCGAGGACATCCGGAAGGCGCGGGAAGCGCGGGCAGCGGTGCTGCCGATGCCGGAGGTGGAGGAGTTGTTCCACGGCTGGATGGGGTCGGAGGGGATCTTCCCGGAGGCGCAGGCGATGCTGACCGAGCAGTCGGTGCAGCCGCCGCAGAAGGTGCGGCCCAGTGAGGAGGCCCGCAAGGCGTACCGCGAGCTGGTCCGCAAGGCCCACCCCGACCTCGCCCGGGACGATGCCGAGCGGGCACGGCGGGACGAGTTCATCGCACGGGTCAACAGGGCGTACAGCCAGGGGGACGAGGCGGCGCTGCGCAGGCTGGCGCAGGAATGGGAGGCCGGTCCCGCGCCGGTCGAGGAGCGACTCAGCGAGAGTGAGGAGCTCTACGCCCGGCTGGAGTGGCTGGCCCAGCGCAAGGAGCTGCTGGCCGCCGTCGCCGCCGAGCTGGAGGAGAGCGCGATCGGCGCGATGATCAAGATGGCGCCGGAGGACCCGGACGCGCTGCTGGACGAGATCGCCGAGAAGCTGCTCGCCGATGTCGCCGAGCGCGAGGCTCACCTCGAGCAGCTGGTCGGGTAGCGTCGTGACTATGCAATTTGGTTCTGTACCCACCGTCGCTGTCGATGCGCTCTCGTCCGAGGACTTCCTTCTGGACGTGCGCGAGGACGACGAGTGGGAGGCGGGGCACGCCGAGGGTGCGCTGCACATTCCGATGAGCGAATTCGTCGCTCGCTACGGCGAGTTGACGGACGCGGCGCCCGAGAGCGGCAAGGTGTATGTGCTGTGCCGGGTCGGCGGGCGTTCGGCGCAGGTGGCGCAGTATCTGCTCCAGCAGGGCATCGATGCGGTGAACGTCGCGGGCGGTATGCAGGCATGGGAGGCCGCCGGCCGCCCGGTTACGGATGGCAAGGGCGGCTCCGGGACGGTCGTCTAGCCGGGCGCCGGGCTCACGGGCCTGGCCCTGGGATCACGGGCCGGGCATCGGGTGAGAACTCTTGGTCTGCTGAACTTGCTGATCCGGACCGACTGCCGCAGCCCACGGGCCACCAGCCATGGACATGGGCATGGGCACGTCACTGAGTCATTCAGTCGCACTCCGCGCCCGTAGTGCTGCCCCTCCACACCGCAAGCGCCCCGCTCACCCCAGCGGGTGGGCGGCCAACAGGTCGCCGAGCGCTTCCTCGTGGGCGGCGGCCGGGCCCAGTGAGAGTTCGAGCTGTTTGGCCCAGGCGTGGTAGCGGTGCAGGACGTAGTCCGTGTCGGCGCCGAAGCCGCCGTGCAGATGCTGCGCGGTCTGGACGACGCGGCGTACGCCCTCGGAGGCCCAGATCTTGGCGACCGCGATGTCTCCGGCGGGCGGTAGCGGGCCGGGGGTGTCGGTGGTGATGCGCCAGGCGGCCTGCCAGAGCGTGGCCTCCATGGCGCGTAGGTCGATGAAGCGGTCGGCGGCCTGGACGGCGACGGCCTGGAAGGTGGCCACCGGGAATCCGAACTGTTCGCGTTTGCTGGTGTAGTCGCTGGTCAGCGCCAGTACGCGTTCGCCGAGACCGAGGGCGAGCGCGCAGGTGCCGGTGGTCAGAACGTTGCGCAGCGACTCCCAGGCGGCAGGGTCGGCGATCACCTCGCGGCTGCTGAGCCGTACGCCGTCCAGTCGGACCTCGGCGAGTCGTTCGCCGCTGGTGGAGACCTGGTCGTCGAGCGTGACGCCGGGGTGCGTGCGCGGGACGAGGGCGACTACGGCGTGGCCGTCCGTGGCGTGGGCGGGCAGCAGGATCCGGTCCGCCGTCGCGGCCCAGGGGACGGCGGTCTGGGTGCCGGTGAGGAGCCAGTCGCTGCCGTCCCGGTGGGCTGCCACGGCGCGTTCGGCCGGTTCGTGGCCGGTGCGGCCGGTCGCGGCGACGGTGACGACGAGCTCCCCGCCGGCGATGCCGGGCAGCACCTCCGCTCGCAGCGCCTCGGTCGCGTACTGCTGGATGGTGAGCGCGGCGGCGCCGGACTCCAGCAGCGGTACGCGCGCCAGCACCTTGGCCGATTCGCGCAGTACGAGGCAGAGCGCGATCGGGTCCAGGCCCGCGCCGCCGTGCTCGGGCGCGATGAGGAGGCTCAGCAGATCGGTGTCGGCGAGCTTGTGCCACAGGGCGCGGTCGAAGTCCTCGGCGACCGCCCCTGGGGTGAGTGCGGGGCTGGGCACGCTGTCCGGAACGACCCCCGAGAAGACGGCCCTTGCCGCTTCGACGGCGGCCTGCTGCTCCTCGGTGAAGGTGAAGTCCACTGGTCTGTCCTCCCGCGCGGCGCCTTCATCTGACGATGCGTCAAGGTAGAACAGGTTGCAGGAATTGGGAATGGCGGCGGTGGTGAAAGGTGACGGAGAGAGCCCGCGGGGCCGGGGGCGAGGTGGCTGCGGTAGGCGCAAGGGCGCAACGGCGTACGGGGTGCGGGGGGAAGTGAGGGGCGGCGGCCGACCCGACTTGCCGACCTGCCGACCTGCCGGCCTTCCGGGCGCCAGGCCGGTCTCAGCAGCCGCCAGCCGGCCCTCCACTTCCCGCCCGCTAACGGTCGAAGTCCAGCTCGACCTTCTCCGTAGCCGGGTGGGACTGGCAGGCCAGGACGTAACCGGCGTCGACCTCGTCGGACTCCAGGGCGAAGTTCCGGTCCATGCGGACCTCGCCGGAGACCAGGAAGGCGCGGCAGGTGCCGCAGACCCCGCCCTTGCAGGCGTACGGGGCGTCCGCGCGGTTGCGGAGCACCGCATCGAGCAGGGCCTCGCCGTTGTGGACCGGCCAGGTGCCGGAGCGGCCGTCGAGGGTGGCGGTCACCGTGCTGTGTGCGGGGGTGGCGGCAGCCGGGACGCTCGCGCCGCCCGCCCCGTTGTCTATGTGGAAGATCTCTTCGTGGATGCGGTGGCGGGGCACCTCCAGGGCGCGCAGCGCGCGCTCGGCGCCCTGGACCAGCCCGTAGGGGCCGCAGAGGTACCAGCCGTCGACGGAGTCGATCTTCAGTAGGGCCGGCAGGAGCGAGCGGAGCCGGGGCTCGTCCAGTCGGCCGGAGGGCAGGCCGGCTTGCTGCTCCTCGCGGGAGAGGGTGTGGATGAGCTGGAAGCGGTCGGGGAAGCGGTCCTTGAGGTCGGCCACCTCCTCCAGGAACATCGTCGAGGCCGCCGTGCGGTCGCTGCGGATGAGGCAGAAGCGGGCGTCCGGCTGCTGGGCGAGCAGGGTGGCGGCGATGGACAGTACGGGGGTGATGCCGCTGCCGCCGACGATTCCGACGAAGTGGCCGGGGCGCGGCGCGAGGGTGAAGCGGCCGGCCGGTGCCATCACCTCCACCGTGTCGCCGACAGCCAGTTCCTTGAGCGCGTACGTCGAGAAGGCGCCGTCCTCGACCAGGCGGATGCCCACACGCAGCACGGGCTCGTCGGTGGCCGGGGTGCAGATGGAGTACGTACGGCGGATCTCCTGGCCGTCGACCGTTCTGCGCAGTGCGATGTGCTGCCCGGGGGTGTGCCGGAAGGTTTCGCGCAGCTCGTGCGGGACCGCGAAGGTGACGGCCACCGCATCGTCCGTGAGCCGCTCGATCTCCCGCACCTGGAGCGGGTGGAACATCACAACTCCTTGAAGTGGTCGAAGGGTTCGCGGCAGGACTCGCAGCGGCGAAGTGCCTTGCAGGCCGTGGAGGAGAACCGGCTGAGCAGGGTGGTGTCGGTCGATCCGCAGTGCGGGCAGCGGATGGTGAGGTCGACGGTGACCGGTCCGCCGGCCGGCCCGGTGGGGCGCGGGGGCGCGATCCCGAATTCGGCGAGCTTGCGGCGGCCTTCGGCGGTGATCGCGTCGGTGCTCCACGGGGGGCTGAGGACCGTACGGACCTCGACCTCCGGGATGCCGTGGTCGTGCAGCACGCGCTCTATGTCGGCGGACATCGCCTCGATGGCGGGGCAGCCGGTGTACGTCGGCGTCAGGTCGACCTCGACGCGGTGCGGCGCAGTCATCCGCACCTCGCGCACCACGCCGAGCTCCGCGAGGGTGAGAACGGGCAGCTCGGGGTCGGGAACGGAGCCGGCGAGCGCCAGCAGTTCCGCTTCGAGGGCGGTGGTGGTCACCATGTCGCTCCCGGGTGGCTGCGGTGGAGGTGCTGCATCTCGGCGAGCAGCCGTCCGAACGGTTCGGTGTGGATGCCCTGGCGGCCCGCGCCCGCTGTCCAGGCCCCGCGCTGGGGGCCTTCCGGGATGGTGAGCGTGGCCTGGCCCAGGATGGCGGTGACGCGGGTCGTCCAGGCGTCGTGGAGGGTTGCCCAGGACACCGCTTCCAGGCCGTCGACCGGCTCGAACATCTCGCCGGTGAAGCCCCAGAGGGTGTCCAGGGCGCGCTGCATGCGGGTGTGGCTCTCGTCGGTGCCGTCGCCCAGCCGTATCGTCCACTGCTCGGCGTGGTCGCGGTGGTAGGCGACCTCCTTGACGGCCTTCCCGGCCAGCGGTGCCAACTCGCTCTCACCGGCGGCGAGGTGCTCGAACAGCAGCTCTTGGTAGGTGGAGAAGTAGAGCTGCCGGGCGATGGTGTGGGCGAAGTCGCCGTTGGGCTGCTCGACCAGCTGGAGATTGCGGAACTGCCGCTCCTCGCGGAGGTACGCCAGTTCGTCCTCGTCGCCGGCCAGGGACAGCAGGACCCGGGCCTGGCCGAGCAGGTCCAGCGCGATGTTGGCCAGCGCGACCTCCTCCTCCAGGACCGGGGCGTGCCCGGCCCACTCGCCCAGGCGGTGGGAGAGGATCAGGGCGTCGTCCCCGAGGGGCAGGGCCGGGGTGGCCGTGACGTTGATCAAAGGTGATGCACCCCGTCCGGGATCTCGTAGAAGGTCGGGTGACGGTAGGGCTTGTCGCCGGCCGGCTCGAAGAAGGAGTCCTTCTCGTCCGGTGAGGAGGCGGTGACCTGGGTGGAGGGCACCACCCATATCGAGACGCCCTCCGAGCGGCGGGTGTAGAGATCGCGGGCGTTGCGCAGCGCCATCTCGGCGTCCGGTGCGTGGAGGCTGCCGGCGTGGGTGTGCGACAGGCCGCGACGGCTGCGCACGAAGACCTCCCACAGCGGCCAGTCCGTGGGCCGGGTGGTCGTTTCCCCGGCGGTCGCGGTGCCTTCGGTGGGGCGTGGTGTCGTCATCGGACGGCCTTCCCGTGCTTGGCCGCGTGTGCGGCGGCTGCCTCGCGCACCCAGGCGCCTTCCTCGTGTGCCCGTCGGCGTTGGCTGATCCGCTGGTCGTTGCAGGGGCCGTTGCCCTTGAGGACCTCGCGGAACTCGGTCCAGTCGATCGGGCCGAAGTCCCAGTGGCCCCGTTCCTCGTTCCACGTCAGGTCGGGGTCGGGGAGCGTGAGGCCGAGGGCTTCGGCCTGGGGGACGCAGATGTCCACGAAGCGCTGGCGCAGCTCGTCGTTGGAGTGCCGCTTGATCTTCCAGGCCATGGACTGGGCGGAGTGCGACGACTCGTCGTCCGGCGGGCCGAACATCATGAGGGACGGCCACCACCAGCGGTTCACCGCGTCCTGCGCCATGGCGTGCTGGGCTTCGGTGCCACGGCTGAGGTGCAGCAGGAGTTCGTAGCCCTGCCGCTGGTGGAAGGACTCCTCCTTGCAGATGCGGACCATCGCGCGGGCGTAGGGGCCGTAGGAGCAGCGGCACAGCGGGACCTGGTTCGTGATCGCCGCGCCGTCCACCAGCCATCCGACGGCGCCGACGTCGGCCCAGGTCAGCGTGGGGTAGTTGAAGATCGAGGAGTACTTCTGGCGGCCGGAGTGGAGCTTGTCGAGCAGCTCGTCGCGGCTCGTGCCCAGGGTCTCGGCGGCGCTGTAGAGATACAGGCCGTGGCCGGCCTCGTCCTGGACCTTCGCCAGCAGGATCGCCTTGCGGCGCAGTGACGGCGCGCGGGTGATCCAGTTGCCCTCCGGCTGCATGCCGATGATCTCGGAGTGTGCGTGCTGCGCTATCTGGCGTACGAGCGTCGAGCGGTAGGCGTCCGGCATCCAGTCCCGCGGCTCGATGCGCTCGTCCGCGGCAACGGTGGCGTCGAACACGGCCTCGTGGGCCGTCTCCTCCGGCGCGATCGTCGTCATGTGGTGCCCCCTCGCTCCCGACCGACCGATCGTTCGGTTCAATGGTGAGTGGGCGGACCGCGGGTGTCAAGCCTGTGGATAACCCGGGTGAGGGTGTGCCCGGTGCGGCGCGTAGGTACGGTTCCGGAGCGGGGTTGGCCGCATGGATTCTGGGAACGGGGCGGGAATGCAGTCATACGGGGACGAAACGCGGCCACTGGCCGCGCTCTCGCTGCCCTCGCGGATCGTCATAGGAGTGGCGGCCTGTGCCGTCGCCGTCATCGTCGCGATCCATCTCGCGATGATGTTCCTGCACGTCGCGCCGTCGAACACGCTCAGCAAACAGCAGGGCGACCTGATCAGCGAGTACGTGTATCCCGAGTACGAACAGAACTGGAAGCTGTTCGCGCCCAATCCGCTGCAGCAGAACATCGCGGTCCAGGTCCGCGCGCAGCTGCGCACCGAGGACGGGACCTCGCGGACCACCGGGTGGACCGATCTGACCGCCCGCGACGGCCAGGCCATCCTGCACAACCCGTTGCCCAGCCACACCCAGCAGAACCAGCTGCGGCGAGGCTGGGAGCTCTTCGTCAACTCCCACAACGCGCAGAACCGTCCGCTCGGCCTGCGCGGCGAGATGGCCGAGCGCTACATCCGGCGGATCGTGATGCTCCGGATGAGCGAGGAGTGGACGCGGGCCGGTGGCCGGATCGACCGGGTGCAGGTCCGTTCGCAGACGACGCCGGTCAGCCCGCCGCCGTGGAGCACCGAGAAGATCAGCAACAGGCCCGTGTACCGAGTGCTGCCCTGGTGGCAGGTCACCGCAGCCGACGTGCCCGAGGGGGCGAAGATCCAGTGACGTCACCGACGCCGCAGCAGCCGCCGCGCACACAGAGCGCACCCCCGCCGCAGACCACGGAGCCGACCGACGTGCCACAGCAGGCGCAGGCATCTCAGGAGCCCGAGGCGCCCCAGACACCCGCCACGTCTCCCGCCGCCCCCTACGAGGAGACCCGTATCGAGCGCGCCATCGGGCGGGGCTTCGGGCGCGCCACCGGGCGGGCGCTGGCGCCGTACCAGACCGCCGTGATCCGGATCGGCTTCTCGGCGACCTGGCTGCTGTTCCTGCTGCGTGAGTGGCCCAACCGGGCGAATCTCTACGGGCCCGAAGGGCCGTGGAGCACGGACATGGCGCGCCAGCTCCTGGACACCAACCACGCCTTCTCCGTGCTGCTGTGGTCCGGGAGCCGGGGATGGTTCGAGTTCGTCTACTTCGTGGCCATCCTGGCCGCCGCCGGGCTGATGCTCGGCTGGCGCACCCGCACCATGTCGGTGCTCTTCATGCTCGGCGTGATCTCGCTGCAGAACCGCAGCATCTTCATAGGGGACGGCGGCGACAACGTCATCCACCTGATGTCGATGTATCTCGTGCTGACCCGGTGCGGGCAGGTCTGGTCGCTCGACGCGCGCCGTGCCAAGCGGGCCGAGGCTGCCGGGACGGCCGCTCCGGGCCGTGACCTGACCGGTGTCGTCCTGTGGGCCGTGCTGGGCCTCGGCCTGGCCGTCGCCCAGCTCAGCGGCGGCCACGGCCTCACCTGGTTCGGGCACGGCCCGTTCCCGCACATCGGCTGGAGCCTGGTGCTGTGGGGCCTGTGGGCCACGCACGGCCTGTGGTGGGCGGTGCAGCGGCACGCCCCCGGGGAACCGCGCGTCGTGCTGGACACCCTCGCGAAGCTCGCCCACAACGGCGCCCTGCTGGTGATCATGGTGGAGGTCTGCCTGATCTACGCCACCGCCGGCTGGTACAAGATCCAGGGCACCCGCTGGCAGGACGGCACCGCTGTCTTCTACCCGATGCACCTGGACTACTTCTCCCCCTGGCCCGCGCTGTCACAGCTGCTCGGCAGCAACGGCGTGATGATCATGCTGATCACCTACGGCACGGTGATCGTCCAGGTCGCCTTCCCGTTCACGCTGTTCAACCGGCGGCTGAAGAACGTGCTCCTGGTCGTGATGATCTGTGAGCACCTCTCGATCGCGATCCTGCTGGGCCTGCCGTTCTTCTCGCTCGCGATGATCGCGGCGGATGCGGTCTTCCTGCCCACGAACTTCCTGACCTGGCTTTCCGGACACGTCTCCGGCCTGCGTGAACGCCTCTTCTCGCGGGGCGGGACGGCCACTGCGGACGGTGCGGCCGGGGGCGGTGAGCCGGAGGCCCGTACCGACCACTCCGGCGGTGGCCATACGCTCGTGGGGTGAGCAGCGAGAAAACCGCCCCTGACGAGCCCCTCCAGTACGACGAGGGCTACGGGACCCGGATCGGTGTCGGTCCGCACCCGGAGCCCTGGCCGCAGGGCGCCCACTACGACCCCGAGCTGCTCGCGCACGGCGACCGCCGCAACGTCGTCGACCGGTATCGCTACTGGACGCGCGAGGCGATCGTCGCGGACCTCGACACCCGGCGCCACGACTTCCACGTGGCCGTCGAGAACTGGGGCCACGACTTCAACATCGGCTCGGTCGTCAGGACCGCGAACGCCTTCCTGGCCAAGGAGGTGCACATCGTCGGGCAGCGCCGCTGGAACCGCCGTGGCGCGATGGTGACCGACCGCTATCAGCACGTCCGCCACCACCCGGACACCGCGGACCTCACAGCCTGGGCCACGGCCGAGGGGCTGCCGATCATCGGGATCGACAACCTCCCCGGCTCCGTGCCGCTGGAGACGACAGCGCTGCCGCGACGCTGTGTGCTGCTCTTCGGGCAGGAAGGGCCGGGCCTGACCGAGGAGGCACGCCGGCACGCCTCGCTGGTCTGCTCGATCGCGCAGTTCGGCTCGACCCGCTCGATCAACGCAGGGGCCGCTGCCGCCGTCGCCATGCACGCCTGGATCGGGCGGCACGCCCGGATCGAGGGCCCGGAGGCCGTCTGACGGGCGCCACGGCCCGTCCGCCGGGCCCGGGAAAGCCTCCCGGGCCCGCGCTCAGCCCGGTCACGCCTGCCGTCGCACCTCCACCGTCCGGAAGCGGTTCGCCACGAACGCGCCGTCGCAGAGCGCCGCATTGGCCGCGGGGTTGCCACCGGAGCCGTGGAAGTCCGAGAACGCCGCGGTCTGGTTCACATAGACGCCGCCGGTCAGGTTCAGCGACAGCTGGGCGCACTCCTCCAGGCAGGCGTCCTCGACCAGTTGCTCCACCTCGGTGGAGGTGGTGTACGCGCCGACCGTCATGGCTCCCTTCTCGCGGACCGTGCGCCGCAGCAGATCCACCGCGTCGGCCGCCGTGTCCACAGCCACCGCGAAGGACACCGGGCCGAAGCACTCCGACAGGTACGCCGCCTCGGAGTCCGGCTTGGCGCCGTCCAGCTTGACGATCACCGGCGTACGGACCGTGGCCCCGGGGAACTCGGGATTGGCCACCTCGCGAGAGGCCAGCGCCACCTCGCCCAGCCCGGCGGCGGCCTCGATCCGCTCCTTGACCTGCGGATTGACGATCGCGCCCAGGAGCGCGTTGGCACGCGCGTCATCGCCCAGCAGACCACTGACCGCGCCGGCGAGATCGCTGACGACCTCGTCGTACGACTTCGGTCCGGCGTCCGTCGTGATGCCCCCGCGGGGGATCAGCAGGTTCTGCGGGGTGGTGCACATCTGGCCGCTGTAGAGGGACAGCGAGAAGGCGAGGTTGCTGAGCATGCCCTTGTAGTCATCGGTGGAGTCGATGACGACGGTGTTGACCCCGGCCTTCTCCGTGAAGACCTGCGCCTGCCGGGCGTGCGTCTCCAGCCAGTCGCCGAAAGCGGTCGAGCCGGTGTAGTCGATGATCCGGACCTCGGGGCGGACGGCCAGCGTCTTGGCCAGGCCCTCACCGGGCTTGTCCACGGCCAGGCACACCAGATCGGCGGGGAAGCCGGCGTCGTCGAGTACCTCGCGGGCCACCTTGACGGTCAGCGCCAGGGGCAGGACGGCCCGCGGATGCGGCTTGACCAGCACCGGGTTGCCGGTCGCCAGAGAGGCGAACAGTCCCGGGTAGCCGTTCCAGGTCGGGAAGGTGTTGCAGCCGATCATCAGGGCGATGCCGCGCGGTACGGCCGTGAAGCTCTTGGTCAGCTCCAGCGGGTCGCGCTTGCCCTGCGGCTTGGACCACGGCGCCTGCCCCGGGGTGCGCACCTGCTCGGCGTACGCGTACGCCACCGCCTCCAGGCCGCGGTCCTGGGCGTGCGGCCCACCCGCCTGGAACGCCATCATGAACGCCTGCCCGCTGGTGTGCATCACGGCCTGCGCGAACTCATGGGTGCGGGCGCTGATCCGCGACAGGATCTCCAGGCACACCGCCGCGCGCGTCTCCGGGCCCGCGTCCCGCCAGGCGGGGAGCGCGGAGCGCATCGCCGGCAGCAGCACGTCCACATCCGGGTGGGGATAGCTGATGCCCAAATCCGGTCCGTAGGGCGACACTTCCTCGCCCGCCCAGTCGTCCGTACCGGGCTGGTCGAGCTCGAAGCGCTTGCCTCGCAGTGCCTCGAACGCGGCCAGGCCGTCGGGCGCGGCGCTCTCGCCGTACGCCTTCGGGTGCTCGGGGTGCGGGGACCAGTACGCGCGGGTGCGGATCGCCTCCAGCGCCTGGTCGAGAGTCGGGCGGTGCTTCTCGATCAACTGCGCTGCGGTCATTTCGGCGGCCATCGATGACCAACTCCTCGTCGAGCCGGGCGGAGGGTGGATAAGGGCTGGGAGTGGACAGGGCAACAGAGTTAGAGTAACCGAACGATCGGTCGGGGCAAGAGGGTCCGGCCAGCCTGTGGAAAAGTCGGACGGGGAGGATCAGCTGGCATGACGGCACTCGGGACCAGCAGCACCGTGGCAGTGGTGGGCACCGGCACCATGGGACAGGGCATCGCGCAGGTGGCGCTGGTCGCCGGCCATCGCGTACGCCTCTACGACACCGCCCCCGGGCGCGCCCAGCAGGCGACCGAGGCGATCGCCGGACGGCTGGACCGGCTCGTGGAGAAAGGCCGGATTCCGGCGGAGCAGCGGGACGCCGCCCGTGCGCGCCTCTCCCCCGCCGCCGACCTCGTAGAGCTCGCCGACGCCGCGCTGGTCGTCGAGGCGATCCTGGAACAACTCCCCGCCAAACAGGAGCTCTTCGCGGCCCTGGAGGACGTCGTGACGGCCGACTGCCTGCTGGCCACCAACACCTCCTCGCTGTCCGTGACCGCGGTCGCCGGCCGGCTGCGCCATCCCGGCCGCTGCGTGGGACTGCACTTCTTCAATCCCGCGCCGCTGCTCCCTCTGGTCGAGGTGATCAGCGGCTTCGCCACCGAGGAGGCGGCCGCCACCACCGCGTACGACACCGCCGCGGCCTGGGGAAAGAAGCCGGTGCGCTGCGCCGACACCCCCGGCTTCATCGTCAACCGCATCGCCCGCCCCTTCTACGCCGAGGCACTGCGCGCCTACGAGGAGCGCACCGCCGACCCCGCCACCATCGATGCCGTGCTGCGCGAGGGCGCCGGCTTCAAGATGGGGCCGTTCGAACTGACCGACCTCATCGGGCAGGACGTGAACGAGGCGGTCACCCACTCCGTGTGGCAGGGCTTCTTCCAGGACCCGAAGTTCACCCCCTCCCTGGCGCAGCGCCGGCTGGTGGAGTCGGGGTTGCACGGCCGCAAGACGGGACGCGGATGGTTCGACTACGCCGAGGGCGCCCACCGGCCCGAGCCGCGCACCGCCGAGCCCCGGCCCGCCCCGGAGGCCGTCGCCGTACACGCGGGGTTGCCCGGGCCCGCGGCGGTGCTGCGGGAGCTGATCGAGGAGGCGGGCATCAAGGTCACCCCCGACCACACACCGGGGGAATCGGAGGGCTTCATCAGGCTCCCCGGAGGAGCGCGCCTCGCGCTGACCAACGGCTGTCCGGCGACGGGCGTCGGGTACGAGAAGTGCATCCGCTTCGATCTCTCGCTCGACTACCGGGCTGCCACCCGGGTCGCCCTCGCGGCCTCGGCCAGCTGCTCCGAGGAGGACCTCGCGGAGGCGATCGGGCTGTTCCAGGCGCTGGACAAGCAGGTCAGCGTGATCGAGGACGTCCCAGGCATGATCATCGCCCGGACCGTCGCCATGATCATTGACTTCGCCGTGGACGCGGCGGCCCGCGAGGTCGCGTCGCCCGAGGACATCGACACAGCCATGCGGCTGGGGGTGAACTATCCCGGCGGCCCCATGGAGTGGGTCGAGCGGCTCGGCGCCCACTGGGTGTGGGACCTGCTGGACTCGATGCACCGCCACCACGCCGGCGCACGCTACGTACCGTCCTGGGCGCTCCGGCGCCGTGCGGACCTCGAGGAATTGGTGCTCTAATCATGACCATGGCCAAGCGCGACACCTATACGCCTGATTCGCTGCTCGCGGTCGCCGTCGAGGTGTTCATCGAGCGCGGCTACGACGGCACGTCCATGGAGCACCTCTCCAAGGCGGCCGGTATCTCGAAGTCCTCGATCTACCACCACGTGCGCAGCAAGGAAGAGCTGCTGCGGCGCGCGATAAGCCGGTCCCTGGACGGCCTGTTCGGTGTGCTGGAGGAACCGGGTGCCGTCCAGGGGAGGGCCATCGAGCGGCTGGAGTACGTCACCCGGCGCGTGGCCGAGGTGCTGATGGACGAACTTCCTTACGTGACACTGCTGTTGCGGGTGCGCGGAAACACGGACACCGAGCGGTGGGCCATGGAACGCCGCCGGAAGTTCGACCACGAGGTCGCCGATCTCCTCAAGCAGGCCGCCGCCGATGGTGATCTGCGGGACGACGTGGACCTCCGGCTCGCCACCCGGCTGCTCTTCGGCATGATCAACTCGATTGTGGAGTGGTACCGGCCGGGCCGCGGGGGCGCGGCCAGCCGTGACGAGGTCGCCGAGGCCGTGGTGCGGACGGCGTTCGCGGGGCTGCGGAAGGTCTGAGGGGCGGGGTTCGCTGGGAGCTGTCTCTTATACACATCTGACGCTGCCGACGATCTACTCTGTGTAGATCTCTGTGGT
>NZ_JNZA01000071.1 GCF_000717345.1 Streptomyces lydicus | reverse complement strand
CGACGCCAACGGCATCATGCACGTGACCGCGAAGGACCTGGGCACGGGCAAGGAGCAGAAGATGACCGTCACCGGCGGCTCCTCGCTGCCGAAGGACGACATCGACCGGATGGTCCGCGACGCGGAGGAGTACGCGGACGAGGACCGCCGCCGCCGCGAGGCCGCCGAGACCCGCAACCAGGCCGAACAGCTGGTCTACCAGACCGAGAAGTTCCTCAAGGACAACGAGGAAAAGGTCCCCGGCGAGGTCAAGACCGAGGTCGAGGAAGCCGTCACCGAGCTCAAGGAGAAGCTCAAGACCGCTTCCGGCGACGGCGACCACACCGCCGAGCTGCGCACCGCCACCGAGAAGCTCGCGACCGTGTCCCAGAAACTCGGCCAGGCCATGTACGCCGACACCCAGGCCACCCAGTCCGCCGCGGGCGGCGCCGAAGGGGCCGAGGGCGGCGAGCAGGCCCGGTCCGACTCCGCCGATGACGTCGTCGACGCCGAGATCGTCGACGACGACAAACGGGAGGGAGGCACGCGATGAACCGCCCGCCCCACGTCCACGGCGTGCCGCGTCCGCCGCTCGCCCTGGTCGGCCACGACCACTCCGTGGGCGGCCGCGGCACCTCCCCCGCCGACCGCGGCACCGCGCCCCCCGGGTCCTCCCCCGCCCCCGGCGACGCCACGGACGCCGCGCTCCGCGCCGAACTGCGCGAGCGCACCGCCGACCTCCAGCGCCTCAAGGCCGAGTACGACAACTACCGCAAGCGCGTGCGCCGCGACCGGCAGGCCGTCGCCGAGATCGCCGTGTCCAACGTCCTGGCCCGGCTCCTGCCGGTCCTCGACGCCCTCGCCGAGGCGACGGCGCAGGGCGAGGTGACGGACGGCTTCGCGCGGGTGGCCGGGGCCCTGGAGACGGAGCTGGCGTCCCTGGGCCTGCAGAGCGTCGCCGCCCCCGGCGCCCCCTTCGACCCCACCCTCCATGAGGCCGTCACCTGCACCCACACCGACCGCGTCACCTGCCCCACGTGCTCGGCGGTGCTGCGCCAGGGCTACCGGGTGGGCGGACAGCTGCTGCGCCCCGCTGAGGTGGTGGTCGCGGCCCCGGACCGCTGACGGCGGGAGGATTTGCACCGGGCCCGGGGCGGTGTGCCAGAGTGGACAGTCCGGTCGGCCCACCGCCTGAGGTGCGCTGCCGCCGGACCCCCTCCCCCCACATCGACGACGCCGGCCCGGCCGTGTCCGGACCGGTCGCCGTCGGCTCTGTACACCCCTCTTCCGTCTTCCCCAGAGAGCGATGCAGGCAACGACTCTTGTCCCCCGGACCGCAGATCTGTTCAGCCAGGGCCTGGAGCGCCGGACCGGTGCCGCCCTGCTGCGTTTCGGCGCCGCACGACCCCGCCCGGCCGGCCGGATCAGTTGGTCCGGCAACGGCGCGGCGGCGTGGCTCGACGACTCCCGTGGGCACGTATGGAGCGTCGGCGAACCCGTCGCGGCGGCCGGGCTGATCCTGCGCGCCGCCCAGGGATTTCCCGACCGGGTACGGGAGTTCACCGGCCCCCGCGGCACCGACGCACTGGTCGGCCGCCATCTGACGGTGACCGGCCCGGTCGAGTGGATCTTCCGCTGGACCATGGAGGAGCCCGACGTCCACCCGGCGGAACACCGCGTGGTGATCCTCGGCGACGAGCACCACGACGAGCTGCTCGCCTTCCTCAACCGGCACAGCCCGGCCCATTCGACCGGCCCCGGTTCCGCCGACGTGAGCCTGTGGGCGGCGATCCGCGGCGCGGACGGGGAGCTGGTGGCCTGCGGTGCCCTGAGCAGCCTGCGCGACAGCGGTGCCCCCCTGATGGCGTCCGTCGCCACCGACGCCCGTCAGCGCGGCCAGGGCCTCGGCGCGGCCCTCACCTCCTGGCTGACCCGCCGGGCGGTACACCGCCACGGCTTCTGCACCCTGTGGCAGCTCGCCGACAACGCCCCGGCCGAACGGCTCTACAGCCGCCTCGGCTACCGCAACGAGGACCCGTGCGTGTCCGCCCGGCTCACCTCGTACTGACGGCCGGCGCCACGCCGGCACAGCACGGTGCCCTCCGCTTCCGTGACCGGAAGGGGAGGGCACCGCGGGCCGCGTCGGTCAGCTGATCTGCGGCAGCACCAGCACGCGCTCAGGCCCCGGCGACGTCATCGTGGTGTCCCCGTTCATGGCGACCTTGCCGGCGGGCCAGCGGACGACCACGTCGTCCTGGCGGGTGCCGCCGCCGAACGCGCCGACGGCGACCAGGCCGCCGTTGCGCCAGGCCGACTTGGCGGGCCGGAGCTCGTGCTCGGCCTTGAGGCCCTTGGCGGCGACGTTCTCGTACACCGTGACCTCCCCGTCCGACCACCGTACGAACAGGTCCTGGTCGCCGGCCGCGGTCCCGAAGTCCCCGGCGGCGAGATCACCGGCGTGCGGCCAGGTGGTGTTCTTCTTGGCGAGCTGCCTCTCGGCGTGCAGGCCCTTGCCGTCCACGTTGGTGTACAGGGTCATCTCGCCGTCGGACCACCGCACCACGAGGTCGTCGCGCCGCGTGTTGCCGCCGCCGAACCGCCCGGCGGCGAGGCCGTAGGCGTGCGTCCAGGTGCCGTTGGGCCCCTTGAGCTGCACCTCGCTGCCGAGCTTGTTGGTCTCGTTGACGTCCTTGAAGAGACTCAGCTTGCCGTTGGCCCACCGCACGAGGAGGTCGTCGCTGCCGTTGCCGGTGAAGTCGCCGGCGGTGACCGCCTTCGCCTGCTTCCACGCCTCGTTCTTCTTGATCAGCTGCACGTCCTTGCGGAAGCCGTACGCGCCGTTGCCGGGGAAGAGCGAGACCTCGCCGTCGGACCAGCGCACGATCAGGTCACCGGTGTTGTTCCGCACCGAGGCGGTGTGGAACCGGCCGGCGGTCACGCCCGTGGCGTGCAGCCAGGTGGAGGCGTCACCGAGCGGGCTGACGGTGTCCGGCGGCGCGTCGCCGACCGCCTGGTCGTAGAGCCGCCGGACATCGCCGTCGAACTGCGAGGAGTAGGAGACGTCGTCGCGCGTCCCGCCGGTCCGGTAGCCGCCGATGGCGCCGACGAGGTCCCCGCGGCTGCCGTCGAAGTTCTCCAGGAACGGGCCTCCGCTGACGCCCGACCGGAAGCCGGCGCAGGTGATCTCCATGAACCGGTTCTGGAAGGCGACGGTGTCGTTCCTGCACTGCACCGCGGTCTTCTGCCCGCCGGGGTAACCGGTCAGCGTCACCTCACGGCGCGCCAGCTTCGCGGCCGGCACGGACGTCAGGCTGTTGCCCCGCCCGACGGCGTCCTCCAGCAGCTGTCCCTGGGAGTTCGGGCCGACCCGCAGGAACGCGAAGTCCACGTCGTCACTGGGGGACGAGCCGAGGTACCGCCCGTCGATCCAGACCTTCCCCGCCTGGAGCGGGAAGATCCCGTACGGCGTCTCCCCCGCCTGCCCGTCCTGCGAGGCCCCGGTGCGGTAGCCGGGCACGAACGCGACGTTGCGGTAAGGCTTGTCGCCCTTCAGGCAGTGCGCCGCGGTGAGGATCAGGCTCTTGGTCGGCGAGGTCACCGCACTGGCACTGCAGAACTGGTTCGGCGTCGGGGACCCGTCGTCGCTGCGGATCAGGAACACCCCGACCGTGGCGACGCCCGAGTCGGCCGGGTGGCTCGGCACCGCCGCCGACCTGCGGCCGGTGACACCGGACCGCTGCGGGGCGCCCTGGCCCTTCGCCTCCTGCACCACGTCCAGCGGGACGGCACTGCGGATGCGCTCGGGAGTCCAGTAGCGCTCCGTCTCCTCGGCCTTGCTGATCTCTTCCCGGGTCACGCCCTTGGAGGGATCCACCGGGCCGGCCGAGGGGCCGGCGAGCGGGTCCGGGGAGCCGGCCGGCTCCCCGTCGCGAGCGGCGAGAGCCGGAACGGCGAGCACGATCGAGGCGCATGCGCCGAGGGCGGCGGCGCGCGCCCAGGGTATTCGTTTCATGGACCTGTCCGTCGGAGGAATGAAACCGGTCGGGGCTCCCGCGTCGTACCCCCGGCGCAGCGTCCTCCGGGCCGGAGCGCCCCCGTGATCTTACGACCGCCGGCGCCCCTCATTCGTACGCACTTTCGGCCCAAATGCGGGCAAATCCCGCCACTGCAAAGCCCTACATCCCGCACGGGAGCCTGCCGGACCCCCTCAACCGACACCGTTTGAACGATCAAAACGGGGGCGGGTTAGCATATGAGCGCCGCCTAGCTCGAAAGATAAACCTGTGACTGTCAAAGACGACTCGTTCACCAACTGGAAGAACCGCGAGGAGATCGCGGAGTCGATGATCCCGATCATCGGGAAGATGCACAGGGAGCGGGACGTCACCGTCCTGCTCCACAGCCGCTCCTTGGTGAACAAGTCGGTGGTGAGCATCCTCAAGACCCACCGGTTCGCCCGCCAGATCGCCGGCGAGGAACTGTCGGTCACCGAGACCATGCCGTTCCTGCAGGCGCTGGCCGCGCTCGACCTCGGCCCGTCGCAGATCGACATCGGCCTGCTCGCCGAGGCGCACCGGGCCGACGACCGGGGTCTCTCGGTCGAGGAGTTCACCGCCGAGGCCGTCTCCGGCGCCACGGGTGAGAACAAGATCGAGCGCCGTCAGGCGCGTGACGTCGTCCTCTACGGCTTCGGCCGCATCGGCCGCCTCGTCGCCCGCCTGCTCATCGAGAAGGCCGGCTCCGGCAACGGACTGCGGCTGCGCGCCATCGTCGTCCGCGGCGGTGGGGACCAGGACCTCGTGAAGCGTGCCTCGCTGCTGCGCCGCGACTCCATCCACGGCCAGTTCAACGGCACGATCACGGTCGACGAGGCGAACAGCACGATCGTCGCCAACGGCAACGAGATCAAGGTGATCTACGCCAACGACCCGTCCGAGGTCGACTACACGGCGTACGGCATCAACGACGCCATCCTGATCGACAACACCGGCAAGTGGCGCGACCGCGAGGGGCTGTCGAAGCACCTCCGTCCCGGCATCGAGAAGGTCGTCCTGACCGCTCCGGGCAAGGGCGACGTCCCGAACATCGTGCACGGCGTCAACCACGACACCATCAAGCCGGACGAGCAGATCCTGTCCTGCGCGTCCTGCACCACCAACGCGATCGTCCCGCCGCTGAAGGCGATGGACGACGAGTACGGTGTGCTGCGCGGCCACGTGGAGACCGTCCACTCGTTCACCAACGACCAGAACCTGCTGGACAACTACCACAAGGCCGACCGCCGCGGCCGCTCCGCGCCGCTCAACATGGTCATCACCGAGACCGGTGCCGCCTCGGCCGTCGCCAAGGCGCTGCCCGACCTCAAGGCGCCGATCACCGGCAGCTCGATCCGCGTGCCCGTGCCGGACGTCTCGATCGCGATCCTCAGCCTGCGCCTCGGCCGCGAGACCACCCGCGAGGAAGTCCTCGACCACCTCCGCGACATCTCGCTGAACTCGCCGCTCAAGCGCCAGATCGACTTCACCACCGCCCCCGACGCCGTCTCCATGGACTTTGTCGGCTCGCGCCACGCCTCCATCGTGGACGCCGGCGCCACCAAGGTCGACGGCGACAACGCGATCCTCTACCTCTGGTACGACAACGAGTTCGGCTACTCCTGCCAGGTCATCCGCGTCGTCCAGCACGTCTCCGGCGTCGAGTACCCGACGTACCCGGCACCGGCGGTCTGATCGCGCCTGGTCCCCCGCTTCGGCCCGGCCCCGCGTCTCCCCTGCCTCAGGCAGCGGAACCCGGGTCCGGGCCGATGTGCGTCCCCGCGGCCCGGCTGCCGCCCTCCCGTCGAAGCTGCGCCGACAGGTGGTGCTGCAGCGGCCGGCCGACCGCCGCGAGGTCGTGGACGTAGGTGAGCGTGCCCTCGCCGGTCAGGGTGTAGCGGCGGCGGGTGGCACTGACCTCCTTGGCGGTCGGCGCCAACGCCACCTGATGGGTGGTGAGATCGACCGCGCTGTCGGCCGCGCGGCCGACCAGGATCTCCGCGATGCCGGTGGGCTGGGTGATCAATGCCTCCACCCGCCCCTCGGGCTGAAGCCGCCACCAGCCGCTCTCCCTGGCCGACGGCCGCAGGGGCGCGCCGTCCGCGTCGAGCAGCCAGGCGCGCGCCTCGTAGTACAGAAAGGGCCGCCCGTCGTGCCGGAAGGTGACCTCCTGCGCGTACGAGAACTCCTCGGCGAGCGTCGGGTATCCGCCGCGGCCCCGCCCGACCCAGGTACCCAGGAAGCCGGTCAACGGCCCGAGCAGGGCGTGCGGCGCGGGCGCCGCGTCCGCCTCGAACGCATCGGGAAACGGGGGCTTGCGTACAGGGTCGGACATGTTGCGCGCTCCTGGGGGTGTGCGGCCGGTGACGGGTGCAGCCTAGGGCGTGCCCCTCCCCTCGCACGCCGATCCCGGAACGACCTCTCCTACATGCACCGCCGCGACCCCGCCGTCCCGCTGGCCGAGTCCGTCGGCGCCATGGCCGGACTGGTACGGGAAGGCAAGGTCAAGCACCTCGGGCTGAGCGAGGTCACCGGTGCCGAGCTGCGCGAGGCTCGAACTGACGCTCCTGGAGCCGATCGCCGGCCGGGTGGCGGGCGACCGCTACGCGGACATGTCCCTCACCTCCGCGGCCCGGAGCCCGGAGAACTGCCCGCGGTGTGATCCCGGGTCAACTCCACGCCCCGCCACGGGCCCGCGCCCGGCCGGACCGTGTCCCACCTCACGGCCCGAAGTGTGCCCGCGCCGGCCCGCTCCGCCGGGCGGACCCCTAGGCTGACCGGTGCAGCTGGTTCGCCCCGCCCGCCAGGCGGGAGGCGTCGTAAGAGGGAACCCGGTGGGAATCCGGGACTGCCCCGCAGCGGTGAGCGGGAACGACCGCCGTCATACGCACTGGGCCCGGCCGGGCCTGGGAAGCGACGGCCAGTAGGTGTCCTCCCCGGAGGACGTGTCCGCGAGTCCGAAGACCTGCCCGCTGCCCGCGCGCGACCGCTCGTGCGCGGCAATCCCGGTGACCTCGTGGGCGGGTTGGGAGCGCCTCCGGACCACGTCCGGAGGAGTACACACCGGGCGGAAGGCCGCGCTGCGACGCGCGGGCCCGCTCCGTCCCCCCTTCGCGCTCGCGTCCCGTCGCCGGGATCTCAGGGAGACATCTCGCGAAGGAGATTTCCGTGACGACGAAGCCCGCCTCCGCGGCGGCACGGGCCACCGTGTACGGCTACCCCCGCCAGGGACAGAACAGGGAACTCAAGAGGGCCGTCGAGGGCTACTGGAAGGGCCGGATCACCGCCGACGCCCTCCGGGCCACCGCGGCCGGCCTGCGCCGGGCGAACTGGCGCGAGCTGGCCGGGGCCGGCCTGCACGAGGTGCCCGTCGGCGACTTCTCGTACTACGACCACGTGCTGGACACCACCGTCATGGTCGGCGCGATCCCCGAGCGCCACCGCGCTGCCGTCGCGGCCGACGCCCTGGACGGCTACTTCGCCATGGCGCGCGGCACCCAGGACGTGGCCCCGCTGGAAATGACCAAGTGGTTCGACACCAACTACCACTACCTCGTACCGGAGTTGGGCCCGGACACCCGGTTCACCGCCGACCCGGGCAAGCAGGTGGCGGAGCTGCGGGAGGCCCTGGCCCTCGGTCTGACGCCCCGGCCGGTCCTCGTCGGCCCCGTCACCTACCTCCTGCTCGCCAAGCCCGCCCCCGGCGTGGCCGCGGACTTCGACCCGCTGACGCTGCTCGACCGGCTGCTGCCCGTGTACGCCGAGGTCCTCGCCGATCTGCGGGCGGCGGGCGCGCCGTGGGTGCAGCTCGACGAGCCGGCCCTCGTCCAGGACCGCACGCCCGCCGAACTCGCCGCCACCGAACGCGCCTACCGCCACCTCGGCACCCTCGCGGACCGGCCCGCGCTGCTGATCGCCTCCTACTTCGACCGCCTCGGCGACGCCCTCCCCCTGCTGGCCAAGGCCCCTGTCGAGGGGCTCGCGCTGGACTTCACGGGGGCGGCCACCGCCAACCTCGACGCGCTCGCCGCGGCGGGCGGACTGCCCGGGAAGCGCCTGGTCGCCGGGGTCGTCAACGGACGCAACGTCTGGGTCAACGACCTGGCGAAGTCCCTGGCCACGCTCGGCACCCTGCTCGGGCTGGCCGACCGGGTGGACGTGGCCGCCTCCTGCTCCCTCCTCCACGTCCCGCTCGACACCGGCGCGGAGCGCGACATCGACCCGCAGGTCCTGCGCTGGCTGGCCTTCGCCCGCCAGAAGACCGCCGAGGTCGTCACGCTCGCCAAGGGCCTCACCCACGGCACCGGCGCCCTCTCCGCGGAACTCGCCGCCAACCGGGCCGACCTGGCCTCCCGCGCCGGCTCGGCACTCACCCGCGACCCCGCCGTACGGGCCCGCGCCGCGGCCGTCACGGACGCCGACACCCGCCGCTCCCGGCCGTACTCCGAGCGGGCCGCCGCCCAGCGCGCCCATCTCGGCCTGCCGCTGCTGCCGACCACCACCATCGGCTCCTTCCCGCAGACCACCGCACTGCGCACCGCGCGGGCCGACCTGCGGACCGGACGGACCGACACCGCCGGCTACGAGGACCGCGTCAAGGCCGAGATCCAGGAAGTGATCTCCTTCCAGGAGAAGACCGGCCTCGACGTCCTGGTGCACGGCGAGGCCGAACGCAACGACATGGTGCAGTACTTCGCCGAGCAGCTCACCGGCTACCTCGCCACCCAGCACGGCTGGGTCCAGTCCTACGGCACCCGCTACGTCCGCCCGCCCGTGCTGGCCGGTGACATCTCCCGCCCCGGACCGATGACCGTGCGCTGGACGACATACGCCCAGTCCCTCACCGCACGCCCGGTCAAGGGCATGCTCACCGGTCCCGTCACCATGCTCGCCTGGTCCTTCGTCCGCGACGACCAGCCGCCGGCCGACACCGCGCGCCAGGTCGCCCTGGCCCTGCGCGACGAGGTCGACGACCTGGAGGCCGCCGGCACGTCAGTCATCCAGGTCGACGAGCCCGCGCTGCGCGAAACCCTCCCGCTGCGCACCGCCGACCACCCCGCCTACCTGGCCTGGGCCACCGAGGCATTCCGCCTCACCACCGGCGGCGTACGGAACCGCACCCAGATCCACACCCACATGTGCTACGCCGAATTCGGCGACATCGTCCGGGCCATCGACGACCTCGACGCCGATGTCATCAGCCTGGAGGCGGCCCGCTCGCACATGCAGGTCGCCCGCGAACTGGCCGCACACGGCTACCCGCGCGAGGCCGGCCCCGGCGTCTACGACATCCACTCCCCACGCGTACCGAGCCACGAAGAAGCAATGGCCCTCCTGCGTAAGGGACTTGAGGCTCTCCCCGCCGACCGCCTGTGGGTCAACCCCGACTGCGGCCTGAAGACCCGCGCCTGGCCCGAGACCCGCGCCGCCCTGGAGAACCTGGTCCACGCCGCCCGCACCCTCCGCACGCAACTCGCGGCCCGCACCACACCCCCGACCCCCTGACGCCACGGCCGGCGGGGGGGAGCCCGACCGAGAAGCGCCCTCCCCGCCGGCCCCACCAGGCTCCATGAGTACTTCTACGGATAGCCGCCCCACATCGCGATCAGCAGCATGACTCCCATGACTGAACACGAACCCGCCCCCCAACGCCTCGCCCGACCGGCCCACGACCATCGGGCCGCGGAGAAGGTGATCAAGGGCGTCCTCATCGTGGCGGCAGTGGTGGGTGTTTCCCTGCTGCTCTACGTAGCCTTCTTCATCGGCGCCTTCGCCATGGCCGGTTGACCGCCACCGCAACCGGTCGCCTGAGCGCCCCGCAACGAGCCGGTCTCCCCTGACCCGCTCCCCCGCCGAGCTACGACTCCGCCAACTCCCTCAGCCGGGCCGCGTAGAAGGCCGCGACCCCGGCCGCCTCCTCCGGGTCGGCGGTCGCCAGCTGCGCCTGGTCGTCGAGGGCGGCCCGCCGGGCGACCTTCAGCTCCCTCACCCGCGCCTCGTCAGGCACCGGTGCCCGACCTTCAGCTGCGATCCGGTCGGCGTACCAGGCCACCACCGCACGAACGGCATCAAACGCCTGCTGGCCCTCGGGGTCGGACACCACAACCACCCTCCTCAACGAGAAACTCCCCACCCTCCGTGGCGAGGTGGCTCCCCCACCGGAACCGAGGCCGAGAATCCGCAAGGCAAGAATGTCAGCAACTGATCACCCAGGCCCCCGAAACGGGGATGCCCACCATCCATCCGCGGCAATGACCCACGGACCGGAAAACCGCCCGAACGGGTGCCCTACTCAGCGTGGGCGAAGCTGTCCGGTGGTGGGAACGTCGACGACGAAGACATGGCCGATGTTCGCGTCCGGGTATCCGTAGTCGATGTTCTTCACCCGCAGGTGTCGCGGGGTCGCCTCGACGATCTGAACGGCGACGGGCCGGGGATGGTCGGGCAGGGAAAGCAACCAGTCCTGGGCGAGGTAGGCCAGCCCCGAGCGCTCCAGGCACTGACGGGCTTGGTGTTCTTCGGCCGGGGCACCCAGCGGGTAGCCGAAGACGGTGACCGGGATGAAGTACCCCGGGATGGCATCGACGGGCCGCAGGTAGCCGAGGAGTTCATGGTCTGCCCGGCGATGGTGGGCGGCCCAACGAGGGGGAATCACAACGAATACTCCAACTCCAAAACGTCAAACAGGCAGGCAGTCAGTCAGGTACGGGCCCCGGCCACCGAGGTCTGCAGCCCCCAGCAGCCGGTATCGGCCACCCCCGTAGCCGGCATCGGCCGGCTCAGCGCCGGCCGATGCCGTCGTCAGCTCAGCTGCGCCTCGGTGTAGACGGCCATCGCATCGCGCTGGTAAACGGCCAGCCCCTCGGCGATCCGGTCATACGCCCCAAGCCACTGCGCATCCTCCACATACGTCGCCCCGAGGGCCTTGAACGCCCCCGCACTCGGGGTCCACATCCGGCAGATGCCCCGGTAGTGGGCGTCCACCTCGGCCTGCACGGCGGCGTCGGTCACCGGGGTGCCGGCCCGCATGAGCTCCGCCATGCGGATCATGGCCGCGGTGGCCTCACGCTGCAGTCGCTCCTGGTCCTCCTCGGTGAGCGTGGCGGCATACCGCGCGGACGCCTCCGCCTGGCCGGGCCACTGCTCCCTCGCGGCGGCCTCGTAGCGTGCGGCGTCGAAGCCGGCGAACAGATTCTCCGGCGTGCTGATCTTTCCCATGTCGCGGGTGTCCTTGTCCTCTTCCAGTTCGGCAATGGTCCGGCCGACCGTGCGGGCCAGCACATCGAGCCGGTCCCGCTCCGCCAGCAGCCTGCGCCGGTGTTCCCGCAGCGCCACCACCTGGTCCACCTGGGACGCCAGGACCGCGGCTATCTCCCGCAGTCCCAGCCCCAACTCCCGCATCAGCAGAACCTGCTGCAACCGCAGCAGCTCGGCCTCCCCGTAGTGACGGTGACCGCTACTGCCGATATAGGCGGGGACCAGCAGACCGATCTCGTCGTAATGCCGCAGCGTCCGGGACGTCACCCCGGACATCCGCGCCACCTCCGCAATGGACCAGCCCATGGCCGTGCCTTTCCTCGCCGGGCCGGTCTCTCCGGCCACACCACCGAACGTAGAAGTTGACGCAACGACAAGCGCAAGCGGACGACGCCGGCTGCTTCGCCACCGGAATACCGCGGCCAGCCCCGGCAGCCGACTTCGTCAACCTGGGCCCGAACCCACGAGTCCCCGACTGGACGGGGGTTCCAGCCGGGGACTACAAGGCGTGTGCCCCGGTCCCTCGAACGAAAACCCGGGACATCTGGCTCCCGGACACCCCGCCGAACACGTCTCCGGGCAGCAACAGCGTGCACGGCGCCGTTCTCATGCTGCTGCCGGCAGTCACGGCAGTGAGCGCGGCGCTGCTCTCCGGTGCGTGAGGACTACGGAACGACTGGCTCGCCCCACGACCGGCGAGAAGGCCACGAACCATGCTCAGCCAGGTCATTTCCAGGACGCGCCCCGACGACGTCCGGCAGGATCGGGGTGCGCTTCGTCAGACATGACCGAAGGGGTTCGATCCACGTGAACACGTCCACCCTCCAGAGGGCCCGCAGGCTGGTCGCCCTCCTGGCATCGGAAGACCCCGCGATGACGGCGGTCGAGCTGAGTTCGATCCGTAACTGAGGGCTTCCACAAGCCCCTCGCCCTTTATCGCCTCACCCTCCAGGAGTCCGACGTGAGTGGCCACCCCTCGTTCCCCACCCCCAGGTCCGCCCCGGCAAAGGCCATGACTGCGCCCGAGATCGACGAAGCCTTGTCCGCCCTGGCACGCTGCTCGGCCGTCCTCCTCAAGGAGTCGGAAGCTGAGCAGCAACGCATGGAGGAGTTGAACGAGCTCAGCGAAACCAGCATCCAGCAGCGCGCCGAAGGCCGGGGGTCGCCGTACGACGCGGAGTGCGCGCTCCTCTCCGTCCGTCTGAGGCTGGCCATCCGATGCGCGAAGGCGCACCGCGACGCCGCGCACGAATTCGTCTGCTGGTGGGTGGACGCAGCCGTGACGGCGTGGAAATCCGCCGTCCACGGGACACCACTGCCCTACGCACGCCTGGGCGCGGCCGCACCTGACACGCTGATGCTCGATGACGACCTGGCGGTCCTGCCTGGCGTGGACGAGCAGACGCGAAAGCTACTGGAACTGGGCTCCTTCCTGGGCGCACCCCAGCCGGGCACGGGCCCCGGCCACGACGACGACCTCGCCGCCATGACCACCGACCTGGCAGCCCGCTCCGGCCTGTCCATTCGGCAGAACGGAACGGGCGCCGCCGAGGTGGTGGACGACGGCTTCCCGGAGGCGCGACGCCGTCGTCTCTGGGGAGACTGCTGGCTTGAACTCGGCATTCCGGCACTTCCAGGCCCCGGCGGCGAACTCGACGCCCTCCTCGTCCACGCCCCGAGCGAAACCGCGGACCGCCTGCTGAAGGCGTCCCGGGCAGTCGTCAGTGCAGCCATGGCCAGACTGCGTCTGTCGGAGTTGGAAGACACCGAGGCGCCCTGGACGCCGGCGGAGGTCGACGAGTACGACCAACTCTCCTCTCAGCACGACCGTTTGACGCACCTCCTCGCCGACTACGCGCAAGCCGTCACCGAGAGCCTCCCCGAGATGCGGTCCTAGGCGGCGTCTTTAGCCGACCGGCGCCCATAATCCGAACCGTCCGACGCCGGTAGTACGCCCTACTTCGGTGCCTGGAAGCCGCCGATCTTCTGCTCAAGCAATTCGGCCAGCCGCAGCGGGGTGCGGTCCTCGAACATCGGACCGATGAGCTGCACTCCCACCGGCAGACCCTCGGGCGACCGGCCCGCTGGTACAGCGGTGGCGGGTAGACCGGGCATGGTGGCCAGACCGGCCCAAACGAGCTGGTCGAAGTACGGATAGTCGACGCCGTCGATGTCGATCCGGCGTTCCCTCGGATCGGGGTTGTGGTCGTGCGGGAACGCGGGAGTGGGCGTGATGGGACACACCACCGCGTCGAACTCGGCGAAGAGCTGCCGCCAGCCGTGGCGGTGGAGCTCGCGACGGCTGTTCGCCTCAAGCCAGTCGCGATGGCTGAACACCATGCCGCGCAGCATTGCCGCATCGAGACTCTGGTCGTCGGCGCTCAGTTGGGCGGCATGGGTCCGCAGCTGCTCGTATGCTTCGACGGGAAAACGTGCGACGGAGCCCGAGAACAGCAACTGCCTGTAGAGCATCGCGGCTTCGGCCAGGTCGGGCAGCAGCGGACTCTCCCGCTCGACGCGAGCACCGCCATCGACAAGCGCGTCGGCCACCCGGCCCACGCCCGCCCGCACGGCGGACCCGGTCGGAATGAACGGATGCTCGTCGAGGACCAGGACCCGGAAGTCGCGGAGCCGCTCGTGCCGCGCGGGCGGCAGCGTCAGGTGGTACGCCGCACCGAGCGTCAGCGGGTCCGGTCCGGCCATGACGTCAAGCAGGAGCGTGAGGTCGCGAGCGGTCCGCGCCATCGGGCCGACTACGGCGAGGTCCTGCTCGACCGGCAGGGCCGGCCCGGGCGGCGGAACCATGCCGCGGCTCGCCGCCAGCCCGAGTGTCGGCTTGTGCGCGTAAATGCCGCAGAAATGCGCGGGGGTGCGCAACGAACCGGCGAGGTCGGAGCCGATGGACAGCGCGCCGAATCCGGACGCCAGCGCCGCCGCCGAGCCGCCGGAGGATCCGCCCGACGTACGGCGGTGGTCCCACGGGTTGTTGGTGGTGCCGTAGATCTCGTTGAAGCTCTGTATATCTTGCAGCCCCAAGGGCACATTGGTTTTCCCGAGCACCACCGCACCCGCGGCCTTGAGCCGCGACACCTGCACCGCGTCCTCGGCCGGCATGTAGTCCCGGTGCGGCGGCATACCCCAGGTCGTGGGCAGCCCCGCAATGTCGTACGACTCCTTGACCGTCACCGGAATGCCCAGCAGCGGCCGGTCCTCACCGCGGGCACGCGCCTGGTCGGCATCGCGCGCGGCGGCCCGTGCACGGTCGAAGTCCGGCACACAGATCGCGTTGATCGCATCGTCGTCCCGTTCAATACGGGCAATCGCCTCGTCGGTCAGTTCCGCCGAGGTCACTTCACCGGCACGCAAGGCAGCCGCGAGTTCTTCGGCCGTCGGAAAGTTCCAGTCCATGAATGCGACCGTATGGGAGTGTGGAAGAGGGCACGAAATGCCGCTTCACACAACGGGGTGGATGACCCAATACTCATCTGCCTGGCGGTTCTCGACCCGATGGTCGTAGTGCTGGTGGGACTCGTTTCCAACGTCTCGACAGATGAGTTCTTCGAGCCGGCGCAGAAGAACCAGCGCGTGGAAGACGCGAACGGGCCCGGAACGCAGAAAAGCCCCGCACCATACGGTGCGGGGCTCTCCCACAATGATTGTTCGGCGGCGTCCTACTCTCCCACAGGGTCCCCCCTGCAGTACCATCG
>NZ_JNZA01000070.1 GCF_000717345.1 Streptomyces lydicus | reverse complement strand
GGCCCGGGAGGCGTCGGGCGCGGGGGCGGGGGCCGGGACGGAGGGCCCGGCCGTGGCGGGCGCGTCGGGCTCGCGGTCCTTGCGGCGGGCCGGAACCCGTAGCCACACCGCGCGCACGACTTCGCCGGCCAGCAGGCCCAGCACGAGGTAGAGCACGAGCGCCAGCCACAGGTAGCCGGGCCAGGCCAGCACCTGCTGGAGGAGGAAGGGCAGGCCGGCCCGGCCGGCGAGCAGGGCGCCGAGGGCGAGCAGCGGCAGCACGACGAGGGCCGCCGTGCCCGCCCGCCGCGGCCGGCTGCCCGGCGTGGTCGTGTCGCGGACGAGCCGGCACCACAGATAGCGGTGCACCCCGAAGAACAGCCCGAGCACCGGGACCACGATCAGGGCAAAGATCACGGCGTCTCCCCTTACGGTTGCGCGCTCCTGCGACGGCTGAGCACGCACGCTATCCATTGTGCGGGGAGGGACGCGTGCGGGAGAGGGGCGCCCAGGAGGCGTACGGGGTGTACGGGGCGTGTGGGGAGGGACGGCCCGCCCTCATGGGCGGGCCGGAGGGGCGGGCCGGAGAGCCGGCCGCCGGGCTCACACCCCCGTGGGCGCCAGTTCGCGTTCCCGGTCCGTCTCGCGGGCCGCGAAGGGGCACTGCCACTCGGGGGGCTTGGGGCGGCCGGAGTAGCGGCGGGCCTCGGAGAGTTCTTCGTACTCGTGGAGGTTGGGGTTGATGTCGCCCTGCAGCTTGATGTCCTGCTTGCGTATCTTCTCCGCCAGCCGGTCCCACATCCCGGCGCCCTTGATCCGGGTGAACTGCTCGTGGGAGTTGAAGGCCAGCATCGGGAAGGGCGGGCGGCGGCCCCACCGGCGGTGGGTCTCGTGCAGCCCGATCACGAAGAACGGATGACCGGCCACGCTGTACGCGAATTCTCTGGCCTGCGGGTCCGAGGAATAGCCCTCCGCCCAGTGGTGGTTCTCCGCGTCCTGTTCGTGCAGCAGCTGGAGGTGCTGCCAGAGCAGCTCCTCGAAGCGCAGCTCGTCCACCCCGCGCGGCTGCTCGAAGGTCGCGACGAAACTCGTGAACGTCCGGGCGCTCCAGTTCGCCGAACCGACGAACTCCGCGAGATCGAGCGCCATCAGACGGGCCGACTCCGCGCCCCCCAGCAGGTCATAGTGCCGGTGTGCGATGCCTCCCTGGCGCCAGGCGGAACGACCCGCCAGACAGGAGAACCGGTCTCCCAGGATGAACCGCTCGACCTCGTCACGCGCATCCGACGTCATGGCCAGCCTTCCTTCCACCTACGTACCTCCTCGGGGGAGATCATCTCCTTCACGGAATCCGACAGGCGCCCACCCCAGCCCCGCGCACCCGGGCCCCACGGGACGGCTGCGGCAGCCGTCGCCGCACACGGGCAGGACCGGGTCCGAAGGGGAAAACGGGGAGGGTCGCTGGGTGATTGTGACCGCCCGAAGCCGATCGGCGAAATGCCCGAAGCGGCGTCCGTGGCGACGATTCGCTCACATCGCCCGATGAGCACGGCGTTTCACCCAACGTGAGGGATCCGGGCGCGTCTCGGGTCAGCCGGCGGCGTCGGTCCGGTCGTCGGCGGGGTGCCGGTCCGCACCCTGCGCCTGCTGCCGGCGCAGCGCCCGTACGCCACGGAACCCGATCACGCCGATTGCCGTCCCCAAGAGAAAGGAAGCCACCGCGAGCAGGAGATGGACCCAGAAGTAGGCGGTCGGGTCACCCGCGTCGTCGAAGGCGAGACCGCTCCCGTCCTTCCAGAGGTTCTTGACGAAAGTGATCCAGATGAACCAGCTCCACACCCCGAAGGCAAGCAGGAACCAGGCCACCGGGCGCGAGAGAGTCGTGGGGGTGCGGGGAGAGTCCGCCGAGGAACGCAGCATGCGTTCCAGTATGGGCAGCGGCTCCATCCGGCGGTCGGGAGGGGCACTCTTCCGTGGGGTGCTGTCGGCGGCGGGGGCAAAGGGGGGTACGTTCACCGACGTGCCGACGACCTTCTGTGCTTCCACGGCTTCCACGGCCGCCACCGGACCGCTCGCCCCGGCCGCCTCCGCCGCGACCGGCAGCGCCGGACGCGCGGCGCGTAACGGCTTCCCCCTGCGCACCGTCGCCGCGCTGGCCGCCACCGGGCTGCTGGGCACCCCGCTGCTGGCCGGCACCGCCCACGCCGACCCCAAGGCCCCGGCGCCGCCGGCGAAGATGTCGCAGATCGGCGGGGACCGGCTGGGTACGCCCGGCGTCCACGTGCAGCCGAAGCCCGGGGCGCCGAAGCTGCCGGGCCCGGACGCGCTGACCGCCCGGTCGTGGATCGTCTCGGACGCCGAGTCCGGCAAGGTGCTGGCCGCGAAGAACCCGCACTGGCAGCTCGCGCCGGCCAGCACCCTGAAGATGCTGTTCGCGGACACCGTGATGCCGAAGTTCCCCAAGAACCAGAAGCACACCGTCAAGCCCGCCGACCTCGCCGGCATGGGCGTGGGCAGCAGCCTGGTCGGGATAAAGGAGAACCTCACCTACACGGTCCACGACCTGTGGCTCGGGGTCTTCCTGCGGTCCGGGAACGACGCGGTGCACACGCTCTCGGCGATGAACGGCGGCACGGCGGCCACCGTCGCGCAGATGCAGCAGCACGCCAAGGAGCTGAACGCCAACGACACGCACGTCGTGACGCCGGACGGCTATGACGCGCCGGGGCAGGTCTCCAGCGCGTACGACCTGAGCCTGTTCGCGCGGGCCGGGCTCCAGAACGCCGACTTCCGCGAGTACTGCTCGACGGCGAGCGCCCAGTTCCCCGGCGACAAGGGCAAGGACGGCAAGCGCGCGACGTTCGGCATCCAGAACACCAACCGGCTGCTCAGCGGCGACTACGACATGAAGCCGTACCCGGGGATCGCCGGGGTGAAGAACGGCTCGACCACCAACGCCGGTTCGACCTTCACCGGCGTGGCGCAGCGGGGCGACCGCAAGCTGCTGGTGACGGTGATGAACCCGGCGAAGAAGGTGCACAACGAGGCGTACCGGGAGGCCGCGCAGCTGCTGGACTGGGGCTTCGCCGCGGCCGACAAGGTGGAGCCGGTCGGCCGGCTGGTCGGGCCGCGCAGCGAGGACGACGGCCGGGGCGCGGTGGCCCCCGCGAAGCACCGCAAGGGCGCGAACGACAGCAACCAGGCCGCGCTGGACAGCACCGGCGGGCCGGGCGGCGCCTGGACCGCGGTGGGGATCGGCGGCGGCGCGGTGGTGCTGCTGGGTCTTGTGGGGCTGGCCGTGCACCGCAGGTGGCCGCTGCCGGCGCTGGTCCGCGGGCGGGGGCGGCGCTCGGGCAGGTGAGACACGGCCGCGGGGCGGCGGGGGCTCAGCCCTCCCGCCCCTCGGGTGCCGTCGCGGTACCGTCCGGCCCGTCGGCCCCGTCCGCCCGCTCCCGGACACCCGCGCCGTCCGCCTCCTCCGCGCCTTCCGTCTCCTCCCTCTCCTCCGCCTCGTCCGTCTCCTCCTGGGTGGCCGTCCACGAGGCGCAGTACACCAGCAGCTTCGCGGTGAAGTTGATCCACAGCAGCAGGGCGATCGGCGTGCCGAAGGCGCCGTACATGCTGCGCGAGGCGACGCCCCTGAGGTAGCCGCTGAGCAGCAGCTTGAGCAGTTCGAAGCCGATCGCGCCCATGAGGCCGGCGACCACCACGGCGCGCCGCGGCGGATGGGCGCCGGGGAGCCTGGTCAGGATGTAGGCCAGCAGCAGGAAGTCCGCGAGGACGGCGATGCAGAAGCCGGCGACCGAGAGCAGGACGGCGCCGGCCCCGCCCTCCGGCAGGCCGATCGCGTCGGCCGCCTTGCCGACCGCCGCGGAGGCGAAGGTGGAGCAGGCGACCGAGAGCACCGCGACGCCGCCGAGGCCGAGCAGCAGGGCGCCGTCCCGGAGCTTGCCGAGGAAGAAGTTGTCCTCCTCGTCGTCCTTCTCCCACACGGCGCGCAGGCAGTCGCGCAGCGACTCGACCCAGCCGATGCCGGTGAGCAGCAGCACGCCACCGGCGACCAGCCCGATGGTGGTGGCGTTGTCGACGAGTGAGGCGAGGTCGAGCTGTTGGGCGATGCCGGGGATCTGCTCGGCGATCTTGGTTTGCAGCTTGTGCACCCCGCTGGGGCCGAGCAGCGCGGCGCTGATCGCGGCGGCGACGGTGAGCAGCGGGAACAGGGCGACGAAGCTGGTGAAGGTGATCGCCGCGGAGAGCCGGGTCCACTTCACCCGCAGCATGCGCTGGTAGGCGCGCCAGAGGTGGGTGGTCATCAGCCAGGTGACGGCCGGTCCGATCACCGGCAGCTTGCTCAGCCAGTCCATGGCGTTCCCCTTGTGCCCCCGTTGCCCGCCGGCCCGGGCCGGTTGTGCGGCGGGTGGCCCGGCCGATCCGGAGCCCTAGCGTCCGCGTACCCCGGGAACACCGCCGCTCATGCGTCGGCGTGGGCCATCGTGTGGACCGCCGGCCGGGCACGGCCCGGAGCGGGCACCGCTCAGCAGGAGGGGGCGGGCGGACGGGAGAGGTCGGCGGCCTGGCGGGGGACGGCTGCCGTGCGGGGGCCGAAGGGGTACTCCCGCTCCAGGCGCCACACCGCGTCCGCGCCCTGCTCGTAGAGGGCGAAGCCGCTGATCGTCCAGGTGGCGGAGAAGTCCCTCAGCTCGTCCTGGGCGCGGTCCATGGCCGCCTCGGCGATGCCGTGGGCGACGGTCACGTGCGGGTGGTACGGGAACTGCAGCTCACGGGCGCAGGGGCCGGAGGTGGCGCGCACCCGGGCCTGGAGCGCGGTGCAGCCGGCCTCCCCCTCGGTGACCTTCACGAAGACGACCGGGGAGAGCGGGCGGAAGGTGCCGGTGCCTTCCAGGCGGAGCGGGAAGGGGCGGCAGCCGGCCGCGACCTCGGCGAGGTGGCGCTCGACGGCGGGCAGCGCGTCGGTGTGCACCTCCGTCGGCGGGAGGAGGGTGATGTGCGTGGGGATGCCGTGTGCGGCGGGGTCCCCGAAGCCCGCGCGCTTCCGCTGGAGGAAGCGGCCGTACGGCTCCGGGACCGCGATCGAAACGCCCAGCGTTACGGTCCCCACTGCGTTCTCCCTCCTGACGTGTGTGCGGCGCGCTCGCGCACCCTCCTAGTGTGCCGGGTGCGCGCCCTTCGCGGGGAGCGTCCTCGGCTCTGTTGCGGGCAGGCACAAGGGCCCCCGCAGGTGGGGGCCCCTGGTTCTGCGGGCGTCGCGCGGGCCGCCCGGGCGGGCCGCGCGGACGGTCCCGTCAGTGCTTGGCCGGCAGGAATCCGAGCCGGTCATACGTGGTGGCGAGGGTCTCCGCGGCGACCGCACGCGCCTTCTCCGCGCCCTTGGCCAGGATCGAGTCCAGCGTCTCGGGGTCGTCCAGGTATTCCTGGGTGCGGTCCCGGAACGGTGTGACGAAGTCGACCATCACCTCGGCGAGATCGGTCTTGAGAGCGCCGTACATCTTGCCCTCGTACTTCTGCTCCAGCTCCGCGATCGAGGCGCCCGTGAGGGTGGAGTAGATCGTCAGGAGGTTGGAGACGCCCGGCTTGTTCTCGGCGTCGTAGCGGATCACGGTGTCGGTGTCCGTGACGGCGCTCTTGACCTTCTTCGCGCTGACCTTCGGGTCGTCGAGGAGGTTGATCAGACCCTTGGGGCTGGCGGCCGACTTGCTCATCTTGGCCGACGGGTCCTGCAGGTCGTAGATCTTCGCCGTCTCCTTGAGGATGTACGGCGCGGGGATCGTGAAGGTGTCGCCGTAGCGGGTGTTGAAGCGCTCGGCGAGGTCGCGGGTCAGCTCGATGTGCTGGCGCTGGTCCTCGCCGACCGGGACCTGGTGGGCCTGGTAGAGCAGGATGTCCGCGACCTGGAGGACCGGGTACGTGAACAGGCCGACGGAGGTGCGGTCGGCGCCCTGCTTGGCGGACTTGTCCTTGAACTGGGTCATGCGGGACGCCTCGCCGAAGCCGGTGAGGCAGTTCATGACCCAGGCGAGCTGGGCGTGCTCGGGCACATGGCTCTGCACGAAGAGGGTGCAGCGCTCCGGGTCGAGGCCGGCCGCGAGCAGCTGGGCGGCCGCGATCCGGGTGTTGCTGCGCAGCTCGGCCGGGTCCTGCGGAACGGTGATCGCATGCAGGTCGACGACCATGTAGAAGGCGTCGTGGGACTCCTGAAGCGCCACCCACTGGCGCACCGCACCGAGGTAGTTGCCGAGGTGGAAGGAGCCGGCCGTGGGCTGGATACCGGAGAGTACGCGCGGGCGGTGCTGCATGGCGGAGCCATCCCCCTGAGGGCGGTGGTGGGCGACGGGCGGGCGATCAAGAGCCATGGCACCGATTGTCTCAGGTCGCGCGGGCTCCCCGGGCGTGGAGGCCCCTGGGGGGCGGCCGAACACATCCCGTAGGGGATGCGCGGGCCCCCTCGGGGCCTCAACGCGGGGGTTACCGGGGGGTATTCCCGGGGGGCGGGGCCTCGGGGGAGGCGCGGGAACAGGCCCTCGGGGGGAGGCCCGGGGGGCAGGCCCCGGGGTGTCAGGCCCCCGGGGGCGCCGGGTCAGGCGCCGAGGGACAGACCCGGGGCCAGGCACCGAGGGCGGCCCCGGGCCAGGCGCCGACGGGCAGGTCCGGAGGGCAGGCGCGCCGACAGGCAGACCCCGGGCCAGGCACCGACAGGCAGACCCAGAGGCCAGCCACCGACACACAGCCTCGGGGTCGGCCGCCAACGCGCAGACCCCGGGGGTCAGCCGCCGACGGGCAGGCCCGGGGCCGGGTGGGCCGCCATCAGTTCGGCGACCTCCGTGCGGATCACCGACAGGGTCTCCTCGTCGCCGTTCGCCGCGGCCCGTACGCCGCGGTCGATCCACTCCGCGACCAGCGGCATCCGGTCCGCGCCCAGTCCGCGGGAGGTGAGCGAGGGGGTGCCGATGCGGATGCCGGAGGGGTCGAAGGGCTTGCGGGGGTCGAAGGGGACGGTGTTGTAGTTGACGACGATGCCGGCCCGGTCCAGGGCCTTGGCGGCGACCTTGCCGGGGACGTCCTTGGAGGTGAGGTCGATCAGCACCAGGTGGTTGTCGGTGCCGCCGGAGACCAGGTCGAAGCCGCGGGCCAGCAGCGCCTCGGCGAGCGCCTTGGCGTTGGCGACGACGGCGTGCGCGTAGTCCCGGAAGGACGGGGCGGCCGCCTCGCGCAGCGCGACCGCGATGGCGGCGGTGGTGTGGTTGTGCGGGCCGCCCTGGAGGCCGGGGAAGACGGCCTTGTCGACGGCCTTGGCGTGGCTCGCCCGGGACATCAGCATGGCGCCGCGCGGCCCGCGCAGGGTCTTGTGCGTGGTGGTGGAGATGACGTCCGCGTGCGGCACGGGCGACGGGTGGGCGCCGCCCGCGATCAGCCCGGCGATGTGGGCGATGTCGGCGACCAGAACGGCGTCGACCTCCCGGGCGATCTCGCCGAAGGCGGCGAAGTCGATGGTGCGCGGGACGGCCGTACCGCCACAGAAGATGATCTTCGGGCGTTCCTTGCGGGCGAGGTCGCGCACCTCGTCGAAGTCGATGAGCCCGCTGTCGGCGCGTACGCCGTACTGGACGCCGCGGAACCACGTGCCGGTCGCCGAGACACCCCAGCCGTGGGTGAGGTGGCCGCCCATCGGCAGCGCCATGCCCAGCACCGTGTCGCCGGGCTCGGCGAAGGCCAGGTAGGCGGCGAGGTTGGCCGGCGAGCCGGAGTACGGCTGGACGTTGGCGTGTTCCACGCCGAAGACGGCCTTGGCGCGCTCGACGGCCAGCGTCTCGACGCGGTCGATGTTCTGCTGGCCTTCGTAGTAGCGACGGCCCGCGTACCCCTCGCTGTACTTGTTCTGGAGGACGGTGCCGGTGGCTTCCAGGACGGCGGCGGAGACGTAGTTCTCGCTGGGGATCAGCCGCAGCGTGTCGGCCTGGAGCCGCTCCTCGGCGACGACGAGAGCGGCCAGTTCGGGGTCGGTGGCGCGCAGCGCGGCATGCGGGGCGGGGTGCGGAGAGGTAAGTGACATGGCGTCCTCCGGGGCGCTCGATCGGTGGTCCGGTCGGGTCCCGGGTGCCCAGGCGGGCGGCACCTCGTGATGGTGGCCGCGCACCGCTCCCTCGGGGTCGCTTCCCCGTACGCCAGTCGCGATGCGCACCGCCGAGTCTAGACGCCGCACCCGGCGGAGCCGGGACCACCCGACCGCCCGCGCGGCTTCCGAACACACCGCTCGCGCGGCACTATAGAGGGGCATATCGGCGCATATGCCCCGTACGGCCTACCGAAACGGAGACCCGGTGACGTCCACGGAACGCAGCATCGCCGCCGCCGAAGCCCACAGCGCGCACACCTACCACCCGCTCCCCGTCGTCGTGGCCACCGCCGAGGGCGCCTGGATGACGGATGTGGAGGGCCGGCGCTATCTGGACATGCTCGCCGGCTACTCCGCGCTGAACTTCGGGCACGGCAACCGCCGCCTGCTCGACGCCGCCCGGGCCCAGCTGGAACGGGTCACGCTCACCTCCCGCGCCTTCCACCACGACCGGTTCGGGGACTTCTGCACGCAGCTGGCCGAGCTGTGCGGGATGGAGCTGGTGCTGCCGATGAACACGGGCGCCGAGGCGGTCGAGACGGCGATCAAGACGGCCCGCAAGTGGGGCTACAAGATCAAGGGCGTGCCGGACGGCCGCGCGCGGATCATCGTCGCCGACAACAACTTCCACGGCCGCACGACCACCATCGTCTCCTTCTCCACCGACGCCGAGGCCCGCGCCGACTTCGGCCCGTACACCCCCGGCTTCGACGTCGTCCCCTACGGCGACCTCGCCGCGCTGGAGGCCGCCGTCGTCGACGACACGGTGGCCGTTCTGCTGGAGCCCGTCCAGGGCGAGGCGGGCGTCCTGGTGCCGCCGCCGGGCTACCTCGCGGGCGTACGGGAGCTGACCCGGCGCCGGAACGTGCTGTTCATCGCCGACGAGATCCAGTCCGGCCTGGGCCGCACCGGCCGGACCTTCGCCTGTGAGCACGAGAACGTCGTCCCGGACGTGTACGTCCTGGGCAAGGCGCTGGGCGGCGGGGTGGTGCCGGTGTCGGCGGTGGTCTCGTCCCGCGACGTGCTGGGCGTCTTCGCGCCCGGCGAGCACGGTTCGACGTTCGGCGGCAACCCGCTGGCCTGCGCGGTGGCGCTGGAGGTCATCGCGATGCTGCGGACCGGCGAATTCCAGCAGCGCGCCACGGAGTTGGGTGACCATCTGCACAGCGAGCTGGGGCTGCTGGTGGGCGACGGGGCGGTGGACGCGGTCCGCGGCCGCGGCCTGTGGGCCGGGGTGGACATCAACCCCTCGCGCGGCACCGGGCGGGCCGTCTCCGAGGAGCTGCTGACGCGCGGGGTGCTGGTCAAGGACACCCACGGCGCCACCATCCGCCTCGCCCCGCCGCTGGTGATCAGCAAGGAGGACCTGGACTGGGGACTGGCCCGGCTGCGGGACGTACTGGGGGCATGAAGGGGGCGGCGGACGGGCAGCGGGCGGCCGGCGGGCGAAAGCGGCCCCGGCCACCCGCTGTGCCATGCCCCGGCCCGGGGACCGGGCGCGAAACTGCCAGGAGTCGGGAATTCAGCTCGGAATCATGAGCCGGGCGCGTTCGTGGAGTTCCCGCGCGGCGTGGTTCCTGAGATGAGGGTGGATGAGCTTGAGCATTTTTTGCATACGTTGATCCGCCCGCCCTGACTGCTGCGGTTGCTGTTTCCCGCGCGAGGCGGCCACCGGTCGGCCGGCGCGCCGCCCGGTACGAGGGGAGAGCCGCACCGGCGACGCCTGCAGCGTCAGCGGCGTCGCGCGTTATGGCTTGCCGTCCAGGGGTACGACGTCGGTCCGCGCCGGATGCACGGGGCGGAGGTGGCAACGGGATGAACACCATGGGCACCGTGCGGCTGCTGCCGTGGACCGGTCCGGACGGGAAACCGTGCTTCCTGTTGGGCGACGGGACCGGATACGTCTCCCGCATCGCCGACCGGATGGAGGAGGAGCAGCTCGGTTCGGCCACCGACCTCATCGACGAAGCCCGCCAATTGCTCGGCGAACGGTCCTGGACACCCGGGGAATTGCACCTGCTGGCAGTTGAATTGACCGCCGCCCTCGTCCGTGTGCACCGGGTGGCCGAGAGCCGGGGCGCGCGCTTGACCGAAGCCGAGCGCGAGGCGCCGGACGCAGACGAGGCGCCGGACGCGGACGGCGACGGGCCCCGGCTTCCGGCGGAGGCGTTCGGATGAATCGGTGGCGGGCGGAACGCCGCGGGCGTAGAGCCCGGCGAGCCGTGCCCGCACCGGCCGCAGCCGCAGCCGCAGCGGGCTCAGCGGATCACATGGGGCACGAAGCGCGCGTACTCGTCCGTGACCGGGCCGGCCGACTCCCGGATGCCGAGCCCGGCCGCCTCGTCCTCGACGACCCACGCACCGAGGACGACGCGGTTGCCGTCGAAGTCCGGCAGCGGCGCCAGCTCCTGGTAGCAGCAGGGGTCCTCGGGCCCGCGCAGCACCGGCTCGGCCCCCGGCTCGTGCAGGGTGACGCCGGCGCCCTCCCGGCCGAGCAGCGGCTTGGCCGCGTACCCGCGGGTGTGCGCCAGCTCGCGCGGCCCGTCGAGGTAGGCGGGCAGCAGGTTCGGGTGGCCCGGGTACAGCTCCCACAGGACCGCCAGCAGCGCCTTGTTGGACAGCAGCATCTTCCAGGCGGGTTCGATCCACAGGGTGGAGCCGGTGCCGCCGCCGTTGTCGAGCGTGTCCAGGACGTACGGGCCGAAGTCGTCGGTGGCCAGCCACTCCCACGGGTAGAGCTTGAAGCAGGCCCGCACGAAGCGCAGCCGCTGGTCCACGAAGCGGCCCGCGAGCCGGTCCCAGCCGATGTCCTCCACCGGGATCGACACGGTCGCCAGGCCCGCCTGCTGGGCCGTCTCCTCCAGGTAGGCGACGGTCATCAGGTCCTCCCCGAGCTCGTCGCCCGCGGAGTGCGCGAAGTGCACCGGCGCGCCGGGCGGCAGCAGCGGCGCCTGCCGTTTCCAGGCCGCCACCAGCCGCTCGTGCAGCGAGTTCCACTGGTCGGCGCCGGGGAACCGCTCCTCCATCCAGAACCACTGCGGGCTGGCCGCCTCCACCAGCGACGTCGGGGTGTCGGCGTTGTACTCCAGCATCTTGGCCGGGCCGGTGCCGTCGTAGTGCAGGTCGAACCGCCCGTAGAGGGAAGGGAGTTCGGCGCGCCGCCGCCAGGACTCGGCGACCAGCCCGGCTAGCCGGGGGTCGGTGATCCCCAGGTCGGCGAAGCGGTCACGGGTGACGAGGTGCTCGGCGGCGGCCAGGCACATCGCGTGCAGCTCCTCGACGACCTCCTCCAGCGCCTCGACCTCCGGGAGGGTGAACGCGTAGTAGGCGCTCTCGTCCCAGTACGGGCGCAGCGAGTCGTCCGGGTAGCGGGTGAGCGGGTAGATCAGGCCCTGCGCCTCGACGGTCTGCTGCCAGCCGGGGCGGGGCTGGATGGTGTGGCGTTCCATGCCGGTGCCGGGTCCGCTCAGCCGCCGAAGGAGCCGTGGTGGCCGCCGGAGGAGCTGTGGCCCGAGCCGGAGCAGCCGAAGCCGCCGCGGTTGACGGCGGTGGTCTTGCTGAAGGTGCCCTGGTCGGCGTACGAGCCGCCCTTGCTGCCGTCGTAGTACCACTGGGCGTCCACCGACTGCTTGCCCGTGCCGCGGCCGTTCCTGCCGCCCCCGCCGCCGGTGGCGCCGCTCCCGGAGGACGAGCCGCCCGCCGAGCAGTTCTTGGCGTCGACGACGCGGTAGCCCTTGACCACGTCGTAGCTGTTGCGGTCCACGCAGCGCTTGTCGGGCTCGGAGCCGCAGGACGTCAGGGCCGCGGCCAGCGCGCCCATCCCGCCCAGGACCACCGTGCTCGACCGCAGCCGTCGGCGTGCTTTCTCGGCCATCTTCCGCATCCCCCGTCAACGGTCACCTGTGTGAGCCCGGCAAGCCTAGAGGGACGCTGCCCGCCCCCGGGCCGCGGCCCTGCCGCCTTTCCGACTCGCCCCCTACAGTCGGCTCCATGCTCCTTGGGATGATCTGTGCCCTCGCTTCCGCCGTGTGCTTCGGCACCGGCTCCGTCCTGCAGGCGGTGGCCGCGCGGGGCACCGCCCCCGGTACGGGGTCGGGCGTCGACCCGCGCCTGCTGCTGCGGGTGCTGGGGCAGTGGCGGTATCTGCTCGGACTGGCGCTGGACGGCCTGGGGTTCGTGCTGGAACTCGTCGCGCTGCGGGCGCTGCCGATCTACACGGTCGGCGCGGCGCTCGCGGCCACCCTGGCGGTGACGGCGGTGGTGGCGGCGCCGGTGCTGCACACCCGGCTCGGCCTCGGCGAGTGGCTGGCGGTGGCTGTGGTCTGCGGTGGTCTGGCGATGCTCGCGCTGGCCTCCGGGGAGGAGGGGCACCTCCGGGGGACGCCCGGGCTGCGGATCGCGGTGCTGGTCTTCGCGGTGGCGGTGCTCGCGTCCGGGGCGGTGGCCGGGCGGCTGCCGGACCGCGCCCGGGCGGCGGCGCTCGGGTTCGGCGCCGGCTGCGGCTTCGGCGTGGTGGAGGTCGCGGTCCGCCTCATCGACGACTTCGCCCCGTCCGCGCTGCTCACCAACCCGGCCTGCTACGCGCTGCTGATCGGCGGCGGCGCCGCGTTCCTGCTGCTGACGACCGCCTTCCAGCGCGGTTCGGTCACCGCCGCCACCGCCGGCATGGTGATCGGCGAGACGATCGGCCCGGCGCTGGTCGGCGTCGCCTGGCTCGGCGACCGGACGCGGCCCGGCCTGGCCCCGCTGGCCGTCCTCGGCTTCGCGTGCGCGGTGGTCGGGGCGCTCGTCCTGGCCCGCTTCGGGGAGGCGCCGGCGGCGGAGCGGACCGAGCCGGAGAGCGAGCCGGCAGCGGCGGCACCAAAGGGCCGGTAGCGCGACCGGCCGGGGCGGCGCGGCGCATGCGGACGCCGGGCCGCCCCTGGGGGACGGCCCGGCGCCGTGTCGCGGGTCGCAGGAACGGGTGGAGGTCAGACCACGGTCTGGGTGTCGGTGTCGCTGGACGTGGTGAAGTTCCCGTCACCCGAGTACACCGCCGTGACGGTGTAGAGCCCGGCCGTGGCCAGCGGGGAGCTGACGGCGGCGACGCCGCTGCCGTCCACGGTCCCGGTGAGGTTCACGGTGGTCACACCGTCGGTGATGGTGAAGGCGACCGTTCCCGTCGGGATGCCCGCCCCCGGCGCCACCGCCGCCACGAAGGCGATGAACACGACCGTGTTGCCGACGGTGGACGGGTCGGGGAACGAGGTGACGGTGGTGACCGTCGACGCCTGGTTCACCGTCTGGGTGAGGGTGTCGCTGGAACTGCTGAAGTTGGCGTCACCGCTGTACGTCGCGGTCACGGTGTGCGCGCCGGCGTCGAGGGAGCTGGTGGTGACGCTCGCCGTGCCCCCGGAGACGGTGGCGGTCAGCGTGCCGCCCCCGCCGCCGCTGATGACGAAGGTCACCGTGCCGGTCACGGTGCCGGCCCCGGGCGCCACCGGCGCGACGGTGGCGGTGAAGGTGACCGGCTGCCCGAACACGGACGGGTTCTGCGACGAGGTCACCGAGGTGGTGGTCGCCGCCTGGTTGACCGTCTGGGTGTCGGACCCGCTGGACCCGGTGTAGTTGGCGTCGCCGCTGTAGGTCGCGGTGACGGTGTGCGCACCGGCGTCCAGAGCGGCGGTGACGGTAACGGTCCCCCCGGAGAGGGTGCCAATCAGGGTCGGGCCGCCGGAGATGACGAAGGTGACGGTCCCGGTGGGCGTGCCCGCGCCCGGCGCGACGGGCGCGACGGTGGCGGTGAACGTCACCGGCTGCCCGGCCACGGACGGGTCGGGAGCGGAGGTCACCGAAGTGGTGGTCGCCGCCTGGCCCACGGTCTGGGTGTCGGTCCCGACGGAACCCGCGAAGTCGGCGTCACCGCTGTAGGTCGCGGTCACCAGGTAAGTCCCCGCCGTCACCAGCCCGTTGGTGCTCACGCTGGCCGTGCCGCCGGCCAGGGTCCCGGTGAGGGTCACCGTGGTGAGGCCGTCGGTCGCCAGGAAGATCACCGTGCCGGTGGGCGTGCCCGCGCCCGGCGCGACCGGCGTGACGGTGGCGGTGAACGTCACCGTCTCCCCCACCACGGACGGGTCCGGTGACGTGGTCACCGCGGTGGTGGTCGCCGACTGGATCACCGTCTGGGTGTCGGTGCCGCTGGAGCCGGTGAAGTTGGCGTCACCGCTGTACGTCGCGGTCACGGTGTGCGTACCCGGGGTGAGGGCACTGGTCGTCACGCTGGCTGTACCGCCGGAGAGCGTGCCGGTCAGCGTCGGACCACCGGAGATGACGAAGGTGACCGTCCCGGTGGGCGCCCCCGCACCCGGCGGCACCGGCACCACGGTGGCGGTGAAGGTCACCGGCTGCCCGAAGACGGACGGGTCGGGAGAGGAGGTCACGGTGGTCGTGGTCGCCGCCGGGAGGACCGTCTGGGTGTCGGTACCGCTGGAGCCGGTGAAGTTGGCGTTACCGCTGTAGGTCGCCGTGACCAGGTAAGTCCCGGCCGTCACCAGCCCGTTGGTGGTCACGGTGGTGGTGCCGCCGACCAGCGTCCCGGTCAGGGTCACCGTGGTGAGCCCGTCGGTGGCAACGAAGGTGACCGTCCCGGTGGGAGTCCCCGCGCCGGGCGCGACGGGCGTGACGGTGGCGGTGAACGTCACCGGCTGCCCGACGACCGAGGGGTCGGGCGAGGTGGTCACGGTGGTCGTGGTCGCCGCCGGGTTGACCGTCTGGGTGTCGGTGCCGCTGGAGCCCGTGAAGTTGGCGTCACCGCTGTAGGTCGCCGTCACGGTGTGCGTACCGGAGGTCAGGGCACTGGTCGTCACGCTGGCGGTACCGCCCGAGAGCGTGCCGGTCAGGGTCGGGCCGCCGGAGATGACGAAGGTGACCGTGCCGGTGGGCGTCCCCGCCCCGGGAGCGACCGGCGCCACGGTCGCGGTGAACGTCACCGGCTGCCCCACCACCGACGGATCCGGCGACGAGGTGACCGTGGTCGTGGTCGCCGCCTGGACGACCGTCTGGGTGTCGGTTCCGACGGAACCCGTGAAGTTGGCGTTACCGCTGTAGGTCGCCGTGACCAGGTAACTCCCGGCCGTCACCAGCCCGTTGGTGGTCACGGTGACCGTGCCGCCGACCAGCGTCCCGGTCAGGGTCACCGTCGTGAGCCCGTCGGTGGCAACGAAGGTCACTGTCCCGGTGGGAGTGCCCGCGCCCGGCGCGACCGGCGCCACCGTCGCCGTGAAGCTGACGGACTGGTCGTCACGCTGGCGGTACCGCCGGAGAGGGTCCCGGTCAGGGTCGGGCCGCCGGAGATGACGAACGTGACCGTCCCGGTGGGCACCCCTGCCCCCGGCGCGACCGGCGTCACCGTCGCCGTGAACGTCACCGGCTGACCCACCACCGACGGATCCGGCGACGAGGTCACGGTGGTGATGGTCGCCGCCTGGCCCACGGTCTGGGTGTCGGTCCCGACGGAACCCGCGAAGTTGGCGTTACCGCTGTAGGTCGCCGTGACCACGTAACTCCCGGCCGTCACCAGTCCGTTGGTGGTCACGGTGGTGGTGCCGCCGACCAGCGTCCCGGTAAGGATCACCGTGGTGAGCCCGTCGGTCGCGACGAAGGTGACCGTGCCGGTGGGCGTGCCCGCGCCCGGCGCGACCGGTGTGACGGTGGCGGTGAACGTCACCGTCTCCCCCACCACGGACGGGTCCGGTGACGTGGTCAGTCGTCACGCTGGCGGTACCGCCGGAGAGGGTCCCGGTCAGGGTCGGGCCGCCGGAGATGACGAACGTGACCGTCCCGGTGGGCACCCCTGCCCCCGGCACGACCGGCGCGACCGTCGCCGTGAACGTCACCGGCTGCCCGACGACCGAGGGATCCGGCGACGAGGTCACGGTGGTGATGGTCGCCGCCTGGCCCACGGTCTGGGTGTCGGTCCCGACGGAACCAGTGAAGTTGGCGTCACCGCTGTAGGTCGCCGTGACCAGGTAAGTCCCGGCCGTCACCAGCCCGTTGGTGGTCACGGTGGTGGTGCCGCCGACCAGCGTCCCGGTCAGGGACACCGTGGTGACCCCGTTGGTGGCGACGAAGGTGATCGTGCCGGTGGGTGTCCCCGCGCCCGGCGCGACCGGCGCCACTGTCGCCGTGAAGCTGACCGACTGCCCGACGACGGACGGGTCGGGCGAGGTGGTCACCGTGGTCGTCGTCGCCGCCGGGAGGACCGTCTGGGTGTCGGTGCCGCTGGAGCCCGCAAAGTTGGCGTCGCCGCTGTACGTCGCCGTCACCGTGTGCGTACCGGCCGCGAGGGCACTGGTCGTCACGCTCGCCGTGCCACCGGAGAGGGTGCCGGTCAGCGTCGGCCCGCCGGAGATGACGAAGGTGACGGTCCCGGTGGGCGTCCCCGCACCGGGCGCGACCGGCGCCACCGTGGCGGTGAACGTCACCGGCTGCCCCACCACCGAGGGATCGGGCGACGACGTGACCGTGGTCGTCGTCGACGCCTGCCCTACGGTCTGGGTGTCGGTCCCGACGGAACCCGTGAAGTTGCCGTCACCGCTATAGGTCGCCGTGACCAGGTAACTCCCCGCTGTCACCAGCCCGTTGGTGGTGACACTCACGGTGCCGCCGGCCAGGGTCCCGGTCAGGGTCACCGTGGTAACCCCGTTGGTGGCGACGAAGGTGACCGTGCCGGTGGGCGTCCCCGCGCCCGGTGCGACCGGCGTGACGGTGGCGGTGAACGTCACCGACTCGCCCACCACGGACGGGTCGGGCGAGGAGGTCACCGTAGTCGTCGTCGACGCCGAGGTGACCGTCTGAGTGTCGATCCCGACGGAACCCGCGAAGTTGGCGTCACCG
>NZ_JNZA01000069.1 GCF_000717345.1 Streptomyces lydicus | reverse complement strand
GATGATCCGGTTCAGCGCCGCGGTGGCACTGCCCCGGCCCGCACCGGTGCCGTAGACGCGGTAGACGATGTGCAGATCGTCCGCGATCACCGTCGGGATACGCTCCCCGGCCGCCTCGGTCGGCTGGAGGCCGTTGTTCTGCTCAGCCACGTCCGTACCGCTCCTCAGCCTTCCAGAAGTACACGAAACCGACGACGCCCATCAGCAGCGCCCATCCGCCGGCGAACGCCCACACGTGCGGCGGCAGCTGCTTGTGGGTGAAGCTGTCGATCAGCGCGAAACGCATCAGGTCGATGTAGACCGCGGCCGGATTCCCGTTGAGCAGGACTTCCACGAAATGCGGGACGTGCTTGCCCTTGAGGATCAGGTCGATGCTGAACATCACGCCGGACGCGTACATCCACGTCCGCATGATGAACGGCATCAGCTGCGCCAGGTCCGGAGTCTTGGAACCCAGCCGCGCCATCACCATCGCCAAGCCGGTGTTGAACACGAACTGCAGGGTCAACGCCGGGAAGACCAGCAGCCACGACCACGTCGGCATCTGCCCGAAGCCGAGCAGGATCAGCACCAGCACGCCCATCGAGAACAGCAGCTGCTGCAACTGCATCAGGCAGAACGACACCGGCAGGCACGCCCGCGGGAAGTGCAGCGCCCGCACCAGCCCGAGGTTGCCGGAGATCGCCCGGGTACCGGCCATCACCGAACTCTGGGTGAAGGTGAAGATGAAGACGCCGGTCACCAGGAACGGGACGAAGTCGGGGATGCCCTTCCTCGTACCGATCAGCAGGCCGAAGATCAAGTAGTAGACGAGCGCGTTCAGCAGGGGCGTGGCCACCTGCCAGACCTGTCCCAGCTTGGCCTGGCTGTACTGCGCCGTCAGCTTCGCGCTGGCGAAGGCGGAGATGAAGTGCCGCCGCTGCCACAGCTGCCGGATGTAGTCCGGGAGGCTGGGCCGGGCCCCGCTCTGCGCAAGCCCGTACTTCTGGGCCCGCTGGGCGGGCGAGAGCCCTTCGTCGGAAGCTGGCGGGGCACTCATGGCGACCGCACCGTCGTGCGTGGTCTCGCTCACAGTTGACACTTTCGTCCTCAAGGTGCGCTGCCGGGGCCACGCCCCGGTTCGCGCTGATGCTCTCAGATACGAGCTTGTCAGATGACGGGTGGGCGGCCCAGTCGGGTCAGTCGCCAAACGGTAGCCCACTTCATGGGGCGCCTGGGACCGCACGGGGTCGCCCAGCCCTCCTTGAAGCCGCCCAGCCAGGCCCGCAGTGCCGGCCGCGACGGCCGGCGGGCGAGGGTGAGCAGAAACCAGACACCGAGATAGACCGGAACCAGCGGGGCAGGCAGGTTGCGGCGGGCCAGCCAGACGCGGTTCCTGGCCACCATCCGGTGGTAGACCGCGTGCCGGGCCGGTGCCGTCGTCGGGTGGAAGAGGACCATGTCCGACCGGTAGTCGATCAGCCAGCCCGCGTCCAGCGCGCGCCAGGCCAGGTCGGTCTCCTCATGGGCGTAGAAGAAGTCGTCGGGCAGCCCGCCGACCTCCTCGAACACCTTCGTACGGACCGCGTTCGCGCCGCCGAGGAAGGTGGTCACCCGCGAGGAGCGCATCGGGTCGGACGCGCGCAGCCTGGGCACGTGCCGGCGCTGGGTCTCGCCGGTCTCCGGATCGGCGATCCGGAAACTGATGATCCCGAGCCCGGGGTCCCCGGCGAACGCCTTGCGGCACAGCTCGGCGGTGTCCTCCCTGGCCAGCAGCCCGTCGTCGTCCAGGAAGAGCAGGATGTCGACCTCGCTGCCGCCGGGCCCGAACGCCTCGATGCCGACGTTGCGGCCCGCCGGGATGCCGACGTTCTCCGGCAGCTCGACGGTCCGGACGTCCACGCCGGGAACGGCCAGCTCGGGCAGCGGCGAACCGTTGCCGACGACGGCGATCGCGATCGGGTCACCGTCCTGCTTGGCGACCGAGTCCAGCAGCGCCCGCAGCTCGTCGGGGCGGTTGCCCATGGTCAGGACGACCGCACCGACGCGCATGCTCGTACCCACATCGGCTCCCGTCACTTGAGCCTGCTGGAGGCGAGGATGGACACGAGGTGGAGCAGCGTCTGAAGGAGCGCGATGCCGGCCAGCACGGCAACGCCCAGACGGGAGAAGAACAGGTCGCCCCTGACCGTGTCCAGGACCGCCAGGGCCAGGATCAGCAGGGACGCCTCGACACCGAGGACAAGCCGGTGGAACTTCAGCGCCGCGGCCGCCTTGCGGGCCAGCGCCATACCGGACGAGCGCGGCTCGGACGCCGCCTCCTTGACCGGCGGCAGCCCGCCCTGGTGACGGGCGACGCCGACGAGGTCGGTCTCGGCCTTGATCAGGATGGCGCCGAGGGCCGCGAGGGTGCCGAGGAACGCCCACAGCCAGTCGATCCGCCCCGCGCCCCACAGGTCGGCGGCGCGCAGGCCGAAGCCGACCAGGACCGCGGCGTCGCACAGGTAGGCGCCGACCCGGTCCAGGTACACGCCGCCCAGCGAGAACTGCTTCTTCCAGCGGGCGATCTCGCCGTCGACGCAGTCCAGCAGCAGGTAGAGCTGGACCATCAGCACGCCGAGCACGGCGCCCCAGATCCCCGGCACCAGCAGTGCCGGGGCGGCAAGGACGCCGAAGACGGTCATCAGGTAGGTCAGCTGGTTGGGCGTGACCCGCGTGTTCACCAGGTGCCGGTCGATGCGCAGGGAGATCTCGCGCATGTAGAGCCGGCCGGCCCAGTGCTCACCGCTGCGCCGGTCCTTGACACCCGCGGGGTGCACGACCGGGCGGAGTTCAGCTACTGACGGCTTGTGCATAGTCGGCGTAAGCGTCCCTGATCTGGTCGGTGGACAGGTCGAGGTGCTCCAGGATGGTGTAGCGCCCGGGGCGGGTCTTGGGTGCGTACTCGACGACCTGGACGAATTCCTCGTCGGTGAAGCCGATCTCACCCGGCGTGACCGGCAGCCCGTGCCGGCGCAGCACCTCGACCATCAGGTCACGGGTCTCCTTGTCCCCGCGCAGATGCGTGGCGAAGGCGGCGCCCAGGCCGCACTGCTCGCCGTGGCTCGCGGCGCGCTTGGGGAAGAGGAGGTCGAAGGCGTGGTTGATCTCGTGGCAGGCACCGGAGGCCGGACGGCTGTCGCCCGCGACCGACATCGAGATGCCGGTCAGGACCAGGCCCTCGGCCAGCACCTGGAGGAAGTTGTCGTCGCCGACACCTCCGGGGTGGCGCAGCACGGCCTCGCCGGCCTGGCGGGCCATGGCGGCGGCCAGCCCGTCGATGTCCTCGCCGGTCTCGCGGTGCGAGAGCTCCCAGTCCGCGACCGCGGAGATGTTGGAGATCGCGTCGCCGATGCCGGAGCGGACGAACCGGACCGGGGCCTCGCGGATGATGTCGAGGTCGATCACCACGGCGATCGGGTTCGGCACACCGTACGAGCCGCGGCCCGCGTCGTTGTCCAGCGTGGCGACCGGCGAGCACAGGCCGTCGTGCGACAGGTTCGTCGCGACGGCGACCAGCGGCAGGCCGATCCGCGCGGCGGCGAACTTGGCACAGTCGATGATCTTGCCGCCGCCGAGGCCCACGACCGCGTCGTAGTGCCCCTTCTTCATGGCGTCGGCGAGCTTGATCGCGTCATCCAGCGTGCCGCCGCCGACCTCGTACCACTCGGCGCCGGGCAGCGCGGGGGACAGCCGCTCGCGCAGCCGCGCCCCCGAGCCGCCGCTGATCGCGATGGCGAGCTTGCCGGACGCGGAGATGCGCTGATCGGCCAGCAGGCCCGCCAGGTCGTCCAGGGCGCCGGCGTTGATGTCGACGACGACCGGGGACGGAATGAGGCGGGTCAGTACTGGCATGCGATGTCACGGCCCTTCGCCAGGTCGTCGTGGTTGTCGATCTCGACCCACTTGACGTCGCCGATCGGGGCCACGTCCACCTTGAAGCCGCGGTTGACCAGCTCCTGGTAGCCGTCCTCGTAGTAGAGGTCGGGGTCCCGCTCGAAGGTGGTCTTCAGGGCGTCGGCCAGCTCCTCGGCGGCCTCGCCCTCGATGAGGGTGACACCGATGTACTCGCCGGTCGCCTCGGCGGGGTCCATCAGCTTGGTGATCTTCTGGACGCCCTTCTCGGGGTCCACGATGACCTTCATCTCCTCGTCTGCCAGCTGCTTGACCGTGTCCAGCGCGAGGATGATCTTCTGGCCGTTGCCGCGGGCGGCGAGCAGGGTCTTCTCGACGGAGACCGGGTGCACGGTGTCGCCGTTGGCGAGGATCACGGTGTGCTTGATCGAGTCACGGCCGCACCACAGGGAGTAGGCGTTGTTCCACTCCTCGGCCTTGTCGTTGTCGATCAGGGTGAGCTTGAGGCCGTACTTCTGCTCCAGGGCCTCCTTGCGCTCGTACACGGCCTCCTTGCGGTAGCCGACGATGATCGCGACCTCGGTCAGGCCGATCTCGGCGAAGTTGCCGAGGGTCAGGTCGAGGATGGTCGTGTCCCCGTCGACCGGCACCAGTGCCTTGGGCAGGGTGTCGGTGTAGGGGCGCAGACGCCGTCCGGCGCCGGCAGCCAGCACGAGGCCGATCATGCGGGTTCTCCTTCATCGTGTACGGCGGGTGCTTGGGAGGACACCCAGAAGCGGATGCTCTCGGCGAGCACCAGCAGCGCCAGGACCACAGCAAGGGCCGTCAGCGCGATTGTGAAACCTGAGGGGGACAACGCGGCAGCGAGGACGGTGACCACGAGGATCCGTCCCTCGGCACCGCCCGTCGCCCGGACCAGCCACCGCGGAGGGGCTCCGGTGCCACCGCGGATGCGGTAGACCGTGTCGTAGTGATGGTAGGCGACCGCCGCGACCAGCCCGAACGCCGCGGGCAGCGCCCCGGGGACGTCCGCGCGGGCGGCCAGCACCAGGATCGTGACGTACTCGCCGGCCCGGAAGAGCGGCGGTACGAGCCAGTCGAGGGCGCCCTTGAGCGGGCGGGAGACGGCCGCACCGGCCAGCAGCGCGGAGGCGGCGGCGACGCCGACGGTGAGCCAGGACGAGGGGTCGTCCTCGAAGATCACCCAGATCAGCAGCACCGCGGCCGAGAGAAACGCCATAACGGGGGCGAGGTAGGAACCGGTCCGGCCGCGGCCGCGCGCACCGCGGGCGATCAGCTCGGCGACCGGCCCCGAGTCGGCGAGGTCGGCCAGCGCCTGCGCGGCGCGGTCGGTGCGCCGGGCCCGCCGGGTCAGCGAGCGCAGCACCCGTCCCGCGGTGGTGTAGCAGGCGGCCAGCGCACAGCCGATGAGCAGGGCGTAGAAGACGATGCGCGGGGTGGTGAGCGCGGTGAGCACGGCGATCATGGCCCAGCGCTCACCGATGGGGAGCACGATCATCCGGCGTACCCAGACCGTCCAGCCGACGCTGTCGAGCTTGTCGGAGAGCGCGGCGGTCGGGCTCGTGTTCGCCGTGGCGTCGTGGTTCGCCTCGTTGAAGGAGAAGTCGACGACGTGGCGGCAGGTCTGCAGCACCATCGCGCCCAGCGCCAGCGCCCATACGTCGTCCCCGCCGCGCGCGGCACCCAGGGCCAGGCCCGCGTAGTACGCGTACTCCTTGGCCCGGTCGAAGGTGGCGTCCAGCCAGGCGCCCAGCGTCGAGTACTGCAGGGAGTAGCGGGCGAGCTGCCCGTCCGTGCAGTCCAGGACGAAGGAGAAGAGCAGCAGCAGGCCGGCCGCGACGAAGCCGCCGCGGGTTCCGGTGGCCGCGCAGCCCGCCGCGATCAGCGCGGTGAGCAGGGACGCCGTGGTGACCTGATTGGGAGTGAGGCCGCGGCGCGCGCACCAGCGGGCGAGGTAGCGGGAGTACGGGCTGATGCCGAAGGTCGTGAAGAACCCGTCGCGGGACTTCACGGCGGTGCGCAGCCGTACCGCCTCGTCGTCGACGGCGGCGACCGCCTCCCGTGCCTCCTCGCGCTGGGCGGGGGTGAGGGCGACGGTGGCGACCAGGCTGCCCAGCTCGACCCGGTGCAGGCCGACGGTGTCCTGGTCCAGGGACTCGGTGAGCGTCTCGGTCAGTACGTCCGTGAGGTGCGCGGTGCCGGCGCCGACCGGGATCCGGCCGACCGCGCGGGCCAGCGCGGGGCGCGCCTCGGGCTGCACGGTGAGCGCGCCGGGTACGGCGGCGGCCGGGAAGCGGGGGTCGGTCAGCGCGAGCCGGAGCGCGTGCAGATGCCCCACGAAGCGGGGATCGACGACGGCGATCCGCTGCTGCGCGGGCAGGCCGGCGATCAGCTCGGCCACCGACGCGGGGTCGTTCGCCGTACGGACGTCAAAGCCCAGCGTGCGCAGGTCGGCTTCGAGCGGCGACCCGGCGACCGGCGAACCGGTGAGGATGGCGGTCGACAGACGAACTCACTCCTTGGATGCTGACAAGGCAGCACGGGCCGGTTCGCAGTCGATCCGCATTCGATACGAACTACCCGGGCAGCGGGCGTGGCACACCTGGCGCCCGGTGGGCTGGGGTGGCACGTCGGCAGAGGCTATCGGATCGCCGGATGCGGCCGTTCACCGCACATTCACCGCACGATCGAGTGACCGACGGCTGCGCCTGCCGCGATCATCATGGTGGATCGGGGGGCGCATGAACAACTGGCCAGGGGCCCGGCACCCAATCCGGTGCCGGTTATGAGCGGGCTGGTCACGGGGCGGGCGGGTTGTGCCGGGGCAGGTGGGGCACGAGTCGTCCCGGGCCCGGCGGAGATCATCGCCCGCCGCTGCGGCCGGCGGCCCGCGGCACCGGGCGCCGGCCCGGCGCCACGGCCGGCACGCACGGATGTGGCCCCTTTCACGGCGGCTGCACGGTGGATGCACGGCCGTTTCCCGACGGGCGCGCACGGCGGACGGCGCGCGGGCGGTGTGGCGCCGCGCACCCGCTGTGCCGCTGATCAGGGCCGGGCTAGGGCAGACTTGACGTCGTAGACCGACGACAAGGATGGGCATGCCGATCACACCTGCCAACGGACAGACCGCCGGGGACGCGGCGGTGACCACACCGGGCGGCACCGCCGAACCGATCATGCTGGAGCTGGTCGACGAGGACGGTCGGACGATCGGCACCGCGGAGAAGCTCGCGGCGCACCAGCCTCCGGGCCAGCTGCACCGGGCGTTCTCGGTCTTCCTCTTCGACGAGAAGGGCCGGCTGCTGCTCCAGCGCCGGGCGCTGGGGAAGTACCACTCCCCCGGTGTGTGGTCCAACACCTGCTGCGGCCACCCCTACCCCGGTGAGGCGCCGTTCGTCGCGGCGGCCCGCCGGACGACGGAGGAGCTGGGGCTGGCGCCCGCGCTGCTGGCCGAGGCGGGCACGGTGCGTTACAACCATCCGGATCCGGACTCCGGGCTCGTGGAGCAGGAGTACAACCACCTGTTCGTGGGGCTGGTGCGGACCGAGCCGGCGCCGGACCCGGAGGAGGTCGGCGAGATCGCGTTCGTGACGCCGCAGGAGCTGGCCGATCGGCATGCCGCCGCGCCGTTCTCCTCGTGGTTCATGACCGTGCTGGACGCGGCCCGCCCGGCGGTGCGCGAACTCACCGGGCAGTCGGCGGGCTGGTAGCGAGCGGGGTGAGCGGAAGCTCGGCCCAGATGGCCTTGCCTCCGTTCACCGTGTGCTCGACGTCGCATTTGCCGCCCGCCTCGGCCGTGAGCGTCTTGACCAGCCACAGCCCGCGGCCTCCGACATCCCCCTCCTCCGCCTCCAAAGCCTTGGGGCGGTAGGGGTGGTTGTCCTCGACCGCGACCCGGAGCCAGTTCGCACCGATGGTGACCTGGACGGCGATCTGCGGCGAGAGCACGGCGGCGTGCCGGACGGCGTTGGTGACGAGTTCGGAGACGATGAGCAGCAGGCCGTCCATGATCTCGGCGGCCACGGGCACACGCTGTTCGGCGAGCAGATCCCGGACCGCGTGGCGGGCCTGGGGCACCGAAGCCTCCAGTGCCGGGGCGGTGAACCGCCAGACACCTTCGTACGCGAGCGGGGAGGTCAGCTCTTCAGGGGGTTCTGCGGGGGGTCCGGAAGGCATCCTCACAGGAAGAGTGTTGGGAATGCGTTGGTCCGTACCGGCCTGCTGAACGCAAGTCAGCACTTATCGACACCTTGTGACCGATTCAGAGTGATTTGGTCGGCGGGGTGACCGATCCTGTTCTCTTTGTTCCTGCTTCGCGGAACACCCCGGAGAGCGACCGTACGATCCCCGCCATCGGGGCGCACCGGAGACCTCCGGCCACAGCAGCCGCACACAGCACAGCAGGTCCGGTGCCTGAGCACCGGACCTGCTGTACGTATCAGTAGCGGGGACAGGATTTGAACCTGCGACCTCTGGGTTATGAGCCCAGCGAGCTACCGAGCTGCTCCACCCCGCGTCGGTTGCCCCTACCTTACGGGTCGGCGACCGCAGGGCCAAATCGATAATCACCACGCCTGTCGGGAGGGGCTCCGTGCCTGGTCAGACGGCCCGGTCGGTGATCCGGCCGGCCTCCACCTCGATCCGGCGCGTGGTGTGCACCGCCTTCAGCATCCGGCGGTCGTGGGTGACCAGCAGCAGGGTGCCCCGGTACGACGCGAGCGCGGACTCCAGCTGCTCGATGGCGGGCAGGTCGAGGTGGTTGGTCGGCTCGTCCAGGACCAGCAGGTTGACCCCGCGGCCCTGGAGGAGGGCCAGCGCGGCGCGGGTGCGCTCCCCCGGCGAGAGGGTGCGCGCCGGGCGCAGCACATGCGCCGCCTTCAGCCCGAACTTGGCGAGCAGGGTGCGCACGTCGGCCGGCGAGAGGTCGGGGACGGAGGCCCGGAAGGCATCCATCAGCGGCTCGTCGCCCAGGAACCGCCCCCTGGCCTGGTCGACCTCGCCGACCACCACACCGGGGCCGAGCGTGGCCTGGCCGGCGTCCAGCGGCAGCCGGCCGAGGAGGGCGGCGAGCAGGGTGGACTTGCCGGAGCCGTTGGGACCCGTGATGGCGACCCGGTCCGCCCAGTCGATCTGGAGGTCCACCGGCCCGAAGGTGAAATCACCGCGCCGGACGCCGGCGCCGCGGAGGGTGGCCACGACCGCGCCGGCCCGCGGCGCGGCGGCGATCTCCATCCGCAGCTCCCACTCCTTGCGGGGCTCCTCGACGACCTCCATCCGCTCGATCAGACGCTGGGTCTGCTTGGCCTTGGCCGCCTGCTTCTCGGTGGCCTCCACCCGGCCCTTGCGGCCGATCTTGTCGTTGTCGGTGGCCTTGCGGCGGGCGTTCTTGACGCCCTTCTCCATCCAGTTGCGCTGGGTGTGCGCGCGGGTCTCCAGGGCGGCCCTGGTGTCGGCGTACTCCTCGTACTGCTCGCGCGCGTGCCGGCGGGCCCGCTCGCGCTCCTCCAGGTAGGAGGCGTAACCGCCGCCGTAGCTGTTGACCTGCTGCTGGGCGAGGTCGAGCTCGACGACGCGGGTGACCGTGCGGGTCAGGAACTCGCGGTCGTGGCTGACCAGGACGGTGCCGGCGCGCAGCCCGGTGACGAAGGACTCCAGCCGCTGCAGGCCGTCCAGGTCGAGGTCGTTGGTGGGCTCGTCCAGCAGGAAGATGTCGTAACGGGAGAGCAGCAGGGAGGCCAGCGAGGCGCGGGCGGCCTGGCCTCCGGAGAGCGCGGTCATCGGCTGGTCGAGGCCGATGGAGAGGCCGAGCTGGGCCGCGGTCTCCTCGGCACGTTCGTCCAGGTCGGCGGCGCCCAGCGCGAGCCAGCGCTCCAGCGCCGTGGCGTAGGCGTCGTCCGCGCCGGGCTGCTCCTCGACCAGCGCCTGGGTGGCGTCGTCCAGGGCGCGCTGGGCGGCGGACACGCCCGTACGGCGGGCGAGGAAGGCCCGTACGGTCTCCCCGGGGCGGCGGTCGGGCTCCTGCGGGAGGTGGCCGACGGTGGCGGTGGGCGGGCTGAGCGAGAGCTTGCCGTCCTCCGGGGTGTCCAGGCCGGCCAGCAGGCGCAGCAGGGTGGACTTGCCCGCTCCGTTGGCGCCGACGAGGCCGATCACATCGCCGGGAGCGACGACGAGATCCAGGCCGGAGAACAGGACGCGCTCGCCGTGGCCGGCGGCGAGGTCTTTGGCGACGAGAGTTGCTGACATCAGGCCGCCGATCGTATCCGGCCGCGGCCGCGCCGGTCGCTCTAATATCCGGGCATGGAACCGGGTCTCACGACGCACGTCAGCGACGGCACAGCGACCGTCACCATCAGCAACACGGGCAAGCGCAATGCGATGACCGTCCAGATGTGGCGGGATCTGCCGCCGCTGCTGGACCGGCTGGCGGGCGACCGCGCCGTACGGGCGCTGGTGCTGACCGGCGAGGGCGGCACGTTCTGCGCGGGTGCGGACATCGGCTCGCTGCGGGGGAACGCGGCGGGCGAGTCGCAGGGCCTGGCGGTGGCGGCCGAGGAGGCACTGGCGGCCTTCCCCAAGCCGACGCTGGCGGCGATACGCGGCTACTGCGTCGGCGGCGGCGCCCAGTTGGCGGCCGCCTGCGATCTGCGGTTCGCGGAGGAGGGTGCGCTGTTCGGCGTGACGCCGGCCAAGCTGGGGGTGGTCTACCCGGCGTCCGCCACCCGGCGGCTGGTCCGGCTGGTGGGGCTCGCCACGGCCAAGTACCTGCTGTTCTCCGGTGAGTTGATCGACTGCGCGCGGGCGCTGCGGACCGGGCTGGTGGACGAGGTGCTGGCGGAGGGCGAGCTGGCCAAGCGGGTCGCGGAGTTCTCGGCCGTACTGGCGAGCCGGTCGCTGCTGACCCAGACCGCGGCGAAGGAGCTGGCCAACGGGACCTGGGACGTCCCGCCCGCCGAGGCCGAGGAGCGCGGCGCCCACTGGGCCGCGCAGGCGCGCGCCAGCGGCGACACCGCGGAGGGTGCCGCCGCCTTCCTGGAGCGCCGGGCGCCGCGCTTCACCTGGCCCACGCCCTGACGCCGGACCGGCGCCGCGGGCGCCCTCGGCAGGCCGGAACTACTGCTGGCCGCTCAGCACGGACCGGGCGCGGTCCCGCAGCAGCGCGGTGACCTCGGCGGGTGCCTTCTCCGGTGCGCCCGCGTCGTAGGGCGGCTGCGGGTCGTACTCGATGCCGAGCTGGATCGTCTGGGCCACGGTGTCCCCGGCGATCCGGCCGGCCAGCCTCAGGCCCATGTCGATACCGGACGAGACGCCGGCCGCCGTCACGTACTTGCCGTCGAAGACCACCCGCTCCCCGGTCGGCTCGGCCCCGAGGCCGGGCAGCTGGTCCAGTGCCAGCCAGTGGGACGTCGCCCGGCGCCCCCGGAGCAGGCCGGCGGCACCGAGGATCAGCGAGCCGGTGCACACCGAGGTGGTCCAGGTGGTGCCGGCGTCCACCGCGCGGATCCACTCGTGCAGCGGGCCGTCCGCCATCAGCGCGGTCTGCCCCGGGCCACCGGGCACGACGAGGATGTCCGGGGCGGTGACCTCGCCGAGCGCGGCGTCGGCGACCAGGCCGAGCGAACCGAGATCACTGCGGTGGGTGCCGGCGCGCTCGCCGACGAACACCGTCTCGGCTCCCGGCAGTCTGCTGAGGGTCTCGTACGGGCCGATGGCGTCCAGGGCGGTGAAGTGGTCGTAGAGAAGGATGGCGATCTGCATGTCGGCTCCTGGTGTCGAGGAATCGCGGGAAGGGTCGGGGAAGGGGGAAGGCGCGGCGGTGCTCAGACCGGCCGCGGCTGCGGTGCGGCCGGCTGGAACCGGCGGCGGTACTCCGCCGGGGAGGCGCCCAGCGCCCGCAGGAAGGCGCGGCGCATCGCCTCGGGGGTGCCGTAGCCGCAGCGGCGCGCGACCTGCGCGACGCCGTCGACGGTGTCCTCCAGCCGGCGGCGGGCCGCCTCCAGCCGCACCCGGTCGACGTAGCGCCCCGGCGTCATGCCGACCTCGTCCCGGAACGCCCGGGCGAAGTGCCGCGGTGAGAGCCCCGCGCGGTCCGCGAGGGCGTCGACGGACAGGTCCGCGGCCGGGTTCTCGGTGATCCAGTGCTGGACGTCGCGCAGCGGCCGCCGCTGCGCCGTCTGGGCCGCCAACTGGGCGCTGAACTGGGTCTGGTTGCCGGGACGCCGCAGGAAGACCACCAGATGCCGGGCGACGGTCAGCGCGAGATCCCGGCCGAGGTCCTCCTCCACCAGGGCCAGCGCCAGGTCGATACCGGCGGTCACGCCGGCCGAGGTCGCCAGATCGCCGTCGCGTACGTAGATCGGTTCGGGCTCGACCCGCACGGCCGGGAACCGCTCCGCGAGGGTGTCGCACAGCATCCAGTGGGTCGTCGCGCGACGGCCGTCGAGCAGGCCGGTCTCGGCCAGCAGCAGCGCCCCGCTGCACACCGAGACCTTGCGCCGGGCGCGGTGGGCGTTCCCGCGCAGCCAGTCGGTCAGCCGGGGGTCGGGCGTACGGGTGCCTTCGCCGCCGGGCACCAGCAGGGTGTGCGGCACCGGCGCGTCGGCGAGCGCGAGGTCGGGGACGAGGGTCAGTCCGCTCGTCGTGCGGACCGGAGCGGCGTCGAGGGCGGCGGTACGGATCCGGTAGCTGCCGGGCGCCGCCCGGTCCGCCCCGTTGAAGACGTCGACCGGTCCGGTGACGTCGAGAGCCTGCACGCCGTCGAAGAGGACGACCAGCACATCGCGCTGTTCCATGGCCCCATCCTGGGCAGCGGGCGCGGTGGCCGCAATGACAGGTTTCCCACCTTTCCTGCCACGGCGCGGAACGGAGAGCCGGCGCCGCCCCGGAGCGGAGGGGGCCGGTGCGGCACCCGACGCCCTCCCGCCACCCCCATACCGACGGGTCGGTACCCTGCCCTGTATGACCTCTTCCAGCGCTCTGCCCGAGCAGGCCGGCCGCGCCTGTCACAACGTCATCAACCCCTTCCACTCCACGCACTACTTCGCGCCGGAGCTGCCCGCCGAGATGGCCGCGCTCGGCATCGAGGACCGCAGCGCGAGCTACTTCGCCTGCCGCAGCGCGGCCATGGGCGCCGTCGGCCCCGGCACCGTCACGGCCACCTTCTACAACTTCAACCACGCACTGATCGCCCGGCACGTACCGCACGTCTGGTCCGTCACCACGCCCGAGCAGGTGCTCGCCGCCCGGCTGCGCGCCGCGGACGCCACGCTGCGCCGGCTGCTCGGTGACGCGGCGGTGGAGTCGCCGGAGATGGCGGAGGCGGCGAAGCTGGCGCTGCGCGCCACCGAGGGCTGCGCCCCGCAGGCCCGGCCGCTGTACGCCGCGCACGCCGACCTGCCCGTGCCGGACGCCCCGCACCTGGCCTACTGGCACGCCGCGACGCTGCTGCGCGAACACCGCGGCGACGGCCACCTGCTGGCACTGCTGGACGCCGAGCTGGACGGGCTGGAGGCGCTGGTCACGCACAACGCGAGCGGCCGGGGCATGAGCTTCACGGGCGTCATGGCGACCCGCGGCTGGTCCGAGGACGACTGGCAGGCGGCCCAGGAGCGGCTGCGGACCCGCGGGCTCCTGGACGCCGAGGGCGAGTTGACCGAGGCGGGCGTCCAGCTGCGCAAGGACCTGGAGCACCGGACGGACCGGCTGGACCGGGGACCGTACGCACACCTGGGCGCCGAGGACGTGGCCCGGCTGACCGAGCTGGCGGCCGGCTTCACCACCACCGCCATGAACGCCGGGGCGTTCCCCGCGGTGATGTTCGGCAAGTAGGCCCTTCGGCAGTCGGCAGGAAGCTCCCTCGGGGGCGGGCCCGGGGTGTGCGTGCGGCTTCTCACACCCCGGCGCTCCCGGCCGGGCGGTGCGACACCCCGGGCCGCCAACCGGCACAATGCAGGCTCGAAGCACGAGCTGGAAGGCGGGTCAGGATCAACGTGACGGCATCCACTGAGCCCATCGGGGCCCTCGGGTCCATCGAAGCGAGGATCGCCGGGGAGCTCGGCGTCAAGGAGCGGCAGGTGAAGGCCGCGGTCGAACTGCTCGACGGGGGCTCGACCGTCCCGTTCATCGCGCGCTACCGCAAGGAAGCGACCGAGATGCTCGACGACGCGCAACTGCGCTCGCTCGAGGAGCGGCTGCGCTACCTGCGGGAGCTGGAGGAGCGGCGGACCGCGATCCTGGAGTCCGTACGGTCCCAGGGCAAACTGGACGCCCCCCTGGAGGCGCAGATCCGCGGCGCCGAGTCCAAGGCCCGGCTGGAGGACATCTACCTCCCGTTCAAGCCGAAGCGGCGCACCAAGGCGCAGATCGCGCGGGAGGCGGGCCTGGAGCCGCTCGCCGACGGCCTGCTCGGCGACCCGTCGGTGGAACCGGCCGCGGCCGCCGCGGCGTTCGTGGACGCCGACAAGGGCGTCGCCGACGCGGCGGCCGCCCTGGAAGGCGCCCGGGCCATCCTGACCGAGCGCTTCAGCGAGGACGCCGACCTGATCGGCGAGCTGCGCGAGCGGATGTGGACGCGCGGCCGGGTCGCGGCGAAGGTGCGCGAGGGGAAGGAGGAGGCCGGCGCCAAGTTCGCCGACTACTTCGACTTCGCGGAACCGTTCACCGAACTGCCCTCCCACCGGGTGCTGGCGATGCTCCGCGGCGAGAAGGAGGAGATCCTCGATCTCACCCTGGAGCCCGAGGACCCGTCGGCGGCCACCGAGGGCCCCAGCTCCTACGAGCAGTCCCTCGCCCACCGCTTCGGCATCGCCGACCGGGGCCGCCCGGGCGACAAGTGGCTGCAGGACACCGTGCGCTGGGCCTGGCGCACCCGCGTCCTGGTGCACCTCGGCATCGACCTGCGGCTGCGGCTGCGGCAGGCCGCCGAGGACGAGGCGGTACGGGTCTTCGCCGCCAACCTGCGCGACCTGCTGCTGGCGGCGCCGGCCGGCACCCGCGCCACGATGGGCCTGGACCCCGGTTTCCGTACGGGCGTGAAGGTCGCGGTGGTGGACGCGACCGGCAAGGTGGCCGCCACGGAGACCATCTACCCCCATGTCCCGCAGCAGAAGTGGGACGCCTCGCTGGCCACGCTGTCGAAGCTCGCCCGCGAGCACGACGTCGAACTGATCGCCATCGGCAACGGCACCGCCTCCCGCGAGACCGACAAGCTGGCGGCCGATCTGATCGCCGCCCAGCCGGAGCTGAAGCTGACGAAGGTGATGGTCTCCGAGGCAGGCGCCTCGGTGTACTCCGCCTCGGCCTTCGCCTCCCAGGAACTGCCCGAGCTGGACGTCTCGCTGCGCGGCGCGGTGTCCATCGCCCGCCGCCTCCAGGACCCGCTGGCCGAGCTGGTCAAGATCGACCCCAAGTCGATCGGCGTCGGCCAGTACCAGCACGACCTGTCCGAGGTGAAGCTGTCGCGTTCGCTGGACGCGGTGGTCGAGGACTGCGTGAACGGCGTCGGTGTGGACGTCAACACCGCGTCCGCGCCGCTGCTTTCCCGGGTGTCGGGCATCGGCTCCGGCCTCGCCGAGAACATCGTCGCGCACCGCGACAGCAACGGCCCGTTCCGCTCCCGCAAGGCCCTCAAGGACGTGGCACGGCTCGGCCCGAAGGCGTACGAACAGTGCGCGGGCTTCCTGCGGATCCGCGGCGGCGACGACCCGCTGGACGCCTCCAGCGTGCACCCCGAGGCGTACCCGGTGGTCCGCCGGATGGTGAAGTCGGCGGGTACCGAGGTGGGTTCGCTGATCGGCAACACGTCGGCGCTGCGCGCCCTGAAGCCCGCCGACTTCGTCGACGATTCCTTCGGCCTGCCGACGGTCACCGACATCCTGCAGGAGCTGGAGAAGCCGGGCCGCGACCCGCGCCCGGTCTTCAAGACCGCGACCTTCAAGGAGGGCGTGGAGAAGATCGGCGATCTGGAGCCCGGGATGCTCCTGGAGGGCGTGGTGACCAATGTCGCCGCCTTCGGGGCGTTCGTGGACGTCGGCGTCCACCAGGACGGTCTGGTGCATGTCTCGGCGATGTCGCGGAACTTCGTCAAGGACCCGCGGGAGGTGGTCAAGCCGGGCGACATCGTGCGGGTCAAGGTGCTCGACGTCGACATCCCGCGGAAGCGGATCTCGCTGACGCTGCGGCTGGACGACGAGCACGGCAAGAGCCCCTCCCCGGGCGGCGGTGAACGCCGCGGCGGAGCGGGCGGCGGCGGCCGGGGCCCGCGCGAGGGCGCCCGGGGCGGTACGCCCCGCCAGCGGCAGGGCGGCGGCCAGCGCGGCGGCGAACGCCGTGGCGGCCGCGACGCCGCACCCGCCAACGACGCGATGGCGGACGCCCTCCGCCGCGCCGGCCTCCTCGGCAAGGAGGGACGCGGGCGGTGAGCCCGCACCGGGGGTGAGGGGCGCTGCTTCCCTGCCTCGTGCTGAAACGGGCGGCGCTCCGGTCGACGGCGCTCCCCCGCCCCCTCCCCCTCTCCCCCTTCGGGGGAGGGGGCGGGGGGTGGGTTCGGG
>NZ_JNZA01000068.1 GCF_000717345.1 Streptomyces lydicus | reverse complement strand
GGGCGATCTCCGCGCCGCCAAGGAAAAGGGCAAGGACGCCTTTAAGAACTGACCACCACAGAACGCACGCGGGGCCCAACAGGAATGTTGGGCCCCGCGCACGCCGTTCGACCGCCTGCGATCAGGCTGATCTGCGCACCTGCCGAACGCGCGAGCGGGAAGCTGCGGGAAGGCAACGCGCAGACTGCGGTCGCCTTTCCCCGCGTGCACAAGCCCGCCCTGGGCGCTCAGCCTCACTGCCGCCTCACCGTTCTACGAACGTGAGGGCCACCGTCGGGCGCCGAAGAAGTAGCACGTGGAGCGGACCGTGGGCGGCGGACGGGACAGTGACGCGGTGGTGAGGGCCAAGAGGAGCACGGTGTCCGGCTCGGGGGGGGCGGGTCAGCAACCAGCGGTCTCGGGAGCAACGTTGGCGCCGGAGCGGAGGGGCGGCCGTCCGCGATCGGAGTGCGGGGGGAGCGGTAGCGGCGGAGCGTGGGAGCCGACGAGGCCTGGGACTTCGCTCATAGTCTTGATGTCCCGCTCGCTCGTGCTCAGAGTGCCCCCGAGTTTGCTCGGGTTGGTGCCTTCCCTGCTGTTGTGGGTGGAGGGGCGGGCGGCGGAGCTTATTTCTCTGCGGCCGGGATGAGGCCCGGGGCGAACCTGAAGGAGAGGGATTCCCTCAGCGGTTTGCGCTTGGTGTTGTGGAAGGCCGCAATACGCCACTGCCGGTCACCTTGGCGGACCAGGGTGTACGTCTGGATCTTGGTGAGCCTTGATGGCCGCTTGCCTTTATAGGTGTCGCCGCGGCCGTTGACGACGGCTACATCCGGCCCGGGGAAGCGGATGTCGAGAACCTCGTCCGCGAGCTGGGTGCTCTTGAGGAACCCCGCGAACAGTGAACGGTGGCTGTCCACGATGTCCTGACGTCCTTGGTAGAGGGTGCCGAGAAAGGTGATGTAGGTGGCGTCGTCAGTGAACAACTCGCCGTATGCGTCGGCGTCGTGCCGTCCCCATGCGGCGACGAGTTCGTTCAGTACCGAGGTGACCGCAGCGACGTCATCCGTGGTCGTCATGGTGGGCGACTCCCCTCTTTGGTTAGACTGGAGCAGATTCTGAATCAGCGCAGTATCTGCATGCATGCAGATAACTTTAGGAGGCGGCTCCACCGATGACAACCCCCGCAGACGCCGCGGACGAGCATCTGGTCTTCCGTGAGTACCTGGATGCGGTCGGCCTCCAGGGCCTGGCCAGCGCGGAGGCGGCAGGACTGCACACCTCGGAGTGGTACGCACTCAGCCTGATCACACGCGAAGGCAGCCTTTCCTCGGGCGAGTTGGCCTCCAGGACCGGGCTCACCACTGGCGCCACCACCCGCCTGATCGACCGCCTTGAGCAGGCCGGATACGCGCGCCGCGCCGCGGACCCCAACGACCGCAGACGCGTGATCGTCGAGCCGGTGCCCGACGCGCTCGACCGCATCGAGGAGGTCGTCGGCCCGGCCCGGCGCCACATCGCCGAGATCCTGGCGCGCTACACGTCCGAGCAGCGCGCCCTGCTCTTCGACTACTTCAGGCACGCCGCGCCCGCCTTCCGCGCAGCCACCGAGGAGATCCGCACGACGACGTCCAGCCCCGGCGGCAAGAAAACCACCCGGGCCAGGAGCAGCCGCTGACCACGGACGCGGTGGCGCTGCTCACGCGGCACCCTCGCCCGAGGGTGACCTTCAGGCGCCCGCGAGGTTGCGTCCGAGGTGAGGCGCGTCCGCCAGCGGGCGCCCTCCCCCTTCTCCGGCCTCCCCGGTCAGACCCCTCAACCGTCCTCGCCGTCGCTCAGGACGGCGCAGTCCGTCGCGGCTGCGCCGGCGTTGTTCCCTGCAGCCGACTACGCGTCCTGGCGACCAGCTCTCAGTACAGCCAGAAACCCAGGGCCGCGATGCCGGCACCGGTGAGCACCAGGGCGCCTATGGTGGCGAGCAGCGGGGCGAGGGGGCGTTCGCGCGGGGCGCGGAAGCTTGCTCTGGCGCCGGTAGGAGACGAGGAGTGCGATGAGGACGACCGCGCCGCCGGTAATCACCACGAGCAGGGCGAAGAAGCCTGCCCAGGCCAGAGGGTGGCCCGGGTTCGGTGTCCAGACGGATGCAGTTCTCATTCTCAGGTAGTGGGTGGGGTTCACTCGTCGTCGAACGCTTCCCGTAGATCGGCTTCGGCGCCGGACCCGGCCACGTAGACGCCTGTGTTCAGTGTGGTGCCTACGGTGTTTTTGAACGCGCCGTCGGCGAGCTTGCCGCGGTCGCTGAGGTTTTCGCCGCCGAAGCTGCCGTGCTGTTCCAGGAGGTGGGTGACGCCGTGGTTCTGGGCGTTGCCCACAGCGCCGGTCGCGGCGTTGATGCCCGCGTCCCATGCGAGGGTCGTGTCGTCCTGATCAGCAGCCAGGTCGTTGGTGAGGCCGCCGGCCACGTTGCCCGATGCGCCATTGATGCTGGTGCCGACCGCGCCGTCGCCCCGTAGGATCCGTCCGGCCACGCCCGTGACATGAGCTCCCTCGGCGAAGGTGGCGCCGCCCGCGGTGAAAGCCGCTGTGCCGGCCGCGGCCCGGGCTCCGTCGAGAAGGTCGTCGCCGACGGTCGCCTTCCGGCCGTGCAGGGCCTGGTTCGCCATCGCGCTGCCGAAGTCGGCGACGGAGTTCGTCGCGAAACTCTCGGCGCCCTTCTTCGCGAACTGACCTGCAAGCTTCGCGCCTGTGGTCAGCAGCCGCTCCACCACAGCGGCCGTTCCCTCGCTCAGGCCCGCGAACCGCTCGATGAGCGCGGCCACCTTCTCGGCCGCCGAGGTGAAGAGTTTAACCAAGTCGCATACCTTGGCTACTCGTTCGGCCACCGCCGCGTTGGCGACGACGTCGGAAAGGAAGCCGGTGAAGACGGACAGGACAACGCCGGTCACCTCCATCCCCCCGATCTCCACGCAGATGTCGATGATGTCCTTGTTCATGTCGTCGATCTCGTCGGCATAATTCCGCAGGCCCGCTGCCACCTGGTGAAAGTTGTGCGCGGCGTCGGTCAGGGCGTGCTTTTGATGAGCCCAGTGCTTTTGGAACGCCTCGCGGGCCTGGCCGTGCCAGCCCTTGTGGTCGACCGCTTCGATCGCCGTCGAGTGCCCTGCTCGCTCCGGTGAGGCCCCTGCCCACGGTGTCCCAGGAGCGTGCGATCGAGCGCAGAGTGTCCCCGTCGCCGCCGAGCAGGCTCACCCCGCACGCCTGGAGGATGACCAGGACCTTGCCGTCGATCCATCTGTTGATGCTCACGCACGGCCCCCGGGCTTCACGGACTGCACCTGGTCGAGGGCGGCCTGGTCGGAAGCCGTTATCCAGGTCCGGCGGTGACGCTGCTCTGGCGGATTCTTGCTGCGGATACGGCCAGAAGCGGTACAACCTTCCCGCGCGGTGACAGGCATCACACAGCTCCGCTTGCCGGAATGTCGGTTCCGTTCCATGGATGCCGTTTCATGGAGGTACCCAGGCAAACCCTCCGGCATATACGTTCCCGCCCACAACTTCTTCATGGAATCTTCATTTTTGTGGTCGGGGGATGACGGGAATGCCTGGCTCAGTGCGTCGCGGACGCTTACATCGAGTGCTCTCAGCCGGGTTAGGCGGGCTGCTGTCGGCAAGTCTGTTGCCAGTGGCCCTCGCACCGCCCGCCTGGGCCGTGCCCCATCCGTCGGCACCCTCTGCCACGGCCGTCGCCTCAACAAAGCAGTCGGACACCGAAGCGCCCAACGAAGACACCGCCCTGGAGCAGGCCAAGCGCACCGGCCGGGAGGTCGAAGTCACCTCGCTCCGGGGTGAGTCGGCTGATGTCGTGGCCACTGCGGACGGCAAGCTTGAGGCCCGTCAGTACCTCCGTCCGGTCCGCACCCGGGTCTCGGGGCAGTGGCAGGACATCGACACCGACCTGACCAAGCGGAGCGACGGGACGGTGGTGCCGAAGGCGGCAGCCGTAAGCCTGGCGTTCTCCGGCGGTGGCGACACGCCACTGGTGACGCTTCGTAAGGTGGGTCGTCAGCTGGCGCTGTCCTGGCCAGGATCCCTGCCGGCTCCGGTGCTGGACGGCGCACAGGCCACGTATCGCGACGTCCTGCCCGGTGTGGACCTACGGATGGGGGCTCAGGCCGACGGCTTCACCCAGCTCCTGGTCGTCAAGACGGCTCAAGCTGCCGCCAGTTCGCAGCTGGCGCAGCTGCGGCTGAAGCTGGCGGCCGACGGCATGGACGTCAAGGAGACGGCGGCCGGTGGTTTGGAGGCACTCGACAAGGGCGCAGGCTCTGCGGTCTTCGAGGCGCCCACGCCGCTGATGTGGGACTCGAGTACGGGTACAGGTACGGGTACGGGTGGGGGGAACGCCGCAGCAGCCCGCAAGGGGGCGAAGTCCGTACCGGGCGAAGGGAAAACCGCCCTCCGAGGGGCGGAGGGCGACGCCGGGGGCGGTGAACCGTCGGCCGGCGAGTCGGGCAAGCTCGCGCCTGTGGGAGTGGACGTCCCGACCGGTCAGGACCAGGTCGTCCTCAAGCCCGACGCCGGCGTGCTGAAGGGCAAGGACACCGTCTACCCCGTCTACATCGACCCGCAGTGGTCCACCCCTCGGGCGGCCTCCTGGACGATGGCGTCGAAGTACTGGGCCTCCTCCCCGCAGTGGAAGTTCAACGGCGACCACGACGCGGGGATGGGGTATTGCGACTGGAACCACTGCCAGCCCGAGGACACCAAGCGGCTCTTCTACCAGATCCCGACGTCGGCGTTCGCCGGTAAGTCGGTGTTGTCGGCCGAGTTCGTGGTCCGTAACACCTGGTCGGCCTCCTGCAGCAAGAAGGAGGTGGAACTGTGGCGGACCAAGCCCATCTCGTCCTCGACGACATGGAACTCACAGAACGAGTCGGGCTTCTGGCAGAAGCAGCTGGCCGCGGACAGCTTCGCCTACGGCTATGAGGGCTGCGCGGCCAAGGACGCCGAGTTCGGCATCAGGTCCGCGGTGCAGGAGGCGGCGGACAACAAGTGGCCGACGCTGACGTTCGGGTTGAAGGCGGGTAGCGAGGGCGACGGTCTGGCGTGGAAGCGCTTCTCCGACAAGGCGTTTCTGCGGGTGAAGTACAACCGGCCGCCGCCGCAGGTGAAGCCCTCCCAGCTGACGATGCAGTACGGCGGAACGTGCAAGAAGTCCGGCGCTCCGGCGCGGGTGCGTAGCGGGGGTGTGCTGTACGCGAACAACATCACCGACCCGGATCGGGACAAGGTGCAGGTCCAGTTCCAGGCGACCTGGGACGCCGGTGACGGCAAGGGCGCCATCGCACGGTGGAAGCCGGGGCTGACGACGGCGAAGGGGTCCGGCTCCGATTTCGCCATCCCCCTGCCCAAGGTCCCGGTGAACACGACGGTGAGCTGGGCTGTGCGGACCTACGACGGCGCGCAGTACTCACCGTGGTCGTTCACCGGGTCCGCCGAGGCGTGCTACTTCGTCCTCGACACCCAGGTGCCCGTGGCCCCCACGATTGGCTCAGGGGAGTACCCCTCCTCCGACCCCGAGAATCCTGAAGATCCTTGGTACGACGGGGTGGGCCAGTACGGCACCTTCACCGTGGCGGACAGCCACCGGGACGTGAACCGCTACACGTACGGCGTCAACGGTGACCCGTCCGACAAGAACACGGTGACGACGAGCGGCGGGGCGGCACGGAACATCTCCGTCCTGCCGGAGAAGCCCGGACTGAACTTCGTGACCGTCCAGGCCACCGACGCAGCCGGCAACAGAAGCGAGATCCGCACCTACCAGTTCCGGGTCAAGGCCGGGCAACCCGAGCGTGCCACCTGGCAGTTCGACGAGGTGGCCGGCGCCACGGAAGCGAAGGGTTCCACCCCGGCGCGGACCGCGGAGCTGCACGGCGGAGCCACACCTGGTGCGGAGGGGGTGGTGGGCAGCGCGCTGTCCCTCAACGGCGTCGACGGTTATGCAGCCACCGACATCCCCGTCGTGGACACCTCCCGTGGGTTCTCCGTCTCGGCCTGGGTCCGCCCCAACCAGGTGCCCGACCATGCGGCGATCGTCGCCACCCAGCCGGGCAACAACCGGCCCGGCTTCGAGCTGTACTACTCCTTTGACCTCAAGCGGTGGGTGTTCAACCAGTACACCTCCGACAGCCCCGACGCCTCCATCGCCCGCGCTATGGCGTCCCAGCCCGGTGGTGTCACCGCGAACGAATGGACCCACCTGGTGGGTGCCTACGACAGCACCGCCAAGGTGCTCCAGCTCTACGTCAACGGCAAGCTCGTCGGGCAGACGCCGTACGTCGGCGCATGGAACGCACGGCGCGGCCTCCAGCTGGGCGCCGGCTCGTACGGTGGGACGCCCGGCTCCTTCTTCCCCGGTTCCATCGACGAGGTGCAGATCTTCGACAAGCCGGTCTCCGCCGGTGAGGTCACCCGGCTGTACAACAAGGAGCGGATCCTTGGTCCCGGGCGACCGGCCCGTGCGGTCTTCCCGCTCGACGAGCCGACCGATGCCAAGCAGGTCAGCGGCCATGGTGAGGTCATGCCGGCCGTCCTGCACGGCGGTGCCGAGCCTGGTAAGGCAGGCGTGGCGGGCAACGCCCTGACCCTGGACGGCAAGGACGACTACGCCTCGGTGGGCGCCGCGCACTTCAATACCGAACGCTCCTATGCGGTCACCGCATGGGCCCGGGTCACCGACGCCGCACGCAACCAGACGGTCGTGGCGCAGGACGGCAGCTTCCTCAGCGCCTTCTACCTCTCCTACGAAGCATCCGGTGGCGTGTGGAGTGCCCGTCTTGCCACCAAGGACGCCACCGACGGTGGCCTCACCCAGCAACGCGTCGCCTCCAAGCAGAAGGCGACCATCGGCAAGTGGGTGCACCTGGCCGCGGTGCACGACACGGTGCACAACACGGTGAGCCTGTACGTCAACGGCATCCTGCAGGGCAGCGCCGACGCACCGCAGGCATGGTACGGCGACGGTGCCCTGCAGATCGGTCGGGCTCTCTACCGGGGCGCCTACACCGACTACCTGGCCGGGCAGATCGATGACGTGCGGACCTTCGACCGCCCGGTCTCCGAGGGCGAGATCCACCAGCTCGTCCAGCGACGACCGGTCCTGACCGGCCGCTGGCAGTTCGACCAGACAGCCAGCCCCGGGGCCAACTCCGTAGCGCAGGGGCCGGCCATGACGCTGAGCGGCGGGGCGAAGCAGGTCAGCGGGGCAGGGTTCCTGGGAGACGGCGGGCTGGTCCTGGACGGCGCACAGAGCTATGCCTCCAGCGCGATCCCCCTCGACACCAGTGAGAGTTTCACCGTGACCGCATGGGCACAGGCGGCATCGGTCCCCACCCGCCCGGCGGTGCTGGTGAGCGCTGAGGCAACGAATGCCAGCGGCTTCGCCATGGGGTTGGCGCCGAACCCGACGAAGACAGGTGACGGAGTGTGGCAGGCGGTCACCTCCCGCACCGACACCAGCGATACGGACTACGACTGGGCAGGCAGCGCGCACCCCATGAGCAGCGTGACGGACTGGAACCACATCGCGATCGTGTACGACGGCTTCGCCCGGCTCCTGCGCATCTACGTCAACGGTGAGCTCGGGGAGGCGGCCTGCCTGGACGCGGACGGCGACGGCCGGGCCGATGATGCGCAGTGCACCGAGGTGGTGCCGTGGGCCGAAGACGTCATCTCCATCGAGGCCCTGAAGTCACTGCAGATCGGCCGGGCGAAGGGGCGTGGCGCCTTCCGGGACTACTGGCCTGGCTCGATCGACGACGTCTGGGCCTTCCAGGGCGCGCTCACCGAGGAACAAATCGGCCGCCTGGCAGGCGAGTGGTACGAGCTGCCCACCGAGGTACCGAACGTGCCCGACGCGGGCTGATCACGTGGCGGGCGGTCTCGGACCGCCCGCCACACACCAGTGCACTTTTTCCGGAGTGGAACACCACGGTGCCGACGGCTCCGATCGGTGAGCAACAAGAGGTGGGGACAGAAGTGAACGGCATGCGCGGCCTCTTCAGACGTACTCGGCTCCACCGCAAAGTCGCCATGGGCGTCTCTGCGGTGCTGGCCGGATCCCTGTTGCAGGCTCTCCCGGTGGCTCAAGCGGCAGCGGCACCTGGGGCACCGAGCCGGCCCGACGTCGGAAAACCCGTTCCGGGGATCGATGGCATGCGGGTCAAGCCCCGGAAGCTCCCCAGCAGACCACGCGTCCCCAAGGAGCGCCCCAGGAGCAACTGGCCCAAGGCCACCAAGGCGACCATTCGCCTCGCCGGTCCTGGCGCCGTGCCTCCGTCGTCGGCAGCAGGCGGGAGTAACGAGCGTCTTCCCCTGACGCTCGCTCCCGCCGAGTCAGATTCGCGAAGGTCAACCAAGGCGACCGGGGCGCACCGAAGTGGGATGTCCAAGGCGGTACCCGAAGCCGTGGCCGCAGGCGTCCTGAGCCAGCAGTACAGTCGCCGGGCCGGCATCGACGGGGTGTTGTTCACCCTTCAGCCGGCCGGCGGCTCCCCCGCGGCCGCCGGGCAGCAGCCCGGCTCCTTACGGGTGGGTGTCGACTACGGCGACTTCGCCGGGGCCTACGGCGGCGGCTACGCCTCCCGCCTGCGCCTGGTCGAACTCCCTGCGTGCGCCGCGACCACCCCGGACAAGTCCGCGTGCCGCATCGCGAAGCCGCTCGCCACCAGCAACAACACCGAGAAGCACACCCTGACCGCGTCCTCGGTTCCGCTGCGCGCGAACGGCCCGACCGTGCTTGCGGCGGTCGGTGACGACAAGAGCGTCAAGGGCGACTACAAGGCCACCAGCCTGTCCCCCTCCGCCACCTGGGACACCAACCTCAACACCGGTGACTTCACCTGGTCCTACGACATGCCCGTCCCCGAGGTGCCCGGCGGCCTCAAGCCGAGCGTGGGCCTGTCGTACTCGTCCGGCTCGATCGACGGCCGCACCGGCAACAGCAACAACCAGGGTTCGTGGGTCGGTGACGGCTTCGAGCTGTGGCCCGGGTACATCGAGCGCCGCTACAAGCCCTGTTCCGACGACGGGGAGAAGCACGCCGACGGCAACAAGCCGGGCGATCTGTGCTGGTCGTATGACAACGCCTTCATTTCCTTCAACGGCAAGGCCGGCGAGCTCGTCCCGGCCGGAAAGGACGAGTGGAAGCTCCAGAACGACGACGGCACGAAGATCAAGCGCCTGACGTCGGCGGCGCGGGACAACGGTGACAACGACAACGAGTACTGGGAGCTGACGGACCCCTCCGGAACCCGGTTCTACTTCGGCTACCACAAGCTGCCCGGCTGGGCGGCCGGCAAGGACACCACCGACTCGACCTGGACCGTGCCGGTCTTCGGCAACAACAGCGGCGAGGACTGCCACAAGGACGCCTTCAAGGACTCCTGGTGCCAGCAGGGCTGGCGCTGGAACCTCGACTACGTCGTCGACCCGCACGGCGACGCGATCGCGTACTACTACGACAAGGAGACCAACTCCTACGGGCGTGACCTGAACAAGGACGACGACACCCCGTACATCCGCGGCGGCTCCCTCAAGCGCATCGAGTACGGCCGGTCGTCCAGCGACCTGTACGCGGGCAAGCCGCTCGCCCAGGTCTCCTTCAGCAACGCCGAGCGCTGCCTGCCCCAGACCGGGGTCACCTGCGCGGCGGACACCATCGACGCCAAGAGCTTCTACTGGTACGACACGCCCTGGGACCTGAACTGCAAGGCCGGCAGCACCTGTGACCAGGGGCGCTTCTCCCCCACCTTCTGGACGCGCAAGCGGCTGACGGGTGTGACCACCGAGGTCCTCAAGGACGGCGCACTCACCCCGGTCGACTCCTGGGCCCTGAACCAGCGTTGGGGCAAGGCCGATGTCGACTACCAGCTGGAACTGGAATCCATCCAGCACACCGGCCACACCGACACCACGCCCCTCACCCTGCCGAAGACCACCTTCGCCTACACCCAGCTGGCCAACCGACTCGACAAGACCGGCGACGGATACGCCCCCTACATCAAGGACCGCCTGTCGACCGTCGACGACGAATACGGCGGCCAGACCGACGTCGGCTACTCCGAGCCCGCCTGCGCGTTCGACGACCTGCCCACCCCGGAGTCCAACACCACCCGCTGCTTCCCGCAGTTCATCGGCGGCAGCTCCAGCGACGACATGGACAAGTCGTGGTTCAACAAGTACGTCGTCACCTCCGTGACGACCACCGACCGCACCGGCGGGGCCCCCGACCAGGTCACCCGCTACAGCTACCTCGGTGACGCGGCCTGGCACTACGACGATGACGACGGGCTGACCAAGGAGAAGTTCAAGACCTGGTCACAGTGGCGCGGCTACGGCCACGTCCGCGTCCAGACCGGCGGCCAGGGCACGCCTGCCGACGCCATGAAGACGCAAGAAGACAGCTACTTCCTGCGCGGCATGGACGGCGACCGCAAGACCGCGAGCGGCGGCACCAAGAACGTCTCCGTCGCCCTGGACGAGGGCGAGGGAGAGCCGCTCACCGACGACGCCTCCGCGGCCGGCTTCCCCTACAAGACGGCCACGTACTCGGGGCCCGGCGGGAAGATCCTCACCAAGACCGTCAGCCGGCCCTGGCACCACCAGACGGCCAAGAAGGTCCGCGACTGGGGAACCGTCACCGCGAACTTCACCGGCACGGCCAGCGCCCGCGCCTGGACCTCGCTCGATGACGGCGCCGGCGCGAAGTGGCGCACGACCACCACGGCCTCCACCTTCGACACCGTCGCCGGACGCGTCACCGAGGTCAGCGACCGCGGCGATGACGCCACCACCGACGACGACCGCTGCACCCGCACCACCTACGCCACCAACACCGACAAGAACATCCTCACCCTGCCCGCACGGGTCGAGACCGTCGCCACCGAATGCGGCAGCAGCCCGGACCGTTCCAAGGACGTCCTCTCCGACGTCCGCACCACCTACGACGGGGGTGGCTACGGCACAGCGCCCACCAAGGGCGACGCCACCGCGGTTGCCAACCTCAAGAAGCACGACGGCACCACGGCCACCTATCTGGAGACCGGCACCACCTACGACGGCTACGGCCGCCCGCAAAAGGTCACCGACCTGACGGCCAACGTCACCGCCATCGGCGACAGCGCACCCACCCGCACCCTCCGCGCCGACGGCCGCACCACCACCACGGCCTACTCCCCCGTCACCGGCATCCCCACCAAGACCGTCGTCACCACACCCCCCGCCGACGCCAAGGACGCCACCACCGCCCAGACCACCACAACCGAACTCGACCCGCTGCGCGGCCAGCCCATCGCCACCGTCGACACCAACGCCAAGCGCACCACGCTGAAGTACGACGCGCTGGGCCGCTCCGTGAAGGTGTGGCTGCCCGACCGCGGCTCCCTGCCCACCTACCAGTTCGCCTACCTGGTCGAGGAGGGCAAGCCGGCTGCCGTCGCCACGTACACCCTCAACCCCAGCGCTCAGTCGCAGACGGTCTCCTACGCCCTGTACGACGGCTACCTGCGCACCCGCCAGGTCCAGGCGCCCGGCCCTGACGGTGGGCGCCTGATCAGCGACACGTTCTACGACGAACGCGGGCTGGTGGCGAAGACCTTCGCCCCGTACTACGCGCTGAAGAAGCCGGAACGCGAGCTGTTCAAGCCCGCCGACGCCCTCGGCGTCGAGACCCAGACCTGGAAGACGCACGACGGGCTGGGCCGGGAGACCGAGAGCCGGGATGTCGCCGGCAACGGCGAGGGCGGCAAGGTCCTGGCGGTCACCAAGACGCTCTACGGCGGTGACCGCACCACCGTGCTCCCGCCCGAAGGCGGCACGGCCACTACCACGGTGACCGACGCCCGCGGGCAGACCACCCAACTCCTGCAGCACCACACCCGCGCCGCCGACGCCCCGGCCGAGACCACTCGCTACACCTACACCCCGGCCGGCAAGCTCGAAAGCGTCACCGACCCGGCCGGCAACAAGTGGGCCTACCAGTACGACCAGCTCGGCAACCAGACCTGGGCCAACGACCCCGACAAGGGCGTCACCAAGGCCGCGTTCGACGACCGCGGCCAGCAGATCTCCAGCGAGGACGCCAACGGGGACGTACTGGCCACCGTCTACGACGGCCTCGGCCGCAAGACCGAACTGCACGACAAGACACCCGACGGCCCGCTGCGCGCCAAGTGGGTCTACGACACCCTCGCCGGTGCCAAGGGCCAGCTCGCCGAATCCACCCGCTACCTCAACGGCACGCCGTACACCACCAAGGTCACCCAATACGACACCCTCTACCGACCGCAGCGCACCGCCACCGTCATCCCCGACTCCGAGGGTGCACTGGCCGGCACCTATCAGGCCGGCACCTCGTACTACGGCAACGGCCTGCCGAAGGCGCGCAGCTTCTCCACCATGGGGAACATCGTCGGCAAGGGGTGGAACTACACCTACGACGACGCCACCCTTCGGATGACCACCGTCTACGGCACGGGCATCCGCTCCGACGCCACCTACACGCTCGCCGGCAAGCCCCTCACCTACAAGATCGTCGGCGGTGGCGGCAAGTTCACCCAGGTCACCAACACCTACGAGTGGGGCACCCAGCGCCTGTCCAACTCCCGCGTCGACCGCCAGGACGTCGCCGGCGTCGACCAGTCCGCCACCTACGGCTATGACCCCGCCGGCAACGTCACCGCACTGTCCGACGTGTCCCGCTCCGGCACCGACACCCAGTGCTTCACCTACGACTACCTGCGCCGCCTCACCGAAGCCTGGACCCAGGACGAAAAGACCTGCGCTGACAAGCCCGCCGGCCCCCTGCTCGCCGGCCCGGCCCCCTACTGGCAGTCCTACGGCTACGACACCGCCGGCAACCGCACCGCCCTCACCCAGCACGACCCCACCGGCGACACCGCCAAGGACACCAAGAACACCTACACCTACCCCAAGCCCGGCACTCCCCAGCCCCACACCCTCACGGCTGTCAACGCCGTCGGCCCCACCGGTACCAGCACCTCCACCTACGGCTACGACCACACCGGCAACACCACCACCCGCGTCCTCCACGGCGACAAGCAAACCCTCACCTGGGACGTCGAAGGCCACCTGGCCAAGGTCACCGAACCGGCGGGCGACACAGGCACCAAGACCACCAGCTACGTCTACGACGCCGACGGCAACCGCCTGATCACCCGCACCGACACCAAGACCACCCTCACCCTCGGCGACCACACCGAGGTCACCCTCGACAAGGGCGCCGACAAACCCAAGGCCACCCGCTACATCCCCCTGGGCAGCGGCAACCAGGCCGTCCTGGCCGACGACGGCACCTACACCGTCACCCTCGCCGACCGCCTCGGCACCGGCCAACTCGCCATCAACACCACCAACCAAACCCTCACCCAACGCCGCCAACTCCCCTTCGGCGCCCTTCGCGGCACCAAGCCCACCACCTGGCCCGGCACCAAGGGCTACGTCGGCGGCACCGACGACACCACCGACACCGGCCTCACCCACCTCGGCGCCCGCGAATACGACCCGGATACCGGGCGCTTCCTCTCCGTCGACCCGGTGATGGACCCGGCCGATCCCCAGCAGATCAACGGCTACACCTACGGCAACAACAACCCGCTCACCTTCAACGACCCCACCGGCATGATCTTCGCCGACCCCGGAGGCCACGGAGGCAGCGGAGTCGTCCACAACAGCCACGGCGGCATGCGCCTCTCCGGCTCCAAGGACTACATCCCGGGCCCTGGCGCCTGCATCCAGCCGTACTGCCGCACCGCCTACAACGGCCCGACTCGCTACGAGATCTACCCGGGCGTTTCCGCCCCTCTGAGCTGGGCGAAAGCCCCTGACCTCGAGCGGGAGTTCACGAACGTCACCAGTGAATTCAAGCCGTGGGGCAACCCGCGCTTCGAAGATGGCCCGCTAGCCGGCGTACGGATCATGCACGCGCTCAGCGAAGCCTGCTACCGGCTCGAGGGTGGCTGCCCCGACGACGTCTACAGCTTCAGCAAGCTTTTTGCCACCGCAGCCCTAGCTGCTGCAACCGAGGGCGATATCCCCGGCAGGATGGCCGGACGTCTCGCCGGCAAGGCGAGCAACTGCTTCCACAGCTTCGTCCCCGACACCGAAGTCGCCCTCGCCAACGGCAAGCAAAAGCGCATCGAGGACGTAAAGACCGGCGACAAGGTCATCGCCACCGACCCGAGAACCGGCAAGACCACCAGCCGCCGTGTCGTCGCCACGATCGTCACCAAGGACGACAAACACTTCACCGACCTCATCTTCAAAACCCCATCCGGCGACTCCAGCATCATCGCCACCGACACCCACCCCTTCTGGTCCGTTGACAAGAAGAAGTGGATCAACGCCGGCGACCTCCGTCCAGGAACCGAACTCCGCACCCCCCAGGGCGCAAAGGTCAAGATCGCCGCGCTCCGCCACTTCTCCAAGCAGCAGCAGACGCACGACCTCACCATCGCAGGCACTCACACGTACTATGTGCTGGCAGGGCAAACCCCGGTACTTGTGCATAACTCGACGTGCATTCGGTACGGTGGCGCTCTTGCAGCTGCGGAAGCGGCAAATCCGCTGATGGAAAGTCTCCGCGCGACGGGGAGCCTGCCCGGTAACTATGTGACCAAGGCGCAAGCTTCTGCTGCCGGCTGGGAACCTGGAAAGGCATTGGGAAACAAAATACCGGGCGCTCAGATCGGCGGAGATGTATTCGAAAATTCCGACGGGTCGCTGCCAAGCGTCAGGGGTCGGACGTGGCGCGAAGCAGATGTGGGGATCAACAACATGATGAAGCGGTCGAAGCAGCCGGGAACTCGGTTGGTCTATTCGAACGACGGGCTCGCTTACGTAACCAGCGACCACTACAGGAGCTTCTATCAGCTACCCAACTGGAAATGAGAACTCATGAGGATTGAAATCGATGGTTCAGCGATTCACTCTGAGAGTGATCTTCATGAATTCTTGTCTCGAGCTCTAGATTTTGGCCCCTACTATGGAGCCAACCTGAGCGCCCTGTGGGATCGACTGTCAACGGACGTAGAGCGCCCGATCGAGATCGTCTGGAAGAGGGCAGGGCTGAGCCGGACGGCGTTGGGCGAAAGCGAATTTGAGAAGATTCGCGATCTCCTCCTCCGTGTTCAGGCACAGGATGAATCCTTCGGATGGTCCGATCGCTTCTCGGTAATATTCGAATAGCCTGTGAGGAGCTCCACCGGATTTCGAGGCCGGTGGGGCTCCTCAGCGGTTGACAGCAACGCAACGTCAGAGGACGGCTGCTGGGGCGGCAGGGCGTCGGGGTCTCCCTTCGGCACCTGTTCCATGCTCGGCAGTCACCGTCCGCCGCGCCCCCGCGCATGAGTCCAGGTAATCAGCCCTGATCTCGAAGCAGTTGAGTGCGGGCCGGCGCCACCAAGGGGTGGGAGTGCGGTGTTGGAGGACGGCGCTAGGGGGCTTTCAGGGGGTGCGGCGGGTTACTTGGATCAGGGTTTGTTGGCCGGTGGCGATGAGTTTGCGTGGGGTGTGGTGGTGGGCGAATATCTCGCGGCTGCGGGGCGTCATCCTTCTCCGGACGCGTCGTCCACCAGCGTCTGTTCGTCCAGTTCCTCAAGGGCGGCCGCGGCCTCGGCAACGCCCCTTACGACGACCACTGCCCTGGCTGATTCCTGATTGCTTTGAGGAACTGCGTGAACAACCTTCGGTCGAAGAGCACCCCGTAGTACTGCTCCGGCACCTGCAGGCCATTGACCACTGCAGTGGGCGTGCCCGGGCCGCGGGGGTCATCTCCCCCGGCTCGCTCGTAGGCCCGCTCGGATCGATCGACGAACTCGCGGTACCTCATGGTCTTGACGGCGGAGTCGAATGCCGGGCCGCGCAGTCCCGCCACCTTGCCGGCCAGTTTCAGCAGCAGCGCGTCGGTGTAGCCGTCAACGGCTTCTGCCGGCTGGTACCGGTAGATCACGGCGTGGTACTCGGCGAACTTTCCGGCTTCCAGCGCGGCACGCAGGGCGTTGACGGCCCTCTTCGAGCCGCCGCCGCCCGCTCTCTGGTCAAGGAAGGACGCGAGGGTGTACTCGGTCTTCGCCTCACCCCGCTGGGTCATGACGCGGAGGGCCGGTCCACCACCGGTCACCTCGAAATCCTGGCAGACCGGGCAACGCGGGTCCTCGTAGAGATGCACCGTGACCGGGGCCTTCGTATTCCCGACGACGATGGTGGTGCCGTTCTTGTCGAGTTTCTCGGACAGCTTGGCCGGCTTGGCATGCGCGGCCTTCTTCGGCGGCGGCTCCCGTGGGGTGCGTTCACCGCATCCGCTCGACACCAGCCCCGGCAGAATCAGAATCAGCGCCACGGCGGCCAGCCGTCTTCGTCCACGCCCCACACTCATGTACCTCTCCCTGGATCAGGGAGACAATAGAATAAAAGTACGAGGGCGGCAGGGAAATACCGGCATTGGTAGAGATCACCTGAAGTCCCAGGGATCACGCCCTCCGTCCCGACCTCGGCCCTGAAATCGCCTATGAGATGAACCGCGACGGTGGACGGGCCCGCGATGTGTTCCGGCTGTGGCCTCAGGATCGGAGAACTGAGATCAGACCGCTCCTCGGGGGAGCCCCGGAGACGTGGCGCTGGTAGGTGTGCCGCCCATGACGATTTCCCCGATCACCATGCGGTGGACCACCTCGCCGAACTGACGGCATGTCGTAACTTCGCAGCGGGTGACGGTTCCGGCGATGGCGTACTCGATCAACGTCAGCACGCCCATGCCCTCTTCACACATGTACCTGTCCAGGTTCAACTCTGCCGGTCCGAGCCAGACTTCGTCGTCAGGATCGAACTTTCCCTTGAATGCCTGGGTGGACAGCACAACGCCTTCGCCCAGCGCATCTTCGTTGACCTCTTCCATGGCTTCCTCCCATACCCTGCGGGCATCGGTGGACATGGCCTTGAGGACCCGCTGGGCCTTGAGCCGTACCTCAGTGTTGATAACGCGCCCCGGGGCGGGGAACTGCATGCTCAACGTGTATTCCTTCCTTGGCTTCGAGGACAGGATCATGTTGCCGCTCCGGGCTCGGCGACGCGGGCTTCCAGGTCGGCGAGGCGCCGGTCTTGGAAACGGAGGTTGGAGCGGGCAGCCTGGAGTCGATCGTCGAGGGTGCGGTTGCCGGCAGTGAGCTGGCGGACTCGCTGCTTGAGGGTGGTGTTCTCGGTGGTGATCCGTTGGATGGCCTCCTCCGTTCATTCTGCCCACAAGTTCCGCATTTCGCTGCGGAGTTCACCGATGCGGGTCCGCTGGGTGAGGATCTCGGCGTGAGCGGTCTTGAGGGCGTCCTCCGCGTTGAGTGCGCGTCCGCGCCAGGTCGCCTCGCGCTCGTCATCTTGCTCGGCGAGCGTCCGGGACCAGCTTTCGCCGGCCTCGGCCATGGCCGTGGCGATGGCAGTTCCGGCCTCGCGGTTGTCAGAGAGGAAGGTGTGGAAGGCGTCTGCGCGGCGGGCAAACGGCGACCACACTGACCTGGGTCTTTTCGCGCCGGAGGCGGGCAATGACCTCGTGGAGGCGTTGAGGACGGTCTCGGTCTTACTTGGCGGGCTGCCAGGGCCGCTGCCGTGCGGGGGTTGAGCAGCCGCCCGGATCCGACATCACGGTCGACGCGGCATAGCCGGGCCCCGGGGTCGTTTTCCCGGTCACCGGATTCGGGGCGCCGACGGTGCGGGGCCGGCCCCCGCCTGGCTGCGGTCGCTCGCGGCTTGGCTGTCAGCTGGATCCAGCAGCTGCGGGCCCGAGCGTCCTCGCGCGTTGCTTGGTCCCAAGGCATTCGACCGGGTTCAGGAACTTTCTCTGCACTTTGCAACCCGACGGGCTGCACCTTGCGCCTGCGTAGGCTGTCGGCATGATCGTCCGCTGCATCCAAATCATCAGCCCGGCGACCGGAGAGATTCGGAGGCGCCGCAGAGTTGTCGGCCGGGAGCCAGCCCGTATGCGGGGGGTGTCGCGGTCCGGGGGTGCGATCGGCTCCGCTGCCGGACGTGGCGGCCGGGCCCGGCGCTCGTCGCCGGGCCCGTGTCCTGGGCTGCTTTGGCTCAGGACAGCGCGTCCATCAGGGCGGTGACATAGGCATTCAGCCGCTGCTCCACGGTTCGCGTCGTCAGCTCCGGTCTCCCTGCCTCACGCCATGACTTCGCCACCTGCTGCACCTCTTCTGAGCAGGCCAGCCCGTCCCGCACCTGCCAGTACA
>NZ_JNZA01000067.1 GCF_000717345.1 Streptomyces lydicus | reverse complement strand
GGGCGATCTCCGCGCCGCCAAGGAAAAGGGCAAGGACGCCTTTAAGAACTGACCACCACAGAACGCACGCGGGGCCCAACAGGAATGTTGGGCCCCGCGTACGCCGTTCGGCCGCGGCCCCGTGACAGCACTCCGCTATGCACGGGATCACCGGATCGGACGCAGCGTCACTTTCTCTCGTCGCTTTCTCGCGTCACGTTCTGGCGTCACTTTCTCCGGGTGAGGCTGCCTCGTCTGTTGCCCCGGGGAGGCTGCTCCGCCGGGAGTGATCAGCGCCCGGTGAAGTGCGCGGTGGCGAGGACGCGGCCGTCGGTCGCGGTCAGGCGGGCGCCCGCCAGCGTGGAGAGGTTCACGGAGGTCGGGGCACCCCAGTAGCCGTAGCCGCCGCGGAGGCTGAAGGTGCCGAGTCGGACGGTGGTGCCGTCGGTACGCTCCAGTGTGCAGATGACCTTTCCGCTGTACCGGGTACCGGCGTCGGCAAGATCGACGGACATGAAGACCCAGCCGCGCGGTCCAGGGTGGGCGTAGATTTCGCCGACCGGTTGTCGATGGTCCGTACCGCCTGCGGTCAGGTTCGCCCGCAGCATTCCCTCCGCGGTCCGGACGGGCGGTGCAGGGCCGGCGGCCAGGTTTTCGATGGCCGTTCCGACGGCCCAGCCGCCGAACCCGAAGCCCAGCGCGATGACGGCCGCGGCGGACGCGACCCGTAGCCGTACGCCTCTGCGGACTCGCGTGGGCCGAAGCGCGGCGCCGCGCGCGTTCTCGCGTCCGTCACGTGCGACCTGTATCTCGGTCAGCCGCCGCGCCACCCGGTTTTCGAACCCGGCCGGCGGTTCGCTCCCGGGCAGGAGGGACAGCAGTCCGTCGCCGACGAGGGCGAGCTGCTCGATGTACTCCCGGCAATCCGCGCAACGGTCCAGATGAGCGGCCGCCTCGGCCCGCTCCCGGCCCGAGAGCACGCCAAGGGCCAGTTCGGCACCGATCTCGTGCAGCTGTTCGCAGGTCAGGTCCTTGTTCATGGCCGCCTCATTCATGGCCGCCTCGCTTCGGAGACGCGGGATGCGAATCGGCGGGATTCGTAGCTTCGGAATGTGTCGGGTGCGGAGGGACGGGGTTCGGCGAGGTGAGAGTGGTCCGCAGTTTGCCCATGGCGGTCCGGATCCGTGTCTTGGCGGTGCCCAGTGGGATCTGCTCCCGGTCGGCGACCTGCTGAGCGGTCATTCCGTAGATGCCCGCCATCACCAGGGCCCGGGCCTGCTCGCCCGGCAACTGCGCCACCGCGGCCCGTAGGGCGGCCGACGCCTCCTCTGCGAGCACTCGTTCCTCGGGGGTGTCGGTCACCGCGCCGAGGAGCGCGTCGAGGTCCTCGGGGGCCACCGGCTCCGGCCGACGCGACCGGACGGCGTCGATGGCGAGGTTGTGGGCGATGGTCGTCAACCAGGTCGTCACCGATCCGCGGCGTGAGTCGTAGACCTGCGCATGCCGCCACGCACGCTCGAAGGTCTGCTGGGCGATGTCCTCGGCGAGCTGCGGATCGCGGGCGACCGCAAGCGCGACGCCGAAGACCGTGTGCTGGAATCGCCGTACGAATGTGACGGCGAGCTCCGGATCACCCGTGGCCAGGCCAGCCAGCAGCGCCTCGTCGGGGATGCGTCCGACCGGGAGCTGCAACTTCTGCATACCCTTGTGTACGGTCCGCCCCGGCGAGGGGATTGCCCTGCGGTTACGGAAGACCACGCATTCATTCTCTCTCGGGACAACGGCTGCGTTGGCGCGGTCACGACATGCCGGCGTGGTCACGACGTACCGGCGGTGGCTACCTAGCGTGCACGGAAGTGGTGGGGCGGGTGACCTCGGCGGGCGGGGTCCGCGTCTTCGCGACGCCGCACCAGGCGACGAAGGTGATGATGAAGGCGACTTCGGCGACCATGCACAGGACGCCGTAAGGGGGGTCCCAGCCTGCTTCCTGGTAGTTGGGCAGCCCGACAGTACGGGACAACGCGAAGCCGAGAAGCATGCCACCGCTGACCAATGTGCCGAGCAGCCACGCCGGTACGGGGTTCCGCCGCGCAAGACCTCCCGCGGCGACGAGAAGCGCCGCACTGCCGATGAGGAACAGGATTCCCATGTACGGCATTTCTTTGAGATGTTCGGGGACGATGAGCAGATGAGCGACCGCGCTGAGGAGCGCGCAGACGGCGGCAACTCCCCTCAGCCAAGCCTCAACTGGGCGAGAAGGCATCGGGACCTCCCGGAGGCGTCTGGTGTCTGTGTCTGGGGTCCGTGTCTGTTTCTGGTCTCGGTGTTCGGTGTCTGGTGTCTGGTGTCTGGTGTACGTAACGAGCCTGGTGAATGGTTCATGATCGTCGGCGATGCCTGGGCCGGCACTCCGCGTCGGCCGTGTGGCAGCACACCGTCCAGTACCGCTGCGAGTTGGGTGAGTGAGGGCCGGGCGCCCGGGTCGGGGGACAAGCAGCTGTCGATCGCCGCGGCGAGGGTGTGGGGCAGTCGCCGGCGTGTGGTGACGGACGGGGCTCGTTCGTCGAGCTGAGGGTACCGATCGGTGTCTGCGTCGGTGCCTGAGCCGGTGCCGCTGTCGGTGGCGGTGTGGGTGTCGGTGTCGGTGTCGGTGTCGGTGTCGGTGTCGTCGAAGGGGACGGCGCCGGTGGCGGCCTCGTACAGCGTGCTGCCGAGGCCCCAGACGTCGGTCGCGGGGGTGAGCATTCCGCCGCGCGCCTGCTCGGGGGCGAGGTAGCAGAAGGTGCCGAGGCCCGGCGGGGCGAGGCCGGGTGGGCGGGCGATGCTCAGGTCGAGGACCTTCGCTCGACGGCAGCCGACCACAATGTTGGACGGCTTGATGTCCAGGTGCAGCAGGCCCTTGCCGTGCAGGTAGTGGAGCGCCGAGCACAGATGCAGGCCGAGCAGGGCGAGGTCGTCGGTGGCCAGGCGGCGCCGTCGGCGATCGACGAGGTGAGCCAGGCTCTCGCCGGTGAGCGTCTCCAATACGACGTGCGGTTCCGGGGTTTCGCCCGTTTCGTAGGCGCGGACCAGGTGTGGGTGGGTAAAGGTCTGGAGCCAGTGGCCCTCTTGCAGCAGTCGCTCGCGCAGCCTCTGCTCGCCTTGTCGGTCCGGACGCAGCACTTTCACGACGCATCGGCACTCCCGCTCCTGGCTCCAGGCGTCGTAGAGGTCCAGCCAACCGGTGCGGCAGAGGTGGGCAAGGACCTCGTAGCCCGGGGCCACGGTCGTTCCGGCCGTCAGCGGCGATGTCCTGGGGGGCGGCGTGCGGCTCATCGCAGCACCTCGGCCATCGGCGGGTCGCCGGGCCCGTGCAGCCGGTAGAGCCGGGCATACGACGCGCTGCGGCTGACCAACTGGTCGTGCGTGCCGTGGTCGGCGATGCGGCCGTCCTCAAGGAGCACGATCAGGGTGGCGTCGCGGACGGTGAGCAGGTTGTGGGAGATGAGGATCGTGGTGCGGCCGCTCATCAACAGGCGCAGTGGTTCGAGGATGCGCCGGCCTGATTCCGCGTCGAGGCCGGTGGTCGGCTCGTCGAGGATGAGGAGGGGAGCGTTACGGATCATGGCGCGGGCGATGGCGAGGCGCTGCCGCTGTCCGCCGGAGAGCAGCCGGCCGCGCTGGCCCACCACGGTGTCGTAGCCCTCAGGAAGTTGGCTGATGAAGCCGTGTGCGTCCGCGGCGTGAGCGGCCGCGATGATGTCGTCCTCGCTCGCGTCGGGGCGGCCGTAGGCGATGTTGTCGCGCACCGTGCCGTGGAAGACCAAGGTCTCCTGGAGCAGTACGGCGACGTTGTTCCGCAGGTCGTCCAGGCGCAGATCGCGAAGGTCGTGCCCGTCGAGGCGGACGGCTCCGTGGTCCGGGTCGTAGAAGCGGAGCAGCAGCTTGGCGACGGTCGACTTCCCGGCTCCGCTCGCCCCCACCAGAGCCAGGGTCTCCCCCGGGGCCACGCTGAAGGAGACGCGGGAGAGCGCCGGCCTGGTCGTCCCCGGGTACCGGAAGGAGATGTCGTCGAACCGGATCTCACCGCGCGCGTGGCCGAGCTCCCGGGGGGTCGTAGCCTGGACGACCTGGGGCCGCTGGTCGAGCAGTTCGATGATCCGCTCCGCGGCGGCGGACGCCGAGTAGAAGGTGTTGCTGAGGCCGGAGATACCGCGGATCGGGCTGTAGAGCCTGCTCAGCAGGGTGAGAAACACCATCAGGCCGCCCAGGGTGAGGCGGCCCTGGGTCAGCTCCCAGGTGCCCAGGCCCATCACGAGCAGCGCGCCGGCCAGCTCGATGACGTCGATGACCGTGGCGTACACCGCACCGATACGGGCCGACGTCATGGCCGCCCGGAACCGGCCGAGGTTCTCGCGCTCGAACCTGCCGTGCTCCCACCGCTGCCGGTTGTACGCCTGCACGAGGACGATGTTGCCGAGGGCCTCCTCGGTGACCGCGCTGACCGAGCCGCTGCGGCGCCGCCGCTCGCGCGCGGCGGCCTTCACCCGCCGGGAGAAGCGCCGGGCGGTCCACCAGAACAGCGGCGCGATGACGAGGGCGAGGACGGTCAGCTCCCACCGGAGGTAGAACAGCACGCCGAGGAAGATCCCGAGCCGCATCACTTGGGCGATCGCGTTGACGATCCCGGAGAGCAGGAACGTCTCGACCGCATCGACGTCCCCGGTCACGCGGGAGAGCACGTCCCCGAGCCGCCGCCGCTCGAAGAATCCCAGTGACAGGCCTTCGACGTGGCGGAAGAGATCGGAGCGCAGGGCCAGCAGGAAGCGTTCACTGACCCAGGTGGAGGTCACCTCGTCGGCGAAGGCGAGGGTGCCGGCGAAGAACGTGAATGCGAGGTAGGCGAGGGCGATCGGCAGCAGGAGGTGCAGATTGCGCGGGACCAGCATGTCGTCGATGACGATCTTGAAAAGCCAGATCTCGGCCGCGTCGACGGCGGGGCCCAGCACGACGAAGGCCAGGATCACCACCAGCCAGCGCCGACCGCCCCGCGTGTACGGCCAGAAGCGCCGGAATACGTCCCGCAGGGCCACCGGCGGAGCGGGCTCGACAATGCCGCCGGTGGTTCCGTCCTCGGCTCCGTAGGGGATCCGGTCCGTGATTTTGACGGAAGAACGCAGGTGAGGGCGCTTGGAAGGACGCGTCTTCTCCTTTCCCCCGCCTTTGCCTTGCGCGCCACCGGGGGAGGAAGCGATCGGCCGCGCACTGCTCATATCACCTCACGCCTCGGCCTCACCGACTGATGCGGCCGGGCCAGGGCCCGGCCGCCGACAGTCAGCAGGAGTGTTCCGCACCTACCTTCATCCGTGACTGCTGTCGTGACCACGGTGTCCTCCGTGACGCCGGCGCCGACGCCGACGGCGATCGTGGTCGTCTTCGCTCGTGTCCCTGCGCCTGCCCGTCGTCGAACGGTCACGACGGCTGTGGCCTAGCGCGGGAGCCAGGTTTTCGAGGACTCCCATGCTTTTCCCTTCTCAGTCCCCCTCCGCAAAGCCCCCCTCGAACCATCCATCAATCACGTATACGGGAGAAAGTTGAAAAAGGATTCAATCGGCGCCTGGCATCGCTGACCGGACATCGGTGGCCGGGTGCACCGGTCATCGAGTGCACCGGCCACCGGGCCCTTGCGGCCCTCTTGCGCCGGCGCTTCAGGAATCGAGGACGGGGGGCGACGGCCTCGATCTCCACGAGCTGGTCGTGGTAGCCGAGCACGGTCACGCCCATCAACGTGCTGGGAACGTCGTGGTCACCGAACGCATCCCGGACCACCTCCCATGCTGTGACCAGGTCCTCCTGGCGGTTGGAGGCGACCAGAACGCGGGTGCTGATGACGTCGTACAACTCTGCCCCGGCGTCGGCCAGCGCGGTCTGCAGGTTCTCGACAGCCTTGGCCGCCTGCCCGGCGACGTCCTCGATCGCCGCGGTGGAACCGGCTACGAGGAGTGCGGCACGCGCTGGCCGCCGTCCTCGACCTGACCGCGTGCGCGGTGGCGGACCGACAGCGCACCCCGCGCTATGGCGACCTGGCGCAACCTCACGGTCGGCGCCCTGCGACTGAACGGCGCGAAGAACATCGCCTCCGGCCGTCGCCGCAATGCGCGTGACGCCCGCCGACCCCTCACGATCCTCGGCCTCGCCTGAGCACGAAGCGGACCTCATTCGACTACGCCGAAGCCCTGAGGGCTGTCGCAGAATAACTTCAGGCTTTGATCTTGGTCAGGCGGGCTGTCTCGCGAGGTCATCGAGTGAAACGGCGCTTCAGCGTTCGTGAGTTATTTTCCGACGGCTCCCTGGGCCGCTCAGGGGTCGACCGGGGCCGGCGCATGCGTTCTCGGCGTCCTCTCAGGCCGAGACCGAGAGGTAACGCCGCCTCAGATGGTCGGGGTGTCGTCAACAATGGGCCTGTGAATCTCAACGACCGGCTTCCACCCCGCGGAGAACTCGATGAAGTCCGCACGGGTGGGGTAGGTGTCGACCGCGCGACGGTCACGCTTGGGGCTGTCGCTCCCCTTGCGCCCCCGGGGAATCTGCTCCTCGAAGATGTCGACCTTCACGTCGGGAACCTCCTTGAGGCCCTGGCGCCAAATCTGCACGACGTCGGCGCCGAAGGCCTGCCGGGCCGCAGCGTAAAGGGCCGTGAGGGCCCCCTTGTCCCCACTAGGGACGAAAAGTGCCAGGTCCAGCACGACACCGGCGGACTGGAGGACCTCGATGGTCGCCGAGCCGTTCTCGTCGGCCAAGTAGATTCCGGCTTCATTCTCGTCGTCGGGAAGGCAGGTGACCTCTTCCTGGAATACGGTTCTCGCCGTGATCGAGCCGCCGTCGAAATCCTCACCGGACTTGGTCAGAAAAGCAGGGACATAGCAGTCGGGAAGCTTGAGTTCTGCCGTGTCGGCGGAAATGAAGATCCTGTCTTTCACGCCGAGCTTCGTCACCTCTTCCAGTGAGAGGCGGCGAGCGGCGATCTTCTCCGTGTTCACGATTTCCCTTTCAGGTTGCATTGTCCCTCCGAACAAGAACGCTATCACGAAACTCTGAGGTCAACGGCCCAGTAATCGTTGGGTAGATGGCCTCCGGTGACCTGCACGGGAGGATACCGAAGCGAGTGCCACTCGGCCGGGAACACGCATCCGCCAGGTAGTGGCCCTCGTCATGCCGTTGGGGATCAACTGGCAGCTGCATTTCGGTGCGTTGGATAGCACGAAGGAACCAAAAGAGAGCTTACGGCGGATATCACCCATATCACCTTCGGGGAGGTGGCGGCGCGGAAAGGCGATCCATTCGTCGCGCATCTCGAAGAGCGCAGCGGAAGCCAACCGGATGGTCCGGCAACGCAACAGCGAAGACCCCAACCGGCAACATCTGAATGAAGCACGAACGGGAAGTCGGGTACTACTGCGCCCTCGTCGGCCACTTCGACGTAGTCGGCTGACGCTCGGTTGCTGACGCCTCGTCATGTTGAGCGGGGTTCGGTACACAGCAGGCACGGACGTCCGCGATCATGGAGTTCTCTACGCTCTGTGACCTTGGACTGCCCGTGCCTGTCGACGCATCATCTCTGATCCCCCCTGCTTTTGATCAGCTCAGACCGCATCCGGAAGTGTCCAGGGGTGATCTTCCCGCTCTGCTGGAACGCCTCGCGCAGGTCCCGGACCCGCGGGATCCGCGGGAGTACGGCACCCTCTCGTGAGGCTCCTGGCACTGACAGCCTGCGCGGTCCTCGCCGGAGCGTAAGCCCTGCTCGCGGTGAGTGAATGGGTGGCCGACGCACCGCCGGCCCTACTCGAACGGCTCGGCACGGCCGTCGACCCGCTGGTCCCGAAACGGTCCTGGCCCGCGGAATCCACGATCCGGCGACTGCTCGCCAGAATCGACGCGGACGCCCTGGACCGGGCGGTCGGAGCCTGGCTCGCGGACCGGCAGACCAGGGGACAAGGGCTCCGAGGGCACGCGGTCGACGGGAAGTCGCTGCGGGGTGCGGCCCACGCGAAGGGACGGAAAATCCACCTCCTGGCCGCCTGCGACCACGTGAACGCACTGGTCCTGGCCCAGAAGTCCCTTCCCTGGACACAGATCCCACTACAGGACAGGACCCGTGCGACCGGTCACGGCCGCCAGGAGATCCGCCGACTGAAGGTGTGCACGGTCAACAACTCGCTCTTCCCCGGCGCCCGCCAGGCCGTCCAGATCGTCCGCCGCCGCATCCACCGCAAGCCCGGGAAGATCAGTCTCAAGACCGTCTACGCGGTCACCAGCCTCACCGCCGAGCAGGCCGACCCGGCTCGCTTGCGACGGTCACTTGGAGCAGCGGAGCGGAGGCCGAGGACGTGACGGGGACAGCGTCGAGGCAACCCTCCGCTTCGGCCCGTAGCGCTGCGGCGAGGCCGCCGCAGGCCGCAATGTCGGGGTACAGGACTGTGGGCTCAGCAGGGTTGGACACGGTTGCGAATTGTGCCCGAAGTGGTCGAGCAGCCCGCCCACGCGAGGCGGCTGCTCAGACATACTCCTGACGTACTGCGCCGGACCGAGTGCGCCCAGGCGCACAGCAATACCGGCGGATGCACAGGCCAATCCCGGCGTCCTGGGATGAGACAGGCGCAAGCCTCCTCCAGGCCCAGCCGTCACCCCATTCGACCCACCAGAACCGACCCACTCCACAGTCCCCTCAGCACCACACCATTACGCGAAAGAAAAGGCGTGATAACGGGACACCAGAGATGAAAACGACCTCTTACCGCGCGCCAGAAGCGGTCCAACGGCTGTCTGGCGAGTGGGTTCTTGCCTTCAGCCATCCGAGATTCCGCGACCCGCGCGTTTCCGACAGGAGCATTCAGAAATCGGCCGCCCCTGACCTGGGCGACGAACAGTGGAGCCAGCTGCTCACCTACTCCGCAGGCGGTGTGGCCATCAGCCGGCCCACCGAGGTCGACGTCAACGAGATCGTGGTACGCCCCACCGCCAGCGCCCAGTAACCACCCCAGCCGAGCCGCACTCTGGCGACGCTGCGCGACTCCTCGTCGCCGATGGGCCGCTCCTCGCCGGGGGCACCTCACCCGGGGCAGGGCCGACCCTTGTCCCCGACCGCCGTAGCCGTAGTGATGATGCCGTCGAGCCGGTCCCGGGTCTTCACCAGATCGCTGATCTTCATGTCGATAGGGTCCTGCTCCGCCGACAGCCGGTCGAGTAGTTCCAGCGTCACCTCACCGGTCACGACGCATGGCAGCAGTTCCGAGATCGTCCTGCTCGACAGCCCTGCGGCGTAGAGCTGTTGCATGAGCTGGACGCGGTCGACCGCCGTGAAGGTGTGCAGCCGAGCCTGCAGGGCCAGTCGAACCCCAACACCTCCGGGCTGCACAGCGATGAGTAGGTCGCCGCGTGGCGGCCGGTGACCGCCGCCGCGCACACCAACGGTGGGAGGATCTTCGCCCAGCTCATGCACTCCGGGCGGGTCGGGCACCCCGAGACCGTCGGCTACCGCCCCGTCGCCCCGTCCGCGGTCGCGCTGAAGGCCGAAGTGTTCACCCCCAAGGGACTCCTGCGGCTCCCGTGCCTCGCGCGCTGTCGACACATGAGTCAGGGGCGAGGTGCAGGAGTTCCCCGATGGCGGAGGCCATTGGCTTCCACCCGCTGTGACCTACCTCATCACGCGGACGGTCGCGCGTACGAACTGCCTGGTCATCGCCGCGCTCCAGCGGTCGAGAGTCGCCCTTGGCAGGATTCGTCAATAAGCTGTCATTGCGGCCAGTTCGACGTCCGATACAGGCTGTGACCGTGTTAGAGCGACGTGTTGTGGTGGTCGTGTATTCCGGTGCTCAGGCGCTGGACATCACCGGACCCATTGAAGTGTTCGATACGGTCAACCGGCTGCTCCCCAAGTCGCGCGCTCCCTACCGGATCGAGTTCGTCTCCCTCGATGCGCCACTGGTCCGAACCGGCTCGGGAGTGGTGATAGAGGCCGCGCCATTGGATGCGGGGCAGGGCCCGATCGACACCCTCCTCGTCCCGGGCGGATTGAGCCTGAGGGAAGCGCTGGGGGACCGGACGCTGGTCTCGTGGATCGGCCAGGCAGCCGCCCGGTCGCGGAGAGTCGCGTCCGTATGCGGCGGATCCTTTCTGCTGGCCGAGGCGGGCCTCCTTGACGGGCGGCGCGCCACGACGCACTGGGCGTACTGCGAGGAGATGGCCTGCCGCTACCCGGACGTGACGGTGGACCCCGAGCCAATCTTCATCTGGGACGGCCGGTTCGTCACCTCGGCGGGAGTGTCGACCGGAATTGACATGGCCCTCGCCCTGGTGGAGGCCGACCACGGCGCGGCCCTCGCGCTGGAGACAGCACGATTTCTGGTGCTGTTCCTCAAGCGGCACGGAGGACAGTCGCAGTTCAGCGCCGTCCTCGACGCCCAGTTGGCCGATCACGTGCCGATTCGGGCCGCACAGGAGTGGATCCTGGACAACCTGGAAGGCCCGCTGCCCGTGGCCGAGATGGCGCAGCGGGCCAACATGAGCCTGCGCAATTTCGCCCGGGTGTTCCGGCGCGAAGTGGGTACGACCCCCGGCCGGTACGTCGAGCGGACGCGTATCGCCCGCGCCCGCGAGCTACTGGAGACCACCGATCTGACGGTCGGCCAGGTAGCGCGCCGCTGCGGATTCACCGCCCCCGAGACGTTCTTCCGCTCTTTCGGACGAGCGCTGGGACTCACCCCGAACGAATACCGGCACCGCTTTCAGGTCGTTTCGTCGTCCGGCCTCTTCGTCCAGCCGGGCCAAGCGGACAGGAGCCCCGCATGACAGCCATGGCAGATGAGATTCCCGAGGACGGCGGGGTACGGGTGGTCGACTACCTCGCCGCAGAGCTGACCAGGGTCGGCATCACCCACATGTTCGGCGTCGGTGGGGCGAATATCGAGGACCTGTACGACGCCGTCCACCGCACCGGCACCATCCGCGGCGTCGTCGCCAAGCACGAGTTCTCCGCCGTCACCATGGCCGACGGATACGCCCGCGCCACGCGGCGCCTAGGCGTTGTCGCGGCCACCTCGGGCGGCGGTGCCATGAATCTTGTTCCGGGCCTGGCGGAGGCGTACGCCTCCCGGGTGCCGGTGCTGGCCCTGGTCGGACAGCCGCCCACCGGCCAGGAGGGCCGGGGGGCGTTCCAGGAGTCCAGCGGCAAGGCGGGCTCCTTCGACGCCCGGGAGGTGTTCACTCCCGTCTCCCAGTTCTGCGCCCGGGTCGATGATGCGGACTCGTTAGCGGAGTTGCTGCCCCGGGCAGTCGCGGCGGCGCAGGCCGATCCGAAGGGGCCGGCGGTGCTGCTGCTGCCCAAGGATGTGCAGCAGGCACAGGTCAAGTTACCCGACCACGGCGTGACGCCGATGTCCCTCATGCAGACGACGGCCGGGGCGACGGCGGGGCCCGGCGCCGAGGCCCGGGACGCTGTATCGGCCGCGCTGCGCGGCGCAAGCCGCGTCCTCATCATCGCCGGTGACGAGGTGGCCGCCGCGGATGCGCGCGGGGAGCTGGCGGAGCTGGCCCGGCGGCTCGGGGCCTGGGTGGCGGTCACCCCTGATGCCAAGGATGTGTTCAACAACCGGTCCCCCCGATTCGCAGGCGTAGCGGGGGTGATGGGGCATGCCAATGTCGAAGACTGTCTGCGGCGGGCCGACTTGTGCCTGCTGGTCGGCACCCGGCTGCCGGCACTGGCAAGCGGCGGACTGGACCAGCCTCTGGCCGCCACCACGGTCGTCTGCATCAATCCCGAACCGCCGTTCGTGGCCGGCATCGCGCTGGGCGGGAACCTGCTGGAGGCCCTGCGTGCCGTGGTCGGCGAGCTCCCGTCGTGCTCACGTCCCTGCGCTGAGCACGACGGTCCCGTACCGACACGCGTACCGACGCCCGTGCCGAAGCCCCTGCACACGCCCGTTCCGCAGTCCGGTGGTGGAACCGTCTCCTACGCCGAGGCGGTCGCCGCGGTCGAGGCGGCACTCCCCCAGGACGCGCACGTCTTCGTGGATGCCGGCAACGCAGGGGCCACCGCGATCCATCTGCTTCCCGCACCGCGCCACGGCCGCTTCGTGGTGGCGGTCGGCATGGGCGGCATGGGCTACACCTTCGGTGCGGGCATCGGTGCCGCGCTCGCCACGGGGCAGCGCACCTACGTACTCGCGGGCGACGGAGCGTTCTTCATGCACGGGATGGAAGTGCACACCGCCGTGGAGTACGCCGCACCCGTGACCTTTGTGATCTTCAACAACAACGCCCACGCCATGTGTGCCATACGCGACGAGTTGATCCAGGGTGGCGTCCGCAGCGACGACCTGTTCGCCCGGACTGACATCGCCGCCGGGGTGGCCGCCGCTTTCCCGGCCCTCGATGCCACATGGGCCGGCGACGCGGCGCAGCTGCGCCAGGCGCTGCTGCGCTCCAACGCGAGCGGCGGTCCGGCGTTCATCGCGCTGGACTGCCACGCCCGTGAGATCCCGCCGTTCCTTCCCTTCCTGCCTTTCACCGAAAGCACCAAGCGCCCCGAGAGCGAGGAGAGTTCCGATGAACGCGGACCCGTCCACGTTGGCTGATATCCCCGGCCTGATGCGGATCGAGAACACCGGCAAGGAGGAGCTGGTCGAGCGCTGCACGGGCATGACCCAGGCGGCCTATCCGCACGACCAGGTCTACGGGTGGTACTGCACCATCCACGAGCACATCGGCTGCCCTCCGGAGCAGGCCTATGACTACCTGCGCCAGGGCCACCACCTGGAGGAGTGGACGTACAGCCTGCGCGGCTTCGCCCCGACCGGCACCCCGGGGCTGTGGGTCGGCCACGACCGGCTGGAGGAGGACACCCGGATCTACGTCAGGGTGGCGGCCAGCCCCGAGGCCATGACCGTGGACTACCACTGCTCCTGGGACCAGGGCGAGAAGCTGTGGATGATCTACCTGATGCGGGTCGTCCCGGCCCAGCTGGTACTCGACCGACCCGGTTCGGTGATCACCTGGACCAACTGCCGCCATCCGTACTACGCCGACAACCCGTGTCCTGAACTCGCGCCCCGCGCGGACCGGCCGTGGGTGGGCGACTACTGGGACCTGTTCTACGCCGGGCACACCGTGGAGATGCGCAATCTCAAGGCGATCCTGGAGCACCGCCACCGCAGCGGCCTGCCGGTCAGCGTGCCCCCTGCGACGGCGACGACGGGGGCCGCGCGGTGACCGTTGTCAGCCTCACCGACGTCGCGAGCTACCTGCCCGGCGAGCCGGTCCCCGCCGCGTACTACACCGAATACCCGGACGCGGAGGACAAGCTCCGCGACCACCCGATGTTCAAGATCCCACCGCTGCGGCACCACGCGGCCGCGGGCGAGACCAACACCGACATGATCGAGCGAGCCGTCCAGCCCCTGGTCGAACGGCACGGCAGAGACGAGATCCGCGGCGTGGACGTGCTGCTGGTGCACAGCCAGCTGCCGGACATCCCTTTCGTCGGCGCCGGCACGGAGGTGGCACGCCGCCTGGGCCTGCGGCCCGAATGGCTGATCGACGTGGCCAACGCGGGCTGCGCGTCCTTCGTGCACATGCTGAAGCTCGCCCGGCAGATCCTCACCACCACGGATGCCACAACGGCTTTGATCTGCACCGCACAGAACCTCGCGGGCCAGTGGTTCACCCGGTCCGAGGTGCGCGGACTCGCCCAGGCCGCGATCCCCGGCGACGGCTGCGGCGTGGGCCTCGTGACGGCGTCCACCGAGTCGCCGGTACTGGACGTGGAGACCCGGCACCTCGGCAGGTACGCGGGCGACATGACCGTCGTGCTCGACGACGGCCGCAGGTACTGGGAGGCCGGGAAGTCCCAGCCGCGGATCGGGTTCACCGAGGACAGCGCCACCGAGGTCCTGGCACGCGGGAACCGCCTCGTGCCGGAGGTGGTCATGGACCTGTGCGGACGGCTCGGGGTCGCCGCCACCGAGATCGACGTCTTCATCACCAACCAGCCCAACCGGACGTTCCTGCGGAACTGGCGAGAAGCGCTGCAACTGCCTTCCGAACGGCACCTGCACACCTTCGACCAGTGCGGGAATCTCTTCGGAGCGGCGATCCCGATCACCTTGGACCACGCCATCCGCTCGCAGCATGTCGAGGACGGCGAGCTGGTGGTGCTGGGCGGATTCGCCCACGCCGGCGACTTCGCGGGTGCCGCAGCCATCCGCTGGCACGGCGGACGGGGGTGACCGATGGATGTCCCCGTCCTGCACCGGCTGGCCCTGAACGAGAGCCCGTACCCGCCGCTTCCGTCGGTACGGAAGGCGATGCGGCGCGTCGTCGCGTAGGCCAACCGGTACCCGCCGTTCCACGCGGACCAGCTCACCGAGCGGATCGCCGAATGGTGCGGGGTGGCCCCTGATTGCGTTGCCGTCGGCAGCGGATCGGTGGGCGTGGCCCTGCAGTTGCTTCAGGCGGTGGTCCGGCGCGGCGACACGGTGGCCTACGCCTGGCGCACCTTCGATGCCTATCCCCTGCTGGCCGAGATGGTCGGCGCCCGACCGGCTCCGGTCCCCCTGCTACCGGACGGACGCCAGGACCTGGCCGCCCTGCTTGCGGTGCTGGGCCCCCGCACCCGCGTGGTGGTGCGGTGCAGGCCATCTACGGCTGGCGAGGGGCCCGGGACGTCATGTCAGACTTCGACGGACGGCAACTGCATCTGACCCAGTCCTTCCGCTTCGGCCCGGCTCTGGCCGAGGACGCCAACCGCTGGCTGTCCATCGTCGAGTCACCCCTGCGGCTGCAAGGCACCCCGTCTCTCGACACCACCATCGGCCCCGTAGAGGCGCCCGATGCCGTCCTGTGCCGCTCCAACGCCGGAGCCATCCGCGAGGTGCTCACCCTGCTCTCCGAGGACAAGCGCGTCGCCATGGTGGGCGGCGGCGACGCACTGGAAAAGCTGGCCCGCGCCGCCGGCCAGTGACGGGTCTGGCTGCGGCTGTGGTTGCGGCGGTGTCGTCACTGAAACCCCCCGATCTTCTTGAGATAGCAGAGTCAGGAAGAGGACGGTCGGGTGCCGGTGGGCTCATACAAGCTCATGGCGCCATGAGGGTGGTCCATCGAATCGGCATGTATCGCGGTGCCTCGACTCCCGTGCGTCACACCGTGAACTCGGAATCCTAACCTCGATCTTTCGTGACGGTCCGTCGGTTTCTGCGGCGGGCCGTTTCGGTTGTTGGGGTGATTACGAGAGCGGCGCCAGCCGCCTGCCGCGGGCTGGACTGGTCGGTGCTCGCCGCTATCGGCAAGGTCGAGACCGACCACGCCCGCCACCCCACTATGCGTTCGCCCGCGGGCGCGGTCGGGCCGATGCAGTTCCTTCCGGCCACGTTCGCGAACGATCTCTTCGCCGGGCTGCGCTGATCCGACCGTCCCGCCACCACACCACCAAGCACCTCCTGCACTGGTCGATCCGGCGACGCCGCCAACAAAACCAAGCCCGCCAAAGCCACTACAAACAACGAGGCCACAGCCCATAGAGCCGTGACCTCGTCACCACGAACGCAATTGCGGTGCTAGGCGTCACGCCAGGACGGCAAGAGCTCGTCGAGGAGGGCCTCGGTGCGGGGCGGGAGGCGACGGGCGCCGCCGCTGTGCTCGTGATTGCGGGCGATGAGCGATGCTGCTGTTGATTCGAGCTTGGCTGTATCGCCTGTGGCGTGTGCGGCGCGTAGAAGTTCGTTCCAGAGTCGCTCGTCCGTCGGCGCGGTGGTCAAGGCCGTGTTGAGGGCGTTGAGCGCTGGTGTCGGGTTGCCGGCCTCCAAGTGGTGGGCAGACAGGGCCAGTGCGACGTCTGCCACCAGCAGGGACAGCTGGGCCTCGATGATCTCGTGGGAAAGCCAGATGTAGCGGCCCTGTGGGCGGTTGGCGAGCAGGGGGCCACGGGCCAGTGCCAGGGCGTCGTTGAGCAGGCGCTCCCGTATGCGTGCGTTGCTTGCGCCTCTGCCCGCAGTGGCCTCGTGGTGGAGGGTGCGGGGCACGTCGAGGTCGGAGACGACGGACGGCGCGAGAGCCAGCCGACCGTTGGTGTCGGTGCCGAGCCGCGGGGTTCCGTCGGGGTCGCTGCCCAGCCAGGTTCGCAGGCGTTCGATGAGGGCGTCACGGACATCCTGCGTTACGCCGCGGGGCCACAGTCCGGAGGCCAGAACGCGCGGGCGCACTCCTTCACGATGGAGCAGGAGCATGACCAGTGCCTCGTGGAGGAGCGGGCTGTGCTCGGCGTCAGGTGCGTCGAGGCCGGTGATCTCGTAGGTGCCGATCAGCCGTGCGTAGACCGCGGGTCGTCCGCTCGAGGTGATGTCGACCATGAACTGCGGGGTGTCGGGGGCCGGGTCGAGGTCGTCGTCGGGTGTGGCGCCGGCGAAGAGCTGGACCACGGCATCGTGCTGGGCCTGGGGCAGGAGCTGTGCTTGCAGTCCAGGCCGAGGAATGGGGCCAGGAGGCGTCCGTCAGGGGTGATTTCGAGTTTCCAGGTCGCGCCTGGCAGGCCGTTCTCCTCAGTGGCGGCCAGGTAGCTGATGCCCAGTCGGCCGGAGTCGGCAACGAGCTCGGCGATCTTCGCTGCCTGATCCTCGGTCGGCTGTGCGGCGAGGAGGACCAGGTGGGGCGCCCATGGGGTGGGCTGTGCGGAGCCGGTGCGGCCGGTGGATACGGAGTCGTGGCCCGCCATGGCGAGGGCACCGCGCCGCTGCCGGGTTTCAGCGTCCATGGTTTCCAGGAGGGTTTCGACGTCGTCGAAGTGGCGGACGCGGGTGGGGTCGAGCATGGTGAGTTCCGTGCCGAAGCCGACGAGGGTGACTGTCATTCGATCCGACCAGCCACTGGTGGCGAGTTCCGCGGCGACCGACGTGAGGACGGCACTCTGGTCCGCGTGCGTGCCGGTGAGTGAGACGAGTCCGGGGGCGGCTTCAAGGTTCAGCAGCAGGCGCGCGCCGTCGAGGCTGCCGAGGCTGACCAGGCCCGGATAGGGGGCGGCGGTGCCGGCGTCTGTTTCGTGCACCGGGATGGTGGCCCGTTGGATGCGCCAGGACGTCTCGTTCTGGCCGAGCTGCCATGGCACTGGGGGCTTACCTGCGGGATGGGCGAACTGGAGGTTTAGCTCGCTGTCGGTGAGCCAGGCAACGTAGACGGTCGGCGGGGTGCACGATTCGACGGCCAAAGCGGACGCCAGTCCCCTCAGGGCATGGTCGAGATCGCGTACGGCCTCCGGGTCAGCCCCGATGAGCAGCGCATCTTGGGTATCGGCAGCGACACCCTTTGGCTGGCGAAGCTCGGGGGTGCGGCGACCCTTGGCGCCCATGGCGGACTGCCACAGGGCCGTGCGGCGCCGACGGCCGAGCGCCGCGAGCAGGCCGTCGGCAAGCAGCGGGGCACCCACGAGGGCCTCGGGGAGGCCGCCGGACGACGCGTTGGGGCCGGCGTTCTCGCCACCGGCTTGAATCCCGGCCTCGCCCGGGATGGTCAGGCTGATGCGATGGCCGGGGTTGAGGCGGATCGGAAGGCCGGTGGCGGCGAGGTGATGGCCGGTGGTCTGTTGCCACTGGTGCCAGGTGTCAGGGGCGTATGTGGGGTGGGTGAAGGCCGGGATGTAGCGGCTGCCGTCGTCCTCGACGATGGTGTAGAGGCCGTTCTGCCCCTCCTGGGTGAACAGGAGGAGCGTGGCGTCGCGGAAGGCCGCGAGGAGTTCCTGCTCGCTGCCATAACCGGTGACGGCGCGCTGCAGGGCTTCGTCCAGGGCGGTGACAGGGGGCGGGAACTCCAACGCCCTGGGCGACGGGCGGTATTTCGGGTTGTGCTTGAAGGAAACGAGCTGGCCGGAGCTGTCGACGGACCAGCCGCCGACGATGCCGTACGGGGGGACGGGGCCGTTGGGGCCGAAGTACGGGTCGATCGCATACACGTAGCCGCCGCGCTGCCGTGCGGCCTGGGCGCGCAGAGCCTCGGTGACCGGGGAAACGGCGGGGGCAGAGCTGGACGGGGTGGTCACAGCGACTGGCTCCACTGCTCTTCGAAGGCGACCTGCTCGGCGACAGTGGCCAGCGTCTCGCGGGGTGCGGGCTGGAATGTCTGGATGCGATCGGCGCCGGTGGGGCGAAGCCCGGGCCTGAGTCGGTAGACGAGGAAGCCCCCGGTCCCACGGCACATCCCGGAGGGCCAGGTGTCGCGACGCGAGCCGTTGACACCCAGGAGCCACCCCTGGGGTTCGATCTGCTCGCGGATGCGGGTGAGCGCCTCGAAGCAGTCATCTGCTCTGCCGGTGACATGCCCCCAAGGGCCGTCGGCGATCACGGTGAAATCGTGGTTCTCGCCCTCCCAGCTCAGGACGGCGTCGGCCTGCTGGTCGCCGTTGAAGGCGAGAACTCCGAAACGGTCGGGGACCAGGTAGCCACTCATCGGGTCCATCCTTCGGGCAGTTGACTGGCGGGCGGTGCTTCAGGGGCGGGAGCGACGGGCTCTTTGGGGATATGAGCAAGCGGTCGGCGATCGTCACCCTTGCGGGCATCCTCGAGGAACACCGGGCCCTGCTCAAAGACCAGCTCGGCAAAGACGAAGGGGCGCTGTTCGAGATCGCCAACCGCTACGCCCTGCGCCACCGCAAGGCAGACCAGCGCGGCGACTTGTGACTGAGTTCTTCAGATGGCCCGTGAGCGGTTGAGTTGGCCCGGCTGAGCGTCGTAGTCGGCCTGTGCGTGTTCAATCGTGGGTAAGTGCGTGTTT
>NZ_JNZA01000066.1 GCF_000717345.1 Streptomyces lydicus | reverse complement strand
ACGGCATACGAGATGCTCAGGAGTCTCGTGGGCTCGGAGATGTGTATAAGAGACAGCCGCAGGGCCGCAACTCCGGACCCCCGCAAGGCCGCAGCTCAGGACCCCCGCAGGGCCGCAACTCCGGCCCCCGCAAGCCCGCACCTATGCCCCCCCGCAAGTCTCCGAGGCCCCCGCCCCTCAGCTGTCCGTCTTCCGGCGTTCCAGGGTCTTGGTGACGTTCACGAACCCGTCCTGGGCGGCGACCAGTTGGCCGCCCCGTACGACTTGGTAGGTCACCATTCCGTTGACGATGCGCGGGAAGTCCTGCACGGCCAGCATGTCGTCGTCGCGCCAGCGCAGCTTCGGGGTCAGGCCGCCGGTGTCGATGGCCCGGTCGCCCTTGTCGAGGGTGGTCTGCAGGTTGTGCGCGGTGATGTCCTGGACGCCCTCGTCGTCGAGTTGCTCGATCAGGGCGCGCAGCACGGTGTAGGCGATCCAGGTGGTCTGGACGCCCTGGTCGGCGGGGTCGAGGCGGTTGTCGCCGAAGGCGTAGTCGGTGATGACCCGGCGCATCGGCTTCCAGCGGGGGTCGGCGGCGACCGGGTACCAGCCGGTGATGTCGGCGCCTTCCAGCGGCCCGGAGGTGCCGCCCGTACGGTTCACCAGTGACTGGCCGACGCTTCCGAGCACGGAGGCGACGCGCACTTCGGGGCTCTCTTCCTGGAGCCGCCGGAACGAGTCGAAGAAGGCGTCCGTGTGGTCGCCGAGCGAGGCGGTGACGCAGGCGCCGGGCGCCTTTCCGCCGGCCGCGGCGGTGCCGAAGACGGCCGGGTCGGCGCCGACCTCGTCGAGGGCGCGGGTCACCTGCGGCGAGTAGTTGGTGCCGTCCTCGGGGGCCTTGATGTCCTTGGCGGGTTTGCGACTGCCGTTCTGCAGGCCGGAGTTGAGCAGTGACGGCATCTGGTCGCCCTGGATGGTGTCCGGGCGGACCAGCGCGACGCGCTTGCAGTCGCGTGCCAACTGGCGGCCGTTTCCGGCGAGCAGAGACGCCTGGCCTCCGTTGACGGGGTAGGACAGCGGGCTTTCGAACTCCTCGTCGGAGGCGCCGTAGCCGCCGATGAAGGGGATGCCCTTGACCTCCAGCGGCGACATGAACTGCCGGCCGAACTGGCTGTACGAGCCGACGACGGCGGCCGCGCCCTGGTCCACGGCGCGTTGGGCGCACTGTGCGGCGGCCACCGAGTCGTTGCGCTCGTTGCAGGTCAGTACCCGCAGGCGGTGGCCCCGGATGCCGCCGTGGGTGTTGACCCAGCGGGCGTACGCCTGCGCCATGGCCGGCATGCCCGGCATGTTGGTCGCCTTGGTGTTCTCCGGCGCCCAGGTCATGACGGTGACCGGCTCCTTCTCCCCGGAATCCCCCGAGCCGGGGAGGGAGCCGCAGGACGAGAGCAGCGACGCGAGGGCCGCCCCGCATGCCACCGCCGAGACGGTCACGACCGCGGGAGCACGTCGGAAGGGGCGGGGGGAGGAGCGTCGCCGTCCGGTCATGGCACCGCAGCCTTCCGTCCTGCCCGGAACGGGCGAGTGACGAAGGGGCAACGGATGGTGACGCAGAGGTGAACTCCGGGGGGCTGCTTGAGATCGTTCGTGGAGAACGTACGATCGAATGCTGTGCAAGGTTCGGAGAAGTCTTCCCGTCGCGGCCGCCGCTCGACCACCATGGGCGGCATGCCACTCAACGACATGCCGTGGTGGCGCTGGCGCAGCAATGTGCGCTCCGCGCTGCACATGCTCTCCGACCCCGCGTTCCACGAGGACACCTGGCTCGCCGGCCGGCCCGGCTACGGGGATGTCACCGACGCCGTCTATCGGCTCGTCGAGGACACCTGGCTGGACAACTGGTCCGCCGACAAATACGTCGGCACGATCTTCCGCGACGCCCAGGAGGCGCAGCTGGTCGACGCCGCCGTGCTGCGGGTGCTGCGGATCATGCACCAGGTCGGCGCGGACGCCCCGGTCACCGCGTACATGGCCCACGAGGGCTGGCCGGAGGCCGTGCGGGCGGCCCGGGAGGCTCATCTGCGGCTGGCGGCGGCGGATGGCGAGGACCCCGATGCGCCGCCCCGCTCGCTGGAGGTGCTGGCCATCATGACCGGTCAGGCGGACGCCCCGGCCTGACCTGCTCCGCGGGTGTGCGACCCTATGAGGTCATGAGCGAGTCGCAGTCCACCAAGCCGGGTCACCAGGACCGGAACGAGCAGAAGAACGATCGCAGCGATCGGAACGGTCGGAACGATCAGTACGTCCTCACGCTGTCCTGCCCGGACAAGCAGGGGATCGTGCACGCCGTGTCCAGTTACCTGTTCATCACGGGCTGCAACATCGAGGACAGTCAGCAGTTCGGCGACCACGACACCGGCCTGTTCTTCATGCGGGTCCACTTCAGCGCGGACGCCCCCGCCGGGTCCTCGACCCCGGAGGCGACCGTCGACAAGCTGCGGGCCAGCTTCGCGGCGGTGGGCGACTCGTTCGGCATGGACTGGCAGATCCACCGGGCCGACGAGAAGATGCGGATCATCCTGATGGTGTCCAAGTTCGGACACTGCCTCAACGACCTGCTCTTCCGCTCCCGGATCGGCGCGCTGCCGGTGGAGATCGCGGCCGTGGTCTCCAACCACACGGACTTCGCCGAGCTGGTCGGCTCGTACGACATCCCCTTCCACCACATTCCGGTCACCCGCGACACCAAGGCGCAGGCCGAGGCGCGGCTGCTGGAGCTGGTGGAGGCGGAGCGGGTGGAGCTGGTGGTCCTTGCCCGCTACATGCAGGTGCTCTCCGACGATCTGTGCAAGGCGCTGTCCGGCCGGATCATCAACATCCACCACTCGTTCCTGCCGAGCTTCAAGGGCGCCAAGCCGTACCACCAGGCGCACGCCCGCGGCGTGAAGCTGATCGGGGCGACCGCGCACTACGTCACGGCGGACCTCGACGAGGGCCCGATCATCGAGCAGGAGGTCGAGCGGGTCGGCCACGAGGTCACGCCGGACCAGCTCGTGGCGATCGGCCGGGACGTCGAGTGCCAGGCGCTGGCGCGGGCCGTGAAGTGGCACAGCGAGCGCCGGGTGCTGCTGAACGGCAGCCGGACGGTCGTCTTCGCCTGACCGGCGCCGACGGCCCGCCCGGCCGTGTTTCAGAGGCGGGAGAGCGACGCGGTCGCGAAGAGCACCTCGCGGATCGCGTCACGCTCGCCGTGCTGCCCCGCCGCGGCCTCCTCGGGCAGGATGTGGCCCGCGGCCAGCTGGCAGAACTCGGCGCTGTCCAGGGCGATGTGCGCGACGGTGTGGTCCGGGGTGCCCAGGGCGGCCGGTGAGTCCAGCGCTATGTACCAGTGGCCGCCGCCGTTGCCCTCGACCTCCAGATGGAGCGTACGGCCCGGGGCGCCCGCCTCGACCAGCCGCTGCGGCGGCGCGGCGAGCCCGGCCCGCCGGCGGTCGGCCAGCGCGCTGGGCAGCAACCGGGCCGCGAGGTCGACCATGCGGTGCAGGTGCGCGGCGGCCGGCGCCTCGTACGGATAGTCCACCGCCTCCGCGATGTCGCCGGCGTGCACCCAGCACTCGAAGGCGCGGTCGAGGAACGCGTCGCGCAGCGGGAGTCTGAAGTCGCCGTACGGGACCGCGAGTTCGGCGACCTTGCCGCCGGCGAACGACACCTGCCGGATCAGGGAGTAGCTCTGGTCGCGCCATGGCCCGTGGGCGGCCGTCGGGCCGAGCTCCCCGTCGGGCGACCGCCAGAACGTCTCCGTACGGATGAGGGGGTTCGGGGCGCCGGGCGGGGCCGCGGTGCCGAGCGGGTCGGGCAGGCCGAGCGCGGTCGCGACCAGGCCGTCCACCGCCATCAGGTGGCCCATGACGCCGGCGACGGTGGTCTCGCGCTCGACCGGACGCTCGCCCTCGAACCAGCGCAGCCGCACCGGGGCGCGCCACTCCGCCTCGCCCATGTCGCGCAGCAGCGCGTCCAGTTTGGCGGTCTCCGCGTCATACGGAGCCGCCCAGTCGGGCACCGGGATACGGGCCGGCCGGCGGCCCAGGCAGCCCTCCAGCACGCGGGAGCGGAGCAGCGGATCGAGGTCGAGGCTGTCGGCGGGGTGCAGCAGTCCGACGGCGTCGCGCAGCCGCAGGGCCTCGTCGGCGCACGAGGCGCAGTCGGTGAGGTGCTCCTCGACGGCGGCGGTCTCCTCGGCGGAGCAGGCCGACAGCGCCCAGGCGCCGAGCAGCGACTTCAGGACGCGGTGCGGCGGGGCGGGCGTCGGGGCGGTGAGCGGGGCGGGTGCAGGGGCGGGGTCGGTCAAGGGCTCGGCTTCCGGTTCGCGCGGGGTGTCCGCGCGCGGATCGTCGTGGGGCGGGGAGTCGCCGTCCCACGCGCCCGCGTCGCCCGCCGGGTCGGTGACCGGCGCGGGAGGGAGGTCGGGGAGGGGGCCGCGGTCCTCGGGCGCGGCGCGCGGTGCCGGTATCCGCGGCCGTTCACCGGGGCCGCCGGACACCTCGCGGCCGTCCCACTGGTCCGGGCCGTTCACAGGGCCCGTCCGTGGCCGGAGCCGGGTGGTGCGGAGGAGCCGGGGCCGGAGCGGTGGGTGTGCGGCGGGCGCGAGCCCAGGGGCGGCTGTGACGCGTGGGACGCCGCGGGGGTGGCCCGCACCGTGCTGGAGGTGTACGTGGTGCGGTGGGTGGGCGGCAGGGCCTGGTGGTTGTGGGCGGTGGACAGCAGTTGCAGGCCCAGCCGCAGCCGGCGCCGGGCCTCGTCCTCGGTGACGCCGAGGTCGGCGGCGGTCTGGCGGTAGTCCCGGCGCTGGAAGTAGGCGAGCTCCAGGGCGTCGCGCAGGGGTGCGGGCATGGACGTGACGATGTAGTCGGCGCGGGCGGCCGTGGACGCCTCGCGGATCTTCTGCTCTATCTCGGCGGGCGCCGGCGCGTCGTCCCCGCAGTCGCGCGCCGAGTCGGCCTCGGTCTGGCGCAGCCGCTGGACGGCCTGGTGGCGGGTGACGCCGGCGACCCAGGAGCGCAGGGAGCCCTGCTTGGGGTCGTAGGAATCCGGGTGCTCCCAGATGTAGGCGAAGACCTCGCGGGTGATGCGGTCGGCGGCGTCCTCGTCGTCCAGGACGCGGTGGGCGAGGCTGTGCACGAGCGAGGCGAAGCGGTCGTAGAGCTCGCCGAGCGCGGCCGCCTCGCCGCGGGCGAGCCGCTGCTGCATCCGCCTGTCCCAGCGCGGTGGCGCGTCGTGTCCCATCGGACCCCCATCCCTGCCCGTCGCCTGCGGGCTCACTCCTCAGCCGTCACTCCTGCACGCGTCATGCCCGGTTCTGTGCGCACGATCACAGAAAATGCCGTGCCATCGAATGTAGTGCGCCGGTCCGACAACGCACGCTCCTTTGCGGCAAACCGAGCCCTGCGGGGGATTCGGATGGTATTGCCCTGACGGCAGCCTGACGGCGGATGGCCCGTTTCGCCGTGCTGAAGCCCCGGGGAAGCCGACCGAAGATGCTCGAAGTTGCTCGATGTGGAGCATCTGTGAGCGTATGCGGCGATCTGTTATCCGGGTGTGACCGGATGCCGGCGAATCGGTGCGGTCTCCTGGGCATAGCCTTGGACAGGACGGCCTGTTGCGCCATGAACGCGCCAAGGATTCGCTCGTGTTTCAGGGGATCGAGGTCGGGCAGTCGAGCCGGGGAAGGATGTGTTCCGGATGCAACCGGACACATCCGGTCCGAAAGCGAGCGAAAGGCTTCGAGCGCGTGTCGTTGAAGGTGGCAGAGGACGAACAGGGCCCCTGGGCGGTCCTCCAGGTCTCCGGTGAGATGGACCTGGTCACGTCGCCCGCGGTGCGCCAGCACGTGCACGACGCGGTGGCGGACGGCCGCAGATCGCTCGTGCTCGATCTTTCCGAGGTGCGGTTCTGCGATTCCAGCGGCGTCGGCGTACTGATCGCCGCGCGCCGCCTGATGCGTTCCTGTCAGGGGCGGCTGCGGCTGATCCTCCCCGCGCAGGGCGCCGTCGACGGCTCCCACGTCAACCGGGTGCTGGCCGCGCTCGGCGTCCGCCGGCTCTTCGAGGTCTACCCCGACCTGCACACCGCCGTCGACGAGGCCGCCGCACCGCTCTCCGCCTGACGCGCCCCACCGGCCGGCCGCGCCCCGCCGCCGGAGTCTCCACCAGTCACCCGGCCGGCCCGTCCCTGCGCCGCCCTCTCCGTGCCCGAATCACCCCGCTCCGTACGGGAATTCCGCCCGTACGACGAAGCCGCCGTCGGACGTACGACGCGCCTCCAGCGTCCCGCCGAGGCTCTGCGCCCGCTCCCGCAACCCCACCAGGCCGTGCCCGCCGCCCGGAAGCGCGGGGACCGTCGCCGCCGCGTCCGGCGGCCCGTTGCGTATCTCCACCCGCAGCCCCGCGTCCGCCGGATCGACCCGGACCCGCACCTGCGCCCCCGGCGCGTGCTTGCGGACGTTGGTGAGCGCCTCCTGGACCGTGCGGAAGGCGGCCCGCTCCACCGTCTTCGCCCCGCTCGCGCCGGCCACCACACCGCCCTCGTACGTCACGTCCAGCGCACTCATCTCGATCAGCCGCGGCAGCTCCTCCAGATCGGGCTGCGGCGCGAGTTCGCGCGCTTCCTGCCCGCCGTCCTCCGCCCGCAGCACCCCGACCATGTGCCGCAGCTCCTCCAGCGTCCGCACGGACAGCTCCCGGATCGTCCGGGCGCCCGCGCGCGCCGCCTCGTCCGCCGTGCTGACCTGCACCGCGCCCGCCTGCAGGCTGATCAGGCTGACCTGGTGGGCGACCACGTCGTGCATCTCCCGGGCCAGCCGGGCGCGTTCGGTGGTCTTGACCCGGTCGGCCAGCAGCCGGTCCTCGCGCCGCAGGCTGCGCGTCAGGTCCTCGACGCGGGAGGCGAGTTCCCGGCGGGTGCGCACCAGCAGGCCCAGCGCGATCGGCGCGGCCGAGGTGACGCACGCGTCGATCAGCACCAGGGTGTTCTCGCGGTACGCGGTGAGTTCGAAGTCGGAGATCGGGTACGGGAGGAAGTGCGCGGCGATCAGCAGCACCGCACAGATCCCCAGCCGCACCCGGCCGGGCCGCCGGGCGGCGAGCGTGTAGAGCCCGATCATCGGCGCGAACCAGATGTAACCGATGTAGAGACCGGGCAGCGTGAAGAGGAAGACCAGCAGCGGGAAGCGGCGGCGCAGCAGCAGGGCCGCCGCGGCGACCACCGACACCCCCAGTTCCAGGGCCATCTTCAAGCCGTTGACCAGCACCGCGTCCGCGATCGCCAGCAGCACCGGCACCACGACCGGGGCGATCCGGCGCAGCCGCCGCCCCCACTTCCCCCGTACGAACGCCCGGCCGGCCGCCGTCCCGCGCGCGAGCAGCCGCCCGCCGCGGACACTCACGCCGTCCCCCGCGGCGCGCCCGTCACCAGGCCGGCGCGGTCGGCGACGATGGCCGCCTGGATGCGGTTGATGCCACCCAACTTGGCCAGCAGGGCGCGCACATGGTCCTTGACCGTACTGGGGGCCAGCCCCATCCGGTCCGCTATCCCGGCGTTGCCCAGGCCCTCCCCGAGCAGCGCCAGTACCTGCGACTCCCGCGGCGTCAGCCCGCTGACCGCCCGGGCCGCCGCGGCCTGGTCCTCGGCCGTCAGATAGCCCCCGATCACCGCCCGCGTCACGCCGGGATCCAGCACGCTGCCGCCCGCCGCCAGCGTCCGTACCGCCCGCACCAGTTGCTCCGGGTCGGAGTCCTTGAGCAGGAAGCCGGCCGCGCCCTCGCGCAGCGCGGCGGTCAGGTACTCCTGGGCGTCGAAGGTGGTCAGCATCGCCACGGCCGGCGGGTCCGGGGCGGCGCGCAGCCGGCGCAGCACGGTCAGCCCGTCGACGTCCGGCATCCGGATGTCCAGCAGTACGACCTCGGCGGCGGCGCGCAGCACGGTCTCCACCGCTTCGGCCCCACCGCAGTCCGCGACCATCTCGATGTCCGGGGCGGTCCCCAGAATCATCCGCAGTCCCGATCTGACCAGCCGTTCGTCGTCCACCACAGCGACGCGGATCACCGGCCGCCCCTTTCTGCTTCCTGCTGGTTCACACCACCCGATCCCGCGGAACCGCCCGGCGCTGCGCGACTCCGTACCCCTGTCAATCCGGCCCGCCCTCCGACGGACCCGCACCCCCGCCGAGCGGCGGGGGTGAGCCCGCGACCTCGGGAGGATGCTGCGGGGAGCCCCCCGCAGGCAGAGTGTTCACATGCTGCACCACTGAAGAGGCCACAAGCCCAGGACGCGTTGCAGTTCACACCGGCGGCCGCCGCGACCCCCACACGCGGCGGCCGTCTTTGGCGTGCGGGGGCGGTTCGGAGGGGGATCTCCCCCGCACCGCCGGGAGCCCGCCGCTTCGGCAGCCCGCCCCGCCGTCGCCCCTACGGGCGTCCCGCCCGGGCCGTGCGGAAGCCTTCCGTCCGGATCCCGCCGTACGGGCCGAAGCCGCGGCCGGTCGCCAGGACGACCACCGACGTCATCGCCGCCAGGCCGTAGGCCGTCGTCGCCATGGACAGCGCGCCCTCGGTGGTCTCGAAGGACCGGTTGAAGAAGTCCGTCACGGTCAGCCAGACCACCGTCCGCACGGTCAGGTACAGCTCGACCGCGGCGAACACCAGCAGGGCGCCCCGGACATCGCGGCGCGCGCGTAAGGCCAGCGTCCCGAGGATCAGCAGCGTGAGCACCGAGCCGACGGTGGTGAACTCGGTGGACGCCGACAGGTCCGGCGTGCCCAGCAGGGAACTGTCGACCACCCCGCGAAGGTAGTGCGCCACGTCCGTCCCGCCGGCCGTCAGGTCCCGCACCGTCCAGCTCAGCCGCGCCAGCCCCATCAGCAGGAACAGCACGCCGCAGATGCGTGCCGACCGGTCCCGGCGGGTGTCCGGGCCCGCCCACGCCGCCGCCGTCCCCGGCGCGCGCCGCCGCCCCTCCACGGCCGGCAGCAGCACGGCCGGCACGACGAGCGCCACCACCAGGCCCAGGCCGCGGGTGGCCAGCGCCCAGCCGCCCAGCGGGTCGTTGCCGTACTGGGCGCGGTACGGGCCGGACAGCAGGCCCACCCCCTCGCGCAGGGAGACCGCGAGCAGCAGCGCGGCGGACAGCAGCGCGGCCGACCGCGCCACCCGGCGCTGCGCCAGGGCCAGCGCCGCGACGACGGCGAACACGACGGTGAAGGACCATTCGTACGGGCCGAGCACCTGGGCGGCGGGGGCGGCCCCGGGGTTGAACAGGCCCTCCAGGAAGTCGTCGAGGTCGCCGTCCCCCCGGGCGATGCCGTAGACCGTCCAGGCGAGCAGCGTGCCGGCGTACACGCCCAGGCACAGCGCGGTCACCCGGTAGGCGCCGCGGTGCTCGGGCGCCGCCCGGCCGGGGTCGGCGCCGGGCCGGACGTCCACCGTTCCGCCGTCCTGCATCACCATGACCGACCCCCGCTCCGCCTGCCGCAGGCGCCGTACCGGCCCGTCCCGTACGACAGCCTCACTGTGTCAAGGACGGTGCGGGAGCAGGTGGAGGTTCCACCCCGTGTCGTACGCCGGTGGGTTATCAGTGCACCTGGCGCGCGGTGGCCGCGATGAAGTCCCGTATGCCCTGGCGGGTGGAGGTCCGTACGCTGTCCAGGGCCTCCCGGTCGGCGACCCGGTGCAGTTCGGTCACCGCCGCCATCACCTGCTCGGTGCGGTCGAGGAGTCCGGGGTCGTCGGTCACCATCTGCGCCCGGAACATGGCCTCTTGTGCCGCGTAGCGGGTCTTGTACATCTCCTCCCGCAACTCCGGGCTGTCCTCGTCCCAGGGGTCCTCCTCGTGCAGCGTGAACCAGCGGTGGACCAGGACCCGCCGGTAGTCCAGCAGTGCCCCCGCGTACGCGCAGTACGCGTCGATCCGCTCCTGCCGGAGCCGCTCCGCGCGGGCGAACCGCTCGCTGCGGTCGGCGGCCCGGCTCTGGAAGAAATGGGTGACGCCGGAGCCCAACAGGGTCCCGAACACGGCCACGACGCTTGCGACAACTGCCTCCATGGCCGCAGTGGACCACAGGGCACCAGGTCAGCGGCAGGGCACCGGCACAGCGGGCGCCGGCGAGGGGTGGCGCCCCGCCCGCCGGGGGCCGGTGCGGCAAGATGGAGCCATGGGGATCTTCGGGGGCGAGGGCCGTCTGATCGGTGACCGGTACCGCCTGGGAATACGGCTGGGCCGCGGCGGCATGGGAACGGTCTGGCGGGCCACCGACGAACTGCTGGGCCGTCAAGTCGCCGTGAAAGAACTGCACTTGGACGAGGACGCGGCCGGCCCGGAGGCGCGGGTGCAGCGCGAGCGGGCCATGCGGGAGGCGCGGACGGTCGCCGGGATCAAGCATCCCCATGTGATCGTCGTGCACGACGTCGTCGAGCAGGACGGCCGGCCGTGGATCGTGATGGAGCTGGTGGAGGGCCCGTCGCTGGCCGACCGGCTGCACAGCGGCGGGTCGGTCGCCCCGCGCGAGGCGGCCCGGATCGGCGTCGCGCTGCTCGGCGCGCTGCGCGCCGCGCACACCCGCGGGGTGCTGCACCGCGACCTCAAGCCCGCCAACGTCCTGCTGGAGTCGGGCACCGGCCGGGTCGTGCTCACCGACTTCGGGATCGCCCAGGTCCCCGGCGTCACGACGCTGACCGACGCCGGCGGCTTCGTCGGCTCGCCCGAGTACACCGCGCCGGAGCGGATGGCCGGCCGCGCCACCGGCCCGCAGGCCGACCTCTGGTCGCTCGGGGTGCTGCTGTGCGCCGCGCTCAACGGTGAATCGCCCTTCCACCGCGACTCGTTGGGCGGCGTGCTGCACGCCGTGGTGTACGACGCGATCGAGCTGCCCGAGGCCGCGCGCCCGCTGCGCGCGGTGATCGGCGGCCTGCTGGAGCGCGATCCGGAGCGCCGGCTGGACATCGCCGGGACCGAGCGGCTGCTGAGCGGCTATCTGCACTCGGGCCGCGCCCCCGAACGCGCGCCCGGCGGCCCGGCCGGCGAACACCCGCCTCCCGAGGGCCTCCTGCTCCCCGGGACGCCGCCGGTCGCCCCGCCCGCACCCGGCGGTGCGCCCGTCGCCCCCGGGCCCTTCCCGCCGGCCGGCCCCGGCGCGCCCGTGCCCGCCGCCGGTGGCCGGCCGCTCCGCGAGGCGCTCGACGGGCGAGCGCCGGCCGCCGCCGCCCGCCCGCACACCGGCAGGACCCGCACGGCGCTGCTCGTCGCGCTCGGGGTGGTGGTGATCGCCGGCGCCGGGGCGGGCGTCACGGCGCTGCTGATGCGCCAGGACGGCACCACCGACGGCGGCGGCCGGACCGGCCACTCGCAGCAGGCCGCGGACGCCACGCCGAGCAGGAAGCCGGGCGGCCCGCACCGCACGGCCGCCGCCGGGCCCGCGCCGGCGCCCACCGCCACGGTCCCGGCCGGCTACCGCCTGGTCCGCGACAAGGTGGGCTTCGCGTTCGCCGTCCCGGACGGCTTCACCCGCTCCTACGAGAACGACCGGGTCTACTACTACTCCCAGGGCAAGCGGTTCCGGATCGGCGTCCAGCTCCAGCGGCAGGTGGCCCAGGGCCCCCTCGGCGCGATGCGCACGGCGGACGCGAAGGGCCCGGCCACCTACCGCGGCTACCGGCAGGGCCAGGTCACCGAGACCACCCACAACGGCCTGACGGCCGGGCTCTGGGAGTTCGTCTGGAACGGCAGCGCCGAGGACGGCGGCTCGCGCTACACCTACGACCTCAGCTGGGACGAGGGCGGGCGGATGATCGACGTGTGGATCTCCTCGCCGCTCGGCTCCCGCACGGAGGCCAAACGCCACTTCGACACCGCGGTCGACGCGTTCCGGCTGACCGGCACCTGATCCGGGGCCCGGTCCTCCCAGACCAGAGCCCTTGCGGCCAGCGATCGCTGGCGCGATTGTGGGCGCCGCGTGAAAACCTATTACTGCCGGGTACACAAAGCGTCCGGGGAGGAATACGCTCGCCCGCATGACGGACTCGCAGGACACCGGAACTTCCTCCTCCGCCACCGCCGAGGCTCCCGCGGTGCCGCCCACCGACGGCAACCCGGTCGCGCCCGCCCCGGCCGGCGCCCGCACCGCCGCCGACGTGGTCACCCCCGAGGTCGCCGCCCGGCTCACCCGTGGTGTTGTCGGCAGTGGCCGCACCGCCAACCACACCCCGTTCACCGGGGAGAAGCTCGCCGACCTGCCGGAGTCCACCCCCGAGGACGTCGCCACCGCCTTCGAGCGGGCCCGCGCCGCCCAGGCACGCTGGGCCGAGGTCCCGGTCCGGCAGCGCGCCGCGGTGCTGCTCCGCTTCCACGACCTGGTCCTGCGCCGCCAGGCCGAGGTCCTCGACCTGATCCAGCTGGAGACCGGCAAGGCGCGGCTGCACGCCCACGAGGAGGTGCAGGCGGTCGCCGTCGCCGCCCGCCACTACGGCCGCAAGGCCCCCGCCTACCTCCGGCCGAAGGGCCACACCGGTGTCGTACCGACCCTGACCAAGGTCACCGAACTCCGCCACCCGCGCGGCGTCGTGGGCCAGATCGCGCCCTGGAACTACCCCCTCGAACTCTCCGTCGGCGACGCGCTGCCGGCCTTCGTCGCGGGCAACGCCGTGGTGATGAAGCCCGACACGGAGACCGCGCTGACCGCGCTGTGGGCCCGTGAGCAGATGATCGAGGCCGGGCTGCCGGAGGACGTCTGGCAGGTCGTGATCGGCGAGGGCCCGGTCGTCGGCCCCGCGGTCGTCGAGCACGCCGACTACGTCTCCTTCACCGGCTCGACCCGTACGGGCCGCGAGGTCGCCCAGGGCGCCGCCGCCCGGCTGGTCGGCGTCTCCCTCGAACTCGGCGGCAAGAACGCCATGTTGGTGCTGCACGACGCCGACGTGGAGAAGGCCGCCGCCGGCGCCGTCCGCGGCTGCTTCTCCTCCGCCGGCCAGCTGTGCATCTCCATCGAGCGGCTCTACGTCCACGACTCCGTCGCCGACGACTTCCTCGCCCGCTTCGCCGCCCGTACGAAGGCGATGCGGCTGGGCAACTCCCTCGCGTACGGCGCCGACATGGGCTCGCTGGTCGGGGAGCGCCAGCTGGAGACCGTCACCCGCCATGTCGAGGAGGCCGTCGCCAAGGGCGCCGAGCTGGTCGCCGGCGGCCGCCACCGCCCGGACATCGGCCCGCTGTTCTACGAGCCGACCATCCTCGACGGGGTCCAGGCCCCGATGGCCGTCTGCGGAGAGGAGACCTTCGGCCCGGTCGTCTCCGTCTACCGCTTCAGCGACGAGGACGAGGCGGTGGCGCTCGCCAACGCCACGCCGTACGGGCTGAATTCCAGCGTCTGGACCAAGGACGGCCGCCGCGGCCGCGCGGTCGCCGCCCGGCTGCGCACCGGCACGGTCAACGTCAACGAGTCCTACGCCGCCGGCTACGGCAGCGTCCAGTCCCCGATGGGCGGCATGGGCGACTCGGGTCTGGGCCGCCGGCACGGCTCCGAGGGCATCCTCAAGTACACCGAGGCGCAGACCGTCGCCCACCAGCGGGTGATGCCGCTCGCGCCGTCCTTCGGGATGACCGACGAGAAGTACGCCCGGTTCATGACCCGCAGCCTCCAGGCGATGAAGGCGTTCCGGCTGCGGTGAGCGGCGCGCGGTAGTCCGGCCACTTCGGCAACGATCAGCAGGGAGAGCCAGTGCCCCAGGAGAACTCTGCCCGAAACCCGCACGCGGCGACCGACGGCCCCGAGGACAGTGACGGCTACGACTACGACGTGCTGGTCGTCGGCTCCGGCTTCGGCGGGGCCGTCACCGCCCTGCGGCTGACCGAGAAGGGCTACCGGGTCGGCGTCCTGGAGGCCGGCCGCCGCTTCAGCCGCGAGTCGCTGCCCAAGAACTCCTGGGACCTCAAGAACTACCTGTGGGCCCCGGCCCTCGGCCTCTACGGCATCCAGCGCATCCACCTCCTGGGCAAGGTGATGGTCCTGGCGGGCGCCGGCGTCGGCGGCGGTTCGCTGAACTACGCCAACACCCTGTACGTACCGCCGAAGCCGTTCTTCGACGACCCGCAGTGGCGGCACATCACCGACTGGCAGGACGAGCTGAAGCCGTACTACGACCAGGCGCGGCGGATGCTGGGCGTACGGCTCAACCCGACGATGACGCCCTCGGACGTCCACCTGAAGGCGACCGCCGAGGCCATGGGCGTCGGCGACACCTTCCACATGGCGCCGGTCGGGGTGTTCTTCGGGGACGGCGACGACGCGGACGGCACCGCCACGGCGGAACCGGGAGCCGAGGTCGCCGATCCGTACTTCGGCGGCGCGGGCCCGTCCCGCAAGGCGTGCACCGAGTGCGGGGAGTGCATGACGGGCTGCCGGCACGGCGCCAAGAACACCCTCAACGAGAACTACCTCTACCTGGCGGAGCGGGCCGGCGCCGTCATCCACCCCCTGACCTCCGTGGTCGCGGTGACCGAGAACTCCCGCGGCGGCTTCGCCGTGCGGACGCTGCCGACGGACGACCGGAAGAAGGGCCGACGAGGCGGGGCGGCGCGATGGGGGTACCCCCGGACGAAGTCTGGGGGAGCCTCGACGGGAGGTGGTGGCCGGGAGACGGGCGGGCGGACGTTCACCGCCCGGCGGGTGGTCCTCGCGGCCGGCACCTACGGCACCCAGACCCTGCTGCACCGCATGAAGGACAGCGGCCTGCTGCCCTGCGTCTCCGGCCGCCTCGGGGCGCTGACCCGCACCAACTCCGAGGCGCTGGTGGGCGCGCAGACCGACAACCGCCGCTACCGCAAGCGGCACGGCGCGGCGAAGGCCGACTTCACCAAGGGCGTCGCGATCACCTCGTCCATCCACCCGGACGAGAACACCCACATCGAGCCGGTCCGCTACGGCAAGGGCTCCAACTCGATGGGCAGCCTGACGGTCCTCCAGGTGCCCTACCGGCCCGCCGGGCGGGTCGCGGGATGGCTCGGCAACATGGCGCGCCACCCCCTGCTCGCGCTGCGCTCGCTGTCCAACCGCCGCTGGTCGGAGCGGACCATCATCGGGCTGGTCATGCAGTCCCTGGACAACTCGCTGACGACGTACCGGAAGCCGACGGGCCTGGGCAAGGGCCTGCTCACCGCGCGCCAGGGCCACGGCGCCCCGAACCCGACCCAGATACCCGAGGCCACCCGGGCGGCGACCCTGCTGTCCGAGCAGATCAACGGCTTCGCGGGTTCCAACATCGGCGAGCTGATGGGCACCCCGCTCACCGCGCACTTCCTCGGCGGCTGCCCGATCGGCGACTCGGCGGACTCCGGCGTCATCGACCCGTACCACCGCCTCTACGGCCACCCGGGCATCTCGGTCGTCGACGGCTCCGCGGTCTCGGCGAACCTCGGCGTCAACCCGTCCCTGACCATCACCGCGCAGGCCGAGCGCGCGATGTCGCTGTGGCCCAACAAGGGCGAGCCGGACCCGCGGCCCGCCCAGGGCCGGGCCTACCGGCGGCTGGACCCGGTCGAGCCGGTGCGCCCCGCCGTCCCCGCGGACGCCTTCGGCGCGCTGCGGCTGCCGTTCCTCGCCGTGCCGCCGGTCCCGCCGAAGAAGTCGCTCGACCGGAACCCGTGACGCGGAAGGGCCGCACCCGGACTCCCGGGTGCGGCCCCTGACGTCCGCCGGTGCCGCTTACGCGGCCGCGGCGCCGCCCGAGGTCTTGCGGCGGCGCACGACGAAGATCGCGCCGGCGCCCGCGACCATGGCGACCCCGCCGACGAGGGCGAGGGTCGGCAGCGCGGAGGAGGCACCGGTCTCGGCGAGCTTGCCGGTGACCGGGAGGTCCTTCAGGTCACCCTGCGGAGCGGGCTTGTTGCCCTTGCTCTCGCCCGGCTTGCCCTTGGCCGGCGGCACGCTGCCCGGCTTGCTGCCGGCGACGAGGACGTCGAAGTCGTACTGCGAGACGTCCGAGAACCCGCAGACGTCGTCCTCGTTGTGGTACGCGCCGATGGTGAACGCGAAGCCGTAGCTGCCCGGCGTCTTGGCGTCGACCTTCAGGCGCAGCTTGGCGTCGGCGTACTCACCGGGCTTCAGGCCGTCGACGGAGGCGAAGTAGCCGTCCACGTCGGTGATGGCCTCCCAGGCGTGGCTGTCCTCGTCGTACCACTGCACCGTCAGCAGCTTGGAGACGTCGTCGAAGGTGCCGGTGCTCACGCCGCCCAGCGCGACGTAGGCGTCGACCGACTTCATCGCCTTGTGGGAGGTGTTGGTGGCGCGGAAGGTGAAGTTCTTCCAGCCGGAGCCGGCCACGACCTTGCTGGGCAGCCCGCGCAGCTCGGTGCTGATCGCCGCCTCGTCCGACTGCTCGGCGCAGGTCGGGTCCTCGCCGGGGCCGTGGGTCGGCTTGGCGGTGGGCTCGGCCGAGGTGGTGGGCTTGGCGGTCCCGGTGGGCTTGGTGCCGCCGCCCGGGGTGGTGGCGGGGGCGGTCGGCCCGGTCCCGCCAGCGGTGCCGGTCTCCTCGCCGGGCTCGGTGTCCGAGCCGGGCGTGGTGTCGCCGCTCGGGGCGGTCTCGTCACCGGTGCCCGGGGTCTCGGGCTGCGCGGTGGGGGCCTCGGTCTGGTCCGGGGCGGGGGTGCCCGTCGTCGGCTCGGCGCTCACGGTGGTCTCGGTGCCGGCACCGGTCGCGAACGCGGCGGGGGCCGCCATCAGGGCGGCGGGGGCTATGACGGCCGTCGCGGCGGCGGCCGTCAGGGCACGGCGAAGCTTCATCGAGAAGACCTCTCGGGGTCCAAAGTGCCGGTGGGGGGCACAAGTGGGTGGCGGGCCGTCGCGGTGGGGCGCGGTAGGGCCGTGCGATTGCACGTACATGACCGGCCATGGCCAAAAAAGGTTGTTCGCTCAACCGAAACAAGGGGCGTGATGCTGGTCACAGCCTTCACAGCCGCCTCACAGGGCACGCAAAGCCGGCTCACAGCGCAGGTGGGAGCGGCGGCCGTGCGCCGGATGTGCGCCCCCGCAGAGCGAAGGGCCCCGAATACCGTCCGCGAGGGGGGTGCGGACGGCACGGGGCCCTTGGCTTTCGGTGCCGGCGTCAGGGCAGCGCCGGCACCGACGGGCGGCGCTGGGGGGGGGGTAGCGCCGCTGGCTCGGGGTGGTGCTTCGGGGTGGTGCTCAGGGGTGGTGCCGAGGTCCGCCCCGATCGGACCAAGGGCAGTGTGCGGTCCGTACCGGGAGCGGTAGGTCGTTCGTCAAGCATCGTCCTGGATGCGCCTCACCTGGCGCAACCGTTTCGACCGGATGCGGTCGGTCCCGGGCGTCCCCAGGACCGACCACCCCATCGGATGTGACCGGGCTGCTGTCCCCTGCTGACCGGTCACCGCACCGGAGCGAGGTCCCACGACGCGGACCGCGGCAAGCGGCCGGCGTCTCATCGTTCCGGATCTTCCGCCCGTGGGGCGGCGTCTACGCGTAGTCCTGCAGGCCGCGCCTGGCTGGCGTGGCACCGGGAACAACGAAGCCCCGCGGCGGCCGGTCACGCGCCGTACGGGTGAGTCGGCAACCGAACTCAGATCCAGCAGCTGCGCCGGGCGTGCACCCCCGTGCCGCGCGCTCCGGCCCGCCGCCGAAACCGACCGAACGCCGAAGGGAACCAGCCACACCCCGCCACCCCCGGCTGCTCCGGCCCGCGGGGCCGGGTGGTGCCCGGGGCGCGTGCCGGGGCCGGCGGGGCGTCGCTCAGATCTGGCCCCGCGACAGCTCCAGCAGGGTCATCGCCAGCGCGGTGCCCGGCCTGCCGAGCTGGTCGCGGTAGTGGGCGAGGATCTCCATCTCGCGGGTGAGATTCACCCGCCGCCCGCCGGAGGTGATCCGCTCGCGCTGGATGACGGCCGAGACGGCCATCCGTTCCTGCACGAGGCCGATGATCCGGCCGTCGAGATCGTCGATCCGGCGCCGTGCGTCGGAGATGATCCCGGCCGCCTCCGGGGTGCGCGCTCCGGTGTCGGGAGTGGGGGCGGTGGTGGTCTCGGTGCTCATGGGGTGTCTCCTGGGGTGAGCGGGCCCCGGAGCCGCTGACGGTCCTCGGCATGCACAGACGCCCCGGACCTTGTCGGCCCGGGGCGCCTGGGAAGTTTGCTCGTCAGTCGATCAAGCAGCACAACCATGGCAACCGGATGGGCCGGTGCCATAGGTAAAGGCGAAGGTCAGCTGCTGGAACATGAGTCACAGTATGAGCCCGTTAGAATCGAAAGTCCAACCCCGCTCCACACCCGCCGGAAGGCCGCCGAAGTGCCATCAGCGCCCCCTGCCGCCGCCCCGGACGTCGTCCTCGTAGTCGACTTCGGCGCACAGTACGCCCAGCTCATCGCCCGCCGAGTCCGTGAGGCCCGGGTCTACAGCGAGATCGTGCCGTCCACCATGCCGGTGGCCGAGATGCTCGCCAAGAACCCCAAGGCGATCATCCTCTCCGGCGGCCCCTCGTCGGTCTACGCGGAGGGCGCCCCCCGCCTGGACCGCGCCCTGTTCGAAGCCGGCGTCCCGGTCTTCGGCATGTGCTACGGCTTCCAGCTCATGGCCACCACTCTCGGTGGCACCGTCGACAACACCGGCGCCCGTGAGTACGGCCGTACCCCGCTCGCCGTCTCCCGCCCCGGCTCCACCCTCTTCGAGGGCACCCCCGCCGAGCAGTCGGTGTGGATGTCGCACGGCGACGCCTGCTCCGCCGCCCCCGAGGGCTTCACCGTCACCGCGTCCACGGACGTGGTCCCGGTCGCCGCCTTCGAGAACGACGAGAAGAAGCTCTACGGCGTCCAGTACCACCCCGAGGTCATGCACTCCACGCACGGCCAGCAGGTCCTGGAGCACTTCCTGTACCGCGGTGCGGGCATCGAGCCGAACTGGACCACCCACAGCGTGGTCGAGGAGCAGGTCGCCGCGATCCGCGCGCAGGTCGGCACCAAGCGTGCGATCTGCGGGCTGTCCGGCGGCGTGGACTCCGCGGTCGCCGCCGCCCTCGTCCAGAAGGCCATCGGCGACCAGCTGACCTGCGTCTACGTCGACCACGGCCTGATGCGCAAGGGCGAGTCGGAGCAGGTCGAGAAGGACTTCGTGGCCGCCACCGGCGTCCAGCTGAAGGTCGTCGAGGCCGAGGAGCGCTTCCTGAACGCGCTCGCCGGGGTCAGCGACCCCGAGCAGAAGCGGAAGATCATCGGCCGCGAGTTCATCCGCGTCTTCGAGCAGGCCCAGGCCGAGCTGGTCGCCGAGGCCGGCGCCGAGGGCGAGGAAGTCGCCTTCCTGGTCCAGGGCACGCTCTACCCGGACATCGTCGAGTCCGGCGGCGGCACCGGCACCGCCAACATCAAGTCGCACCACAACGTCGGTGGGCTCCCCGACGACATCGAGTTCGAGCTCGTCGAGCCGCTGCGCCAGCTGTTCAAGGACGAGGTGCGGATGGTCGGCACCGAGCTCGGCCTGCCCGACGAGATCGTCCACCGCCAGCCGTTCCCCGGCCCCGGCCTCGGCATCCGCATCGTCGGCGAGGTCACCAGGGACCGCCTGGACCTGCTGCGCGAGGCGGACGCCATCGCCCGCGAGGAGCTGACCGCGGCCGGCCTGGACCGTGAGATCTGGCAGTGCCCGGTGGTCCTGCTCGCCGATGTCCGCTCCGTCGGCGTCCAGGGCGACGGCCGCACGTACGGCCACCCGATCGTGCTGCGCCCGGTCTCCTCCGAGGACGCGATGACGGCCGACTGGACCCGTATGCCGTACGAGGTGCTGGCCCGCATCTCGACCCGCATCACGAACGAGGTCGCGGACGTCAACCGCGTCGTCCTCGACGTGACCAGCAAGCCGCCGGGCACCATCGAGTGGGAGTGACCCCCGGGGTCTCCCGCTGAGCCGATCGACCGCGCCGCCGTTCGGGCCCTCCGGGGCCGGAGCGGCGGCGTTGTCGTTCCCGCCGGCGGGGGAGGGCCGCGGTTGACGCCTCTCGGCGTCCGGCACATGATGGATTCCGAGTAGCGATAGATTGATTCCGTTGTGCGGAATTGAGTGAGTGGGTGGCGCGATGAGCACGATCGGATTCCTCGGCCTCGGCATCATGGGCAGCCCGATGGCGGTGAACCTCGCCAGGGCCGGACACACCGTGACCGGCTGGAACCGCAGCCCGGGCCGGGCGGGCGCCCTGGTCGCGGCGGGCGGCAAGGAGGCGGGCTCGATCGCCGAGGCGGTCCGGGACGCGGACGTCGTGATCACCATGGTCCCGGCGTCGCCGCAGGTCGAAGCCGTCGCCTACGGACCCGACGGGATCCTGGAGAACGCGCGCGGCGGAGCGCTCTTCATCGACCACTCCTCGATCACCCCGCGGACCTCCGTCGACCTGGCCGAGGCCGCCGCCGCCAAGGGCATCCGGGTGCTGGACGCCCCGGTGTCGGGCGGTGAGGCGGGCGCCGTCGAGGGCACGCTGTCGATCATGGTCGGGGGCGAGCGGGCCGACCTCGACGCCGCCCGGCCGGTCCTCGACGCGGTCGGCACGACCGTCGTGCACTGCGGTCCGCACGGCGCCGGGCAGACCGTCAAGGCCGCCAACCAGCTGATCGTCGCGGTCAATCTGCAGGCCCTCGCCGAGGCCGTCGTGTTCCTGGAGAAGTCCGGCGTCGACCTGCCGGCCGCCCTGGAGGTCCTGTCCGGCGGACTGGCCGGCTCCACCGTCCTGACCCGCAAGAAGGACGCCCTCCTCACCGGCGACTTCCGCCCCGGCTTCAAGCTGGAGCTGCACCACAAGGACATGGGGATCGTGACCGACGCGGCCCGCACGGTGGGCGCGGCACTGCCCGTCGGCGCGGCCGCCGCGCAGCTCGTCGCCTCGGCCGTGGCCCGCGGCGACGGCGCGCTGGACCACTCGGCGCTGCTGCGCGGCGTCCGCCTGCTGAGCGGCGAGCCGGCCGACGGGGCCGGCGAGCCGAACGGCTAGCGGCCGTCCGCCGAGCCCTCGGCGTACGCCGCCAGGCGGCTCAGGGTCCGGCTCATCGCCGGGCCCATCCGGGCCGGATAGCCCGGGAGTTCGACGACCAGGCGGGGGAAGCGGGCGCCGCGCCAGTCGTAGGTGTGCGTCACCCGGGTGCCGCCCGACTCCAGCGGCTGAAGCCCGTAGCGCCAGCGCTGGCCGCCGACCAGCCGGCGGCCGGCCAGTTCGCCCCAGGTCTCCCAGGCGAGCAGCCGGTCCGTCTCGTACTCCACGACGGTGTTGACCGAGCGGTACGGGATGCCGCCCTGACGCATGCCCATGCTGAACCGGTCGCCGAGCGCCAGCGACCGCGGTCCCTCCGGACGGCCGCGCAGCATGCCCGAGCCGTCCAGGTCGGCGTGCCGGTGCGGATCGGTGAGCAGGGCGAACAGTGCGGCGGGCGGCGCCGCCACGTCCTTGTGGACCACGACAGTTCTCATCGCCCCAGGATGCCGCCCGGCCCGTACGCGGTTCACAGCACCTCCACCGCACCCGTCGGTGACCTCTCTGGTCTCTTCACGGGCCGCGGCGTAGCTTCCGGGGCGAGCACCCGCAGAACGAGGAGAGCCGCGATGTCCGAGCCGAGCGCGCCCACGCCCCTCCCCACCGAGCAGCTGCACTTCGAGATGCCGCCGACGCACGAGACGGTCGAGGGCGAGCGGCGCCACCGCAAGGAGCGCCTGACGGCGGCGCTGCGGCTCTTCGGGCGGCTCGGCTTCGAGGAGGGCGTCGCGGGCCACATCACCGCGCGCGACCCGGAGTTCCCCGACTGCTTCTGGGTCAATCCCTTCGGGATGTCCTTCCGGCACCTCACCGTCAGCGACCTGATCCTGGTGAACGGGGACGGCAAGGTCGTCGAGGGCCGCTACCACGTCAACCAGGCGGCGTTCGCGATCCACGCGCAGGTCCACCGGGCCCGCCCGGACGTCGTCGCCGCCGCGCACAGTCACTCCACGTACGGCAGGGCGCTGGCCGCCCTCGGGGAGCTGCTGGACCCGATCACCCAGGACGTCTGCGCCTTCTACGAGGACCACGCGCTGTACGACGCCTATACGGGCGTCGTCGTCGACGAGGAGGAGGGCCGCCGGATCGCGGCCGCGCTGGGGCCGCACAAGGCCGTCATCCTGCGCAACCACGGGCTGCTGACGGTCGGCGGCTCGGTCGACGCGGCGGCGTGGTGGTTCTTCACCATGGAGCGCTCCTGCCAGGTGCAGCTGGCCGCGAAGGCGGCCGGCAAGCCGGTCCTGATCGACCACGCCGACGCCGTCCACACCCGCGAGCAGCTGGGCAACGACCTGGTGGCGTGGATCAACTACCAGCCGCTGTACCAGCAGACCGTGCGGAGCGAGCCGGGCCTCTTCGAGTGAGGCGGGCGGGGCCACGCCGGCCGGGAGGGCGGGCGTGCCGCGGGCCGACGGGCCGGTGCCCCCGCGGGACCGCGCGGGTCCCGCGGGGGCACCGCCGCCGGAGCGGCCGGGTCACAGATGCGGGAACAGGTCCAGGAACGGGTCCGCACTCGCCGAGATGCCCCGGCTGAACGGCGCGTCGAAGTCCCAGACGAGGAACAGCAGGAAGGCGATCAGCGCGCTGAAGAGGCCGGCCATCAGCAACTCCCGCGGCGAGCGCCGGATCTGCAGGGTGAAGACGACGCCGATGCAGATGGCGCCTCCGGTGATCAGCCCGAACCACACCACTCCGGGCAGCGTCGAATCCGCCGCGTCCGCCCGGGCCGAGCGGGCCGCGTCGACCACCCCGACCTGGTCGACGAGCGGCTGGTAGGACTGCCCCTCGAAGTCGTTGGCCGGGTGGTAGTCGGTGACGTCGGACCGCACCTTCGCCAGCAGCTCGGTGCCGCGCGCGGTCAACTGCCCCCGTTCAGCCATCACCGGCCACTCCTTGTGGACGACGTAGGACGCGTACGCCGTCACGTCCGAGCGGATCCGGTCGCGCACCGGCGCCGGATAGGCCCGGGCCCGCGCGCTGACCTCGTGCAGGGCCTGCGCCTCGGTCCGTACGGTGTCCTCGGCCGCGCTCCTGGCCTCCCAGACACCGGCGATGGCCAGGCCCAGCACGATCGCGTACACCACCCCCACCATCATCGTCAGATACTCGATCACATCGGGCGTCTCGGTCGGATCGTGGTCCTCAGTGATCCGGCGCTCCTTGAGGACGGTGATCAGCAGGACGACACCGCACACGGCGGCCATGGCGATACCCAGCACCAGCCATTGGGACATGAGGACCTCCTACGAGGAACGGCGCCCGGCGGAGCCGGACGAGGAGCTCGAACGGGGACGGAGGGCGGCGCCCGCCAGCACGGCCGGGGCGGTGATCAGCAGGGTCGTGGTCACGATGGAACGGCCGCTCCGCGGCGGGTGGGACGCCCGCACGTAACTGCGGGGCAGCACGGGCGCGGGGGACGGCGGCCGGCGCACGGTCCTGCGAGCGGGCGGCGGCGGGGGGCGGGGGAGGCGGCGGGCGAGGGGGGGGGGGGCCCGCCCCCCGCCAGCACGGCCGGGGCGGTGATCAGCAGGGTCGTGGTCACGATGGAACGGCCGCTCCGCGGCGGGTGGGACGCCC
>NZ_JNZA01000065.1 GCF_000717345.1 Streptomyces lydicus | reverse complement strand
CCGGGTGCTGTGGCTGGAACGCGGCGAACTGCTGATGGACGGCCCCACCGACGAGGTCATCAAGGCGTACGAGAAGGAGACGGGCAAGTAGCCCCTCCCGCACCCGTAGGCCCCCGCGAGGCGGACTCGCGGGGGCCTACGGGTGTGGAAAGGGTCAACTCCGGCGGCGCCGGGAACAGTTCGCGCCGAGTGGATGTTGACCGGATCGTTGCCTCGGGCTTCGGTACCCGCTCGGAGCCGGCTGAGATGTACGGCGTAAGCTGTACGGGTACTGAACAGCACAAGTGGTACAAGTCGGGCGTTGCTCACCCAAGCGGGTGATGAGAGCTCGATCGGGGCGCGTCGCCGGGCGCGGCGTGTCCGAAATAGGATGTTTTAGCTTGGCGGTGTAGAACGGGAGACGTGACGGCAATGGCTACTGGTTCGCTCCGGCACCTCAACGCGCCGGGCAGCCCCCGGTGAGCCGAGACAACGAGCGGGCGCGTCGCGCCTTCCTCCGAAGGGTGGCGACGGGTGACGGGCGGGACCAGACGCGCACCGTGCTCGACCAGGCCGCACACGAGAACTTCCCGGTCGCGCCGTTCTTCCTGCCCCGCGCGTGGCGGGCCGATCTGATGGCCGTCTACGGCTTCGCCCGGCTCGTCGACGACATCGGCGACGGCGATCTCGCCCCCGGTGGCGGCGATGCCGTACTCCTCGGACTCGACCGGGCACAGTACGACGACCGCCCCGCGCTGCTCGACGCGCTGGAGGCGGACCTTCGGCGTGTCTTCAGCGACCGCGCCCCCGGCCCCAAGCACCCGCTGATGCGCCGGCTCGGCCCGACCGTCCGCCGCTGCGAGCTGACCCCTGAGCCCTTCCTCGGCCTGATCGAGGCCAACCGTCAGGACCAGCGGATCAGCCGCTACGCCACCTACGACGACCTGGTCGCCTACTGCGAGCTGTCCGCCAACCCCGTCGGCCGGCTCGTCCTCGGCATCACCGGCACCTCGTCGCCCGAGCGGATCCGCCGCTCCGACGCGGTGTGCACCGCGCTGCAGATCGTCGAGCACATCCAGGACGTGGCCGAGGACCTCGGGCGCGACCGGGTCTACCTCCCCGCCGAGGACCTCAAACGCTTCGGCGTCACAGAGGCCGATTTGGCCGCCCCGAGCGGGGGCGCATCGGTGCGCGCACTGATCGCGTTCGAAGCGGAACGCGCCCGTGAGCTGCTGAATGAAGGCACCCCGCTGGTGGGTAGCGTCCACGGCAGACTCAAGCTGCTGCTGGCCGGTTTCGTGGCCGGCGGCCGTGCCGCACTCCAGGCGGTCGCGGCCGCCGAACACGACGTACTCCCTGGACCGCCCAAGCCGACCAAGCTCAGCCTGCTGCGCGAGGTGGCGGCGACATTGCGAAGAGAGGGGTGAGTCGGACCGTGGAGGCAACCGCACACGCGTCCGCGCCGGTGCTCGCTGCGTATCGCTACTGCGAGGCCATCACCGGGCAGCAGGCACGCAACTTCGCCTACGGCATCCGGCTGCTGCCGACCGACAAGCGGCAGGCGATGTCGGCGCTCTACGCCTTCTCCCGCCGGGTCGACGACATCGGCGACGGCACGCTGGAGCCCGCTGCCAAGCAGCAGCGCCTGGAGGACACCCGGGCGCTGCTGGCCCGCATCAAGGACGGCCGGATCGACGAGGACGACACCGACCCGGTGGCCGTGGCGCTCGCCGATGCCGCCCGCCGCTTCCCCGTGCCGCTCGACGCGCTGGACGAGCTGATCGACGGCGTGCTGGCGGACGTGCGCGGCGAGACCTACGAGACCTGGGACGACCTCAAGGTCTACTGCCGCTGCGTCGCCGGAGCCATCGGCCGGCTCTCCCTCGGCGTGTTCGGGACCGTCCCCGGCGCGCCGGACGCCGAGCACGCCTCCGAGTACGCCGACATCCTCGGTCTCGCCCTCCAACTCACCAACATCCTCAGGGACGTTCGCGAGGACGCGGGCAACGGCCGGACCTACCTGCCCGCCGAGGACCTCGCCAAGTTCGGCTGCTCGGCGGGGTTCGACCGCCCGGTCCCGCCGCCCGGCTCCGACTTCACCGGCCTGGTGCACCACGAGGTGAAGCGGGCCCGTGCGCTGTTCGCCGAGGGCTTCCAGCTGCTGCCGATGCTCGACCGGCGCAGTGGCGCCTGCGTGGCCGCGATGGCCGGCATCTACCACCGCCTGCTCACCCGGATCGCCGCCGACCCCGAGGCGGTGCTGCGCGGCCGGGTCTCGCTGCCCGGCCGGGAGAAGGCGTTCGTCGCGGTGCGCGGCCTGTCCGGCCTCGACGCGCGGGCGATCGGCCGCCGGCAGGCCGTCAGGAGGCGTGGATGATGCGCCGGGCCACGCGCGACAGCGGGGACCCCGCGTCACCACGGCGGGCAACCGTTCCCCGGACCTGTGCGTCCATGCCACACGTACGGGGGGAGAGCACATGACAGCGCACGGCACCGCGGCGGTGGTCGTCGGGGGCGGACTCGCGGGCACGACCGCGGCGCTCGCGCTGGCCGGCGCGGGGCTGCGCGTCACCCTCGTCGAGGGCCGGCCCCGGCTGGGCGGTCTGGTCTTCTCCTTCCGCCGCGACAGCGCCGCCGGCGAGCTGAGCGTCGACAACGGCCAGCACGTCTATCTGCGCTGCTGCACCGCCTACCGCGAGCTGCTGGAGCGGCTCGGTGCCGCGCACCTGGTACCGCTGCAGGACCGGATGGACGTCCCCGTGCTGGACGCCGACCGGATGCGGCTCGGCCGGCTGCGCCGCACCGCCCTGCCCGTCCCGCTGCACCTCGCCCGGAGCCTGGCGCTGTACCCGCACCTGTCGCCGGCCGAGCGGGCCGGAGTCGTGCGGGCCACCCTCGCGCTCAAGGCCCTCGACCCGGCCGACCCGGCGCTGGACGGCGTCGACTTCGGCAGCTGGCTGCGCCGCCACGGCCAGTCCGCCCGCGCGGTCGAGGTGCTGTGGGACCTGGTCGGCATCGCCACCCTCAACGCCCGTGCCGCGGACGCCTCGCTGGGCCTGGCCGCCAAGGTCTTCAAGACCGGGCTGCTGTCCGCCCCCGGCGCCGCCGACATCGGCTGGTCCCGCGTCCCGCTCGGCGACGTCCACGACACCCTCGCGCGCACGGCGCTGGAGAAGGCCGGCGTCCGCATCGCGCTGCGCACCCGCGCCGCGGCCGTCGAGCGTACGGACGGCGGCTGGCGGGTCGCGGTGGAGAACGGCCCGCACGGCAGTGCGCAACTCGCCGCGGACACCGTCGTCCTCGCCGTACCGCAGCGCGAGGCGCACGCCCTGCTGTCCGACGGCGCGCTGGACGGCAAGGACCGCCTGCTGGACATCGGCACCGCACCGATCCTCAACCTCCATGTCGTCTACGACCGCAAGGTGCTGCGCCGCCCCTTCTTCGCGGCGGTCGGCTCACCCGTCCAATGGGTCTTCGACCGCACCGAAGGCTCGGGCCTGACGCGCGTCGAGGGCGGCGAGGGCCGCCAGTACCTGGCCGTCTCGCAGTCCGCCGCGCAGGACGAGATCGACCAGCCGGTCGGCAAGCTCCGGGCCCGCTATCTGCCCGAGCTGGAGCGGCTGCTGCCCGCCGCGCGCGGCGCCAGGATCTGCGACTTCTTCGTGACCCGCGAGCGCACCGCGACCTTCGCGCCCGCGCCGGGCGTCGGCAGGCTCCGCCCCGTCGCCCGCACCCAAGCCCCCGGCCTGTTCCTGGCCGGTGCGTGGACCGCCACCGGGTGGCCCGCGACCATGGAAAGCGCTGTTCGCAGCGGCACTGCCGCCGCTCGCGAGGCACTCACCGAACTCGGCTTCCCCCAGGGCCAGTTGCCTCAGGAGGCGGCATGACTACGAGTACGAGCGCTCGCACGAGCACGAGCATCGGAAACAGAGGAGAAACCGTGAATCCGGCTTCCCCAGCTATCGACACCGCGAGCGTCACCGCGCTGCTTGAGCGTGGGCGGACCCTCGCCACTCCTGTGCTGCGTGCGGCCGTCAACCGGCTCGCTCCTCCCATGGACACCGTCGCCGCGTACCACTTCGGCTGGATCGACGCCGAAGGCAACCCCAGCTCGGGCGACAGCGGCAAGGCGGTGCGGCCCGCGCTCGCCCTGCTGTCGGCGGAGGCCGCCGGCGCGGCCCCCGAGGTCGGCATCCCCGGCGCGGTCGCCGTCGAGCTGGTGCACAACTTCTCGCTGCTGCACGACGACCTCATGGACGGCGACGAGCAGCGCCGGCACCGCGACACGGTGTGGAAGGTGCACGGCCCCGCGCAGGCCATCCTCGTCGGGGACGCCCTGTTCGCGCTCGCCAACGAAATACTGCTGGAACTGGGCACGGTCGACGCCGGCCGGGCCACCCGCCGGCTCACCCTGGCCACCCGCAAGCTGATCGACGGCCAGGCGCAGGACATCTCCTACGAGCACCGCGAGCGGGTCACCGTCGAGGAGTGCCTGGAGATGGAGGGCAACAAGACCGGCGCGCTGCTGGCCTGCGCCGTCTCCATCGGGGCGGTGCTCGGCGGCGCCGACGACCGCACCGCGGACACCCTGGAGAAGTACGGCTACCACCTCGGGCTCGCCTTCCAGGCCGTCGACGACCTGCTCGGCATCTGGGGCGACCCGGAGGCCACCGGCAAGCAGACCTGGAGCGATCTGCGCCAGCGCAAGAAGTCGCTGCCGGTCGTCGCCGCGCTCGCCGCCGGCGGCCCGGCCTCCGAGCGGCTGGCCCGGATCCTGGCCGCCGACGCCAAGAAGAGCGAGACCGAGATCGCCGACTTCACCGAGGAGGAGTTCGCCTCCCGGGCGGCCCTCATCGAGGAGGCCGGCGGCCGTGAGTGGACCTCCCAGGAGGCCCGCCGCCAGCACGCCACCGCCATCGCCGCGCTGGACGAGATCGAGATGCCGGAGAAGGTCCGCGCACAGCTCGTCGCCCTCGCGGACTTCGTCGTCGTACGAGAGAGATGATCGCCATCGAAACCGAATAGATCGCAGTCGCCGGCCGGTGCCAGCCGGGCATCGGCCGACGGAATCCCTGAGCACGCTTTGACAGTTCACTGCCGAAGGGGAAGCCATGACAGCGACGACCGACGGAAGCACCGGGGCGCTGCCGCCCCGGGCCCCTTCGGCCAGCGATGCCACCGCTGAGACGACCGAACCGACCGACAGCCTCCGCACCGCCGTCCTCGACGACACGGCGGAATCGGCCCGACGCGCGGCCGCCCGCGCCACCGATTACCTGCTGTCCCTCCAGGACCCCGCCGGATGGTGGAAGGGCGACCTCGAGACCAACGTCACGATGGACGCCGAAGACCTGCTGCTCCGTCAGTTCCTGGGCATCCAGGACCCCAGGACCACCGAGGCCGCCGGCCGCCACATCCGCGGCGAGCAGCGACCGGACGGCACCTGGGCCACCTTCTACGGCGGGCCCGGCGAACTCTCCGCCACCGTCGAGGCGTACGTCGCCCTCCGGCTCGCCGGCGACGCGCCCGACGCGCCCCACATGGCCAGGGCCTCGGCCTGGATCCGCGAGCAGGGCGGAGTCGCCGCCGCCCGGGTCTTCACCCGCATCTGGCTGGCGCTCTTCGGCTGGTGGAAGTGGGACGACCTGCCCGAACTGCCGCCGGAGCTCCTCTACCTCCCCAAGTGGTTCCCGCTCAACATCTACGACTTCGGCTGCTGGGCGCGGCAGACCATCGTGCCGCTGACCATCGTCTCGGCCAAACGCCCCGTGCGGCCCGCGCCGTTCGCCCTGGACGAGCTGCACGTCGATCCGCGCCGGCCCGCCCCGCCGCGCCCGCTCGCCCCGGCCACCAGCTGGGACGGCCTCTTCCAGCGCCTCGACAAGGCGCTGCACCTCTACCACAAGGTGGCGCTGCGCAAGCTGCGCGGCGCCGCGATGCGCGCCGCCGCCCGCTGGATCATCGAACGGCAGGAGAACGACGGCTGCTGGGGCGGCATCCAGCCCCCCGCCGTCTACTCCGTCATCGCCCTGCACCTCCTCGGATACGACCTCGACCACCCCGTGCTGCGTACCGGCCTCGCGTCGCTGGACCGCTTCGCGGTGTGGCGCGAGGACGGGGCCCGGATGATCGAGGCGTGCCAGTCCCCGGTCTGGGACACCTGCCTGGCCGCCATCGCGCTCGCCGACGCCGGTGTGCCCGCCGACCACCCGCAGCTGGTCAAGGCCGCGGACTGGATGCTCGCCGAGCAGATCCGCCGGCCCGGCGACTGGAGCGTGCAGCGCCCCCAACTCCCCTCCGGAGGCTGGGCGTTCGAGTTCGAGAACGACAACTACCCGGACATCGACGACACCGCCGAGGTGGTGCTGGCGCTGCGCCGCGTACAGCACCCCGACCCCCAGCGGGTCGAGGATGCGGTGCAGCGCGCGGTGCGCTGGAACTTCGGCATGCAGTCCAGGAACGGGGGCTGGGGCGCCTTCGACGTCGACAACACCAGCCCGTTCCCCAACCGCCTGCCCTTCTGCGACTTCGGGGAGGTCATCGACCCGCCGTCGGCCGACGTCACCGCCCACGTCGTCGAGATGCTCGCCGACGTCGGCCGGGCGCACGACCCGCGCACCCGCCGCGGCATCGCCTGGCTGCTGGCCGAACAGGAGCCCAGCGGCGCCTGGTTCGGGCGCTGGGGCACCAACTACCTCTACGGCACCGGATCGGTGCTCCCCGCGCTCGCCGCGGCCGGTATCCCCGGCTCGCACCCCGCCGTCCGCCGGGCCGTGCGCTGGCTGGAGAAGGTGCAGAACGAGGACGGCGGCTGGGGCGAGGACCAGCGGTCGTACCAGGACAAGGAGCGGTGGGCCGGGCGCGGCGCCTCGACCGCCTCGCAGACCGCCTGGGCGCTGATGGCGCTGCTCGCGGCCGGGGAGCGGGAGAGCGAGGCGGTGCGCCGCGGGGTGCGCTGGCTGACCGGCACCCAGCGCGAGGACGGTTCCTGGGACGAGCCGTACTTCACCGGTACGGGCTTCCCCTGGGACTTCTCCATCAACTACCACCTCTACCGCCAGGTCTTCCCGCTGACCGCCCTGGGCCGCTATCTGGGCGGGGGACCGGCCGCGGTGGGTGCCTGATGTCGCAACGGCCCCCCGCGGACGCGGAGCCACCGCTGCTGGTCGCCTGTGCGCTCGGCATCGAGCGGTTCGCGCTGCGCCGCGGGCACCGCGCGGCAGCGGCGGCCGGCGGGCGCCCCGACCTGGTCGTACTCCGCACCGGCATGGGTCCCGAGGCGGCCGAAAGGGCCCTCGCCGAAGCGCTGGGTGAGGGCGCGGACACCCGGCGTTCGCCCGTCGTCGCCAGCGGCTTCTGCGCCGGCCTCGCCCCGGGCATGCGCCCCGGGGACGTGGTCGTCGCCGAGGCAACCCGCGATCACCGCCCCGGCGTCCCGGACGTCACCTGCCGTGACAACGGCCCGCTGCTGCACGCGCTGCGTGAGCGCGGCCTGACCGTGCACAGCGGCCTGCTGCGCGGCTCCGACCACGTCGTACGCGGCGCGGAGCGGGCCGAGCTGCATGCCGCGGGGGCGGTGGCGGTGGACATGGAGTCCGCCGCCACGCTGCGGGCGGCACAGCGTGCCGGCGGCCGCCCGGTTGCGGCCGTCCGGGTGGTCGTGGACGCTCCAGAACATGAGCTCGTACGCATCGGCACCGTGCGCGGTGGAATATCAGCCTTCAAAGTGCTGCGCTCCGTACTTCCCGTTTTCTATGAATGGCACCGTTCTTTGCTGCTCCCCTGGAGGTGAGCCAGATGGCCATGCCGCTCCGTCAGTCCATTCGGGTCGGGACCTATCTCTTTGAACAGAAGTTGATTCGCCGGCGCGAGAAGTTCCCGCTCATCGTCGAGCTGGAACCGCTCTTCGCGTGCAACCTGAAATGTGAGGGCTGCGGGAAGATCCAGCACCCGGCGGGCGTGCTCAAACAGCGGATGCCGGTGGCGCAGGCGGTCGGGGCGGTGCTGGAGTCCGGGGCGCCGATGGTCTCCATCGCCGGTGGCGAACCGTTGATGCACCCGCAGATCGACGAGATCGTGCGGCAGTTGGTGGCGAAGCGGAAATACGTCTTCCTGTGCACCAATGCGATGCTGCTGCGCAAGAAGATGGACAGGTTCACCCCCTCGCCGTATTTCGCGTTCGCGGTGCACATCGACGGAATGCGCGAGCGGCACGACGAATCCGTCGCGAAGGAAGGCGTTTTCGACGAGGCGGTGGCGGCGATCAAGGAGGCCAAGCGGCGCGGCTTCCGGGTCACCACCAACTCCACGTTCTTCAACACCGACACCCCGCAGACCATCATCGAGGTCCTCAACTTCCTCAATGACGACCTCCAGGTCGACGAGATGATGCTGTCGCCCGCCTACGCCTACGAGAAGGCCCCCGACCAGGAGCACTTCCTGGGCGTCGAGCAGACCCGGGAGCTGTTCCGGAAGGCGTTCGCCGGCGGCAACCGGCGCCGCTGGCGGCTCAACCACAGCCCGCTCTTCCTGGACTTCCTGGAGGGCAAGGCGGACTTCCCGTGCACGGCCTGGGCGATCCCCAACTACTCGCTGTTCGGCTGGCAGCGCCCGTGCTACCTGATGAGCGACGGCTACGTCCCCACGTACCGGGAACTCATCGAGGAGACCGACTGGGACAAGTACGGCCGCGGCAAGGACCCCCGCTGCGCCAACTGCATGGCGCACTGCGGCTACGAGCCCACCGCCGTCCTGGCCACCATGGGGTCCCTCAAGGAATCCCTCCGCGCCGCCAGGGAGACCGTCGCGGGGAACCGCGGATGAGCCGTTGAGGACAGCCGGGGAGCCCGCCGCCAGGGGCTCCCCGGCAGCCACGGTCAGCCGAACCACAGAGGGGGACCGACCGCACATGACCCTGCTGGAACAGATCCGGGAACCGCGCGACCTCAAGGCGCTCCCCGAGGGCCGCCTGCCCGAACTCGCCGAGGAGATCCGGCACTTCCTCATCCAGGCCGTCGCCCGCACCGGCGGCCATCTGGGCCCCAACCTGGGCGTGGTCGAGCTGACCATCGCCCTGCACCGGGTCTTCGACTCACCTGCCGACCGCATCCTGTGGGACACCGGCCACCAGTCGTACGTGCACAAACTCCTGACCGGCCGTCAGGACTTCTCCAAGCTGCGGGCCAAGGGCGGGCTGTCCGGCTACCCCTCGCGGGCGGAGTCGGCGCACGACGTCATCGAGAACAGCCATGCCTCGACGGTGCTGAGCTGGGCCGACGGTCTGGCCAAGGCGAGCCAGGTGCGCGGCAAGGACGACCACGTCGTCGCCGTCATCGGTGACGGCGCGCTGACCGGCGGAATGGCCTGGGAGGCGCTCAACAACATCGCCGCCGCCAAGGACCGCCCGCTGATCATCGTCGTCAACGACAACGAGCGCTCCTACGCGCCCACCATCGGCGGCCTGGCCAACCACCTCGCCACCCTGCGCACCACCGACGGCTACGAGAAGTTCCTGGCCTGGGGCAAGGACGTGCTGGAGCGCACCCCCGTCGTCGGCAAACCCCTCTACGAATCCCTGCACGGCGCCAAGAAGGGCTTCAAGGACGCCTTCGCCCCGCAGGGCATGTTCGAGGACCTGGGCCTGAAGTACGTCGGCCCGATCGACGGGCACGACATCGCCGCCGTCGAGTCGGCGCTGCGCCGCGCGGCCGGCTTCCACGGGCCCGTGCTGGTGCACTGCCTGACCGAGAAGGGCCGCGGCTACCCGCCCGCCCTGGAGGACGAGGCGGACCACTTCCACACCGTCGGCGTGATGGACCCGCTGACCTGCGCACCCGTCACCCCGCCCGGCGCGCCCTCGTGGACATCCGTCTTCGGCGACGAAATGGTGCGCATCGGCGCCGAGCGCGCGGACGTCGTCGCCCTCACCGCGGCGATGCTGCGGCCGGTCGGCCTGGGGAAGTTCGCCGAGGCGTACCCGGACCGGGTGTGGGACGTGGGGATCGCCGAACAGCACGCGGTGGTCACCGCGGCCGGACTGGCCACCGGCGGCCTGCACCCGGTCGTCGCGGTCTACGCCACCTTCCTCAACCGCGCCGTCGACCAGGTCCTGATGGACGTCGCGCTGCACAAGTGCGGGGTGACCTTCGTCCTCGACCGGGCCGGGGTCACCGGCACCGACGGCGCCTCGCACAACGGTATGTGGGACCTCTCGGTGCTGGGCGTCGTCCCCGGCCTGCGGATCGCCGCACCGCGCGACGCCGACCAGCTCCGCGCCCAGCTGCGGGAGGCGCTGGACGTGACCGACGCACCGACCGTGCTGCGCTTCCCCAAGGCGTCGGTGGACGATCCCGTGCCGGCCCTCGACCGGATCGGCGGCGTCGACGTCCTGCACCGCGCCCCGCACCCGGACGTGCTGCTGATCGCGGTCGGCGTGATGGCGCCGGTGTGTCTGCGGGTGGCCGAGCTGCTCGCGGCGCGCGGACTCGACGCGACCGTCATCGACCCCCGCTGGGTCAAGCCGGTCGACGCCGCCGTCCCCGAGCTCGCCGCGCGGTACGCCATGGTGGCCGTCGTCGAGGACAACAGCGTCAGCGGGGGCGTCGGCTGGGCGGTCGGGCAGGCGCTGCGGGACGCGCGCGTCGATGTGCCGCTGCGCACCTTCGGCATCCCCGAGCAGTTCCTGCCGCACGCCAAACGTGGTGAGCTGCTGGCCGACCTCGGGCTGACGCCGGCCGAGATCGCCGGCCGGATCAGTGCCGCGCTGGCCCGTAAGGAGAGCCTCTCGTGACCGGATTCGACCTGGCCAGGCTGCTCGCCGAGCGCGGTGACGAGCGCTACGACCTGCACGCCCGCCATCTGAACCACCAGCTGCCCCGGATGCTGCACACCATCGGCTTCGACAAGGTCTACGACCGGGCCGAGGGCGCCTACTTCTGGGACCGCGACGGCCGGGACTACCTGGACATGCTCGCCGGGTTCGGGGTGATGGGGCTCGGCCGGCACCACCCCGTCGTACGGCAGGCGCTGCACGACGTCCTGGACGCCGGTCTCGCCGACCTCACCCGCTTCGACTGCCAGCCGCTGCCCGGGCTGCTCGCCGAGAAGCTGCTCGGCCACGCGCCGCACCTGGACCGGGTGTTCTTCGGCAACAGCGGCACCGAGGCCGTCGAGACCGCCCTGAAGTTCGCCCGCTACGCCACCGGCAGACCACGCATCGTCTACTGCACCCACGCCTTCCACGGCCTGACCACCGGCTCGCTCTCCGTCAACGGCGAGGACGGGTTCCGCGACGGCTTCGCCCCGCTGCTGCCGGACACCGCGATCGAGCTGGGCGACCTGGCCGCGCTGGAGCGGGAGGTGAGGCGCGGCGACGTGGCGGGCTTCGTGGTCGAGCCGATCCAGGGCAAGGGCGTGCACCCCACTCCGCCCGGATTCCTGCGCGCCGCACAGGAGTTGCTGCACCGGCACAAGGCCCTGCTGATCGCCGACGAGGTGCAGACCGGGCTCGGCCGCACCGGTGACTTCTTCGCCTACCAGCACGAGGAGGGCGTCGAACCGGACCTGGTGTGCGTGGCCAAGGCCCTGTCCGGCGGCTACGTCCCGGTCGGTGCGACCCTCGGCAAGGACTGGATCTTCAAGAAGGTCTACTCGTCCATGGACCGGGTGCTGGTGCACTCCGCCAGCTTCGGTGCCAACGCCCAGGCGATGGCCGCCGGCCTCGCGGTGCTCACGGTCATGGAGGACGAGGAGACCGTCGCCCACGCCCGGCACACCGGCGACCTGCTGCGCTCCCGCCTCGCCGCGCTGGTCGACCGCTACGAGCTGCTGCACGACGTCCGGGGCCGCGGCCTGATGATCGGCATCGAGTTCGGCCGCCCCAAGTCGCTCGGCCTGCGCAGCCGCTGGACGATGCTCCAGGCGGCCCGCAAGGGGCTGTTCGCCCAGATGGTGGTGGTCCCGCTGTTGCAGCGGCACCGCATCCTGACCCAGGTCTCGGGCGACCATCTGGAGGTCATCAAGCTGATTCCGCCGCTGATCATCGGCGAACGGGAGGTGGACCGTTTCGTCGAGGCGTTCACAGCTGTCATGGACGACGCCCACGGGGGCGGCGGCCTGATGTGGGACTTCGGGCGAACCCTGGTGAAGCAGGCCCTGCAGACCCACTGAGAGGCGCGGGAGGGCGCCGGCCGTCGGGCGTGGTGGCCGCCGGGCCGCGGCCCCCACGGGCGTGCCGCGGGGCCGCGGGGTGCGGCCCGTCCCGGCGTCAGCCCTCCAGCAGCCGGTCCCGCAGCCGCTCGCGGGTTTCGGGCGACAGCTTCAGGCCCTCGGTGAGGTACTTCTCCGTGGAGCCCCAGCTCTGCTCGATCGCGTCGTAGGCGGCCGTGAGGTAGTCGGCGTGCGCCCCGAACAGTGGCGAGAGCAGCTCCATGACCTCCGGCGACATCCCGACCGCCGAGTTGTCCGAGCGGCGGATCTTGTAGCGGCGGTGCGGGTCGTTGGACTTGAGGTAGTCCGCCTCGATGGCGTCGCGCTCCACCCCGACCGCCAGCAGGGTCACCGCCACCGACAGGCCCGCGCGGTCCTTGCCGGCCGCGCAGTGCATCAGTGCGGGAACGCTGTCGTCGGCGAGGTCGTGCAGCACCCGGCTGTGGTCCGCGGTGCGTGTGGTGATGATGTGGCGGTAGGTCAGGGCCATACGGGCCGCGGCCTTGCCGTCACCGAGCGCGGAGCGCAGCTGGTCGAGCTCGCCGTCGCGCACCATCGTCCAGAACTCGGCACCGTCGGCCGGGTCGGTGAGCGGGATGTTGACATTGCGCACGCCCGGCAGCGCGACGTCGGGGCCCTCCAGCTTGATGTCCGCGGCGTTGCGGAAGTCGAAGACGGTGTGCAGCCCGAGCGTGGCCAGAAACGCCGCGTCCTCTTCCGTGGCATGGGCGAGGTGGCCGCTGCGGTAGAGCCGGCCCTCCCGTACGCGACGCCCGTCCACGGTCGGCAGTCCGCCGACGTCACGGAAGTTGCGGACCTCCGCGAGCTCCGGCTGGGCCTGGGGGACCTGCGGCGTCTGCGTCACGGGCACTCCTTCGTGTCGGCTCTGGCGGCCGCCGACGCTCCTTGTCGGCGAGGCGGCGCACCTGTCGACGATACGACATTGATGCAATAGACAATCAGGCCGCAATGGAGGCGTGGGGAAGCGTGTTGCGGCGCTCGGGCGGCAGTATCTGCGCAATCATTATTCCAACTTGAGCAGAATTTGACCTGGTGGCATTAATCACTCCTCGTCAACCCCTGGTTACGGTGGCGTAGGTCACTTATCAAGGTGAAGTATGTCCTGACGTGGCAGACGATTCGAAGAACATCAGCAGCGGCGCCAGGAGCGCTGCAGATGAGTCGAAAGACATCATCAAGGGCGCCCATGGCGCCATCGGGTCGTACGCAGCCGTCGGGGACAGCTTTACGGAGGGGGTCGGGGATCCCGGCCCTGACGGGGTGTACATCGGTTGGGCGGACCGCCTCGCGGTGCTGCTCTCGGACCAGCAGGCGGAGGGGGATTTCCGCTATGCGAACCTCGCCGTCAGGGGGAGGTTGCTGGACCAGATCGTCGAGGAGCAGGTGCCCCGGGCCAAGGCCCTCGCGCCCGCGCTCGTGACGTTCTGTGCCGGCGGGAACGACATCCTGCGGCCGGGCTCCGACCCGGACGCGGTCGCCGAGCGCTACGAGGCGGCGGTCGCCGATCTGCGCACCTCGGTCGGCGCGGTCCTGCTCTGTACGGGCTTCGACACCCGCGGTATCCCCGTGCTGCGGCATCTGCGGGGCAAGATCGCGACGTACACCGCACACGTCCGGGCCATCGCGGACCGGCACGACTGCCCGGTCCTGGACCTGTGGTCGCTGAAGTCGGTGCAGGACCGGCGGGCGTGGAGCGACGACCGGCTGCATCTGTCGCCCGACGGCCACACCCGGGTGGCGCTGCGCGCGGCGCAGGTGCTCGGCCTGCGGGTGCCGGCCGATCCGGACCAGCCCTGGCCCCCGGAGACGGAGCGTTCGGCCGCCGACGCGCGGCGGGACAACATCCACTGGGCGCGGGAGCACCTCGTCCCGTGGATCGGGCGCCGGCTGCGCGGTGAGTCCTCCGGTGACCACGTCGAGCCCAAGCGGCCCGATCTGCTGCCGCTGTAGGACGCGGCCGCTGCGGTACGCAGGCAGGGCGGGGCGGGAAGGCCCCGAGGCATGACGGAGGCCCCGATTCCGCCGGTGGCGGAGCGGGGCCTCAGTGCGTGGCGGTGCCGGTGTACGGCAGGTCGGCCCAGACCACCCGGCCCCGGCCGTTGCCGGTGGGGCGCGAGCCCCAGCCGTCGGACAGCGCGCCGACGAGGAACAGGCCCCGTCCGCACTCCTTGTCCACGCTGCCGGGCTGGACGTGCGGAGCCGAAGCGCCCGGTCCGCCCTCGTCCGTGATCTCTATGCGTATGTGCGCCCCGACGAGGGCGACCTCGCAGCCGATCTTCTCGCTGTCGGTGTGCCGCACCGCGTTGGTGAACACCTCGGAGACCACCAACTCCACATCGTCGCGGACTTGTTGATCCGCGCCCCACTCGCACAGCAGCGCGCTGACGCGTCTGCGTGCCTCGGCGACGGACGTCGAGCGCGCCGGCAAGTGGAACGCGTCCTGCGGGTACTGGGCGACAAAGCCGCCGCAGCGCCCTAACGAGGGAGCGTTGTTGGGGGAAGCCACGACGTAACTATGTGCGATGTTGGTCACCGATGGCAAGGATCACTCTGCAATTTGCAGAATCGTAAGTGCAGTCTGTTCGTTCGTGCTGACGGCATGACACACTGCTGAACACTGAAGTCAGTTGGAGGCGATCGAACGTGGCGGACCCACGGTCGGCAGGTGCGCCGACCGTCCTGCGGGTGGTGCTGGGCAAGCGACTGCAGGACCTGCGCGAGAAGGCGGGACTCTCCTTCGAACAGGCCGCGGCGGCCCTCGATGTGACCCACGCCACGATTCGGCGCATGGAAAAGGCCGAGGTGGGACTCAAACTCCCCTACGTCGAGAAGCTGTTGGCCACCTACGGCGTCGTCGACGAGGAGGAGATCGAGGGCTTCCTCTCGCTGGCCCGCGAGGCCAACAAGCCCGGGTGGTGGCACCGCTTCCGCGATGTGCTGCCCGAGTGGTTCAGCGCCTTCGTCAGCCTGGAGGGCGAGGCCAACCTCATCCGCGCCTACCAGCCGCACTACATCCCCGGCCTGCTGCAGACCGAGGGGTACGCCACCGCGGTGCTGAGGGCGGGGATGCCGCACGCCTCCGGGGCCGACGTCGACCGCATCGTCGCGCTGCGCATGGAGCGGCAGTCCTTGCTGACCCGCGACAACGCGCCGATGCTGTGGGTGGTCATGGACGAGACCGTCCTGCGGCGCCCGATCGGCGGGCCCAAGGTGATGCGCGATCAGGTCACCCGGCTCATGGAGGCCACCGCGCTGCCGAACGTGCGGCTACAGATCATGCCGTTCGCCGCCGGTCCGCACCCCGCCATGTACGGCCCCTTCCACATCTTCCGCTTCCCGATCCCGGAACTCCCGGACATCGCTTACGCGGAAAGCCTCGTCGGAGCCGTGTACTTCGACCAGCGCAACGACGTCTCGCAGTTCCTGGAGGCCCTGGACCGGATGTGTGCGCAGGCCGCGCCGGCACACACCACCGAGGCCATTCTGGGTGGCTTTCGCAAGGAGATCTGAACCCCCCATGGATCGCATACGCATCTACAACGGCATGCCCGCCAAGGAGCTGGGCACCGAGGGCTGGCACAAACCGTGGAGCGGCGGAAACGGCGGCGAGTGCGTCGAGGCCATGCGGCTGGGGGACGGCCGGGTCGCGCTGCGCCAGTCGACCGACCCGGACGGCCCGGCGCTGATCTACACCCACGGCGAGATGGTGAGCTTCATCGAGGGAGCGAAGGCCGGCCAGGCCGACTTCCTGCTCGCCGCCGCGCCCGGCCGGTGCACCGAACGGAGGACGGCGTGAGCGAGCAGGACCTCTCTCCCGCGGCCCCGGAACCGGCGGCCGCCGCGCTCGGTCCGTACGTCCCCGGACCCCAGCACACCGGGTTCGCCGCCGCGGAGATCGACACCAGCCGGCCGCACCCGGCCCGGATGTACGACTACTACCTCGGCGGCTGGGACAACTACGAGGTCGATCGGGTGGCCGCGGAGCGCGTCATCGAGGTCCACCCCCAGGTACGGCTGAGCGCCCGCGCCAACCGCGCCTTCCTGCGGCGCGCGGTGCGCACCCTGGTCGGCGACGGCATCCGCCAGATCATCGACATCGGCACCGGGATCCCCACCTCGCCCAACACCCACGAGGTGGCCCGCGAGACCGTCCCGGACACCCGCGTCGTCTACGTCGACAACGACCCGATCGTCGCCACCCACGCCGGGGCCCGGCTCACCGACACCACGCACACCGGCTTCGTGCTCGGTGACGTCCGGGAGCCCCATGCGATCCTGGACCACCCCACCGTCCGCGAGCTGATCGACTTCGACCGGCCGGTCGCGCTGCTGCTCGTCGCCGTACTGCACTTCATCCGGGACGACGAGGACCCCGCCGGCCTGGTCGCCGCGTTCGCCGAGGCGCTCCCCGCGGGCAGTCACCTGGTCCTGTCGCATGCGACCGGTGAGCCGTACGAGGCGTACGAAGGCGGTCGCACGGACGAGGTGGCGCGGGCCGGGGTGGAGGACGTCTACAGGAGCGCCACCGCCACCCTCAACCTGCGGCCGAAGGCCGGCATCGAGCAGCTCTTCGGGCCGTTCACCCTGCTGGATCCGGGCGTCGTACGGGTTCCGCTGTGGCGGCCGGACGGCGAGGTGCCCAGTGCCGCGGAGCTCAACGACACCATCTTCTACGGTGCGGTGGGCCGCAAGGACTGAGCACCCCGCCACTCGGCCGGTGGCCTACGCCCCCGTGGCGGTGACCTGCTGGGGCGCGGGCGGCTCCGGCAGGCCGGGACCGTCGGCGGGGGGCGCGACCGGGGGCGGCGGGACGGGGCCTGCGGGCGCCGCGGTGCCGGTCAGCACCGCGCGCAGGTCGTCCGGTCCGACGAGACTGCTGTGCGTGCCCGGCGTGGTGCACGCGTACGCGCCCGCGACCGCGGCCAGCTGTGCGCACTCCTCCAGCGGCCGGCCGGCCAGCCGCCCGTAGAGGAACCCACAGGTGAAGGCGTCGCCCGCGCCGTTGGTGTCCACGACGGGTCCGGGCGGGACCGCCGGCGGCACCAGCCGCGGGGTGCGGTCGTCCCGCGCCAGGAGGTAGGCACCGCCCGCGCCGGCCGTCGCGATCACCGCCTCGGCCCGGCCGGTGCGGAGGATCTCCCGCATCACGGGCCCGATCCGCTCGCCCGCCCCGGCCGTGCTGAGGAACACCAGGTCCGAGCGGAGCGCGAACTCCCGGTGATGGTCCGTCAGGCCGTCCCAGTCGTGCAGATCGGTCGAGACGGGGAGGCCGAGCGCCTCGATGTCGTCGTACAGATGGCGGGCGAAGTTCGTGATCGACAGATGGACGTGCCGGGCCCGGCTCAGCACGGGGAGGTAGTGCTCCGGCGGCATCCGCAGATCGTCCGGGTCGCGGGCGTCGAAGAAGGACATCCGGCGGCCGTCGGGGGCGACGAGATTGACCGCGCGCCGGGTGCCCCGCGGCGAGATCAGCGGACGGAAGTCGACGCCGGTGCCGGCCAGCCGCTCACGGACCAGGGTGCCGGCGTGGTCGTCGCCGATGAAGTCCACGAGCCCGGTGGCCAGCCCGAGGGCCGCGCAACCCAGCGCGACGCCGGTGCCGGTGTGGCCCGCCCCCTCGTGGATGGGCGGGACCTGATGGGAATCGGCGAGCGGCACGGGCAGCGCGCCGACCTGCACGAGCGTGTCCACCCCCGACCCGCCCACGACGAGTACGTCATATGCGTCATACGGCTCAGAAACCTGCTGGAATGTCACAAGCGTCCTTGAATCCCTTGCTGGTGAGGCGAATCCCTTGCTGGTGAGACCGTTTGCGGACGAGGAGCGTCCGCTGCGGGGAGTCTAGACGCAGGCCCGCCGCAAATCGGGATGTCGGGGGCGGGGGTGGCACGAGGGGACAACGGACGCGCAAGAAGTCGCACACGAGGTCCGTTGCCGGTGGTGCGCGGACGGCCGCGGGTGACCGGCGGTGCGCCGAGGAGGGCCCCGACTCGGGCTGCCACAGGGCGAGTTGGCACCATGACGGATGCCCTGCGGCGCCAGGGCGGACAGCGAGCGGATGCCGTGGTGCCGGAAGCGGACCCGGGGGAGCGAGGCAGGGATGGCAGAGCACTCCAATGGCGGGCGCACCGCGATCGTGATCGGCGGTGGACTCGCCGGGATGCTCGCCGTGACCGCCCTGCTGGGACACGTCGAGGCGATCACGGTCGTCGAGCGCGACCGCTATCCGGAGGGGCGCACCTTCCGCAAGGGCGTACCGCAGGCCCGCCATCTGCACATCCTCCTCAGCGGCGGTCAGCGCGCCCTGGAGGAGCTGCTGCCCGGCACCGTCGCCGCGCTCGGTGAGGCGGGCGCGCGCAGCCTCTATCTGCCGCGCGACCTGCTGACCCGTACGCCCACCGGGTGGCAGCGCCGCTTCGACGAGCGGCGGCACCGGACGCTGAGCGTCACCCGTCCGGTGCTGGACGCGGTGGTACGCGAACGCGCACTGCGGGCCGCCGCCGGCTCGTCCACCCGCGTCGAGGTCCTGGAAGCGACCGAGGTCACCGGGCTCACCGGTGACGCCGACCGGGTGACCGGGGTCCGCGTCCGCTCACGCGACGGGGGGCGGGGCGCCGGGCGGGACCTGCCGGCCACCCTCGTCGTCGACGCCTCGGGCCGCGGCTCCCGCGCCCCGCAGTGGTACGCCGAACTGGGCCGGAGCGCGCCCCAGGAGGAGACCGTCGACGCGGGGCTGGCGTACGCCACCCGGATGTACCGCCCCAAGGACCCGGACACCGCCCCCGAGGTCGGCGTCAACGTCCCCGGCTGGCCGGAGTGCCCGCGCGGCGCCGCCTACGTCCCCGTCGAGGACGGCGCGTGGCTGCTGACCCTGTCCGGGGTGCGCGGCCAGCATCCACCCACGGACGCCGCGGAGTTCACCGCCTTCAGCGCCACGATCGGCGACCCGTACGTCCACGAGCTGCTCGCGTCCGCCGAGCCGCTCTCGCCGGTGTACGGCTTCCACGACACCTGCAACCGCCGCCGGCACTTCGCGCGGCCCGGCGCGCTGCCCGAGGGCTTTCTCGTGCTCGGGGACGCCGGCTGCACCTTCAACCCCGTCTACGGGCAGGGCATGTCGGTCGCCGCACTGGGCGCGCTGGCGGTGCGCGGCGCGCTCGACGCCGCCGGCGGGCTGCGCCCGGGGAGTGCCGCCGCGGCGCAGCGGGCGGTGGCCCGCGCCGCGGAGCCCGCCTGGCTGGCAGCGGTCGGCGCGGACCGCCCGTACGCCGGTTCCGGGCAGCGGACGGCGCGTCTCGGGGAGCGGCTGAGCACCTGGTACATCGACCGGCTGCACGCCCGGGCCGCCATCGACGCCGTCGTCGGCGCGGCCTTCCGGGACGTCTTCTGCCTCACCGCGCCGCCCGCCCGGCTGCTCGCCCCGAGGATCGTGCTGCGCACCCTCCTGCTGCCGCGCCGCCCCGGCCTGCCGGCCCCGCCCGCGACCGTCGAGACGCTCTGAACCGCGTCGCGGAGCGCGGCACCGGAAACCGGCTGCGGCCGGCCCCCGGTCCGGGAGAGCATGCGGCATGACGTGGACGACGACCCGGGACCTCGACGCGTTCGAGGCGGCGGCCGGGGACTTCCTGCGCGCGCGGCCGGCCGAGCACACCGTGCTGCTGTCGGTGGTGTCCTCGCTGCGGGTGCTCGGGGTGGACGCGTACGGCGAGGCCGCCCCGTCGTTCGGCTGGCGGCGGTGCGGTGGACCGGCCGCGGTGGATGCCGCGTACGTCTGGACGCCGCCGCGGCCGGTGCTGCTCTCGCCGATGTCGGACGGGGCCGCGGCCGACCTGGCGGACGTGCTGGCCGCGGCGCGGGCCGGCGTGCCGGGGGTCAACGCCGGCCGGGCGGCCGCCGAGGCGTTCGCCGCGGCCTGGCGCCGGCACGGAACGGTGCGCCCCGCCGCCCGCCGCCGGCTCCACCGGCTGACGGAGCTGACGCCGCCGGACCCCGCGCCACCCGGGGCCGCCCGGCGCGCCACCCCCGCCGACCGGGAGCTGCTGCGCGGGTGGTTCGCCGCCTTCGCCGAGGACATCGGTGTCGCAGCGCCCCGTGACGCCCGCGCTCGACGACCGGATCGCCGACGGGCGCTGCCTGCTGTGGGAGGCCGGCGGGCGGCCCGTCTCGATGGCCGGGATCACCCGCACGCTCGTCGGCACGGCCCGCGTCGCGCCCGTGTACACCCCGCCCGAGCTGCGCGGACGCGGGTACGCCGGGGCGGTGACGGCCGCCGTGTCGCAGGCCGCCAAGGACTCCGGCGCGCAGGAGGTGCTGCTCTTCACCGACCTGGCCAACCCCACCAGTAACGCGCTGTACCGGCGGCTCGGCTACCGGCCGGTGGAGGATTATCTCGTACTGACGTTCGAATAAGTCCGCCGGTTCCGTCACGGCCGGTCGCGCGGTTTCTGCCGTGGGGGGATGGTGTGAGTCCGGGCGTCACGGTGTGCGTTACCGCACGGCGGCGCCGCGTGCTCCGGTCGGCCGGAACTCACCGCTCACGCGGCCCGTTCACTTCGCGACTGCCCCGAACATGGAGGTGCCGTGACCGGTTTCCGATCCCGCCGTATTGGCCTGTCCGCGCTGCGGCCCGCGAGCTTCGGCGCCGTGCCCACCGGGGAGCGGCTGGCCAGGATACGCAGGTCTCCGCAGTTCGTGGACGGGCAGTTCCGCAACCCCGTGCCGACCAGACAGCTGCTGAACGGCTCCGCGCTACCGATGGCGCGTACCCAGCTGAGCCGTGAGGGCCGGCTGCGCCGCGCCCCGGTGGGTCCGATCCCGGTGCACCGGCCGGCCGCCGAGGACCGGCGCCGGCCGCCCGCGTCCGGGCTGCGGCTCACCTGGATGGGGCATTCGAGCGTGCTGGTCGAGATCGACGGCCGGCGGGTGCTGTTCGACCCGGTGTGGGGCGAGCGCTGTTCGCCGGTCACCTGGGCCGGCCCCAAGCGGATGCATCCCGTGCCCGTCGAGCTGGCCGAGCTGGAGCCGGTCGATGTCGTGGTGATCTCCCACGACCACTACGACCATCTCGACATGTCGACCGTCCAGGGCCTGATCCGCACCGGTGCCACCTTCGTGGTACCGCTGGGGATCGGTGCGGACCTGGAGTTCTGGGGCGTACCGGCGGAGCGGATCACCGAACTCGACTGGCACGAGGCCACCCGGATCGGCGGCCTGACCCTCACCGCCACACCCGCCCAGCACTTCTGCGGCCGCGGTCTGCGCGGCCCGCAGCACACCCTGTGGGCCTCCTGGGTGGTCGCGGGCCCCGAGCACCGCGTCTACCACAGCGGCGACACCGGTTACTTCTCCGGATTCGCGGAGATCGGCGCGGCCCACGGCCCGTTCGACGCGACGATGATGCAGATCGGCGCGTACAGCGACTTCTGGCCCGACATCCACATGACCCCGGAGGAGGGCCTGCGCGCCCATGTCGACCTGTCCGGCGGAACCCCGGAAGGCGTGCTGCTGCCCATCCACTGGGGCACCTTCAACCTCGCTCCGCACCCCTGGTCCGAGCCCGTGGAACGGACGGTCGTGGCGGGCCGGCGGGCGGGCGCGCAGATAGCCGCGCCCCCGCCCGGCAAGCCCTTCGAGCCCGCCGACCCGCCGGTCGTCGACCCCTGGTGGCGGGCGATCGCGGTACCACCCGTGCAGGGGTGGCCCGCGTGGCCGCCGGTGGTCTCGCCCGCCGGCGCCGACCTCGCCGCGGAGCGTTGAACGGGCCTACGGAGTACGGGACTTGCCCGCGGCCCGCGGTCTGAAGGCCGCGGGCCGGCAGCGGATCGCCGCGCCGGACACGGTGACGCACTGGTGACAATTCATGCCACAACTCCCCAGGGGCCTCCTTGGTCTTCCTCTTCGGGTGCAGGGAGCACCCCTGAGTGAACCGGGGAGTGTCATGAAGCGTATGCGCAGGGCCGCCGTCGTCACCGCGCTGGCGACCGCCGCGACGGCCGGTGCCACCGCCTTCGCGGTGCCCGCCTCCGCCGCGGCGGCCGGCACCGCCGAGTCCGCGGTGGCCGCGTACAACGGGGTGTGCGGGGCCGGGTACAAGGTGGTGGACTTCAGCAACATCGGCAGTCTGGGGACCGCGTACCTGACGTGGAACGCCACGACCGGGGAGAACTGCGCGGTGACCGTGCGCGCCAGGCCGGGCGCGGCGGTCTATCTGCACGCCAAGGTCTTCCAGACCAACAACACCCAGGTCAGTGCCTCCGATTCGGGTGCCTACACCTCCTACGCCGGGCCGGTGTACATCCCCGCGCGCTTCGAGTGCGTCACCTGGCGGGGCCAGATCGCCGACCAGTACGTGACCAAGGACGGTCACTGCGGCTGAACCGTCGCGGCCCGTCGGCCCCTGCTTCCGCGCCGGCGTGCGGGGGGCCGGCGAGCGCCGTTCGTGAGCCTGTGCGAGAAACGCCTGGTGGCTCCAACTTGCCTTTACGGAACGGTAGTTCGGATTGCGTCGCACTGATGTGCGCGCGCCGTCCACCCAAGGAGGTGGCGAGGGGTAGCGAAACCTCGAAGTGGTTCCGAACCCCACCCCTGCAACAACTAGCGTGCGTGCTCCGCGAACTGCCAACGGCCGATCCGGAGGGCGCAGATGCCTACCGCATTCCCCCAGGGGACCCAGACGTCCCAGGAGGCTCAGAGGTCCCCGGGGACACAGGGTTTCCCGGGGGCCGCTCCCGTACCCGCCTCCGCCCGGCGGCGGGAGCGTGAGGGCGGACGACACGGACGGGCCTCGTTCCCCGAGTCGGCCGCCGACTCGGCGATACGGTCCCGCCTGGTCCGGCTCACCGCCGTGCCGTCCCTGCTCACCGCCGTCGTCTGTACCGCCGTCGCCGCCTTCGTCGTCCAGTCCGGCGGCGCGCGGGTCACCGGCCGTGAGTGGGTGGTGCTCTGCGGCGGCCTCGCCATGGTCTGCGTCATCGTGCTCACCGCGAGCGCGGCCGCCAACTCCGAGGCCCGCGCCGCCGTCACCCGCTACGCCCGGCTGCGCCAGGTCTGCGCCCGTAGTCAGTCCGACCTCTACGACCTGCTCGACCGGGTGCGCCGGGGCGAATGGCTCCAGCGCCGTGACCCCGAGCCGGCCCTGGTGCCCACCGGCGACACCCTCGACCTGCTCGCCCACGAGATGGCCGCGGCCGGCCGGGCCGCCGAGTCCGCCGTCGTCGACGCGGTCGCCATCGCCCGCAGCAACGCCAGCGGCAGCGAGCAGAAGGTCGAGGTCTTCGTGAACCTCGCCCGCCGCCTGCAGTCCCTGGTGCACCGCGAGATCGAGCTGCTGGACGAGCTGGAGAACCAGGTCGAGGATCCGGACCTGCTCAAGGGCCTGTTCCACGTCGACCACCTGGCCACCCGCATCCGCCGGCACGCCGAGAACCTCGCCGTCCTGGGCGGCGCCATCTCCCGCCGCCAGTGGAGCCGCCCGGTCTCCATGACCGAGGTGCTGCGCTCCTCGATCGCCGAGGTCGAGCAGTACCCCAGGATCAAGCTGGTGCCGCCGATCGAGGGCACCCTGCGCGGGCACGCCGTCGCCGACGTCATCCACCTGCTCGCCGAACTCGTCGAGAACGCCACGATCTACTCCGCCCCGCAGACGCCGGTCCTGCTGCGCGCCCAGCTCGTCACCGCCGGCCTCGCGGTCGAGGTCGAGGACCGCGGCCTGGGCATGTCGGCGGACGAGCAGAACCGGATGAACGCCCTGCTCGCCGACCCCGACCACGTCGATGTCGCCGAACTGCTCAGCGACGGGCGGATCGGGCTGTTCGTGGTCTCCTCGCTCGCCCGGCGGCACGGCATCGTCGTCCGGCTGCAGAGCAACATCTACGGCGGGGTGCAGGCCGTGCTGATCGTGCCGCAGGCCGTGCTGGGCGTGGAGTCGGCCGACGGGGCGGCGGACGGCGCGGACCCCGCGCGCCTCGGCTCCCCGGACAGCGACCCGGCGCGCGAGCACGGAGGCTACGACAACCCGTACGACCCGGACGGCGACCGCGGCCACGACCGTCACGACCGCGGACTCAACGGCCCGCGGACCGCGGCCATTCCCGGCCCGGCCACCGCTCCCGACGACGCCCCCCGCACACCGCGGCCCGGCCATGACGGCCGTACGCCCCCCGCCCCCGCCCTGAAC
>NZ_JNZA01000064.1 GCF_000717345.1 Streptomyces lydicus | reverse complement strand
GAAGTACGAGTCGGAGATGTGGAAGTCCATCGGCGGCGAGGCCAGGATGACACCGGTCAGACCACCGAAGGTGAAGGTGATCAGGAAGCCGACCGCCCACAGCATCGGCGTCTCGAAGGACAGCGAGCCCTTCCACATCGTGCCGATCCAGTTGAAGAACTTCACACCGGTCGGGACCGCGATCAGGAACGTCATGAACGAGAAGAACGGCAACAGCACGCCGCCCGTGACGTACATGTGGTGCGCCCAGACCGTGACCGACAGACCGGCAATGGAAATCGTCGCCGCGATCAGACCGATGTAACCGAACATCGGCTTCCGGGGAAGGCCAGCAGGACCAGCACACCGGTCAGCAGCACGTTCCAGGTGAAGATCGGCATCCGGAACATCGTCATGCCAGGCGCACGCATGCAGATGATCGTCGTGATGAAGTTGACCGAACCCAGGATCGTGCCGAAGCCGGAGAAGGCCAGACCCATGATCCACATGTCGGCGCCGATTCCGGGGGACGTTCGCGAAACCGGCGAACAGCGGCGTCGCGAACATCAGCAGCATGATCGTGCCGTGCATCGTGAACGCCTGGTTGAACTGCTCGTTCGACATGATCTGGTGGCCCGGCCGGGCCAGTTCGGCGCGCATCAGCAGGGCCATCAGGCCGCCGATACAGAAGAACGCGAAGGCGGTGGCCAGATAGAGCGTGCCAATGGTCTTGTGGTCGGTGGTCGTCAGCCACTTCACGGGGAGCTTCATGCCCGGTAGGTGTCCGGGGCCGCGGCAAACCTCACCGCCTACGGGCCCGAAGGGCCGTTGCGACCGGGTGCGAAGTCTCACCCGAGGTGGGTGTGAAGATCGGGGGCATGCCGGACACCAACGGTTCATGAGCACGGACGACGCCTTCGCCGACGCCTACCGCGCGCACTACTGGGCGGTCAGCCGCTTCGTGGCGCGGCGGCTGGACGGGCAGGCACACGACGTCGAGGAAGTGGTGGCGGAGGTCTTCTCCATAGCCTGGAGACGCCGCGCCGAACTCCCCGACGCCCCGCTGCCCTGGCTGTACGGGGTGGCCCGCAACTGCCTGGCCAACACGGTGCGCGGCCTGGGCCGCTACCGGCGGCTGCTGCGCCGCCTGGGCAACCACGAGGCGGCGCACCAGCGGCAGACCGTCGAGAGCCCGGACACGGAGCGGCCCGGCTCGTGGGTGCACGAGGTGCTGGCCCGGCTCTCCCCCGCCGACCAGGAGGTGCTGCGGCTGACCACCTGGGAGGAACTGACCGTCGAGGAGCTGGCGGAGGCCCTCGGGTGCGGTCCGGGCGCGGCGGCCATGCGGCTGCACCGGGCGCGCCGCCGCCTTCGCACGGAGATCGACCGTACGCGGATGACCGTGTCCGTACGAGCAGGAGACGACCGCCATGCATGACGAACTGGAGCTGCTGCGCGCGGCCAATCCCGTACCGGCCGGCGAAGGCCCCTGGCGGGACCGGCCGCTGGACGCCCGCGCCGAACAGGCCCTGAACCGTCTCCTGCACAGCAAGCGCACCCGGCGGGCCGGGCGGCGCCTCGTCCTGCGTGCCGAGGCCGCGGTGCTCGCGCTCGTCGCCGTGCTCGCCTTCACCTTCTCCGACGCCGGCAGCGGCCCGGCCGTCGCGGCACCGGTCGCGCTGGCGCCGCGCGCCGGCACCCCGGCGGTGTCGCTGGAGACGCTCGCCCGCAGGGCGGAGGCCAGGGCGCGCGCGGCGGGTGCCGCGGACGGGCCGCGCCGGGGCAGCCACCTGCAGAGCTGGTACCTGAGTCTGGAGTCCGGGCCGGACGCCGCGCCGCCCGTGACCGTGCCCGAGGAGCGCATCACCCGTTGGAACGCCGACGGCAGCGGCTCCGAAATGGTCGTGGCCACCGATCCGCGGCACCCGGGCCGCCCGGTCATCCATGACGACAACGGCCACTGGCGGACCGTCAGCGACGGCAAGGTCCTGCACCACAAGACCTATCCGGCGGGCTCCGAGGCCCGGCACAGCGGGCTGTCCGCCCGCACGGCACCGCCGACGGATCCGGCAGCGCTGCGCGACCACCTGGCGCTGCTGTACGGCGGGGCGGGCGGCATCAGCACCACGCCCCAACTCCTGGAGGCGCTCTCCGCGTTCCGCCAGGAGTGGACGCCGGGCCCCCGGGAGACGGCGGCGATGGTGCGGCTGCTGGCCGAGGCGGACGGGCTGCGGCCGGCGGGCGCGGTCACCGACCGGCTGGGCCGGCGCGGCCAGGCATACGTCCACGACGGCTCCGACGACCCGCACGGCACCGGCGGCGCCGCGAACGGGACGCGCCAGATGGTGATCCTCGACCCGCGCAGCGGTGAACTCCTCGGCTCGGAGGTCACCTTTACCGAGGCCCGGCCCGGCTTCGGAATCAAGGCCGGCGAGGTGCTCTCGTACGAGGCGTGGATGCCGTGACGCCCGCCCGAGTGGCGAGGGCGCACGGGATGGCCGATCCTTGAGGGACGCGACGATCCACAGCGGCGCGGCGGTGCAGGGCGCCGCCGCGCCGTTTCGTGTGCGAGCACCGGGACAGTGCCGCGTAACGCCGTGACACACATCACAACAGGCCGACGGTTGCAGCGGATCCCCGCGATATGGATCACAGCTCCACGCCCGGAGAATCGCTTCGAGAAAGTGCGTTTCCCCTGGAAGGAGCGGGTATACGGCTGACTGTGCGGTCATCCGGACACCGTCCGTAATGATCCAGTCTGCCCCTATGGTCGACCTTTGCCCGTCGCGAAACGGCGGGATTCGTTCCGCTTGCCCCACGGCGGAACGGTGTCATGCAGTCGTCCAAGAGAGCGCAGGCGAGCGAACACGTGCCGACGCAGTCCCCCGTCGCCCAAGGGCCCCACAAGCCGGTCGGCAACCGCGCCGACGCCGCATCCGGTCCGCTGGAGGAGAGAAAGCCGGCCCCGGAAGTGCAGTCATCGGGCGAGGTGACCGTCGTCGATCCCGTGATGGTCAAGCGCGCGGTGTCGGCGGCCGCGCTGGGCAATGCGATGGAGTGGTTCGACTTCGGCGTCTACAGCTACATCGCGGTCACCCTCGGGCACGTCTTCTTCCCGTCCGGGAACCCGACCGCGCAGTTGCTGTCGACGTTCGGCGCCTTCGCGGCGGCATTCCTCGTCCGCCCCATCGGCGGCATGGTGTTCGGCCCGCTCGGTGACCGGATCGGCCGGCAGAAGATCCTCGCGATCACCATGATCATGATGGCGGTGGGCACCTTCGCCATCGGCCTGATCCCGTCGTACGCCTCCATCGGCGTCGGCGCGCCCATCCTGCTGCTCGTCGCCCGCCTGGTGCAGGGCTTCTCCACCGGCGGTGAATACGGGGGCGCCTCCACCTTCATCGCCGAGTACGCGCCCGACAAGAAGCGCGGATTCCTCGGCAGCTGGCTGGAGTTCGGCACGCTCGCCGGCTACGTCGGCGGCGCCGGCCTGGTCACGCTGATGACCGCGCTGCTGTCCACCGAGGACCTCAACTCCTGGGGCTGGCGCATCCCGTTCCTGGTCGCCGGTCCGATGGGCATCATCGGCCTCTACCTGCGCATGCGCCTCGAAGAGACCCCGGCCTTCGCCCAGTTGGAGAAGGAGGCGCGGACCAAGGAGAAGGCGCGCCGCGAGGCCGAGAAGCGCATCGGCATCCGCGAGATGATCTTCGGTCAGTGGCGGTCCATGCTGCTGTGCATCGGCCTGGTCCTGGTCTTCAACGTCACGGACTACATGCTGCTGTCGTACATGCCGAGCTACCTCACCTCGGAGCTGAAGTACGACGAGACGCACGGGCTGCTGGTCGTCCTCGGCGTGATGGTGCTGATGATGGGCGTCCAGCCGTTCGCCGGCCGGCTCAGCGACCGCTTCGGCCGCCGCCCGGTCATCGCCGCGGGCTGCCTGGGCTTCCTGGTGCTGTCCGTGCCGGCCCTGCTGCTCATCCGGCAGGGGTCGCTGCTCGCCATCGCGCTGGGCATGGCCGCGCTCGGCCTGCTGCTGGTCGCCTTCACCTCGACGATGCCGGCCACGCTGCCCGCGCTGTTCCCGACCCGGGTCCGCTACGGCTCGCTGTCGATCGGCTTCAACGTCTCCGTGTCGCTGTTCGGCGGGACGACGCCGCTGGTGGTCACCGCCCTCATCGGCGCGACCGGCAACAAGATGATGCCCGCCTACTACATGATGGCGGCGGCCGTGATCGGCGGCATCGCCGTCCTGCTGATGTCGGAGAGCGCCCGCAAGCCGCTGCCCGGCTCCCCGCCGGCCGTCGAGAACGAGGCGGAGGCCCGGGACGCCGTACGGGCGGCCCGCCGCCCCGCCACCGCGGCCTCGACCGCCTGACCCACCCCCGTGCGGCGCACCCCGCCGCACGGCCCCAGCACCCACGCAGGCCCGTCCGGACCCCTCCGGCCGGGCCTGCGGCGGTTGGTACCCACCGGGAACCGGCCACCCCGCCGTCACCGTCTGTGGGGCGGAACAGGACGGCACGAGGCGGGGCAGGTCGCGATGGAACGGGGACGGGGAGCGGGCACGGGGCGCGGCGGGGAGGTGGGCCGGGCCGCGGCTGCCGCGCTGCGGCCCGGTGCACGGCGGCGGGCGCTGCTGGTGGTGTTGCTGCTGCTGGCGGTGCAGCTGGTGTCGCTGGCCCGGCCCGCGTACGCCTGCGGCTGCGGTGCGATGGTGCACGACCCGCGGATGACCATGGCGGTGCACCGGGAGACCTCCGCGGTGACCTGGGACGGGCAGACCGAGCAGATCGTGATGAGCCTGACGGTGGACGGCACCGCCCCGGACGCCGCGTGGATCATGCCCGTGCCGCACCGGGCCACGGTGCGGCTGGGCGACCCCGCGCTCTTCGGCCAGCTCTCGTCGCTGACCGAACCGGCCGTCGCACAGCGCCACTACTTCTGGCCCCGGAGCGGCGACTGGCCGTTCGCGGGCGGCTCGGACAGCGCCGAGGCGCCGCTGCCCGGGGCCCGCGGGCCGGGGGTCGGCGTGGTCGGCCGCGAGCGCCTGGGCCCCTTCGACGTCGCCCGGCTGACCGCCACCGACCCCGGCGCACTGCGCACCTGGCTGAAGTCCGAGGGCTTCCGGCTGCCCGCGTCCCTGGCGACCGAGCTCCGCCCGTACGTGGCGCAGCGCTGGGAGTACGTGGCCATCCGGCTCGCCCCCGCCGAGACGGGCCGCCCGCTGACGGGCACCCTCGACCCGCTCCGGCTGTCGTTCGCCAGCGAGCGTCTGGTCTACCCCATGCGTCTCTCCCGCCTCGCCAAGACGCCACAGACACTGGGGCTTTACGTCCTCGCCCCGCACCGGATGGAGCCGCGCAGCGCGCTCGGCGGCGCCCGGCCCGTGGTCTCCTTCGCGGGCCGGATCGCACCCGAAGGAGCGGTGCGCGCCCTCCTCCGCCCCGGCCGCAACGACGGGACCACCGGCGAAGCCCACCCACCCCACGGCTCCGGGACGACCTTCCTCACCGCCGTGGAACAGAGCTTCCCGCAGCCGCACCGCATCACCGGCGACCACGAACTCCGCCGCACCCCCCGGGACACCCCCTTCCGGCAGGTCAGATACACCTACGCGCTGCTCACCGTGGGCGGCTTCCCGGCCTGGTTGCTGACGGTCGGCGGGACGCTGCTGCTCCTGCTGGCGGGGGCGGTGACTCTCGCCGCCGGGGCCCGCGCGCGCCGGCCGGTGGCGGTGTACGTGCCCCCGCCCGGCGGAATGCCCCCGGTGTGACGCCGAAGCAGCGCACGAACCAGCGGTGGAAGTGCGCCTGGTCCGCGAAGCCGGCCTCGGTGGCCGCCTCCGCGGGGGTCCGGCCGGCGATGAGCAGCGTCCGCGCGCGGCGCAGCCGCAGCAGCCGTTGGAAGTCGCTGGGCGCCATGCCGTACTCGGCCCGGAACGCCCGGTAGAGCGCGAAACGGCTGCAGCCGGCGGCGTCCGCGAGGTCCTGGGCGGTCAACGGCTGGTCGTAGTCGGCGGCGAGCAGTTCGCGCACCCGCCGGGCCGCCCGCGCCCGGGCGCCCCCGGCCAGCTCGCGCGGCCCGGCGCCGACCACGCCGCGGGACGCGTTGCGCCGCACCATGGCCTCGACGGCCGCGCCGAGCCGCTCCTCCCGTACCAGCGGGTCCGCTCCGCCGGCCAGCGCCGGGTGCAGCCGGTGCAGGGCCCGGGCCAGCACCGGGTCGTCGACCACCGGGCGGTCGAACAGCGGCATGGCGCCCCGGCCGTCGGTGACGTCGTCGAGGACGGCGCGTACGACGTCCGGGCCGATGTGCATGATCCGGTAGGTGAAGCCGAGTTCGGCGGCCGCCTCGCCGTCGTGCGGATCGTCCGGGTTGAACGCCATCACCATGCCGGCGGCGCTGGTGTGGCCCGCGCCGCGGCAGGTGAAGCGCTGGGCGCCGGTCTCCGTCACGGCGAAGGAGTAGGCGTCGTGGCTGTGCGGAGCGAAGACATGGCGGACGAAGTGTGCGTGCATCGCTTCCAGGGGCCGGTCCGGATCGCGCCAGTAGCGCACCCAGTCCCCGTTCTGCTGCCGGCTCATCACCCCAGTCTGCCGCGCCGCACCAGCGTTCAAGACGGTCGTCCGGATGCCGGACGAGACTCCCCGTATGACCTCAACGACCGCTACGCCGCTGCCCACCACCGCCTCCGGGTCCGCCGGGGCCGCCGCCCCGCCCCTCCGCTTCGACACCAAGATCGCCGTCATCGTCCGCGACGACCTCGCCGTGTGGCAGAAGCTCAACGTCACCGCTTTCCTGGCGAGCGGCATCGCCCACGCCTCAGACACCGTCATGGGCAAGCACTACGAGGACGCCTCCGGGCACGGCTATCTGGCGCTGTTCCGGGAGCCGGTGCTGTGCTTCACCGCGGACGCCGGCGCACTGGCCCGCACCCACGCCCGCGCCCTCAGCCGCGCCGTACCGACCGCGCTGTACACGGCGGACATGTTCCGGACCGGCAACGACACCGACAACCGCGCGGCGGTCCGCGCGGTGGCCACCGACGACCTCGACCTGGTGGGCCTGGCGGTCTACGGCCCCCGCGGCACCATCGACAAGATCACCAAGAGTTTGAAGCTGCACGCCTGAACAGCCGTGCCACCCGCGGCCCTGACCCGCGCACCCTTCACCTCATGCGGCACGATGGTGATTATGAGCATCGTGAAGATCAACGTTCTGACCGTCCCCGCCGAACAGCGCGAGGTCCTGGAGAAGCGCTTCGCGTCCCGCGCCCACGCGGTGGAGAACTCCGACGGCTTCGAGTGGTTCGAACTCCTCCGCCCGGTCGAAGGCACCGACAACTACCTGGTGTACACGCGCTGGCGTGACGAAGAGTCGTTCCAGGCATGGATGGAAGGCCCCATGAAGGCGGCACACCAGGGCGGCAACGACCGACCGAAGCCGGCCGCCAGCGGCTCCACGGTGTGGACGTTCGATGTGGTGCAACAAGCCAAGCCGAAGACCGCGTAACTTCAAAAGTCCTCAAGCCTCGATGGCATGTGCTGCGTGCCGACAAAAGCCGCCGGCCAATCTGTGTGCACGTTGTTTGGCGGACGCTTAACGGCATCCGCGATCGCGACGTGTACATGGGCGCCGAAAGCATCGCGCTGACGCCGGTGGGGCAGAGGGAACGCTTCCGTGTCGCTGCCCCAGGCAGAGAAGGTCACCTTGCGCAACCCGGAAGATGAGTCGAACGCCCTAAGTGCCCGGCGACAGATCTGAGCCTCCATCTGGGTAGGCATTAGCCGGTCACTCTGTCCTCTCGCGATCTGCTGACGGGGCAGCGGTAATCGTTGCTGTGCGACTTGAGCAGGGCCTTGAGGCATGAGCGAGGCGAGTGCGGAAACTGAGGGTTTCGCGGTGGCCTGGGCCGCGAAATTCCCAGCTCTACGGCAAAATCGTCTGGTCGCATTCGACCGCATGCCCGTAGAGGCACACGCCGTCAGCCTGCTCCTGCCGGTATATGCCCTGGCGTGCCGTCCGCCACGGTTCAGGCAATCACAGATAGTTCTCGAGGACAGCGCCCTCGCGTATGCCCAGGCAACCAGGGGCGTGCACGCAGATAAGCACCTGGACACCTGCGGCAGCGACCGACCGAAGCATGCCGCTGGCCGGTTCCACCTTGTGGTCATTCAAGGTCGTACGACCAGCGAGCGAGGAACACCCCGGCACCAGCAGAAACATTCCTGCGGGTACGGTGGCTAAATCAAACCCCCCGTCAACACAACGTTGATATGATCGGTGCGGAAGTGGAACTCGGGGGGAGGACACAAGGGTGTCAGCCAAGACTTCTGTCGATCCGGGGGAATTACGGGCCGCCGCTCACGCGGAGGACTCGATTGCCCAAGACATGACGGACGAGAATCGCAAAACAATCAGCGCCACCAAGGATGCCGCGGCCTCGCTCAAGGGGTGGTCGTTGTCGCAAGCACTGGAGGCCACAGCCGGCAGCTGGAAGCCGTCTCTCGACGGCATGCGGAGCCGCGCCGAAACCGGCGCCTCCAACCTCAGAACCTGTGCCGATGGGCACGACTGGAATGACACTGCGGCATCCAAGGACTTCGAAGCAACAAACACCAAAGCGCAGTTCGCGCCGCAGACCATGTCCGCATCCGCCGGAGCCGGTGACTTGGGGGCGGTCGGCTCGGAAGGCCGACATGCCATGTCTGACGCTGGAATGCTGCGTGACAGCCTCACGCAGGATTCGGTCGGTGGTCCGGGGGCGGTCGGCTCGGAAGGCCGGCACGCCATGCCCGGCACCGCAAACCTGCGCGACAGTCTCACCACCGAGCCCGGCGCTCCGGGCACCGTCGGGTCTGAAGGAGCATCACCTACACCTCGCCAGCCTTTCGTGGACCGTGAGAGCACGCCGCAGCCCGGTCGCGGTCCTCGCGCGGAATGGACTGCCGATCGGATGCAGAATGCCGAGCCCATGCAGACGCCGACTACCGATTCCCCTTTCGGATGAGCGGTAGATAACCACGTCTGCATTGACCGCACCAACGGGGAAGAAAACAAACTTGACCAGTGACTATCAGCGACTGCTGAAGCAGGACTTCTCGGACTGCGACGAAGCATCCAAGGCATGGCACAAGCTGTCCACCCATATGGACGAGCTCAACGATCGGCATCGCACCAGGGTCACCGGGCCATTACATGCCAACTGGTCCGGGGACGATGCCGACGCCGCCCTGTACTACCTGGAAAATCTGGAAAGTCGTTTCGGTATCGTCCGCACCGAAGCAATGGCCATATCCGAAACGATCCGTCAGGCGACAGGCAAGATGCAGACCGCGCAGATTCGCCTGCGCAGCACCGTCAAAGAAATTGAGAGCGAGAAATTCTATGTAGATGACGAGGGCTCGGTCCATCGCCCTAAAGACAGCGACGAGGGCGCGACCGAGCAAGATCAAATCGAATTGTTCGACAAGCTCCAAAAATACCAAGCAGCGGTAGTTGGCTGCATTCTGTACGCCGAGGACGCCAGCGATGAGGCTGCCAAGGCACTGGAAAAACTCGCCGGGGACATTCTTCAGGGCAACATTGATGATGCAGCCGGCGAAGCGCGCGACGACGTCAAGCAGGTATCCAAAGATCTGGACCTCGGAAACACCACAACGCCGCATCCGCCAAGCGACCCCAAGAGTGCCGCGGAATGGTGGAAGCTTCTTCCGGAGAGCATGCGCGAATCGTACACAGCTCTCCATCCGGAAATCATCGGAAAGACAGACGGTTTACCGTCCGATGTCCGAGATGATGCGAACAGACTCGCTCTGGAGCAAGAGCTGGGCGCGATGGAGAATTCCGAGTACCATGACAAGTATTCCACAGATGACTACGAGAAGCGGTTCAGTAACCTGCAGGCCCTGCAGGCGGAGCTGGACAAGCGGGACGGCATCACCGGAGCAAAACAGCTCTACGTGCTCGGGTTCGACTCCCAGGGTGACGGAAAAGCGATGATCGCCATGGGTAATCCGGACACCGCTGACAACGTCGCGGTGAACGTTCCCGGTACCGCCACAACCATGGAATCCACCGGCGGGCAGCTCAGCCGGATGGACAGCTTGCAAAATGCGGCGAAGATCGCCGACGGCAACGCCAAGACATCCATGGTCTACTGGCTCGGATACGACGCTCCCGAGATCCCCGTCTCCCAGGCGGGCAACCTGGATGTCGCCGGCACAGGCCGCGCCGAGGACGCCGCACCGGCTCTACGGAACTTCACTCATGGGCTGCGGGCCTCACACGAAGGCCATCCGGCGAACCTCACCGTCATGGGACACAGTTACGGCTCGACGGTGGTAGGCGCTGCCGCCTCGCAGCACGGCGGCCTGGGTGCGGACAACATCGCTGTGGTCGGCAGTCCTGGAATGACCGTCGACAATGCAGAACAGCTCAATATCGACCCCGACCATGTGTACATGGGACGTGCCGAAGATGACGGCATCAAACGGGCGGCGGGGTTCAGTCTGGGCCCAGACCCCGCAGGAGAGGACTTCGGCGGGCACCGCTTCAAGGTGGACACGCATGGTCACAGCGGGTATTGGGACGAGACGGACCACGGGCCGAGTCAGAGTCTCCTCAACCAAGGAAAAATCATCGCTGGGGCGACACCTATCCAAGTTCCGAAGGACCCCTTCCGCCCGCAGGGGCCGATGGGACCGCACCCGTAGCCGATGAAAGCCCACCACATGAATCGCGTCCGATCCCTCGCGCTGATAGCTCTGATGACACTCCTGACGGGAGCCTGTATGTCCCAGCCCGATGACGGCCCCAACGCACCGCTGCCACGCAAAAGTCGTGCGGACACTCTGGCCTGGGCCAAGCAGTACACCTCGACAATGGCTCACTACGCGCAGGTGACCATCGCCGATACCCCCGCTCCGCAAGCGCACTTCGAGGACTGCGTCGGCAAGGGCGACGAGGTGGCGGACGACGGAAGGTTCACTCTCACCTACGCCACCTACGCCCGTCTTCCTGCCCAAGACCACATCGCAGCGGTCAGAAAGCTACGCGACGCTCTGAAGAAGCACGGGGTGGACGTCTCGGACTACACAGAGGACCTGGATCGGCCGGCGGTCACCCTGTACGCCAAGAACCGTGCAGAGCGCTTTCTGATCACTGCCGATAACACCATCAAGCCCGCGAACACGCTCCTGCTGGCGGTCAGCACCAGTTGCTTCCTTCCGCCCGGAGCCGAACAGCAGAAGTTCTGACCAGCGTTGGACCGCTACGGTCGCGGCATGAATCGCTTCGGGGTCACAAGGTAGCCGGGGCGGCCTTGCACGGCATGATCTGCGGCTGTGCCACTGTTCGGTGGTAGGACCGTGGCAGATGAGCCACCCTCAGGGAAGCCGCACCGCTCACTCTTCGAGGTGGTCCGGCCGCCACAATGGCGTCCATGAAGGAAGCCGCCGCACACCCGCTGCCCTGGGGCGTTGCCGTCGAGTCGGTCGATTCGGCGGATGCCAGGGCGTTGCTGCGGGAGTACTACACCGAAGTCGCGGACCGCTATTACGCGTTGCACGAGAACCGCCGGTCGACGTCCGAGGAGATCGAACAGGGTTTGGCGGAGTACCCGCCCGGCTATCTGGCGCCGCCGGACGGTGTGCTGCTGGTGGCCCGCCGGGGTGACGACGTGGCGGGGTGCGTCGGGGTGCGGCTGCTCGACGCGCGTACCGCCGAGCTCAAGCAGATGTTCGTACGGGCCGCACGGCGCGGGCGGGGCGCGGCCGGCGTGCTTCTCGTGGCCGCCGAGCGCGTCGCGGCCGAACTGGGCGCCGAGCGCCTCCGCCTGGACACCCGGCTCGACCTGGTGGAGGCCCTCGCGCTCTACCGGCGGCACGGCTTCAGCGAGATCGCCCCGTATCACGACGACAGGTACGCGGAGATCTTCTTCGAGAAGCGGCTGAGCGCGATCTGCGCGGAGCGATCCGAGCGGCTGAGCGGCGGGCGGAGAGGCCGCGGGTGGAGAGGCCGCTGAGCGCTGTACCGGTGCCTCGGGGTGAGGCGTCACTTCGCCAGGTCCGGTGGGCGGGGCGTGCGGGGTACGGGCCGGCGGGCGTCGCCGTTGTGGGGCTCCTCCGCGTCCGAGCCGCACAGCTCCGCCGTCAGCTCCTGGACGAGTTCGGTGAGGTCGGTGGGACGGTCCTTGGTCCACCAGTCGCCCAGCATCTGGGCGAGCGACTGCTGGCGGGCCTGCGAGAGCCGCTCGGCGTCCTCCCGGCCGCGGTCGGTGAGCAGCAGCAAAAGCCCCTCGCGGGTGGCCAGCCCGCGCTCCTCGACCTGACGGACGCTCTCGGCGATCACACCGAGCGGCACGGTGCTGCGCTCGGCGAGCAGGCCCGGTTCCACCGAGCCGTAGCGGTGGATGCGCAGCAGCAGCCAGCTGGCGGCCGGTTTGAGGTCCAGGCCGGCCCGTGCGGTGATCTTCTCGTAGATGTGCTTACGGCCCTCCGTGCTGCCGAGTTTGGACAGCGCGCGGGCGCACTCGTCGCGCGAGGAGCGCTCGACGGGGTTGGAGGAGAGCACCTCGGTGGTGTCGGGGGCGGTCACGCTGCTGCGCAGCGGCTCCTCCCGCAGGAACCACGCCAGGGCGAACGCCACCAGGACGACCGGGACGGCGTAGAGGAAGACGTCGGTGATCGAGGTGGCGTAGGCGTTGAGCACGCCCGTCGCCTCGCCGGCGGGCAACCGGGTGACGGTCCGTGGATCCTGGGCGATCCTCGACGGGTCGATGCCGGGCGGCAGTTGGCGCCCGGCGAGGGCGTCCGCGATCCGTGGCCCGAGCTTGCTGGTGAAGATCGTGCCGAAGATGGAGACGCCGAACGAGGCGCCGATGGAACGGAAGAACGTGGCACCCGAGGTGGCGACGCCCAGGTCCTGGTACGGGACGGCGTTCTGCGCGATGAGCACCAGCACCTGCATGACCAGGCCGAGTCCGAAGCCGAAGACGAAGAAGCAGGCGCTCATCTCGGCGACGCCGCTGGCCGGGTCGAGCCGGTGCAGGAGCAGCAGGCCGACCGTCACGACGGCGGTGCCGGCGATCGGGAAGACCTTGTAGTGGCCGGTGCGGCTGACGATCTGCCCGGATCCGGTGGACGCCAGCAGCATGCCGACCACCATCGGCAGCATGTGCACGCCGGACATGGTCGGCGACACACCCTGTACGACCTGCAGGAACGTCGGCAGGTACGTCATCGAGCCGAACATCGCGAAGCCGATGACGAAGCCGATGACGGAGGTGAGCGTAAAGGTGCGCAACCGGAACAGGCGGAGCGGAAGGACGGGTTCCGCGGCTCGGCGCTCGATGACGACGAACGCCCCGAGGAGGACGACGCCGAGCACGCCGAAGCCGATGATCTGCCACGAACCCCAGGGGTAGGTGACGCCGCCGAGCGAGGTCACCAGGACGAAGCAGGCGGCGACCGCGGCGATCACCAGGGTGCCCAGGTAGTCGATCCGGTGCGGGGTGCGGCGACGCGGGATGTGCAGCACGGCGGCGATCACGGCGAGCGCGACGATGCCGATGGGGACGTTGATGTAGAACACCCAGCGCCAGCTGAGGTGGTCCACGAACAGCCCGCCGAGCAGCGGCCCGAGCACGCTCGTACCGCCGAAGACGGCACCGAACAGGCCCTGGTACTTGCCGCGTTCGCGGGGCGGCACGATGTCGCCGACGATCGCCATCGACAGCACGATCAGCCCACCGCCGCCGAGCCCCTGGACGGCGCGGAAGGCGATCAGCTCGCCCATGTTCTGGGCGATGCCGCAGAGCACCGAGCCGATCAGGAAGATCACGATGGCGGTCTGGAAGAGCTTCTTGCGGCCGTACTGGTCACCGAGCTTGCCCCACAGAGGTGTCACGGCGGTCGAGGCCAGCAGGTAGGCGGTGACCACCCAGGAGAGGTGGTTCAGGCCGCCGAGTTCGCTGACGATCGTGGGCAGCGCGGTGGCGACGATGGTCTGGTCGAGCGCCGCGATGAGCAAGCCGAGCAGCAGCGCGCCGATCGCGACGAGGACCGCCCGCCGGGACCGGCCCTCGCCACGGATGACAGGAGCGCTGGTGTCCTGCGCCATGTGCGTGTCCTCCTGTTCCGGGGGCCGGTGTCCGGGCCCGGTGGCCGGGGTCCGGTGGCCGGGGTGCGTGGGTGTGGTCCGGAGGTGGTCGTCCGGGTCTCCTGGTGGCTCGGGCGTCTTGTGGCTTCCTGGTGCGCTCTCCCGGGCCTCCGGGACCGGTGTTCCCGTGGCTCGCCGGTACGGGCGGGCTCCCGGCTCGCCCGTGTGTGCCGGCGCCGTCCGAGCCGTGGGAGCCGTCGGACGCCGACGTCCGGCCTCCGCCGGACTTCTTCCATCCTGGGCGGTCCGACCGGATATGGCCCGCCGAGCGCGTTCTCGGGGGCATCAGCGCTCGGTAGCGGCCGTCACGCGGAGGTCACCCACGGGATGCCGGACGGATGTCTCCGAGCGCCTGCGCGGACGGGCGGCGCCTCTGGATAATCGCTGACTGTTCGAGGACCTCCAGGGAGGGGACCACTCGTGACGGCTTTACCGCCATGCCCGCACTGCTTTGCCCCGGTACGCGGTGACGGCCGGCCGACCTGTCTGTGCGCGGCGGTCGGCGCGGAGGACTTTGATCCGCTGCGCATACGGCCGTACGTGTCACTGCCCGGTGACGACGGGGCCCCCGGGGAGGGCGCCGGCGGGGGCGGGGCGGTTCGGGAGGGCGCCGACGAGCACGGAGCCGTCGGACGGGACAGGAGGCGGGCCGCCGGCGAGGCGTATCGCATGACGGGCGTCCGCCGGGGCGATCACCTGGACGACTTACCCGGGGTGGACGCGGCGGTACACAGAGCGGACACGGGGACGGGGACGTACAAGGCGTACGGGCCCGGCAGCCCGCCGGACGGCCCCGAACCGCTGCCGATCGAGCCGCTGCCGGTCGAGCCGCTTCCCATCGACCGTATCGAGCGTTTTCCGGCCTCCGCAGGCACCTCGGAGCCCCTGATCCCCCGGGCCCGCCAGCACTCCGGCCCCTCGTCGAGGACCTTCAGCTCCGCCACCGACGAGCCGACGGCCCGCACCTCCACCGCCACGGCCTCCGCCCCCGCACGCCGCAGGCGCGGCTTACCCGCCGTACTGGTGGCCGCCGGCACAGCGGTCGCCGCCACCGCCGTCATGATCGGCACCGATGTACTGTCCGGCGGACGCCAGGACCGGGCGGCACCTCCCGACGGGGGTGCGCCCTCCCCCACCGCCACCGCCCCCAGCAGCGACGACCCCGCCCCCACCGACGGCGGCAGTCCGTCCCCCCACGCCACGCCCTCCTCACCCGCACCGGACGCCACCCACTTCGGCGCCCCCAAGGCCACCGTGAAGCTCTACCGGACCGCGGAGCCGCGCCCACCCGCCCCCACCCGCGCCGCCGGCACCGTCATCGACTCCCCCAGTGGCCCCGGCCCCAGCACCGCCCCGGCCCCCGCCCCCACCGGGCCGATCGTGCTGCGCGAGGGATCCAGCGGCCCGGAGGTGGCGGAGTTGCAGGAGCGGCTGCGGCAGTTGGCGCTCTACGCGGACCCGGCGGACGGCCGGTACGACGCGGACGTACGGGCAGCCGTGTCCCGCTACCAGCAGTCCTACGGGGTCCAGGGCGACCCGGACGGCGTTTACGGCACCCGGACCCGGGCGTCACTGGAGGCGCGCACACAGCTGCCGTAGCGCCGGGAACCAGGGCGGCGGACCGCGCCGGCGGCGAGGCCGCGACGGGGACGGGGACCGGGCCCGCCGTGCTCGATGCCCGGGCCCGCTTGTCGGCACCCGTATGCGTTTTGTATCGTGAAGAAACAAAGTGGTTCCGCCCGCACTCCCTGACCGGCGGGCGGAGCCGCTCTTGTTCCCGCATGCCCTCCACCAGTCGCCCCGCTCCCCGCCGCCCGTACGGTCGCCAGCGGCCGCCCGGTCCCCGTTGGACCGCGCCGCGCAGGCCCCGGAGCCCGGCCCGCCGCAGCCCGATCCGCCCGTTCACCCGTAGCGCCCAGGAGCCCCGCCGATGACGGCAACCACCACGCTCACCGCCCGCGCCCTGCTGCTGGACATGGACAGCACGATCGTGAACTCGGAGGCCGTCGTCGAGCGCTGCTGGCGCCGCTGGGCCGCCGAGCAGGGCCTGGACGCGGACGAGGTCCTCAAGGTCGTACACGGCCGTCAGGGGTGGGCCACGATGGCCGCGCTGCTGCCGGACCGCCCGATGGAGCGCAACCTCGCGGACAACCGCCGGATGCTGGAGCAGGAGACCGCCGACACGGACGGCGTGGTGCCGGTCCCCGGCGCACCCGCGTTCATGGCCGCCCTCGCCGGGCTTCCGCACGCCTTGGTGACCTCTGCCGACGTCCCGCTCTCCGACGCCCGGATGGGCGCCGCGGGGCTGCCCATGCCGGCCGTACGGATCACCGCGGAGAGCGTGAGCGCCAGCAAGCCGGACCCGGAAGGCTTCCTCAAGGGCGCCGCCGAGCTGGGCTTCGCGCCCGAGGACTGCCTGGTCTTCGAGGACTCCGAGGCCGGCATCGAGGCGGGTCGGGCGGCCGGGATGCGGGTGGTCGGCGTCGGCGACCGCGCGGCGGCGTTCGCGCCCACCGTGCAGGTACACGACCTCACCCAGGTCCGCGTCGAGGCGCGGCCGGACGGCACGCTCGCGGTCCACGTCGCTGACGTCGCCACCGAGACGGCTTGAGCCCGACCCGCTCGAACCCGAGCCACCCGAGCCGGGTTGCTTGAGCCCGGCCGCTGGTAGCCGGCCCCGTCACTCCCCGCGCTCCCCGCCGGCACCGGTCACGGCCGAAGCGTTGGCCTCACCCTCCCCACTACACCCGCCCACCCCCCGAAGGGGGGTGGGCGGCGGGGAAAAAACATCTGCGGCCAGAAAAGCCTCGGGCCCCGCAATCGCCGGCAGGCCGGAAACCGGCCCTCGCGGGTGAGCCGCAAGCCCACCCCCGCGGTACGCCTCAGCCCGCGATCGCCTCGTACAGGCTGAAGGCCGCCAGCAGCGCCATCACGGCCGCCGCGATCTTGGTGATGAGCTTGAGGGGGACGTACTTCATCAGGGTGCGGCCGCCGAGGATGCCCAGGCCGGCCACGGCCCACAGGGCCAGTACGGCGCCGACGCCGACCGAGAGGGGGTCGTCGTAACGGGCGGCGAGGTTCGCGGTCATGATCTGGGTCAGGTCGCCGAACTCGGCGACCAGGATCATGGTGAAGCCCGCCCCGGCCACCTTCCAGAAGCTCTGGTCCGCGGGCTTCTTCACCTCTTCCTCGTCGTCGTCCTTCTTGAACAGCAGCACGGCGGCCCCGGCCAGGAAGAGCACCCCGACCACGGCCTGGAGGACGCGGTGCGGAAGCAGCGTCAGCACGCTGCCCGCGGCGATCGCGAGCGCCACGTGCACGAGGAAGGCCGCCGCGACGCCGACGAAGACGTACGACGCGCGGTAACGGGTGCCGAGCATCAGGCCGGCGAGGGCGGTCTTGTCGGGCAGCTCGGCAAGGAAGATGACGCCGAAGACGACGGCGGCGACGGTGAAACTGAACACGGGGCGGAATACCTCGATCGGTCGGGCCGCGCCAAAGGGGCCCGGGAAAGGGGTCGCTTCGGCACGGCAGCGTCAAACACTGCGGCCGAAGGTCTCGCTGGCGCGGTGCGTCTCCGCATCGCGCTCCGGGCGCCGGCTCGCCACGAGGGCAAGCAGTATGTCGACGGTCCGGCAGAGAGCTACTCCCCTTCTGCTGTCGTCAAGGGTACGCGGTGCAGTCGCCCGCGCGCGACCAGCTCCAGTACCACCGCGCACGCCGCCGCCTGCACCGCCAGCAGCGCGACCAGCACGAACAGCTGCACCGCCCCGGCCTGTACGGGCGAGGCGCCGCCCAGCAGCATGCCGACGAACGCCCCGGGGAGTGTGACCAACCCCACGGTCCGGGTCTGGTCGAGCCCCGGCAGCAGCGCGTCCGACGCGGCCGGGCGGGCCACCTCCATGCGTGCGTCACGGTCCAGCAGGCCGAGCGCGAGCCCCGCCTCGAACTCGCCGCGCCGGGTCTCCAGCTCGTCCAGCGCCCGCCGTCCGCCCAGCACGGTGGCGGTCAGCGCACCGCCGATGAGGATGCCGGTGACGGGGATGAGGGTGAGTCCGCGGGGCGGCAGCAGGCCGGTGGCCAGGAGCAGGCCGACGACCGGGGCGACCCCGACGGCGATCGGTACGGCGGCCCACCACCAGGTGCGGTTCTGGGTGATCCGGCGCCCGGCGGTGCGTACCGCCACCGTGAACATCAGCAGGAGGAAGCAGACCAGCCAGGGAAGGGCGTGCACCACCCAGCCGATGAGGTAGGAGACGGCGGCGAGTTGTGCGGCCGCGCGCAGTCCGGCGAGGGCGATGGCCCGGGCGTGCCCGAGGTGGGCCAGTGCGGCGACGGCCACGGCGGCGGCCAGCAGGACGGCGAGGACGACCCCGAGGGTGGCGTTGACCGGCAGCAGCACGGGCTCACTGTAGGGCGGGAAGCCGGGGCGCACGCGCCGGAGCGGCTCAACCGGAGTGCCATTGCGCACTTATGGCGCTCCGTCAACCCCTTGAACTGACGTGAGCATGTCGTCACTCTGTTACCTGGTGCCCACCCCACGGCAACCCCACGTCGCCACCATGGGGCGCGCACCGACAGGTCAACTTCCCCCCACTTCAAGGGAGTTCCGATGGCAAAGGCCATGTCGAAGGTCTACGCGCGTCGAGTTTCCGTTGCCGCGGGTTCCGCCGCGGCCCTGTTCTGCACGCTGGTGCTCAGCGGCCAGTCCGCGCAGGCGGCACCGCCCAGCCCGCCGAGCGCGGCCACCGCGCGGACGTACCTCACCGAGATCAAGGAGCAGCCCGAGGGCCCGCAGGACGGCTACAGCCGCGACAAGTTCCCGCACTGGATCGACCAGGGGAACGGCTGCAACACCCGCGAGGTGGTGCTCAAGCGCGACGGCACCAACGTCCAGCAGGACGGCAGCTGTGCGGCGGTCAGCGGGTCCTGGGTTTCCGCCTATGACGGCGCGACCTGGACGAAGGCGGACGACCTCGACATCGACCACGTCGTCCCGCTGTCGGAGGCGTGGAAGTCGGGTGCCGCGCAGTGGACCACCGCGCGCCGCCAGGAGCTCGCCAACGACCTGACGCACTCCCAGCTGATCGCCGTCACCGACAACGTCAACCAGGAGAAGGGCGACAAGGACCCCGCCAAGTGGCTGCCGCCGAAGGCTTCTTACCACTGCGAGTACGCCCGGATGTGGGTGTGGGTCAAGCACGTGTACGGCATGACCGCCGACTCCGCGGAGAAGGCCGCCCTGAAGAAGATCCTGGACGCCTGCTGATCCCCGGCCTCCCGTCCTAGGGCACGCCCCGTTCCGGACGTCTCCCTCCGGGCACCGCGCCCGTCGACCGGCACTCACCGGCCGGCGGGCGCGCGCCACGTCCCGGCCCGTCCCCCGGGCCTTCCGTGGCCCCTGCCACTCCCGCACCTCCTCGCGCCCTCCTGCTCCTATCCTCTGAGCACGACGACGGGAGGCACCGATGGCCGGACTGCGCTTGGGTCCGCTGCTGCGCTACGTGGACGCGGACAGCGCGACGGTGTGGGTGGAGACCGACCGCCCCTGTGAGGTGACCATCCGCTGCGGGGACGGGGCGAGCGGCACGGAACGCACCTGGCAGGTGGCCGGGCACCACTACGCGCTGGTCCCGGTGACCGGCCTGACCCCCGGCAGCGAGACGCCCTACCAGGTCCTGCTGAGCGAGTCGGGGGCACCGGCCGACGGCGACCGGGAGGAGGTCTGGCCGCTGCCCGGCAGCCACTTCCCCGAGAGCACGATCCGCACCCTTCCCGCCTCCGGGGACAGCCCCCTGAGCATCGCCTTCGGGTCCTGCCGCTGGTCGGCGACGCCGTCCCAGGCCGCGCACGACCCGGTCGGGCCGGACGCCCTGGACACCCTCGCCGCCACCCTGGCCGCCGAGCCCGGCCGCCGGCGTCCGGACGTGCTGCTGCTGTTGGGCGACCAGGTCTACGCCGACCAGACCTCCGAGGCGACCGCACGGGCGCTGGCCGGTCGCCGGGACGTCACCGAGCCCCCGTGGAAGCAGGTCGCCGACTACGAGGAGTACACCCACCTCTACGACGAATCCTGGCTCGATCCGGAGGTCCGCTGGCTGCTGTCCACGGTCCCCAGCTGCATGATCTTCGACGATCACGACGTGATCGACGACTGGAACACCTCCGCCGCCTGGGTGGCCCGGATGCGGGCGACCCCCTGGTGGCACGAGCGGATAGTGGGCGGGCTGATGTCGTACTGGGTGCACCAGCACCTGGGCAACCTCTCGCCCGCCGAACTGGCCGCGGACGAGCTGTACGGCCGGGTTCGGGCGGCGGGCGACGGCACGGACCTGGTACGGGAGTTCGCGGCCGAGGCGGAGGCCCGTCCGGAGTGCGCGCGCTGGAGCTACCGCCGCGACCTCGGACGGGTGCGCCTGGTCATGATCGACACCCGCGCCACCCGCGTCCTCGACGAGGGCGGCCGCGCGATGCTCGACAAGGCCGAGGGCGAATGGCTGCGGCAGGCCGTGCTGGACGGGCGGGGCGACTACGACCATCTGCTGCTCGGCAGTTCGCTGCCCTGGCTGATGCCGCATCTCATCCACGCCGCCGAGGGCTGGAACGCCGCGCTGTGCGCCGGCGAACGCGGCCCGCGCTGGGCGCGGATCAGCGAAGTCCTGCGCCAGCGGGCGGATTTGGAGCACTGGGCGGCGTTCCCCGCCTCCTTCACCGCGCTCACCGAGCTGATCGCCGAAGCCGGCTCCGGCCCGGACGCCCCGGCGACGGTCTGTGTGCTGTCCGGGGACGTGCACCACGCGTACGTGGCGGAGCCGCACTGGCGCGGCACCGGACCGCGGCCCACGAGCCGGGTGCTCCAGCTGACCTGCTCCCCCGTCCACAACAGCATTCCCGGTTCGCTGCAGGCCGGATTCCGCTTCGGCTGGAGCCGGACCGGCCGCCGGCTGGGGACGCTGCTCGCGCGGCACGGGCGGCTGGACCGGCCGGCCGTGAAGTGGCGCCGTACGGGCGGCCCCTGGTTCGGCAACCAGCTGATGACGCTGACGCTGGCGGGCCGTACCGCGCATCTCGTACTCGATCAGGCCCATCGGGACAGGGCGGACGATGTCCGGCTCGTCAGGGTCTGGCAGGACGGGTTGTCCGGTACGGGAGTTGTCGGGGATACGGAAGGTGTCGACGGTACGAGGGGTGCGGGTGCGCCCTCCCCCGGAACCGAGGACCCGGTCAACGAGGGATAACCCACCCGGGTGCCGCTCGGGTGGGCCCGGCAGTGATGATGGGGCGCACGTTTGCCCGTCGCCCCGCCTGTAGGGCTGCCCGCGCCCCGCGCCGGCCGCCCGCCCGCCCCAGGGAGAGCCCCTCTTGGCAGCCGACCACCTCGCCGACCGCCCTCCCCGCCCCGCCCTCGGCATCGGCGCCCTCGACCTCGCCGTCGTCGGCGCGGGGCCGCGTGGCACGAGTGTGCTGGAGCGGATCTGCGCCTCGGCCGCCGAACTCGCCCCGGGCGCCCGTCTGACCGTCCATGTCATCGATCCCGCCCCGCCCGGCGCCGGCCAGGTCTGGCGCACCGCCCAGCCGCCCGAGCTGCTGATGAACACCGTCGCGTCGCAGGTCACGCTGTTCACCGATGCGAGCGTGGAGTGCGCAGGACCGATCCGGACGGGGCCGAGCCTGTACGACTGGGAGGGGTGTGACGTCGGACCGGACGCCTATCCGGGGCGCGCGCTGTACGGCCGCTATCTGGAGTGGGTCTTCCACCACACGGTGCGCACCGCGCCCCGGGAGGTGACCGTCGTACCGCACACCGCCCGCGCGGTGCGGCTGTCCGAGGCGCCGGACGGGTCGCAGTCGCTCACCCTCGACGACGGACGGACGCTGGACGGTCTGGGCGCGGTGGTGCTCGCCCAGGGGCATCTGCCCACGGCGCCGGACGCCGAGCAGCGACGCCTGGCCGACCACGCCGCCGCGCACGGTCTGCACTATCTCCCGCCGGCCAACCCCGCCGACCTGACCGCGGAGCTGGCGGCGCTGGCCCCGGGCCGCCCGGTGCTGCTGCGCGGTCTCGGCCTGAACTTCTTCGACCACATGGCGCTGCTGACGACGGCCCGCGGCGGCCGGTTCGTACCGGCCGCGGACGGCGCGCTGCGGTATCTGCCCTCCGGGCGCGAACCGCGGCTGTACGCGGGCTCCCGGCGCGGGATTCCGTACCACGCGCGCGGCGACAACGAGAAGGGCGCGCACGGCCGCCATCTGCCGCTGCTGCTCACGCCGGACGTGATCGCCGCGTTCCGCAAGCGCGCCGACTCCGGCGATCTGCCCGACTTCCTGGCGGAGGTCTGGCCCCTGGTGGCGAAGGAAGTGGAGGCGGTCTACTACGAGGCGCTGCTGACGCGGCGGGAGACGGACGGCGCGGGGCACGGCGGCCCGTCGGCCGACCCGGTGGACGCCCCGCCCGGCGACGGGCTCCGCCTGCGCTTCCGGGACCGTTTCCTGGGCAGCGCGCACCGCAGCGCCGAAGAGACGGCCACCCTGGACGCCTTCGGCATCGCGCCCGCCGAACGCTGGGACTGGGAACTGCTCTCCCGGCCGCACACGGGACGGACGTTCACCGACCGCACCGCGTTCCGGGAGTGGCTGCTGGACCACCTGCGTACGGACCTCGCGCACGCCCGGCAGGGGAATGTCTCCGGCCCGGTCAAGGCGGCCCTGGACGTACTGCGCGACCTGCGCAACGAGTTGCGGCAGATAGTCGATCACGCCGGGGTGGCCGGGGCGTCCCGCCGCGACCATCTGGACCGCTGGTACACCCCGCTGAACGCCTTCTTGTCCATCGGGCCGCCCGGGCGCCGGATAGCGGAGATGACGGCGCTGATCGAGGCGGGGGTGCTGGAGGTGGTCGGCCCCCGGATGACGGTCCGGTGGGGCGACGGAGACGGCACGGCGCCCGGCTTCACCGCGTACTCCCCGGACGTTCCGGGCTCGGAGGTGACGGCGACGGCGCTCATCGAGGCGCGGCTGCCGGAGCCGGACCTGCGGCGCACCGGGGACGAGCTGCTGGCCGGGCTGCTGGCCGCCGGCGGCTGCCGGCCGCACACCGTGGACGGCTACGAAACCGGGGGGCTCGATGTGTCCGCCAGCCCGTACCACCTCGTCGAGGCCGACGGGCGGCCGCATCCGCGGCGGTTCGCGGTCGGGGTGCCGACGGAGGGCGTGCACTGGGTGACGGCGGCCGGGGCGCGTCCCGGGGTGGGGTCGGTGACCTTGGCCGATACGGACGCGGTGGCCCGGGCGGCGCTGCGGGCGGCGCTCGGTGCGGCGGAGGCAGCGGGGCCGGACGGGACCGTAGGGGCGGAAAGAACGGTAGGGGCGGGGTCGTCACGGACCGGTTCGGGCCGAAGGCCCCATATGACCAAAGCTTGAACTTGCAAGCACTGTTAGGCACCCCTAACCTTTGCCTCCACGGTTCTACTCGTCCCCAGCCGTAGGAGCCCCCCATGTCCACACCCCTCAACTCGTTCACCCAGAGAGCCACGCCGCACGCGCTCGCGCTGTTCCGCGTGGTCGTCGGCCTGCTCTTCGCCTGCCACGGCGCGTCCTCACTCTTCGGCGTGCTCGGCGGCGCGATGGGCCAGGGCGGCACCGTTCCCACCGGCGCCTGGCCGGGCTGGTACGCCGCGGTGATCCAGCTCGCCGGCGGCCTCCTCGTGCTGCTCGGCCTCGGCACCCGCGCCGCGGCGCTGGTCAGCTCCGGCTCGATGGCGTACGCGTACTTCTCCGTTCACCAGGGCACCGCGCTGTGGCCGATACAGAACGGCGGCGAGGCGTCCGCGATGTTCTGCTGGGCGTTCCTGCTGCTCTTCTTCACCGGCCCCGGCGCCTGGGCCCTGGACCGCGTCTTCTTCGGCGCGAGCGAGCCGGAGACGGTCCCGGCCGCCCCGCGGGAGCCCTCCGCCGCCTGACGGGAGTCGGGCCCCGGCCCGGCGGCCCCGACGACCGCATGCACCACCCACGGCCCGTACGGCACAGCGCCGTACGGGCCGCGGCGCGTCCGCGGACGCCACCCGGCAAACGCGCATTTTCCACCCCCCGCCACCCGTCCCGGAGGCCAGGCGTACGCTGTATGGCTGTAGAGCCGCCCCTGCCGCACCGAGCGACGTCGCGGCGGGGTTCGGACCGGGAGAAGGACGTTGTTGGAAAGCCTGGGGTCCCTCAGCGGCACCCCTTGGGTCTATGCGATCGTCAGCCTCTCCATCGTTCTCGACGTATTCGTCCCGATCCTGCCGAGCGGGGTCCTGGTGATCGCCGCGGCCACGACGGCCGCCGGTACCGGCACCGCGACCGAGGCCGTCCGCGGCGTCGACGTCGCCTCGTCCGTCCACAGCGGCGCCCACCTGGCCGAGGTCTTCTCCCTGGTGGTGTGCGCGGCCACCGCCTCGGTGCTGGGCGACATGGTCGCCTACCGGCTCGCCTGGCGCGGCGGCGACCGCTTCGACCGGGCCATCAGCCGCTCCCGCCGCCTGACCGCGGCACAGCAACGACTCGGTGCCGCGCTCACCCGCGGCGGTGGCGGCATCGTCGTACTGGCCCGCTTCGCGCCCGCCGGGCGTTCCGTGGTCAGCCTGGGCGCCGGCGTCGCCCACCGCACGGTCCGCGAGTTCCTCCCCTGGTCCGCACTGGCCGGCCTCGCCTGGGCCGCGTACAGCGTCAGCCTCGGCTACTTCGGCGGCCACTGGCTCGGTACGTCCTGGGTGAGCACCGCGCTCTCCGTCGTCGCCCTGTTCGCCGCCGGTTCGGCCGCGGCGTTCCTGATGCGACGGCCCGGACGTCGCGCGGCCCACTGACCGGCCCGGCCCGGACGCCGTACGGCCCACTGACCGGCGCGGCCCGGGGAGCGGTTGCGTTCCGACCAGCCCCGATGCCTCGACGGGGCGGAGCCGGCACGGAGTAAAGTCGACCGTCACACCGCCCCGCCCGCCGCCGCCCGCGAGCGCCGCACCGCGCCCCCGAGGCAGGCCGTACGCCGCACCGCAGCGGCAGCCACGGGAGGGGCCCGAACCACGGACGCGAGGCACACAGCGGTGAACCAACCACCGGTCGTCGAATGGACCGAGGCCGACCGGCCGCGCTCCGCCCGCTGGCGTTCGGAGAACGGCTCCCCGCCGCCCCGCCGCATCGCCGTCGCGGACGACCGCACCCGGGCCGACGAGGCGTACAAGCTCGCCTGCGAGGGCACCGCGCTGCTGTGGCGCGGCGACTTCCACAACGCCCGGCAGCTGCTGACGGCGATGGCCCGCCGCATCGACCGCCGGCCGCGCAAGACACCGCCGGCCGATGTCACCCAGGCGTTCCACGTGCACCGCGCCGCGCAGAACCACCGCGCCCGCATCCTGGGCATGTTGCTGGTCCCGCTCGACGCGGCCTACGGCGTCCCGCTGCACCGCGCCCCTGACGTACGCGAAGCCTGCACCAGGGCGTACGGCCCCGCGGAGCCCGACCCGACGCCGGCGTCCGCGCCGCAGCCGGCTCCGGGAGAGGGCGCGGACACCGCCGAGGGTTCGGCCGCGGCCACCGCCTCCCTCGTCTCGCTGCGCGAACTCCTCGCCCTCATCGGCGCCAACGAATGGCGGCGCAAGGGCGTGGAGATCCCCGCGCTGGGCGGCGACCGGATCCATCCGCACTACGGCGTCTTCTCGCCCGCCCGCGGCGAGTACGTCGACCTGGTCGCCGAGGCACCGTTGCCCTCCCAGGAGCTCGCCTTCGACATCGGTACCGGCACCGGCGTGCTGGCCTCGGTGCTCGCCCGGCGCGGTGTGCGCCGGATCGTGGCCACCGACCAGGATCCGCGCGCGCTGGCCTGCGCCCGTGAGAACACCGAACGGCTGGGCGTCGCCGACCGGGTGGAGGTGGTCGAGGCCGATCTGTTCCCGGCCGGCCGCGCCCCTCTGGTCGTCTGCAATCCCCCGTGGGTACCGGCCAAACCGACCTCCCCCGTGGAGCGCGCGGTCTACGACCCGGGCAATCAGATGCTGCACGGTTTCCTGACGGGTCTGGCGGACCATCTCACCCCGGACGGCGAGGGCTGGCTGATCCTCTCCGACCTGGCGGAGCACCTCGGCCTGCGCCCGCACGCCGAACTCCTCGACGCCTTCGCCACGTCCGGCCTCACGGTCCTGGGCCGACTCGACGTCACCCCGCGCCATCCCCGCGCCCGCGACACCTCCGACCCCCTCCACGTGGCCCGCGCCGCCGAGGTCACGTCCTTGTGGCGGCTGGGCCCGGCAGACCGTTGACGCCACATGTCACGCCCGCCTCAACCGTGACGCGAGGGTGACGGCTGCCAGGCAGGAGCCGGAGGTCTTCTCGTAGCGGGTGGCGATGCCGCGCCTCGCTGACCGGGCGCGACCGCCTGTCAGCCCTCAGCCGCAGACCGTCCGCGCTCAAGGGCCGGGCAGGGTCCAGGTCCTGCCCGGCTCCGGGACCGGGACCGGGCAGGACTCCGGGGCCAGGAGCCCTCAAGGCCGCAACCCCGCACACGCATTGCGCACGTAGCGGCGCCAGTCACCGGCGCCGTACCGGATCACCGCCGCCAGCCCGCACACGATCATCACCACATCGCCGACCTCGGCGTCCTCCCGCACCGCGCCCTCCTCCTTGGCGCGGACGAGCAGTTGGCCCGCGATGTCCTCGGCCCGGGCCCGGCCCTCACCGGTCGGCTCGGTGGACCCGAAGGCCGCCTCGATGGACGCGGAGAGCCCCCGCTCGGCATCCAGCACCTCACCGATGTGCTCCAGATACGCGGCCAGCCCGTCGGCGGCCGTCGCGCTCGGCAGACAGCGGGTGCGCCCGAACTCCACGATCTCCGCCTGGCGTTGCTCCCCCACGGCCGCGATCAGCGCCGCCCGGCTGGGGAAATGCCGGTAGACCGTCCCGATGCCCACCCCCGCCGCGCGGGCCACCTCGGGCATCTGCGCCTCGTCCCCCCGCGCGCGGAACACCTCCCGCGCGGCGTCCAGTACACGGGTGCGGTTGCGCTCGGCGTCGGCGCGCGGGCGGCGCGGGGAACCGGCAGAGGTCGAAGAGGGTGCCACATCGTCGATGCTACTGCTACGGTTAAACGGAATCGGATTCCAGTTCCGCTTCAGTTTTCTTCTGCTTCCGCCACACCGGCGCCGAGAGAGGACACGCTCACCATGCCGCTGCCCCAGCCCACGCCCACACCCCAGCCCACACCGCTCCCCCAAGGGCGAGAACGCTTCCTCGTACTCCAGCCCGGCGAGCGCCGGCCCGGCCGCGTCCCCCTGCCGCCCGGCCTCGACGTCAAGGCCCGCACCGCCGACACCGAAGGCCGGCTCGCCATCCTGGAGAACCGGCTCGACATCGACATCCCGCCGCACATCCACCACCACGCCGATGAATTCGTCTACGTCCTCGAAGGTGAGCTGGAGGCCGACATCGACGGCCTGACCCACCGCCTGACGCCGGGTATGTGCGTCCTGCTGCCGCACGGCGTCCCGCACGCCCTGCGCAACGCCTCCCAGCCGCCCGCCCGCTGCCTGCAGATCTCCTCGCCGGGCGGCTGGGACGAGTTCATGGAGGACATGTTCGAAGCCGGCCCGGTCGTCATGAAGGACGGCCACCCCGACCACGACCGACTCAACGAGATCGGCGCGAAGCACGGCATGCAATACGGCATCGACAACGGCACCGGCCACACCACCCCGCCACCCTCCGCCCTGTCTCTTATACACATCTCCGAGCCCACGAGACTCCTGAGCATCTCGTATGCC
>NZ_JNZA01000063.1 GCF_000717345.1 Streptomyces lydicus | reverse complement strand
GGTACTGCAGGGGGGACCCTGTGGGAGAGTAGGACGCCGCCGAACAAATTTTGAAAAAGCCTCGTTCCCCGAGTTTCGACTCGGGGAACGAGGCTTTTTGCGTTCCCGGGGAAGTGAGTGGGACGTCGTCCTTGGCTGGCGGATGTAGCGGATGTATTGGCCGCCTGCCGGGGGATTGAGTGGCGTGCCAGGTGCGCGGTGAGGGGCTCCTTGACCTCCCTAGCCGGCATAGCGCTTTCTGTCTGTAAGCGGTTGCCTGTGAGCGGTGCTGGGCGGGAGCGAGAGCTGGCCGGCTCGTGGTGATTGGTTGAGACAGAGGATGGGGGTCACACCTGGCTGGGGGTGGGCCGTGGTGGGCGTCGTGGGCCGACGTTGCTCACCTGTAGGGGGTCGTGGGCTTGGCTCCCGGGTTAGAGGCGGCCCGTCGCCTTCAGGGTGAGGTAGGCGTCGGCCAGGTCGGGGGCGAGGTGGGACGGGGTGGAGTCGATGACGGTGATGCCGTGGTGGCGGAGGCGGTCCGCGGTGCGGCGGCGGGCGGCGCGGGTCTGCTCGGCGGCGGCTGCCGCGTAAACCGCCTGCGGGGTGTGACGGCCGGCGGCCATCTCCTCGATGCGAGGGTCGGCCACGGCCGCGACGATGAGTTCGTTGCGTTGGGTGAGGCTGGGGAGGACGGGCAGGAGGGCCTCTTCCACGGGGGCCGCGTCCAGTCCGGTGAAGAGCACGATGAGGGACCGGCGCGAGGTGCGGCGGTGGATGGTGGCGGCCAGGCCGCGGGCGTCCGCCTCGACGAGTTCGGATTCGAGGGGTGCGAGGGCCTCGGTGAGGGCCGGGAGGACGTCGCGGGCCGCGCGGCCCTGCACGGAGGCGCGTACCCGGCGGTCGTAGGCGAGCAGGTCGACGCGGTCGCCGGCGCGGGCGGCGAGGGCTCCGAGCAGGAGGGCGGCGTCCATGGAGGCGTCGAGGCGGGGGATGTCGCCGACGCGGCCGGCTGAGGTGCGGCCGGTTTCCAGGACGAGCAGAATGCGGCGGTCGCGTTCGGGGCGCCAGGTGCGGACGGCGAGGTCCTGGCGCCGGGCGGTGGCGCGCCAGTCGATGGAGCGGGTGTCGTCGCCGGGGGTGTAGTCGCGGAGGCTGTCGAACTCGGTGCCTTCACCGCGGGTCAGGAGGCTGGTGCGGCCGTCGAGTTCACGGAGCCGCGCGAGTTTCGCCGGGAGGTGCTTGCGGCTGGTGAAGGGGGGCAGGACGCGCAGCGTCCACGGGACGTGGTGACTTCCCTGCCGAGCTGCCAGGCCGAGGGGGCCGTACGAGCGGACCGTGACGCGGACGGCGTGGTGATCGCCGCGGCGGGTCGGGCGGAGCGTGGTGGTGAGGCGGCGGCGTTCGCCGGCGGGGACGCGAAGGGTGTGGCGTGAGGCGGGGATGTCCGTGCCGGGGGGGAAGGAGCTCGGGGGCCAGGCGTCGCGGACCTGGGCGCGCAGCGGGCGGCGGCCTGGGTTGGTGAGGGTGAGGTGCGTGTGGGCTTCGCCTGTTAGTCGAACAGTTGTGTCACCGGTTCGGGTGAACTGGAGCTTTCGCACTGGCGCGGCGAGAGTGAGGTCGCACAAAATTGCTATCAGCAAGGTGAGTTGGACGGCGAGGATGCCGAGCCAGCTGGGCAGCACGAAGCCGACGAAGAGAGCTCCGAGTGCGGAGACGAGGGCGGTGCGTCCGGTGAGGGCCACGGTGTCGTCGCCTCAGCGGGGGACGGGGAGATGAGCGAGTACGGCGTTGATCACGGAGTCCGCGGTGACTCCTTCCATCTCCGCTTCCGGGCGGAGCTGGATGCGGTGACGGAGCGTGGGAAGAGCAAGGGCCTTGACGTCGTCGGGGGTTACATAGTCGCGGCCGGTGAGCCAGGCCCAGGCGCGTGACGTCGAAAGCAGGGCAGTTGCGCCTCGGGGGGAGACACCGAGGGAGAGCGAGGGGGATTCGCGGGTGGCACGGCAGATATCGACGATATAGCCGGTGACTTCGGGGGAGACCGAGGTCTTGGCGACCGCGTCGCGGGCCGAGTCGAGGTCGGCGGTGGAGGCGACGGGGCGCAGCCCGGCGGCGCCGAGGTCGCGAGGGCTGAAGCCGGCCGCGTGACGGGTGAGGATGTCTATCTCGTCATGGCGGGCGGGGAGAGGCACCGTCAGCTTCAACAGGAACCTGTCGAGTTGGGCTTCGGGCAGCGGATAGGTGCCTTCATATTCCACGGGGTTCTGGGTGGCGGCCACCAGGAACGGCTCGGGGAGGGGGCGGGGTGTGCCGTCGACAGTCACCTGGCGCTCTTCCATCGCTTCGAGCAGGGACGCCTGGGTTTTGGGCGGCGTGCGGTTGATCTCGTCGGCGAGCAGCAGGTTGGTGAAGACGGGGCCCGGCTGGAAGGAGAACTCCGCGCTGCGGGCGTCGTAGACCAGTGAGCCGGTGACATCGCTCGGCATCAGGTCGGGGGTGAACTGGACGCGCTTGGTGTCGAGTTCGAGTGCCGCTGACAGGGCGCGCACGAGGAGGGTCTTGGCGACGCCCGGGGCGCCTTCGAGGAGTACGTGACCGCGGCAGAGGAGTGCGACGACCAGGCCGGTGACGGCCGGGTCCTGGCCTACGACGGCCTTGGCTATCTCGGTGCGCAGGTCCTCGAGCGAAGCTCGGGCGCTGTCAGCGGTCGGGGTGCTCACGGGGGGCGTGCCTCTCTTGGGAAACGATCGAGGATTCGAGTGCGTCGAGGTGGTCGGCCAGCTGCACCAGGGCGCGGTCGTCGGCGGGTGCCGGGCCGAAGAGCAGGGAGGGGAGGTCTGCTCCGGTGCCGGGGGCGGGCGCCAAGTGGGCCTGGACAGCTGGGAGAAGAGTCTCGGGCGTGTGGGCGTGGGCCGCGGGGACGCCGAGGAGGGGAGCGAGTCGGGTGCGGGTGGCGGCGCGCAGTACCGCTGCCGCCCGGTCGCGGGCGTTGGCCTGTTCGTAGAGACGGGCGTGGCCCTCGGTGGTCTCGGCGGCGGGCACGGTGACGGGGAGCCTCTCCGTCACGAGGGGGCCCAGTCGGCGGGCGCGCCAGACGGCGGCGAGCAGCGCGGCGAAGGCGAGTTGGAGCAGGGTCCAGCCCCAGCCGGCGGGGATGAGGTCGAGGAGGCCGCGCTGGTCGTCCTGCGTGGAGGACGGATCGCTGACGGAGGGGAGGTACCAGACCAGATGTTTGTGAGAACCGAGGAGTTGCAGGGCCAGCGAGGCGTTGCCGTGCTCGTCGAGGTGCTGGTTGTAGAGGAGCTCGGGGGAGCCGAGGAGCACGGTGTCGCGGCCGTCGGCCGGGGCCGGCAGCCGCAGCAGGGTGGCCTTGCCGCCACTGGGGTAACAACGGTCGGCGCCGGCGGTGGAGGTGACGTAACGCGGGCCGCCGAGGAGGGCGTTGCCGGCGCGGCGGGCGTCGGGCAGGGAGCAGGCGGGACGGCGGGCCGCGTTGGTGACCGGGGGCTCGGCCTGGACGGTGGGGGCGAAGGTGTCGAGAGGCGCGGGGCCGGGCGCGAGCAGGACGGTGCGGCCGGTGGTGTGCGCGGTCGCGGTGTACAGGCCCGTCAGCTGACGTTGGGTCAGGACGTCGGGGTCGGTGACGAGCAGGGTGGTGTCGGGTCCGGCCGCGGCGGCGGCCTCCTCGGAGGTGGTGACCACGTGGGTGGAGACCCCGTGCGCGGCGAGGAGTTGGGCGAGCGCCCGGCTTCCGGTGCGGTCCGCCGAGCGGGGGTCGAGTCGGCCGTGCTGTTCGCCGGACTGCAGCGCCGCGAGGACGACTCCGCTGAGGGCGAGCAGGAGGAGCGCCATCAGTGGGCCGCGGGAACGGCGCCAGAGGTGACGCGTGGTCACGGAGAGAGTGGGGGTGTGCGCGGTGGCCGTGGTCATCCGTGGCTCCCGGTGGGGGCGGTGGCCAGGGCGGGCTTGGCGTGCTGGAGGTCGGTGTCGAGGCCGGCCAGGAAGGTGTACGCCGCTTCCGTGCCGGGTCGGCCGCCGTATGTGACGTCGTCGAAGGTACGGGCGGCGGTGCGGAGTTGGTCGGCGTGCGGGGGCAGCGCGCGGCCGGCTTCGGTGGCGGCCTCGTCGGCGGTGCGGCCGGGGCCAGGGGTGAGGAGGGCGCGTTCCTCCAGGGCGAGGACGATGGCGCGCATCCGGTCCTGGATGGCCTGGCTCCAGTGGCCCGCGGCAGCGTGGCGTTCGGCAGCGGCGCGGTGCTCCGCGGCGGTGCGGGGTGTGTCGGCGAAGAGCCCGCGGCCTGTGGTCGGCGTGCGGCGTACGGCCCCCAGCCGTAGCCGGAGGGCAAGAATCAGCAGCAGGACGCAGACGCCGACGGTGAGAAGCCCGATCCAGCCGCCCGGTGTGGCGCCGGCGGCCGCGTTGAAGAGTGCGTCGAGGCGGTCCCAGAGCCAGTCGAGGGCGCGCTGGATCGGGTTGGGGTCGTGCTGGTGGTACCGGGGGTCGGACAGCTCACGCTCGGCCGCCTCGCGGGCGGGGAGGCGAGGGGTCCGCACCGGTATGTCGTCGTCGGAGTATGTGGTGAGTCCTCCGAGCACGGTCATCTTCCCCCCTGTGGTCACCGCATCAGCTTCCCGGTGCGGTGTCGGTGGGACGTGGTCCGGAGTCGTCGACGGGTGTTGTGTCAGGCGTCGGACCGCCGGTCGGCGGGGCGTCGGTGGGGACGTCGGTGCCGAAGCCGGGGAGGCCGGCGGCGCGGGCGAGTTCGAGGTCGAGTGCCTCGCGCCGGATGCGCTGGTCCATGTAGAGGAGGGCGGTGACGCCCGCACTGACCGGGAAGGTGATGGTGGAGCTGATGACGGCGCCGATGCCCAGCACGATCAGGAACGACCAACCGGTGGTGTTGCTGGTGCCGTTCGCCCAGTCCATGAGGCTTTCGCCGCCGATGACGAAGGCGATGAGGGTGGCCGGGATCTGGATGATGAACTCGACGATGGCGATCAGGAGGTAGGTGAGCAGCTGGGCGCCCAGTACCCGCCACCAGGAGCCGCGTACGAGCTTGGCGGAGCGTCGCATGGACGCGATGACGCCCTGCTTCTCCAGCATCAGGGCGGGAGAGGCGAGGCTGTAGCGGACCCACAGCCAGATGCTCACGACAGTGGCGGCCAGCCCGCCGAAGAGGGCGAGGACCACACCGAGGTCGAAGGTGCCGGCGGCGATGACGAGGAAGCCGGGAGCCACACCGATCGCCACTATCGCGGTGACCATCAGGGGGAGCAGCACGAGCAGGCCGAGCAGGCGCGGGAGTTGGGAGCGTGCCTCGCGCCAGGCGTCGCCGGCCGTCACCGTACGGCCCAGGACCGCGCGGCTCACGACCATGGTGAGCAGCCCGGTCGCGATGATCGTGGCGAGCAGCCCGATCACGGAGGTGATGGCGCTGCCGGCGAGCGTGTTGCCGGCCTCGCGCAGGGTGTCGCGGAGCGGCGGGACGCGGTCGTTCGACATGGCGGGGGCGCGGCCGGCGTCCTGGAACCACAGTCCGGTGACGACGGTGACCGCGGTCTGGGAGACCACCGCGAGGATCAGCGAGATGCCGAGGACGGTGCGCCAGTGGGCCCGCATGGTGGCGACCGCGCCGTCGAGGATCTCGCCGATGGCGAGCGGGCGCAGCGGGATGACGCCGGGTTTGGCGGCCTGCGGCACCGCGGCCCAGCTGCCGCCCCACGGCGGCTGAGTGCCGGGGCCCTGTCCGCCCCAGCCGGGCCCGGCCGGGCCCGGCGACGAGGCGCGGGTGCGGTCGCCGGATGTGTCCGGTCCGTTGCCGCGGCCATGGGGGCCGCTCTGGCTGGGAATGCCGGTGGGCGCCGTCCACTGGCCGGGGGGCGGTTGCTCCTTGGACCAGTTCGGCGGGGACGACGGCTCGGTGGTTTCGGACCCGGCCTCCGGGGCGGAGGGCTGTGCGGGCTGCTCCTGTGTGCCGCGGCCCGGCTCGTCGGAGGGGGCGGATCCGGGCGAGGCCCAGCCCGGAGAGTTGTTCATCGTCGCTCCTTCTTGCTGCCCGTCCGCCGGGGCGGCCGGGGTCCAGGGTCCGCGGTGCCAGTCATCGTGTCATGGCGTCGCGCGTTGTGTACCCGTGCCCTGAGGGTGAGGGGACCTTCTGCTCGAGGGGCCTGGGGCGGCAGACTGAACGAATGGGCGATCAGTACGAGGTATCCGAGGCGGGCGCCGGGGCGCTCGCAATCCCGTCGTTGCGCTGGGAGGAGCCGCCGGAGGGGCCCGTATTGGTCCTCCTTGATCAGACCAGGCTGCCCGCGGAGGAGGTCGAGCTGGTCTGTACGGACGTACCGGCGCTGGTGCAGGCGATCCAGACGCTGGCCGTCCGCGGGGCGCCGCTGCTGGGTATCGCGGGTGCGTACGGCGTCGCGCTGGCCGCTGCGCGCGGTTTCGATGTGGAAGAGGCGGCGGCGGTGCTGGCGCAGGCCCGGCCGACCGCGGTCAATCTGGGGTACGGCGTGCGGCGTGCGGTCGGCGCCCACCGCACGGCGGTGGCAGAGGGGGCCGATACCCGGGCGGCAGCGGCGGCGGCCCTGGCCGAGGCGAAGGCCGTACACGCCGAGGACATCGAGGCGAGCACGCGGATGGCCGCGCACGGTCTGGAACTGCTGGGCGAACTGCTGCCGGGCGGCGGTCACCGGATCCTCACGCACTGCAATACGGGAGCGCTGGTTTCCGGGGGCGAGGGGACCGCCCTGGCCGTGGCGCTGGCCGCGCATCGGGCCGGTGAGCTGCGCCGGCTGTGGGTGGACGAGACGCGGCCCCTGTTGCAGGGGGCGCGGCTGACCGCCTACGAGGCGGCGCGGGCGGGCATGGCGTACACGGTGCTGGCGGACGGTGCGGCCGGCTCGCTGTTCGCCGCGGGTGAGGTGGATGCGGTGCTGATCGGTGCGGACCGGATCGCGGCGGACGGGGCGGTCGCCAACAAGGTCGGCAGCTATCCGCTGGCCGTACTGGCGCGGTACCACCACGTTCCGTTCGTGGTGGTGGCACCGACCAGCACGGTGGATCTGGACACCGAGCAGGGGTCGGATATCGAGGTGGAGCAGCGGCCGGGGCAGGAAGTGACGGAATTCTCGTTGCCGTCCCAGCTGGGTGCCGGGGCGCCGGCGGGGACCGGCATACCGGTCGCGCCGCTGGGCGCCGGGGCCTACAACCCGGCCTTCGACGTCACGCCGCCGGAGCTGGTGACGGCGATCGTGACGGAGGCGGGAGTGGTGTCGCCGGTGACCCGGGAAGCGCTCGCTGAGCTGTGTTCCACGTCACGTTGGAGTAAGTCACGATCAGGTAATGGGATGATGGCCGAATGAAGGGACGCGTCCTGGTCGTCGACGACGACACCGCACTGGCAGAGATGCTCGGCATCGTGCTGCGTGGCGAAGGCTTTGAACCGTCGTTCGTGTCGGACGGTGACAAGGCCCTTGCCGCCTTTCGCGAGAGCAAGCCCGATCTTGTCCTGCTCGATCTGATGCTGCCCGGCCGGGACGGCATCGAGGTGTGCCGGCTGATCCGGGCGGAGTCCGGTGTTCCGATCGTCATGCTGACCGCCAAGAGCGACACCGTGGACGTGGTCGTCGGGCTCGAGTCGGGCGCGGACGACTACATCGTCAAGCCGTTCAAGCCCAAGGAGCTGGTCGCCCGGATCCGGGCGCGGCTGCGGCGTTCGGAGGAGCCGGCGCCCGAGCAGCTGGCGATCGGTGACCTGGTCATCGACGTGGCGGGGCACTCGGTCAAGCGGGACGGGCAGTCGATCGCGCTGACCCCCCTGGAGTTCGACCTGCTGGTGGCGCTGGCGCGCAAGCCGTGGCAGGTGTTCACGCGTGAGGTGCTGCTCGAGCAGGTCTGGGGCTACCGGCACGCCGCCGACACCCGGCTGGTCAATGTCCATGTCCAGCGGCTGCGCTCCAAGGTCGAGCGGGATCCGGAGCGTCCGGACATCGTGGTGACCGTGCGCGGGGTCGGCTACAAGGCCGGGCCCAGCTGAGATGACCCGGGACGGTGCGGCCCCGGAGGAAAAGCGGGGACGCACCGTCGGCCCGGCAGGTGATATGTCCTTTTCGGGGAAGTTGTCGGCTTGGTTGCTGCGCGGTGGCCAGCTGCTGCCCGACGGCGCGGTGAGCGGGCCGGTCCACCCCCTGCTGCGGCTCTTCAGCCGCTGGGTGCGGCGACCCCTGCTGCCCGCCCTGCGCCTGTGGCGGCGCAACATCCAGCTGCGCGTGGTGGCCACGACGCTGCTGATGTCGCTCGCCGTGGTGCTGCTGCTCGGTGTCGTGGTCGTCGGACAGGTGCGTAACGGCCTGCTCACGGCCAAGGCGCAGGCCGCGCAGAGCCAGGCCGTGGGCGGCTTCGGCGTCGCCCAGAAGATGGCCGACGGCGCCGACGACACCCGCACCGACGACGCCGCCCGCACCGGGAACCGCGGCACCCAGGACTCCGCGACCTGGCTGACCGGCCTCGTCGAGCAGCTCGCCAGCGGTGGTCAGGGCGTCTTCTCCGTCGTGGCGCTCAGCTCCGACTCCGACGAGCCGTTCGGCGACTCCAGCCCCGGCACCCGCGGGCCGCGCGCCTCCGGCGATGTCGACCCCGAGCGGAGCGTGCCCGCCGAGCTGCGGCGGAAGCTGGACACCAAGTCCGGCACCTTCCGCCAGTACACCCAGATCAAGCGCATCGGGTCGGACGACGGCGTACCGGCGCTGATCATCGGCAAGCGCCTCAACGACGTCAACAGCAACCAGTACCAGCTCTACTACCTCTTCCCGTTCAGCCAGGAAGAGGAATCGCTCAAGCTCGTGACCGGCACGCTCGCGACGGCCGGCGTCTTCGTCGTGATCCTGCTCGGCGCGATCGCCTGGCTGGTGGTGCGGCAGGTCGTCACGCCCGTACGGATGGCCGCCGGGATCTCCGAGCGGCTGGCCGCCGGCCTGCTCCAGGAGCGGATGAAGGTCACCGGCGAGGACGACATCGCCCGGCTCGGCGAGTCCTTCAACAAGATGGCGCAGAACCTCCAGGTCAAGATCCAGCAGCTGGAAGAGCTGTCCCGGATGCAGCGCCGCTTCGTCTCGGACGTCTCCCACGAGCTGCGGACCCCGCTGACGACCGTACGGATGGCGGCCGACGTCATCCACGACGCACGCGACGAGTTCGACCCCGTCACGGCACGCTCCGCCGAGCTGCTGTGGGGCCAGCTCGACCGCTTCGAGTCGCTGCTCGCCGAGCTGCTGGAGATCAGCCGGTTCGACGCGGGCGCCGCCGCGCTGGAGGCCGAGCCCATCGACCTGCGGGACGTGGTGCACCGCGTCATCGAGGGCGCCGAACCGCTCGCCGAACGCAAGGGCAGCCGCATCGTGGTGCGCGGCGCCGAGCAGCCCGTCATCGCCGAGGCCGACCCGCGCCGCGTGGAGCGGGTGCTGCGCAACCTCGTGGTCAACGCCGTCGAGCACGGCGAGGGCCGCGACGTGGTCGTCCGGCTGGCGTCCGCGGGCAGCCGCAGCGGCGGCGCGGTGGCCGTGGCGGTGCGGGACTACGGCGTCGGCCTGAAGCCCGGCGAGGCCACCCGCGTCTTCAACCGCTTCTGGCGCGCCGACCCCGCCCGGGCCCGTACGACCGGAGGCACGGGCCTCGGCCTGTCCATCGCGGTCGAGGACGCCCGGCTGCACGGCGGCTGGCTGCAGGCGTGGGGCGAGCCCGGCGGCGGTTCGCAGTTCCGGCTGACCTTGCCCCGGACGGCCGGCGAGCCGCTGCGCGGATCCCCGATCCCCCTGGAGCCGGAGGATTCCCGACGCAACCGCGGAACGGACGAGACGGGCCAGCCGCGGGCCGGCGCCGGCGACAAGACCTCCACGATCCCGGTCCAGACGCGCGCCGCCCAGGCCGACGGCGGGCACACGTTCACCGCGGAGTCACGGACCGCGACCCGGCCGGCCGCCGACCCCGCGGCGCTGCCCGGCAACGGCGCCCGCGTGGTGCCGCAGGGCGGGGGCGTACGGGGTGACGGAACAGCGCGCGACGACAGTGCGCACTCCGGAGAGACGACCCACGGGAGCGCGGCCGGGCAGCAGGCCGGGCGGGACGCGGACACCGGGCACGGCGTGGAGCCCGGACGGGGCGCGGAGGCGGAAGGCGAGCTGCGTGGACACTGAGCGCGGAAGCGAGCGCGGGCCTGGGCACCTCCTCCGCAGGCGTGCCCAAAAGGCCACCGGGCCCGTGCGGAAGGCGCTGCTGTTCGGCTGCGCGGCGGCGCTGCTGGCCGGATGCGCCTCGATGCCCGACAGCGGTGACGTCACCGCCGTCGACCAGTCACCGCGCTCCGAAGGCGACTCACAGGTACGCGTCTACGGCGTCCCGCCACAGGACGGCGCCCAGCCCACCAACATCGTGCGCAGCTTCCTCGACGCGACGACCAGCGACGAGGCGGACTTCCGGACGGCCACCCAGTACCTGGCCAAGTCGGCGAAGCGGACCTGGCGGCCGTTCCAGGTCACCAAGGTGCTTCAGGAGCGCCCCAAGCCCGAGCCGAAGATCCAGCCCAACCGCGAGGACGTCAACGGCTACACGGTCACCCTCTCCGGCAGCCAGGTGGCGACGGTGGACGACAACCACGCGTACACCCCGGAGGAGAAGCCGTACCGCCAGACGATCCACCTGATCAAGGAGGGCGGCCAGTGGCGCATCGACCGGCTGCCCAACGGGCTGGTGCTGGGACTGTCCGACTTCCAGCGCATCTACCGCTCCGTCAACAAGTACTACTTCGCCTCCTACAACTCGGAGTCCGAGGAACCGAAGGCGAGCCGGAACGTGCTCGTCGCGGATCCGGTCTATCTGCGGCAGCGGATAAAGCCGATCACGGCCAGCGTGGAGGCGCTGCTGTCCGGGCCCACCGACTGGCTGAACCAGGTGACGACGTCGGAGTTCCCGCACGGCACCCGGCTCGCGTCGCACGATCTCGCGCTGGACGACTCCAACGCGCTGCGGGTCAAGCTCAGCAAGGAGGCGGTGAACACCGACACCGCCCAGTGCAAGCGGATGGCGGCTCAGCTCTTCTTCACCGTCCAGGACATGACCCGCGCTTCGAAGATCAGCGACGTCGAGCTCCAGGACAACAGCGGCAACTCGCTGTGCCAGCTGTCCCAGGAGCAGGCCGCACGGGACTTCACCCCCTCGCCGCGCGCCGGGCGCCCCGCCAGGGAGTACTTCATCGACGGCGACCACAAGGTCGTCGCCATGTCCGACACGGCGACCGAACCGACGCCGGTGCGCGGCCCGTTCGGCACGGGCAAGACCCCGCTGCGCTCCGTCGCCATCTCGCGCGCCGAGAACACCGCGGCCGGGGTCTCCAGCGACGGCCGGTCGCTGTATGTGGCCGCCCTGGAGGACGGCACGGGGCGCGGCGGCCCGCTGCTGACCAGCGGCGGCTCGGCCAAGAGCCCCGACGAGGGGCTGACCGCGCCGAGCTGGGACGGGCTGGGCGATCTGTGGATCGCGGACCGCGACGCGCACGGTTCCCGGCTGCTGCGGATGCGTGAGGGCAAGGGCGACCCCGAGGAGGTCGCGGTCCCGGGGCTCGGCGGACGGCGGATCAAGGCGATCAAGGTGGCCGCGGACGGGATCCGGATCGCGGTCCTGGTGGAGGACAAGGGGCGTACGACGCTCCAGCTCGGCCGGGTCGAGCGGGGCGGCAGTTCGGCGCACCCGATGCTGTCGGTGCAGGAACTGCGGCCGATCGCCCCGCAGTTGGAGGACGTGGTGGCCGCGTCCTGGGCGGGTGGCAGTCGGCTGGTGGTCGTCGGGCGGGAGTCCGGCGGGGTGCAGCAGATGCAGTTCATGGAGACCGACGGCTCGGCGTCCAACGCGCAGACGCTGCCCGGCGTCAACGGTGTCAAGGCGGTCGCGGCCTCGGAGGACGAAACCAGGCCGCTGATCGCCGACGCCACCGAGGGCATCGTGCGGCTGCCTCCGGACGCGAACTGGAAGACCGTCGCCAAGGAAGGAACCGCGCCGGTCTATCCGGGGTGAGGCGGGTCGACGGCTTCATGTGGGCCCCTGGGGTGCCACCTGGGTGTCGTGGGGACGGTAGTGGTGCGGCGGCCGGGTGCTTGATCGGTGCCGGTGCCGGCCGGTTTCAGTTCGTGCCAGTGCCAGGGCCAGTGCCGGCGATGCCGATTGCGGGGGCGGCGCCCGGGCCAGGCCACGGTTTCTCGCCGTGGCCCCGGGGATCCGAGCTGCCGTACGGGCCCGTGACAGGTGTTCCCTCTCCGCGGCCGGGCCGGTCGACGGCGGTTTCCGGTCGTCGGGGGTTCCACGGTGCCGTGCGGCGTGTGGCGCTGATCTCCGCGTTCCCGGAGTTATCCACAGGGGTGGTGGCCGGGCGTGCATGGCGGGACAGTGGAGTCATGCAGGGGGTTTGGCGTGAACTGGCCGGGCTGGTGTTGCCGGTCGCCTGTGCGGGGTGTGGCCGACCGCGTACGGAGCTGTGTGCGGAGTGCCGCCGGGTACTGGCGCGGGACGGGCGTGGGGCGCGGCGGGTGCGGCCGAGGCCGGAGCCGGCGGGGCTGCCACGGGTGTGGGCGGGGGTGCCGTACGCCGACGAGGCGCGAGCGGTGCTGCTGGCGCACAAGGAGCGCGGTGCGCTGAGGCTGGCCGCCCCGCTGGGAGCCGTGCTGGCCGGTGCGGTGCGGGGTCTGCGGCCGGGAGCCGGGGCGTTGCTGCTGGTGCCGGTGCCTTCGGCCAGGCGAGCCGTGGCCGGGCGGGGCCATGATCCGGTGCGCCGGATCGCGCTGGCCGCGGCCGCCGACCTGCGACGAGGGACGGGGAACGGGGTGGGGGAGGGGGCGGGGGCCCGGGTCCTGGCAGTACTGCGCCAGCGTCGCACCGTCGCCGACCAGGCGGGCCTGAGCGCCCGGCAGCGGCTGGCGAATGTGGCGGGTGCACTGGTGGTGCGGGGCGGGGCCGAGAGGCTGCTGAGGGGGCTGCCAGTGGTGCTGGTGGACGATCTGGTGACGACGGGTGCCACGCTCGCCGAGGCGGCCCGGGCGGTGACGGCGGCGGGTGGGCGAGTGACGGGTGCGGCCGTGGTGGCGGCGACGGACAGTGCCTTTCCCGGCGCTTTTGCCGGCGGTGCGATTCGACGTGATTCCGTCGGCGAACGGGGAAAGCGAGGTCGTACGGCAGATGACTACCCCGGCAAGTAGTTGAGGAGGCAAAATCACCCGAACGGAGCCGAGGGCTCCGAGGGGGTGCCGACATCCCTCCTGGAGAGCTATGTTCGGTTGTGAGGACTTGGCGGATGATTTGCCTCGGATGTCGCGATGAATGCGTTCAGGGGCTTTTGCAGCGACCCTGAAAACGGGGGAATGGAGATCTCGTCGACGGGGGAGGAGGAGGTGAAAGTCGCCAAGTCCGAGGCTTCGGCACTCACCGGAGCCTGGTGCAAGAAGGAATCGCCCCGCCCCCGGGCGGAGTGATCCGGGAACGGAGTTCTGCGTGGACATCGTCGTCAAGGGCCGCAAGACCGAGGTGCCCGAGCGGTTCCGCAAGCACGTGGCCGAGAAGCTGAAGCTGGACAAAGTCCAGAAGCTCGACGCCAAGGTGATCAGCCTGGACGTCGAGGTGTCCAAGGAGCCCAACCCGCGGCAGGCCGACCGTTCCGACCGAGTGGAGATCACGCTCTACTCCCGTGGCCCGGTGGTCCGGGCCGAGGCGGCCGCGGCGGACCCCTACGCCGCGCTGGACCTGGCCACCGCCAAGCTGGAGGCGCGTCTCCGCAAGCAGCACGACAAGCGTTTCTCGCGCCGCGGCAACGGCCGCATTCCGGCGAGCGAGGTCGCTGACGCCGTGCCGGACGCGGCGAGCCTGAACACCAACGGCGAACTCGCCACCGAGTCCGAGGAGGTGCCGACCACGAGGGTCGGGCCGCTCGACGTCCGGGGCGAAGGACCGCTGATCGTCCGCGAGAAGACCCACTCGGCCGCGCCGATGCCGCTCGACCAGGCGCTCAACGAGATGGAATTGGTGGGACACGACTTCTATCTCTTCGTCGACGCCGACACCAAGCTTCCCAGTGTCGTCTACCGGCGGCACGCATACGACTACGGCGTCATCCACTTGAACCCGGATGCGTTCGGGAGGGAGGAGCCCGGCGGCGCAGGTGGCGCGCTGGGTGGCTGAACCTCACCCGCTCGGTGCCCCCGGCGTACGCCGGGGGCACCATCGTGCCCGGGGATAGCAGGAGTTGAAGCCGTATAGTGTTTGTGCCAGCCAGGGAGTATGTGGACACGAAACGGCGACATGCCGGGGAGACGGTCGTATGGCATTGATCGGGCTGGCCGCGGAGGGCTGTTGTCAACCAGCCTTATTTTCAAGCTCCGGCCTTTCGGCCGAGTAGTTGACGGGGAGGATCAGTGGGGGACAGTTTTGGGCCCGTGCGTGGTGACGCGGACGACGGCGAGGGCGGTGCCGGGGGCGACGACCGGGCCGTGAGCGTGACGCGCAAGGAGCCGATCCGGGTCCTGGTCGTGGATGATCACGCCCTTTTCCGGCGTGGCCTGGAGATCGTCCTGGCCCAGGAGGAGGACATCCAGGTCGTCGGTGAGGCGGGGGACGGCGCGGAGGCGGTCGACAAGGCCGCCGATCTGCTGCCCGACATCGTGCTGATGGACGTCCGGATGCCCAAGCGCGGCGGTATCGAAGCGTGTACCTCCATCAAGGAGGTGGCCCCCAGCGCCAAGATCATCATGCTGACGATCAGCGACGAGGAGGCCGACCTCTACGACGCGATCAAGGCCGGCGCCACCGGTTATCTCCTGAAGGAGATCTCCACCGACGAGGTGGCGACCGCGATCCGTGCCGTCGCCGACGGCCAGTCGCAGATCAGCCCGTCGATGGCGTCGAAGCTCCTGACGGAGTTCAAGTCGATGATCCAGCGCACGGACGAGCGCCGGCTGGTGCCGGCGCCCCGGCTCACCGACCGTGAGCTGGAGGTCCTCAAGCTGGTCGCCACCGGCATGAACAACCGCGATATCGCCAAGGAACTCTTCATCTCCGAGAACACGGTGAAGAACCACGTCCGCAACATCCTCGAGAAGCTGCAACTGCACTCCCGGATGGAAGCGGTGGTGTACGCGATGCGGGAGAAGATCCTCGAGATCCGCTGAGCGGCCGGACGGCTCGCGTCCGGCCGCCGTCACTCAGACGGTCGGCTGCCGCCGGTCCAGCTCCGTGCGCAGGGCGGCGGCCAGCGTGGGGTCGTCGCAGCGGTCCACGCGCACGGCGTCGCAGCCGACCCAGGTCGCGGCCTCCAGGAGCGCCTGGGCCATCGGGGCGACGGCCGACCGGCCGTCCATCGACACCTGGCGGGCGACGAGCGTGGAGCCCTCACGGGCCGGGTCCACCCGGCCCCTCAGCCGGCCGCCGGCCAGCAGCGGCATCGCGAAGTAGCCGTGTATCCGCTGGGGCCGGGGGACGTACGCCTCCAGGCGGTGGGTGAACCCGAAGATCCGCTCCGTGCGGGGGCGGTCCCAGATCAGGGAGTCGAAGGGCGAGAGCAGGGTCGTACGGTGCCGGCCCCGGGGCGCGGCGGCGAGCGCGGCCGGATCGGCCCAGGCGGCCTTTCCCCAGCCCTCTACCTCGACCGGGACCAGCCCGGAGTCGGCGATCACGGCATCGACCTGCTCGCCCTTGAGGCGGTGGTAGTCGGCCAGGTCGGCGCGGGTGGCCACGCCCAGGGCGGCCCCGGCCTGGGCAACCAGCCGGCGCAGGCACTCGGCGTCGTCCAGGTCGTCGTGGAGCAACTCCTCGGGGACGGCGCGCTCGGCGAGGTCGTAGACCCGCTTCCAGGCGCGCCGCCGGGTGCAGACCACCTCGCCGGTGTCCAGCAGCCACTCCACCGCGATCTTGGTCTCGGACCAGTCCCACCACTCGCCGCCCTTCCGCCCGCCGCCCAGCTCGGTGGTGGTCAGCGGGCCGTCGGCCTTCAGGCGGTCCAGGACGGCGGCGCAGGAGCGCTCGGAATCCTCCATGACGTGCCAGCGGTGGCCCTTGGCGCGCCGGGCGCGGCGGCGGAAGGCGAAATGCGGCCACTCCTCGATGGGCAGGATGCAGGCGGCGTGCGACCAGTACTCGAAGCTGTGCGCGTCGGCCCAGTAGGCGGCCTCGACGGCGGGACGGCCGACGGCGCCCAGCCGGGCGTAGGGGACCAGCTCGTGGGAGCGGGCCAGCACCGAGATCGTGTCGAGCTGTACGGCGCCCAGCTGCCGCAGCATGCCGCGCACGCCGGCCCGGCGGTCCGGGGCGCCGAGCAGGCCCTGGGCCCGCAGCGCCAGGCGTCGGGCGTCGTCGCGGGACAGGCCGGTCACGGGCTTCGGCTGGGACGGTGGCTGCGTCACGGCGGTCATGCGGCACAGCGTAGGGGCGGCCACTGACAACGGGCCCGGGCCGGCCGGCCCGGGCCCGTCCAAGGGGTCGTGCGGCCGGCTCAGCCGCGGTGGGGCAGATACGGCGTGGTGTCCGGCAGCGGCAGACCGGCGTCGGTCAGGTCGGAGGCCAGCAGCGAGCCGATCCAGCAGTCCCGGCGGGTCCCGTCGTGCAGCAGCTTGGCGCGCAGGGTGCCCTCCCGCTGGAAGCCCAGCTTGCGGGCGACTCCCCAGGAGCCCTCGTTTCCGGCCTCCGCGAGCCACTCCAGGCGCTCCACTCCCAGGTCGTGGAACGCCCAGTGCAGCACCGCGCGGCCCGCCTCGGCGGTGTAGCCCTTGCCGCGCTGCTCCTTCGCCGTCCAGTAGCCCAGCTCGGCCTGACGCTCGGGGGCGCGCAGCTGGGCGAGGCGTACCAGGGACATCGCGCCGACCAGGGTGTCGTCCGCCCGGGAGAGGATCGCGAAGGTGTAGGAGGTGTCGTCGCGCCAGCCCTCGGGGACGATCGTGCCGACGAAGCGCTCCGCCTCCTCGTGGCTGTACGGCGAGGGGACGACCGTCCAGCGCGGAATCTCGGGGTCCTGGCAGGCGGCGTGAACCGCGGGCGCGTCGCCGGGTCCGAAGGGGCGCAGCACGAGGCGCTCGGTGGTGAGGGTGACGGGCTTCATGAGCTGAGTCTGCAAGGTTGTGGAAGACGTTGCGACGGGTTTTCGGCATGATTCCCGGCCCTGCCCGGCACCTTCTCGCGGCCTCGTGCGTTTCCCGTGAGGAGGGGATGGCGGGGTTCGCGGCGGCGGACCTCCCGGCCCGGCGGCGTCCTCCTTTACGATGGCCGTTGCGGCGGGGCCTGCCCCTTGGAAAAATGCCGCGCCCGCGCACCCGACCGTGCAGGCCCGACCGGCAAGGAGACCAGCCCAAGTGTCCGTCTTGACGAAGATCATGCGTGCAGGCGAAGGAAAGATCCTGCGCAAACTGCACCGCATCGCGGGCCAGGTCAACTCCATCGAGGAGGACTTCGCGGCCCTCTCCGACGCTGAGCTGCGGGCGCTCACGGACGAGTACAAGGAGCGGTACGCGGACGGCGAGAGCCTCGACGACCTGCTGCCCGAAGCGTTCGCCACGGTCCGTGAGGGCGCCAAGCGCGTCCTCGGCCAGCGGCACTACGACGTCCAGCTGATGGGTGGCGCGGCCCTTCACCTGGGGTACGTGGCCGAGATGAAGACCGGTGAGGGCAAGACCCTGGTGGGTACCCTCCCGGCGTATCTGAACGCGCTGTCCGGCAAGGGCGTCCACCTGATCACGGTGAACGACTACCTGGCCGAGCGTGACTCCGAGATGATGGGCCGGGTCCACAAGTTCCTGGGCCTGTCCGTCGGTTGCATCCTCGCCGACATGACGCCGGCGCAGCGCCGCGAGCAGTACGCCTGCGACATCACCTACGGCACGAACAACGAGTTCGGCTTCGACTACCTCCGCGACAACATGGCCTGGTCGCAGGACGAACTCGTCCAGCGGGGCCACAACTTCGCGATCGTCGACGAGGTCGACTCGATCCTCGTCGACGAGGCCCGTACGCCGCTGATCATCTCCGGCCCGGCGGACTCGGCCACCAAGTGGTACGGCGACTTCGCCAAGTTGGTGCAGCGCCTGAAGCGGGGCGAGGCGGCCAACCCGCAGCGCGGCATCGAGGAGACCGGCGACTACGACGTCGACGAGAAGAAGCGCACGGTCGGCATCCACGAGTCCGGTGTCAGCAAGGTCGAGGACTGGCTGGGCATCGACAACCTGTACGAGTCGGTCAACACCCCGCTCGTCGGTTACCTCAACAACGCGATCAAGGCCAAGGAGCTCTTCAAGAACGACAAGGACTACGTCGTCATCGACGGCGAAGTCATGATCGTCGACGAGCACACCGGCCGTATCCTCGCCGGCCGCCGCTACAACGAGGGCATGCACCAGGCCATCGAGGCGAAGGAAGGGGTGGAGATCAAGGACGAGAACCAGACGCTCGCCACGATCACGCTCCAGAACTTCTTCCGCCTCTACGACAAGCTCTCCGGCATGACCGGTACGGCCATGACCGAGGCCGCCGAGTTCCACCAGATCTACAAGCTCGGCGTGGTGCCGATCCCGACGAACCGCCCGATGGTCCGCAAGGACCAGGCGGACCTGATCTACCGCACCGAGCCCGCGAAGTTCGACGCGGTGGTCGAGGACATCGTCGAGAAGCACGGCAAGGGCCAGCCGATCCTGGTCGGCACGACGTCCGTGGAGAAGTCCGAGTACCTCTCCCAGCAGCTCAACAAGCGCGGCGTGCCGCACGAGGTCCTCAACGCCAAGCAGCACGACCGCGAGGCGCCGATCATCGCGCAGGCCGGTCGCAAGGGCGCCGTGACGGTCGCCACGAACATGGCCGGCCGTGGTACGGACATCAAGCTCGGCGGCAACCCCGACGACCTCGCCGAGGCCGAACTGCGCCAGATGGGGCTGGACCCCGTCGAGCACGTCGAGGAGTGGGCGGCCGCGCTGCCCGCCGCCCTGGAGCGTGCCGAGGCCGCGGTCAAGGCGGAGTTCGAGGAGGTCAAGGAGCTCGGCGGGCTGTACGTGCTCGGCACGGAGCGGCACGAGTCGCGCCGGATCGACAACCAGCTGCGCGGTCGCTCCGGCCGTCAGGGCGACCCCGGTGAGTCGCGGTTCTACCTCTCCCTGGGCGACGACCTGATGCGGCTGTTCAAGGCGCAGATGGTCGAGCGGGTCATGGCGATGGCCAACGTGCCCGACGACGTCCCGATCGAGAACAAGATGGTGACCCGGGCGATCGCCTCCGCCCAGTCGCAGGTCGAGCAGCAGAACTTCGAGACGCGCAAGAACGTCCTGAAGTACGACGAGGTGCTCAACCGCCAGCGTGAGGTCATCTACGGCGAGCGCCGGCGCGTCCTGGAGGGCGAGGATCTGCAGGACCAGATCAAGCACTTCATGGACGACACCATCGACGCGTACATCCAGGCGGAGACCGTCGAGGGCTTCGCCGAGGAGTGGGACCTGGACCGCCTGTGGGGCGCGTTCAAGCAGCTCTACCCGGTCAAGGTGACGATCGAGGAGCTGGAGGAGGAGGCCGGCGACCGCGCGGGCCTCACCTCCGAGTTCATCGCCGACGCCGTCAAGGACGACATCCACGAGCAGTACGCCGCCCGTGAGGAGCAGCTCAGCTCGGACGTCATGCGGGAGCTGGAGCGACGGGTCGTGCTGTCCGTCCTGGACCGCAAGTGGCGTGAGCACCTCTACGAGATGGACTACCTCCAGGAGGGCATCGGCCTGCGCGCGATGGCCCAGAAGGACCCGCTGGTCGAGTACCAGCGCGAGGGCTACGACATGTTCACCGCCATGATGGAGGGCATCAAGGAGGAGTCCGTCGGCTACCTGTTCAACCTGGAGGTCCAGGTGGAGCAGCAGGTCGAGGAGGTCCCCGTCCAGGAGGTGGCCGAGGCCCCGTCGCTGGACAAGGAGCTCCAGCAGGCGCCGGCCGGGGCCGGTGTCGCGGTGGCCGGCGGCGGACGCCCGGAGATCCACGCCAAGGGCCTGGAGGCGCCGCAGCGGCCGGACCGGCTGCACTTCACCGCGCCCAAGGTGGACGGTGACGGCAGCGTCGTCGAGGGCGACTTCATCAGCGACGAGGAGGCCGGCGGCCCGGCCCGGTCCGAGTCGGACGGGCTCACGCGGGCGGAGCGGCGCAAGGCCCAGAAGAGCGGCGGCCGTCGCCGCAAGAAGTGAGCGAGCAGCGGTGAGGCGGCTCCGGTAGGGATACCGGGAGCCGCGCGACCCGGGGCGCCCCGGCCGGAAACGGCCGGGGCGCCTTTGCGTGCGCCGGTCACGGTGGCGGGGTCTTCGTGGCGGCCGGTCAGGGCGCCGAGGGCCGGGTGGCCGGGGCCGGGCCGATGTCGAGGGCGGCGCAGCGCCAGCGGGAGTCGGCGCCCAGCTCCAGCCGGAAGGCGAGTGCCCGCAGCCGTTCGCCGGTGGCGATCCGGGCGAACGCCTCGATGACTCCGCGCCGGGGCCGGCACAGCCCGCACTCGCGCAGGGCCGGGACCGGGCCGCGGCGGCCCGGTGCGAGGAGGGGGCGCAGCGGCGCCTGCGGGGCCAGCTCCGCCAGCCGGTCGTAGGCGGCGGGCAGCGCGTGCCCCAGCAGGGCGTGGACGGGCCGCTGGCCGCTGAGCGTGAGCACCAGCTGGTGCGCGAACCACAGGTGCGGGCGGCTCTCCCGGGCCCGGCGCTGTGCGCCGACGGTCGGGAGCGCGGGGCCGGTGGTGGTGGGGGCCGCGGTGCCGGCGGGGCGTACGGGGCGGGGGCCGGTGCGTGTGGGGCCCCGGCCGGCCGCTCCCGGTCCCTGCCCGGCCGCTCCGGGTACCCGACCGGCCGCTCCGGGTGCCCGCCCGGCCGGCCCCCTGCCGGCCGCGCCCGGGCCCCGGCCGGTGGTCCCGGGGCCGCTGCCGGCGGGGCCCAGGGGGCGGCGGCCGGCGCCGGGTGACCGCCGGGGCCGGGGGAGGGCCGGAGGTGCCGCCGCGGGGCCCGTGGGGCCGGTACGGGGGCGGGGGACGGCGGTGGCGCCGGACGGAGCGGGCCGGGGCGTGGGGAGCGCCGCCCGTGTCGCGGGTGGCTGCGCCGGGGGCGCGATGGGCGTCGGTGTGCCGTGCCGGGTGGTGGTGGCGTCGGAGCCGGTCGTGGTGCGCGTGGCGCCGGCCGGTACCGAGTTGTCGCCGGTCATGTGTGATCGCCCCCGTGGTGCCGGACCCAGAACTACTGGGCGGTAGCTTTTGTGGTGGGGAACTTGGTACCGGCGCCGCCGCTGCGGCGGCAAGGCGCGGACGGGCCGGACGGCGGGGGCGGCGGAGTTCACCCGTCCGTGGCGCGGGGCCGTGGTTGAGCCGCGGGGACGGGGTGCGGAAGGGGGCGGCGGTGGCCGGGGCGACGGCCCCGGGGGCGGCACGATGGGGGACGCGCGCCCGTATGCTGGCTGGACGATCGTCAGAGTTGAGCCAATCGAGCGGAAAGCGGCTGCCATGCGCGTCTATGTCCCCCTGACCCTCTCCGGTCTCGCGGAGGCGCACAAGAACGGTGAGCTGGGCCCCGGTGAGCTGGGCCCCGGTGAGCTGGGCCCCGGCCCCCTGACCGCGTACGCGGTCACGCCCGCGCTGCGCGAGTGGTACGTCTCGGACGACATCGAGGAGCTGGAGTACGCGGCGCTCAACCGCGCGGCCCAGGCGTCGCTGCGGATGCTCGCCGGGAACCCGCAGGTCGCGCGGCGCCGCGTCGTGGTGGCCGTGGACGTGGCGGACGGCGCGGCGGTGGCCGACCCGGACGCCGGGCTCGACCAGTCGGCGCTGGGCGAGGTGCGGGTCGCCGCGCCGGTGCCGCTGTCGAAGGCCGCAGCGGTGCACGTCGACGCCGAGGACGCGGAGCCGGACGTGGCGGCGGCCGCCGCGGCGCTCGGCGCGGCGGACCTGGGCGACGACGACGCGCAGTTCACCGTGGACGGGGCCGAGGACCACGACCTCCTGTGGTTCGGCGTGCAGGAGATTCCCGCGTTGATCGGGTGAGGAACCGTCCGCTGCACGGCCGGTGCCGCCGGTCAGGCTGCGTTGTCAGTGGCGGCGGGTACGTTCTGTGCAAGGGGCAGGGCGCGTCGAGCGCACGGGGATCGATCTGGGGAACCGCATGGAGAAGCACGCCACACACATCGTCTGGGACTGGAACGGCACGCTCTTCCACGACATCGACGCCGTCATCGGGGCGACCAACTCCGCCTTCGAGGAGATCGGGCTGGCGCCGATCACTCTGGAGACGTACCGCGAGCTCTACTGCGTGCCGATTCCGCGGTTCTACGAGCGGCTGATGGGACGGCTGCCGTCGGAGGCGGAGTGGCTGATGATGGACGAGGCGTTTCACCGGCACTACAGCGAGCACCGGCTGCGCTGCGGCCTGGCCGAGGGCGTGGACCTGCTCCTGGAGGCGTGGCAGACGGCCGGCGGCAGCCAGTCGATCCTCAGCATGTTCGGGCACGACGAGCTGATACCCCTCGTCCGCGGCTTCGGGATCGAGTCGCGGTTCGTCCTGGTGGAGGGGCGTACCGGGCCGTCCGGGGGCACGAAGAGCGCGCAGATGGTGCGGCACCTGGCGGCGCTGGAGCAGGTCGACCCCGGGCGTACGGTCGTGATCGGCGACGCGGCGGACGACGCGGTCGCCGCCCGGGACGTCGGCGCCCGAGCGGTGCTCTACACGGGCGGGTCGCACAGCCGCGCCAGCCTGGAGGCCGCCGCGGTGCCGGGCGTGCCGGTGGTGGACACCCTCGCGGAGGCGGTCGAAATGGCGGACGCCCTCGTGGCGTAGCGGAGGCTCGTGCGGGCCCGGTGGCGCGGCGCTCGGCGGCCGTCGCCACGACCTGCTGTTCGGTCGTGCGCTCCGGCGTGTGACCGTCCCCGGGGCAGGCACACGCCACCCCGGTGCGGCGTTGTCCAGAAGGTCTAAGTTCGCACCGAGGTTTTGTACGCACACGGCCCATGACGGCACCCGTGAGGGGAGCGATAGCCTTGCACCGTGATCAGCGCGATAACCCGCGGGGGCATCGAGGCCCCTGCCGTGCGCCCGGGGCACCACCGTGACCGGGCGGTCGCTGGTCGTTGCGGCCAACACTCCATGTCGACTTTGTCAAAGTTTGTCGATAACGAAGCGGCCTTCTCCCATCGCGGCATAGCGTCGACAGCGACAGAACACCCCGCGTCGCGGCGGCGTTGTGCGGCTTCCACACAGTTCTTCCACAACGTCACGCAACGGCGCGCGACAGGAGCCAGAGGACATGCAGACCAAGCTGGACGAAGCCAAAACCGAGCTGCTCGCCAGGGCCGCCCGGGTCGTTGAAAGCAGCCAGGCCGGGGGCAAGCACCCGGTACGCGGCCTTGACCCGGACACCCTCGCCGGATACCTCCAGCGCTACTACCTGCACACCGCCCCCGAGGACCTGATCGACCGCGACCCGGTTGACGTCTTCGGCGCCGCGCTCTCGCACTACCGGCTCGCGGAGACGCGTCCGCAGGGCACCGCGAACGTCCGGGTGCACACGCCGACCGTCGAGGAGAACGGCTGGACCAGCAGCCACTCCGTCGTCGAGGTCGTCACCGACGACATGCCGTTCCTGGTCGACTCGGTCACCAACGAGCTCTCCCGCCAGGGCCGCGGCATCCACCTGGTGATCCACCCGCAGGTGACCGTTCGCCGTGACGTCACCGGCAAGCTCATCGAGGTCCTCGACTGCAACGGTGACGCCCGGGGCAACGGCGCCCGGAAGAAGGCCGCCGAGCTGCCGCACGACGCGGTGACGGAATCCTGGATCCACGTCGAGACCGACCGCGAGACCGACCGCGAGGACCTCAACCAGATCACCGCCGATCTGCTGCGGGTGCTGTCCGACGCGCGCGAGGCCGTCGAGGACTGGGACAAGATGCGCGGCGCCGCCCTGCGCATCGCCGACGAACTGTCCTCCGAGCCGCTCGCCGACGACCTGCGCGAGATGGAGGTCGAGGAGGCCCAGGAGCTGCTCCGGTGGCTGTCCGACGACCACTTCACCTTCCTCGGCTACCGCGAGTACGAGCTGGCCTCCGCGCCCGGTGAGGACGGGACCCAGGAAGACGTGCTGACCGCCGTCCCGGGCACCGGACTGGGCATCCTGCGGTCCGACCCGCCGCACCGCGAGAGCGACTCCGGCCACCCCGTCTCGCCGTCCTTCAACCGGCTGCCCGCCGACGCCCGCGCCAAGGCCCGCGAGCACAAGCTGCTCATCCTCACCAAGGCCAACAGCCGCGCCACCGTCCACCGCCCCTCGTACCTCGACTACGTCGGCGTCAAGAAGTTCGACGAGCAGGGCAACGTCATCGGGGAGCGGCGCTTCCTGGGCCTGTTCTCGTCCGCCGCGTACACCGAGTCGGTGCGCCGGGTGCCGGTCATCCGCCGCAAGGTCGCCGAGGTCCTGGAGGGCGCGGGCTTCAGCCCCGACAGCCACGACGGCCGCGACCTGCTGCAGATCCTGGAGACCTACCCCCGCGACGAGCTCTTCCAGACGCCCGTCGACGAGCTGCGGTCCATCGCCACCAGCGTGCTGTACCTCCAGGAGCGCCGCCGGCTGCGCCTGTTCCTCCGCCAGGACGAATACGGCCGCTACTACTCCGCGCTGGTCTACCTGCCGCGCGACCGCTACACCACCGCCGTCCGGCTGCGCCTGATCGACATCCTCAAGGAGGAGCTGGGCGGCACCAGCGTCGACTTCACCGCCTGGAACACCGAGTCGGTCCTCTCCCGGCTGCACTTCGTCATCCGCGTCGAGCCCGGCGCGACCCTGCCCGACCTCACCGACGCCGACGCCGACCGCATCGAGAGCCGGCTGGTCGAGGCCGCCCGCTCCTGGGCCGACGGCTTCTCCGAGGCGCTGATCGCCGAGGTCGGCGAGGAGCGCGCGGCCGAACTGCTGCGCCGCTACGGCCACGCCTTCCCCGAGGGCTACAAGGCCGACAACAGCCCCCGCAGCGCGGTCGCCGACCTCCAGCACCTGGAGAAGCTCACCGAGGAGCCCGGCAAGGACTTCTCGGTCAGCCTCTACGAGCCGGTCGGCGCGGCCCCCGGGGAACGCCGCTTCAAGATCTACCGCAGGGGCGAGCCGGTCTCGCTGTCGCGGGTGCTGCCCGGCCTGAACAAGCTGGGCGTCGAGGTCATCGACGAGCGGCCGCACGAGCTGCGCTGCGCCGACTCCTCCCTCGCCTGGGTCTACGACTTCGGCCTGCGGATGCCGGAGCAGGTCAAGGGCGACGACGCCCGCGAACGGTTCCAGGAAGCCTTCACGGCCGTGTGGACCGGCGCCGCCGAGAGCGACAACTTCAACACTCTGGTGCTGCGGGCCGGCCTCAACTGGCGCCAGGCGATGGTGCTGCGGGCCTACGCCAAGTACCTGCGGCAGGCCGGGTCGACGTTCAGCCAGACGTACATGGAGGACACCCTCTCCAACAACGTCCACACCACCCGGCTGCTGGTCTCGCTGTTCGAGGCCCGGATGTCCCCCGAGCGCCAGAGCGCGGGCACCGAGCTGACGGACGGGCTGCTGGAGGAGCTGGACGGCGCCCTGGACCAGGTCGCGTCCCTCGACGAGGACCGGATCCTGCGGGCCTTCCTCACCGTCATCAAGGCGACCCTGCGCACCAACCACTACCAGCGGGCCGACAACGGCGAGCCGCACAGCTACCTGTCCCTCAAGCTCGACCCGCAGGCCATCCCCGACCTGCCGGCGCCCCGCCCGGCGTACGAGATCTGGGTGTACTCGCCCCGCGTCGAGGGCGTCCACCTGCGCTTCGGCAAGGTCGCGCGCGGCGGTCTGCGCTGGTCGGACCGCCGGGAGGACTTCCGTACGGAGATCCTCGGCCTGGTCAAGGCGCAGATGGTCAAGAACACCGTCATCGTGCCGGTCGGCGCCAAGGGCGGCTTCGTCGGCAAGCAGCTGCCGGACCCGTCGCTGGACCGCGACGCCTGGCTCGCCGAGGGCATCGCCTCGTACAAGACCTTCATCTCGGGTCTGCTGGACATCACCGACAACCTCGTCGGCGGCGAGGTCGTCCCCCCGAAGAACGTCGTCCGCCACGACGAGGACGACACCTACCTGGTCGTCGCCGCCGACAAGGGCACCGCGACGTTCTCGGACATCGCCAACCAGGTCGCCGAGTCGTACGGCTTCTGGCTCGGTGACGCCTTCGCCTCCGGCGGCAGCGCCGGCTACGACCACAAGGGCATGGGCATCACCGCCCGCGGCGCCTGGGAATCGGTCAAGCGGCACTTCCGCGAGCTGGGGCACGACACCCAGACCGAGGACTTCACGGTCGTCGGCGTCGGCGACATGTCCGGCGACGTCTTCGGCAACGGCATGCTGCTCAGCGAGCACATCCGCCTGGTCGCCGCCTTCGACCACCGGCACATCTTCATCGACCCCAACCCGGACGCGGCCACCTCCTACGCCGAGCGCCGCCGGCTGTTCGAGCTGCCCCGCTCGTCCTGGGCGGACTACAACACCGAGCTGCTCTCGCAGGGCGGCGGCATCCACCCGCGCTCGGCCAAGTCCATCCCGATCAACGCGCAGGTGCGGGCCGCCCTCGGCATCGAGGGCGGGGTGAAGAAGATGACCCCCGCCGACCTGATGCGGGCCATCCTCAAGGCCCCCGTCGACCTGCTGTGGAACGGCGGCATCGGCACGTACGTGAAGTCCTCGGCGGAGTCGCACGCCGACGTGGGCGACAAGGCCAACGACGCCATCCGGGTCAACGGCGAGGACCTGCGGGTCAAGGTCGTCGGCGAGGGCGGCAACCTCGGCCTGACCCAGCTGGGCCGGATCGAGTTCGCCATGGCCGGCGGGAAGATGAACACCGACGCGATCGACAACAGCGCCGGTGTGGACACCTCCGACCACGAGGTGAACATCAAGATCCTGCTCAACTCCGTGGTGGCCAACGGCGACATGACCGTCAAGCAGCGCAACAAGCTGCTGGCCGAGATGACCGACGAGGTCGGCGCGCTGGTCCTGCGCAACAACTACGCGCAGAACACCGCACTGGCCCTGGCGCAGGCCCAGTCCTCCAGCATGCTCCACGCCCAGCAGCGCTTCATGCGCCGCCTGGTGCGCGACGGCGACCTCGACCGGGCGCTGGAGTTCCTGCCCACCGACCGGCAGATCCGGGAACGGCTGAACGCCGGCCGCGGCCTGACCCAGCCCGAGACCGCGGTGCTCCTGGCGTACACCAAGATCACCGTGTCCGAGGCGCTGATCCAGACCCAGCTGCCGGACGACCGCTACCTCGAACGGCTGCTGCACGCCTACTTCCCGTCGGCGCTCCACGACCGCTTCGCCGAGCAGGTCGACGGGCACGCGCTGCGCCGCGAGATCATCACGACGGTGCTGGTCAACGACACCGTCAACACCGGCGGGACGAGCTTCCTGCACCGCATGCGGGAGGAGACCGGAGCCTCCCTCGAAGAGGTCGTCAGGGCGCACACCGCGGCCCGCACGATCTTCGGTCTCAACCAGGTGTGGGACGACGTCGAGGCGCTCGACAACATCGTCGCCGCCGACGTCCAGACCCGGATCCGGCTGCACTCGCGCCGGCTCGTCGAGCGCGGCACGCGCTGGCTGCTCAACAACCGCCCGCAGCCGCTGGAGCTGTCGGAGACCATCGACTTCTTCGCCGAGCGGGTCGGGCAGGTCTGGTCGCAGCTGCCGAAGCTGCTGCAGGGCAGCGACCTGGAGTGGTTCCAGACGATCCTGGAGGAGCTCACCGGCGCGGGCGTGCCCGAGCCGCTGGCCGTCCAGGTGTCCGGCTTCTCCTCGGCGTTCCCGGCGCTGGACATCGTCGCCGTCGCGGACCGCATGGGCAAGGAGCCGCTGGAGGTCGCCGAGGTCTACTACGACCTGGGTGACCGGCTGCGGATCAACCAGCTCCTCGACCGCATCCTGGAGCTGCCGCGCAACGACCGCTGGCAGTCGATGGCCCGCGCCTCGATCCGCGAGGACCTCTTCGCGGCGCACGCCGCGCTGACCGCGGAGGTGCTGTCGGTGGGCAACGGCTCCTCGACGCCGGAGCAGCGGTTCAAGGCATGGGAAGAGGCCAACGCGGCGATCCTGAGCCGGGCCCGGGCGACGCTGGAGGAGATCCACGGTTCGGACGGCTTCGACCTCGCGAACCTCTCCGTCGCCATGCGGACCATGCGGACGCTGCTGCGGTCGCACAGCTGACCCGCGCCACACGAAGGACGGCCCCGGAAGCCATGCTTCCGGGGCCGTCCCCGTTGTCGCGCGCCCCCGGCGCCGGGCTCTACCGGGCCACCCGCGGGGGAGGGGCTACTTGCCCGTCTCCTTCTCGTACGCCTTGATGACCTCGTCGGTGGGGCCGTCCATCAGCAGTTCGCCGCGTTCCAGCCACAGCACCCGG
>NZ_JNZA01000062.1 GCF_000717345.1 Streptomyces lydicus | reverse complement strand
GCGTCGACGCAGTTGTTGTTGCGGCCGGGGGCGTCGGGGCCGGGGTGGTTGATGGTGTCGACCCAGTGGCCGTTGTCGGGGTCGGGGTGGCGTTGGGGCCGGCCGTTGTCGTCTTTGGGGATGGCGTTTTCGACGTGTTGTTGGTGTTCGTCGGTGGGGCCGTCGAGTCCGCCGGGGCGTTCGCGGTTACGGGTCTCAGAGGCGGGGGTGTGCTCGCCCTGATCCCCGTGTTCGGCGGGGGCGTCGGTGGGGTGGTGGGTGGTCGGGTCGTTGCTCTGGGGGTGGTTGGTGTGGTGGGTGGGGTCGCCCGGGCGGTCCGTGGAGTTGGTGTGATCGGTGGAGTTGGTGTGATCGGTGGGGGCCGGGCGGTCGCTGGGGTTTGAGTGGTCCGCGGGCGGCTGCTGGTGCGGGGCGTCCGTACGGGGCGCGGTGCGCGGGCGGTCGGTGTCGCCGCGGGTGGGGTCCGTACCCGGCCGGCGCGGGTCCGGACGTGTGGGGGCGGGGCGGGTGACGTCGGGGCGCGTCGTATCCGGGCGCGTCGTATCGGGGCGTGTGCCGTCCGGGCGGCGTGGCCCGTCGAGCCGGGGATCGTAGGCCGGACGGTCCGGGCGGCGCTGCTGGGTGACGTCATGGATCGGCTGGGAACCGTCCGGACGGCGGTTGGGCGGGGTGGACGGGCTCCCGGAGGCCGGCGGGGTGCCGCCCCGCGGCGGGGTGACACCCGGCGTGGCGGGACCGCCCTGCGGAGGCATGGTGGGGGGCACACCCATCACCGGGCCGGGATTCTGCGGGCCGTTCTGCGGCGTCTGCTGGGGCGTTGTGGAGGTGGGGGAGCCGGGGTCCGTCGGTGTGTGCTGGGTGGGCGGTGGCGCGGTCATGGTGTCGGCGGACTGCGTGGTGACGGTGGTGTCGTCGTCCCGGACGTGCGGCATCGGGTTGCCGGGGGCCGGATCGCGCTGGCCGACGGGTGGGCCGGACGAGGGCGAGTGCGGCACGGGGGCGCCCTGGGAGGGCACGCTCACATGCGGCGTGGCCGGCCGGCCGGCGCCCGTGCCGCCACCGGAGTTGTCGCCGTTGGCGCTGTTGCTGTTGCTGTTGCTGTTGCTGTTGCTGTTGCTGTTGCTTTCGCCGGAGCCGTTGTCGTTGGCGTACGGGTGGGTGGCGGCGGCCGGCTGGTCGGAGGACGCGTGGTCCGGTGCACGGCCCGCGTCCGGGGACGGCCCGGCGTCGGGGGAGGGGCCCGAGGTGTGGGGCGGTGCTGAGTCGGGTGCCGGCCCCGGGGTGTGGGACGCCTCGGGGGGCGGTGCCGCGTCCGGGTGGGTGGACGGGCCCGGGGTCGGTTGGGCGCCGGTGGGGCTGTTGTCCGGCCGGGCGGCGTCCGGTGCGTGGTCCGGTGCGTGGTCCGGGGTGGGCTGGGTGCTGACCGGGCCGTTGTCCGGCCGGGTGTTGTCCGGGGTGTGGTCGGGGGTGTCGGCGGAGGGAGGGGCTGCCGACGGGTCCGGCGTGGGGGAACTCCCGTACGGGTTGTGGCTGTTGCCGCCCGTGTAGCCCTCGTCGAAGGCGCTGCGCTGGTCCGGGGGCGGCAGGGGCTGAGCCTGCGGGACGCTCCGGTTGCCGTCCTGACCGGGGGGCGTGGAGCTGTCGGTGGTGGTCGACGGACTGTGGCCCGGGTCGCTGTTCGTGGCGGTGGACGTTCCGGCCGGGCGGCCGGAGTTGGCCCCGTCGCCGGAGCTGTGCCCCGACCCACCGTCGCCCCCGGAGCCGGAGCCGGAGCTGCTGTCGGAGCCGCGCCCCGACCCACCGTCCGTACCGCTGCCGGAACCCGTACCGCTCCCCGAACCCGAACCCGAACTCGACCCGGACCCGCTCCCGGAATCCGACCCCGACCCCGACCCCGAGCCGGAGTCCGCCCCGGACCCGGTACTCGACCCCGACCCCGACCCCGAGCTGGACTCGCCCGACGAGCCCCCACCCTCCCCGTCGCCACCGTCCCCACGGCCGTGCTCCCCGCCGCCGTGCTCGCTCCCGCCGTGGCCGGCGGCGTGGTCCAGGCCGCCGCGGGCGTGGTGGCCCGCTCGGCCGCCCGCGCCGTCGCGCAGCGCCTCCGTGAAGGTCTGGCCGGAGTTTTTGGCCGCGTCGACGCCCGCCTCCGCGCCGGTCTTCAGGCTGCGGCCGACGTCGAAGCCCTGCTGGGCCCCGAAGTTCATGTTCATGCCCTGGGCGATGGCGTCGGAGATCATGGCCTCCAGCGCAGAGACCGCGGGCTCCTTGACCGTCTCGACGATTGCCTCGACCAGGGCCTCGCGCGCCTCCTTCAGGATCCGGCGCACGATCAGCCGGGTCGCCTGGGTGGCGCCCGCCGCGCCGATTTCGGAGAGGCCGAGGGTGAAGGGTGCCGCCGCCTGGGCCGCGATGATCTCCGCCGCGAGGATCGCCAGTTGGGCGATCACCGCGACTTTCATCCCGATGATGATCACCGCGCCCGCGTCCATCGCGAAGGCGATCAGCTCGGCGGCCGTACGGGCGTCGTCGAGGTAGCCCGAGCCGTTGCCGGAGAACTTCTCCCAGGTCTTGCTGAAGCCGTCGATGCTCTCGCCGGAGTTGGCCGACAGGACGTTTCCGGCGGCGGTGACGCCCTCGGACTGCAGCTGCTCGACGGCGTTGGCGAACTCCCGCCACTTGGCGGCGGACTCGTTCATCTTGTCCTCGTCGCCCGTCGGCCAGTCGTAGCCGAGCATTTCGAGGACCCACTCCAGCCAGTCCGGCAGCATGAGCGACATGTCGGCAATCCCCCGTAGACGGTGCGGCGGCGTGCGGAAGTTGCGGCGATGGGTGCGGGACGAGTGAGCGCGCGGGTGCCCGCGGCGCGCGTCAGGTGTGGGGCGCCTTGAAGCCGCTGATCAGCTGGCTCTGCGCCTCGGCGTTGGCGACGTGCTGCTTCATCAGGGACTCGTTGAAGTCCTCGTCGGCCCGGTGGTTGTCGCCCATGGTGTTCAGGGCGCCGCCGATCTCCTGGAGCTTGGCGGCCAGATGCCCCATCGACTCGTACATCCCGTCGCGCAGGCCCTCGTAGACCACACCGAACTTCTCGCCGATGTCGTCATCGCCCCACGGCGGGGTGTCCTGGCCCTCCAGGCCGGTCAGTGCGTTCTTGAGCTTCTCCACCGCGGACTGGTACCGCTCCCCGATGCCGGTGAAGTCCTTGCCCCCGGCTTTCAGCGAGGGAATGTCCGCCTGTAGCCCGTCTCCGGCCATTGCGGCCCCCGTTCTACCTGCTCGTGGTCACGTGCAGCACAACGACGGGCAAAGTTTAGTGGCGAACTCCCTTGTGTGCTCAAGGAATTGGCGGTCACAAGCGCGTCACCGATGTGTCGCGGCGTCCCGGTCCAGGGCGCGCAGGGCGAACCACAGCTCCATGCGGACATCGGCATCGTCCAGGTCGGTGTCGAGGAGGGTGGCGATACGGCTGATGCGCTGGCGCACGGTGTTGCGGTGGATGCCGAGGGAGGTTGCGGTGCGGTCCCAATTGCCGTGCAGGGAGAGCCAGTTGTGGAGGGTGTCGAGGAGGGGCGGGGAGTCGGACAGCGGGGCGAGCAGGGCCCGGGCGTGCTGCCGGGCGTCGTCGGCGGTGACGAGCGAGGCGATGCCGTGCGGGCCGGGGGCGCGATGGCGTACGAGGGGGGCGTGCTGGGCGAGGGCGCGCCGTAGGGCGGTGGCCGCGTGCCGGTCGGCGGCCGGCAGTTCCTCGACGGGCACGGGTGCGCTGACCCCGAGCGTCCAGCCGGGCTGCGCGGTGATCTCGCGGTCGCCCGGCACCAGGGCGCGGAGGGCGGGGCCGGGGGGCGGGGCGTCGGTGGCGGCGGGGTGGGTCTCCTGCTCCGGTGCGAGCAGTGGGGTACCGAGGGCGGTGGCCAGGGAGGCCGCCGAACCGGTCGTCTCCCGGCGGCGCTCGGCGTGGACGACGGTCCAGAGGGGCGCGCCGAGGAGCGGGGCGACCTCGGCGGGGCGGGCGCCGACGAGCAGCCGGACCAGGGCCGCGGCGTGTCCGGTCGCGGCCGGCCCGCGGTCGCCGGCCGGCCCGGTGATCAGCGACAGGAGTACGGCGGCCACCCCCGCGATGGTGTGTGCGGGCGGGTCGTGCGGGTCCGCGGCGACCACCAGTGCGAGCGCCTGCCGCCCCGGGCCGCGCCCGGTCAGCGCGTAGGCGGACAGCTGGGCACCGGGCAGCGCGTCGGTGGCGGAGGACGGACCGCCCGCGCCCTCACGTGCGCCCGCCCCGCCCCCGTCGCCGCCGACGACCTGCGCGAGCCGGCCGGCCGCGGCCCGTACCGCGTCGGCGGGTCGCGGACCGGACGAGCCGTGTTCCGTGCCGTCCGGGGCGAGCAGGGCGGTCCAGCCCCGCACATGGCGGGCCAGGGCCCGCAGGACCGCCGCGGCCGGGTCGGGGCGGGCGGCGGCCGCGGCCAGCGCGCGCTGCGCCTCGCTGAGCCGGGTCAGCTCCCGGTGCCGAGCCTCCGTCACGGCCTGCCACACGGCGCTCTCCACCGCCGTGAACGGGGTCCCCGCCGGGACCTCGACCAGCGGCAGGCCATGGCGGTCGCAGGCGGCCACCAGCGCGGCGGGGACCGTGTCGTGGACGGGGGCGATGCCGAAGCCGAGCGCGGCGGCGCCGGCCGCGACGGTGCGGGCGGCATAGCCGTCCAGATAGGACTCCAGGGCCGGGGCGCCCCCGGTCACCTCCGCCAGGTGCATCCCCGCCGTCAGCAGCATCTCGCCACCCAGGAGGTACGGCACCGGGTCGGCCATCTCGGAGGTGTGCACCCAGTGGATCGCGACGCCCTCCCGGGGCCCGGCGATCTGCCGCAGGCCCAGGTCCGTCCGCGCGAGCAGCTCCGCCAGCGGCACCGGCGGCGTGGACGGCGGTGGCGTCGCCCGCGGGGCCGGGGCCGTGGTCGGGGCCGAGGTCGGAGGGGTGGGCGGTGGGGAGGTCATGGGCGGTACCGGCGGCAGGGACGATCGGGAAGCGATCGCCGGTGGTGGTGAAGCGCTCTCTGATGTGGGTGGTGTGGACGGTCGGGACGCCGTGGGCCGCGGCGGCGGAGTGGACGGCGGCGTCGAGTGCGGCATGTGCGAACCCTCCACGTCAGCGGGCGGCGAGTGGAGGAAACGTACACTTCAGCGTCGCCTTGCCGCCTCCTAGGGTCAAGGCCCGGGACGAGGCGCCCGGTCGGGACCCCCGCCCGCCGGGCGCCCGTCACTCCCCCGAGCCACACCCCTTACTCCCCCCACCCCCCACTCCCCTCACTCCCCTCGGTGCAGCAGGAAGGGATGGCCCATGGCTGTCGACTATGCGGTGATCGTGCTCTATCTGGCCGGAATGCTCGCCATGGGCTGGTGGGGGATGCGGCGCGCCACCTCCAAGAGCGACTTCCTCGTCGCGGGCCGCCGCCTCGGTCCCGCGATGTACTCGGGAACCATGGCCGCGATCGTCCTCGGCGGCGCCTCCACCATCGGCGGCGTCGGCCTCGGCTACCGGTACGGCCTCTCCGGCGCCTGGATGGTCTTCACCATCGGCCTCGGCCTGCTCGCGCTGAGCGTCTTCTTCTCGGCCCGGATCGCCCGGCTGAAGGTCTACACGGTCTCCGAGATGCTGGACCTGCGCTACGGCGGCTCCGCCGGGCTGATCTCCGGCGTCGTGATGTGGGCGTACACGCTGATGCTGGCGGTCACCTCGACCCTCGCCTACGCGACCATCTTCGACGTCCTCTTCGGTCTGGACCGGGCGCTCGCGATCATCCTGGGCGGGGCGATCGTCGTCGCGTACTCGACGCTCGGCGGCATGTGGTCGATCACCCTCACCGACATGGTGCAGTTCGTCGTGAAGACCATCGGCGTGCTGCTGCTCCTGCTGCCCATCGCCGTCATCAAGGCGGGCGGCTTCGCCGAGATGAAGGCGCAGCTGCCGGACGACTACTTCGCGCCCCTGGGCATCGGCGGGCAGACGGTCTTCACCTACGTGCTGATCTACTCCTTCGGCATGCTGATCGGGCAGGACATCTGGCAGCGGGTGTTCACCGCGCGCGGCGACAGGGTGGCGCGCCTCGGCGGCACCGCGGCCGGTACGTACTGTCTGGTCTACGCGCTGGCCGGTGCGGTCATCGGCACCGCGGCCAAGGTGCTCTACCCGCACCTGGGCAGCCCGGACGACGCCTTCGCCACGATCGTCAAGGACGCGCTGCCGGTGGGCGTGCGCGGGCTGGTGCTCGCCGCGGCGCTGTCCGCGGTGATGTCCACGTCCTCGGGTGCGCTGATCGCCTGTGCCACCGTCGCCAACAACGACATATGGGCGCGGATCAGGGGAGTCGTGCGGCGGCAGAGCCCTGCCACCGACGCCCCGCACGGACCGGACGCCGGGCCCGGCGGGGCGGGGGAGCCGCGGGACGAGGTCCGCGGCAACCGGGTCTTCATCCTCCTGATGGGCCTCGCGGTCATCGTGATCGCCCTCGCCCTCAACAATGTCGTCGAGGCGCTCACCGTCGCCTACAACCTGCTGGTCGGCGGCCTGTTGGTGCCGATCCTGGGCGGACTGCTGTGGAAGCGCGGCACGGGGGCGGGCGCGCTCGCCTCGGTCGCGGTCGGTGGCCTGACCGTCGTCGGGCTGATGCTCTCGCTCGGCGTCCTCGCCAACGAGCCGATCTACTACGGGCTGCTCGCCTCGCTCGTGGCCTACGTGGCGGTCAGCCTGGCCACCCGGCCGACGGACGCCGCGGTGCTGGACGCCTGGCGCGCCCGGCTGGCCGGCCGTCCGGACGCCGCCGGGGCCGAACCGTCCGTCGCCTCGGACCCGTCCGCGACCACGAGCCCTGCCGGCCGGTGAGCCCTTCCGGCCGTGAACCCTTCCGGCCGGTGAGCACCGACCGCCCCCCCCCGCACGACGATCACGGATTACGGAGAGCCGACGCACGATGAGTACCACCCCTCCCGCCCCCACGCACGCGCCGCGCAACGGCGGCGACCTGGTCGTCGAGTCGCTGACCGCGCTGGGCGCGACCACCGTCTTCGGACTGCCCGGCCAGCACGCCCTCGGGGTGTTCGACGCCCTGCGCCGCTCCGCGCTGCGCTATGTGGGGCTGCGGGTGGAGAACAACGCGGGCTTCGCCGCGGACGCGTACGCCCGGGCCACGCACGGCGTCGCGCCACTGCTGGTGTCCACCGGGCCCGGTGCCCTGATGACGCTGGCCGCGCTGCAGGAGGCGGCCGCCGCCTCGGCCGCCGTCCTGGCCCTCGGCAGTCAGGTGCCGCTGGCCGGCCTCGGCGGCGGCCGTCACGGCTATCTGCACGAACTCACCGACCAGAGCGCCTCGTTCCGCGGCGTGGTGAAGTCCGTCCACACCGCGCGTACCGCCTCGCAGATCCCGTCCGCGGTGGCCGCGGCCTGGGAGTCGGCGCTGAGCACCCCGCACGGCCCGGTGTGGCTGGAGATCCCGCAGGACGTGCTGCTGGCACCGGTCGACGTACCGCCGGTGACCGAACTGGACGTCGCGCCGAGGGAGTTGGCGCCCCGGCCGGAGCTCGTCGCAGCAGCCGCGGAACGGCTGGCGCGGGCCGAGCGGCCGGTCATTCTGGCCGGTGGCGGAGTCGTACGGGCCGGGGCGGAGGCGGAGCTGCTGGCGCTCGCCGAGCAGCTGCGGGCGCCGGTGGCCACCACCTTCGGCGGCAAGGGCGCCTTCCCCTGGGAGCACCCGCTCTCGCTGCAGTCCTGGCTGGAGGACCGCCACACCACGTCCTTCCTGGAGGACGCGGACACCCTGCTGGTCGTCGGTTCCGGGCTGGGCGAACTCTCCTCGAACTACCACACCTTCCGGCCGCGCGGCCGCGTCGTGCAGATCGAGGCCGACCTGGGGAAGCTGGAGTCGAACCACGCCGCGCTCGGCCTCCACGCCGACGCCCGGCTGGCGCTGTCCGCGCTGGTCAAGGAGGTGGCGCGGTACGAGGACGGAACCGCAGGGGACGGTACCGGGGCCGCCCCCGGGTCTTCCCCCGAGACCGCCGTCTCCGGGCTCCTCGCCCGGGTGCGGGACCGCCTCGCCGGGCAGGACCTCGACCTGGAGCAGCGGGTGCTGGCGTCGGTGCGGGACGCCCTGCCCGATGACGCGGTCAGCTGCTGGGACATGACGATCCTCGCGTACTGGGCCTGGTCCGCCTTCGACCCGCGGCGCAGCAACGCGCTGCACTCCGCGCAGGGCGCCGGTGGTCTGGGCTACGGCTTCCCGGCCGCCCTGGGGGTGGCCGTCGCCGACCCGGAGCGGCCGGTGCTGGCGGTCTCCGGCGACGGCGGCGCGATGTACTCGATCGCCGAGCTGGCCACCGCCCGGCAGTACGACCTGCCGGTGACCTGGCTGATCGTCGACGACGGCGGCTACGGCATCCTGCGCGAGTACATGACCGACGCGTTCGGCCGGGCCACCGCGACGGAGCTGGCCCGGCCGGACTTCGTGGCGCTGGCCGAGTCCTTCGGCGTCCCCGCGGTCCGTACGACACCGGACCGGCTGCGTGCGGACCTGGCGGCGGCGTTCGCCGCTCCCGGCCCGTCGGTGGTCGTACTGCCGGCCCGGCTGCGGATGTTCGCGCCCACGCACCTGGACTCCTGAGGGGCGGGAGGCCCGCGTGCCGTCAGGCGGGCGGGGCCTGGCCGCCCCCGCCGACCCGCCCCTGCAGCAGCCGTGACAGGGCGGCGTGCACCTCCTCGACCGAGCGGTCCGGCTGGAAGGACTGCCAGTCCAGGGCGGCGACCAGGACCATGCCCAGGAGGGCGGAGGCGGTGAGCGGGATGTCGAGCTCGCCGGAGAGCTCGCCGGCCTCCACGGCCTCCCGCAGGACGGCCTCGACGACGGATTGGGCACGGCCGCGCACCGAGGTGAGGGTGGCGCGCCAGGTGCGGTTGGTGCGCCAGAGTTCCGCCACGTAGAGCTGGATGAGGGCGGGGGAGCAGGCGATGAAGTCCAGGCCCGCCCGGATCATGGTGTCCAGGGCGTCGATCCGGGTGCCGCCGCGGGCCGTCGTGGAGTCGGCGGCCTGCCGCAGGGAGTCGGCGAGCAGGTCGATGCCGTCCCGCAGCAGCTCCTCGTAGAGGACGTTCTTGCTGGCGAAGTTGTAGTAGACGGTGCCCTTGGCGACGCCGGCGCGGTCGGCGATCTCGTCGACGGTGGTGGCGGAGAAGCCCTGTTCGGCGATGAGGGTGACGGCGGCGTCGAAGAGCCGGCGGCGCGTCGGGGTCCGGCGTGCCCCGGGGGAGGCCCCCGGGGCGGTGCCGTTGCCGGCACCGCCCCGGGAGACCTGGGGAACGCTCACAGGCTGAGCTCCGGGTGCAGGTCCTTCATCCGGACGACCTGCCGGCCGCGCGCCGTGAGGGCGGTGAGGGCCAGCGCGCCGAGGGTGAAGGCCGCGAGGACCGCACAGCCCTGCCAGACGACGGTGAGGTCACCGCCGGTGATCAGGCGGCGCAGGCCGTCGACGACGTAACTCATCGGCAGGAAGGGGTGGACGGCGGCGAAGAAACCGGGGCTGGTCTGCACCGGGTACGTGCCGCCCGCCGAGGTCAGCTGGAGCATCAGGACGACCAGGGTCAGCACCCGGCCGGCCGGCCCGAAGAAGGCGCTCAGCAGCTGGATGAGGGCGGTGAAGCAGGCCGTGGCCAGCAGCAGGAAGCCGACGGTGGCGCCCGAGCGGGCCATCTCCAGGCCGAGGCCCCAGTGGAGTACGGCCATCAGGGCCAGCACCTGGACGACGCCGACGGCGTACGCCGGCAGCCAGGAGCCCAGCGCGATCCGCCAGCCCGGGGCGCCCGCGGCCAGTGCGCGCTTGCCCAGCGGCTGGAGCAGCATGAAGGCGACCATCGCGCCGACCCAGAGGGACAGCGGGATGAAGTACGGCGCCAGGCCGGTGCCGTAGTTGGGCGCCTTGTGCAGCGACTTGGCGGCCAGCGCGACCGGGTCGGCCATCACCTCGGTGCGGGCGTCGCGGTCCTTCTTGTCGTAGTCCGGGATCTTGGCGACGCCGCTGTGCAGGCCGTCGGCCAGCTGGTTGGAGCCGTCCTTGAGCTTGAAGAGCCCGCCGGTGAGCTTCTCGGCGCCGTCCTTGGCGTCACCGAGACCGCTGTGCACCTTGCCCGCGCCGTCGGCGACCTTCCCGGCGCCGTCGGCGAGGGTGTTGATGCCGTCGGCGAGCAGCCCCGCGCCCTGGGAGACCTTGTGCGCACCGGAGTTGAGCGCGTTGATCTTCTCGATCGCGGCGTCCGCGCGGTCGGCGATGCCCGGTGCCTGGTCGGCCACGGTCACGGCGACCCGGTGCAGATCACGCAGCTTGGTGTGCAGCTGCCCGAAGTCGGTGCGGCCGATCGTGTCGTTGACCTTCTCCGCCGCGTCGGCCGCGACGGCGGTGCCGTCCGCGATGGCCTTCAGCTTGGGGCAGTCGGGGTCGGTGGCGACGACGCCGCAGCGCTCGCGGTACAGCTCCGCCGCGTCGTCGGCGTTCTTGCGCGCCTGGCCGGCGGCCCGGGCGGAGTCCCCCGGCAGCTTGCTGAGGTCCTCGTCGAGCCGCTGCGTGAGGTCGGCGACGGTCTGCGCCTTCTCGCCGATCTCCTTGCCGTGCGCCCGGAGGTAGGGCAGGTCCTTCTTGGCGATGCCCTGCACCTTCTCGGCGAGCTGCTGGGTGCCGTCCGCGACCTGGCCGGCGCCCTGGCTGAGCTGCCGGGCCTTGGAAGCGGCCTTCGTCGTGCCGTCGCTGACCTGGCCGGCGCCCTTGCTGACCGCGCCGGAGCCCTGGTCGAGCTTGCCCAGCCCGTCGGCCAGTTCGCCGGTCTTGTCCTTGGCGGTACCGAGGCCCTTGTCGACCTTGCCCGCGCCGTCCGCCGCCTCGGCGGTCTTGTCGTGCAGGTCGGAGAAGGACACGAAGATCTTGTCGAGCATGCCCCGGGTCGAGGTCGCCGACGTCTTGGCGCGGATCTCGGAGAACACCGTCTTGGAGATCGAGCCGACGACGTAGTTGTTGGCGTCGTTCGTCCGGACCTGGAGCGCGCCGGTCTGCGGGGCGTCACCGGAGCTGGAGGCGATCCGCTCGCTGAAGTCCTTCGGGACGGTCAGCGAGAGGTAGTACGTGCCGTTCTCGACGCCCTTGGCGGCGTCCGCGGCGCTGACCTCCTGCCAGTCGAAGGTCTTGCTGTCCGTGACCTTCTCGGTCAGGTCCTCGCCCGCGGTGATCTTCTTGCCGCCGGCGGTGGCCCCCTGGTCCTCGTTGACCAGGGCCACCGGGATCTTGTCCAGGCGGGCGTAGGGGTCCCAGAAGGAGCAGAGGTAGAGGGCCCCGTACAGCAGGGGGATCAGCATCAGGGCGACCAGCCCCAGCCGGGGCAGCTTGCCCCTGCCGAAGCGCCTGAGCTCAAGCGCGGCCAGTCTCGGCGAACGCATGCGCCGCTTCCTCCTCGGGAGTGTGGATGTCGTCCAGGACGGGGGCCGGCGGGCCGGCCGGGGTGTCGGTCTGCGTGGTGCGGACGATCAGCGCGTCCGCCGGCGCGTCACTGCCGGCCGCCACGACGGTCAGGCCCTGCCGGGTGAGGTCCCGCAACAGGTCCCAGGCCAGGTCGCGTTCGGCCGCGGAGAGCTTGAGGTCGACGTCGTCGACGGCCAGCAGGTGCGGGGCCTGCATCACGGCGAGCGCGATCGACAGCCGCAGCGCCTCCAGCCGCTCCAGGTCGCGGACGGTCGTCCGCAGGCCCTTGGGAAGGGTGGCGGGGTCGAGTCCGGCGGCCGCGAGGGCGGCGTCGATCCGGGCCCGGGTGGCCTCCCGGTGGCGCTTGCCGAAGGGCAGCGAGCCCTTCAGGCGCCGCCCCAACAGTGCCTGTTCCTTGAGGTGTTCGCCGACCGTGAGGGCCGGCTCCAGCTCGGCGACGCCCGGTACGTGGGCGAGGGCGGTACGGCCGCGTACGGTCCCCATCCGCTTGGGCAGCGGGAATCCGGCGACCGTGGCGGTGCCTTCGGTGATCCGCATCCGGCCGGTGAGGGCGAGCAGCAGGCAGGTGCGTCCGGAACCCGACGGGCCCTGTACGGCGATCAGTGCGCCCGCGTCCGCGGTGATGTCGACGCCTCTGAAGGCCCACCCCCGTGGCCCCCGCACTCCGATTCCCCTGGCGCTGACCGCCGCCCCCTGGCGGGTGGTGTTCACAAACCCCTCCCCTTTTGATCTGACTGGTCAGTCTAAAAGTGTGCCGTAAGTGCGGCCCTTTTGGCCAATCGGAGAGATTTGGTGCCGGCGAGGCCGTGACCCGAACGGGGGATCCGTCCTAGGGTGCCGTGCAGGCGGGGGCCTGATGATGTTCACGGTGGAGTCCGTGCCGCAGCACGCGGTGCGGACCCATGCCCGGACGACGGAGAACCATGGAACTCTCGGCACCGCCCCCCGTTGACCGCCCGCCCGAGCCGCCGGCGGCGTCCCCGCCTGCCGCGCGCCGCCCCCGCAGGCTGGTCGCGCCGCTCCTGGCGGGCGCGCTGGTCGCGCTCCTCGCCCCGCTGCCGGCGTCCGCGTCGGCGCCGCAGCCGGTGCCCGGCCCGCCCGCCCCGCAGGACTCCTGCGAGCGCGGCGACGGCTGGAGCGCCACCGCCACCCGGATCGATCCCAAGGACAGCCACCACGCCTACGTCGGCAACGGCTACCTCGGCCAGCGGGTGCCCCCCAACGGCACCGGATACGCGGCCCCCGGCGGCGAGACCGGCTGGCCGCTGAAGACCCCCGAGTACGACGGCTCGTTCGTCGCCGGGCTCTACGCCAAGGGCCCCAAGAACGTGCAGGGCCGCCAGGCCGTCGCCGCCCTCCCGACCTGGACCACCCTCGACGTCGCCACCGGCGGCGCCCACCCCGACACCTTCTCCTCCGCCACCGCACCCGGCCGGATCTCCCACTACCGCCAGACCCTCTCGCTGCGCTGCGGCTTCGTCCGTACCTCGCTGACCTGGACGGCCGCCGACGGGCGCCGCACCGACCTGGTCTACGAGGTGCTCGCCGACCGCAACGACCCGCACACCGGCGCCGTACGGCTGCGGATGACGCCCCACTGGAGCGGCCCCGCCACGGTCACCGACGCCCTCGACGGGCGCGGCGCCCGCCGGATGGCGCCGTCCGGCTCCGCCGCCACGGGCGGCCGGGACGGCGGCCGCACCATGGACGTCACCTTCCGCACGGACGGCACCAGGACCGAGGGCGCGGTGGCCTCCACCCTGCGCACCGGCCCCGGCGTCGACGCGGCCCGCCCCGGGCAGGCAGCGCGGACGGACAGCCTGAGCAACCATCAGCGCGTGACCTTCCCGGTCCGCAGCGGCCGCTCGTACGAGCTGACCAAGTACGTCGGCGTGGACACCGCGCTCACCTCCCGCGCCCCGCGCGCCGCCGCCGACGCCGCCTCGCGCCGGGCCGCGGCCCGCGGCTGGGCGGACCTGTTCGCCCGGCACACCGCGGCCTGGCAGCGGCTGTGGCGCAGCGACATCGAGGTCAACGGGCAGCCCGCACTGCAGTCCTGGGTGCGCTCCGCGCAGTACGGGCTGCTGTCCTCCACCCGCGCCGGCAGCGACAACAGCATCGGCCCCACCGGCCTGACCAGCGACAACTACGCCGGTGAGATCTTCTGGGACGCCGAGACCTGGATGTACCCGAGCCTGCTGGCCACCCACCCCGCGCTCGCCAGGTCGATCGTCGACTACCGCTACAAGACCCGCGCGGGCGCCCGCGCCAACGCCCGCAAGCTCGGCTACGACGGGCTGTTCTACGCCTGGACCAGCGGCAGCAAGGGCGATCTGTGGAACGAGTGCCACAGCTGGGACCCGCCGCACTGCAAGACCCAGAACCACCTCATGGGCGACATCTCCCTCGCCGCCTGGCAGTACTACCTCGCCACCAAGGACACCGCCTGGCTGAGGTCACGCGGCTGGCCGGTCCTCAAGGGCATCGCCGAGTTCTGGTCCTCCCGGGCCACCCGCAACGCCGACGGCAGCTACTCGATCAAGAACGTCGCCGGGCCCGACGAGTACAGCAACGGCGTCACCGACGGCGTCTTCACCAACGCAGGCGCCGCCACCGCACTGCGCAACGCCACCCGCGTCGCCGCCGTCCTCGGCGAGCACGCGCCCGCCTCCTGGCGGACCCTCGCCGACAAGCTGCGGATCCCCTACGACAGCAGGAACAAGGTCTACGAGCAGTACGCCGGCTACCAGGGCACCACCATCAAGCAGGCCGACACCGTGCTGCTGATGTACCCCCTGGAGTGGCCGATGTCGCGGGCCAGGGCGTCCCGCACGCTGGACTTCTACGCCGCGCACACCGACCCGGACGGCCCGGCCATGACGGACTCGGTGCACGCCATCGACGCCGCCGCGATCGGTGAGCCCGGCTGCGCCACGTACACCTATCTGATGCGGTCCATCAAGCCGTTCGTCCGCGGGCCGTTCGCGGAGTTCTCCGAGGCGCGCGGCACCAAGGCCGGGGCCGACGACCCGCACGCCGGGAAGCCCGCGCAGGACTTCCTCACCGGCAAGGGCGGCTTCCTGCAGACCTTCACCCACGGGCTGACCGGCCTGCGGCTGCGCGAGGACCGGGTGCGGCTGAACCCGACGCTGCCGCCGCAGCTGTCCGAGGGCGTCACCCTGCGCGGTCTGCACTGGCAGGGACGGACCTTCGACGTCGCGATCGGCGCCGACCACACCACGGTGCGGCTGACCGCCGGGGCGCCGATGCGGATCGAGACGCCGCGGGGCGAGCAGATCGTCAGCCGGGGCGTGCCGGCCGTCCTCAAGACCCGCCGCCCCGACCTGGCCGAGACCTCGAACGCGGCCCGCTGCACCCCCGCCACGGCGACCTCCGAGGAGCCGGGCCTGTACGCGGCCGCGGCGGTGGACGGCAACACCACCACCGCCTGGGTGCCCGCCTCCGCCACCGGCACCCTCACCGTCGACCTCGGCCGGACCACCCGCGTCGGCCAGATCACCCCGCACTGGACCGCCACCCGCCCGAAGTCCTACAACGTCCAGGTCTCGCGGGACGGCAGGCACTGGTCGGGCACCGGCTACGCGGGCCGCACCCCCGCCCGGTACGTACGGGTCACCGTCGAGGGCGACCGGACCCCGGCCGCCGGCGGCAAGCCCCGGCCGCACCCGGGCATCACGGAGCTGACCGTGCAACGGGTGAAGTGATCACCTGAACGGCCCCGGCGCGCCGGTCGTCCTTCCCGGGCGGCCGGCGCGCCGGATTGTTGCGGCGGGATGAAATCCGCTGCCCGCGTCGTTGACGCCTTCCGACAGGCGTCGACGGGTGGGAGGCACGGGGTGGCGGGGACGGATACCGAACGAGTGGGCTGGGCGCGGCGGCTGATCCGCGACTGCTGGCAGTACCGGAAGGACGTGCTGCTCGCCCTCGGCTCCTCGCTCGGCGGGATGGCCGTGCTGGCGCTGGTCCCGCTCGTACCGAAGCTGATCATCGACGACGTCATCGTCCGTCACGACCGCGCCCTCGCCCCCTGGGCGGGCCTGCTGGTGCTGGCCGCGGTCGTGGTCTACGTCCTGACCTACCTCCGGCGCTTCTACGGCGGCCGGCTCGCCCTGGACATCCAGCACGATCTGCGCACGAGGATGTTCGCCGCGATAGCCCGCCTCGACGGCCGGCGGCAGGACGAGCTGAGCACCGGCCAGGTCGTCGGCCGCGCCACCAGCGACCTGCAACTGATCCAGGGCCTGCTGTTCATGGTGCCGATGATGATCGGCAGCGTGCTGCTGTTCGTGATCTCGCTGGTCGTGATGGCGGTGCTGTCGCCGCTGCTCACCGTCGTCGCGCTGGCCGTCGCGCCCGCCCTGTGGCTGATCGCCCAGCGCAGCCGGACCCGGCTCTTCCCCGCCACCTGGTACGCCCAGGGCCAGGCGGCCGCGGTCGCCGGCGTGGTGGACGGCGCGGTCTCCGGCGTCCGGGTCGTCAAGGGCTTCGGACAGGAGGCCCAGGAGACCGCCAAGCTGCGCGAGGTCGGTCGCCGGCTGTTCGCCGGCCGGCTGCGCACGGTCCGGCTCAACGCCCGCTACACCCCCGCCCTCCAGGCGGTACCGGCCCTCGGCCAGGTCGCGATGCTCGCCCTCGGCGGCTGGATGGCCACCCAGGGGCAGGTCACCCTGGGCACCTTCGTCGCCTTCTCCACCTACCTCGCGCAGCTCGTCGGACCGGTCCGGATGCTCGCGATGATGCTCACCGTCGGCCAGCAGGCCCGCGCCGGCGTCGAGCGGGTCTACGAGCTGATCGACACCGAGCCGTCGATCGAGGAGCGGGCGGACGCCCACGAACTGCCCGCGGACACCCCCGCCACCGTCGAATTCGACCGGGTGACCTTCGCCTACGCCCCGCTGCACCACGGTCCCGAGGACGCGACGGGACACGACGACGGCCCCCGCGCCCCGCGGCCCGTCCTGCGCGACTTCTCGCTGCGCATCGAAGCCGGCGAGACGGTCGCCGTGGTCGGTACGTCCGGCAGCGGCAAGTCCACCGTCTCCCTGCTGCTGCCCCGCTTCTACGACGTCTCCGCCGGCCGGGTCCTGGTCGGCGGCCACGACGTGCGCGGGCTGACCCTCGCGTCGCTGCGCGCCGCCATCGGCCTGGTCCCCGAGAACAGCTTCCTGTTCTCCGACTCGATACGCGACAACATCGCCTACGGCCATCCGGACGCCACCGACGCGCAGGTGCGCGCCGCGGCCCGCGCCGCCCAGGCGGACGGCTTCATATCCGAGCTCCCCGACGGCTACGACACCACGGTCGGGGAGCAGGGACTGACCCTGTCCGGCGGCCAGCGCCAGCGCGTCGCCCTGGCCCGCGCCATCCTCACCGACCCCCGGCTGCTGGTCCTGGACGATGCGACCTCGGCGGTCGACGCCCGGGTGGAGCACGAGATCCACGAGGCCCTGCGCGGCGTCATGGCGGGCCGTACGACCCTGCTCATCGCGCACCGCGCCTCCACCCTCGCGCTCGCCGACCGGGTCGCCGTCCTCGACGAGGGGCGGCTGGTCGATATCGGCACGCAGGACGAGCTGGCGGAGCGATGTCCGCTCTACCGCAGGCTGCTGACCGACCCCGAGGAACTGGGCGGGGTCGAGCGTGACCCGGCCGGCGAGCTGGCCGGCGCCTTCGACGGCGAGTTCGCCGCATGGGGGTCCCCCCGCTCGAGCGGAGCCGAGAGTGGGGGAGGGCTGCTGGACTACGCGTACGAAGCGGATGTCGCCGGGCTCGACCGGCCGGACGGCTTCGACGCCGAGCCGGACGGCGGGCGCGACGGCGGGACCGGCCGGGCCGCCGGCACCGTCACCCCCGAGCTGTGGGTGCGCCGCGAGCAGGACGCCGAGGCGGGCGGCGCCGGCGTGGCGCCCCGCACGGCCGCCGCCGGACCCGGTCTCGGCGCCGCGATGGCCGGCACGCCAGCCACCCCCGAACTCCTCGCCCAGGTCGCCGCGCTGCCGCCGGCCGAGGACACCCCCGCCGTCGACGAGGACCGGGCGGTGCGCCCCGAGCGCGCCTACGGCCTGCGCCGGCTGCTGCACGGCTTCGGCCGGCCGCTGGGCTTCGCCCTGGCGCTGGTCGCGGTGGACGCCCTGGCCGGGCTGCTGCTGCCCGTCCTGATCCGGCAGGGCATCGACGAGGGCGTCCGCCGCGGCGTGCTGGCCGGCGTCTGGACGGCCGCGCTGCTCGCGCTGGTCGTGGTCCTCGCCCAGTGGGCCGCCCAGGTCGGCGGCAACCGCCTGACCGGACGCACCGGCGAGCGGGTCCTCTACTCCCTCCGCCTCAAGATCTTCGCGCAGCTCCAGCGGCTCGGCCTCGACTACTACGAGCGCGAGCTGACCGGCAAGATCATGACCAGGATGACGACCGACATCGACGCCCTGTCGACATTCCTGCAGACCGGCCTGGTCACCGCCCTGGTCTCGATGCTGACGTTCTTCGGCATCCTCGTCGCGCTGCTCGCCATCGACGTCCAGCTGGCCCTCGTCGTCTTCGCCACCCTCCCGCCGCTGATCATCGGCACGTACTTCTTCCGCAAGCAGAGCGTCAAGGCGTACGAGCTGGCCCGCGAACGGATCAGCGTGGTCAACGGAGACCTCCAGGAGAGCGTCGCCGGGCTCCGCATCGTCCAGGCGTTCCGGCGCGAGCGCCGCGGTGAGCAGCGGTTTGCCGAGCGCAGCGACGCCTACCGCGCGGCCCGCCTCCGCGGCCAGTTCCTGATCTCCGTCTACTTCCCGTTCGTGCAGCTGCTGTCCTCGGTGGCGGCGGCACTGGTGCTGATCGTCGGCGCCGACCGGGTCGCCCACGACACCCTGACGGCCGGCGCCCTGGTGGCCTACCTCCTCTACATCGACCTGTTCTTCGCCCCCGTGCAGCAGCTCTCCCAGGTCTTCGACGGCTACCAGCAGGCGTCCGTCTCGCTCGGCCGCATCCAGGAACTGCTGCGCGAGCCCACCACGACCCCGTTGGCCGAGCGGCCCCGCGAGGTGCCCGCCCTGCGCGGCGAGATCACCTTCGACGACGTCCACTTCCACTACGGCGCGAGCGCGGAGCCGGCGCTGGCCGGCATAGACCTCGTCATACCGGCCGGCCAGACCGTGGCCTTCGTCGGCGAGACCGGCGCCGGCAAGTCCACCCTGGTCAAGCTGGTCGCCCGGTACTACGACCCGTCCTCGGGCGCGGTCCGCGTCGACGGCACCGACCTGCGCGACCTGGACCTGACGGGCTACCGCCACCGCCTCGGCGTGGTCCCCCAGGAGCCCTACCTGTTCGCCGGTACCGTCCGGGACGCCATCGCCTACGGCCGCCCGGACGCCACCGACGCCGAGGTGGAGGCCGCCGCCCGCGCGGTCGGCGCGCACGCCATGATCGCCACCCTCGACGGCGGCTACCTCCACGAGGTCTCCGAGCGCGGCCGCAACCTCTCCGCCGGCCAGCGCCAGCTGCTGGCGCTCGCCCGCGCCGAACTCGTCGACCCGGACGTGCTGTTGCTGGACGAGGCCACCGCGGCCCTGGACCTGGCCACCGAAGCCGTCGTCAACCAGGCCACCGACCGCCTCGCCGGCCGCCGCACGACCTTGGTCGTCGCCCACCGGCTGACCACCGCCGCCCGCGCCGACCGTGTCGTGGTCCTCGACCACGGCCGGGTCGCCGAGGACGGCAGCCACGCGCAGCTGCTGGCCCGCAACGGCCGCTACGCGGAGCTGTGGCGCACCTTCTCCGGCGAGGAGGAGGAACTGGTGGCCTGAGGCCCGGCCGGGCCACCGGCCTCGGGGGCCGTCCTGCGAAGATCCGCCGGACGGCCCCCGAGGGCTGGTGGCCCCCGTGTCCCGCCGATAGGTTCAGCCCGACCTTTGCTATCCCAAGGGGAGGGTGCATGCGCAAGGCCACCAGATGGCTGCTGTCGCTCGCGGTGCTCATAGGCACGGCGGGAGCCGGCAGCATACCGGCGGGAGCGGCCACCGCCGCCGAGCCGAAGACCGAGGACATCAAGGACCGCATCCTGGCGATCCCGGGTATGAGCCTCATCGAGGAGAAGCCGGTCGACGGCTACCGGTACTTCGTCCTGAACTATTCCCAGCCGGTTGACCACCGGCACCCCTCCAAGGGGACCTTCCAGCAGCGGCTGACCTTGCTGCACAAGTCGGTGGACCGCCCGACGGTGTTCTTCACCTCCGGTTACAACGTCAGCACCACGCCGTCCCGCAGCGAGCCCACCAAGATCATCGACGGCAACCAAGTCTCGCTGGAATACCGCTACTTCACCCCGTCGCGGCCCACGCCCACGGACTGGAAGAAGCTCGACATCCGGCAGGCCGCCACCGACCAGCACCGCATCTTCCAGGCCCTGCACCGCATCTACGGCAAGAACTGGATCGCCACCGGCGGCAGCAAGGGCGGCATGACCGCCACCTACTACCGCCGCTTCTTCCCGCACGACATGAACGGCACCGTCGCCTACGTCGCGCCGAACGACGTGCGCAACGACGAGGACTCCGCCTACGACCGGTTCTTCAGGACCGTCGGCACCGCGCAGTGCCGCGCCGACCTCGCCGCCATCGAACGCGAGGCCCTGCTGCGCCGCAAGGAGATGGTCAAGCGCTTCCAGGACTGGGCCGACAAGGAGAAGCAGACCTTCACCAAGGTCGGCAACGCCGACCGGGCCTACGAAGTCATGGTCACCGACCTGGTCTTCGGCTTCTGGCAGTACCAGCCGGCCGAGACCGCCTGCGCCGAGGTTCCCGAGCCGACCGTCTCCACCGACGGGCTGTGGCAGTGGATGGACAAGATCGGCGGCTTCGACAGCTACACCGACCAGGGCATGGAGCCGTACACGCCGTACTACTACCAGGCGGGCACCCAGCTCGGGGAGCCCGGCTACGGCTACCCGCAGCTCGCCGGTCTGCTCAAGTACCCCGGCATCAACAACTCCCGCAGCTTCGTCCCCAAGGACATCCCGATGCGCTTCGACAAGCGCGCGATGCCCGACGTCGACCGCTGGGTGCGGCACCACGCCAACCGGATGATGTTCGTCAACGGCCAGTACGACCCGTGGAGTTCGGAGCACTTCGAACTCGGCAGGGGCGCCCGGGACTCCTACGTCTTCACCGTCCCCGGCGGCAACCACGGCTCGAACATCGCCAAGCTGAAGGAAGCCGACCGCACCAAGGCCACCGCCGAGCTGCTCGACTGGGCGGGCGTCCCGGCCCCCGAGGGCGCCAAGGCCACCCCGCTGGCCCCGTACGACAAGAAGCTGGACCGGCAGGAGGTCCGCCGGATGCCGATGCTGCGCCCGTGAGGCCCTTCCGCCACACGGCCGTACGCCGGTGACGGCGCGGCGCGCTCCCGGGCAGCCGGGAGCGCGCCGTACCCGGCCCGTACCTCTGGCCGTGCCGCCGCCCGCGCGCGGTGGGCCGCCGCGCTCAGTACGACAGGCCGTGCCCGATCTGGTAGAGGGCCCGCTCCGGACTGTCGGCACGCATTATCGCGACTGGCAGCCGGCCCGCCGGCTCCCGCCGCCCGGCGATCACCCGGGCCGCCGCCCGCAGCTCCACATCCGTCCACGAATAGCTCGCCAGGGCCGCCTTGACCCCGTCCAGCTGGGCGATGTCGTACGGGTTGCGGACCGCGAGCTGCACCACCGGCTTGCCGGTCCCCAGCAGCGCACCGACCAGCGTCCGCTGCGCCGACTGCGCGGTCACGTTGTACGTGGCCACCACCACCGCGTCCCGGTCGCCGAGCGCCGCCACCGCCTCGTCGATCCGCTGCCGGGACGGCGTCAGGCCCGTCGACAGCGCGGTGGCGCTGAAGCCCAGATCGGTGAGCGCCTTCGCCAGCACCGTGGTCGGCGGCCCCCCGGTCCCCGAGGGCGCGGCCGCGTCCACCCCCACCACCAGCACCCTGCGCTCCCGCCGCCGCGACAGCGGCAGCACGCCGCCGTCGTTGCGCAGCAGCGTCGTCGTACGGTCCGCGATCCGGTCCGCGGTGGTGAGGTGCCCCCGGGTGCCGACCACCCGGTCCACCGCCCGCCGGCTGGTGTACGGATCCTTGAACAGCCCCCGCCGCTCCTTCAGCAGCAGGATCCGCAGCAGCTTCGCGTCGAGGTCCCGTTCGGTCAGCTCGCCGTCCTTCAGGGCCTTGAGCACCGCGCCGTGCGCCACCGACAGGTCCGGTGGGTTCAGCAGCTGGTCGACGCCCGCCTTGAGCGCCAGCACCGGCACCCGGGCGTCGCCGTACTTCGCCCGTACGCCCTCCATGCCCAGCGAGTCCGTCACCACCACCCCGTCGTAACCCAGCCGCTCGCGCAGGATGCCGGTGAGGATCGGCCGGGAGAGCGTGGCCGGGTCCTCGCTCGGGTCGAAGGCGGGCACGACGATGTGCGCCGTCATGATCGAATCGATGCCGGCGGCGATCGCCGCCTTGAACGGCGGCGCGTCCAGCCGCTCCCACTCCTCGGCACTGTGGTGTATGTACGGCAGCCCGACATGGCTGTCGGTGTCGGTGTCACCGTGCCCGGGGAAGTGCTTGGCGCAGGCCGCCACCCCGCCCTCCTGATAGCCCTTCACCTGAGCGCCGACCATACGGGCCACCGCCTGCGGATCGGCGCCGAAGGAGCGGACGCCGATGACCGGGTTGGCGGGATTGACGTTGACGTCGGCGTCCGGCGCGTAGTCCTGCCGGATCCCCATCGCGTACAGCTCCTGCCCCGCGACCCGGCCCGCGGTACGCGCGTCGTCGCGGGAGCCGCCCGCGCCGAGCGCCATCGCCCCGGGGAAGAGCGTCGCCGGGGCGCCGACCCGGGCCACTATGCCGTGCTCCTGGTCCGTGGAGATCAGCACCGGGACCGGCACACGCTGCGCGGCGGCGGCCTTCTGGATGCCGTTGGAGAGATCGGCGATCTGGTGCGGCTCGCGGGTGTTGTGCGCCCACCCGAAGTAGATGATGCCGCCCACGTGGTACTTGGCGATCAGCTCCGCGGCGTTGGCGACCCCGATCTCCTTCTGGTTCGCCGCGACGTCGGCCGGGTCCGGGTCGGTGGCGGAGTGCCCGTAGACCCGCATCACGAACAGCTGGCCGACCTTCTCCTCGGGCGTCATACGGGCGATCAGGCGGCGCAGCCGCGTCCGGGTGGCGGCATCGGGGAGGGGCTGGTGGGGGAGGGCGGGGGCCGCGGTCCGCGCCGCCGCCTGTGCCGGGCCGGCGCCCGCGGCAACGGCGGCGGCCGCGGCGGCCGCACTGGTCAGAACGGTACGTCTGGAGTGCATCTGCGCTCCTTCCGGAGGGCTTCCTCGACTCGTTGAAGGAAACTTCCAAGGAGACACGGATAGCCGGAAAACTATTGTCGGTCAATCACTCCATCCGAGGTGGCGCCCAGCAATTGCGAACCGGACGAGGGTGTGTGAGGGGACGGGGGCCGGCGGGCGTGAGGGGCCCGGGGCGAGTGGTGCCGGTGGTGCGGGATGTGCGGTTCGAGGCGCACGGCGCGGGGCGGGGGAGGACGGGCCCGGGGTGAGGGTGGGTCAGGCGCCGGTGCGGTGCCGGTCCGGCGTCGGGGCGGTGAGGAGCTGCTGGAGGTGTGCGCGGGCCGGCGCCAGGAGGGCGGGGAGGTCCGGGGCCTCGGGGTGCCAGCGCTTCTCGTACTCCCAGCACAGCCAGCCGCCCGCGCCCTGGTCGTAGATGCCCTCGGGGGTCGGCACGGGGCCCCGCGGCTCCCCGGGGCCCGCGCCGAGCGTGGCCAGGACATCGGCCAGCGGCAGGACGCCGGCGCCGAGCGGCAGGGGTGTGGTGTCCTCCGCGGAGGCGACGTCCTTGACCTGGACGTAGCCCAGATGCGGGGCGAGCGCGGCATGGGTGTCGACCGGCTCCTCACCGCCGAGCCAGCTGTGCAGCACGTCCCAGAGCGCGCCCACGTTCCGGTGCCCCACGGGCCCCAGGACCCGGGCCGCGGCCGCGCCCGTGCGGTGCGAGTCATGGGTCTCCAGCAGGACCCGCACGCCCCGCTCCGCCGCGAGCGGCGCCACCGCGGCGAGCCGCCGCGCGGCATCGGCGTCCGCCTCGGCCGCCGGGCGGTCACCGCCCCCGGGGAAGACCCGGACATACGGCGCCCCCAGGTCCGCGGCGAGCAGCACCAGCTCGTCCAGCTCCTGGGCCAGTTCCTTCTCGCCCGCGGTGTCCCGGGCCGCGGCGACCCGGGCGTAGCCGGCCACGCCGAGGATCTCGACACCGGTGGCCGCGCACTGTTCACGCACCGCGGCCCGTTCCCGCGCGCCGATCAGCGGATGCACCGGTTCCTCGGGGTGGGCCCGCAGCTCCACGCCCTGATAGCCGGTCTCCACGGCCAGCGCCAGCACCTCGGCCACCGGCATCCCCGGCACCCCGAGGGTCGAGAACGCGAAGCGCATCGCCGGGGGGCCGCCGGCCGGGCCGCCCGTGCTGCCGCCCGCCGTGCCGCCCCCGGTGCCGCCGGCCGGGCCGTCCGTGTGTCCTGCGCTGCCGCTCATATCGCGCTCCTCCTCGTCGCGCCTGGATCCCCGAGCGTGTGCCCTGGCCACGCGCGTCCATGTCTCCCCGGTGGGTGTACCCGCTGTCGGCCCGGTGGGCGCACCCGTTCCCCCGCGCGGCGTGCCGCTGCGTCGCAGGGGGCAGGCCGGAGCGGGGACACCCGGCGGGCACGTCAGCGGCGGGGACCCCGTCCGTACGTCACAGGGGCAGGCGCCAGTCCTGGCCCACCAGGTCCTGTCCGAAGCTGTGGTGCGGCGACTCGCCGACCAGCTCGAAGCCGGCGCGCTGATAGATGCCGCGCGCCGCGCCGAGTATGGAGTTGGTCCACAGCACCATCTCCCGATAGCCGGCCTCGCGGGCGAAGTCCACACAGGCGTCGACGAGTTGACGTCCCACGCCGTGCCCGCGCGCGCCGGGTTCGACCAGCAGCAGCCGCAGCCGCGCGACCCCCGGCCTGCCGTCCCGTACGCACATCACCGCGCCGACCCTCTCCGCGGCGGCGCCGGCGGACTCCGCGTCGGACGGCGCTCCCGTGCCGCCCAGCTCCGCCACCCACGTCCGGTCCCAGCGCGGGTCGAAGTCCTCGGCGTACTCCGCGACGATCCGGGCCACCAGCGCCTCGTAGCTGAGATCGAAGCCGTACTCGGCGGCGTAGAGCGCGGCGTTCCGCTCGACCATCCAGCCGAGGTCACCGGGGCGGCTGGTGCGCAGCGTGACCGACGGCGCGGGGGAGTCCCGGTCCCCGGCGTCCTCCGTCTCCTCGCCGAGTACGGCGCGGATCGTCCGCATCGACGCCACCAGGCGGGCCCGGTCCGCCGGCGGCAGGTCCTGGAGCAGCGTCCCCGCGGATTCCTGCGAGCGCTCCTCCAGCAGGCCGGCCGCCTCCCGGCCGCCCTCGGTCAGCGTGATGCGCTGCCGGCGGGGGTCCTCCTCGGACTTGCCCCGGCTGATCAGCTCGCGGTGCTCGAACTTGCCGAGCAGCCGGCTGAGGTAACCGGCGTCCAGCGACAGCGAGTTGCGCAGGTCCGCGGCGTCCACCCGCTCGTGGTGGGCGAGCTCGTAGAGCACCCGGGCCTCGGTGAGGGTGAAGGGCGTGTAGAGGTGCCGGCCGTAGTCGAGCGCGCCGATGAGGTTCGTGTAGAAGCGGTTGAATCTGCGCAGCTCACGGACGTCCGCCGCGGCGTCCGACGGCTCGCCGGGCGCCGTGCCGGATGTCGTGGTGGAGGGCGCGCCGGGCGCCGTTCCGGTCGTCATCGTGACCCCCTGACACTTGACTGAGTCAAGGGTACGCCACCGAGGTCGATGCGCGCACGAGCAATTCCGCGCGCAGCGTCGCCAGCCCGCCCGGCGGCCGCTCCTCCCGCCCCGTCGCCAGCCGGCCGGCCCGCGCCCCGGCCTCCTCCAGCGGCAGCCGCACGGTCGTCAGCGCCGGTGCCGCGTCCGCGCTGAACGGCAGATCGTCGAAGCCGGCGACGGACAGGTCCTCGGGTACCCGCAGCCCGCGGTCGCGCAGCGCGGCACACGCACCCAGCGCCACGGCGTCGTTGGCCGCCACGATCGCCGTCAGACCGGCGTCCCTGCGGAGGAGTTCGACGGCCGCGTCGTAACCGGAGGCGCGGTCGTAGGCACCGTGCACGGTGCGGTGCGGGGCGTCCGCGATCCCCCCGGCGGCGAGCGCGGCCCGATGACCGGCCACCCGCTCCCCGGTGGTGGTACGGCCCGCCGGGCCCGCGGCACAGCCGATCCGCCGGTGGCCGAGCGCGACGAGGTGCGCGGTCAGCCGCTGCGCGCCGCCCCGGTTGTCGAACGCCAGAGTGGTGAGCGTGGCGGGCGGTTCCGCGGCGGGTGATGCCGGCTGCGCGGGCCGGCCGCAGAGCACCACCCTGGTGCCCGCACCCGACAGCCGCGCCAGCTTGGCGGCCAGCGCCCGGGCGTGCTCCGGGTCCTCCGAGGCGCTGCCGGTCAGCACCACCGCAGCCGCCCGCTGCCGCTGGAGCAAGGTGAGGTAGCGCAGCTCGCGCTCCGGCGAGCCGCCCGTACTGCACACCACGGCCAGCTTCTCGCCACCGGGCCCGGCCGCACCGCTCAGCTCCCCCTGGACGGCGCCCGCGATGATCCCGAAGAACGGGTCCGCGAGGTCGTTGACGAGAATGCCGACCAGGTCGGAGCTGGCCGCGGCGAGCGCGCTCGCCGGCCCGTTGACGACGTACTCCAGCTCCTCGACGGCCCGCAGCACCCGGCCGCGGGTGCGTTCGGCGACCGGGTAGTTGCCGCTGAGCACCCGCGAGACGGTCGCCGCCGACACCCGGGCGCGCGCCGCCACATCCGCCAGCGTGACCGTCATCGCGTCCTCACCATGCCCCGCCCGCCCCCTTGTTGGTGTCCTGCCGCGCAGGCTAGCGTCCCTCACGACAGAAAGCGCTTGCTGTCCCGTTTTCCCCGGAGCCACCGCCGGAGCCGCACCCCGCACCTCCGCCGCACCGCACCTCCGCCGCACTGCTCCACCGCCGACGCGCAGCCACCCCGCCGACAGCGAAGAGAGAGGCCGGGCCGTGACACGCACGACCGTACGCATCGCCATGAACGGCGTGACCGGGCGCATGGGACACCGCCAGCACCTGGTCCGCTCCCTCCTCGCCCTGCGCGAACAGGGCGGCCTCCACCTGGCCGACGGCACGGTCATCTGGCCGGAGCCGGTGCTCGTCGGCCGCTCCCCGCACAAACTGCGGGCCCTGGCCGAGCGCCACGGCCTGCGGGACTGGACCTGCGACCTCGACTCCGTACTGGCCGACGACACCGTCGACCTCTACTTCGACGCCCAGGTCACCGCCGCCCGCGTCGGGGCCGTGAAGAAAGCGATTGCTGCCGGAAAGCACGTCTACGTCGAGAAGCCCACCGCCGGCGACCTCGCCGGCGCACGGGAACTGGCGCGGCTGGCCCGGGAAGCCGGCGTCAGGAACGGCGTCGTCCAGGACAAGCTCTTCCTGCCCGGCCTGCGCAAACTCCGCCGGCTCGTCGAGGGCGGATTCTTCGGCCGCATCCTGTCCGTACGGGGCGAGTTCGGCTACTGGGTCTTCGAGGGCGACTGGCAGCAGGCGCAACGCCCCTCCTGGAACTACCGCGCCGAGGACGGCGGCGGCATCGCGGCCGACATGTTCCCGCACTGGGAATACGTCCTGCACGAGCTGTTCGGGCCGGTCAGGACCGTCCAGGCGCACCTCACCACGCACGTCCCGCGCCGCTGGGACGAGGCGGGCGCCCCGTATGACGCCACCGCCGACGACGCCGCCTACGGCATCTTCGAACTGGCCGGCGGCATCGTCGCGCAGATCAACTCCTCCTGGGCCGTGCGGGTGCACCGCGACGAACTGGTGGAGTTCCAGGTGGACGGCACCGAGGGCTCGGCCGTCGCCGGGCTCCGCGGCTGCCGGGTCCAGCACCGCTCCACCACCCCCAAACCGGTCTGGAACCCCGACCTTCCGGCGTCCGAGCCGTTCCGTGAGCAGTGGCAGGACGTCCCCGACAACGCCGACTTCGACAACGGCTTCAAGGCCCAGTGGGAGCTGTTCCTGCGGCACGTCGTGCGCGACGAGCCCTGGCGCTGGGACCTGGCGGCCGGCGCCCGCGGCGTCCAACTGGCCGAACTGGGGCTGCGTTCGTCGGCGGAGGGCCGCCGGCTGGACGTACCGGAGCTGAGCCTGTGAACCGGCCGGCCACCCCGCCCGGCCCCCGGCCCCCGGCCGCCCCCGGAACGGGCCGGGCCGCCCCCGGCGCACCGCCCGCCACCGCCCGGCCCCCGCTGCGCTCCCGTACCGTCTTCGCCGCCGCCCATGTGGTCGCCGACCCGCTCGCCGACACCACACCGGACGGCCCGCCCGCCCTCGACTGGGACGCCACCCTCGCCTTCCGGCACCACCTCTGGTCGCACGGCCTGGGCGTCGCCGAGGCGATGGACACCGCACAGCGCGGCATGGGCCTCGACTGGCGCGCCGCCGCCGAGCTGATCCGGCGCTCCGCCGCGGAGGCCCGCGCGGTCGGCGGCCTGCTCGCCTGCGGCGCGGGCACCGACCAACTGCCCGCCCACGGCGCCTCGCCGGCGGACGTCCGCGCCGCCTACGAGGAGCAGCTCGGCCTCGTCGAGGACGCCGGCGCCCGCCCCGTCCTGATGGCCTCCCGCCAGCTCGCCGCGGTCGCCACCGGGCCGGACGACTACCTGGAGCTGTACGGCCACCTGCTGCGCCAGGCCGGCACGCCGGTGATCCTGCACTGGCTCGGCCCGATGTTCGACCCGGCGCTGCACGGCTACTGGGGCAGCCCGGACCCCGACGCCGCCACCGAGACCCTTCTCCGGATCATCGCCGCACACCCCGGCAAGGTGGACGGCGTCAAGGTCTCCCTGCTGGACGCCGACCGGGAAGTACGGCTGCGCCGGAGGCTGCCGGCGACCGTGCGCTGCTATACGGGCGACGACTTCCACTACCCCGAACTGATCGCCGGCGACGACCACGGCTTCAGCGACGCCCTGCTCGGCGTCTTCGACCCCCTCGCGCCCCTGGCCGCCGAGGCCGTACGCCTCCTCGACGCCCGAGGACCCGACGGCACCGCGGCCTTCCGTGCCGTCCTGGACCCGACCGTCGCCCTCGCCCGCCACCTCTTCCGCGCACCCACCCGCTACTACAAGACGGGCGTCGTCCTGCTGGCCTGGCTGGCGGGCCACCAGACGCACTTCACCATGGTCGGCGGCCTGCAGTCGGCCCGTTCCCTGCCGCATCTGCGCCGCGCCCATGAACTGGCCGACGCACTGGGCCTGTTCCCCGACCCGGAGCTGGCCGCCGCCCGGATGCGCCGGCTGCTCGCGGTCCACGGGATGGCGGAGACGGCACACCGGGCGCAGCCGGCCCAAGGAGACCCCGCATGAGCACCGGCACGCCCCCGCCC
>NZ_JNZA01000061.1 GCF_000717345.1 Streptomyces lydicus | reverse complement strand
GGCGGTCGGCTTCCTGATCACCTTCACCTTCGGTGGTCTGACCGGTGTCATCCTGGCCTCGCCGCCGATGGACTTCCACATCTCCGACTCGTACTTCGTGGTGGCCCATTTCCATTACGTGGTCTTCGGCACGGTCGTCTTCGCGATGTTCTCCGGCTTCCACTTCTGGTGGCCGAAGTTCACCGGCAAGATGCTGGACGAGCGCCTCGGCAAGATCACCTTCTGGACCATGTTCCTCGGCTTCCACGGCACTTTTCTCGTCCAGCACTGGCTGGGCGCGGAGGGCATGCTGCGCCGCATTCCCGACTATCTCGCCGCCGACGGCTTCACCACCCTGAACACCGTCTCCAGCATCTTCTCGTTCCTCCTCGGCCTGTCGATCCTGCCGTTCCTCTACAACGTCTGGAAGACGGCGAAGTACGGCAAGAAGGTCGAGGTCGACGACCCGTGGGGCTACGGCCGTTCGCTGGAGTGGGCGACCTCCTGCCCGCCGCCGCGGCACAACTTCCTGACCCTGCCCAGAATTCGCTCCGAATCCCCGGCATTCGACCTGCACCACCCCGAGATCGCCCAGGAGATCGCGGCCCTGCCGGACGCCGAGAACGCCCGCGGCAGGGAAATCGGGGCCCGCCCATGAACCGGATGGACCAGGCCATCAACGAGATCGAGGGATATCTCCTCTGGGAGGCGGAGAAGGACCGGGCGCGGTCCCGCGCCCATGCCTTCTGCGCCGGCTTGCCCTGGCTGACCGATACCCAGCGGAAGGAAGTCGAGTCGCGCTACTGCGAGGACCAACGGGACACCTCGCGCGCCTATCTGGAACGTATTGCGGTCCGCAGCGCCAGTCTGCGGACCGAATACGAGAGCGTCTACCGCGCCCTGCGGCGACGGCTGGTCACCGCGTTCCTCAGCGGCACGCTGGCCGTGGCGGTGGTGGTGGCCATGGCGGCCGCCGGCCTGGCCGCGCGCTGAGCAGGCCCGAAGCAGCTCAGCGGCTCGGCCGGCCGGCTCGTCACCCGGTGACGGTGATCTGGGACGTGGGGTCGGTGGTGTCGCTGACCTGGTACGTCGCGTTGAACGTCGAGGTGGTCGCACTGGTCGGGCAGCCGAAACCGCCCACCACCTTGACCGGCACCGCGGCGTTGGTGAAGGCCAGGGTGGAGGGCGCGCCGTTGGTCCAGCTGCCGTTCACGGTGGCTGCCGAGGTGGGCGCCGCCGTCACCGTGCAGGACGCCAGCCCGCTGGTCTTGAGGACGAACCCGCCGGTGGGGATGGTCAGTCCGGCGGTGACCGGTGTGCCGTTCTGCATGGACACGCCCCAGGTGCCGGACGTGCTGACGGTCGCGCTGACGCCGGGCATGCTCGTCGTGCACGAACCGTAGGTCGCCGGGGTGGTGGAACTGCTCACCGGGCCGGACGCGTTCTGGTTACCGGGCGCGGCCGGCACCTGACCGCTGGAGGTCGAGGTGCTACAGGTGACGGTCACCGAACCGGCCTTGAAGGTGGCCTTGCCGCTGAGCTTGGCGGTGAACGCGTGACCCGCGGGGCTCACGGTCGTCGAGTCCGCGGTGCCCGGCGCCCCGGCAGGCTGCGCCGCAGCGGAGCCGGTCAGCCCGGCGGCGAGCCCGAGTGCGGCGACCGCCCCGGTGCCGACGGCACGTAAGACGCGTCTACGGTGCGCGCCGCGCCGGTCGCTTGCGGGATGCACGAGGGACGTGGGGGGTGTGGGGTCCACGTGAGTCATCTTGGGCGTCCTTCCAGAGGGGGGTGCGGGTGCGAGTAACGGACCATGTGCCGCTCACTTGCTGAGGGCCGGCTGGTCGCCGACGACCACCGGCTGCCAGGCGAAGATCATGGAGCCGCCGAGAATCCCGAGAACGGTGCCGATCAGAAAGCCACCGAGGTTGGACATCACCAGGGCCGCCGCCGCGCACAGGACGGTCAGGACGCCCGCGAGGCCCCGGTAGTGCGGCGCGAACCACGCCGAGAGCCCCATCACGATCATCACCAGCCCCATGAGCACCGACGGGATACCGGCGATGCCCTGCTGGAGCATGATCTTCAGCGGGGCCAGAGGGAGGGCACAGATCTCGGCGCCGGCGAGGACGGCCGCCAGGCCACCCCAGAAGGGGCGGCCCCTCCGCCAGCGCCGCCAGGTCAGAAGCATTCCTTCGTACCCTTGGAGATCTTCATGCTCAGCCCGGAGAGCTTGAACGTCCCGGCGTTGGTGGCCCAGGCGGTCTGGTGCAGATTGCTGATCCGGACGTCGTCGGCCTGCTGGGCGAAGAGGTCCTGCATTCCCTGGGCGCTGGCCGGGCCCTTGTCCAGGGTGGAGGCGTCCCGGCCGATCTCGATGTTGTTGAAGGACGCGTTGCCGGAGAGCTGGGTGGCGTCCACAAAGAGATCGCGGGCCTCGACGGGCTTGCTGCCCGTCCCCGCATGCAGGTTGAGCGAGATGTCACCGACCACGGGCAGGTGCGTGACCACTGACTGACAGAGGTTGTTCAGCTGTGCCGTCTTGATGGCGGTGACCGCCACCGGCAGGAGGTCGCCCCTGGCGTTGGTGTCGACACTGCCGTACTGGGCGAATCCGTCGCCGGTGAGGCTGTCGGCGGAGACCTTGAACTGCTGGCCCGATACGGCGAATGACGCCGCGAGGGCGCCGTTGGCGAGCGCGATGCCCAGCGCCGCGGTGCCGGCGAGGGCCGGGACGGACAGCACGGCGAACTTCCGCCAGCTGATGCGTCCCGTGACAGGTCTGCCGTGTGCGTCCTTCATGGTGTGTTTCCCCTTCGAAGAGCGTGGAGCGCGCTGTCGAAACAAGGTGGGGGGAAGGTGCGTGACCGTGGTGCGGTGAACAGGCGTGGGGAGCGGGCCGAGCGGGGGTGCGTGGGGAGAGCGGCACCGGCCGGTGTCGTGCCGGGCGGCGCGTGCTGCGGCGCGCTGCCGAGTGGAGCTGACTGCCGGGTGTTACTGGCGAGTTGAGTTGAATGTAAGTGCGCCAACGACGACTGGCAAGGTTGAGCGACAAACCGTTTTCGGACATACCGCTGTGCCCGGCAGCCGTTGCCGGCCACCGGGCACAGTGCGTGCGAGGACCTCGTCACGCCGCCGGCCGGGCCCGCCCCCGGCCACCGCGCTCAGCGGTAACGGACCCGTAGTTCCTTCACCCCGTTGAGCCACGCGGACCGCAGTCGCCGCGGGGTGCCGGCCAGGGAGATGTCGGGCATGGCGTCCGCGAGAGCGTTGAAGATCAGGTTGATTTCCAGGACCGCCAGGGACTTGCCGAGGCAGAAGTGGGGACCGCCGCCCCCGAAGCCCAGATGCGGATTGGGGTCGCGGGTGATGTCGAAGAGCTCGGGACGGTCGAAGACCTCGGGGTCGTTGTTGGCCGACGAGTAGAAGATCCCGACCCGCTGGCCCTTCTTGATCTTCGCCCCGCCCAGTTCGGTGTCCTGGGTGGCGGTCCGCTGGAAGGACACCACCGGCGTCGCCCAGCGCACGATCTCCTCCGCCGCCGTCGCGGGCCGCTCGCGCTTGTAGAGCTCCCACTGCTCGGGGTGGGTGAGGAAGGCGTGCATGCCGTGGGTGATGGCGTTGCGGGTGGTCTCGTTGCCGGCCACCGCCAACAGCAGGACGAAGAAGCCGAATTCGTCGGAGCCGAGGTTCCCCTCGTGCTCGGCCGCGACCAGCTGGCTGACGATGTCCTTGGCCGGGCACTCCTTGCGCGCCGCGGCGAGGTTCATGGCGTACGAGATCAGCTCCATCGCCGCGTTGGTGCCGACCTCTTCGGTGATGGCGAGTTCGGGATCGTCGTACGCGACCATCTTGTTCGACCAGTCGAAGATGCGGGCCCGGTCGTCCTGCGGGATGCCGATGAGCTCGGCGATGGCCTGGAGGGGGAGTTCGCAGGCCACATCGGTGACGAAGTCCCCGGTACCGCTCTCCCGCGCCGCGGCGACGATACGCGCCGCCCGCCCGCGCAGCGCCTCCTCCAGGGCGCGGATGGAGCGCGGGGTGAAGCCCCGCTGCACGATCTGGCGGACCCTGGTGTGTTCCGGCGGGTCCATGTTCAGCATGATCAGCTTCTGTACGTCGATCTGGTCCCGGGTCATGGACGCGTTGAAGCGGATGATCGAGGTGTTCAGGTGCGCGGAGAAGAGCTCCGGCTTGGTGGACACCTCCTTGACGTCCTGGTGCCGGGTGACGACCCAGTAGCCGTCGTCGTCGAAGCCGGCAATGCCGTGCGGCTGGGCGTTCCACCACACGGGCGCGGTCTGCCGCAGCTGCGCGAACTCGGGGAGCGGAACGCGGGACTGGTAGACGTCGGGATCGGTGAAGTCGAACCCCTCGGGCAGCGCTGGGCATGGCATCGGCGGCTCCTGGTCCGTGGTTCCATCCAGACTTCTGACGGTGCATCAGCTGTGGGGGTCGCGGTGAAGGTAGTAACGCGTTCTATAAGTGGCAAGAGTCGTGGCGATTCCTGTTGCGGACAAGGGGCTTGCATCCCCCTTGCGCGCCGGGGGGTGGCTCATAAGACTGTTCGCGGAACTAGAACGCGTACTAGTTCTTGTTCCGCGGGTGCCGGGACGCCCGCGGACGCGAGGAGAGGACGAGTCAGTCATGGCCGCGGAACCCGTCATCGTCGAAGCCGTACGCACCCCGATCGGCAAGCGCCAGGGCGCGCTCGCCAACCTCCACCCCGCCTACCTCCTGGGCGAGACCTACCGCGAACTCCTCGCCCGTACGGGCATCCAGCCCGACTGCATCGAACAGATCGTCAGCGGCACCGTCACCCACGCCGGAGAACAGTCCATGAACCCGGCGCGCAACGCCTGGCTGGCGATGGGCCTCCCGTACGAGACCGCGGCGACCACCGTGGACTGCCAGTGCGGCTCCTCCCAGCAGGCCAACCACATGGTCGCCAACATGATCGCGGGCGGCGTCATCGACATCGGCATCGGCAGCGGCGTCGAGGCGATGTCCCGGGTGCCGCTCGGCAGCGGCTCCAAGCACGGCCCCGGCAAGCCCTGGCCCGACGAGTGGAACGTCGATCTGCCCAACCAGTTCGAGGCGGCCGAACGCATCGCCCGCCACCGGGGGCTGACCCGCGAGAACGTCGACTCGCTCGGCCTCATCTCCCAGGAGCGGGCGGCGGCCGCCTGGGCCGAGGAGCGCTTCAAACGGGAGACGTTCGCCGTCCAGGTCCCCACCACCGAGGAGGAGCAGGCCGCGGGCCAGGGCATGTGGCGGCTGGTCGACCGCGACGAGGGGCTGCGCGACACCAGCATGGAGGCGCTCGGCGGCCTCAAGCCCGTCATGCCCACGGCCGTGCACACGGCGGGAAACTCCTCGCAGATCTCCGACGGCGCCGCCGCGGTCATGTGGGCCTCCAAGCGCATGGCGCGCGCCCTCAAACTCAAGCCGCGGGCCCGCATCGTGGCGCAGGCGCTGGTCGGCTCCGATCCGCACTTCCATCTGGACGGCCCGATCGACGCCACCCGCGCCGTGCTCGGCAAGGCCGGCATGTCCCTCAAGGACATCGACCTGGTCGAGATCAACGAGGCGTTCGCCTCCGTCGTGCTCTCCTGGGCGAAGGTGTTCGACCAGGACCTGGAGAAGGTGAATGTGAACGGCGGCGCCATCGCCCTCGGGCACCCGGTCGGCGCCACCGGCGCCCGCCTGATCACCACGGCGCTGCACGAACTGGAACGCCGGGACAAGGAATTCGCCCTGATCACCATGTGCGCGGGCGGTGCGCTGGCAACCGCGACGATCATCCAGCGGCTCTGACGCACGGCCGGGGCCGGGCGCGCGCGGCGACGGGCGTGCGGGGGTTCCCCTCCGCACGCCCGCCGTCAACCGTCGTGCACCCCGGTTGAGTTGTGCGGAAAACGCCTGCTGTGCGCCGCGGGACGTCCGTACCGTCGCACCATGAAGAACACGACCCAGCAGCACTTACCGCGGTCCCGCCGCCTCTCGCGCGGGGTGGCCACCGGCGCCGCCCTCCTGCTGACGGCGCTCACGACGGCACCGGCCGTGGCGGCCGCGCATCCCCTCCCCGCCCGGCAGGCGGAGACGGCACGGCCCGCCACGGCACAGGGAACCGCAGCCCGCACCGCCGCCTGGCGCGGCAGCCTGCTCTCCCTCATCCCCCTCGGCCGGCAGCACCGATCCCGGATCGTGGACCAGGCGCGGCAGACCGGCCTGGACGCCCACACCGCCCGCCACGACGTCGCCAACTACCGCCTGACCTACCGCACGATCACCGCCGACGGCCGTCCCACCACCGCCTCCGGCCTGCTCTCCCTCCCGCTCGGCACCGGCCGGCACCGGCTCCCCGCCGTCGTGCACGCCCACGGCACCCTCGCCTACCGCGGCTACGCACCCTCCGTCGGCGACGGCCTCGACCGGACCGTCTCGATGCTGTACGCCTCGGCCGGCCGCGCCGCCGTCGCCCCCGACTACCTCGGCCTCGGCACCGGCCCCGGCCGCCACCCGTACATGGACGCACGGTCCGCCGGCTCGGCCTCGCTCGACATGCTCCGGGCGGCCCGCACGGCCACCTCCCGGCTCGGCGCAACCCTGGACCGCAGGGTGTCCCTCACCGGCTTCTCGCAGGGCGGCCAGGTCGCCATGGAACTGGCGCGCGAGCTGGGCCGGGGTGCCGATCCCCGTTTCCGCCCCGGGACCGTCGCGCCGGTCGGCGGCCCGTTCGACCTGGACGGCAGCGAACTCCCCGGGATGTTCGACGGCCGGGTCAGCCCCCGCTCAGCCGTCTTCTACGTCTCCTTCTTCCTGACTGCCCAGAACCGTCTGCACCCGCTCTACCGCAGCCCCCGCGAGGTGTTCCGCGCCCCCTACGCCGACCGCGTCGAGGCCCTCTTCGACGGCGAGCACCCGGCGGAGAAGATCGCCGGCAAGCTGCCCGGCCGACTGGAGGACCTGCTCACCGACACCTGGTACCAGAAGCTCCGGCACCCGTCCGGCGCCCTGCTGACCGTCCTGCGGGCCAACGACCGCACCTGCGACTGGACGCCGGCCCGCGGCGTCCGGATCACCCTCTACACCGCCGGCGGCGACCACGACGTCCCCATGGCCAACAGCATCAGCTGCGCCAAGGAGTTGCGGGCCCACGGCGCCCGGCCCACGGTGGTCGACCAGGGTGCCGACGCCGACCACTTCACCTCTTTCCGGCGCTCCCAGCCGTCCCTCGCCCGCGACCTGCCCCGGATCCGCTGAGTCATTCCGAACGGCACCCGCCGGCCGGCGCCGTGGTGGAAGCAGCCGGCCCGGCGGAGGCGAAGGACACCGGCACGTCGAAGGCGGCGCGGCGGGTGGCGCGCCGCAGGGCCGCCAGGACGGTACTGCCCAGCGTGCAGGTGAGGACCACGGTCACCAGCGCGCGGGGCAGGTCCCAGCCGAGGGAGGTGGCGAGACAGTAGGCGACGTAACGGGCGAGGTTCTGGTCGACGGGGTCGCCGGGCACGAAGGAGACCCCCGAGGCCAGACCGGCGATGTACGGCCAGCCCTGGAGGTTCATGACCAGGCCGTAGAGGACGGCGGAGACGGCGCCGTAGCCGGCGAGCATGACCACCTCGCGGCGCCCCCGCAGCCGGTCGGGGCCCGGCAGCAGCCCGGCGCCCATCGACACCCACCCCATGGTCAGCATCTGGAACGGCATCCAGGGGCCGACGCCGCCGGTCAGCAGCGCCGACGCGAACATCGCCACCGAACCCAGCACGAAGCCGAAACCGGGCCCGAGCACCCGCCCCGCCAGCACCATCAGGAAGAACATCGGCTCGATGCCGGCCGTCCCCGCGCCCAGCGGGCGCAACGCGGCGCCGGCAGCGGCCAGCACACCGAGCATGGCGAGGGCCTTGGCGTCCAGGCCGGTGTCGGCGATGGTCGCCACCACGACGGCCAGCAGCATCGGCAGCAGCGCGGCGAACAGCCAGGGCGCGTCCTTGGAATGGGCGAGCCCGGACGCCGAGTCGGCGAGCAGCGGCCAGCCGAACGCCATCACGCCGATGGCCGAGATCAGGACCAGCGCGGCGACGGAGCGCGGCCCGAGCCGCACGGCCCGGACCGTACGGCCGGGGCGCTGCGGGCGCGGGGTCATGCGGTGGCCTCCAGCGCGCGGGCCACCTGCGGCACGGTCAGCCAGGGCAGCGGGGCGAGCACCTTGGCGACCTGCGGCGCGAAGGAGGGCGAGGACACCACGATGTCGTCGGTGGGGCCGTCGGCGACGACCTCACCGTCGGCGAGGATCACCACGCGGTGCGCCAGTTCGGCGGCGAGTTCCACGTCGTGGGTGGCAAGGACGATGGCGTGCCCCTCGGCGGCCAGCGCCCGCACCACCTCGACCAGGCGGGCCTTGGCGGCGTAGTCCAGGCCGCGGGTGGGCTCGTCGAGCAGCAGCAGCCCGGGACGCGCGGTGAGCACGAGCGCGAGGGCGAGCGCGAGACGTTGGCCCTCGGAGAGATCACGGGGGTGGACGGAGTCCGGGACGTCGGGCAGCAGCCGGGACACCAGGACCCGGCAGCTGCCGGCCGGGGCGTCCGCGTCCTGGTCCGCGGCGGCGCACTCGGCGGCGACGGTGTCCGCGTAGAGGAGGTCGCGCGGTTCCTGGGGCACCAGGCCGACGTGCCGCAGCAGGGCGCGCGGTGCGGTGCGGTGCGGGACGGCACCGGCGACCCGGACCGTTCCGGAGGACGGCTGGTGGACCCCCACGAGGGTGTTGAGCAGCGTGGACTTGCCCGCGCCGTTGCGTCCCATCAGCGCGACGGTCTCACCGGCCCGGACGGTCAGGTCCACCCGGTACAAGGCGTCGGTCGGCCCCCGGCGGACACCGAGCCCGCGGACCTCGGCGGCGGGTCCGTTCCGGTCCGCTTCCGGTCCGGGGCCCGGCGCCGGCCGCCCGGCGGTCGGCGGGGTGCGGTCCCTGAGGCGGTCCCGCAGGGGAGCGGCCCGGCGGCGGGCGTCGCGGACGGTGAGGGGGAGCGGGGACCACTGCGCGAGCCGGCCCAGGGCCACGACCGGGGGGTGGACGGGGGAGATCGCCATGATCTCGGAGGGGCTGCCCATGACCGGCGGCGCCCCCGGTGCGGGGAGCAGGATGACCTGGTCGGCGTACTGGATGACGCGCTCCAGGCGGTGTTCGGCCAGGAGGACCGTGGTGCCGAGGTCATGGACCAGCCGCTGGAGTACGGAGAGCACCTCTTCGGCGGCGGCCGGGTCGAGGGCCGAGGTGGGCTCGTCGAGCACCAGGACCTTGGGGTGGGTGGTGAGGACCGAGCCGATCGCCACCCGCTGCCTCTGGCCCCCGGACAGCGTGGTGAGGGCGCGGTCCCGCAGACCGGCCAGGCCGAGCAGGTCCAGGGTCTCCTCGACGCGGCGGCGCATCACGTCGGGGGCGAGGCCGAGCGATTCCATGCCGTAGGCGAGTTCGTCCTCGACGGTGTCGGTGACGAAGTGGGCCAGCGGGTCCTGGCCCACGGTGCCGACGACATCGGCGAGTTCGCGTGGCCTGTGGGTGCGGGTGTCGCGGCCGTCGACGGTGACGCGGCCGTGCAGGGTGCCGCCGGTGAAGTGCGGGACGAGTCCGCAGACGGCGTTCAGCACGGTGGACTTGCCCACGCCGGAGGGGCCGACCAGGAGGCACAGTTCGCCCTCGGGGACGGTCAGGTCGATGCCCCGGACGGCGGGCGCCGCGGCGTCGCCGTAGGTGACCGAGACCTGCTCGAACCGGATCACGGAGTCGGCTCCTTCGTGTGCTGAGGGGAGTGCGGGCCGCCGCCCGGGTGGCCGCCGGCGCCACGCAGGCGGTCGTCGCCGTCGTCACGCCCGTTGCGTACGGCGCGGGTTCCGGAGGGCGCGCGTTCGGCGCGCCGCGGACGTTCCGGGGCGCGCGGTACCGGCGCGACGAGCGCGGGCAGCAGCCCGAGCAGGACGGACACGGCCGGCCAGAGCGGCAGCACCGGCGTGGTGAGCGGGACGGCCGGCGGGTGCAGGGCGGCCGGGGCGTAGCCGTTGGCCCAGATCATCAGGACCGCCACGGCGACGCCGGAGCCGGAGACCAGCCAGGCCCGGACGCCCCAGCGTTCGGGGCGGTAACGGGTGCGCAGCGAGCGGCGGCCGCCGAGCCGGAGCCCGGCCAGTGCCGCGGTCAGACCGGCCAGCAGCAGCGGCAGACCGTAGCCGGCCCCGGTGTCGCCGAGGAGGCCGTACGTGCCCGCGCAGATGCCGAGCAGCCCGCCGAGGGTGAGGACGGACGTGGTGTGCCGTACGGCGCGCGGCACCTGCGCGCTGCGGCCGTAGCCGCGCGCGTCCATGGCCGCGGCCAGCGCCACCGACCGTTCCAGGGCGCCCTCCAGCACCGGCAGACCGACCTGGAGGAGCGCCGTGACACCGCGGTCGGGACGGCCGCGCAGCCGGCGGGCGGCGCGCAGCCGCTGCACGTCGGCGATCAGGTTCGGTGCGAAGGTCATGGCGACGACGACCGCCACGCCCGCCTCATAGAGCGCGCCGGGCAGGGATTTCAGCAGGCGGGAGGGGTTGGCGAGGGCGTTGGCGGCGCCGACGCAGATGAGCAGGGCAGCCAGCTTCAGTCCGTCGTAGAGCGCGAAGACCATGCCCTCGGCCGTGACCCGGCCGCCGATCCGGACGCCCTGCGCCCAGTCCGGCAGCGGCACTTCGGGCAGCGTGAGCAGCGTGTGCGTGCCAGGGATGGGGGAGCCGAGGAAGAACGCGAAGACCAGCCGGATGCCGAGCACGACCAGGCCGACCTTGACGAACGCCCCGTACGAGCGGGCCCAGGGCGCGTCCGTGCGGCGGGCGGCGACGACATAGCCGGCCACCCCCACCAGCAGCCCCAGCAGCAGCGGGTTGGTGGTGCGGGAGGCCGCGGTGGCCAGGCCGAGCGCCCACAGCCACCAGGCGCCGGCGTGCAGCGCGGTGGTACGGGTCGCCTGCGGGGCGCTCATCCGCGCCGGCGGCGTGCCTGCCAGACAGCCGCCCCACCCAGTACGACGACGGCCGCGACACCGCCGAGCAGCCCCGCGGACGGCCCGCCGTCGCCACCGTCACCGGCCCCCTTCGACCCGCCCACAGCCGTCGATCCGTCCGCACCCTTCGGCGCGCCCTTCGCCCCGTCCGCGCCGCTGACCTGGTCCGCACAACCCGACGTCGGATAGCCGGCGATGGCGCACAGCAGCGCGTTGGAGTCGTAGCGCAGCGGCCGGGCGACCGCGGCCAGCGCCTCGCCCGCCGAGGCGTCCTCGGGCACCTGGGCGCACGCGGTCCGCGCCGCCGGCGGCCGCGCGCCGCCGGGCGCGTCCGCCGCGGTGCCGAAGTCGATGACGATGCCGATCCGCTTGCGGCCGTCCTTGGCCGGCGTGGCACGGCAGAGGGCGTCGAAGTCGGCGGCCGCGCGCGGTCGGCCGGCCGCGGCGGAGTCCGCGCTGACCGTGAACCGGAAGCCCTCCACCGCGCCGTCGGCCGGCCGTACGGTGGCGGGCCCCTGGGTGGCGTACGTCCAGGAGCCACGGTCCGCACCGTCCCAGAAGGCCCAGTAGCGGTACTCCTGCGCCTGGGCCGGCCCGGCCGCCGCCAGCACGGTGACCGCGCCGGCCAGCAGCAGCGCGCCGGCGGCCCTGGTTCGCCGCATCAGCCGCATCCGCCGCAACAGCCGCATCAGAGGTCGTTCTTCTTCCGGCGGCCGCTCAGCAGGAAGCCGATGCCGGCGCCGACGGCGAGCCCGACGCCGACGACCCACCAGACGTTGACGCCGCCGTCGGAGTCCTTGGCGGCGTCGGCGGCCCGGGCGTCCTTGCCGGGGGTGGTGCCGGCCGGCTCGGGACCGGTGGCGTTGAGCGCGGTCACCAGGTCGGTGCCGCCGAAGGACCGCGGGTCGGTGCCGGTGGCGTGCGCGGCGAGCACCAGCTGGGCGTAGGCGGCCGGGCCGTTCTGCCGGGCCCAGGCCGCCGCGTTCTTCTCCAGCCACTTCAGCGGCTGCTGCGCGGCGGAGCGGTGGCCGCCGGCCGCCAGCGCCACCACGGCGTCGGCGGTGTTGCCGACGTCCGGCTGCTTCTCCTGGCCCGGCATCGCGGAGAGCAGGTGGTGCCCGTTCTTGTCGAGCTGCGCGACGAGGTAGCCGGCGCCGCCCTCGGCCGCCGCCGGACCCTTGTCGCCCGACTTGCCGTCCGCCTTGCCGTCCTTGCAGCTCAGCGGCTTGACCGGGGTGTCGGCGGCACCGCCCGCCGGGGCGACGACGAAGCCCTTGCCGAGTGCTCCGGTCGCGGCCGCCGCGGTGGCGTCCGCGTTCGCGGCCGCGCCCTTGAGCTGGAAGGTGAAGGCCCCGCGCTCGCCCTCCTTGACGTCACAGCCCAGCCGGAAGGTGAGCAGCCCGTCGTACGGGGTCCTGCCGCCCTTCTTCGACGTGACCGACTCCGGCTTCGCACCGGCCGCCGCGAGGGCGCCGACGACCACCGAGGTGGAGTTGGCGTCGCTGGGCGAGCCGGCCATCGAGCTCCAGCCACCGTCGTCGTTCTGTACCGACTTCAGCCAGTTCACGGCCTTCTGCACGGTCTCGTCGTGGCCGCCGAGCGCGGCCAGCGCCTGCACCGCGGCGGCCGTCTGGTTGGTGTCCCGCATGGTCTTGGCGTCGCAGGGCTTGCCCGGCTCGGCCCGGAAGGCGGTGAACGCGCCGTCCGCGCACTGCTGCCCGACCAGCCACCGCACGGCCGACGTCGCGGGCCGCACGCCCACCGTGTGCTGCGCCAGCAGCGCGAGCGACTGCCGCCAGACGCCGTCGTACTGCGGGTCCTTGGTGCCGTACAGCCCCTCGGGCAGCTTCTTGGGGGAGCCGGCGGCGGGCGCGCCATCGGCACCGTCCACCGCGTACGCGGCCGGAGCGGCGGCCCCGCCCAGCACCGCCGCGGCCGCCAGCGCCATGGCGGCGCGGCGCGCCAGGAAGGCGACGGGGTGCGTCGAAGGGGCCTGCTGAGCCATGGGAGCCAGGGGGGCCATGGGGGCCATCGGGTCGGTGCCTCTCGGGTCGGGTCGCGGCGGTGGTGCGCAGCCGCGCTCGGCCGACCGCCGCACGCCGATCCTGCGATCGGGCGCCGCGCGGGCACCGGGCTCGGCTCCGCATACCTCGACGGTGCCGCGCACCGGTCCGTCCGTACAGGCGGCGGTTCCGGTGGCGCGAGCCTTGGTCGTGCCCCATCGGGTGCTCCGGCTCGTACGGCCGGGCGCGCGGTGCGCGGGCGGCCGCCCTCACGGATGGGGTGCCCCCGAGCTCGAGCGAAGCCGAGAGCTTGGGGGAGGGGCAGCGCCGGATTTCCACCGGCTTCCCCCGATCAGGTACGGATGAAGTTGTCCCGCACACCTTAACCGGCGCCCTGCGGCCACTCGCCCGCGCGTACGAATCGGGCGGACGGAGCGTGCGAATCGGGCGGGCGGAGGCGAGGACGGGCAGACGGGGGGCAGGCGACCAGAAGGGGGGACGGGCGGACGGCCGCGCCCGCCGGCCTCACCCGCGTCTCACACCGCCCGGTACGTCGCCGGGTCGGACCCCGGTACCCGCTCCGCGTGCCCCAGCTTCACCAGGCGCCGCAGATGTGCCTCGGCCTCCGATACGGCGATGTTCCGGGAGCCGTAGGGGATCCGGTCCCACGGGCGGTTCCACTCCATGGCCACGGCGAGCTGCCAGGGCGTGCGGGGTTCGCGGAGCAGTGCTCGCAATCCGGAGAGCCGCTCTTCATGGTGAGCGATGAGCTCGCCGACCCGGCCCTCGGCATCGGTGAAGGCGTGCTGATGGGCCGGCAGGACCTCGGCGGGGGCGAGCCGGCCGACACGTTCCAGGGAGTCGAGGTAGTCGCCCAACGGGTCGGTGGCCTCCCTCTCGTCGTCCGGGTCCTCGTACAAACCGATGTGCGGGGTGATGCCGGGAAGCAGGTGATCACCGGAGAAGAGCCGGCCCCGACCGCTGGCCGTTCCGCCACCGGCCGTTCCGCCAATCGCCCCACGGCCCGCCCCCGGACCCGCCGCGCCCGCCTCCGCCGCTGCCGGCCGCGCCGGCTCCAGTACCGGATGCCGCTCCTCCAGATGCAGACACACGTGCCCCGGCGTGTGGCCCGGCGTCCAGATGGCGCGGAGCCGGCGCCCCGGCAGGTCGAGCAGCTCGCCGGGTTCGATCCCGCGGTCCGGCAGCGCGGCCCGCCGCCCGGGCAGCCGCCGGCCGCGTCCTCCCGCACGCGCCTCGCGCAGCGGCGTCAGATGGTCCTCCGGTGCGCCCGCCGCCGTCAGCTTGGCGAGCAGGTAGTCGAGCCATCGGCCCGGTTCCGCCTCACGGGTGCGGCGGACCACGGCCGCGTCCGCGGCGTGCATCGCGATCCACGCGCCGGACGCCTCCCGCACCTTGGCGGAGAGCCCGTGGTGGTCCGGATGGTGATGGGTGACCAGGACGCCGTGGAGGTCGGCGACGTCGAAGCCGCAGGCGGCGACGCCGGCGACCAGGGTGTCCCAGGAGTCCGGGTCGTCCCAGCCGGTGTCGATGAGCACCGGCCCGCGGTCGGTCTCCAGGAGGTGGACCAGGGTGTGGCCCAGCGGGTTGTCCGGGATGGGGACGGCGATGCTCCAGACGCCGCCTCGGTGGTCGGTCACCTGCGTGGTCATCCCGGTCCCCTCTCGGTGCGGACACACCCACTGCGGAAACACCCTGCGGACGCCTCCCGCCCTGCCTCCGGGAACCCGCCCCCACACCCGCTCACTATAACTAGAACGAGTTACAGGGTGGCGTGAAGTGCCTCGCACGGGACGGGGGCGCGAGCCCGCGCCCCGGGCCCCATCTCGCCCCGTACTCCTCCCCGTTGACGGCGGGCGGGTATTCGGCCCGTGCCGTGGACTCCTCCCACTGGAACTGGTATCAGTTCGGGGCAGTGAAAAGTTTCTGATGCAACGTCAGAAAGCGTCGGGAGGCGGCAGCGATGAGCGACCTCGTCGAGCACGGCAAGCTCTACATAGGCGGTGAGCTGGTCGATCCGGCCGGCCGGGACACCATCGAGGTCGTCTCGCCGCACACCGAACAGGTCATCGGCCGCGTCCCGCACGCCTCGCGGGCCGACGTCGACCGCGCGGTGGCCGCGGCCCGCGCGTCCTTCGCGTCCGGGGTGTGGGCGAACGCCCCGTTGGCGGAGCGGATCGCGGTGGTGACCCGCATCAAGGACGCCTTCGCGGCGCGCAGCGAGGAGATCGCCAGGGTCATCAGCTCCGAGAACGGCACCCCGTACACCTCGGGCGTCATGGTGCAGTCGCTGGCCTCGGTGCTGGCCTGGGACGCGGCGCTGACGGTGGCGCGTGACTTCCCGTTCGAGGAGCGGCGGGCCGGGGTGCTGGGGCCGATCCTGGTACGGCGGGAACCGGTCGGCGTGGTCGCGGCCGTCGTGCCGTGGAACGTCCCGCAGTTCACCGCCGCCGCCAAGCTCGCACCGGCGCTGCTGGCCGGCTGCTCGGTGGTGCTGAAGGTGTCGCCGGAGACCCCGCTCGACGCGTACCTGCTCGCGGAGATCGCGACGGAGGCCGGGCTGCCACGGGGCGTGCTGTCGATCCTGCCGGCGGACCGCGAGGTGAGCGAGTACCTGGTCGGGCACCCCGGCGTGGACAAGGTGTCGTTCACCGGCTCGGTGGCGGCGGGCAAGCGGGTCATGGAGGTCGCGGCCCGCCACCTCAGCCGGGTCACGCTGGAACTCGGCGGCAAGTCCGCCGCGGTGATCCTCCCGGACGCGGATCTGGACGCGGCGGTGGCCGGCATCGTGCCGTTCGCCTGGATGATCAACGGTCAGGCGTGTGTGGCGCAGACCCGGATTCTCGTACCGCGCGGCCGCTACGACGAGATCGCCGAACGGTTCACCGCCGCGGCCGCCGCGCTCACCGTGGGCGACCCGCTGGATCCGGCCACCGAGGTCGGGCCGCTCGTCGCCCGCCGCCAGCAGCAGCGTTCGCTCGACTACATCGCGCTCGGCCAGAAGGAAGGCGCCAAGCTCCTCACCGGCGGCGGCCGGCCCAAGGACCGGGCCACGGGCTGGTACGTCGAACCGACCCTCTTCGGCGAGGTGGCCAACTCCATGCGGATCGCCCGCGAGGAGATCTTCGGCCCGGTCATCTGCCTGCTGCCGTACCAGGACGAGGCGGAGGCGGTGGAGATCGCCAACGACTCCGACTACGGGCTCTCCGGCTCGGTCTGGACGGCCGACGTCGACCACGGCATCGACCTCGCCCGGCAGGTGCGCACCGGTACGTACTCGGTCAACACCTTCAGCATCGACATGCTCGGCCCGTTCGGCGGCTACAAGAACTCCGGCATCGGGCGGGAGTTCGGCCCGGAGGGCTTCGGCGAATACCTGGAGCACAAGATGATCCATCTGCCGGCGGGGGCGTGATGGCCGACCGCTGGCGGGTGGAGGTGGACCGGAGCGTCTGCATCGGGTCGGGGATGTGCGTCGGCGCGGCACCGGACGGCTTCCGGCTGGACACGGCGCGGCAGTCGCACCCGGTGGCCCCGGAGGCGGAAGCCACCGAGAGCGTCCTGGCGGCGGCCGAGGGATGCCCGGTGGAGGCCATCACCCTCACCGCGGCCGACAACGGCGAGGCGGTGTTCCCGCCGGAGGACTGAACGCGGTGCGGCCACGGCCTAGGGGTGCGAGGGGCTCAGCCACCACCCGCCCCACCACTCGCCCTACCGGCCGTCCTGCCCGCCCCGCTCCGGTGTCGTCAGGTCGATCAGGCGGCAGACCGTCTCGATGTCGATCTTCACCTGGGCGATCGAGGCGCGGCCCGAGAGCCAGGTGATCAGGGCCGAGTGCCAGGTGTGCTCGATGACGCGGACCGCGGAGAGCTGTTCGGGGGTGGGCGGGGCGGCGGGGCGCGCCGGTTCCTGCGAACGGTGGGCGGCGGGCGGCGCCATCGCGTCCAGGATGATCGCCGTCGTCAGCCGCGAGACGGTGTCCACCTCCGGGCTCACCGACCGGTCGGCGAAGGTCAGCGCGCGCACCATGGCGTCCGCGAGGTGCGGTTCGCGCTGCAGGGCGCGGAACGCCCGCATCAGGGTCTGCGCGACCCGCGCGCCCGGGTCCTGCTCCGACGGCGGGCGCTTGCGCAGCGTCTCGTGCATGTGCTGGAGCTGGTCCTGCATGGTGGCGACCAGCAGGTGCACCTTGGAGGGGAAGTAGCGGTAGAGGGTGCCGAGTGCGACGCCCGAGGACTCGGCGACCTCGCGCATCTGCACGGCGTCGAAACCGCCACGGGACGCCAGCTTGGCGCTGGTGTGCAGGATGCGCCGCCGCCGGGCCTCCTGACGCTCGGTCAGGGGAGGACTCGCGGGAAGCGCCGGCTTGGCCGCCTTGGATTCCGTAGTCATATTTCCCATTCCGTGGCATTCCGTCCGCGATGCGGGGAGTGCCGGTGGTGTGATCGGCACAGCATGGCAGGGGGGCGGGTGGTGGCGCGAATCACCTGGTGCGGCTCTTTTCGCATCTGTCCTGGCCGGTAGATTCGAGGCTCTGTGAACTGATCAGTAGCCAATCAGTTCTGAAACTTGTTCTAGATTACCGCCAGCGGTTACGCTCCGGCGAAAGTCCAGTGAGAAGGGGGCCGAGCGTGACCGCAGAGGCCGTCCACGCAGCCGCGCCGCGCCCCGCAGAGGCCGCCTCCGCCTCCACCCCGACGAACGGCGAGCGGCCCCTGCGCATCGCGATGCTCACGTACAAGGGGAACCCGTTCTGCGGGGGACAGGGCGTCTACGTACGCCACCTCTCGCGTGAACTGGCCCGCCTCGGCCACACCGTCGAGGTCATCGGCGCCCAGCCCTACCCCGTCCTCGACGAGGGAGTGACCCTCACCGAGCTGCCGAGCCTGGACCTCTACCGCCAGCCGGACCCGTTCCGCACGCCGGGCCGCGGCGAGTACCGCGACTGGGTCGACGCCGTCGAGGTCGGCACGATGTGGACCGGTGGCTTCCCCGAGCCGCTGACCTTCTCGCTGCGCGCCCGGCGCCATCTCGCCGCCCGCCGCGGCCAGTTCGATGTCGTCCACGACAACCAGACCCTCGGCTACGGCCTGCTCGGCGGCCCCGGCGCGCTCGGCGCCCCGCTGGTCACCACGATCCACCACCCCATCACCGTCGACCGGCGGCTCGACCTGGCCGCCGCGCCCGACTGGAAGCGCCGCCTCTCGGTGCGCCGCTGGTACGGCTTCACCCGGATGCAGAAGCGGGTCGCCCGCCGGCTGCCGTCCGTGCTGACCGTCTCCGGCTCCTCCCGCCAGGAGATCATCGACGACCTCGCCGTTCCCTCCGGCCGGATCCACGTCGTCCACATCGGCGCCGACACCGACCTCTTCTCGCCGGACGCGTCCGTGCCCGAGGTGCCCGGCCGGATCGTCACCACCTCCAGCGCCGACGTGCCCCTCAAGGGCCTGATCCACCTCGTCGAGGCGCTCGCCAAGGTGCGCACCGAGAACCCGGACGCCCACCTGGTGGTCGTCGGCAAGCGCGCCGACGACGGCCCGGTCGCCGCCGCCATCGAGCGGCTCGGGCTGGCCGGCGCCATCGAGTTCGTCAAGGGCATCAGCGACCGCGAACTCGTCGACCTGGTCCGCGGCGCCCAGGTCGCCTGCGTCCCCTCCCTCTACGAGGGCTTCTCGCTGCCCGCCGCCGAAGCGATGGCCACCGGCACCCCGCTGCTGGCCACCACCGGCGGTGCCATCCCCGAGGTCGCCGGCACCGACGGTGAGACCTGTCTCGCCGTTCCGCCGGGCGACGCCGGCGCGCTGGCCGCCGGACTGCTCCGCCTCCTCGGCGACGAGCCCCTGCGCCGCCGGCTCGGCGCCGCCGGCCGGGAGCGGGTGCTGGCCCGCTTCACCTGGCGGCAGGCCGCCCTCGGCACCGCCGAGCGCTACCGCGAGGCGATCGCCCTCCAGGGCGGCCGCACCGCCGCCCGCACCCTGCGCAGCTAGCCCGCGCACCCCTGCACCCCCGCAGCCACCCCCGCAAATCACCGCCGGACGAAAGCAGAACGCCGTGCTGACCGTCGACTTTTCCCGTTTCCCGCTCGCCCCGGGCGACCGCGTGCTCGACCTGGGCTGCGGCGCCGGCCGGCACGCCTTCGAGTGCTACCGGCGCGGCGCGCAGGTCGTCGCCCTCGACCAGAACGGCGACGAGATCCGCGAGGTCGCCAAGTGGTTCGCCGCGATGGAGGAGGCCGGCGAGGCCCCGGCGGGCGCCTCCGCCACCGCCATGGAGGGCGATGCGCTCAACCTGCCCTTCCCCGACGACAGCTTCGACATCGTGATCATCTCCGAGGTGATGGAGCACATCCCGGACGACAAGGGCGTGCTCGCCGAGATGGTGCGGGTGCTGCGCCCCGGCGGCCGGATCGCCGTCACCGTGCCCCGCTACGGTCCCGAGAAGATCTGCTGGACGCTCAGCGACGCGTACCACGAGGTCGAGGGGGGCCACATCCGTATCTACCGCGGCGACGAACTCCTCGGCAAGATGCGGGAGGCCGGCCTGGAGCCGTACGGCACGCACCACGCGCACGGGCTGCACAGCCCGTACTGGTGGCTCAAGTGCGCCTTCGGGGTGGACAACGACAAGGCGCTGCCGGTGCAGGCGTACCACAAGCTGCTGGTCTGGGACATCATGAAGAAGCCGCTGGCCACCCGGCTCGCCGAGCGGGCGCTGAACCCCGTCATCGGCAAGAGCTTCGTCGTCTACGCCACCAAGCCGCACCTGCCCGAGGCGCAGGCCGCCGACGCGACGGGCGCGCCCGCCGAGGCCGCCGAACCCGCCGCGAAGGCCCCCGCCGTGAAGCCGGGCGCCAAGGCCCGCGCGGCCAAGTCCTCCGCCAAGTCCTCCGCAGGGGCCGCCAAGTGACGAGTCCCGGACGTACCGAACGGCTCGTCCTGCCGGGGGTGCTCACCGCCGAACAGGCAGCCCGTACGGTCGCCGGCATCCTGGCGACCCAGCGCGAGGACGGCGCCATCCCCTGGTTCCGCGGCCACCACCTCGACCCGTGGGACCACACCGAGGCCGCCATGGCCCTGGACGCGGCCGGCGAACACGAGCGCGCCGAGGCCGCGTACGACTGGCTGGTACGCCATCAGAACCCGGACGGGTCCTGGTACGCGGCCTACGCCGACGGCGACGCCGAGGTACCCACCGACCGCGGCCGGGAGACCAACTTCTGCGCCTACATCGCGGTCGGCGTCTGGCACCACTTCCTGTCCACCGGCGACGAGACCTTCCTCGACCGCATGTGGCCCGCGGTGTACTCGGCGATCGAGTTCGTACTGGAGCTCCAGCAGCCCGGCGGTGAGATCGGCTGGAAGCGCGAGGACGACGGGACCCCCGTCAACGACGCGCTGCTGACCGGCTCCTCCTCCGTCTACCAGGCGCTGCGCTGCGCGCTCGCGCTCGCCGAACAGCGCGAGGAGCCGCAGCCCGACTGGGAACTCGCGGTCGGCCGTCTCGGCCACGCGATACGCAGCCACCCCGAACGGTTCCTGGACAAGGCCCGCTACTCCATGGACTGGTACTACCCGATCCTGGGCGGCGCCGTACGCGGTGCGGCGGCGCGGGAGCGCATCGACGCCGCATGGGAACAGTTCGTGGTGCCCGGGCTCGGCGTGCGCTGCGTGCTGCCCAACCCCTGGGTCACCGGCGGCGAGAGCGCGGAGCTGGCCCTCGCCCTGTGGGCGACCGGCGAGTCCGAGCGGGCCGTGCAGATCCTCAAGTGGATGCAGCACCTCCGCGCCGAGGACGGCATGTACTGGACCGGCTACGTCTTCGACGACGACGCGATCTGGCCCCGCGAACTGACCTCCTGGACGGCCGGCTCGCTGCTGCTCGCGGTCGCGGCCGTCGGCGGTGACGAGGCCACCACCACGGTCTTCGGCGGGGAGCAGCTGCCGGCGGGCCTGGACCCGGACTGCTGCGGGCGGACCGGCCCGTAGGGACACCGCCGGAAAATGCGGCGCCGGGCGGGGGGCGGCGCACTACTGTGCGCCGCATGACACTCCAAGGCTCCCTGACCCACGAGGAATACTGCGCCCAACTCCTCGCCGAGACCGACGCGTTCCGCGAGATCGTGCGGCACGCCGATCTCTCGGTGACCGTGCCGACCTGCCCCGACTGGACGCTGGCCGACCTCGCCCGGCACGTGGGGGGCGCGCACCGCTGGGCCGGCACCCTCGTCGCCCGCCGCGCGACGAAGAACGTCGACGACGCGGACATCCCGGAGGGCGACGGGCCCGCGGGCGAGGACGCGGCGGCGCTGGACGCCTGGCTGGCGGAGGGCGCCGAGCGGACCGTGGCGGCGCTGCGGGAGGCCGGCCCGGACGCCGAGGTGTGGTCCTGGTCGCCGGTGCAGCGGGCCGGCTTCTGGGCCCGCCGGATGACGCACGAGACGGTGATCCACCGGGCCGACGCCGCGCTCACCGCGGGCGCCGCCTTCGACGTGCCGGCGCCGGTCGCCGCGGACTGCCTGGAGGAGTGGCTGCAGATCTGCGAGCTGCCGGTGGTCGCGGAACGCTTCACCGGACGCGGCACGGAACTCTTCGGTCCGGGCCGTACGCTGCACGTCCACGCCACCGACGCCCCGCCCGGACTGACCGCCGAGTGGCTCCTCGACCTCACGGGGGAGGCGCCCACCCACCGGCGCACCCACGAGAAGGCGGCGGTCGCGCTGCGCGGCCCGCTCAGTGACGTGCTCCGCGTCGTCTACCGCCGGCTGCCCGCCGACAGCGACCGGGTCGAGGTGCTGGGCGAGCGGGCGCTGCTCGACCGGTGGCTGGCGTGGGCGTCGTTCGGGTGAGCGGCCGGCCGCGGTCAGGAGTTCAGCTCGGCCAGCACCCGTAGCGTGTGCGGGTCCGGTGCGGTGACCAGCAGGTCGGTGACCGGGCCCGCACGCCACAACGCCAGCCGCTCGGCGATCCGTTCACGTGGCCCGACCAGGGATATCTCGTCGGCGAAGGCGTCCGGCACGGCGCGTACGGCCTCCTCCCTGCGGCCTTCGAGGAAGAGCCGCTGCACCCGCCGGGCGTCCTCCGCGAAGCCCATCCGCGCCATCAGGTCGGCGTGGAAGTTCTTGGCCGCGGCGCCCATCCCGCCGATGTAGAAGCCGAGCATCGCCTTGACCGGCAGCAGCCCTTCGGCGACGTCATTGCAGACCACGGCGCGTGCCATGGGCGCGATCAGAAAGCCCGGCGGGGCGTCGGCCAGCGCGTCCCGGTAGACGCCGGTGCGCTGCGGCGACCAGTACAGCGGCAGCCAGCCGTCCGCGATCCGGGTCGTCTGGGCGATGTTCCTGGGGCCCTCGGCGCCCAGCAGGAGCGGGATCCCGGCCCGCAGCGGATGGGTGATCGGCTTGAGCGCCTTGCCCAGACCGGTGCCGTCCGCGCCGCGGTAGGGCAGCGGATGGAACAGCCCGTCCACCTCCACCGGGCCCTCGCGGCGCAGGACCTGACGGATCGTGTCCACGTATTCGCGGGTGGCGGTCAGCGGGCTCTTGGGGAACGGCCGCCCGTACCACCCCTCGACGACCTGCGGCCCGGACAGTCCCAGGCCCAGCAACAGCCGGCCACCGGAGAGATGGTCGAGGGTGAGGGCGTGCATCGCGGTGGCGGTGGGGGTGCGGGCGGCCATCTGCGCGATGCCGGTACCCAGCCGGATACGGGAGGTGTGGGCGGCGATCCAGGTCAGCGCGGTGAACGCGTCCGAGCCCCAGGCTTCCGCGGTCCACACCGAGTCGTAGCCCAGCCGCTCCGCCTCGCGGGCGAGAGCGAGGTGCCGGGGGTCGGGGCCGCGGCCCCAGTAGCCCAGTGCCAGACCGAGTCGCATGCCGATCGCCCCTCTCGGACGGTGCCCACACCGTGTGCTGACTGAACGTCAGATGCCGTGCGTGCGGCGACTGTACGGCCGGGCCGCGGACATGGCAACGGCCCCCCGCCCGTGGAGGGCGAGGGGCCGGGAAAGGACCGCTGGGCGTGCGGGTCAGCCGCGCTGGATGCCGGTGGTGTCCTGAAGGACGCCGCGCCGGCCGTCCTGGGTCTGCGCGATCAGGGCCTGGCCGCGCTGCTCCACCGCGAGGTACCAGGTGCCGGGCGCCAGTTCGGCGATCGGCGACGGCGAACCGTCCTCGCCGTACAGCGGGCGCGCCACGGGCACCGCGAACCAGAACGGTGCGAACTCCGGCGCGGTGCCGGCCGCCGGAGTGGCACCCGCCGCGCCGCCCGCCGTCGCCTCGGCCGGGACCTGCTGACCGTGCGTCTGACCGGCCTGCGGCTGCTGCTGGCCGCCCGGGTAGCCGTAACCGCCCGCCTGCTGCTGCGCGCCCGGGTAGCCGTAACCCGGGTTGGGGCCGGCGCCGTACGGGGCGGCCTGCGGCTTGGGGGAGCCGATCAGGGCGGGCTGCAGTGCCGGGACCAGCGGTCCGGCGACCGCGCCGGCGGCCAGGATCAGCGCCGCGATCAGACCGATGATCAGGCCCGCGCCCGCGCTGTTGGCGTCGATGATGCTCCAGAACGCCGTCCACGCCGCGAAGATGGTCAGGGCGACGCCGAACTGGCCGAGGTCGAGACCGGCGACCTTGCGCGGCTGCGGCAGCGCACGGCTGATGATGACGATCGCCGCGCCGATCACTCCGGCCAGGTACATGCTCATGAGCGTGGACAGCGCGTCCCAGGCGTTGCTGCTGCTGTAGTCCTGGGCTTCGCAGAACTTGGCGTACGGGCCGGAGCAGTCCGGGCCGCCGGTGAGGTCGAGGAACGAGGCGATGAACAGCAACACCGCTGCTCCGATCACCACGCCGTCGCCTCGAGTGAGGGAGCGGATGTTCACGTAAGGGTCCTTTGTCTCTTTCGCGGGTCTGGTCGTCGCTGTCGCGGTGCGCGCGGTGCGAGGCACGGCGGTGGCCACCCATCGTAAAGGGGAACCTATCGCCGAATCCGGCGGGCCGTCGTGTTCGTTTCGGCGCGCTATCGGGCGCCGTAGGAGAACCGGTACCGGAGGTGTACAGGAGGCGGTATCGCGGGTGTATCGGATCCGGTGCGGGGGCGCGGTCAGTGCGCCAAGAAGTCCGTAATGCCCGCGGTGATCCCCCGGGCCGCCTTTTCCCGCCACCGCGCGTCGGTCAATTGCGCGGCGTCCTTCGGATCGCGCATATTGCCGCACTCGATGAACACCTTCGGTACGTCCGAGAGGTTGAGGCCGCCGAGATCGGAGCGGGTGTCGAGTCCGGTGCCGCCGCCGATGTAATTGGACGGTTTGCTTCCGGTTACCGCGCCGAACCGGCCGGCCAGTTGCTCGCCCAGCCGCCGCGAGGGTCCGACGATCGCGGCGGTGTCGGCCGGGCCGGCCGACACGCGCGCGGGCAGGATCACGTGGAAGCCGCGGTTGCCGGCCGCCGAGCCGTCGGCGTGGATCGAGACCGCGGCATCGGCGTGCGCCTTGTTCCCGGCGGCCGCCCGCTCGTCCACGCACGGCCCGTAGGGGCGGTCGCCGTCCTGGGTGAAGACCACCTTGGCGCCCTCGCGCTGGAGGAGGGTGCGGGCGCGGCGGGCGACGTCCAGGGTGAAGGACGCCTCGGCGTAGCCGTCGTCGGTGGCCGTGCCGGTGGTGTCGCACTCCTTGCGCCCGGTGCCGATGTCCACCAGCCGGCCGATCTCCCGGCCGTGATCGCGGTTGTGCGGATTGTGTCCCGGGTCGATCAGCACGGTCCTGCCCTTGAGGCCGGCGCCCGGAGCCGTCGTACCGCCGGAGCCGGCGCCCTTCTTGCCGTCGGACCCGCTCCCGCCTGCCGACTGCCCCCCGGAGGCCGCGTCCGACGGCCCGCTCGCCGCGGGCCGCCCGGCCCCCGGCGGGCCGCCGTCACCCCAGGCCCGCCAGAGCAGCCAGCCCCCCAGGCTCACGACCACCACGGCCGCCAGGACGAGGAGCAGGGTGCCGCGCAGGCGGCGGTGCGGGGGGAAAGTACTGCCGTTCGACACGTGGGCGATCGTAGCTGGCTCAGCTGCCGGGGCCCGTGCGTCGCAGGACGCGCAGCGACCGGTGCGCCGAGATCTCGGTGAAGGCGCCGGACTCCAGGGCCCTGCGGTAGATGCGGTACGGGGCCTGGCCCGTCCATTCGTCGACCGGGTCCGGGAACACGTCGTGGATCACCAGCAGACCGCCGGGCGCGACATGCGGTGCCCAGCCCTCGTAGTCGGCGCCCGCGTGCTCGTCGGTGTGCCCGCCGTCGATGAAGACCAGGCCCACCGGCGCCTGCCACACCGCCGCGACCTGCGGCGAGCGGCCCACCACGGCGATCACCTGGTCCTCCAGGCCCGCGGCGTGCAGCGTGCGGCGGAAGGTGGGCAGGGTGTCCATCCGGCCGACCTCCGGGTCCACGACGTCCGGATCGTGGTAGTCCCAGCCCGGCTGCTGCTCCTCGCTGCCCCGGTGGTGGTCGACGGTGACGGCCACCACGCCGGCCTCCCGCGCGGCGTCCGCGAGCAGGATCGTGGACCGGCCGCAGTAGGTGCCGACCTCCACCAGCGGCAGCCCCAGCGCCGCCGCCTCGGCCGCCGCCGCGTACAGCGCGAGCCCCTCGTCCACGGGCATGAAGCCCTTCGCCGCCTCGAACGCGGCGAGTATCTCCGGCTTCGGAGCGGACGGAGCCGTGGGACCGGGCATGGGCTTCCTCCTGGTGGTGCGGTCGGATGGCTCATCGTGCCGTATGGGGTGGGACGCGTGATGCGTGGGTGGTGTGGGCGGATAGCGATGCGGCGGGTGGGCTCGTGGTACGCAGGAGGTGGGCTCGTGATGCGGAGGGGGCTATCGGGGCGGGAGTGAGATTTCTTCCCTCGCTTTCCTGCCCTTCTTCCTCTTTTCACCGCTTCCTTACGTTCGCTCCGCGACGCGCTTTTACCGGCGGCCGTTTCCGTGGATGCCGCGAAAGCGGGGAATTCGTGGGGGGGGGAGCCGGGGCGGAATTCACCGAACCGCCCGCATCCGCCCGGCCCCGCATCAAAACCCGCACCTGACCTTCCGTCAGATTGGAACGTGTTCTAGTCTGCCCCGCATGGGCATCGGAATCACGCAGGAGCAACGCGACCTGGCCGGAGCCGTGGCCGGATGGGTAGCCCGGACCGTGCCGCCCGAGGAAGTGCGCAAACTGCTCGACGCCGCACCCGGACGGCACGGGCGCCCCGCCTACTGGGACGCCCTCGCCGCGCAGGGCCTGCTCGGCCTCCACCTCCCCGAGGCCGACGGCGGAGGCGGCGGCGCGCTCCTCGACCTCGCCGTGGTGCTGGAGGAGCTGGGCCGCGCCGCACTCCCCGGCCCCTTCCTGCCCACCACCCTCGCCGCCGCGCTGCTGCACCGCGCCGGCGCCCGACCCCTCGTACGGGCCCTCGCCACCGGCCAACTCCTCGGCGCCGTCGCACTCGGCCCGGGCACGCTCACCGCCGCCGAGACCGCCGACGGCTACGTCCTGGACGGCACCGCGCCGCCGGTCCTCGCCGGAGCCGACGCGGACCTGATCGTGCTGGCCGCCGAGGCGCCCACCGGAACGGTGTGGCTCGCCGTCGACGCCGCGGCGCTGACCGTACGCGTCCAGGAGAGCGCCGACCCGACCCGGCCCACCGCCGAGGTCGTCGCCCACGGCGTCCGGGTGCCCGGCGCACGGCTGCTGGACCTCGACGACACCCTCGTCCACGACCTGGCCGGCGTGCTGTTCGCCGCGGAAGCCTGCGGCACAGCCGCCCGGGCGCTCACCACCGCCACCGAACACGCCACCGTACGCGAACAGTTCGGCCGCCCCATCGGCCAGTTCCAGGCCGTCAAGCACCTCTGCGCCGACATGCTCGTACGCTGCGAGCAGGCCCGCGCCCTCGTGTGGGACGCGGCCCGCGCGGCGCACGAGCCGCCCGGCCCCCGCGGGCTGACCGCCGCGCTCGCCACCGCCACCGCCCTGGACGCCGCCTTCAGCTGCGCCAAGGACTGCATCCAGATCCTCGGCGGCATCGGCTTCACCTGGGAGCACGACGCCCATCTGCACCTGCGCCGGGCGCTGGTGGCCCGCCAGCTGCTCGGCGGCGGCGACGTCCACCGGCGGCGCGCCGCCCGCCTCGCCGCGGACGGCGCCCGGCGTGCGCTGCGCCTGGAACTGCCCGCCGAAGCCGACCGGTACCGCGCCGAGGCCCGGGTCGTCATCGAGCGCGTCCACGGCCTGGACCCCGCCGCCGTACGCCGCCGGCTCGCCCCCACCGGCTACGCCGCCCCGCACCTCCCCAGGCCCTACGGACTGGGCGCCGACCCCGTCCAGCAGCTGGCGATCCAGCAGGAGTTGGCGGCCGCCGGGGTGCGGATCAGCGAGCTGGGCATCGCCACCTGGGTGGTGCCCTCGCTGCTCGCGCACGGCACCCCGGCCCAGCAGGAGCGCTTTCTGGGGCCGACGCTGCGCGGCGAACTGCTGTGGTGCCAGCTGTTCTCCGAGCCCGGGGCGGGCTCGGACCTGGCGTCGCTGCGGACCCGCGCCGAACGGGTCGACGGCGGGGGCTGGCGGGTCAACGGCCAGAAGGTGTGGACGTCGGCCGCCCGGTGGTCGAGCCACGGCATCCTGCTCGCCCGTACCGACCCGGACGCGCCCAAGCACCAGGGGCTGACGTTCTTCGTCGTCGACATGGCGAGCCCCGGCATCGACGTCCGCCCGCTGAAGGAGATCACCGGGGAGGAGCTCTTCAACGAGGTCTACTTCGACGACGTGCTGCTGCCGGCCGACGCGGTGGTCGGTGAGGTGAACAACGGCTGGAAGGTGGCCCGCACCACCCTGGACAACGAACGCGTCCACATGGCCGACCAGTTGACCTTCGACACCGGTCTGGAGGCGATCGTCGAACGGGTCGCCGCGCCGGACGGACCGGTGCGGGCCGGGGCCGACCCGCAGGGGGTGCTGGGGAAGGTGGGCGAGCTGGCCGCGGAGGCGCACGCCCTGGGCTGCATCGGACTGCGCACCACGCTCCAGCAGGTGTCGGGGCTGGAGCCGGGCGCCGGCGCGAGCATCCGCAAGCTGGTGCAGACCCCACACCAGCAGAAGGTCGCCGAGCTGGCCCTGGAGCTGCTCGGTCCGGCCGGCGCGGTGCGCGAAGGGGCCGGTGAGCGGGCGCTGCACGGCTTCTTGATGTCGCGCTGTCTGACCATCGCCGGCGGTACGACCCAGGTGCAGCGCAACGTCGTGGCGGAGCGGCTGCTCGGCCTGCCCCGCGACCCGGAGCCCCGCCCCCTGGTCTGACCCCGCCGCCCCCACCCGGCGCCCGCTCCCCGCTCCCCGCTCCCCATTCCCCGCTCCCCATTCCCCGTTCCACGCTGACCGTTCCGGAGGACCGCATGGCTGGCAAGGCATACATCGTCGGCGTCGGCATGACCGCGTTCGAGAAGCCCGAGACCCGCGCGTGGCAGTACTGGGACATGGTGAAGGAGGCGGGCGGCAAGGCCCTCGCGGACGCCGGGACCGGCTACGAGGCGGTCGAGCAGGTGGCGGCCGGCTACTGCTACCAGTCCTCGACGGCCGGTCAGCGCGCCGTCTACGAACTGGGCCTGACCGGCGTCCCCGTCTACAACGTCAACAACAACTGCGCGACCGGCTCGACCGCGCTGATGATGGCGCGGCAGTTCGTCGAGGCGGGCCTCAACGACTGCGTGCTGGCCCTCGGTTTCGAGAAGATGCGGCGTGGCGCGCTGGGGGGCGGTGCGGACGGCGGGGACTTCGCGACCTCTCCGGTGGCCCGCCACTACGGCGTGATGGCGGCCGCCCACGGCTTCGAGCAGACCCCGTCCACCGCCCAGATCTTCGGCAACGCGGCCCGGGAGCACATGGAGCGGTACGGCACCACCGCCGAGCAGCTCGCCGCCGTCGGCGCCAAGAACCACCGGCATTCCGCGCACAACCCGTACGCGCAGTTCCGGGACGTCTACACGGTCGAGGAGGTGCTCGCCGCCCGGACCGTCCACCGGCCGCTGACCAAGCTCCAGTGCTCACCGACCTCCGACGGCGCGGCCGCGGCGGTCGTCGCCTCCGAGCGGTTCGTCCGCGAGCACGGTCTGACCGACCGGGCGGTGGAGATCGCCGCCCAGGCCATGACGACCGACACGGAGGAGAGTTTCACGTCCGGCTCCTGCATCGACGTCGTCGGCAAACCGATGTCGCGGGCCGCCGCCCTGCGGGCGTACGCGGCGAGCGGCCTCGGCATCGAGGACGTGGACGTCATCGAGCTGCACGACTGCTTCTCCATCAACGAGCTGCTGACGTACGAGGCGCTGGGCCTGTGTCCGGACGGCGCGTCGGGAAAGCTGGTCGCCGACGGGGCCACCACCTACGGCGGCCGCTGGGTGGTCAATCCGTCCGGCGGCCTGATCTCCAAGGGGCACCCGCTCGGCGCGACGGGCCTGGCCCAGGCCGCCGAACTGGTCTGGCAGCTCCGCGGCACGGCCGGCGACCGTCAGGTCCCCGGCGCCCGGATCGGCCTCGCCCACAACATCGGCCTGGGTGGGGCGGCGGTGGTGACGCTGCTGCGGAGGTGAGGCGTCAGCCGGTACGGGCGACGTTAACTCCCGCCGCAATCCGGGTAGTTGGCTCGCAAGGGGACCTCCCGCCCCCTAGGGACCTGTCTCTTATACACATCTCCGAGCCCACGAGACTCC
>NZ_JNZA01000060.1 GCF_000717345.1 Streptomyces lydicus | reverse complement strand
GGGCGGGGGTGGGCGGGGTCGGCGGTTCAGCGGGGGAGCAGCCCGACGGCTGCTCCGCGGACGCCGACAGCGCCAGAGGCGCTGGCGTCACTACCTCCGCCGCTACCTCCGCCGGTGCCTGTGCCGCTACCTCCGCCGCTACGTCCGCCGGCGCCTCCACCGGGGTCTCTGTCGCTTCCCCGGCTGTTACCTCCGCCGGGGCTTCCTCCGTTACCTCCACCGGGGCTTCCGCTGGTACCTCCGCTGAGGCTTCCTCCGTTACCTCCGCCGGTGCCTTCGCCTCGCCTCCGCGTCCTCTTCCTTTTACGGCAACGAATACGGAGAGTAACTAGTTCCTGCGGAGAGTGGTTGATGGCTACGGAGGGTGATGGAGGGGTGGTCGCGGCGGTGCGGCGGGTTCACGTCGGGCTGCTGGGTGCGGCCTTCCCCTGGGGCTTCCTCCCCGGTCTCCCCGGTGACTCCTCCCGCTACTCCTGGACGCTCAGCAGGGGGCGGAGTTCCTTGGGGAGGAGGTTTTCGCAGGACTTGCTGGAGGACTGGGTGAGGGCGTCGTTCACGCAGGTGAAGTAGTCGCGGTAGACCAGCTGCACGGTGAAGGTGGCGGCCACCATCATCAGCGCCAGGGAGGCGGTCACCAGGCCGGCGATCGCCGCGGTGACCTGGGGGCGGGTGGTGCCGGGGGCCGGTGCCGGCGGGCCCGTGGGGGCCGTGGGGCCCGTGGAGGTGGTGCCGGGGGCCGGGGCCGGGCGGCTGTCCGTGGCGCCGGGGGCCGGGTGGTTGTCCGGGGTGCCGGGGGTTGGGCGGCCCTCCATTGCGGCGGTGGTGGCGGCGGCCGTCGCCTTGGCGGGGTCCGGCTTGGCGCGCAGGGAGCTGATGCCCCAGTAGATCGCCAGTGCGCCCAGCAGCAGGGAGACCTCGGGGAGGCTGAAGAGTACGAAGAAGAAGGCCCACATGCCGGCGAGCAGCGCGTAGCGCGCGCGGCGCTGCGACGGGTCGGTGGGGTCCCAGCGCAGATTGCCGGGGCCGCCGGGGCCGCCGTTGGGCTGGCCGTTGCGGCCGCCGGGCCGGGTGCCGAAGCCGCCGCTCTGCCGGCCGGGCTGCCGGGGGCTCCACTGGCTGCCCCAGTTCCGCGTCGGCTCGTCCTGCGGCGACTGCCCCTGGCCACCCTGGCCGCCCTGACCCTGGTCGTGTCCCTGGCCCTGGCCCTGTGCGGGGTCCTGGTCGTGGGTGTGCGGGGCCGGGTGGCGTGGCTGCCATTCCTGGTCGGGGGTGCCGGCGGGCGGTGGGGCGAAGGGGTTGTCCCGGTCGGAGCCCGCGGAAGCCGGGGAGGACGACTTCGAGGAGGACGACTTGCGCTCGCGCGGCAGCAGCACCGCCCCGGGGGAGGTGGTGGGCCGGGGGTACCACCCAGCGGTAGCTGGGGGAGGGAGCAGGAGGGCCGCGCGGCGGCGTCGGTCCGTCATCTGAGGTGTGTCTTCCCCTTGTCTCGTCCGTACGCGGGCCTCGTGGCCGGCGCCCGGTTACCACGAACTGCATGCAGTCTTACGCCCGACGCTACCTCCCGTCCCTGTACCCGTCCCGCGGGGGCCGCTCGGTGTGCCGGTATCGTTGCTGACGGTCGGCGCCTTCGTAGGGTTCCCCGGATTTTCGGTACCCGCGGCCTTGTACGACCACACAATGCATGTGCACCACCCTGGACATGCGACCAGACAAGGCATGTGGGCTCGGGTGAGCTCACCGCACGTCACCGCACGCGAGATCGAGAAAGAGCCCCGCCGTGGCTTCGTCCCCAGCCTCCGCCTCAGCCCCCGATTCGGCTCCCGCCTCAGCCCCGGCGCCGGCCCCCTTCCACGCCGTGCCGCCCGCCGACCCCGGCCGGCCCGCCCGCGTCGTCGTGCTCGTCTCCGGTTCCGGGACGAATCTGCAGGCGCTGCTGGACGCGATCGCCGGGCAGGGGGCGGAGGCGTACGGCGCGGAGATCGTGGCCGTCGGCGCCGACCGCGACGGCATCGTGGGCCTGGAGCGCGCCGAGCGGGCGGGCCTGCCGACGTTCGTGTGCCGGGTCAAGGACCACGCGAGCCGCGCGGACTGGGACCGGGCGCTCACCGCGGCGACCGCGTCGTACGAGCCCGACCTGGTGGTGTCGGCCGGTTTCATGAAGATCCTGGGCAAGGAGTTCCTGGCCCGCTTCGGTGACCGGATCGTCAACACCCATCCGGCGCTGCTGCCGAGTTTTCCCGGTGCCCACGGCGTGCGTGACGCGCTCGCGTACGGCGCGAAGGTCACCGGATGCACCGTCCACTTCGTCGACGACGGTGTCGACACCGGCCCGATCATCGCGCAGAGCGTGGTCGAGGTCCGGGACGAGGACGACGAATCCGCGCTGCATGAGCGCATCAAGGAAGTCGAGCGATCGCTGCTCGTCGAGGTCGTGGGGCGTCTGGCCCGGCACGGCTACCGCATTGAGGGACGAAAGGTACGTATCTCGTGACCGTCACCGAAGGTACGCAGCGGCCCATCCGCCGCGCGCTGGTCAGCGTCTACGACAAGTCGGGTCTGGAGGAGCTGGCGCAGGGGCTGCACGCGGCGGGCGTCCAGCTCGTGTCGACCGGTTCGACGGCGGCGAAGATCGCCGCGGCCGGGGTGCCGGTCACCAAGGTCGAGGAGCTGACGGGCTTCCCCGAGTGCCTCGACGGCCGGGTCAAGACGCTGCACCCGAAGGTGCACGCCGGGATCCTGGCCGACCTGCGCCTGGAGGACCACCGCCGGCAGCTGGCCGATCTGGGCGTCGAGCCGTTCGACCTGGTGATCGTGAATCTGTATCCCTTCCGGGAGACGGTCGCCTCCGGCGCCACCCCCGACGAGTGCGTGGAGCAGATCGACATCGGCGGGCCCTCGATGGTCCGCGGGGCCGCCAAGAACCACCCGTCCGTCGCGGTCGTCGTCAACCCGGCCCGTTACGGGGACGTCCTGAAGGCGGTGTCCGACGGCGGTTTCGCCCTCGCCGAGCGCAAGCGGCTGGCGGCGGAGGCGTTCCAGCACACGGCGGCGTACGACGTGGCGGTGGCGTCGTGGTTCGCGGATGACTACGCGGCGGTCGACGAGTCCGGCTTCCCCGACTTCCTGGGTGCCACCTACACCCGCAAGAACGTGCTGCGGTACGGCGAGAACCCGCACCAGGGCGCCGCGCTCTACGTCAGCGGTGAGGGCGGTCTCGCGGAGGCCGAGCAGCTGCACGGCAAGGAGATGTCGTACAACAACTACACGGACACCGACGCCGCGCGCCGGGCCGCGTACGACCACGACGAGCCGTGCGTGGCGATCATCAAGCACGCCAACCCCTGCGGGATCGCGATCGGCGCCGAGGTCGCCGAGGCGCACCGCAAGGCGCACGCCTGTGACTCGCTCTCCGCGTTCGGCGGGGTGATCGCCGTCAACCGTCCCGTTTCGGTGGCGATGGCGGAGCAGGTCGCCGAGATCTTCACCGAGGTCATCGTGGCGCCCGGTTACGAGGACGGTGCGGTCGAGGTCCTGTCGCGGAAGAAGAACATCCGGGTGCTGCGCTGTCCCGACGCGCCGTCGAACCCGGTCGAGGTCAAGGCGGTTGACGGCGGCGCGCTGCTGCAGGAGACCGACCGGCTGCAGGCGGCGGGCGACGACCCGGCCAACTGGACGCTGGCGACGGGCGCGGCGCTGCCCGCCGGGGAGCTGGCGGAGCTGGCCTTCGCCTGGCGGGCCTGCCGCGCGGTGAAGTCCAACGCGATCCTGCTGGCCAAGGACGGTGCCACGGTCGGTGTCGGCATGGGCCAGGTCAACCGGGTGGACTCGGCGAAGCTGGCGGTGCAGCGTGCCGGTGAGGACCGGGCGCGCGGCTCGTACGCGGCGTCGGACGCGTTCTTCCCGTTCCCGGACGGTTTCGAGGTGCTGGCGGAGGCCGGCGTCAAGGCCGTGGTGCAGCCCGGTGGTTCGGTCCGTGACGAGCTGGTGGTCGAGGCGGCGGAGAAGGCCGGCGTGACGATGTACTTCACCGGGACCCGGCACTTCTTCCACTGAGCCGGCAGGTACAGCGACGCGAAGGGCCGCATCCCCGCCCGGGGATGCGGCCCTTCGTGGTGTGCGGGCGCGCGCGGGTCAGTAACGCGGCCGGCTGAACCAGGCGTTGCCGTCGTCCTTGGAGACGAAGACCAGCACCAGGATCCCGAGGATGGTGTGGACCAGGCCGAGCGGGAAGCTGAACAGGCTCAGCATGGTGGTGGTGACACCGAAGATGATGGTGCCGACGCGGACGCCGCCGCCGCCGTTGGCGAACTGCGCGGCCAGCGTGATGGCGGCCGCGGTGAAGATGACGATGACCACGATCGCCGCGATCAGCAGGCCCTTGCCGATGTTCATCGCCACGAGGTCTTCGGAGTCGGCGTACGGGGAGGTGTCGTGCGAGGCCCTGCTGACGCCGCCCAGGCCCACGACGGCGAGGACCAGGCCGATGAGGTTGAGACCGGCGAGGACGTACAGCATGATGCGGGCGGCCTTGACCCCGCCCGGCATCACCATCGGGTACTGCGGCTGCATGCCGGGCATCGGGCCGCCGCCCGGGTACGGGCCGTACGGCGACGGCTGCGGGGGCTGCGGCGGGACGCCCTGCTGGGGGTAGCCGTAGCCGGGCTGCTGCCCCGGCGGCGGCCCGTAGGGGTTGTTCTGGTTGGGGTAACTCACGAGCGGTGTCCTTCAAGCGAGTTGGACGGAGCCGCGAAGGCCCCGATCGCGCAGGTGCGAGGGGGCCTTCGGGGAGTGGTGCACGGCGGGCCGGGGGGTTGCCCCGGTCAGCTCACTGGGACTTGACGACCACCGTGCCGACGATCTTGTCGGCGAACGTCTGCGACTTCTCGTCCCACAGCGGCCACAGGTAGCCGAGGCAGCAGAACCCGTCGAGGATGTGGCACAGCTTGCGCACGAAGGCCATGCCGAAGCCGATCGGCTGGCCGGTGGTCTCCTTGACCAGGCGGATGTTCATCGCCTTCTTGCCGGGCGTCTGGCCGGTGCTGCCCTCCTTGACGAGGACGAAGATGCCGGCGGCGAGGCCGATCAGCGCGGCGATGGCGACCATCACGAAGGCGCCGGCCGGCGTGCTGGTCTCGCTGGCCTTGTTGTAGGCGTCGCTGATGCACTGCACGTCACCGGGCGGGCAGGACGAGGTGTCCGGGATGGACGAGGCGGCCGAACTGGCCGTCATGGCCATGCCGACGATGTACAGGATGGTGGGGATCAGGCCCACGATCAGGTAGTCGATGAGGTACGCGCCGACGCGCGCGCCCCAGCTCGCGTAGCCCTGCGGCATGCCCATGCCCGGCATGCCGGGCTGGCCGTAGGCCGCCTGCTGCGGGTAGCCGTAACCGGGCTGGCCGCCCTGCGGCGGGACGCCCTGCTGGGGGTAGCCGTACGGCTGCTGGGGGGCCTGCGGGGCCTGCTGGGGGTAGCCGTAGCCGGGCTGGCCGCCCTGCGGCGGGACGGGCGGCTGCTGGCCGTACGGCGCCTGCGGCTGCTGGCCGTACGGGTTGTTCGGGTCACCGAAGCTCATCTGCTGTTTTCCTCCGTTGGGTCAGTGGGGGACACGCGGCGTGACGCGGAGGAAAAACAGGTTTCACTGGCCACCCCCCCGACGAAGCCTGCGGCACTGCGTGTCAATCCTTCTAGTTGCGCATTCACTCTGTCCAGTCAAGGCCCTCAGCTGTTGTGCAAGTGCAATGATCAATTCCGGCCATCGGCGGCCCGTGCGGCCGGCCGGGAACCCCGCGGATGCCCCGCGCCGCACGCCTCGCGCGCCCTGATTGGTACGCGGCCGCCCTCGTCCGGGAAGATGGAGCCATGACTGCCCAGATTCTGGATGGCAAGGCCACCGCAGCCGCTATCAAGTCCGAGCTCACCGCCCGCGTCGAGGCGCTGAAGGCCAAGGGCGTGCAGCCTGGCCTCGGCACCCTCCTGGTCGGCGACGACCCGGGCAGCCGCTGGTACGTCAACGGCAAGCACCGCGACTGCGCGCAGGTCGGCATCGCCTCGATCCAGCGCGAACTGCCGGAGACCGCCACCCAGGAGGAGATCGAGGCGGTCGTACGGGAGCTCAACGAGGACCCGGCCTGCACGGGCTACATCGTCCAACTCCCGCTCCCCAAGGGCATCGACGCCAACCGCGTGCTGGAGCTGATGGATCCGGCCAAGGACGCGGACGGGCTGCACCCGATGAGCCTGGGCCGGCTGGTGCTGGGCATCGAGGGCCCGCTGCCGTGCACCCCGTACGGCATCGTGCAGCTGCTGCGCCGTCATGACGTCGAGATCAAGGGCGCGCACGTGGTGGTCGTCGGCCGCGGCATCACCATCGGCCGTCCGATGCCGCTGGTGCTGACCCGCAAGTCGGAGAACGCCACGGTGACCCAGTGCCACACCGGCACCCGCGATCTGTCCGCGCACCTCAAGCAGGCCGACATCATCGTCGCGGCGGCGGGTGTGCCGCACATCATCAAGCCGGAGGACGTCAAGCCGGGCGCGGCCGTCCTGGACGTCGGCGTCAGCCGCGACGAGGCGGGCAAGATCGTCGGCGATGTGCACCCGGGCGTCGCCGAGGTGGCCGGCTGGGTCGCCCCCAACCCGGGCGGTGTCGGCCCGATGACCCGCGCCCAGCTGCTGGTCAACGTCGTCGAGGCGGCCGAGCGCGCGGCGGGCTGACCGCCCGCGGACTCTGCGACCCTGGTACCGGGGATGACGGTGTTCCCGGAAGACACAGACAGACGGACCGGACACGGAAGGGACTGCCAGCCATGGCTGCCGAAGCGCATTCGGACGGAGCGTCCGAGCCGCAGCGCTCCTCGCGCCGCTTTCCGACCCTGACCCGCGACACGGCCCGCCCGGAGGGCGGCGGCCGGGCCGCGTCGGGCGGCTTCCCGGCGCCGGCCCGGCAGTGGCCGCTGCTGACGGTCATGGGCGGGGTCGCGGTCGGGCTGCTGCTCGTCGCGCTGGACGCGTTCCGGATCGGCGCGCTCGTGATCGGGCTCGCACTGCTGGCGGGCGCGGTGCTGCGCCGGGTGCTGCCGGCGGTGGGGATGCTGGCGGTGCGCTCCCGCTTCACGGACATGCTGACGTACGGGGTGCTCGGCTTCGTCATCGTGATGCTGGCCCTGATGGTGCAGCCGAAGCCGTGGATCCACATCCCGTTCCTCGACGACATCGTGCACTTCACCGTGCGCTGAGGCGCGACGGCACCGGACGGCGGCCCGCCCCCTCCCCCGTGGGAGGGCGGGCCGCCGCCGTCGTGTGTGGGGCGCTCAGCACCACTTGTCCGAGTAGATGGTCATGATGTTGCCGCCGATGTACGCCCAGCCGGTGCCGCGGTTCAGCTTCGCGTGGCCGCCGCGGTAGTTGGGCCGCTCGTAGACCGTCACGTTGCAGCGGGTGCCGTTGTTGAACGCCGACCACGGGTGGTTGAAGGCACCGCCGTAGCGCCGCAGGTCGCGGTTGTTGCCGGCGACCTTCTTCGGCGTGCCCTTGTAGTTGGGCTTGGGGTAGACGCACAGGTAGCCGCGGGGACAGTTGCCCGGGGCGCGCTGGAGGGTGACGGAGCCCTGCTGGGTGTGGGCGGGGGCGGGCGCGGCGAAGGCGCCGGCGGCCGGGGCGAGGGCCAGGCCGCCGGAGACGGCCGCGGCGGCCGCGGTGAGGGCGAGGCGCTGACGGACGTTCCTGCGGATGTTCATGGTGTGGGTTCCTCCCCGTTGTGTGGCGGCGGCGCGGGGTGGACCGCGCCGCCGGTGGTGCGGCACCGACTCTGCGCCGCCGCGCCGGCGGCCTGCCACCGCACGCCGGCCGGTGGGGACCTCGTGGGACGTCCCACGGGCCGGCCTGCGGGGACGTGGGCCCCGCGGACGCCGCGCTGGGACGGGGAGTGTTCGGTACGGATGTCCGGAAACGGTGCGGAAACCGTAAAAGCGGGAACCGGAGGCCGCGTCCGCGTCATCATCGGCTTGCACAGGGGGCTCGTGCCTCGGGGGAGAACGAACGCGTACGGGGTGGAACATGTCGCGTTGGAAAGGGCTGCCCGAATCGCTCGACCAGCGGGTGCGGCAGCTCGTCGTGCAACTCCGCAGACTCAAGGACCACAGCGGGCTGAGCCTGGTCTCGCTCGCGGCCAGGACGTCGTACAGCAAGTCGTCGTGGGAGCGCTATCTCAACGGCAAGAAGCTGCCGCCGCGCGACGCGGTGGCGGCGCTGGCGCGGGTCTGCGACGCCGATCCGACCCGGCTGCTGGCGCTGCACGAGGTCGCGGCGCAGGCGTGGGGCGCGGCGGCGGCTCCGGAGGCGGGACGGGCGGCTGACCCGGCTGATCCGCCGGACCCCGGTGGCGGGCCGGACGCGACGGGGGCCGGGGAGGGGGCTCCGCGGCCGGCCGGGGGTCCCCGGGTGCGGACCGGGTCGCTGGTCGTGCTGGCGGCGCTGGGCGTGGTCGTCGTGGCCGCCGTCGCGCTGCTGATCGTCCGGCCCTGGCAGCAGGACGCCGCCGGGCGCGGTACGGCCGGCACCGCGGCCGGCCGGACCGCCGGCGCCGTACCGGCCTTCACCCACCGGGTCGGTGAGACCTTCGACTGTCGCCTCACGCGCGGGCCGGGCGGCCTGTCCGCCGGGCGGAGCCGGACCACGACCGCGATCCTGGGCAGCGGCGCCACCGGCTGGGACGTCGTCGAGGCGCAGTGCCTGCTGCACCACCACGGCTACGACCCGGGCCCGGTGGACGGCATCGTCGGCGAGAACACCCAGCGCGCCGTCAAGCGCCTCCAGGCCGGGGCCGGGCTGCCGACGGACGGGATCGTGGGCCCCGACACCTGGCAGGTGCTGCGCCGGTGAGCGGGCACCGCGGCGAGCTGTGCGAGGGCGTGGCGGCGTCCCGACTGGCCGCTGGTATGCGGGAGTTACGGGGGCGTACGGGGCTGAGCCTGGCCGCGCTGTCCGCGCGCACGCCCTACAGCAAGTCCTCGTGGGAGCGCTATCTCAACGGCAAGAAGCTGCCACCCCGGGGCGCGGTCGAGGCGCTGTGCCGGCTGGCGGGCGAGCCGGCCGGGCGGCTGCTGGCGCTGTGGGAGCTGGCGGACGCGGCCTGGAGCCGACGGGCCGCGCCCTCCGTACGTGCCGAGCCGGCCGCGCCACCCGGGCCTGCCCTGCCGCGCGAGCCCTCCGGGCCGGCCGGGCCCCCGGCGCGGCCGCCGCTCTCCCGGGCGGTGGCCGCGGTGGCGGCCGGGGCCTGCGTGGGCGTCCTGGCGGTCGGCGCGGCGCTGGCCTTCTGGGCGGGGGAGGGGCGGGGGAGCGGCCCGGCGCAGCGCGCGGTGCGTCCTCGTCGGCGGTCACCGGCTGCCGCGGGAGGGCGTGCGACGGCAAGGATCCGCAGTCGATGTTCTGTGGCGGTGCGGGCCTGGTGGACACGCCCCTGGAGCGGACCGCCACCCGGGGGCAGCATGTTCAGGTCCGCTACGGCAGGGTCTGCGGCGCGGCCTGGGGGCGGCTGCGCAACGGCCGGGTCGGCGACCGCATCGAGGTGTGGGTGCCGGGGTCGGCGCCGCGGTCGGTGCGGGTGCGGGACCGGTTCGACGCCGAGGGGTATCTCGTCACGCCGATGGCGGCGGCCCGCGGCCCGCGGGGCATCCGGCTGTGCCTCTATCCGGCGGGCGGCGCCGCGAAGGAGTGCTTCCCGGGCTGACCCGGCGCGCCGTCCGGGCCGAGCAGGCGTGTTCCCGGGCCGGCCCGGTGTGCTTGCCGGGTCGGCCCGGACGGCACACGTCCGGTGCCATCTTGGCCGGTTCTTGTCGGCATCCGTAGGAAAGTCGTAGGAACTCGGGCAGAAATGCCACACTGCTGGGAGCTCCAGGGCGCGTACGGGTGTGCGACATATGCCCCGACTGCTCCCGTGCGCTCAGGAAAGGGGAAGTGCGTCCTGGCCGGGGGCATCCCTGTGGGTAGGCAATGGAGGCCGGCGGACCGGGGGAGTCGCGTCGTCGCGCGTACACGGTGGATTGGGGGAGGCCATGCCTCGCTGGAAGCCGCTGCCGGAGGAACTGGACCCGCAGGTGCGGGAGTTCGCGGCCCGGCTGCGCAGACTCGTGGACCGCAGCGGGCTGAGCGTGTCCGCCCTCGCGGACCGTACGGGCTTCAGCAAGACGTCGTGGGAGCGCTACCTCAACGGGCGGCTGCTGCCGCCGCGACGTGCGGTGCTGGCGCTCGCCGAGGCGACCGGCACGCATGCCGGGCACCTCACCACCCTGTGGGAGCTGGCCGAACGCGCCTGGAGCCGGGCGGAGATGCGGCAGGACGTCACGATGGAGGCGATACGGGTCGCCCAGGCGCGGGCCGCCCTGGGCGAGTTCGAGACACCGTCAGGGCAGGAGCGGTCCTCGGCGCACACGACGGGAGCGGTGCCTTCCGGGACCGCCGGCGCCTCGGCCGGGCACGGCAACTCCGGTGCGTCGGCGAGCCCGAACGGGCCGGCCGGCACGTCGGCGCGGGGCGTCGAGGTCGCGGCGCAGCGGGAGACGGCTGCGGCGCCGTGGGCCGCTTCGGTGCCGCTGCAGCGCGGTGCGCGGGAGCCCGCGCCCGGCGATTTCCCCGGCAGGGAGGGGGAGGTGACACGAGCCGCCCCCGCTGGCGCCCCGGCGGCGGAACCCGGCGCGGACGGTGCGGACGGTGCGGACGACGGGGATCGTGCGGACCGGCGGGCCCGCGGGCGCCGGGCGGTCGCGTGGGCGGCCGGCGCGGTCGGCGCGCTGCTGGTGGCCGTCGCCGCCGTGCTCCTGCTGCATCCGGATGCCGCCGAGGGCAGCAGGACGGCGGCCGCGCCACCCGCGCCGCCGGCCTCCTCCGGCGCGCGGCCGGTGCTGCCGGCCGGGGTGCGGTGCAGCGGTGCCGACTGCGCGGGCAAGGACCCGGAGGCGATGGGCTGCGGCGGGACGCGGGCCACCAGCGCGTCCCGCGGTACGGCGGGCGGCGCGTTGATAGAGGTCCGCTACAGCACGGTCTGCCGGGCGGCCTGGGCGCGGATCAGCGGTGCGGCGCCGGGTGACCGGGCGACGGTCAGCGCGGACGGGCGGCGCGTCACGGCGCGGGTCCGGCGGGACGGCGCGGCGTACACCGCGATGGTGCAGGTGACGGGCGACCCGGCGAAGGTCTCGGCGTGCGGGACGACCGCCGCGGGCGCGAACGTCTGCGCCCGCCCGGTCACCGCGCGGGCCGCCCGCTGACCGGGGCCGCCCGCTGACCGGGGCCGGTCGAGGCGGCTCACCGGCCCGTCCCTGGCCGGTAATCGCCGTTCGCGGACGTGCCCGGAAAAGACGGGGGCATGCCCCGCGGTATCCCGGGCAGGCGCTCCTCCGTACCCCCCCACGGGTGTGGCACCACCCGGCGGCCGCGCGCTTCCCCCCTCCCTGAGCGGGCGGCCGCCCCACCACCCACGGGGCCCGGGTGCGTCCGACGCACCCGGTGAGGTGTTCCACACCGGCCCGTCACTTCCTGCGGGTAGGGGTCCGATAGCCTGACGGCCGAGTCTCTCGATACCAAGAGACCTCGATAACTGGGCAGGGACACCCACCGCCACCCATGGTGGTCCAGGGGCTTGCCCCCGGAAAAACACCGCGCAGGAGATCGCCATGACCCGCACTCCCGTCAATGTCACCGTCACCGGCGCCGCCGGCCAGATCGGTTACGCACTCCTCTTCCGCATCGCTTCCGGTCATCTGCTCGGCGCGGACGTGCCGGTCAAGCTGCGCCTCCTGGAGATCCCGCAGGGTCTGAAGGCCGCCGAGGGCACCGCGATGGAGCTGGAGGACTGCGCCTTCCCGCTGCTCCAGGGCATCGACATCTCGGACGACCCGAACGTGGCCTTCGACGGCGCGAACGTCGCCCTGCTCGTCGGCGCCCGCCCCCGCACCAAGGGCATGGAGCGCGGCGACCTCCTGGAGGCCAACGGCGGCATCTTCAAGCCGCAGGGCAAGGCCATCAACGACCACGCCGCGGACGACATCAAGGTCCTGGTCGTCGGCAACCCCGCCAACACCAACGCGCTGATCGCGCAGGCCGCCGCGCCGGACGTACCGCGCGAGCGCTTCACCGCGATGACCCGCCTGGACCACAACCGCGCCATCTCGCAGCTCGCGACGAAGACCGGCGCGCCGGTCTCCGAGATCAAGAAGCTGACGATCTGGGGCAACCACTCCGCGACCCAGTACCCCGACATCTTCCACGCCACGGTCGCCGGCAAGAACGCCGCCGAGATCGTCAACGACGAGAAGTGGCTGGCCGAGAACTTCATCCCGACCGTCGCCAAGCGCGGCGCGGCGATCATCGAGGCCCGTGGCGCGTCCTCGGCGGCCTCCGCCGCCAACGCCGCCATCGACCACGTCCACACCTGGGTCAACGGCACCGCCGACGGCGACTGGACCTCGATGGGCATCCCCTCGGACGGCTCCTACGGCGTCCCGGAGGGCCTGATCTCCTCGTTCCCCGTCACCACCAAGGACGGCCGCTACGAGATCGTCCAGGGCCTGGAGATCAACGACTTCTCGCGTGAGCGCATCAACGCGTCCGTCAAGGAGCTGGAGGAGGAGCGCGAGGCGGTTCGCGCCCTCGGCCTCCTCTGAGCCGGCAGTACCGACACACCGAGCCCGCACGGCCGCAACGGCCGTGCGGGCTCGGCCGTTTGCGCGCGGTGACGGTGCGTCGGCCGCTACCCGGGCAGCTCCGTGCGCTCCCACCATTCGTAGACGGGCAGCGGCCCCTCGGGCGTGTGCTGCTGCCGGCTGGTGGCCCGGAAGTGCTCGTAGCCGTTACGGAACGGGATCTTCAGCTCGGACCCGGGTGGATCGACCGGGACGATCCGTTCGGGCAGTTCCTGGGGGCCACCCACGAGCACCGCTTTCGCCGCTGTCTCAGCCATGCCTGCATTGTCGCCCCCGGGATGTCACACCGGCCGGTACCGGTACGTCAATGGAGTGAGGGGCCGGTGGCCGGCCCCGGTGACACAAGGAGGCACCGCCATGGCCCGGATTCCGCTCTCCCCGCCCCGCACCGTCACCCTGCGCCTCGCCGAGTGGTACTCGCGGCGCGCCTACGGCAAGGTCATGCAGCCCGCCCTGGTGCTGGGGCACCACCCGAAGATCCTGCGCGCGTACTTCGCCTTCGAGAGCAGGGTGGCGCGCTGGAAGGCGCTGGACCCGGCGCTGAGGCACCTGGCGGAGCTGGCGTCGGCCGCGGCGATCGGCTGCTCGTGGTGCGTGGACTTCGGCCACTGGCAGGCGGACCGGCTCGGACTGCCGCTCGCGAAGATCAGCAAGGTGCCGGACTGGCGCGCCCACCGGGAGTCCTTCACGGAGCCGGAGCGGCTGGTCATGGAGTACGCGGAGGCGATGACCGCGACGCCGCCGGCGGTCACCGACGAGCTGGCCGCGGACCTGCGCGGGCGGCTCGGCGACCGGGCGTTCGTCGAGCTGACCACCATGGTGGCGGTGGAGAACCTGCGCTCCCGTCTGAACAGCGCGATGGGCCTGCGCAGCCAGGGCTTCTCCGACCACTGCGCCGTGCCACCGGTGACCGCTGCCGGGCCGGGCGCGGCAGCGGACGCCTGACCGGCGGACGGGCCGTCCCTCCGGGGAGCCGCCCCACCCGTCCACGAGGGCGGCCCCGTCAGGCCCGCTGGGTGCCCTGGAGGAGGTCCTCCAGCGCCGAGATGTCGGCGGTGTCGCCGGGGGCGGGGGTGGTGGCGGGGACCGGGGTGCCGTAGTTGCTCAGCAGGATGGTGCCGGTCTGGTGGTCGACCTCGGCGGTGAGCTTGAGGGGGTAGTGCTTGCCGTCGATGGCGACGTAGAGGGTCTGGACGACGCCGTCGGCCTTCTTGACGAGGGGCAGGACACGGGCGCCCTCGTGGACGGTGGGGCGGCCCTTGGTGAGGGCCGGGGTGCGGGACGGCGACGGGGCGCCGGAGGGCGGCTCGTCGGGGGCGGCGGCCGACTTCTGGAAGGCGGTGAGGTCGCACGCCTCGGACAGGCCGTGCAGGAAGTCGTCGCGGGTGGTGCCGTGCAGGAAGGTGTTCCGGTACTTCGCGGCGGCCTCCTCGCCCTTGCTGCCGGGCAGCTGGCTCTTCCAGAAGGCCGCGTCCGGTTTCATCCAGACCTGTGCGCCGTGCTTGATGATCTCGACGCGGCCGTAGGGGCCCTTGCTGATGGCGCCGGTGCAGTTGCCGGCCCGGTCGAGGGTGAGGTCGAGCGCGGTGGGGTCGGCGGAGGTCCGGGTCCGCAGGCGCAGGGAGTGCGCGGCGACGAGTTCGTGCAGGGCGTCGTCGGAGATCTGCTGGGCCGATTTGCCGGCGAGGTCGCCCTCGCCGTCGGAGTCGTCGGCCGCCGCGACACCCGTGCAGGCGGCCCCGGCGAGCAGGGCCGCCCCGCAACTCAGGGCGGCGGTGGCGGTGACGGCGCGGCATCTGCTGGTCATCTCGGCACCTCCGGTCCGGAGGGGGCGTGGAAGGGGGGTGTGGCCTGGGTAGGAGGGGTGACCGGGCGCCCCTGTGGGGGGCCTGAGGGACATACGGCTATTCAGGGTACGTTCTAGGACATTCGTTCGCACATTGAGTGAGTCGGCTCACTTTCCATGAAGGTTTGGGCATAGGTGGGGCGCTTCCGGATAGGGGTTCCCGTTGCTGGTGATGCCAGTGGTTGCACCAGTGGGAACAAATCGGTAAGCGGAAGGCAGAACGACGTGTCGGCAAGCGAGACCATTCACGTAGACGGGGTGTGGCAGTCCGCCGCATCCGGCGCCACGCGGGAGGTCCTCGACCCCGCCGACGCGAGCACGCTCCAGGTGGTGTCCGAGGGCGGCGCCGAGGACGCCGACGCGGCGGTCGCGGCCGCCCGCCGCGCCTTCGACGGCGGCACCGGCGCCTGGCCCCGTACGCCGGTCGCCGAGCGCTCCGCGCTGCTGCGCCGGGTCGCCGACCTGCTCCAGCGCGACCGCGAGGAGATCGCGCTGATCGAGAGCCGGGACACCGGCAAGACGCTGGAGGAGGGCCGGGTCGACGTCGACTGCGTCACCGACGCCTTCCGGTACTTCGCCGACCTGGTGATGAACGAGAGCGGCGGGCGGGTGGTGGACGCCGGGTCGCCCGACATCCACAGCGTCGTCGTGCACGAGCCGGTCGGCGTCTGCGCGCTCATCACGCCGTGGAACTACCCGCTGCTGCAGGCGAGTTGGAAGATCGCGCCGGCCCTCGCGGCCGGCAACACTTTTGTGATCAAGCCCAGCGAGGTCACCCCGCTGTCGACCGTGCACCTGGTCAAGCTACTCGTCGAGGCCGGCCTCCCGGCCGGCGTCGCCAACATCGTCACCGGCGCGGGCCTCCCGGTCGGCCAGCGGCTGGCCGAGCACCCGGACGTCGACCTGTTCTCCTTCACCGGTGGCCTGGTCAGCGGCACGAAGGCGGGCGCGGCGGCGGTCTCCGGCGCCAAGAAGATCGCGCTGGAGCTCGGCGGCAAGAACCCCAATGTGGTCTTCGCCGACGCCTGCGCCACCGACGAGGGCTTCGACACCGCCGTCGACCAGGCGCTGAACGCGGCGTTCATCCACAGCGGGCAGGTCTGCTCGGCCGGCGCCCGGCTGATCATCGAGGAGCCGGTGCGGGACCGCTTCGTCGCCGAACTCGCCCGCCGCGCCGAGAAGATCAAGCTCGGCCGGGGCACCGAGGACGGCGTCGAGTGCGGCCCGCTCGTCTCCCAGCAGCAGCTCGACAAGGTCGAGGCGTACGTCGCCTCCGCGCTCGCCGAGGGTGCCCAGCTGCGCTGCGGCGGCGCCCGGCCCGAGCCGTCCGACGTCCGCCCGGCCACCGGCTACTTCTACGCGCCGACCGTGCTCGACGGCTGCCACCGCGAGATGAAGGTGGTCCGCGAGGAGACCTTCGGGCCGATCCTGACGGTGGAGACCTTCCGCACCGAGGACGAGGCCGTCGCACTCGCCAACGACACCGAGTACGGCCTGGCCGGCGCGGTGTTCTCCGCCGACACCGCCCGCGCCCGCCGCGTCGCGGCGCGGCTGCGGCACGGCACGGTGTGGATCAACGACTACCACCCCTACCTCCCGCAGGCGGAGTGGGGCGGCTTCGGGAAGTCCGGCATCGGCCGGGAACTGGGCCCCACGGGTCTGGACGAATACCGCGAGAGCAAGCACATTTACGAAAACCTCCGGCCGGAGCCGGTGCGCTGGTTCGCGGGCTGACCCGGGGCCGGCGCCGCCTCCCCCTCGGCGCCGGCCCCGTCCTCCCGCCTCCACCCCCTGGCAGATCGGGCGCATCGCAGCGCTGGTGAATTTCGCAGAAGGAGAACCACCCCCATGCCCGTGTACGACTACGTCGTTGTCGGTGGCGGAACCGCCGGTTCCGTCATCGCCTCCCGCCTCACCGAGGACCCCGGGGTCACCGTCGCCGTCATCGAGGGTGGTCCCTCCGACATCGACCGCGAGGACGTGCTGACGCTGCGCAAGTGGCTCGGCCTGCTCGGCGGCGAGCTGGACTACGAGTACACGACCACCGAGCAGCCGCGCGGCAACTCGCACATCCTGCACAGCCGCGCCAAGGTGCTCGGCGGCTGCTCCTCCCACAACACCCTGATCTCCTTCAAGCCGCTGCCGTCCGACTGGGACGAGTGGGAGGCGGCGGGCGCCGCCGGCTGGGGCCACAAGGAGATGGACCCCTACTTCGGCAAGCTGCGCAACAACATCGTGCGGGTGGCGAAGAAGGACCAGAACCAGATCGCCAGCGACTGGATCGAGGCGACGAAGACCGCCCTCGGCGTGCCCGAGGTCGTCGGGTTCAACGACCAGCCCTTCGACGAGGGCGTCGGCTTCTTCGACCTCTCCTACCACCCGGAGAACAACAAGCGCTCCTCCGCGTCCGTCGCCTACCTCCACCCGCACATCGAGGCCGGGGACCGCCCCAACCTCACGCTGATGCTGGAGACCTGGGCGCACAAGCTGGAGCTGGACGGCACCACCGCCAAGGGCGTGCACGTCCGCACCAAGGACGGCGAGGAGATCTACGTCGAGGCCGCGCGCGAGGTGCTGGTGTGCGCCGGCGCCGTCGACACCCCGCGGCTGCTGATGCACTCCGGCATCGGGCCGAAGAAGGACCTCGAGGCGCTGGGCATCCCCGTCGTGCACGACCTGCCGGGCGTGGGCGAGAACCTCATCGACCACCCCGAGTCGGTGATCGTCTGGGAGACCGACGGGCCGATCCCGGGCAACTCCGCGATGGACTCCGACGCCGGCCTGTTCGTCAAGCGGGACCCCGAGCACAAGGGCCCCGACCTGATGTTCCACTTCTACCAGATCCCCTTCACCGACAACCCCGAGCGGCTGGGCTACGAACGGCCCGAGCACGGGGTGTCGATGACCCCCAACATCCCCAAGTCCCGCTCCCGCGGCCGGCTCTACCTCACCTCCGCGGACCCCGAGGTCAAGCCCGCGCTGGACTTCCGGTACTTCGAGGACGAGGACGACTACGACGGCCGCACCCTGGTCGACGGCATCAAGCTGGCACGCAAGGTCGCGCAGGCCGAGCCGTTCGCCAAGTGGCTCAAGCGCGAGGTCTTCCCCGGTCCGGACGTGACCGACGACGCGGAGATCAGCGAGCTGGTGCGCAAGGCCGCGCACACCGTCTACCACCCGGCCGGCACCTGCAAGATGGGCGCCGCCGACGACCGACTGGCCGTGGTCGACCCCGAGTTGAAGATCCGCGGGCTGGCCGGCATCCGTATCGCCGACGCCTCGGTCTTCCCGACCATGCCGGCCGTCAACCCGATGCTGGGCGTGCTCATGGTGGGGGAGAAGTGCGCCGACCTGCTCCATAAGGCCCCGACACAGGGAGGTGATGCGTGATGGCTACCACCTCCGCCGGCGCATCCGAGATACCCAACGCCCGCAAAGCCGCCGACGCCGCGGAGGACGCCCGCGAGGTCGTCTTCTCCGTCCGGCACCTGTGGAAGGTCTTCGGCCCCAAGGCCGACAAGATCCCCGACGACACCTCCGTCACCGAGCTGAGCGCCCAGGAACTGCGTGAGCAGACCGGCTGCACCGCCGCCGTCCGCGACGTCTCCTTCGACGTCCACAAGGGCGAGGTCTTCGTCGTCATGGGCCTGTCCGGCTCCGGCAAGTCCACCCTCGTACGGTGCCTGACCCGGCTGATCGAGCCGACCAGCGGCGACCTGGAGATGGACGGCGAGGACGTCCGCGCCATGGACCGCACGGCGCTGCGCGAACTGCGCCGCCGCCGCGCCGCCATGGTCTTCCAGCACTTCGGCCTGCTGCCGCACCGCACCGTCGTCGACAACGTCGCCTACGGCCTGGAGATCCAGGGCGTCGGCAAGGCGGAGCGCCGCGAGCGGGCCAACGAGATGGTCGACAAGGTGGGCCTGGCCGGCCTGGAGAAGCGCCGCCCCGGGCAGCTGTCCGGCGGCCAGCAGCAGCGCGTCGGACTGGCCCGCGCGCTCGCCGTCGACCCCGAGGTCCTGCTCTTCGACGAGCCGTTCAGCGCCCTCGACCCGCTCATCCGCCGCGACATGCAGGAAGAGGTCGTCCGCCTGCACCGTGAGGAGGGCCGCACGATGGTCTTCATCACCCACGACCTCGCCGAGGCGCTGCGGGTCGGCGACCGGATCGCCCTGATGCGCGACGGCGAGATCGTCCAGCTCGGCACCCCCGAGGAGATCGTCGGCTCCCCGGCCGACGACTACGTGCGGGACTTCGTCCGGGACGTGCCGCGCGAGCAGGTGCTGACCGTGCGCCGCGCGATGCGTCCGGCCGGCGAGGGCGAGGCCGACCAGGGCCCGGCGCTGACCGCCGACACCCTCATCTCGGACGCCATCGAGGCGGTCGCCCGCTCCGGCGGCGCGGCCCGGGTCGTCGAGGACGGCCGCTGCCTGGGCGTCGTCGACCACGCCTGCCTGCTCGACGTGGTCGCCCGGATCGACCGCCCGCAGCACGGCGAGGTGGCTGCCTGATGTACGCCGCGACCCCCAGAGGCGGCGCCCTGCGCGCCGTCGGTTCCAGAGCTCCCGCGGCCACGCCCCGGGCCCGCCTGCGCGCCGCCCTGCTGCGCCAGTGGCGCGAGGCCCAGCGCTGCGCCGCGATGAACGTGCCCACGGGCACCGTCAAGCGGGGGCGCGCATGAGCACCGCATCCGCACCCCCGGCCGCTCAGCGCGGCCTCGGCGCCGACGCCCCCAAGTCCGGCCCGGTCCAGGCCCTGCTGGACCGCCGCGGCCTCGCCAAGCTCCTGCTGCTCGCCGTCGCCGCGGCGGTCCTCGTCCCGCTCGCGCACGCCACGTGGACCGGCGGCGGGTGGCCCTCGGCGCTGACCGTCGACGTGTCCGGGCCGCTCGGCAAGACCAGCGACTGGATCATCGACAACCGCGACAGCCACTGGCTGTTCGTCTACTTCCTCGGCCACCTCTCCAACGCCGTGGTCCTCTCCGTACGCGCCGTCTACCTGGTGCTGCTCGCGCTGGGCTGGACCGGTGTGACGGCCGGCGTCACGCTGCTCGCCTGGCGCGTGGCCGGCCCCCGCATCGCCGCCACCGCGCTGCTGTCCTTCCTGGTCAGCGGGGCGCTCGGGATGTGGGTCCCGACCATGCAGACGCTCGCGCTGATGGTCGTGGCGGTGCTCGCCTCGGTCGCCGTCGGCGCGCTGCTCGGCCTGGCCGCGGGCCTGTCCGACCGGCTCTTTCGCATCCTGCGCCCGGTCCTCGACACCATGCAGGTGCTGCCGGCGTTCGCCTACCTGCTGCCCGTCGTGCTGGTCTTCGGCATCGGCGTCCCGGCCGCGCTGCTGGCCACCGTCGTCTACGCGGCGCCGCCGATGGCGCGGCTGACCGCGCTGGGTCTGCGCGGGGCGGACGCGGGGGTGCTGGAGGCGGTCGCCTCGCTCGGCGCCACCGGCCGGCAGCGGCTGCTGACCGCCCGGCTCCCGCTGGCCCGCAAGGAGCTGCTGCTCGGCGTCAACCAGACGATCATGATGGCGCTGTCCATGGTCGTGATCGCCTCCATGATCGGCGCGGCCGGTCTCGGTGACCGCGTCTACCAGGCGCTCGCCTCGGTCGACGTCGGCGCCGCCCTCGCCGCCGCCGTCCCGATCGTGCTGCTGGCCATCGTCATGGACCGCACCACCGCAGCGGCCGGCGCCCGGCTGGGCGCGGACACCGCCACCGGCGGCCCGGCCTGGCTGCGCGGCTGGCGGGCCTGGGCCGGCATCGCCGCGGTCACCGCGGTCCTCGCCCTGCTCGGCCGCCTCGCGGGCTCGCTGGTCTGGCCGGGCGCCTGGGCGGTGGACATCGCCCGCCCGGTCAACGACTTCAAGGGCTGGATGGTCGACCACCTCTACTCCGGCGTCCCGGTCATCGGCGGCACCGCCGACTGGGCCGCGCACTTCACCAACTGGGTGCTCAACCCGCTGCGCGACGGCCTGACCGCGCTTCCCTGGTACGGCACGCTGCTCGTCGTCGCCGCGCTGGCCTGGCTCATCGGCACCTGGCGCACCGCACTGACCGCCGTCCTCGCGATGGCCGCCATCGGTGTGCTGGGCGTGTGGAAGCCGTCCATGAACACCCTCTCCCAGGTGCTCGCCGCCCTCGCGGTGACCCTGGTGCTGGGCTTCGGCGTGGGCATCCTCGCGGCCGGCAGCAAGCGCTTCGAGGCGATCCTGCGCCCCGTCCTCGACGTCATGCAGACCATGCCGCAGTTCGTGTACCTGATCCCGGTCGTCGCCCTCTTCGCGGTGGGCCGGGCCCCGGCCGCCGCCGCGGCGGTCGTCTACGCGCTGCCCGCGGTCATCCGCATCACCACCCAGGGCCTGCGCCAGGTGGACCCCGCGGCCATGGAATCGGCCCGCTCGCTGGGCGCCACCCGCTGGCAGATGCTGCGCCAGGTGCAGTTGCCGCTCGCCCGGCCGGCGCTGCTGCTGGCCGTCAACCAGGGCGTGGTGCTCGTCCTCGCCGTCGTCATCATCGGCGGTCTGGTCGGCGGTGGCGCCCTCGGTTACGACGTCGTCACCGGCCTCGCCACCGGAGACCTGGCCGTCGGCCTGGTCGCGGGTGTGGCGATCGTGTGCCTGGGCCTGATGCTCGACCGGGTCACCCAGCCCACGGAACGCCGCACGACGGGGAAGGGAGCCTGATCATGTCCCGTACGCGCAAAGCAGTCCTCGGTACGACCGTGCTCGCCGGCACGGTGGTCCTCTCCCTGTCCCTGTCCGCCTGCGGCAAGGCCGACATGACCAAGCAGTCCTCGCCGTTCGCCGCGGCCAAGGGCTCCAAGTCGGTCACGCTGTCGGTGCAGACCTGGGTCGGCGCCCAGTCCAACGTCGCGGTCGCCAAATACCTGCTGGAGCACCGGCTGGGCTACCACGTCGACACCGTCCAGGTGGACGAGATCCCCGCCTGGGACGCCCTCAGCCAGGGCCGGGTCGACGCGATCCTGGAGGACTGGGGCCACCCCGACCAGGAGAAGCGGTACGTCAAGGACAAGAAGACGATCACGGCGGGCGGCGGCAACGGCGTCACCGGCCACATCGGCTGGTGGGTGCCCAAGTACTGGGCCGACAAGCACCCCGAGGTCACCAACTGGAAGAACCTCAACAAGGTCGCCAAGCAGCTGCGGACCTCGGAGAGCGGCAACAAGGGCCAGCTGATGGACGGCTCCCCGTCCTACGTCACCAACGACAAGGCGCTGGTGAAGAACCTGGGTCTGAACTACGAGGTGGTCTTCGCCGGCTCCGAGGCCGCGCAGATCACCCAGATCCAGCAGTTCGCCAAGCAGAAGAAGCCGTTCCTCACGTACTGGTACGAGCCGCAGTGGCTCTTCAACCAGGTGCCGATGGTGGAGGTCAAGCTCCCCAAGTACACCGACGCCTGCGCGGAGAAGGGTGCCAAGGACCCGCAGTCCATCGACTGCGCCTATCCGACGACCCCGCTGCAGAAGTACTTCAACACCGAGTTCGCCAAGAGCGGCGGCAGCGCCGCGGCATTCCTGAAGAACTTCAAGTGGACCAAGGACGACCAGAACGAGGTCTCCGAAGCCATCGCCTCCGGCGGCCTGTCCGCCGACGAGGCGGCGAAGCAGTGGGTGGACAAGCACCCGGACGTCTGGAAGCGCTGGCTGCCGAAGAAGAAGTAGCCGGCCGGAAGGACGGACGGAGGGGGTGCGGGCCCACGGCCGGCACCCCCTCCGTCGTGCCGCGCCGCGGCCCGGCCGCCGGCCTCACCCGTTCGGATGGCGGTCGGCGATCCGCCGCTCCGCACGGCGGTGCACGCACCAGGCTGACGCCATGCCCCTCCCGCCGAAGTGCCCCACACCCGCGTGCGACGACCGGTTGTGGAAGGACACCACGAACACCAACACCGACTGGGACAACTGGCGTTGGTGGTGCGGCCGCTGCCACCAGCAGTGGTACCCCACCGCGGAGCAGCTGGCGGAGTTCCGCGACGGGATCTCGGCCCCCCGGCCCCGCCCCGCCTACCGCGACCCCCGGGTACCGGCCCGCCGGTAGCGGACCCGGACCGTCAGGCGTGCGGGGAGACCTCGGCGTTCACCGGTGCCGGGCGGCCGCCGCCCACTCCTCCCGCGACAGCGCGTAGTCCACATCGCCGTGCTCCGCGCCCTCGATGTGGTCCGGCCACTCCTCGAAGAAGGTCCGCACGTACCGCAGCCCGGCCTTCTCCATCACCCGGCGCGAGCCCCGGTTGACCGTCATCGTCGTCGCCGTCACCCGCCGCACCCCCAGCTCGGCGAAGCCGTACGCGAGCACCGCGCGGGCCCCCTCGGTCGCGTAGCCCCTGCCCCACGCCGCCCTGCGCAGCCGGTAGCCGAGCTCCGCCTCGCCGGGCCGCCCCGGACCGGTCGGCCGCAGCGCGAACCAGCCGATGAACCCCCCGCCGTCGGCCACTTCCGCGGACCGGACGCCCGGCCCGGCGACGAACTCCGGCAGTGTCCGGGTCAGCACCTGCGTCCGCGGCACCGGCCGCCCGGTGTCGATGAAGCGCACGACGTCCGGGTCGCCGTGCAGCGCGGCCAGCGGCTCCGCGTCGTCGGCGGTGAAGCGGCGCAGCGCCAGTCGGGAACTGCGCAGCACGATCGCTGAGCGGGACATCGCACCGGTTCCGTTCCGGGGTCGTCGGGTCCGCCGGGGCCCGCAGCGGGGCGGTCCGGGCGTGACGGCATAGTAGAGCGCAGTCCGATGAGGGACATGACAGATCACGGAACGGCGCGGCCGGGGGCGGCGCCGGCACGTCACGGGGGGACTCGCACCATGCCATCCATCCGCCGCTCCACCGCCGCGGCCGCGGCACTGGCCGCGCTGCTCGCGGGCACCGCCACCGCCTGCGGCCCCGGTGACGACACGGCTGCCGGGCCCGGGAGTTCGGCCGCCGCCGACCACAAGGGGCAGGGCGGCGGGGGCCTGAAGCTCCCCAAGGGCGTGCCGACCGACATCGACGGCCTGAAGAAGTGGAAGGACGGCGGCTGGCAGAACTGGGACGAGTGGGCCCGCAAGGCGCAGGACTTCGCCAACCCGATCATCAAGGACCACTGGCGGAACGACCGGCTGGCGCAGGCCAAGGCCGCGCCGGAGATCGGGGTGCAGGCCACCGGCGCGGGCAGTGAGTTCGAGGCCACCGACCCCGAGCCGCAGCCGGTCACCGCCGAGCAGGTCGCCCGCCCGTACCACCGGAACATGGCCCCGGTCGGGAAGATCTTCTTCGACAGCCCCAAGGGCCCGATGGTCTGCTCCGGCACGATCGTCGAGGACCCGGCACACCCGGGCCGCTCCAACCTGGTGTGGACCGCCGGGCACTGCGTGCACTCCGGCAAGCAGGGCGGCTGGATGCGCAACATCGTCTTCGTGCCGGCGTACAACGACAACGGCGTGCCCATGAGCCAGGTCTCCGCCACCCCGTCCCAGCAGATCACCCCCTACGGCCGCTTCTGGGCCGACTGGATCACCACCTCCGGTGAGTGGATCAACATGGGCAGCGAGGAGTCCGGCAACGGCGGCTCCGCCTACGACTTCGCGGTGCTGCACGTCAAGCCGGAGAACGGCAGCGGCAAGTCCCTCCAGGAGACCGTGGGGGCCGCCGCCCAGGTGTGGTTCAACGCCCCCTCCGCCGACCGGATCAGCTCGCTGGACGCCTTCGGCTACCCGGCCGCGCCGCCCTACGACGGCGCCCGGATGATGAACTGCCCGGCCCGCCCCGGCCGCCTGGTCATGCAGCAGGGCACGCCCGCCATGAACCGCATCGGCTGCACCATGACCGGCGGCACTTCCGGCGGCGGCTGGTTCGTCACCCGCGGCGGCAAACTGACCCTGGTCTCCAACACCTCCATCAGCTCCAACGCCCACACCTGGCTCGCCGGGCCCCACCTCGGGCCGGAGGCCGAACGCGTCTTCACCGGCATCAGCCGGAAGTTCGCGAACCAGTAGCGGCGGCCCGGCGCCGCGGCCGGTCTCCCGGCGGCCGCCGGCAGCCCGCTACGGCGCCGGTGACAGCGCCCGGCACAGGGCCTCCAGAGCGGACGGGAAGGCGCTGGAACCGCGTCGCCCTCAGCACGGCGAAGGTACCGGGCACGGACGAACGGTGACCCGCGCGGCCTCAGCCCCCCGCCGGCAGGTCGTCCCGTAGCTGCGCCGCCAGGTGGGCCAGCGCCGTCATCGCGCGCTGCTGGAGGCCGGGGCCGAAGGTGATGCGGGTGGCGCCCAGGGTGCCGAGTTCGCGGGGGCCGGGGCCCTGGGGGAGGACGACGGCGTTGAGGGGCAGGCCGATGGCGGTGGCCAGTTCGGCGAGCTGCTCGGGCGGGGCGGCGAACGGGTAGACGCAGTCGGCGCCCGCCTCGGCGTAGAGGCGGCCCCGGCGGATCGTCTCGTCCTTGTCGTGGACGCCGCGCAGGTAGGTGTCGATCCGGGCGTTGATGACGAGGGCGTCGCCCGCCTCGGCGCGGACCCGGGCCAGCCAGTCCGCCTGCTGCCGGGGGTCCCGGAGCGTGCCGGTGGCGTGGTCGGTGTCCTCCAGGTTGCACCCCACCGCGCCCGCGTCCAGGAGCCGGCCGACCAACTCCTTCGCGGACAGCCCGTATCCGGCCTCCACGTCCGCCGAGACCGGGATGTCCACGGCACGGGCGATGCGGGTGACGGCGGCGAACATCTCGTCGGCCGGCGTCTGTCCGTCCCGGTGGCCGAGGGCGGCCGCGATGCCGGCGCTGGGCGTGGCCAGCGCCGGGAAGCCGGCGTCCGCGAAGACCTTGGCGCTTGCCGCGTCCCAGGGGCCGGGCAGGACCAGCGGAAGGTCCGGGCCGTGGTGCAGGGCGCGCAGCGCGGCGGCCGTCACAGGACACCGCCGGCGGGCGTGCGGGCCGCGACATTGAGCCGGTTCCAGGAGTTGATCGCGGTGATCAGGGCGAGCAGGCGGGCGAGTTCGGCGTCGTCGAAGTGGGCGGCGGCCCGCTCGTAGACCTCATCGGGCACGAAGCCTCCAGTGAGGACGGTCACCGCCTCGGTGAACGCCAGGGCCGCCCGCTCCTTCTCGGTGTAGTGCGCGGGGGCCTCCTCCCAGGCGCTGAGGAGGGTGATCCGCTCCTCGCTCACGCCGGCCTTGCGGGCGTCGGTGACGTGCATGTCGAGGCAGAACGCGCAGCGGTTGAGCTGCGAGGCGCGGATGAGCAGCAGCTCGACCAGGACCGGGTCGAGGCCCTTCTTGGCGGCCTGGGTCAGCGCCAGCAGGGGCGCGTAGATGTCCGGCGCGAGCCGGAAGACGGGAAGCCGGGGTGCGGTCTCGGGGGTGCTCATGCCTGCCCCGGAGCCATGCGGGTGGCGACGCCGAAGCGGTTCCAGGCGTTGATGGTGGTGATCAGGGCGAGCAGTTGGGCGAGTGCGGCGTCCTCGAAGTGGGCGGCGGCCCGCTCGTAGACCTCATCGGGCACGAAGCCGTCGGTGAGGACGGTGACGGCCTCGGTGAGGGCGAGCGCGGCCTGCTCCTCGGGGGAGTAGAAGCCGGGGGCCTCCTCCCAGGCGCTCAGGAGGTAGATCCGCTCCTCGGTCTCGCCGGCCTTGCGGGCGTCGGTGATGTGCATGTCGAGGCAGAACGCACAGTGGTTGAGCTGCGAGGCGCGGATCTTGACCAGCTCGACCAGCGCCGGGTCCAGGCCCTTCTTCGCCGCCGCGTCCAGCGCGATCATGGCCTTGTAGACGTCGGGGGCGAGTTTCGCCCAGCGGAGGCGGGGGCCGTGCGGAGGGGTCGCGGCCGGAGCCGCCCCGGACGTGGTGCGGGGTGTGTGGGCTGTTGTCATGGCTCTCACGCTACGGCCGTAATGGCACAGCGGTATGGTCCACTTCCATGGAGAATTCCTGGGCCACTTTCGGGCGTGATCTGCATCTGGACCTCACCGGCCCCGGCGGGCTGCGGGCCGCCCTCCTGCGCGCGCTGCGCGACGCCGTACGGTCCGGGCGGCTGGCCCCCGGTACCCGGCTGCCGTCCTCCCGCTCCCTCGCCGCCGACCTGGGCATCGCCCGCAACACCGTCGCCGACGCCTACGCCGAGCTGGTCGCGGAGGGCTGGCTCAGCGCCCGCCAGGGCTCCGGCACCCGGGTCGCCGACCGGGTGGTGCTGCCGCGCGCCCTGCCCGCCGCCACCCGCCGGGGCCACGGCCCCGGCGACGCCCACCGGTCCGGCCGGCCGCGCTTCGACCTCACCCCCGGCACCCCCGACATCTCCGCCTTCCCCCGCACCGCCTGGCTCGCCGCCGCCCGCCGCGCCCTGACCGCCGCGCCCAGCGAAGCCTTCGGCTACGGCACCCCCGCCGGCCGCCCGGAACTGCGCGCCGTCCTCGCCGACTACCTGGCCCGCGCCCGGGGCGTCCGCGCCGACCCCGACCGCATCGTCGTCTGCACCGGCTTCATGCAGGCGCTGGCCCTGCTCAGCCGGCTGCTGGGCACCGGGCGGCTGGCCACCGAGGCGTACGGCCTCGACTTCCACCGGGGCGTCATCGAGCGGGCCGGGCTCGGCACCGTACCGCTCACCGTCGACGAACACGGCGCCCGCACCGAGGAGTTGGCCGCGCACGACGACCTGCGGGCGGCCCTGCTCACGCCCGCCCACCAGTTCCCCACCGGTGTCCCGCTGCACCCCGACCGCCGGGCCGCAGCCGTCAACTGGGCCCGTGCGCACGGCGGTTACGTCCTGGAGGACGACTACGACGGCGAGTTCCGCTACGACCGCCAGCCGATCGGCGCCCTCCAGGGCCTCGACCCCGACCACGTCGTCTATCTGGGCACCGCGAGCAAGAGCCTCGCCCCCGCGCTGCGGCTGGCCTGGATGGTGCTGCCGGACCGGCTCGTCGACCCGCTGCTCGCGGTCAAGAGCACCGGGGAGTGGCAGTCCGGGCAACTGGAGCAGCTCACCCTCGCCGAGTTCATCTCCTCGGGCGCCTACGACCGGCATCTGCGCGGCATGCGGCTGCGCTACCGGCGCCGCCGCGATCAGCTGGTCGCGGCGCTGGCCGAGCGGGCGCCCCAAGTGCACGTCTCCGGTATCGCCGCCGGACTGCACGCCGTACTGGAACTCCCGCCCGGGACCGAGCAGTCCGTCGTCCAGGCCGCCCGCTGGCAGGGCCTCGCGCTGGAGGGACTGGACCGCTTCCGTGACCCGGCGGCACCGCCGGCCGCGCGCGACGCCCTGGTGGTCGCCTACGGCACCCCGCCCGACCACTCCTTCGCGGGCGTCCTGGACGCGCTGGTCAGGGCGCTGCCACCGGGGTAATAGCGCCCGGTCCGCCGGGCAGGTCCCGTACGAACGACACCCGGTCGAGCCCCGGCCCGTCGTAGTCCCGGTGCACCGGCACCCCGTGCTCATCGGTCCGGTCGCCCGGCTCCAGACGGAATCCCATACGGGTGTGGTAGGCGATGGAGTCGCGGTTGTTGGGGCTGGTGATGCAGCGGATCCGGGTACGGCCGACCGCGCGGGCGGCGGCGAAGAAGAGGCGGTAGAGGAAGCTGCCCACCCCCGCGCGCTTGCCGTCCGGGCACACGCCCACGAAGTGGATGTACGCCGTCCGGCGATCCGTCTGGGACAGGAAGCCGATCAGGAACGCGTGCAAGGTGTGGTCGGGGCGCTCGACGAGGAAGCTCGTACCCGCGAAGTGCTGGAGGAACAGCCGCGGCACCAGCAACTGGCGCTGCAGCGCGCCCGCGTCACCGCCCAGACCGCCCCACCAGTCGGCCAGCGCCCCCTGGAGCCGCCGGTGGTCCGCCGGCACGGGGTGACGCACCAGAAAGCCCTCCGGCAGCCCCTCCCCGGCCTCCCCGACGCCCCCATCGACCGTCGTGCGCCCCTCGTCCGCCGTGCGTTCGTCGTCCATGACGAGCAGCCTAGGCGCGGCGGACACGGAGCACGGTGCGGCCCCGGCCCGGCCCGGCCCGGCGGCCGAAACGCCTTACGGGGAAGCCTCGTTGAGCGCTATGGGGAGGTGGGGTGGTGCGGGGGCGAGGGGCTCGCGCACGCCGGTCGTCGGCCTGCGCCGGCGTACACAATCCCCGCGCCCAGGGTGCACACCGTGCGTGAGGACCCGGCGGAACGCGCTGCGCCATTCAGGGCAAACCGCGGGTCCGCTCTGGCGAGGCTGAGCGGTCAACGCCCTTACTGATGCTATCGACCGGCGGGTCGTCCACCCGGGTGAGCGCACCGGCAGACCGATGCGCGCCCCCACGACCGATGGTGCCCGGCCCTTCTCCTCGGGATGCCGGAGCCTCCCCGCGCTCCGCTGGCTCTACGGGGAGACGCACGGCCCGCCACTTCCACACACGCGAAGGGCCGTACTCCATGGCACCTACTCTCACGTTGGTGTCCGCAGCGCCGAACCCGGCAGTCTTCGGACAGACCGTGACCTTGACCGCGACAGTCATCCCCATCGGACTGGGCACACCCACCGGCACCGTGACCTTCGTCGTCGCCGGCGGACCCACTCTGACCGGCACCCTCGTCGGTGGGACGGCGACCGTCACCACCAGCGCGCCGTCCGTCGGGCTCCACAACGTCACCGCCACCTACAACGGCAACGCCTTCTTCTCGCCGTCCTCCGGCAGCACCGTACTGATCGTGACCCAGGCGGCGACGACCACCACGGTCACCTCATCGCCGGACCCGTCGGTCTTCGGCCAACCCGTCACCTTCACCGCCCACGTCGCACCGGTCGCGCCGGGCGCCGGAACACCGACCGGCACGGTCACCTTCGTCATCGGGGGCGGCGGGGGCGGCACCCTCACCGCGCCGCTCTCGGGCGGCACGGCGACCGTCACGACCAGCAGTCTCACCGTGGGCACCCATCCGGTCACCGCCACCTACAACGGCAACGCCAACTTCTCCGCGTCGTCCGGCACCGACACCCAGACGGTGCAGGGCAGCGCGGCGACGACCACCACGGTCACCTCGTCCCCGGACCCGTCGGTCTTCGGGCAGCCCGTCACCTTCACCGCCACCGTCGCCCCCGTCCCGCCCGCCTCCGGCACCCCGACCGGCACGGTCACGTTCGTGATCTCCGGCGGTCCCACGCTGACGGCTCCCCTGGTGGGCGGTACGGCGAGTGTGACGACGAGCGCGTTGACCGTCGGCACGCACACGGTCACGGCAACGTACAGCGGAGGCCCCGGCTTCACGTCCTCCACGGGCACCGACACCCAGACCGTGAACAAGGCATCGACGACGACCACGGTCACCTCGTCCCCGGACCCGTCGGTCGTCGGTCAGCCGGTGACGTTCACGGCGACGGTCGCACCGGTCCCGCCGGGCGCGGGCACCCCCACCGGCACTGTCACGTTCGTGATCGGCGGCCCCGGGGGCGGCACCCTGACCGGCACGCTGTCGGGCGGTACGGCGAGCGTGACGACCAGCTCGCTGGGCGCCGGCAGCCACACCGTCACGGCCACGTACAACGGCGACGCCAACTTCGCGACCTCGACCGGCACCGACACCCAGACGGTCAACCAGGCGGCGACCACGACCACGGTCACGTCGTCGCCGGATCCGTCGGTGGTGGGTCAGCCGGTGACGTTCACGGCGACGGTGGCGCCGGTCGCGCCGGGCGCGGGGACGCCGACCGGCACGGTCACGTTCGTCATCTCCGGTGGCCCGACGCTGACCGGGACCCTCTCCGGCGGTACGGCGAGCGTCACCACCAGTGCGCTGGGGGCCGGTTCGCACGTCGTGACGGCGACCTATAGCGGCGACGCCAACTTCGCGGGTTCCGTCGGGACCGACACCCAGACGGTGAACCAGGCGTCGACGACGACCACGGTGACGTCGTCGCCGGATCCGTCGGTGGTGGGGCAGCCGGTGACGTTCACGGCGACGGTGGCGCCGGTAGCGCCCGGTGCGGGGACCCCCACCGGCACGGTCACCTTCGTCATCTCCGGCGGTCCGACGCTGACCGGGACGCTCTCGGGCGGGACAGTGAGCGTGACGACCAGTGCCCTGACCCCCGGTACGCACACGGTGACGGCGACGTACAGCGGTGACGCCAACTTCACGGGCTCCAGCGGCACCGACACCCAGACGGTGAACCAGGCGGCGACCACGACCACGGTCACCTCCTCGCCCGACCCGTCCGTCTTTGGGCAGCCGGTGACCTTCACGGCGACCGTCGCGCCCGTAGCGCCGGGGGCGGGGACGCCCACCGGCACGGTC
>NZ_JNZA01000059.1 GCF_000717345.1 Streptomyces lydicus | reverse complement strand
CCCCCTCCCCCGAAGGGGGAGGAGGGGGAGGGGGCGGGGGAGAGCCGCGTGCGTTCGGACACCCGCACCATCGGCGTGCGGAAGTCGCATGACGGGCGGGGAGGACGGGTCACGCGCGTCCGCAAAGCCCCGGCCCGGGCCCTCGGGAAGTCCGCGCGCCTGGGCACGCCGCCCCCGGGGTACGCCCCGAGGTGCGCCCCGCCGCGGCCCGGAACGGTGGGCGTACGCGGGCGTCGTACACCGTCGCCGCACACAGGCCCGCGGCGTTGTCAGTGGCTCGTGCGAGCATGGCCGTGGGTTGAATCGGGACCACGGCGGGGGGCGCTGATGAGGTCAGGTTGTGGCGGGCTCGCAAGGGAGTTGACGGTGCGCCAGCTGTGGGGTGCGGTACGGCGAGGCGCCCGGCCATCGGCCGTATCGCGCGGGTGGCGCAGGACGTGCGAGTGACGCGGGCGGCGCGGGTTTTCGGGGTGCTGCTCCGTCTCGTGCGCTCAGTCCTCGGTCGGCGGGATTTCGCCCGAGCCGCGGGCGATCAGGCGGGTCGGGATCTCCTCGCGGTGCGGCGGGTCGATGATGCCGTCGAGGCGCCGGAAGAGCAGACCGGCGGCGGTACGGCCCATGCGCGCCGGGTCCTGGGCGACAACGGTGATCGCCGGCCGGACGAGATCGGCCAGTTCGAAGTCGTCGAAGCCGACGAGCGCGACCGGACGCGGGCGTTCACCGAGGACGCGTACGGCGGTGACGGTGACGCGGTTGTTGCCCGCGAAGAGCGCCGTGACGGGCTGCGGCGCGTCCAGCATCGCGGTCGCCGCGGCGCGTACCCGACCGGGGTCGGTGGAGCCCAGCGAGACCCACGCGTCGTCAACGGGCAGACCCGCGGCGGCCATTGCGGTGCGATAGCCGCGCAGCCGCTCCCGTGCGGTGTGGATTCGCGGCTGGTCGCCGATGAAGCCGATCCGCCGGTGGCCGTGCGCGATGAGATGGGCCACCGCGTCCTGGGCGCCGCCGAAGTTGTCGGAGAGCACCGCGTCCGCGTCGATTTGGCCCGCCGGGCGGTCCACGAACACCGTCGCTATCCCGGCCGTGATCTCCGGTTCCAGATACCGGTGGTCGTCGCCGGCCGGGATGATGACCAGGCCGTCCACCCTCCGCGCGCAGAGCGCGAGCACCAACTCCTGTTCGCGGACCGGGTCCTCGGCGCTGGAGCCGTTGATCAGCAGCGCGCCGTGGCTGCGGGCCACCTCTTCGACGGCGCGGTTGAGCGGGCCGTAGAAGGGGTCGGCGAGGTCCTCCAGTACGAGGCCGATGCTGGCCGTACGGCCCTTGCGCAGGATGCGGGCGGAGTCGTTGCGGCGGAAGCCGAGGGCGGTAATGGCCTCCTGTACCCGGCGTTCGGTGTCGGGGGTCACGCCCGGCTCGCCGTTGACCACGCGGGAGACCGTCTTCAGGCCGACCCCGGCGCGCGCCGCCACATCCTTCATGGTGGGGCGGGTGCCATAGCGGCGGGACGTGCCTCGGGCGGTGTCGGTCACGGGTACGGCCCTGTTTCTGTCGGCGTCGAGGTGTGGCGTCGAGCATAGCCTCTAGACAACGTTGTCAATCGGGGGAAGACTGGCGTTCTCACGCCGGGCCGGTACCCCGGCCCCCGGGCCCACCAGGAGATTCCACACCGATGCAGACGGACCTCAGCGCAGCTTTGGACATCGGCGGCACCAAGATCGCCGGCGCTCTGGTGGACGCACACGGCAGACTGCTCGTACGGGCCGCCCGGCCCACGCCCGCCGATCAGGACGGGGCGACGGTGATGCGTGCGGTGGCCGAGGTGGTCCGGGAGCTCGCCGCGGGGCCGGACTGGGCGCGGGTGGCGGCGGTCGGTATCGGCAGCGCGGGCCCGGTGGACGCGCAGGCCGGCACGGTCAGCCCGGTGAACATCCCCGGCTGGCGCGCCTTTCCGCTCGTCGCCGGGGTGCGGGCGCTCGTCGGCGACCGCCCGGTCGTGCTGGTCGGCGACGGGGTGGCGATGACGGCGGCCGAGCACTGGCAGGGGGCCGCCCGCGGCCACGCCAATGCGCTCTGCATGGTGGTCTCCACGGGCGTGGGCGGAGGGCTCGTCCTCAACGGGCGACTGCACCCCGGCCCCACGGGTAACGCCGGGCACATCGGTCACATCAGCGTCGACCTCGACGGAGACCCCTGCCCGTGCGGGGCCCGCGGTTGCGTGGAGCGGATCGCCAGCGGTCCCAACATTGCGCGCCGGGCTCTGGCCAACGGCTGGCTGCCGGGCCCCGACGGGGACGTCAGTGCCGCCGCCGTCGCCGCCTCCGCGCGTGCCGGAGACCCGGTAGCGGTTCGCTCCTTCGAGCGGGCCGCTCAGGCGCTGGCCGCCGGGATCGCCGCCACCGCCACTCTCGTCGAGATCGATATCGCCGTGATCGGTGGGGGAGTTGCGGGCGCGGGAGAGGTGCTCTTCGCCCCGTTGCGTGCGGCTCTGCGGGACTATGCCACGCTCTCGTTCACCGCGGGGCTGACGATCGTACCGGCCCGGATGGGGACGGACGCCGGCGTGGTGGGCGCCGCCGCGGCCGCCGCGCAACAGTCCCGTCTCGATGCCTTCGTGCCCACACCCTGACACCCCCACGAGCCCCCGCGCGCCCCTTAGTCTGTTGCCGACCGCGCGCCTGTTGCCGACCGGGCCGTACGCCTGAGGTGCGACGGCGTACCGGTGCAGCAGCCGCAGGTGCACAGGCAGACATACGGGTATCGAGGGGATCGGCGACGGTGACACCGGGGGAGCGTGAGCAGGGCGGGGCGGACGAGGCCCAGGGTGCGGACAGCGAGAACAGTGCGAACAGCCCGAACAGCGCGCACGGTACGGGCGGTGTGAGCGGAATCGATGCCGCGGGCGGTGCGCCGGGTTCCGGTCCCGCGGGCGCCACCCCGGATGCCGCGGCCGCGAGCGGCGGCACTCCCGACGCCGGCACTCCCGCCCTCGGCACTCCCGACGCCGGCACTCCAGCCGGTCCCGCGGCGGCCGCCGCGAGCGGGCCCCGGCGGGGGCAGGACGCCGATCTGACCGGGCGGGTGCTCGGCGGCCGGTACCGCGTGACGGGCCGGATCGGGCGCGGCGGCATGGGCGTGGTCTGCCGTGCGGTCGACGAGGTGCTGGGCCGTGAGGTCGCCGTCAAGGTGCTGCGCGCCTACACCGATGCCTCCGCCCCGGAACTCGCCGACCTGCGCACCCGTATGCAGCGCGAGGCGCGGGCCGCCGCCCGTATCCGGCACTCCGGCGTGGTCACCGTCCACGACGTCATCGACGAGGACGGCCGGCCGGTCATCGTCATGGAGCTGGTGGACGGACCGTCGCTGGACGACGCCCTCGAGCAGCGCGGTGCCCTCGACCCCCGGGAGACCGCGCGGATCGGCGCCCAGGTCATGGACGCGCTGGACGCCGCCCACCAGGCGGGCGTCCTGCACCGGGACGTGAAGCCGGGCAATGTGCTGCTGGAGGGATGGGGGGACCACCCAGGCCGCCAGGGCCCCGGGGCCGGCCGGGTGGTGCTCACCGACTTCGGCATCGCCAGCATCGAGGCGCCCGGCGACGGCGCGACCACCCACCTCACCCGCAGCGGAGAACTGGTCGGCTCGCTCGACTACTTGCCGCCGGAGCGGGCGCAGGGCCAGGACCCCACCCGGGCCTCCGACATCTGGTCGCTGGGCATGACGCTCTACGCGGCGGTCGAGGGCGGCGGCGCGCCGTTCCGCCGTACGTCGGTCTGGTCGACGCTCACCGCGATCGTCACCGAGGCGCTGCCCGAGCCGCAGCGGGCCGGGCCGCTCACTCCCGTCCTGTACGCCCTGATGGCCAAGAACCCCGCCGACCGGCCGTCCGCGGCGCAGGCCCGAAGCCTGCTTCAGGCGGTCGCCGAGGGCCGCGAGCCCGTCCTGCCGCCCGCGCCCGGTGCGCCGCATCCGCTCACGGCGACGGATGTCCGGGCGGTCGCGCCGCCGCCGTCGCCGCAGGGGGCCGGCCCGCAGGCCGGTGCCGGCGGCGGGGGAGCGGCCGACGCCGGCGCGCCCCCGGCCAGTTGGCTCGGGGGCGCGCCGGGAGGCCGGGTCAGCGGACCGGGAGCGCAGGGCGGCGGCCAGGGGCAGCCCCCGGCAGCGTCCCCCTCCGGCGACCCGGTCCCGCACCCCGGCGCCGCCACGCAGCCCTCGTTTCCCACTCCGCATCACTCGGTTCCCGCGCCACATCCGTCGGCTCCCGGCCCCGTCTCCCCGCCGTCCGCGGGCTTCTCGTACACGGCTCCCGGGGCCGCGTACGACCCGCCCGGTGTGGTGGCCGGTCCGCCCGTCGGTGCCACCGGGGCGCACCCGCCCCCGGGCGGCGGCTCCGCCGATGGGGACACCGCGCGGCTGCCCGCCCGTGGGCGGCGCCGGGTCGCGCTCGCCGTGGCGGCGGTGCTGGCCGTGCTCGCCGTCGGCGGCGGGGTGACCTACGCGCTGGTCGGCGGGGGGCCGAGCAAGACCGTCGCGGACGGCGGCCGCCGGTCGGCGGCGCCCGCGGGGACGCCCGGCGGCCCGGGTGCACCGAGCGCCGACGGCGGCAAGGACGAGGGCAAGGGGCAGGGCGACGGCGAGGAGCGGAAGGCGAAGGGGGGCGGTGCGGGCAAGGCCGGGGGAGCGGGCGCCGGGAAGGACGCCGGGCCGTCCGCCTCGGGCAGCCCGTCGGACGGTGGAACGGCCAAGAACCCCAAGTCCGGTGCCACGGGCGGGAGTTCGGGTGGGCAGAGCGACGGAGGGCAGGGCGGCACGGACGACGGCAGCGGCTCGGGCGGTGCGCACGGCACCTCCGGCGGGTCCGGAGGCGGCGGGACGGGCGGCAGCGGCGGCGATCCGACGCCGGCCCCCTCGTCGTGCGTGTCCGTCGGCGGCGGCAAGACCAACTGCGACGTCTGGCGCACCGCGAACTCCTACACCGCGTCGTTCCAGCAGGCCGGCCATCTGAACATGGGCACCAACTACTTCTACTGCCAGGCGAATCTGGGCCGCCGCGAGACGTACGGGAAGTGGACGAACGTGTGGTGGGCCAAGACCGATGACGACAGCGGCAACGCGGGTGTCTATGTCAGCGTGGTCTATTTGAAGGGTGGGGCGAACGACCAGCCGATCCCGGGGCTGCCGACCTGCTGAGCCGGTGCCGGACAGGCCCGGGAGCCATCGCCCCGCGGGCCCGCCCGGCGCCACAGCTGCTGTCAGCCCAACTCTCGCTTCAGCAGCTGAACTTGGCGTCACCCCAGTCGGCGTGGTCGTAGTCGATCCCGTCCCCGCCGTCGGTCACGACGAGGCGGACGGTCTCGGCTCCGCTGACCGGGGCGCTGACGGCCGTCGCGGCGTCCGTACCGGTGAGCGTGCCGGTCGAGGTGACGAGCCGGCCGTCCGCCCACACCTCGAAGCGGACCGAACCCCGGTCGCCGGCCTCGTCGTCGATCCCGACCCGGGCGCTGAAGGCGGAGCAGCGTCCGCCGGTGTACAAGCTGACCTCGCTGGGCGCGTGCACGCCGAGGCCCTTGGGGAAGCCGGTGCCTCCGATGCTCATCGGCCGGCCGTCACCGGCGTCGCTCTCCCCGACGCTGGAGTTCCGCTCGACCGGGCCCCAGCCGTTGGCGGCGGTCAGCCAGGGCAGGTCGGCGGCGTACGCGGTCCCGGCCGGTGGGGGCACCACGACGTGCGCCGTACCGGGCAGGGTGGCGGTGGCCCGCTCGCCGTTCGGGGCGCGGTAGTCGGCGGTGAGCGGCAGGTCGTAAGCGCCGGGCGCGGTGCCGGCCGGTGCGGTGATCCGCCAGCTGGTGGTGAGCGTCCTGCCGCCGGCCAGGGCACGGGCGGTGGCGGGCGTGGTGGCCTTGTTCTGCCAGCCCTGCGGGGCCTTGAGCGTCACGGTGAGGTCCCTGGCGGGGGTGCCGCCGAGGTTGCGGACGGTGGAGCGCACGGCGGCCGGGGTGCCGGCCTCGACGAGCGGGGCGCGGTCGGTGCCGGTCTCGACGGCCGGCGGGTAACTCGCCCAGCGTTGGTCGGCGGTGACGCGGAAGACGGTGGTGCCGTGGGCGGGGACGGTCGCCGAGATGGTGCCGGCGGTGTGGGTGTCGCGGTGCTGCCACAGGTCGCGCAGACGGTAGCCGGCGGACTGCGGCAGGCCCGCGTCCTGGGCGGTGGTGGTGATCCGCTGCGGCTGGCCGGTCTCGTTGAACAGGGCCACCGCGCGGCCGCCGTCGGCCAGTTGCTTGACCAGCGTCCAGCGGCCGGAGTCGGACTTCAGCACGGTGGCCTGCTTGCCCAGGGCGTCCTGGTCGACTGCGATGACGTCCTTGTTGGACAGGATCTCGAAGGTCTCCGGGGTCGCCTTGCGCAGGTCGGAGCCGATCAGCAGCGGGGCGGACATCATCGCCCAGAGGGAGAAGTGGCTGCGGTATTCGGTGTCGGTCATGCCGCCGTTGCCGACCTCCAGCATGTCCGGGTCGTTCCAGTGCCCGGGTCCGGCGTACGGCGCCAGCGGCAGGTTCTGCTTGGCGATGCCGAGCATGCTCGACCAGGAGTCACTGATGTCGCCGGTGGTCCGCCACAGATGTCCTACGTCCGACGCCCACTCCCAGGGCTTGTTCTCGCCCCATTCGCAGATGCTGTAGACGATGGGCCGGCCGGTGGCCTTCAGCGCGTCCCGCATGGTGCGGTACCGCTGCTTGGCGTCCACGCCCTGGTTATTGCAGTTGTCGTACTTGAGGTAGTCCACGCCCCAGTCGGCGAACTGCTGGGCGTCGGACCGCTCGTGCCCGAGGCCGCCGGGGAATCCGGCCGAGTTGCAGGTCTTGGTGCCGGCGCTGGTGTAGATCCCGAACTTCAGGCCCTTGGCATGGACGTAGTCGGCGACCGCCTTGATGCCGTGCGGGAAGCGTCGGGGGTCCGGGACGAGCTTGCCGTTGCCGTCCCGGGTGGGCAGCGCCCAGCAGTCGTCGAGATTGACGTACTGGTAACCGGCGTCCTTGAGGCCCTTGGCGAGGAAGAGATCGGCGATGCCTTTGACCATCTCCTCGTTGAACTCCGCCCGGCAGTGGGTGGAGTTCCAGTTGTTGAATCCCATCGGGGGCGTCTGTGCGAGCCCGTCGGGGAGCCGGGGCGCGGCGGCGGTACGGCTGGTGTGCGCGGTGCCGATGGTGCCCGGGGTGCGGGGCGCGTCGGCCGCGGCGGGCAGGGCGGTGACCCCTGCCGTACACAGCAGTGCCGCGGACAGCGCTCCGACGATTCTTCGGTGACCTCGCCGGTGGATGGTGCCGATATGCACGCGCATGGTTCGCGTCCTCCAACTTCGGGAGAGGTGGGGTGAGGGCGTGTACCTGTCACTGGCGAGTGTTTACGGTAGGGCTTGTTGGAGTCTGTTGGAAGAGGAGCGGTAACGGTTCGGCCCGCGCCTGCCAAAACACTTGACGCGACCTGCTGTTCGGAGTGAGATCCCACCACTCGCGTTCGGTTCTGTTTGGTTCCATCCCTGAGGAGGGGTCATGGTCCAGTCAACGTTCAGTGGCTCGGAGGCGCACGGGGAAGCGGCAGGACGTCGGATGTCCCGCCGCTCCCTGCTGAGGGGCGCGGCGCTCGGTGCGGGGGCCGTCGCCCTCCCGTCCCTGCTCACCGCCTGCGACAGCGGCCCCAGCGGCGTCACGATGGGTTCCAACGCCTCGGACGCGGTGCCGAAGAAGGCGTTCGCGGCGGCATTCAAGGCGTACGAGAAGAAGTCCAAGAAGACGGTCCGGGTCAACACCGTCCATCACGAGAGCTTCCAGGAGAACATCAACCGCTATCTCCAGGGCTCCCCGGACGATGTCTTCATGTGGTTCGCCGGAAACCGCATGCAGTACTTCGCGCAGAAGGGGTTGCTTTCCGACATCAGCGACCTCTGGCGGAACTTCCACGGATTCTCCGACGCGCTGAAGAAGCAGTCCACCGGCCGGGACGGCAAGCAGTACCTGGTGCCGTACTACTACTATCCGTGGGCCGTCTTCCACCGGAAGAGCGTGTTCCGGGCCAAGGGATACGAGGTCCCCAGGACCTTCGACGAGTACCGGGCACTCGCCAAGCAGATGCAGAAGGACGGGCTGGTGCCGTTCGCCTTCGGCGACAAGGACGGCTGGCCGGCCATGGGCACCTTCGACTATCTCAACATGCGCGCCAACGGCTACGACTTCCACATCGCGCTGATGAGCGGACAGAAAGCCTGGAACAGCCCGCAGGTCAAGCAGGTATTCGACCTGTGGCGCGGGCTGCTGCCGTACCACCAGCAAGGCGCCAACGGGCGGACCTGGCAGGAGGCGGCACAGACCCTCGCGCAGAAGAAGGCCGGGATGACCGTGCTCGGACTGCCGCACCCCGGCCAGCAGTTCAGCGTCGCCGACCGCGCCGATCTGGACTTCTTCCCTTTCCCGGAAATCGACCCGGCGCACGGGCAGGACGCGGTCGAGGCACCGATCGACGGCTTCCTGATGTCGAAGAAGGCGAAGGACAAGGAAGGCGCGCAAGACCTGCTGAAGTTCCTCGCCACCCCGCACGCGGAGGACATCTACCTCGCGTCCGACCCCAACAACATCGCGGTCAACAGCGGCGCCGACACCGCCGCCTACACCCCGCTGCAGAAGAAGGCCGTGCAACTCGTCGCCGGGGCCAAGCAGATATCCCAGTTCATGGACCGCGACACCCGGCCCGATTTCGCCTCGACCGTGATGATCCAGGCGATCCAGCAGTTCCTCAACAAGCCGGACGACATCAACGGCCTGGTCAACGACATCGAACGCCAGAAGAAGCAGATCTTCGCCGCCGGATGAGCGCCACACCACATGACCGGCACACCTGTGCACCGCCGGACCACCGCCGTGACTGACGGGGAGCGAACCGCCGTGCCGAAATCCCCCGCGCGGCGCGCCGGACGACCGGGAGCGCGGCGCTACACCCGCCGCGACCTCGTCCTCCTCGGCGTGCTGCTGGGCATACCGATCCTGCTCGACCTCGCCCTGATCTGGGGCCCGACGCTGGCCTCGGTCGGCCTGTCCTTCACCACCTGGGACGGGGTCGGCGACATCCGATGGGTCGGCCTGAAGAATTACGACGACCTCTTCACCAGCTATCCGCAATTCTGGCCGGCGGTCCGCCACAACCTGCTGTGGCTGGCCTTCCTCGGACTGCTCGCCGCGCCCTTCGGCCTGCTGCTCGCCGTCCTCATCGACCGCGGCGTCCGCTTCAGCCGCTTCTACCAGTCGACGCTCTACATGCCGGTGGTGCTCTCGCTCGCCGTGGTCGGGTTCATCGCCCAGCTGCTCCTCTCCAGGGACCAGGGCGCGCTGAACGCCGTGCTCGGCGGCAAGAATCCCACCGACTGGCTGGGCGACCCCGGGATCAATATCTGGATGGTGTTGCTCGCCGCCTGCTGGCGGCACACCGGTTACGTCATGATTCTCTATCTCGCCGGCCTGAAATCCGTCGATCCCAGCCTCAAAGAGGCCGCCGCCATCGACGGCGCGAGCGAACGGCAGGCTTTCTTCCGGGTGGTGCTGCCCACCCTGCGCCCGGTGAACGTCATCGTCGGCGTCATCACCGTCATCGAATCGCTGCGCGCCTTCGACATCGTCTACGCCGTCAACAAGGGCCGCAACGGCCTGGAACTGCTGTCCGTGCTGGTGACCGACAACATCATCGGGGAGGCCGGCCGGATCGGATTCGGCTCGGCGATTGCGGTGATCCTGCTGCTGGTCTCGCTGGGATTCATCGTGACCTATCTCGTCCAGGAACTGCGAGGGGAAGAGCAGCGATGACCGCACCCGCCGCCCTGAGCGCCCCGCCGGCCCGCCGCCGCGGACGGTTCGGCGTCCACCTCTTTCTCACCGCCGTCTCGCTGGCCTTTCTCGCCCCGCTGCTGCTCGCCGTCTACGCCTCGCTCCGCCCCTACGAAGAGACCGCCGCCCACGGCTACTTCTCCCTCCCGCGCCACCTCTCCTTCGACTACTACAAGCAAGCCTTTGTCGACTCCGGCATGAGCAAGTACTTCCTGAATTCGCTCGTCATCGCTGTCCCCGGCGTTCTGCTCACGCTCTTCCTGGCCTCGTTCGTGGCCTTCGCCGTCTCCCGGCTCCGGATCCGCGGCGGAATCGTCCTGCTGATGGTCTTCACCGCCGGAAACCTGCTGCCCCAGCAGGTGATCGTCACTCCGCTCTACGTTCTCTTCAACAAGATCCCGCTGCCGTACTGGATGTCCGACTCCCTGACGATGTACGACTCCCTCTGGGCCGTCATCGCCGTACAGGTCGCCTTCCAACTCGGCTTCTGCGTCTTCGTACTGGCCAACTTCATGCGTACGCTGCCCCGCGAAATCCTGGAGGCCGCGATCGTCGACGGCGCGGGCGTATGGGCGCAGTACTGGCGCGTCACCCTTCCCCTCTGCCGGCCCGCACTCGCCGCTCTCGGCACCCTGCAATTCACCTGGATGTACAACGACTTCCTCTGGGGGCTGGTGTTCCTCTCCGAAGGCGACAAACTCCCGGTCACCTCGGCACTGAACAATCTGCGCGGGCAATTCTTCACCGACTACAACCTGCTCGCCGCGGGATCCGTCCTCGTCGCACTGCCCACGATCCTGGTCTTTCTGCTCCTGCAACGGCATTTCATCGCCGGACTGACTCTCGGGGCGAGCAAGGGGTGACGGAGCGCGTCCCAATGCCCCCTGGCCCGGCACGATGAGCCGCCGTCATATGCGGATTCCCCCGTGCCGACGCGCTGACCGACACCCGGTATGCGGGTGAGGGTTTCGGTACGGGAGGGGCGGGGGAGCGCTTGTTTGCCGGGGACGTCGCGGCGGGGGACACAAGACATGCCTCCCCCTCGCGAGGCATGTCACGAACGGTGGGCCCAAGGGTGCGCGAAACCGCCCTGGCCGTACCGGTCGTCGAATGCGCAACTACCCGGTGTGCGCGCGGCCCGTGGTCCCGAGCGTTTCCGTGGCAGGGTGTTGCGGGCAACTCACCTGGGTCTAGGGAAGAGGGGAAACCGTGATCGTCTGGCTGAACGGCACGTTCGGTGCGGGCAAGACCACTGCGGCTCAAGAATTGCTCGACCTGCTTCCCGGAAGCACGCTCTACGACCCCGAACTCCTCGGCAGCGGACTGCGGTTGATGCTGCCGGCCAAACGGTTCGAGCAGGTCGACGACTACCAGGACCTGCCCTCCTGGCGGCGGATGGTCGTGGACACCGCAGCGGCACTGCTCACCGAAGTGCCCGGCCCGCTGATCACCCCGATGACGCTGCTGCGCCAGGAGTACCGCGACGAGATCTTCGGCTCCCTCGCCGCCCGCCGCATACCCGTGCGCCATGTCCTGCTGCATGCGGAGGAAACGATCCTTCGGCAGCGTATAGCCCAGCGGGAGCAGCCCCCCGCCGACGCCGCTGCCCACGACCAGGTCCGCCGCTGGAGCCTCGCCCACCTCGAGCCGTACACCGACGCGCTGTCCTGGCTGAAGGGCGACGCGCACGTCGTGGACACCAGTCGCCTCACGCCCCGGCAGACCGCCGAGCGGGTCGCCGAGGCCGTCCGCAGCGGCGCCGGCGCCTGCGAGATCGTGCAGACCCCCGAACCGACCGCCGAGACCCTCGCCGCCGGCGTGCTGCTCTTCGACGACCAGGACCGGGTGCTGCTCGTCGACCCCACCTACAAGGCCGGCTGGGAGTTCCCCGGCGGCATCGTCGAACGCGGAGAGGCCCCCGGCCACGCCGGCGTACGGGAGGTCGCCGAGGAACTGGGCATCGAACTGCCGCGCGCCCCCCGGCTCCTGGTACTCGACTGGGAAGCGCCGCAACCGCCCGGCTACGGCGGCCTCCGCCTCCTCTACGACGGCGGCACCCTGACCGACGACCGGATCAGCAAACTCCTGCTGCCCGACGCGGAATTGCGCGACTGGCGCTTCGTCACCGAGGCCGAGGCGGAACGCATGCTGCCACCGGTCCGCTGGAACCGCCTCCGATGGGCGCTCCGCGCCCGCGAGCGGGGGTGCCCGCTGAACCTGGAGGCGGGGGTTCCTGTGGGGTGAGTTGCGCTTTGCGGTGCCGCCCACGTTGTTGTCCGTCCCGCCGTGGTGGTTTCTCGCCGTTGCGCCTGCGGCGGGCTGGGTTGTTGTGGGTGCGGTGACGGACCTCCGGGGCCTGTTGTGTGGACTGCTTCGCTTTACGTCCACACAACAGGCCCCTCCGGCCCGTCCCCTCCCGTGGGAGGGAAAAGTTAAAGGCCGGTGGGGGCGAACGTTGTTACTGACGCTCGCCCCCACCGGCCTTTTCTCACCCACTACGGGAGGGGCTGGACCGGAGGACGAAGTCTGGAGGGCCGGCACCGCACCCGACACCCACCTAGCCCGCCGCAGGCGCAACGGCGGCAAGCCACCACGGCGGGAAAGCCGAAAACGTGGGAAGCTCAGCCGCGCTCCGCGTAGCGCCGCAGGAACAGCGCCTCCGCCAGCGACAGTCGTTCCAGTTCCTGCGGCGAGACGCTCTCGTTGACCGCGTGGATCTGGGCCTCCGGCTCGCTCAGGCCGATCAGGAGGATCTCCGCGTCCGGGTAGAGGCCGGCCAGGGTGTTGCAGAGCGGGATGGAGCCTCCCATACCGGCCGTCTGCATCTCCTCGCCGTCGTACGCCTCCCGCAGCGCTGACGCCATCGACGCGTACGCCGGGCTGCTGGTGTCCGCGCGGAACGGCTGGCCCTGCCCGACCTGCTCCACCGCGACCCGCGCGCCCCACGGGGCCGCGTTCTCCAGGTGGGCGGCCAGCAGCTTCGTCGCCGCCGCGGCGTCGGTGCCCGGCGGCACCCGCAGGCTCACCAGCGCCCGCGCGCCCGCCTGCACGGACGGCGTGGCGCCGACCACCGGCGGGCAGTCGATGCCCAGCACCGTGACGGCCGGGCGGGCCCAGATCCGGTCGGCGACGGAACCGCTGCCGATCAGCTCGACCCCGTCCAGCACCTTGGCGTCCTTGCGGAAGTCCTCCTCGGGGTACGCGAGGCCCGTCCAGGAGGCGTCCGAGCTGAGCCCGTTCACCGTCGTCGAGCCGTCCTCGGCGCGCAGCGAGTCCAGGATCCGGATCAGCGCCGCCAGCGCGTCCGGGGCCGCCCCGCCGAACTGGCCGGAGTGCAGATTGCCCTCCAGGGTGTCGACCTGGACGCGGACGAGGGTCATCCCGCGCAGCGTCGCGGTCACCGTCGGCAGCCCGACCCGGAAGTTGCCGGCGTCGCCGATGACGATGGCGTCGGCGACCAGCAGCTCCGGGTGCGCCTCGGCGTAGCGCTCCAGGCCGCCGGTGCCCTGCTCCTCCGAACCCTCCACGATCACCTTGACGTTGACCGGCACCCCGCCGTGCTCCTTCAGCGCGCGCAGCGCCGTCAGATGCATGATCAGTCCGCCCTTGCAGTCCGCGGCGCCGCGGCCGTACCAGCGGCCGTCGCGCTCGGTCAGCTCGAACGGCGGGGAGACCCAGGCGGCCTCGTCCAGCGGCGGCTGCACGTCGTAGTGCGCGTACAGCAGTACCGTCGGGGCGCCGGCCGGGCCGGGCAGGAAGCCGTACACGGACTGGGTGCCGTCCGGGGTGTCCAGCAGCGCCACGTCCTGGAAGCCGTCCGCACGAAGGGCGCCGGCGACCCAGCCGGCGGCCGCCTCGCACTCGCTCTTGGGGAACTGGGCCGGGTCGGCCACCGACTTGAAGGCCACCAGCTCGGCCAGCTCGGTCCTGGCGCGGGGCTGAAGCGCGGCGACGGTATCGGCGAGCGGGCTGTCTGACATGGAACGCTCCTTGTGGGCGCGGCGTTGTGCAGTACGGGACCGTCCGGGCCTCGTGAGCCGGACGGGCCGGACGTACGGGCATGAGTGCCCCCGATCTTCCCACAGGCGGTTCGCGGAACAGCGGCCCGTAGGATGCGGGCGGTACGCGCAGCCAGCCATCGAACGGGAGCAGAAGCACAGGTGAGCAGCGAGCGGGCAGCGGAGGACAAGCAGCAGGTGTGGGACGTCGTGGTGGTGGGCGCGGGGCCTGCGGGAGCCTCGGCCGCGCATGCCGCGGCCTGTACGGGACGCCGGGTCCTGCTCCTGGAGAAGGCGGAACTGCCCAGGTACAAAACCTGCGGCGGCGGCATCATCGGCCCCTCGCGGGACGCGCTGCCGCCCGGCTTCGACCTGCCGCTGCGTGACCGGGTGCATGCCGTGACGTTCTCGCTGAACGGCCGGCTGACCCGCACCCGCCGCTCCAGGAACATGCTCTTCGGCCTGATCAACCGCCCGGAGTTCGACGCCCGGCTGGTCGAGTCGGCCAAGGACGCGGGCGCGACGGTCCGTACGGGCGTCTCGGTCTCGCGGGTCGAACAGCACGGCGCCGAGGTGCCGGACCGGCGCACCGTCGCGGTGGTACTGGGCGACGGTGAGGTGGTGCTGGCGCGCGCCGTGGTCGGCGCGGACGGCAGCGCGGGCCGTATAGGAGCACACGTCGGCGTCAAGCTCGACCAGGTCGATCTGGGGCTGGAGGCGGAGATCCCGGTGCCGGAGCCGGTCGCCGAGGACTGGGCGGGCCGGGTGCTCATCGACTGGGGGCCGCTCCCGGGCAGCTACGGCTGGGTCTTCCCCAAGGGTGACACGCTCACCGTCGGCGTGATCTCCGCGCGCGGCGAGGGCGCGGCGACCAAGCGCTACCTCGAGGACTTCATCGGCCGCCTGGGCCTGGCGGGCTTCGAACCGAGCATCTCCTCCGGCCACCTGACGCGCTGCCGCGCCGACGACTCGCCGCTCTCCCGCGGCCGGGTGCTGGTGTGCGGCGACGCGGCCGGGCTGCTGGAGCCGTGGACGCGGGAGGGCATCTCCTTCGCGCTGCGGTCCGGGCGGCTCGCCGGTGAGTGGGCGGTGCGGGTCTCCGAGGCCCATGACGCCGTCGACGCGCGCCGTCAGGCCCTCAACTACGCCTTCGCCATCAAGGCGGGCCTCGGCGTGGAGATGGGCGTCGGCCGCCGCATGCTCAAGGTCTTCTCCCGCCGCCCCGGCATGATGCACGCGGCCATCACCGGCTTCCGCCCGGCCTGGCACGCCTTCGCCAAGATCACCCGCGGCACGACCACGCTCGCCGAACTCGTCCGCACGAACGGCGTCGCCCGCCGGGCCCTGGAGGCCATGGACCGGGCGTGAGAACCCGGCCGGATGGTCGGGAGGGGGCGGATGGCCGGCTGGCTGGCCGGGCCGGGAGCAGGGTTGGGGGCTGGCCCGGTCGGTGGTTTGCGGTGCCGCTTGTACCGGGGGCCCGCCAGTGCGTGGAAGTCCGCCGCGTTTGTGGCGACCCGTGTGGGAAGTGGCGGCGGGCCCGCTGGGTGCGGAAGCTGGTGGGTGCGGGGCGGCCCGGCGGACGCGTGAGCCCGTCCTGTGTGGCCGCCCCGCTGAGTGCGCGGGCCGGTTGGGGCGCATGAGTCTGTCGTCGGTGCGTGGCAGTCGGCCGGGATGTGGGGCCCTCGGTGTCGTGGTGGCCCGCCGGGTAGCTGGCCGGATGTGGCCGCCCCTCGGGGTGTGCGGGCGCGTCGAGATGTGTGAGCTCGTCGTCGGTGCGTGGCACCCCCCGGGGTACGGGCCCTCCTGTGCGTGGCAGGCCGCTGGGGGAGTTGGCCGTTCGGTGGTTTGCAGTCCCGTGGGGGTGCGGGAGCCCGCCGGTACATGTCCCCCGGCCGGGTGGCTGCCTGGGCCGGGGAACAAGGTGGGGGTGCTGTTCTGGTCAGTGGGTTGCGGTGCCGCCGGGGTGCCGGACTCCGCTGGTGTCTGGGGGCCCGCCGGGGGACGGAGTCCGTCGGTCCGGGGTCGCCTCCCGGGGTACGCGGGTTCGTTGCCGGGGATACGTGAGTCCGGCGTCGATACGTGAGTCCGGCGTCGATACGTGGCAGCCCACCGGGGCAGGAGCCCGTCAGTGTGTGGCGGTCCGCTGGGGGAGTTTGCCGATCGGTGGGTCGTAGTCCCGCCAAGGCACGTGAGCTGCCCGGCCGTATGTGACCGTCGTGCTCGCCGGCTGTGCGGGCTTGTCGGGATACGTGCCCCGTCGTCGGTGCGCGGTAGCTCGCCGGGGTGTGGCAGCCGGCCGGGCCGCGGGACCCCATCGAGATGGGCCTGCAGGTGCGCGGCGGTCCGCCGGGGTGCGGGCGCTCGGTAGAGCGTGGGGGCTGGGTGCTCGGGGCCGCGGTGGGCGGCGGGAGTTGTCAGGACTCGGCGATGCGGAAGACGGGGTGGCGAGGGGCCGCGGCGAGGAGTTCGTCGTCGGTGGAGGTGGCGGTGATCTCGCCGAAGTACGCCTTGACCTCCCAGCCCCAGCGTTCGAGGTAGGCCCGCAGCAGCGCGGGGGTCTCCGCCGGCGGCAGTTCGACGGCGGTGAAGGGGCGGGTGCGGCGGCCGACGCGGAGTTCGCCGCCGCCCGCGGCGCGCAGGTTGCGTACCCATTCGGAGTTGCCGCGTGCCGAGACGAGGTAGCGGCCGTCCTGGAACGTCATGGGGTTGACCGGGACGCGTCGCCACTCGCCGCTCTTCCGGCCGCGGACCGCGAGGTCGGCGGAACCGGCGAGGCTGATGCCGCGGCGGGCGAGCCAGCCGATGAGGCCGTTGAGGCGGGCGGCGAACCGACTGGGCTTGAGGTACTGGGACATGGGTGGGCTCCTTGGGCGTTGGGGTGCGGTGAGGCGCAGGGGTTGGACGTAGGTGGTTGTGCGCTGCTCATTTGTGCGATCGGTGCTTTGTTTCGAGAGCACTGCTCTCGCTTGAGAACAGTGTGCACGGGGGCGGTGCGCCAAAGCAAGAGCAGTGCTCTCGTTTTTGTGCGGTGCTCCGGAAGCTGGCACACTGCTCGCCATGACTGCGATCCGAGGCGCCAGGGAACGGGCCCGTGGCGAGATCACCGAAGCCATCAAGGCCGAGGCCCGCCGGCAGCTGGCCGAGGAGGGCGCCGCCAAGCTCTCCCTGCGGGCCGTCGCCCGCGCACTCGGTATGGCCTCCTCGGCCCTCTACCGCTACTTCCCGAGTCGCGACGACCTGCTCACCGCGTTGATCATCGATGCCTACAACGCGCTCGGCGAGGCCGCGGAGAGTGCCCTCGGCTCCCTCCGCGGCCCCGAGGCCAAGCGTCCCGCGGCCCGCTGGCTGGCCCTTTGCCACGGCGTGCGCGACTGGGCGCTGGCCCATCCGCACGAGTACGCCCTGATCTACGGCTCGCCCGTCCCCGGTTACCGTGCCCCCAGCACCACCACGGAGGCCGCCGCGCGGGTAGGTCTCGCGTTGATCGGCGTCGTCCGCGACGCGCACGCCGCCGGCGCCCTGAAGGAGCCCGCGGAACCGCTGCCCGACCCGGTGGTGGCTGATGCGCTGGCCCTCGGTGCCGAACTGGGGGTGGAGTTGCCCGCCGCCGTGCTGGCGCGGCTCATCGGGGCCTGGGCGCAGCTCTTCGGGCTGCTCAGTTTCGAGCTCTTCGGCCAGTTCAACCGGGTGGTCGAGGCCCGTGCCGACTTCTTCGAGCAGGCCGTCCTCGAACTCGCCCGCAGTGTCGGCCTGCACACCCCACGCTGACCCGACCGAGCCGCGTCGACCGGTTGGGTCGCTCCGATCCACCAGGCCCGATGGACCCGACTGAACCGTGGTGCACCAGCAGCTGGGCCGTGCCGATGCCACGGAGCCGGATTGAGCGGACTTCACTGCGCCGACTCACGCCGAGCCGTACGGACGGCCTTGGCTCACGCCGAGCCGTACGGATCGCCTTGGCGCACGCTGACCCGCCTCGACCACGCTGACCCGCCGGCCGCCCCGGGCGTCGTACTCCCGGGGGAGTACGGCCGGCCACTGCGTCCGGGTGACGCCGCCGCGCCGCGCCGCGGTCTAGCGTGACGGCATGGAGAACGCACGGCCGCCGTGGGCGCGGCGCTGCCTCGGCCCAGTGTGGGAGCGGTGGCTGTCGGTCCCGCCCGGCAAGCCGCGCGGCGGGCACCGCACCCGCCTGCCCTGGCTCTCGACGCTGGCCGTCACGGTCTTCGTGACCGTCGGCTCCGGTTTCGCCGGGCACAACCAGGCGCACGGCCGCATTCCGCTCGAGTCCGTCGGCCGTGCGCTGCTCGTCATCGGCGGGGTCCTGCTGCTCTTCCGCCACCGCTACCCGCGCACCGTCGCCGTCGGTACCGCCGCGGCGACCGCCGCCTACCTTGTGGCCGGCTACCCGTACGGGCCGGTCTTCCTCACCCTCGCGCTGGGCGCCTTTGCGGCGATCCTCGCGGGACACCGCGCGGTGGCCTGGTGCGCGCTGGGCGGCGTCTGGGCCGTCCACCTGCTCGCCGCCCACTGGCTCTACCCGTGGCTGCCGCCGCCGCACGACGGGCCCGCCCCGTGGGACCAGGAAATCGTCGTCACGGTCTGGGTGGTGGCGGTGGTGGCACTCTCCGAGCTGGTACGGGTGCGCCGGGAGCAGCTGGCGAAGGCGCGGGCCGAGCGGGCCGCCGCGGAACGCCGCCGGGCCGACGAGGAACGGCTGCGGATCGCCCGTGAACTGCACGACGTCCTCGCGCACAGCATCTCCGTCATCAACGTCCAGGCGGGCGTGGGTCTGGCGCTGCTCGACAGTGATCCCGAGCAGGCACGCACCGCGCTGACCACGATCAAGGCCGCGAGCAAGGAAGCGCTCGGCGAGGTCCGTCAGGTCCTCGCCACTCTGCGCACCCCGGGCGACGCCCCGCGGTCTCCTGCGCCCGGTCTGGACCGGCTGCCCGAACTCGTCGAGCAGGCCCGGAGCGCCGGCCTCGCGGTGGACGTCACCACCGAGGGCACCCCCATACCTCTTGCGCCCGGCACCGACCTCGCCGCCTTCCGCATCGTCCAGGAGGCGCTCACCAACATCGTTCGGCACTCCGGTTCGCGCACTGCCCGGGTCCTGCTGCGGCACACCCGCGCGGCCCTGGAGATCCGGGTCGACGACGACGGCCCGGCGACCACCGGCGCGGACGGCCCGGCCGGCGGAGGCAACGGCCTGGCCGGTATGCGGGAGCGGGCCGCGGCGCTCGGCGGCACGGTGGAGGCCGGACCGCGCCCGGACGGCGGGTTCCGCGTCCGCGCCCGTATCCCGCTGGCCCCGGCACAAACGGGCGTGGAGAGCCGGGCGGGCGGGGAGGGCCACGTACGAACCGAGGGCCAAGCGGGTGCGGAGGGCCAAGCGGGTGCGGAGGGCCAAGCGGGCGCCGCGGGCCAAGGAGGCGCGGGCGGGCAACTGGGCCCGGACGCAGCAGCGGACCCGGGCTCAGGGGCGGGCGCGCGACGGTGCGGCGACACGCAAGAGGGCGCGGCCGCGCCGGCGGAGTCGGAGCCGGCGGCCGGGGCGGAGTGGCGGAAGCGGACCGCGGGGGGCCGGGGCGGTGATCCGGGCGCGGATACGGTGGGCCGGGGCGCCGGCCCCGAGGGGGACGAGGAGGAGTCGTGATCCGGGTACTGCTCGCGGACGACCAGCTGCTGGTCCGGGCCGGGTTCAAGGCGCTTCTCGACGCCCAGCCCGATATCGAGGTGGTCGCCGAGGCCGCGGACGGCCGGCAGACGCTGGCCGCGGTCCGCGAACACCGCCCGGACGTCGTCCTGATGGACATCCGCATGCCGGTCCTGGACGGCCTGGCCGCCACCCGCCGGGTCACCGAGGACCCCGAGTTGTCCGAGGTGAAGGTCGTCATGCTGACCACCTTCGAGCTTGACGAGTACGTCTTCGAGGCGATCCGCTCCGGCGCCTCCGGCTTTCTGGTCAAGGACACCGAACCGGAGGAACTCCTGCGGGCCGTGCGCGCGGTGGTGGCGGGTGACGCGCTGCTCTCGCCGGGCGTCACCCGCCGTCTGATCGCTGAGTTCGCGGCCCGCTCCAAGGAGCCGGCCGCGGCCGGCGCCCTGGCCGGACTGACCGAACGGGAACGCGAGGTGATGGCGCTGGTCGGTATCGGCCTCTCCAACGAGGAGATCGCCCGCCGCCTGGTCGTCAGCCCGCTCACCGCCAAGACCCACGTCAGCCGCACCATGGTCAAACTCGGCGCCCGCGACCGTGCCCAACTCGTCGTCCTGGCCTACGAGTCGGGGCTCGTACGGCCGGGGTGGCTGGGCTGACCCCAGGGCGGTGGCGGCCGGGCCGTATGCCGGGGGCGGGCCCTGTGGTGAGCGGGGCGCCGGCCGGCCCGTCAGCGGGGACCGGCCGGCCGGCGTACGGATGCCCCGGCGGGGCGGGCCGTCAGACGCCGGCGCGTTCCCGCCACAGCTCAGGGAGTTCACGATCGCCGGTGATCGTCAAGGCGTCCCACGGGCGCCGGTTCCACAGGGTGAGGTAGAGCTCCTCGGCCGGCCCCTCGATCGTGCAGTCGACGGGCTTGCCCTGCTCCGGGGAGTCGGAGCCGGAGAGGGAGCCGGCGTCGGCCGGGGTGCGCACCGTCCGCGGCGGGGCTTCGGAGAGGTGGACCGTCCAGTCGGCGTCCGGGGCGTCGGTCGCGCGCAGCCGGAGCGTACGCGGCACGTCCGTACGGATCCCGCTGCGGTCGCGGGCGTGAAGGCCCGTCAGGAGTTCGTCGATGCCGTCGGCGGCGAAGGAGGTGGGGAGGGGAGTGAGTGACGCACCGGCCGCCTGCTGGGCGTCGACGCGGTGCACGGACGTCTCATGGGCCTGGCGGCGGGCCCAGAACGTCAGCGGGGACGGCGCGGGCAGGAACGCCCAGGCGTCGAGGTCCCGCGGGGCGGAGTGCAGCGCGAGGACGAGGTGGTGATGGCCCTCGCGCAGCCAGCTGATGAGTTCCTCGTCGGGCAGGTCAGGTGCCTCCGCGGGACCGCTCGGCTGCTGCACTCCTTGGGCCACGATCTCCGTCGCCCAGCGGTGCACCCGCCCGATGTGGGTGACCAGGTCCCGCACCTGCCACTCGGGGCACGCCGGGACCGAGGCGTCCAGACCTGCCTCCTCGGCGGCGTCGGCGAGCAGGCTGCCGTCCAGTCGCAGCGTTTCGACGAACTCAGTGATCTCCATGCCACGAGTGTGCCAGCCGCCACTGACAGTCGACGGCGGCGGGGAGGCGCCGGTGCCCACAGGACCGGCGCCCGAGGCCGCGCATGCGCCGGTGCGTGACGCCCGCCCGGTGCGTGACGCCCGCCTGATGGGTGACGACCGCCCGATGCGTCACGCCCGCCCCGTGTGGTGGGCTCCGCGCGTCGCGCAGGCGATGGCGGCCGCGGTCGCGGCGAGCAGGGCGACCGTCGTCAGCGCGACGGGCAGGCTCCAGACCTCGGCCAGGAACCCGATGGCGGGCGGGCCGAGCAGCATGCCCCCGTAGCCGACCGTCGAGGCGACGGCGACGCCGTCCGCGCCGCCGCTCTCGCCGGCCCGGGCGATGGCGATCGGGAAGATGTTGGCGAGTCCCAGGCCCGCGACGGCGAAGCCGAGGCAGGCCGCCCAGGCGGTGGGGGCGAGCGCGCCGAGCAGCATGCCGGCGGCCGCCGTCGTCCCGCCCGCGATCAGCGCGCGGGCCGCTCCGAAGCGCTGCACCACCGCGGTTCCGGACAGCCGCCCCGCGGTCATCGCCAGCGCGAACACCGCGTAACCGGCGGCGGCCAGGCCGGGCCCGGCGGCCAGGTCCTGGGACAGGTGCAGTGCGCCCCAGTCGGCCAACGCCCCCTCGCCGTACGCGGTGCACAGGGCGATCAGCCCGAAGACCAGGACCAGTCGGCGCCCGCGGCCCGGCCGGGCGGCCCGGGTGTGGTCCGGTGCCGCGGGCATCCGCTCGGGCACCGTCGGGGCCGGGTGGGTGTGCAGCGTACGTCCCGCGACGGCCGTCGCCAGCAGCCCGATCGCGGCGAGCAACGACAGGTGGACGGTGGGGGAGAGGCGGCCCGCGATCAGCCCGCCGAGGCCCGCGCCGAGCATGCCGCCGAGGCTGAACGCGGCGTGGAAGCTGGGCATCACGGGCCGGCGCAGCGCGGCGATGAGATCGACGGCGGCGCTGTTCATCGCGACGTTGAGGGAGCCGTACGCGGCGCCGAAGACCAGCAGGACCAGTCCCAGCGCGGTCGCGGAGCGGGTGAGCGGCGGCAGCAGGATGCTCAGGGCGAGGGCGGCCGCGGAGGCGGTCGTCACGGCGTGGCTGCCGAACCGCCGGCAGAGCCGTCCGGTGAGCATCATGAACGCGACCGCGCCCGCCGACACGCCGAGCAGGGCGAGCCCGAGGGCGCCCGCGCCGGCGCCGGTCTGCGCCTTGATCGCCGGGATGCGGACGACCCATCCGGCGAAGAGGAAGCCGTCCATGGCGAAGAACGCGGTGACGGCGATGCGGAGTCGGGTGAGGTATGCGGGGTTCGGGAGGATTCGGGAGTGTCGATCGTGGGTGACGGAGTCCTGGTCCCGCGTAAGGACCCTCCGTATTTTGTTTAGCGTCGGCACAAAGCCAGAATAGAGGGGTGACCCAGACTCGGACAACCAGGCTGGAGCGGGGCCGTGGCGCCCTCGGACCCGCACTGGAGCTCGTACACACCGGCCGCGCACCCACCCGTGCCGTGCTGACCTCGGAACTCGGCGTGACCCGGGCGACCGCGGGGGCGGTGGCGGCCGAGCTCGAAGCGCTCGGCCTGATCACCGTCGACTCGCGGCCCACCGCCTCGGCCGGCTCCCAGGGGCGCCCCTCCCACCGGCTGTCCGTCGCCGAGAACGGTCCGGTCGTACTGGCCGCGCAGATCCACGCCGACGGCTACCGCGCCGCGCTGGTCGGCCTCGGCGGCCGCATCGTGGCGACCGCACCCGGCTGCGGCACCATCCCCGCCGACCCGGCACACGTCCTCGCCGAGGTCGTCGAGGCCGGCGCCACCCTGCTGCGCGAGACCGGCCGGCGCTGCCTGGGCGCCGGACTCGCGGTGCCGTCCGCGGTCGCGGAGCCGGACGGCGAGGCCCTCAACCCGCTGCACCTCGCCTGGCCGTCGGGCGCGCCCGTACGGGAACTCTTCCTGCGCGCGCTCGCCGACGCCGGCATCCCCGGCGTCACCGAGCAGATCGGTTTCACCGGCAACGATGTCAACCTGATGGCCCTCGCCGAACACCGCCACGGCGCCGGCCGGGGCGCCCGCGACCTGCTCTGCGTGGCCTCCGGTCACCGCGGCGTCGGCGGTGCGCTGGTGCTGGACGGGCGGCTGCACAGCGGCAGTTCGGGCCTGGCGCTGGAGGTCGGCCATCTGACGGTGCACCCCGAGGGCGCGCCCTGCCACTGCGGCAGCCGCGGCTGCCTGGACGTCGAGGCCGACCCGCTGGCCTTCCTCGTCGCGGCGGGCCGCGAACCGGGACCCGAGGTCTCGCTGCTCCAACAGGCCGCCGACCTGCTCCGCGACGAGTACGCCGACCCGGGCGTACGCGCCGCCGCCGACCTGCTCATCGACCGGCTCGGTCTCGGCATCGCCGGACTCGTCAACATCCTCAACCCGGACCGCATCATCCTCGGCGGGCTGCACCGCGCCCTGCTGGAGGCCGACCCGGAGCGGCTGCGTGCGGTGGTCGCCGACCGCAGTCTGTGGGGCCGCAGCGGCGGGGTGCCGATCCTGCCCTGCAGCCTGGACCACAACAGCCTGGTCGGCGCGGCGGAACTGGCCTGGCAGCCGGTGCTGGACGACCCGCTGGCGGTGGTCGGGCGGTAGGGGCGGCCCCGGCCGCCCCTGGGGCGCCCGGCCGGGATCAGGGGCGGCCGGGCACCGGGGACAGCCGTCTCTCAGCTCACCTGCGCCCCCGACGCCGGACGCGCCCAGTCAGCGGCGAAGGCGCGGGCCGGATTGGCGGTCAGAAACTGCGTCACCAGGGAGGAGCCCAGGGCGATTTCCAGCCGCTCCCGGTGGCGGCGCAGCAGAAACGGCATACCGGGGCCGCCGTTCACCGACCGGGCGCCGGCCGTGGTGGTGTCGCCGCCGAGCAGGATCCGGTCGCCGAAACCCGCGTCGGTGAGCGCGGCCAGTGCGTCCGGCAGCCGCCAGTCGGTCGCATGATGGGCCTGCGAGGGGCCGTCGAAGGCCAGATACGCCCCGGCCTCGGCGGCCCTCCGGTGCACCACGCCGTCCGGCGAACGGTTGAGATGCCCGAGGATCACCCGGTCCGGCGCGACCCCCAACTCGCCGCAGAGCAGGTCGAGTACGTCCAGCGCGCCGGTGCCCAGCTCCAGATGCACGCCGATGGCCGCCCCGGTGGCGTGCTGGGCCTCGGCGGCGGCCGCCATCGTGTACCGGGCGTGCCGGTCCAGACCGTGGAATCCCCCGGCCACCTTGATCATTCCGGCCCGTACGCCCGTCCCGCCGATGCCCTCGGTCAGCTCGCTGACGAACACCCCGGCGAGATCGGCCCGGACCCGTTCCAGCACCTCGGGCGCGTAGTGCACCGCCTGGTGCAGCCCGGTGGCGGCTACGATCCGTACCCCCGACTCCCGTGCCAGTCGCGGCAGTTCGCTCGCGCGGCGGCCCATGCCGTACGGCGTCCACTGGATCACCGACGCGCCGCCCGCCGCACGGAACGCGGCCAGTTCCGCGGCCGCCGCTGCTGCATCGGCCAGCTCCTGGCCCGGTAGCCGGGGGCTGCGCAGGAAGAGGTGGTCATGCGCGTCGCAGACACCGAGGGCCGCGGGGTCGAGGTCGCCGAGGACGGTACGTACGGCCGGCCCCGCGGGCCGGTCCGCGGCGGAGGCGCTCACCACTGGGGGCCCGCCCCCAGCCCGTCGAGGCCCGGCGCGGACAGATGCAGCACCTGGTAGCGGTCACCGGCGTCCTCCGGGGCGGCGTCCGCCCAGAGGGTGAAGTGGACCAGCTCCCAGTGGCGGGGATCGAGCGCGAGAGAGGTGGCGAAGACGCCTTCCGTGGCGGCCAGTTCCTGGTGCCGTGCCACCGCGTCCGCGACGACGGTGGCCGGATCCGCTCCCTCGGGGAGGGCCTCCGTGCGCCGCGAGAAGGCCCCCGGGAGACGGCCGGCGGCCGGGCCGGTCCGGTGGAAGAGCCCCTGCCAGTGTTGTACGGCCGGCCGCCCGAAGTCGCGGATCACGCCCCGGAACCCGTCGCCGAGGAGGAAGCGGTTCATGGCCGCGGGGTCGGCCCAGAGATAGAACGGCGCGTACTGATTGACGGGCGAGCCGTCGGTCCCGCGCTCGCGGATCCCGTACGCCTTGAGGCCGAGGCCCTCGAAGTCGTCGAGGAGGTGGCCCCGGGACTTCACACGGTGCCGGATGATCTCCATGTCGTAGTCGGCGGGGAGGGTGAGCGCGTACTGCATGGCGTGCATGGCAGAACTCCGTTAGGGGTGCGGGGGAGGGGCGAGGGCGGCGCGGGGGCCGTGGCGAGCGCCGGAGCGCCGGGTCACTCGTCGCCCGGAGCCGCGTCAGCCGGGTACTCGTGGGGGCCGACCAGCTCGGCCCACTCCGTCGTGGTGCCGTCGGCGGCGGCTTCGACGGTCGCCAGGTGGGTCATGAAGGTGTCCGGCCCGGCGCCGTGCCAGTGCCGCTCGCCCGGCGCGATCCAGACGGTGTCCCCGGGACGGATCGGCTCGACCGGGCCACCCGCGCGCTGAACGAGACCCGCGCCCTCGGTGACGTGCAGGACCTGGCCGTGCGGATGGGTGTGCCAGGCGGTGCGGGCGCCGGGCGCGAAGTGGACGCGGAAGATCCGCAGACGGGAGGGTGGCGGCGGGACGGCGATCTCGTGCAGCCGGACCGTGCCGGTGAAGTGCTCGGCCGGCCCCGGCCGACCGGCGGGGCGCTCGCGGGTGATCTCCATGGTGATGAACTCCTTGTGGCCGCCGGCTCGGCCGTCAGCCGGCCCGGCAATGACACGAACGGGGTGAAGGGTTGTTGCGCCGGGCGGCTCAGCCCCGGTCGCCGGTGGCCCCGCCGGGCGTGACCTGGGTGGCGAGCAGCGCCAGTACGCCCTGGACGGCGGCATCGAACGGCGCCGGATCGTCGGCCGCCCGGGCCAGGACGTAACCGCCCTGGACGACGGCGGCGACGGTGGCCGCGGTCGCCACCGGATCCAGCCCTGCGGCCAGCTCACCGCGCCGCTGCCCCTCGGCGAGTACGTCGGCGATCCGGCCCCGGAGCCAGCCGAACATCTGGTCCAGCGGAGTGCGCAGTTCGGGGTTCTGCACCACGTCCCGGTCCTGCGTCATCCGGCCGATCGGGCAGCCCCGCAGCACCGTCCGCTCGCGCGTCAGATAGGCCGCGACGCGGTCGTACGCCGTGCCGGGGCCACCCAGGCACTCCTCGGCGGTCTGCTGCATCGTCTGCGCGGTGCGCCGGAGCGCCGCCAGGGCGAGCGCGGACTTCCCGGAGAAGTGGTGGTACATGCTGCCCTGGCCGACGCCCGCACGCTCCAGGATCGCCTTGGGGCTGGTGCCGACGTAGCCCCGCTCCCACAGCAGCTCCTGGGTGCTGCGCACCAGCCGTTCCTGGGTCCCGAGCCGTTCTTCAGTGCTCATGATCGCACTGTACATACTGGTAGTTACAAAGTTCAAGGCTCGCGGTCCGGGCAGTGGAGCCCGGCAAGCGGCCGGGCCTCCGCGCTCCGGTCGGCGCAGCGGCGCCCTCCCGCCTACTCCCCGCGGGGTACGGGCGAAGCCGCTGGTCGTACGACGACTGACGGCCGCCGGTGGACGAGGCTCGGAAGGGTCAGCGCAGAGCTGATCCGACCCGACCCCGACCTCCTGAGGAGCTGATTGCCATGCCCGCACTCGCCGACCCCTGGTCCGGAGGCGGTCCCGGCCCCTGGATCCTGTTCGTTCCCGCCCTCTGGGCGCTGGTCATCTTCGGTGTGGTGACGCTGCTGCGCCGCACCGTGTGGCGCCACGGCGGCCCCGGCCGGCCGTTCCGTGGTCCTCAGGTCACCGCCCGCCTCGACGTCCCCTCGCCGGTCGCCGTGCTCGGGCGGCGCTTCGCCGCCGGCGAGATCGACGAGGAGGAGTACTGGCGCCGGATGTCCGTCCTGGAGGAACACTTCGGCGGTGCCGGCCCCAAGGGCGGTCCGGTGTAGCCGCGCAGCGCGGCGATGCACGCCACCCCGGCAAGTCACATGCGTCGCGGCCGTACGTGCACAGTCCCTGCGCAGAGCCGCATGAGGGGTCACCGCGACGGGCCCCGCCCGGCCCGGACCGGTCCCCGGACTCCCTTTCCCCGGAGGCGTGTTGCTCTCTCGGTGGAAGCAGGATCCGGGGTCCGGTCAGCCAACCGTCGCGCCCCCCGCCCGCGTGCGGGCCTCGGCCGCCGTACGGGCGTCGTCCAGGGGCAGCGGCTCCCAGTGCGGGCGGAGCGCACGGGCCTCCTCGGGGGCCGGCGTCAGGGCCGGAAGGGTGAACCACACGACCTTCCCCCCGCCCTCCGGCCGCATCCCCCAGTTCTCGCTCAGCGCCGCGATCAGCGCCAGCCCGCGCCCGCAGGTCTCCCAGTTGTCGGCGGCCCGGATGCGGGGCAGGCGCGGATCCTCGTCGTGCACGGCGACCGTCAACTGATCGAGGAGCACGGACAGTTCGACCGTGCACTGCTTGCTGGGGCGGGCGTGCCGGTGGACGTTGGCGAGGAGTTCGGTCACCCCGAGCGCGGCGGGATCTATCAAGGCGTCGAGACGCCAGTACCGCAGCTGGGCGGAGATGATTCTGCGCACGTGTCCGATGCGAGCCGGAACGGCTTGGAGCTCCACCGTGCAATGCCTGCTGGGCTGCCTGATCACGACCGCGACTCCCTGATGAGGCCGGGCGCCCCTCGTACCGGGCAGGGGCGAAGATCGGAGCCAGCGGTGCCCGCTGCATCACAGCGTCACCACTGGTGAACCCTCGGTGATACGAGTCCAGGGTCAGTCAGACGCTGCGCTCACGCAACCGCACTCCTCAGCCGGAGCGGGCCCTCAGCCACGTGGCGGACGTGCCGCTTCCAGGGCCTTGAAGAAGAGTTCCGGGGTGCCGAGAGTCAGCGAATAGCGGTTCCCGTTGAGCCTGGCGAGCGCCCGGTCCCGCGCCGCGAACAGCGGCTTGTGGGCCTCCACGGCCTGCAACGGAGCACTGTCGATCTCCGTGCCGTAGCTGGTCAGCAGGGCCAGCCGGCCGTCTCTGATGACGACCTGTCCGGCGCGGGTCAAGGACCGCAGCCATCGTTCGATCCGCACGCCGGTCGCGGTGAATTCGGCCTCCGCCATGGCCGGCACCTCCCCTCGATGAGAAGAGCAGTTCCCCATACCGCCCCTTGAGGGAAGTTTGCCGCCACAGCGCCCGCTGCACCAGTGGCCCCGAGCGGCGCGGCCCGCGCAACGCCCCTGACCCAGGGTCGCCTTGGGGTCTCTCAAAGCGATGTTTATGCAGGTGAGAAGGGTGCGGAGGGTGGTTATAGTCGGAATCGGCCCGGCGTTGCGCACGGGCCTCGAAACCCCTGAGGAGTGCGCCGGTGAGCACCGCACAGCAGCCGCAGAGCCGGCCCGACGAGGCCCCCGGCCGGGCCCCGATGCCGACCATCGATGTCGACCGCTCGGATCCGGACTACCGAAGCTGGCTCAAAGAAGCCGTACGCAAGGTCCAGGCGGACGCCAACCGCACCGCCGACACCCACCTCCTGCGCTTCCCGCTCCCCGAGGACTGGGGCATCGACCTCTACCTCAAGGACGAGTCGACGCACCCCACCGGCAGCCTCAAGCACCGGCTGGCCCGTTCGCTGTTCCTCTACGGGCTGTGCAACGGCTGGATCCGACCGGGCAAGCCGGTCATCGAGTCCTCCAGCGGCTCCACCGCCGTCTCCGAGGCGTACTTCGCCTCGCTCATCGGGGTGCCGTTCATCGCCGTGATGCCGGCCACCACCAGCCGCGAGAAGACCCGGCTGATCGAGTTCCACGGCGGCCGTTGCCATCTCGTGCAGGACCCACGGACCGTCTACGAGGTCTCCGCACGGCTCGCCGCCGAGTCCGGTGGGCACTACATGGACCAGTTCACCTACGCCGAACGGGCCACCGACTGGCGCGGCAACAACAACATCGCCGAGTCGATATACCAGCAGCTGCGGCTGGAGCGTTACCCCGAGCCGGCCTGGATCGTGGCCACCGCGGGCACCGGCGGCACCTCCGCGACCATCGCCCGCTACGTCCACTACATGCAGTACGACACCCTGATCTGCGTCCCCGACCCGGAGAACTCCTGCTTCTTCGACGGCTGGCGCACCGGCGACGCCATGACCGACTGCGCCACCGCCTCCCGCATAGAGGGCATCGGGCGGCCCCGGATGGAGCCGAGCTTCGTCCCCGGCGCGATCGACCGGATGATGAAGGTCCCCGACGCGGCCAGCATCGCCGCCGTACGCGCCCTGGAGGCGGCGATCGGCCGCAAGGCGGGCGGGTCGACGGGCACGGGCCTGTGGAGCGCCCTGAAGATCGTCGCGGAGATGGTCGCCGAGGGCCGCACCGGGTCCGTCGTCACCCTCCTCTGCGACCCCGGCGACCGCTACCTCGACAAGTACTACTCCGACGAGTGGCTGGCCTCCCAGGGCCTGGACATCGCGCCGTACGCGCGCACCATCGAGGAGTTCCTGGCCACCGGGTCCTGGCCCGCCTGAGCGTCCTCGCGGCGGGGGACCGGTAACCGGGGCCGGTCCCGTGCGAGGGGTGCTGGGGGCGCTCGGGCTGACCGGATTGCCAAGGTCACCCGCTCTCCGGGTCCCCGGCCTCCCCCTCACTTGGTCACCCGGTCCCGGTCACCCGGTCATCCGGTCACCCGTGTCAGATTCTGCCGAGCCGGTGGTCCAGGGTCCGTGCCGACTCCCGGAAGGCGCGGCCCAGGCCCGGCCTGGCGAGCAACAGCGCCCAGCGGAACGGCGCCGGGCCGTCCGCCGCGAACATCCACCGCAGCCGGGTGCCGCCGCCGGCTGCCGGCGTCAGCCGCCAGTCCTCCAACAGGGCCCGCAGGCCAGGGGCGTTGGTGGTGTCGACCCGATAGGCGTAGTGCTCGTCCGGCTCGGCAGCTAGCACCGTCTCGGTGAACCGGGTGCCGCCCGTGAGCCGTACCTCCCGGCCCTGCCCGCCGTGCGTCGACGTCGCTCGCGCCACGCCCGTGAACCAGGACGACCAGCCGGCCACATCGTCCGCCAGTGCCGCATACACCGCTTTCGGCGGCGCGGTCACCTCCGCGGCGAACACCAGCCGCAGCGGGGCGGATTCGACGAATTCGAGCTCGACGGGGCGGAGTCGGCGCGCCATGGACGGGCACCCCCTACGGGACGATCGACGGGCCGGGGTCCACGTCCCCGGCGCGCCTCACCATAGCTGACGCCCTGTCAGGTGTCTGCCCCTCGCTCGCGTCCGCCCCCGGCCGCCGGGGCCGCCCCTCGTTCAGAGTTCGGTGTCCACCGGCTGCTCGCCCGCCACCACCAGCTCGGGCGGCAGCTCCGCGAACTCCGCCCGCGCGCCGGCGGACAGACCCGCGTCCGTCACCAGCACATCGACCTGATCAAGGGTCGCGAACGAACTCAGCCCGACCGTGCCCCACTTGGTGTGATCGGCGACCACCACCACCCGGCGCGCGGACCGTACGAAGTGCCGGTTGGTCTCGGCCTCCGCCAGATTCGGCGTCGACAGCCCCGCCTCCACCGATATGCCGTGCACACCGAGGAAGAGCACATCGAAGTGCAGCGACCGGATCGCGGCGTCCGCCACCGGCCCCACGAGCGTGTCCGAGGGCGTACGCACCCCGCCCGTCAGCACCACCGTCGCGGCCCCGGCGCGCGGCGCCGTGCCACCACTGGCAGCGGCCCGCTGCGCGGTGTAGAAGACATCGGCCACCCGAACCGAATTCGTCACGACCGTCAGGTCCGGGACCTCCAGCAGCTGCTGTGCCAGCGCGAAGGCGGTCGTGCCGCCCGCCAGCGCGATGGCGCTGCCCGGAGCGGCCATCTCGGCCGCCGCCTTGGCGATGTCCTCCTTGGCGCTCAGCTCCAGCGACGACTTCGCCTCGAAGCCGGGCTCGTGCGTGCTCGGCTCACTGACCGGCACCGCGCCGCCGTGCACCTTCTCGACCATGCCCTGACGCGCCAGGGCGTCCAGATCGCGACGGACCGTCATGTCCGACACGCTCAGCTTGCGGGTGAGTTCGTTGACCCGCACCCCGCCGCGTCGCCTGACCTCGTCGAGAATCAGGGCACGCCGCTGCTCCGCAAGCAGGTTCTGGTTGTCGCTCACCCCGGCCCGTCCCTTCCGCCCGGCTCGCCATGTCGGGTCGTACGCGCTGGCTGCCGCCCGCGATCACTGGTTCCCTCATCCTCGCATGAGGTACCGACAGCGACGCCGCCCCGGCCACGATCAGTACGAAGCGTGCCTGGGGGCGCGGGCGCGCAGCCCGGCGGACCACAAACCCCGGAGGTGCGGGGTCCGACGGGCCACGACCCCCGGAGGTGCGGGGTCCGGCGGACCATGATCCCCGGAGGTGCGGGTCCGGCAGGCCGCGGATCGCGGCTGCGCGGAGGCTGCCCGGCCGAGGCTTCCCCCGCCCCCTCCCCCTCTCCCCCTTCGGGGGAGGGGGCGGGGGGTGGGTTCGGG
>NZ_JNZA01000058.1 GCF_000717345.1 Streptomyces lydicus | reverse complement strand
ACACCCAGCCCCCGCCCTAACCCCGTCCCCAAAGCCCCACTCCCCGCCGCCCACCACTCGCTACTCGTCACTCGCCCGAGCTACAAGCTGATGTGGTACGCCTTGCGCAGCGTCTCGTGGACAGTCCATCGAGTGCGGTCGCCCTCGCGCAGGATGCAGGCGTCGCCCGGGCCCACTTCGAGCACCGGGCCGCCCTCGACCTCGATCGTGGCGCGGCCGCTGACGACCACGAACAGTTCGTTGGCCTCGGTGTCGGTGACCACACCGGGCGTGATCTGCCAGATGCCGCGTATCTGACGACCGTCCGGGGACTCCCACAGCACCTTGCCCGTCACCACCGGCTCCCCGGAGACGATCTGCGACGGGTCCAGGGGGTCCGGCTCCAGATCGGCGTCCGCGATGCCCGGGATGTTCACCACGAACGACGCGGGGAGGGACGCCGGGGACGAGTCGCCCATAGCGGATGCGGGGGTGGCAGCGGGACCCGTAGCCACTGGAGCAGCGGTGGCCGTAGTCGCGGCAGAGGCGGAAGAGGCATCGGAAGCAGCAGTCATGGCGGCGAGGCTACCGTCCGGCCTCAGGCGCCCCGCAGCCGCTCCCAAACCGCGCGGACCTGCGGTTCGAGGGCCTCCAGCGGCCCGTCGTTGTCGATGACGAGGTCGGCGATCGCCAGCCGCTGCTCGCGCGTCGCCTGAGCCGCCATCCGGGACTTCGCCTCGTCCTCCGCCATGCCGCGCAGTCGCACCAGCCGGTCGAGCTGCGTCTGAGGCGCGGCATCGACCACAACCACCGTGTCGTACAGCGGCGCCAGGCCGTTCTCCGTCAGCAGCGGCACATCGTGGACCACCACGGCGTCCGGCCCGGCCGACGCCTCGAGTTCGGCCGAGCGGGCACCCACCAGCGGATGCACGATCGCATTGAGCGCCTTGAGTTTCTCGGGGTCATTGAAGACGATGCCGCCCAGCTTCGGCCGGTCCAGCGTGCCGTCCGGGGTGAGCACGCCCTCCCCGAACTCCTCGACCACGGCGGCCAGTCCGGGCGTACCCGGCTCGACGACCTCGCGTGCGATCTTGTCCGCGTCCACGACGACCGCGCCGTACGACGCCAGCAATCGCGAAACCTCACTCTTGCCCGCGCCGATTCCGCCGGTCAGCCCCACCTTCACCATGCGCCCACGCTATACGGTGCGCCGGCGGTCCGGGACGGCCGGCGGGTGACCGATCCGGCCGGGCTCAGCTGCCGCCCCCGCCGCCCTCGCTCTCCCGCTCCGCGAGGAACCGCTCGAATTCCCGGCCGATCTCGTCGGCCGACGGGAGTTCCACCGGCTCGGCCACGAGGTTGCCCCGGGACTCCGCGCCGGCCACCGCGTCGTACTGATGCTCAAGGCCGCTGACCAGGGCGACCATCTCCTCGTCGCCCTCCGAGATCTGCCGCTCGATCTCCTCCTGCGTCCGCAGCGCCTCCGTACGCAGCGAATGCGCCGCGCCGGGCAGCACCAGGCCGGTGGCCGCCGTCACCGCCTCCAGAGCGGTCAGCGCGGCATCCGGGTAGGCGGACCGGGCGATGTAGTGCGGCACGTGCGCGGCCACACCCAGTACGTCGTGCCCGGCCTCGGCCAACCTGAACTCGATGAGGGACTCCGCGCTGCCGGGCACCTGGGCCTCGTCGAAGAAACTGGCGTGCCCCGGCATCAGATCGGTGCGGTTGCCGTGCGGGGTGATGCCTACGGGGCGGGTGTGCGGGACGCCCATGGGGATGCCGTGGAAGTTCACCGACAGTCGCACGCCGAGCCGCTCGACGATCTCCTTCACGGCAGCCGCGAAGCGCTCCCACTCCACGTCCGGCTCGGGGCCGGAGAGCAGCAGGAACGGCGCGTCGGTGGTGTCCCGCATCAGCCGCAGCTCGATGCTCGGGGTTTCGTACGCGGTCCAGCGGTTGCGCTCGAAGGTGAGCAGCGGACGGCGGGCACGGTAGTCGACGAGGCGGTCGTGGTCGAAGCGTGCGACGACCTTGTTGGGCAGGCCGTCGACCAGCCGCTCCACGATCTGGTCGCCGGTCTCGCCGGCGTCGATGTACCCGTCGAAGTGGTACAGCAGCACGAGCCCGGCGGAGTCCCTGGAGGCCAACGCCTCGACCTCCGCGAGCCCGCTCGGCTCCCATGCGTACAAACTCTGGGGATCCAACACAGTGACCGCTCCTCCTCGTTCTCATGAACGCCAACGCATGGTCGACCACAGGCATTCCCCGCCGCCGGACCCGCCCCGTCCCTTTCCGGACATCTCCCGCCCGGCCGCCACCCCTGCCCGCGCTCCCCACCCAATCTGCCGCCGCTCCCCAGCCCTCCACCATTCAGCGAAATGAACCCCAACTCCCTTACGAGTGAGCGAAGTTCACAACCCTGACGCGCCACAGTCCCGCCCCTACCTTCAGCTCGCCCCGCAGATTCAATACACCCCCTGCGCTCCCCGTCTCCTCATAGACCCTGGCGCCGCCCTGCTGAGCGCTTTCGCGTTCCAGCCGCCCGCGTTATCGATGTATCGACAGCAGCTCAACTCAAGGACGTTGGGAACACCATCGTGTCGGGCGTCGGCGGCGAGAACGTCGACATCAAGGAGGGCGCCACCGACGCGAAGATCAGCGGCAACACGTTCGACGGCAGTGGGCTGACCGGCGCGCCGCGCCCTCGATTCCCAGCTCCGAGGCCCCGTACCACTGCCGCCCACTCCCCCTCCCCCTCCCGCCCCGGACGCGACGAAGGCCCGCTCCCCCTGAGGGGAACGGGCCTTCGTCTATCGGCTGATACGGCCGGTGCCTAGCGGCGGGCCGCCGTCAGTCGGTGCGAGCTCAGCTCTGGCCGCCGGCCAGCTTCTCGCGGAGCGCGGCGAGGGCCTCGTCCGACGCCAGGGCGCCGGAGTTGTCCGCCGACTCCGAGGAGTAGGAGCCGCCGCCACCGGCGTTGCCGCCGCCGGCCTGGCCGCCACCCTGCGCCGCCGGCGCCGCAGCGCCCTCGGCCGCAGCCTGCTCGTCGGCCTCGCGGGACTTGATGACCTGAGCCTGGTGCTGCTCGAAGCGCTGCTGCGCCTCGGCGTACTGGTTCTCCCACGCCTCGCGCTGGGTCTCGTAGCCCTCGAGCCAGTCGTTGGTCTCGGGGTCGAAGCCCTCGGGGTAGATGTAGTTGCCCTGGTCGTCGTAGGACGCGGCCATGCCGTACAGGGTCGGGTCGAACTCGACGGCCGACGGGTCGGCGCCGAAGGACTCGTTGGCCTGCTTCAGCGACAGCGAGATCCGGCGACGCTCGAGGTCGATGTCGATGACCTTGACGAAGATCTCGTCGTTGACCTGGACAACCTGCTCCGGGATCTCGACGTGGCGCTCGGCCAGCTCGGAGATGTGGACCAGGCCCTCGATGCCCTCGTCGACGCGCACGAACGCACCGAAGGGAACGAGCTTGGTGACCTTACCCGGGACGACCTGACCGATCTGGTGGGTCCGGGCGAACTGCTGCCACGGGTCTTCCTGGGTCGCCTTGAGCGACAGGGACACGCGCTCGCGGTCCATGTCGACGTCCAGGACCTCGACCGTGACCTCCTGGCCGACCTCGACAACCTCGGACGGGTGGTCGATGTGCTTCCAGGAGAGCTCGGAGACGTGGACGAGACCGTCGACGCCACCCAGGTCCACGAAGGCACCGAAGTTGACGATGGAGGAGACGACGCCGGAGCGCACCTGACCCTTCTGCAGGGTGGTGAGGAAGGTCTGGCGGACCTCGCTCTGGGTCTGCTCCAGCCAGGCACGGCGGGACAGGACCACGTTGTTGCGGTTCTTGTCCAGCTCGATGATCTTGGCCTCGAGCTCCTTGCCCACGTAGGGCTGAAGGTCGCGGACGCGGCGCATCTCGACCAGGGAGGCCGGGAGGAAGCCACGGAGGCCGATGTCGAGGATGAGACCACCCTTGACGACCTCGATGACGGTACCGGTGACGATGCCGTCTTCTTCCTTGATCTTCTCGATGGTGCCCCAGGCACGCTCGTACTGGGCGCGCTTCTTCGAGAGGATCAGGCGGCCTTCCTTGTCCTCCTTCTGGAGAACAAGGGCTTCGATCTCGTCACCGACGGCGACGACCTCATTGGGGTCGACGTCGTGCTTGATCGAGAGCTCACGGCTCGGGATGACGCCTTCGGTCTTGTAACCGATGTCGAGCAGGACCTCGTCCCGGTCGACCTTCACGATGACGCCGTCGACGATGTCGCCGTCGTTGAAGTACTTGATCGTCTCGTCGATCGCGGCGAGGAAAGCTTCCTCGTTACCGATGTCGTTGACCGCAACCTGCGGGGTGGTGGCGGTGGTCTCGGTGCTGCTCGTCATGTGGGAAAGGGCTCCGGTACGGACATTGAAGTCGTAGGTACTGCTACGCCGAGAGCCCGTATCGCCTCTGCATAAGCCGGACAGTGTCAAAGACGCTCTCTTCGGAGCCCGCGAATGCCGGAGCACTCGGAACCGTCCGAAACGCCTCAAAACCGAGGGGTACATACAGATGCGAGCGCGGCCTGCTCCGTCTGAGGCGCGCAAGCCCGCAGCGCAACTTGTAGCATACGGGGGCAGCCGGACACGGTCAATGCGCGAACGCGCACACCGGGGGCAGATTGCCCCATATCCGGCACACGCGGTGTTCCGCGAGGTCGAAACGGCCTCACAGTCCCTGCAGCGACAAGCAGAGCGAAGACTACGACGACGGGCGCGATGAACCAAGACCACGAGCCCGAGGCGACCCGCCGTGACGCCTCGGACACCGAGAGCAGCCGCGCCAATCGGGGCTGGTGGGACCGCAACGCGGACGAGTACCAGACCGAGCACGGGGCGTTCCTCGGGGACGACCGGTTCGTCTGGGGCCCCGAAGGACTCGACGAGGCCGACGCCGCACTGCTGGGGCCGGTCACCGAACTGAAGGGGCGGCGAATCCTGGAGATCGGCGCCGGCGCGGCGCAGTGCTCCCGTTGGCTGGCCGCCCAGGGTGCGCTCCCGGTGGCGCTCGACCTCTCCCACCGGCAGCTGCAGCACGCGCTGCGGATCGCCGACGGAACGCCGGGCGACGCGACCGAGCTGGTGGAGGCGGACGCCGGGGCGCTGCCGTTCCGCGACGGCAGCTTCGACCTCGCCTGTTCCGCGTACGGCGCGCTGCCGTTCGTCGCCGACCCGGTGCGGGTGCTGCGCGAGGTGCGCCGCGTCCTTCGGCCGGGCGGCCGCTTCGTCTTCTCCGTCACCCACCCGATCCGCTGGGCCTTCGCCGACGAGCCGGGGCCCGAGGGGCTGTCGGTGGCGGCCTCGTATTTCGACCGGACGCCGTACGTGGAGCAGGACGACACCGGCCGGGCGGTGTACGTGGAGCACCACCGAACGCTGGGCGACCGGGTGCGGGACGTCGTCGCGGCCGGGTTCCGGCTGGTGGATCTCGTCGAGCCGGAGTGGCCGGACTGGAATACCCAGGAGTGGGGCGGCTGGTCGCCGCTGCGGGGGCACCTGATCCCCGGTACGGCGATCTTCGTGTGCCAGTCGGAGCACTGACCGGAACGCGGCTCCAACGGGCGGCGGGGCGCGCTGCCCCGGCGCCGTGGTGCGGGGCACTCCGTTGTCAGAGGCGAGCGGCACACTTGGGGACGTGATCGCCCGTGACGCACTCGCCCAGCTGCCCGTCCGTACCGCGCTGCCCGCGCTCCGCGAAGCCCTCGACGGGGCCGGTACGGCGGTGCTGTGCGCCCCGCCGGGCACCGGCAAGACGACGCTGGTGCCGCTGGAGCTGGCGGGCCTGACCGGCGCGGGGCCGCGTCGGCGGGTGCTGGTCGCCGAGCCGCGTCGGATCGCGGCCCGCGCCGCGGCGCGGCGGATGGCCTGGCTGCTGGGCGAGAAGACCGGCGAGCAGGTGGGCTTCACGGTGCGCGGCGAGCGCCGGGCCGGCCCGCGTACGACCGTCGAGGTGGTGACCACCGGGGTGCTGCTGCAACGGCTGCAGCGGGATCCGGAGCTGGCCGGGGTCGATGTGGTGGTGCTCGACGAGTGCCACGAACGGCATCTGGACGCCGACACCTGCGCGGCATTCCTGCTGGACGTACGGGAGACGCTGCGGCCCGAGCTGCGGCTGGTGGCCGCGTCGGCGACGACGGACGCCCTGGGGTGGGCCCGTCTGCTGGGTGGCTCCGACGGGGCGGCGCAGGTGGTCGAGGCGGCGGGCGTGTCGCACCCGGTGGACGTGGTGTGGGCGCCTCCGGAGCGACCGGTGCGGCCCGCGCACGGGTTGCGGGTCGATCCGGCGCTGCTGACGCATGTGGCGGGCGTGGTCCGGCGGGCGCTGCGGGAGCGGTCGGGCGACGTGCTGTGTTTCCTGCCCGGTGTCGGGGAGATCGGGCGCGTCGCCGGGGAGCTGGCAGGGGTGGACGCCGAAGTGCTGCAGGTGCACGGGCGGGCGCCTGCCGAGGTGCAGGACGCCGTGCTGGCGGGCGGGGACGGCGTCCGCAGGGTGGTGCTGGCGACGTCGGTGGCGGAATCCAGTCTCACGGTGCCGGGCGTGCGGGTGGTGATCGACAGCGGGCTGGCGCGGGTGCCACGGATGGATCATGCACGGGGGCTCAGCGCGCTGACGACCGTACGGGCTTCCCGGGCGGCGGCCCGGCAGCGCGCCGGACGGGCGGGGCGAGAGGCAGCGGGTGTGGTCTACCGGTGCTGGGCGGAGGGTGAGGACGCACGACTGCCGGCCTTCCCCGAACCGGAGATCAAGGTGGCCGATCTGACTGCGTTCGCGCTACAGACGGCCTGCTGGGGCGATCCGTCGGCGAGCGGCCTGGCGCTGCTCGACCCGCCGCCGGCCGGTGCGCTGGCCGCGGCCCGGGAGGTGCTGACGGCGATCGGCGCGGTGGACGGGGACGGCCGGGCGACGCCGCGCGGGGCCCGGATGGCACGGATGGGCGTGCACCCCCGGCTCGCGCGCGCCCTGCTGGACGGTGCGGCGGAGGTCGGCGTGAAGCGGGCCGCGGAGGTGGTCGCCCTGCTCAGCGAGGGGCCGCCGCGCGCCTACGGGGACGATCTGGCGGCCGCGTGGCGCACGGCGCGCCGGGGCGGCGACGGCTATGCCGCGAGGTGGCGGCAGGAAGCGCGACGACTGGCATCGGTGGGCGCGGAGCCGGGCGTGGCGCCGGGCGTGGCGCCAGGCTCGGGCGGCGGGGGCGCGGGTGCGGGCGGGAGCGCTGGGTCGGGGGCGGCGGTCGACGCCCGGGCGAACGCGGGGGCGGGTGCCGGGGCGAATACGGGTGCGAATGCGGGTGCGTCCGATGACGTGGTCGCCGGGCTGGTCGCCGCGTTGGCGTTCCCGGAGCGGGTGGCGCGGGCCCGGGGCGTCGGGGGCTACCTGATGGCGTCGGGGACCGGCGCGGAACTGGCGGGGGCCGGGCCGGGCACTGGAGCGCGGGCCGGGGACGGCTCCCGGCTGCGGGACGCCGGATGGCTGGCGGTCGCGGTGGCGGACCGACCGGTGGCGTCGGTGTCCGCGCGGGTGCGGCTGGCTGCCGTGATCGACGAGGAGACGGCGCGTGCGGCGGCGCGGGCGCTGTACTCCTCCGGCGAGGAGGTGGGGTGGTCGGACGGCGAGGTGGTGGCCCGGACGGTGACCCGGCTGGGCGCGATCGAGCTGTCGTCCCGGCCGCTGGCCGCGCCCGACCCGGAGCTGCTGCGGGACGCGGTGGTGTCGGGGCTGCGGCGGGAGGGCCTCGGCCTGCTGCGGTGGTCGCCCGCCGCGCAGGCGCTGCGGCAGCGGATGGCGTTCCTGCACCGGGAGGTGGGCGCGCCCTGGCCCGATGTGTCGGACGCGGCGCTGCTGGAGCGCGCCTGGGACTGGCTGGGCATCGAACTCGGACGGGCGCGGCGCCGGGCCGACCTGGAGCGGATCGACGCGGGACAGGCCCTGAACCGGTTGCTGCCATGGGCGACCGGCGACGCGGCCCGCTTCGACACGCTGGCCCCGGAACGCATCGAAGTCCCCAGCGGTTCGCACATACGCGTGGACTACGGCGGTGAGCAGCCCGTACTGGCCGTGAAGCTGCAGGAGCTGTTCGGCTGGCACGAGTCGCCGCGGGTGGCCGACGGGCGGGTGCCGGTGCTCGTACATCTCCTCTCGCCGGCGGGACGCCCCGCCGCGGTGACGGCCGACCTCGCGTCGTTCTGGCGGGACGGCTACCGGTCCGTACGCGCGGAGCTGCGCGGCCGCTACCCCAAGCACCCCTGGCCCGAGGACCCCACGACCGCCGAACCGACCCGGCACACCTCCGCCCGACTCAAACGGGGCTGAGGAGCTCCGACGACCTGTCCGTCCGTCGTGGCGCCCGCACCACAGTGCAAGCGTCTCCACATCCTGCAGCCCGTCGATCTCCCACGAGCACACCAAGCGTCACAGCCTGCGGGAACTAAATCACTCTCCGTAATCGTTGCCGGATTAGAAGGAGGCAGCAGGAGGCGTCACGCGGGGCCCGGACAGGCGACAGACAGCACCCGACAGGCGTCGCGGAGACACGAAGCAGGAAGTGGGGACCAAACGACGGTCAGGAAGTTGGGGTTGGCTGGGGCTGTGGTTCCGTGAACCGGTCGGCGTCGGCCGCGCCGGGGCCGTGGCGTCGACTGCGGGCCTCCAGATACAGGGCCAGCGACAGCAGCGCGGCGCCCAGGGCGAGGAAGCCCCAGGGGAGGTAGCTGGTGAGGAGCAGAACCAGGGTGCGCTGGGAAGTGACCAGGGCGACGGTGGAGTCTACGTAGTCGTCGCGCATCTTCACGTGGCCGGCGAACGCGGTGACCTTGCCGCCACCGGGCAGCAGATCTCCGCCGCGCAGTTCCTCCTTGTGAATCTCCTGGCCGTTGACCGGCGCGCCGGTGACGGGCTCGACCCAGAACATCCGCTTGGTGGTGTACCAGCGGGTGGTGCCCATCTTCTCGACGGCCTGTGGCGTGATGCCCTTGACCGGCATCTTCTTGGGGAGCGGGACCTTGGTCCAGGGGATGGTCTGCTCGAAGTAGTAGACCTCCAAGCCATGGAAGGTGCGGGTGCCCTTGTAGTGGATGGGGGCCGAGGTGCGGGTCTGGGCGTCGAAGTAGGTGTAGTCGCGCTTCTCGGTGAGGAACGGCCACTTGTACTCGATGCCCTGGCGGCGTACCGGGTCGCCATCCACCATCTCGCCGGTGGCATGCACGGGGGCCTGGGAGTGCGCGTCGAAGATGTAGCGCTCGGGGATCTCGGAGACCATCTTGCCGTCAGGGCCGGCGACGTAAGAGAGCGTGTCCCAGACGACGACGTCGCGGCCGGCGGTCTGCTCGATCCGGTCGGAGGCGGCGACGTTGCCCTTGAGCGTCTGGACGATGGTGACCTTGGGGACCTGCTGGGCCTTCATGGTGCCGTAGTTGATGAGGGTGGCGGGTTTGGCCTCCAGGACCATGTCCTGGTACTGGCTGGGCGGGATCTTGGCGAGCCGCGGGAAGGCGTACCAGCGCATCAGCGGGGACAGCGCGGCGAAGAAGACGGCGAAGGCGAGCAGTACGAGGCTGGCGGTGCGGCGCATGGCGGCGGCGTCCCTCCCTCAGGGGTGCTTGGGGACGGTGGTCAGCAGCGGCTTGGGGGAGGTCGTGCCGCTGGGCGCGCCGATCGCGGTGAGGGTGAAGATGAGGGCGAGCGCCGCGGCCAGTCCGATCGCGGCTGCTGTCAGGGCGCGCATGGCCGGCCTCCCGAAGCGGAGCTGATACGGCGTCAGGGCTGGGGCACCGTAGCAACGGGGGGCTGAGATGAGAACAGGTTGTGTATGGGAGCAAGTCGTAGCCGAACGCACGCTGGGGCGCGGCAGCAGGCTGTACCGGGTGCGCGTCGGGATCTGACGGCAGGCTGTATCCGAGCGCATGTTCCGCCTCACTGCACGTTGTGCTGGAGGCAATGCGGGCGGGCCTGAGTACTCGTTGTCTTTGTGCCTGGGTGGGCTCGGCTTGGGGGCGGTGGCGCGGGGAGGGCGTGGTGTCCGTCGGCCCTGCGAGGGGCGTTTTCGGGTGTGCCGCGGGTTCGATTACCTGTGTGTCTGAGTGCCTGCGCCTGCGCCTGTGGCTGTGGCTGTGGCTGTGGCTTCGAGTGCGCTCGGTTTCAGATGTGCGCGTCTCGGCAGGTATGCGCGGCCTGGTAGGCGTGGCACCGCCGTCCCGCCCTGGACGGAGGGCGGGACGGCGGTGGGTACGGCGGGTGGCGCGGCGGGCGGGCGTTGCGGTTGGCGGGGCCCTGCAGCCTCGGGGGCCCCGTTCCGGCGGGGAGATGGCCGTGCGCCCTGGGCCCGTTGTGGTCAGGCGGTCTTTGCGGGGGCGGCGATCTTTAGTTTGAGGGTGAGGGTGGTGCCGTTGGGGGTGGTGAGGCGGAGGAGGAAGGTGCCGGGGTGGGTGTCGGTGTAGATCTTCGGGAGCTTGAGGAGGCCGTCGGCGTCGGTGGTCAGGCCGGTGAGGGTGCGGAGCGGCTTGTCCTTGTTGTCGCCGGTGGCCTGGGGGTCCTTGAAGTAGGGGCCCTTGTCGTTCTGGACGGGGTGGTCCGGGTCATCGGTGATCATGGTCGCGGTGATCGGCACCCCGGCGGCGATCTTGCCCTGGTACGTCGTCTTGATCTCGACCGCGTCCTCCGCGAACGCGTGGCCGGCGGTGGCCGTCAGCTCCTTGTCGGAGGTGCGGGTGAGCAGGTCGACCTTGGGTGCCGGCTTGGCCTTGACGGTCGCCTTGATGTCGACGGCGGGTGCGGTGCGGCCGACGGCGGTTGCCCGGAGGGTGAAGTCGCCGGTCTTGTCGCCCGCGTGCAGGGTGGGAGCGGTGGCCAGGCCGTCCTTGCCGGTGGTGACGATGGTGGTGGTGGCGCCGCCGGGGAAGCGGGCGTCGGTGGTCCCGGGGAGGGTGAAGCGGACGGGGACGCCGGCGACCGGCTTGCCCGCTGCGTCCACGGCCCGTACCTGGGGCTTGGTGGTGAAGTCGGTGCCGGCGGTGGTGGTCAGGTCCTGGTCGCCGGCCTGCTGCAGGGCGGTGGGGGTGGTGGGCTTGGTGGGCGGCTTGGGAGTGGGCGTCGGCTTCCCGCCGGGGGTTTGCGGGGTGCCGGGCGTTTCCGGGGTGCCGGGGGTGTGGTCGCCGCCCGGGGTGTGGCTGCCGGTGTGGCCGTCGCCCGAACCGCCCGGCTTCGCCGGCCCGTTCGGCTTCGTCCTGCCGGGGTGGGGGCGGTTGCCGGCGGTGTCGCCGGTGCCGCGGCCGTGGCCCGTACGTCCTTCGGTGCTGCCGTTCGCGTGGTCGCGGGTGCCGTTGGCGCCGGGCCGGTGGGCGGGGAGCACGCCCTTGCCGTCGGGTACTTCGTAGCTGCCGGTGCGGTAGAACGCGAACCAGGACAGCACGGTCCGCAGGTATTCCTCGGAGTGGTTGTAGCCGAGGACGGCGCTGTCCAGGTCCTGCTGGACCGACAGATTGCGGCCGCCGGCGCACAGGTAGGTGCCCGCGGCGAGTGCGGCGTCGAAGACGTTGTTGGGGTCCTTCTTGCCGTCGCCGTTGCCGTCGGCGCCCCAGCCGGTGCCGGCGGGGCCGCCCTGGGACCAGGTGGAGGGGATGAACTGCATCGGGCCCACGGCGCGGTCGTGGGTGCGGTCGCCGTCGTAGCGGCCGCCGTCGGTGTCGGTGATCCGGGCGAAGCCGTGGCCGTTGAGCTGCGGGCCGAGGATGGGCTGGAGGGTGGTGCCCTCGGCGTCGACCGCGCCGCCGCGCGCCTGGCCGGATTCGACCTTGCCGATACCGGCGAGGAGTTGCCAGGGCAGCCGGCAGCCGGGGTCCGCGGCGCGGATCTCGGACTCGGCCTTCTTGTAGGCGGCCAGGACGGTGGCGGGGATGCCGGCCTGGGCGGGGCCGGTGACGATGCTGTCGCCGTCGGGCCGGGGGTCGTTGGAACCGCGGGGCGGTACCGGGCTGTTGAGGGGCGGCAGGTCGGTGTAGTACGCCGCACCGCCGTCGATGGGGGTGTCGGCGGGGGTGGGTTCCGGCCCCTTGGCGGCCGTGTTCTTGGCGCCGGCCGGCGACTGGGAGGCGGTCAGGGCGGCGAGCACCAGGGCCGCCACGGCCGTTGAGGCCGCTCCCCTACGGAGCCGCCGTCGGAATGTGGCTGCCATATGTGGTCCCCTCCGCGTTGACCCACCGCGTCGTGACGCGGTATCGCGCTCCCCGGCGCTCCAACTCAGGCGACACTACGACAACTCGGGCCCGGCATCTACCACCCTCATCGGACACATAATGATCCGAATCGATCGAGGAGAGGCTCCATGCCGTTCACGCTCAGCCATGTCGCCGCCGTGCTGCCGGCCGTCCGACGGACCGGCACGGCACGTGGCCCGCTGGTCGCCTCGGCGCTCGTCGCGGGGTCGTTGGCACCGGACATGACGTATTACGCGGACAGTGTGGTGCCGGGCGGTATGGAGTTCGGGGCGGTCACGCATTCGCCGCGGGGTGTGCTGACGGTGGATGTGCTGGTGACCGTGGCGCTCGTCGGGGGCTGGCTGCTGCTGCGTGAGCCGGTGCTGGCGCTGTTGCCCGCCGCGTGGCGGGGGCGGGTGTACTGCTTGGTCCGGGGGCGCCCGTGGCAGCCGCGGAGTGTGTCCGAATTCGGCGCGTTGGCTGGCCGGTTCGTGCTGTCGGCGGTGCTCGGGGCGGCGACGCATGTGGTGTGGGACGCGTTCACCCACCCGGGGCGCTGGGGCACCCGGCTGATCCCCGGGCTGGGTGGGACGGCGGGCGGGCTGCCGGTGTCGACATATCTGCAGTACGGCACCTCGGTGGTGGCGTCGGTGGCGATGGTGTGGTTCCTGTGGTCGGCCCTGCGGCGGGAAGCGGGAGGCCGGGGCGAGGGGGGTGTTGCCCGGCGCGGCGAGGGCCGCACGGAGGCTGACGGGGGCGGCGGCCTGACTGTCGGTTCGGGGGCGGGGGCGGTGCCTTCGCTGAGTGTGCGGGTGCGGCTGCTGCTGACGGTCCCGGTCATCCTGTGTGTGGTGCTCGGTGCGGTGCATCGGACGCTGCGGGCGCACGCCGTGTACGGCGCCGCGGCGGGCTGGTTCGACTACCTGCCGAGTGTGCTCTTCGGTGCCGGCGCGGGCCTGATGGCCGGGCTGCTGCTGTATGCGGTGGCGGTACGGCTGGTGGTCCGGCGGGCGCGCCGGGGGCCGTCGGGAGCTGGTGCGGCGGCTGCGGCGGCCGCGGCCTCGGGGGTGGCGGCGGGTGCCGCGGTGGCTCCGTCGGCGGTGGCGTCCACCACCGACTGAGCCGGGGCGTGGAGTGATGTGGCCCGGTGTCTGGCCGGCTGATCCCGGTCCGGTGTGACGTTGCCCGATGTCTCGCCGGCCGAGCGCGGCCCGGTGTGACGTTCCCAGGTCTCTGGCCGCCTGATCCCGGGCGTGGAGTGGCTTGCCCGGTTTCCGGCCGTCTGGGCGGGGCCCCTGACCTCCCTGTCCGTCCGCCTGGGCAGGGGCCCTGCCCCTGACCGAAGGGGCCGGGGCCGGTGCCCTGGCCGGGCCACGCTGCGGGCGGCCGCCCCGGCCGGCGCGCGGTCCGACCGAGCCACGCAGTGCCCGGCCAGGTCGGTCCGGGCGCTGCGTGGCTCGGTCGGTGTGGTCGGTGCGGTCAGCCCGGGCACCCCGCGATCAGCGCGGGGAAGCCGGGCCACCGCCGTGGGCACGTGCGGTCAGGGTGGGGAAGTCCGGTCAGTGCGCGGCGGATTCCCAGTCCTTGCCGGAGCCGACGGAGACGTCGAGGGGGGCGCGCAGGGTGACCGCTCCGGCCATTTCGCGGCGGACCAGTTCCTCGAGCTCCTTGCGTTCGCCGGGGGCGACCTCGACGACGATTTCGTCGTGGACCTGGAGCAGCAGCCGGGATTCCAGCTTCGCGGCGCGCAGGGCCGCGTCGACCCGCAGCATCGCGATCTTGACGATGTCGGCGGCGGTGCCCTGGATGGGGGCGTTCAGCGCCATCCGTTCGGCCATTTCGCGGCGCTGGCGGTTGTCGCTGTTGAGGTCGGGGAGGTAGCGGCGGCGGCCGAGCATGGTCTCGGTGTAGCCGGTGGCGCGGGCCTCTTCGACGACGCGCCGGAGGTAGTCGCGGACTCCGCCGAACCGCTCGAAGTAGTTGTCCATCAGCTTGCGGGCCTCGTCGGGCTGGATGCCCAGCTGCTGGGAGAGGCCGAAGGCGGACAGGCCGTAGGCGAGGCCGTAGGACATCGCCTTGATCTTGCGGCGCATCTCGGCGTCGACGTGGGTCTTGGCGACGGAGAAGACCTGGGAGGCGACGGTGGTGTGCAGGTCCTCGCCGGAGGTGAAGGCTTCGATGAGGCCGTCGTCCTCGGAGAGGTGGGCCATGACCCGCAGTTCGATCTGGCTGTAGTCGGCGGTCAGGAGGGATTCGAAGCCTTCGCCGACGACGAAGCCGCGGCGGATGGCGCGGCCTTCGTCCGTGCGTACGGGGATGTTCTGGAGGTTGGGGTCGGTGGAGGACAGCCGGCCGGTGGCCGCCACGGTCTGGTTGAAGGTGGTGTGGATCCGGCCGTCCGCGCCGATGGTCTTGATCAGGCCCTCGACGGTGGTGCGGAGCTTGGCCTGCTCGCGGTGGCGGAGCATGATCACGGGGAGTTCGTTGTCCGTCTGGGCGGCCAGCCAGGCGAGTGCGTCGGCGTCGGTGGTGTAGCCGGTCTTGGTCTTCTTGGTCTTGGGCAGGCCCAGTTCGCCGAAGAGGACTTCCTGGAGCTGCTTGGGGGAGCCGAGGTTGAATTCGTGTCCGGCGGCGGCGTGGGCTTCCTGGACGGCCTGCTGTACGGCGCCGGCGAACTGTGCCTCCATGCGCTCCAGCCAGCCGCGGTCGGCGGCGATTCCGGCGCGTTCCATGCGGGCGAGGAGTTCGCCGGTGGGGAGTTCCACGTTGCGCAGCAGGTCGGCGGCGCCGACCTCGGCGAGCTTCGTCTCGAAGGCGGTGCCCAGGTCGAGGACGGTGCGGGCCTGGCCCATCAGGGCGTCCGCCTCGGCCTGCTCGTCGGCGCCGAAGGCGAGCTGTCCGTCGCCGGCTGCGGCGGGGGCGAGGTCGCGGCCGAGGTATTCGATGGACAGGGCGTCCAGGGCGAAGGAGCGGCGGCCGGGCTTGACGAGGTAGGCGGCGAGGGCGGTGTCCATGGTGACGCCGTCGATGCGCCAGCCGTGTTCGCCGAAGACCCGCATGAGGCCCTTGGTGTTGTGCATCACCTTGGGGCGGTCGGGGTCGGCGCTCCAGGCGGCGAACGCCTGCTCGTCGGTCTCGTCGAGCTGGGCGGGGTCGAACCAGACGGCGGGGCCGTCGGGGGCGGCCAGGGCGATCTCGGCGACGCTGCCGCTGCCCAGGCTCCAGACGTCGACGGTGGCGACGCCCAGGGGTCCGGTGGCGTGTTCGGCCAGCCACGGTGCGAGTTCGCCGGGGCCGGCGATGACGCCGTCGACCTCGATGCCGGCGGCCGGGGCGGGCTGGTCGGTGGCTTCGGCGGCGCCGGGGTCGACGGCGTGCAGCCGGTCGCGCAGGCCCTGGTTGCGGATCTCCAGGCCGTTGAGGAAGACGGTGAGCGCGTCGCGGTCGTAGGGCTGGCGGGTCAGTGCGTCGGGGCCGCAGGGCAGCTCGACGTCGCGGACCATTTCGGTGAGCCGGCGGTTGAGCTTGACGGCTTCGAGGTGTTCGCGGAGGTTGGCGCCGGCCTTGCCCTTGACCTCGTCGACGCGCTCGACGAGGTCCGCGAACGAGCCGAACTGGTTGATCCACTTGGTGGCGGTCTTCTCGCCGACGCCGGGGATGCCGGGGAGGTTGTCGGACGGGTCGCCGCGGAGGGCGGCGAAGTCGGGGTACTGGGCGGGGGTGAGGCCGTACTTCTCGAAGACCTTCTCCGGGGTGAAGCGGGTCAGCTCGGAGACGCCCTTGGTGGGGTAGAGGACGGTGACGTCGTCGGAGACCAGCTGGAAGGAGTCGCGGTCGCCGGTGACGATGGAGACGTGGAAGCCCTGGGCGGTGGCCTGCTCGGTGAGCGTGGCGATGACGTCGTCGGCTTCGTACCCCTCGATGGCGAAGCGCTTGACGTGCATGGCGTCGAGGAGCTCGCCGATCAGCTCGACCTGGCCCTTGAACTCGTCGGGGGTCTTGGAGCGGTTCGCCTTGTAGTCGGCGTACTCCTCGGACCGCCAGGTCTTGCGCGAGACGTCGAAGGCCACCGCGAAATGCGTGGGCGCTTCGTCGCGCAACGTGTTCGCGAGCATCGACGCGAAGCCGTAGATCGCATTGGTCGGTTGTCCGGTGACGGTGGTGAAATTCTCCACGGGCAGGGCGAAGAACGCCCGGTATGCCATGGAATGCCCGTCCATCAGGAGCAGGCGGGGGCGGTCGCCCGCCGCCGCCTCGGTGCCGGTCGCTTCGCTCTTCTTCGCTGCCTTTGCTGCCACGCCCCCGATCCTGCCACGCCCCACTGACAATCCCCGCCGTGCACCGCCCCGGCCCCGGCCCGCGCAGCGCCCCGGCCCCCTCGGCGCGGCCTCCCGGCCCGCCGCGCGACGGCCCGGCCTACGGACCGCACCGTCCGGCCCCCGCCCGCGCCGGGCATGGCCCCGCCGCCCGGCGCCGGCGACTGCGGGCCGTGGCTCCCGCCACCCCGCGCCGGGCCCCGCGGCGCACCGCCCCTCCCCCGCCGCGACCGCCCCGGAGCCCCGCCCGCCGGCGGTCCCCGATCTCCCCCTACACTGCCGCGACCCGGCCGTGACAGGATCTGATGCGTACGGCAACGATCCGCCGCGCCCGGCGGAGCGAGCACCAGCTCACGGCTCGAGGGAGAGCGCCATGGCAGGCAAGCCGCCCGCGTCGGACCCCATCCAGGACGCGCCCCAGGTCAGCGAACCCCAGCACTCCGCCGTCGGGCTGCCGGCCATCACCCATGCCCTGCGCATCTCGCAGCAGCAGATGGGGGTGCGGCGTACCGCCCTGACCCTGCTGCGCGTCAACCAGCGGGACGGCTTCGACTGCCCCGGCTGCGCCTGGCCCGAGCCCGACAAGCCGCACGCCGCCGAGTTCTGCGAGAACGGCGCCAAGGCCGTCGCCGAAGAGGCGACCCTGCGGCGCGTCACCCCGGACTTCTTCGCCGCGCACTCCGTCGCCGACCTCGCCACCCGCAGCGGCTACTGGCTCGGCCAGCAGGGCCGGCTGACCCACCCCATGTATCTGGCCGAGGGCGCCGACCACTACGTGCCGGTCCCCTGGGAGCGGGCGTTCGACATCATCGGCGAGGAGCTGACCGCCCTCGACTCCCCCGACGAGGCCGTCTTCTACACCTCCGGGCGCACCAGCAACGAGGCCGCGTTCCTCTACCAGTTGTTCGCCCGCGAGTTCGGCACCAACAATCTGCCGGACTGCTCCAACATGTGCCACGAGTCGTCGGGTTCCGCCCTGACGGAGACCCTCGGCGTCGGCAAGGGCAGCGTCCTGCTGGAGGACCTCTACAAGGCCGACCTGATCATCGTCGCCGGGCAGAACCCGGGTACCAACCATCCCCGGATGCTCACCGCGCTGGAGAAGGCGAAGGCCGGCGGGACGAAGATCATCTCGATCAATCCGCTGCCCGAGGCCGGCCTGGAACGCTTCAAGAACCCGCAGACGCCGCGCGGTCTGGCCGGCGGCGGCACCGCCCTGACCGACCTCTTCCTCCAGGTGCGACTCGGCGGTGACCAGGCCCTGTTCCGGGCGCTGAACCGCATGGTCCTCGCCACCGAGGGCGCCGTCGACGAGGAGTTCGTCCGGGCGCACACCCACGGCTTCGAGGAGTTCGCGCGGGTGGCGCGGGCCGACGACGACTGGGACGAGACGCTCGCCGCCACCGGCCTGACCCGCGCGGAGATCGACCGTGCGCTGGAGATGGTGCTCGCCTCCCGGCGCACGATCGTGTGCTGGGCGATGGGCCTGACGCAGCACAAGCACTCCGTCCCCACCATTCAGGAAGTCGTCAACTTCCTGCTGCTGCGCGGCAACATCGGCCGCCCCGGCGCCGGCGTGTGCCCGGTGCGCGGGCACAGCAACGTCCAGGGCGACCGCACCATGGGCATCTTCGAGCGGCCGGCGCCCGCCTTCCTCGACGCGCTGGAGAAGGAGTTCGGCTTCGCGCCGCCCCGGGAGCACGGCCTCGACGTGGTCCGTGCCATCCGCGCGCTGCGCGACGGGCAGGCCAAGGTGTTCTTCGCGATGGGCGGCAACTTCGTGTCCGCCACCCCCGACACGGACGTCACCGAGGCCGCGATGCGGCGCGCCCGGCTGTCCGTCCACGTCTCCACCAAGCTCAACCGCTCGCACGCGATCACCGGTGCCCGCGCGCTGATCCTGCCGACGCTGGGCCGTACGGAGCGCGATGTGCGGGGCGGCGGCGAGCAGTTCGTGACCGTCGAGGACTCCATGGGCATGGTGCACGCCTCGCGCGGCCGTCTGGCGCCGGCGAGCGGCCAGCTGCTGTCGGAGACGGCCATCGTCGCGCGGCTGGCCCGCCGGGTGCTCGGCGCGCGGAGCCGCACCCCCTGGGAGGAGTTCGAGGAGGACTACGCGACGATCCGCGACCGGATCGCCCGGGTGATCCCCGGCTTCGAGGACTTCAACACGAGGGTGGCCCGCCCCGGTGGGTTCGCGCTGCCGCACGCGCCCCGGGACAGCCGCAGTTTCCCCACCGCCACCGGGAAGGCCAACTTCACCGCCGCGCCCGTGGAGTACCCCGCCGTCCCCGAGGGGCGGTTGCTGCTGCAGACGCTGCGCTCCCACGACCAGTACAACACCACCGTGTACGGCCTGGACGACCGCTACCGCGGCATCAAGAACGGCCGCCGGGTGGTCCTCGTGCACCCCGACGACGCCCGCGAACGGGGCTTCGCCGACGGGGCGTACACGGACCTGGTCAGTGAATGGACCGACGGCAGCGAGCGGCGCGCGGCCGGCTTCCGGGTGGTGCACTACCCGACGGCGCGCGGCTGCGCGGCCGCCTACTACCCCGAGACGAACGTCCTGATCCCGCTCGACCACACCGCCGACACCAGCAACACCCCGGCGTCCAAGTCCGTGGTGGTGCGCCTGGAGAGCCCCGGGCAGGACTGACCGCCACCGGGCCGGCGGACGGGACGCGCCCCCCGCGCCGAGCGCCCGCTCAGTGGCCTGATAGGAACGGGCACGATCGACGACGATCACGGGCGCGACGACCGCGCGCGAGCGAACGGAGCCGTAGGCATGGGTGAGCACAGCACCACGAAGTTTCCGCAGGAGATCCTCGACCAGTGGGCCGGTCCCGGCCTGGACCTGCCCGCGCTCTTCTCCGCCGGGCACCTCGGCGAGCGGATGAGCGTCCAGGTCACCGAGGCCGCGCCCGAGCGGGTCGTCGGCACCATGCCCGTCGAGGGCAACACCCAGCCCTACGGCCTGCTGCACGGCGGTGCGTCCGCCGTCCTGGCCGAGACCCTCGGTTCGGTCGGCGCCATGCTGCACGGCGGCCCCACCAAGGTCGCCGTGGGCGTCGACCTCAACTGCACCCACCACCGCGGCATCCGGTCGGGGCTGGTCACCGGTGTCGCCACGCCCGTGCACCGGGGCCGCTCCACCGCCACGTACGAGATCGTCATCACCGACGAGCAGGACAAGCGGGTCTGCACCGCCCGTCTGACCTGCATGCTGCGCGACGTCGACGCGGACGTCTACCGCGCCTGACCACCGGCGTGGCGGCCCGCGCCGCCCGCTGTCACGGCCCCGCCCCCGGCGAAGGGGGGCGGGGCCGCAGTCGTCTCCGGGGCGGCGACACCGCACGCACCTCCGTAACGCTGCGTAACATGTGCGCAATCCCGCACCAATCCCGCGCCGCGGGCGCCGCGTCGCGGGGGCGCCGCCGTGCGGGGCGCATCCGATAAGCGGACGCGCCCGCGGGGGCGTTCGAGCCGACCGCCCGTGGAAGTGCGAGTTCACCCTCCGCCCCGTGTTCGCTCGCAGGTGTAAGGACCATAACGGCAAAACACTCATCGCCGGTCATAACAAGAGCGTCACATCATGGTCGGCGACTCTGCCGACGCGGCGAACACCGCTCTAGAGTCACCGCCAGTCACCGCGCCGCCGGGCGCGCTGTGAGCACGGACCCTGTACCGCCCCGTACAGCCCGGCGCGCGAATCGGCCAGGCGACAGCCGTGGCCGCGCCAGGGAAAGGACTGATCGTGCGTCACCGTTCCTTGCTCATCCTCACCACCGCAGTCACCGCCGGTGCCCTCACGCTCTCCGCGTGCGGCTCGCGCGGCGATGACAACAAGAGCGGCGAAGGCAAGACCACCGTCGTCATCGGCCTCGACGCCCCCACCACCGGCGAGCTCTCCGCGCTCGGCCTGGGCATCCGCAACTCCGCCCAGCTCGCCGTCGACAACGCCAACAAATCCGGCGAGGTCAAGGGCGTCACCTTCAAACTCGAAGCGCTCGACGACAAGGCCCTGCCGAACGTCGGCCAGCAGAACGCCACCAAACTCGCCGGCGACAAGGACGTACTCGGCATCGTCGGCCCGCTGAATTCCGGCGTCGCGCAGTCCATGCAGCAGGTCTCCAAGCAGAACAACGTCACGCTGATATCCCCGGCGAACACCACTCCCGACCTCACCCAGGGCCCGGACTGGAAGAAGAACAACCGGGTCCGGCAATTCCCCACCTACTTCCGCACCGCCACCACCGACGAGGTGCAGGGCGCTTTCGACGGCCAGTACGCGTGGGAAAAGATGAAGGTCAAGAAGGCGTACGTCATCGACGACCAGAAGACCTACGGCGTCGGACTCGCGTCCTCCTTCAAGGACCAGTTCAGCAAGCTCGGCGGGAAGATCGTCGGCACCGAGCACGTCAGCCCCGACGACCGCGACTTCAAGGCCGTCGTCTCCAAGGTGAAGTCCGCCAAGCCCGACCTGGTCTTCTACGGCGGCGAATACCCCGCCTCCGGGCCGCTCAGCCAGCAGCTCAAGGACGGCGGCGTCACCGTGCCCCTCATGGGCGGCGACGGCATGTACAGCGGCGACTACATCAAGCTCAACAAGAAGGCACAGGGCGACTACGCCTCCTCCGTCGGCAAGCCCGTCGAGGAACTCCCGTCCGCCAAGAAATTCATCGCCGATTACAAGGCGGCCGGATTCAAGGAGGCGTACGAGGCATACGGCGGCTCCACCTACGACGCCACCTGGGCCGTCATCCAGGCCGTCAAGCAGGTCGTCGGCGACAACGGCGGAAAGCTCCCCGACGACGCCCGCAAGAAGGTCGTCGACGCCATGAACAAGGTCACCTTCGACGGCGTCACCGGCAAGGTCGCCTTCGACAAGTTCGGCGACACCACCAACACCATGATCACCGCATATCAGGTCGACAAGGGCGCCTGGGCCTCCCGCTTCAGCGCCGAATTCAAGAAGTTCGACAAGAGCTGACCGACCGGCCGCACAGCAGCACCGACGACCCGGGCCGCGCCAGGACGCCACGAACGACCCTGGCGCGGCCCGTGGCACACCGGGACACCCGGAACCCCTTCACTCCCACGCAACGGAGGCCCTGCGGTGAGCGAACTGCCGCAACAGCTGGCCAACGGACTCATCCTCGGCGCGATGTACGGACTCATCGCGATCGGCTACACGATGGTCTACGGAATCGTCCAGCTCATCAACTTCGCCCACGGCGAGATCTTCATGGTCGGCGGCTTCGGAGCGCTCAGCGTCTACCTCGCCCTCCCCACCGGAACCTCGCTCGCCCTCGCCCTGCCGGTCATGCTCCTCGGCGGCATCGCGGTATCCGTCCTCGTCGGCATCGCAGCGGAACGTTTCGCCTACCGCCCGCTGCGCGGCGCCCCCCGCCTCGCCCCCCTCATCACCGCCATCGGCCTGTCCATCGCCCTCCAGCAAGCCATCTGGAAGTGGTACCCCGACGGCAAACAGGCCCGCGTCTTCCCCCAGTTCAAAGGCCACGCCTTCGACATCCTGGGCGCCACCGTCCAGCGCGGCGACATCTTCGTCCTCATCGCCGCCCCCGCCTGCATGATCGCCCTCGGCTTCTTCGTCGCCAAGACCCGCAGCGGCCGCGCCATGCAGGCCACCGCCCAGGACCCCGACACCGCCAAGCTCATGGGCATCAACACCGACCGCATCATCGTCCTCGCCTTCGCCATCGGTGCCGCCTTCGCCGGCGTCGCCGCCGTCGCCTACGGACTGCGCACCGGCGAGGTCCAGTTCCGCATGGGCTTCATCATGGGCCTCAAAGCCTTCACCGCAGCCGTCCTCGGCGGCATCGGCAACATCTACGGCGCCATGCTCGGCGGCGTCGTCCTCGGCATCGCCGAAGCCCTCGCCACCGCCTACATCGAAGAAATCCCCGGCATGCAGCAATTCGGCGGCGGAGCCTGGAAGGACGTCTGGGCCTTCGTCCTCCTCATCCTCGTACTCCTCCTGCGGCCACAAGGGCTGCTGGGCGAACGCGTCGCGGATCGGGCGTGATACCGATGACCACCACAACCACCACCCCCCGCGGCCGGCTCCCCCTCCCCGAACGCGCCGCCCGCCTCACCACCGCCGCCGGCGCCCTCGCCACCGCCGCCTCCACCGGCCTCGCCTGGACCTGGAGCAGCGACTTCCCCGGCGACCTCACCTACTACGGGTCCCCCGCCGGCCTGCAGATCGTCACCCTCGCCGGCGGCCTCCTCACCCTCCTCTTCGCCCTCGCCGCCCTCGGCCTGCGCGGCCTGCAATGGCTCCTCCCCGCCGGCCGCAACGCCCCCACCCTCCTCGCCGCCCTGGGCACCTTCGCCGCCACCTGGTTCACCCTCGGCGCCATCGCCGTCCAGCTCGGCGGGCTGGTCAACCTCGAACCGGGCGGCGCCGTCGCCGGCGTCGCGGCCCTCGTCACCCTGCTCGGCGCCCTCTCCCTGCCCCCCGACCAACCCGACGCCACCGCCCCGGCCAACCCCTGGCAGCGCTTCACCGCGGCCCTCGCCGCCACCCCCGTACGGCGGCGCACCCGCGAACTGCCCTCCTGGGCCGAGATCCTGGTCATCGCCGCGGCCTTCGCCGCCGGCCTCCTCGTCTTCACCTACGGCATCGACACCGACGACGGCGCGCCCTTCGTCGGCTACCTGCTCCTCGTCGTCCTCGCCGTCCCTGCGCTCAACCGGGCCGGCCTCATCAACCGGCTCACCCAGCTCACCCACACCCACCGCGGCGTCGCCCTCGGCGCGGCGTTCATCGCCGCCGCCTGCTTCCCGTTCACCCAGGACACCGACCAGTACACGATCATCGGTGCCAACATCCTGATCTTCGCGACCGTCGCCCTGGGCCTCAACGTCGTCGTCGGCCTCGCCGGCCTCCTCGACCTCGGATACGTCGCCTTCCTCGGCGTCGGCGCCTACGCCGCCGCCCTCGTCTCCGGCTCCCCCGAATCCGCCCTCGGGCTGCACTTCCCCTTCTGGGCAGCCCTCCTCACCGGAGCCGCCGCCTCCCTCGTCTTCGGCGTCCTCATCGGCGCCCCCACCCTCCGGCTACGCGGCGACTACCTCGCCATCGTCACCCTCGGCTTCGGTGAGATCTTCCGCATCGCCATGCTCAACCTCAACGGCACCACCGGCCCCGACATCACCAACGGCGCCATGGGCATCCCCAACATCCCCAACCTGGAAATCTTCGGCTTCAACTTCGGCGAACCCCACGACATCCTCGGCATCCCCGTCGCCACCTACGGCAACTACTACCTGCTGATGATCCTCGTGACCGCCTTCGTCGTCCTCGTCTTCCGGCGCGCCGCGGCCTCCCGCATCGGCCGCGCCTGGATCGCCATCCGCGAGGACGAAACCGCCGCCATCGCCATGGGCATCAACAGCTTCCGGCTGCGCCTGCTCGCCTTCGCCCTCGGCGCCGCCCTCGCCGGACTCGCCGGCACCGTCCACGCCCACGTCGTCACCACCGCAACCCCCGAGCAGTTCCAGTTCGCCGGGCCGCAGCCCCCCAACTCCGCCTTCCTCCTCGCCGCCGTCATCCTCGGCGGCATGGGCACCCTCAGCGGCCCCCTGGTCGGCGCCGCCCTGCTGTTCCTCATCCCCGCCAAGCTCGACTTCCTCCAGGACTACCAGCTCCTCCTCTTCGGCATCGCCCTCGTCCTCCTCATGCGGTTCCGGCCCGAGGGCCTCATCCCCGACCGCCGCAAACAACTGGAATTCCACGAAACCGGCCAACTCGACGTGCCCGACCAACGCCTCCCGGACACCGACGCCACCCTCGGCGCCACCAAGGCAAAGGCGTGACGACCATGACCACACCACCCACCCTCGCACCCACCACTGACAACGCCGCCACCGGCGACGGCACCGTCCTCAAGGCCGACGGCGTCACCATGCGCTTCGGCGGACTCACCGCCGTACGGGGCGTCGACCTCACCGTCAACACCGGCGAAATCGTCGGCCTCATCGGCCCCAACGGAGCCGGAAAAACCACCTTCTTCAACTGCCTCACCGGGCTCTACGTCCCCACCGAAGGCACCGTCAGCTACCGAGGCACCCGCCTCTCCCGCAAACCCCACCTCGTCACCCAAGCCGGCATCGCCCGCACCTTCCAGAACATCCGCCTCTTCGCCAACATGACCGTCCTCGAAAACGTCCTCGTCGGACGGCACACCCGCACCAAGGAAGGGCTCTGGTCCGCCCTCCTCCGCGGCCCCGGATTCAAAAAAGCCGAACGCGGCAGCGAAGAACGCGCCATGGAACTCCTGGAGTTCACCGGCCTCGCCCACAAACGCGACCACCTCGCCCGCAACCTCCCCTACGGCGAACAGCGCAAGCTCGAAATCGCCCGCGCCCTCGCCAGCGAGCCCGGTCTGCTCCTCCTGGACGAACCCACCGCCGGCATGAACCCCCAGGAAACCCGCGCCACCCAGGACCTCGTCCTCGCCATCCGCGCCCAGGGCACCGCCGTCCTCGTCATCGAGCACGACATGCGCTTCATCTTCAACCTCTGCGACCGCGTCGCCGTCCTCGTCCAGGGCCAGAAACTCGTCGAAGGCACCGCCGACGTCGTCCAGGCCGACGAACGCGTCATCGCCGCCTACCTGGGCACCCCCGTCGACGACACACCGACGGACGCCGACCCGGAAACACCCCCGGCCGGGGCAGCCACCGCCGAGTCCGCAGAGAGCGGAGACACCCCATGACCGCACTGCTCGAAGTCGAGGACCTCCGCGTCGCCTACGGCAAGATCGAAGCCGTCAAAGGCATCTCGTTCTCCGTCGAAGCGGGCCAGGCCGTCACCCTCATCGGCACCAACGGCGCCGGCAAAACCACCACCCTGCGCACCCTCTCCGGCCTCCTCAAGCCCCTCGCCGGAAAGATCACCTTCGCCGGGGAACCCCTCAACGGCGTCCCCGCCCACAAGATCGTCGAACGCGGCCTGGCCCACTCCCCCGAAGGACGCCGCCTCTTCCCCCGCCTCACCATCGCCGAGAACCTCAAGCTCGGCGCCTTCCTCCGCAAGGACACCGCCGGCATCGACGCCGACATCCAACGCGTCTACGACCTCTTCCCCATCCTCGGCCAGCGCAGCAAACAAGCCTCCGGCACCCTCTCCGGCGGCGAACAGCAGATGCTCGCCATGGGCCGCGCCTTGATGTGCCGCCCCAAACTCCTCATGCTCGACGAGCCCTCCATGGGCCTCTCGCCGATCATGATGCAGAAGATCATGGAGACCATCCGCGAACTCCGCTCCCAGGGCACCACCATCCTCCTCGTGGAACAGAACGCCCAGGCCGCGCTCTCCCTCGCCGACCGGGCCCACGTCATGGAGATCGGCCGCATCGCCCTCTCCGGCACCGGCCAAGACCTCCTCCACGACGAATCCGTCCGCAAGGCGTACCTCGGCGAGGACTGACCCCGCACGGCCCGCACCGCACGAAGCGGCCCCGTACCGATCACCTCGGTACGGGGCCGCTCCCACACGCCACGCAGCGCGCTAGTCCTTCTTCTGCTGCTTCTTCTCCTCGGCGTCCTCGATGACCGCCTCGGCCACCTGCTGCATCGACAGCCGGCGGTCCATCGACGTCTTCTGGATCCACCGGAACGCGGCCGGCTCCGTCAGCCCGTACTGCGTCTGCAGAATGCTCTTCGCGCGGTCGACCAGCTTCCGCGTCTCCAGCCGCTGGGTGAGGTCCGCGACCTCCTTCTCCAGCGTCTTCAGCTCGGTGAACCGGCTCACTGCCATCTCGATCGCCGGCACGACGTCGCTCTTCGAGAACGGCTTCACCAGATACGCCATCGCGCCCGCGTCCCGGGCCCGTTCCACCAGCTCGCGCTGCGAGAACGCGGTCAGCATCAGCACCGGGGCGATGCTCTCCTCGGCGATCTTCTCGGCCGCCGAGATGCCGTCCAGCACCGGCATCTTGACGTCCAGGATCACCAGGTCGGGGCGGTGCTCCCGGGCCAGCTCCACGGCGGTCTGCCCGTCCCCGGCCTCACCGACGACGGTGTAGCCCTCTTCCTCCAGCATCTCTTTGAGGTCGAGACGGATGAGGGCCTCGTCCTCGGCGATCACGACGCGCGTGGTCAGCGGCGGGACATGCGACTGATCGTCATCGGCGACGGGCTGCTCGGGCTCGGCGGCGCTCACGGGTCTCCTCGTTCCAGGCAGGTGGTGCCCTTGCAGCCTACCTAGAGGCGGCTGTGGTGACGTACACGGTATGGTGTCTCTGGCCAACCGGCCGGGTTGGTGGAATGGCATACACGGATGTCTCAAACACATCTGCCCGAGAGGGCTTGCGGGTTCGAGTCCCGCACCCGGCACCTCTGAAAAAGCGGAATTTCGCGTTCTCGTGAATTATCCGCGACTTTTACTCTGCGCCTACATTCCGTCACGCAGAGTGATGTCATGAACTTCCACGGCACAGACGTACGACACGAGGCGCTCGCCCGGCTCCGCGCGGGGGCAAGGAACGCAGACGTGGCCCGCGCATTGGGCGTCCCCCTCGGCACGGTCAGCTACTGGCGGCACATGGACCGCGCCAGGCGCGGAGAGTGTCCGGGCGCCCACAAGCCGGCATGCCCGCGGTGCGACGGGCGCGAACTCGACGCAGCGGCGTACTCCTATCTGCTCGCCCTCTACCTCGGTGACGGCCACATCATCCAGTACTCGGCGCACCGGGTACCGAGTCTGATGATCGCGTGCGGTGACGACTGGCCGGGCCTCATGGATGCCTGTGAAGCCGCGATGCGCGCGGTCTTCCCCGACAACTCCGTATGCCGGGTGCGCAGAACCGGCTGCCACAACGTGAAGGTCTATTCGAAGCACTTATGGTGCCTGTTCCCGCAGCACGGGCCCGGCAAGAAGCACGAGCGGCCGATCGTCCTCGAAGGCTGGCAGCAGCAGATCGTGGACGCGCATCCCTGGGAATTCCTCCGCGGGCTCATCCACTCCGACGGCTGCCGGATCACCAACTGGACGACCAGGACGGTCGGCGGCGAACGCAAACGGTACGAGTACCCGCGGTACTTCTTCACCAACAAGTCCGATGACATCCGACGCCTCTTCTCGGACACCCTCACCAAGGTCGGCGTCGAGTGGACCGTACTGGCGAGGGGAAGCGACCCGTTCAACATCTCGGTCGCGCGCAGAGCCTCCGTCGCCCTCATGGACCAACACATCGGGCCGAAGTACTGACAGGGACGGCAGTCAGGACCTCGGCCCAGCGGGATCTGGTGCGGGTGGGGCTACGGGGTGTCGGACTCGCCGATGTGGTGGACGCGGACAAGGTTGGTGGAGCCGGCGACTCCGGGCGGGGAGCCGGCGGTGATGATGACGACGTCGCCCTTCTGGCAGCGGCCGATCTTCAGCAGGTGCTCGTCGACCTGGGCGACCATCTCGTCGGTGGAGTTGACGGTGGGGCCGAGGAAGGTCTCCACGCCCCAGCTGACGTTGAGCTGGGAGCGGGTGGCGGTGTCGGGGGTGAAGGCCAGCAGCGGGATGGGTGAGCGGTAACGGGAGAGCCGGCGGACGGTGTCGCCGGACTGCGTGAAGGCGACGAGGAACTTGGCGCCGAGGAAGTCGCCCATTTCGGCGGCGGCGCGGGCGACGGCGCCGCCCTGGGTGCGGGGCTTGCTGGTCTCGGTGAGCGGCGGGAGGCCCTTGGCGAGGATGTCTTCCTCTGCCGCTTCGACGATGCGGCTCATGGTCTTGACGGTCTCGGTGGGGTATTTGCCGACGCTGGTCTCGCCGGAGAGCATCACGGCGTCGGTGCCGTCGATGACGGCGTTGGCGACGTCGGAGGCTTCGGCGCGGGTGGGGCGGGAGTTGTCGATCATCGAGTCGAGCATCTGGGTGGCGACGATGACCGGTTTGGCGTTGCGCTTGGCGAGTTTGACGGCGCGCTTCTGGACGATCGGGACGGTTTCCAGGGGCATTTCGACGCCGAGGTCGCCGCGGGCGACCATGATGCCGTCGAAGGCGGCGACGATGTCGTCGATGTTGTCGACGGCCTGGGGCTTTTCGACCTTGGCGATGACGGGGAGGAAGCGGTCCTCTTCGCGCATGATGCGGTGGACGTCCTCGATGTCGCGGCCGCTGCGGACGAAGGACAGGGCGATGATGTCGGCGCCGTAGCGCAGGGCCCAGCGGAGGTCGTCCTCGTCCTTGCCGGAGAGGGCGGGGACGGAGACGGCGACGCCGGGGAGGTTGAGGCCCTTGTGGTCGGAGACCATGCCGCCTTCGATGACCTTGGTGCGGACACGGGGTCCGTCGACGCCGGTGACCTCCAGGGTCACCTTGCCGTCGTCGACGAGGATGCGTTCGCCGGTGGTGACGTCGGCGGCGAGGCCCGGGTAGGTGGTGCCGCAGAGGTGGCGGTCGCCTTCGACGGACGGTTCGACGGTGATGGTGAACTCGTCGTCGCGTTCGAGAAGTACCGGGCCTTCGCGGAATCGGCCGAGGCGGATCTTCGGACCTTGAAGGTCGGCGAGGATGCCGACGCTGCGGCGGGTTTCTTCGGATGCTTTGCGGACCCGGTCGAAGCGCGCTTCGTGATCGGCGTAGGTGCCGTGGCTGAGGTTGAAGCGGGCGATGTCCATTCCGGCTTCGACGAGGGCTTTGATCTGCTCGTACGAGTCGGTGGCGGGTCCCAGTGTGCAGACGATCTTTGCTCGGCGCATGTTTCGACTCTATGACTTACCGGGCGGTAGGGGACTGTGAAGAAGTGACTGCTCAACGAGCGCTTGATGAAAGGCTGTTGACAAGTAATGGAATGCGCGGGGGCCCGCTCCGATGAGCGGAATTACATCTTCGCGGGGTGCGGTCTCACAGTGCGGGACGGGTCATCGTAAAGCGCGCGTTGACATTGGCGTAGACGGTCTGGCGCTGGGGTTCGAGGTCGAGGGCGGGAGCGGATTCCTGGACGGCGGCGCCGCCGTAGCCGGCGAAGGAGCGCATGGCGGGGCCGGCGGCGGGGGTGGTGTTCTCGGCGCCGAGGTCGGCGATTTCGAGGACGGCGTCGAGGCGGGCGCCGAGGGCTTCGGCGTATTCGCGGGCGCGCTGGACGGCTTCGTGGACGGCTTGGGTGCGGGCGGCCCGGTGGGCGGGTGAGTCGGCGCGCAGGGCCCACCAGGGGCCGTCGATGCGGGTGAGGTCGAGGTCGGCGAGGCGGGTGGTGAGTTCGCCGAGGGTGGTGAAGTCGTTGAGGGTGGCGGTGTGGCTGACGCGTCCGTGGTAGGCGCGGATGCGTTCGTGGCGGCCTTTGTCGGTGAGTTCGGGGGTGAGGCTGAAGGCGCCGGTTTCGAGTTTTTCGAGGGCGTCGCCGTAGCTCTTGAGGAGGGTGAGGGCTTGGTCGTTGCGGTGGGTGAGGTCGGTGAGGGCGGCGGTGCGGTCGGTGCCGCGGGCGCTGACGGTGACGGTGATGCGGGCGATTTCGGGGTCGACTTCGAGGCGGGCTTCGCCGCGTACGGCGAGGCGGGGCGCGTCGGGGGTGCCGTAGGGCAGCGGGGCGGGTGCGGTGGTGGGGGTGGTGTCGATGGGGGTGTCTTCGATGGGTGCGTCGTGGGTGGGGTCGGTCATGGGTGGCTCCTCGGGGTGTGGGTGGGCGAAGGGTTGCATATCGGGGGGCGGTGGGGTGGGAGTTCGGGTCGGTGGGGCGGTAGGGGTGTTGCGTACGGGCGGGCCGGGCCAGAATCTACGCGCGTCGCCGCGGGTGTGCGGTGAGGCTTTTCCGTGTCGGTTCAAGGGAGTTGGCATGTCGCTCGACCGTAGGAAGTTCCTGGAGGGTTCTGTGGTGACGGGGGCGGGGATGGCGCTCGCGGGGGCCGGCGGGGTGCCGGCGGCCGCGGCGGTGGAGGGGCCCGGGGGCGGTCACGGGGCGGAGCGGTACGCGTTCACGGTGATGGGGACGACGGATCTGCACGGCAACGTCTTCAACTGGGACTACGCGACGGATGCCGAGTTCGACGACCGGGATCGCAATGATGTGGGGCTGGCGAAGATTTCGACGCTGGTGTCGCGGGTGCGGCGGGAGAAGGGCCGGCACAACACGCTGCTGATCGACGCGGGCGACACCATTCAGGGTACGCAACTGGCCTATTACTACGCGAAGGTCGATCCGATCACGGATCCGGGCGGGCCGGTGCATCCGATGGCGCGGGCGATGAATGCGATCGGCTATGACGCGGCGGCGCTGGGGAATCACGAGTTCAATTACGGGATTCCGGTGCTGCGGAAGTTCGAGGAGAGCTGTGATTTTCCGCTGCTGGGCGCGAATGCGGTGGATGCCAGGTCGTTGCGGCCGGCGTTCCGGCCGTATGTGCTGAAGCGGTTGCGTTCACCGCGGGGGCGGGTGGTGACCGTGGCGGTGCTGGGGTTGACGAACCCGGGGATCGCGATCTGGGACAAGGCGCATGTGCAGGGGAAGCTGGCGTTCCCGGGGCTGGTGGAGCAGGCGGCGAAGTGGGTGCCGAGGCTGCGGTCGATGGGTGCGGACGTGGTGGTCGTGGCGGCGCATTCGGGGGCCAGCGGTACGTCGTCGTACGGGGATCAGTTGCCGTATGTGGAGAATGCGGCGGCGCTGGTGGCGGAGCGGGTGCCGGGGATCGATGCGATTTTGGTGGGGCATGCGCATGTGGAGATTCCCGAGCGGCGGGTGGTGAATGCGGAGACCGGTCGGGAGGTGGTGCTGTCGGAGCCGTTGAAGTGGGGGCAGCGGCTGACGCTTTTCGATGTGGTGGTGGAGTGGCGGGGTGGCCGTTGGGAGGTGGGGTCGGTCGGTTCGCGGGTGTTGAATTCGAATGCGGTGGCGGAGGATGCGCGGATCACGGGTTTGCTGCGGGCGGAGCACCGGAAGGTCGTGGCGTATGTGAACCGGGTGATCGGCCGGTCGAAGGCGGAGATGACGGCGGCGGAGGCGCCGGTGCGGGACACGGCGATTCTGGACTTCATCGCGTTCGTGCAGGCTGAGGTGGTGCGCAAGGCGTTGGCGGGGTCGGCGTACGCGTCGTTGCCGGTGTTGTCGCAGGCGTCGTGTTTTTCGCGTACGGCGCGGGTGCCGGAGGGGGATGTGACGATCCGGTCGATGGCTGCGCTGTATCCGTTCGACAACACGTTGGAGGCGCGGGTTCTGACCGGGGCGCAATTGCGGGATTATCTGGAGTTTTCTGCGCGGTATTACGTGCGGACGGCGGCCGGGGGTCCGGTGGATCCATCGGGGATCACGAATGCGGAGGGGACGCCGGATTACAACTATGACGTGGTGTGCGGGGTCTCGTACGAGATCGATATTGCGAAGCCGGCGGGGCAGCGGATCGGGAAGTTGTTGTTCGAGGGGAAGCCGGTGGCGGATGGGGCGCGTTTCGTGCTGGCGGTGAACAATTATCGGGCGAGTGGTGGGGGGAATTTTCCGCATGTGGCGGCGGCGGAGCAGGTGTGGTCCACGTCGGACGAGATCCGGAATTTGATCATCGGTTGGGTTCAGGAGGCGAAGGTGATCGACGGGTCGGTGTTCGCTTCGGTGGACTGGCGGTTGACGCGGGACGGGGTGCCGGTGTTCTGAGCCGGGGTGTGTGGGGGCGCGGCGGTGCCGGGGGCGCCGCCGCGTCGGTGTGTCAGTGGCGTGGGACGAGGGTGGAGTGGGGGTGGGGCTGTCTCTTATACACATCTCCGAGCCCACGAGACTCCTGAGCATCTCGTATGCCGT
>NZ_JNZA01000057.1 GCF_000717345.1 Streptomyces lydicus | reverse complement strand
GTAGATCGTCGGCAGCGTCAGATGTGTATAAGAGACAGCCTTCACCCACACCGCCTTCGAGGGCGTCCCCCGGCCGTCCACGGCGTTGAGCATGTACCACCCGGGCGGCACCAGTGACGGGTCCTTCGGCAGGGTGACGGTCACCCCGTCGCCGCCCTTGGTCACGGTGAAGTCCAGGGCCACCGACCGCTGTTCGACGTTGGTGACATGGGTGAAGGAGCCGGGCCGGATCAGCCGCATCTTCTTGATCGCCGAGGCGTGGGCGGCGCGGTAGGTGGCCGTGCCGCCGAGGGGGACGGTCCTACTGTCGCGGTCCGTCAGCTCGGGCCGGGACTTCCGGAAGAGGTAGGGCGGCGTGTAGAGGTCGATCTGCTGCTGGAAGACGCCCGGCCGGGTGTTGTCCTTGTCGGCGTAGAGCGAGTCGGAGCCGAAGGTCATCACCCGGCCGTCGGGCAGCAGCAGCGCACCGGAGTGGTAGTTGCGGCCCACCAGCGGGTCCGCCACCTGCCGGGCGCGGTTGGCCGCCGGGTCGTAGAGCTCCGCCTTGAGCACGTTGGAGTCGCTGCGGCCGCGGTAGTCGCCGGAGCCGTTGGTGGTCAGCACGGTGTCGTCCGGCAGGATCACGCTGCTCGGGTAGCGGGCCTTGGCGTACAGCGGAGGCCCGTCCTTGAAGCGTGGTGCGGGGGAGTGCAGGTCCACGATCCGGGTCCGGTTCGTGGACCGCGGGTCCTCGCCGACCCCGCCGCCGCCCAGCACCATGTAGCGCTGCTGCTGGGCGGGCGGCAGCAGTACCGACATCGACGTCTCCAGGATGTCCGGATCGCTGATCCCGGGCACGGGCCGGAAGGCGTTCGACTTCAGGTCCCAGATGCCCGGGGTGCGGCCGACGTTGTCCGGGCCGTAGCCGGCGTTGGAGCCGGTGTAGAAGACCCGGCCGCGGTCGGTGAGGAACAGCGCGGGGTAGGTGGGGAAGAAGCGCCGGGAGGGCAGGTAGCGCCACTTCTTCGTCGTCGGGTTGTAGATCTCCTGCTTGCCGGGGACGACCTGTCCGATGTCGTCGAGCCCGGAGACCGAGAGGACCTTGCCGTCCTGGAGGGTGGTCAGCGTCGGGTACCAGCGGGCCTCGTTCATCGGGTCGACGGGCAGGTAGCGCTCGGCCACCGGGTCGAACTCGAAGCTGTCCTTGATTCCTTGGAAGTCCTTCTTGTCGAAGGACAGCTTCTGCGCGATGCCGTAGAAGTTGCGGGCAGCCGCGCCGGTGAGGCCGTGGATGCGGTAGTTGTCCTGGGAGCCGGTGGAGTGGGCGGGGCCGTCCTGGAGGGCCTCGACGTAGACCCGCGCCTCGCTGTGGGTCACGGTCACCCGGCCGGTGGCCGGATCCTTGGTCTTCTTCGCCCGCGGCACCACCACCGGGTCCTTGGAGGCGAAGGTCCGGCCGTTGTGCCGGCCCGTGAAGCGGGTGCCGGCCGGGAAGGTGCGGGGCGCGTCCGGATCCTCGTTGTAGACGATCATGAGGCCGCCGGCCTTTTTCACGTCGCCCTGGAGCTTCTCGTAGCGCTGGGTGCCGCCGGCCACCAGCAGTCTGCCGTCCGGGAGCTGGGTGTGCCCGGAGCAGAAGAGGTCCTTGGGGGTGGGGATGTTCTTGAAGGTGTTCCGCTCCGGGTCCCACAGCACCGTACGGAACGACTTCGCCTTGAAGTTCGCGGCGTTGTTGCCGGATCCGGCGACCAGCAGCACCTTCCCGGTGTGCAGCAGCGCCGCGTGAATGGTGTTGATGCGGTACGCCGCGGGGACGTCGACGACGTCCCAGTGGCCGTTCGCCGCCTTGTACTCGGGCTCATTGATCTTGTACTGGTGGTACTGCTCCGAAGCGAAGCCGTAGAGCGCCGGCCCGTTCATCCCGGCCAGTGCCAGCACCACACCCGTCGCTATCGCCACTCTGCGTACGCGACGGCTCGGACGGTACTTCATGTGTGACGTCCCCCAAGGGCGATGTGCAGGGTCTGTTCGGAGGTGGCCGGCTCTCCGGCGGCCGTTGTCGTGCCGCCCGGCCCGTCGGCGGTGGCCTCAGCCGCGGAAGCGGTCCGGCCGTCGTCCGCGCCGGCCGCGGTCCGCCGTCTCGCGCTCCGTACGCCCGTCCGCCAGGCGACGATCGGTGCCGCCGTGATCAGCAGCGCCAGCGACGCCCAGGTGATCATCGCCGGGTGGCTGTGTCCCAGGGCGAACGAGGCACCCAGCGAGCCACCGAAGACGACGAGGAAGAAGAGGTGCACCCGGAAGGTGCCGAACAGGGTGTCCGGGCTGGAGGAGTCGCCCTTCGGCGTCACCACGAACCTGCTCTTGCGGCGCAGCACCGCGTCGAACAGCGACCGGGCGTAGATCGGCGCGGACATCGCGGACATCACCATGCCGGCGACGCCCCCGGACCCCTCGGGTTCGTGCGGCGAGACGTTGTGCCGCCGGTTCCACACGTACAGCCCGATCTGCAGTGCGGAGGCGTTGCCGTAGAGCATCATCCACACCGCGGGGTCGATCTGGACGCCGGAGGCGCCGAGGCCCAGGAACAGTGCGCAACTGAGCGCCGCCAGGATCCAGTTCAGCGCCGACATCGGGTAGAAGATCACCATCATGGCGTAGTTGAAGAACCGGCCCGGTGACAGCGTGAACGGCGCCTTCCAGAACTGCTTGAGGATCGTCTCGTACGTCCCGCGCGACCAGCGCAGCTGCTGGGTGAAGAAGTCCGTCCAGGCCGTGGGTCCCTCGCCGACCGCGAGGACGTCCGGGGTGTAGACCGAGCGCCATTTCCGTCCGGTGGCCGGATTGCGGTGCCGGTGCATCTCGAATCCGGTCGCCATGTCCTCGGTGATCGAGTCGTACAGGCCGCCGATCTGTTTGAGCGCGCTGATGCGTACGGCGTTGGAGGTGCCGACGAACATGGGGGCGCCGTAGCGGTTTCCGGCCCGCTGGATCAGCGCGTGGAAGAGGAACTGCTGGGATTCGGCTGCCTTGGTGACGAAGGTGTCGTAGTTGCCGTACACCTGCGGGCCGATGACGAAACCGACGTCCGGGTCGCGGAAGAAGCCCAGCATCCGCTCCAGATAGTTGGGCAGCGGGACGTGGTCGGTGTCGACGGAGGCGAAGAAGTCGTAGTCGTCGCCGTGGGCCGCAAGCCAGGCGTTGTAGTTGCCGTGTTTGGTTTTGGCGCGATGCGGCCCCTTGGCTTGATTCCACTCCGGTACGCCCTTGCGGCTGAAGTGATGCACTCCCAGCCGCCGGCAGACCTCCTTGACCTGCGGGTCGTCGCCCTCGTCGAGCAGCCAGACGTGCAGCGGACCGCGGTGCCGCACCCGTACCGCCGCCTGAAGCGTCTTCGTCACCATCTCCAGCGGTTCCTTGCCGGGCACGAACGAGGTGAGGAAGGCGACGCGGGTGCCGCGCTCGGGTATCACCGGGACGGGGTCGCGGGCGACGAGGGTGGCGTGCGCGTTGGACAGCACGTTCATGCAGCGGAAGAACTCGATCAGCCCGATCGACACCAGCATCACGGTGTCCAGCGCCGGCAGGAACGCGTGCTCGGGATAGTCGCGTTGGGTCCAGTGGGCGGGCTGGAGCAGCCAGGCGAGCAGCCCCAGCGAGACCAGCGGCGCGGCGCCCAGCAGCAGCGTCGCGCGGAGGCGATGCGGTTCGCCGGCCAGCAGGGAGCGGTAGCGGACCCGGTAGGGGCCGTCCGGGCCGGGATCGGTGAGCGGCCCGGCCAGCCGGCTGTAGTGCTCGTAGTCGTAGCGCGGCAGCGGCCCCCGCCGGTCCCGCCGCTGCCAGTGCTGGCGCGGCACGCGCAGGCGTGCCGTCGCGGACGGATCGAAGGAGCCCTGTGGCCGGGCGTCGTCAGGCGGCGACGTCATGAATCATCCCCCCGCACGCAGCGCAGGCCGCGCGCCATTTGGTGGTGGCCCGACACCTCGGTCCCCCTCGACCGACCCGGGCTCACTGATGTCGGCCGCCCACACCGTCGGACGGTGACGGCCGTCCGCCGGTTACGTGATGCACGCTCAGCGATCCTGCCAAGCGGCGGACTCCCCACGTCCACATCACGCCATCCGGCGCATCCTTTTGTCCTCAACTCGCCGCAACTCCGCTTCTTTTCAGCCGAGTTACCAGGTCAGGGTCCCGAAACCGGACTCATGATCGCAAGGAGGACCATGGCGTATACGGATATGGCCGTGCAATGCGGGACGCCATATGACGCAGCGCGCACCCCTTGCTTTCGTCGCGCTTCGTAACTGCCGGACTTTGTACGGCTTTTGATGTGATGGCTGAAGTCGACGGCGGTGTCCGCATGGCGAAGTAGTGTCGGTAAAGAGAACCTCCTGCATTGGCAAAGTCTCCGTTCAACTGGCAGTGTGTAGAGCCAATTCACGGAATCGGGGGTGCGGTGCCATGGCCGGCGATATGTACATCGATGCGGCGCAACTGACCAAGCTGGGGAAGAGCTTCGAGACCCATGCGTACGATTTGGAGCAGTACGTCAAGGAATTTTCCGGCAAGGTCGGTGAAGAGCAGATCCACGACGGCTTCGGACTGCTCACCGAATCGGAGGAAGTGACGTCCTCCTACATCGAGTTGGCCGAGCACATGGTGAAGTCCCTCGGTAATCTCCACCGTCACCTGGACGGCATCGGTGGTGGGATGCGCGGAAACGCCAAGAACACCGAGGCCGCGGACGACGTCATGGCTGAGATGTTCAAGGGTGACGGCAAGTGAGTGAAGAGGGCGTCGCCGAGAAGGTCTACGAGGCGGGCATCGAGATCGTCAACCCTGGTGGGCGGCCGGATGTTCTGCGGAACGCAGCCCGGGGCTGGCGCACCATGGGCGAGCACCTCGACTCCATGTTCAGGACCCTCGACACCCAGGTGGAGAACACCCTCGGCGAGCACTGGCGCGGCGACTCCGCAGACGCCTTCAAGGCGCACTGGAGCGAGCTGAAGAAGGCCGTCGACGAAACTGTCCCGGTCTTCGAGAAGGCCGCCAAGGGGCTCGATGAGGCCGCCGACTCCATCGAGACGATTAATGACGAAATCCACGAGATCTACTTGGAAATCGGCGTTTCGGTCGGTGTCGGAATCGCCCTGTCCTTCGTCACCGTGGGATTCGGTGCCGCCGCCGGCGCGGCCAACGCGGCCCGTCTCGCGGCGCAGGCCGCGCGCGCGGCAACCCGGCTCGGCAGCATTCTGAGCAAGGTGGCCAAGGCGTTTCGCGCAGTCCAGACATTTGCTCGGGCCGGTAAATGGCAGCGTTTCCTCGTCGAAATGGGGACGCAGTACGCGGGCGGCTTCGCCTCCGGCGTCGGCACGAGTGTGATCAGCGGCAAAGGGCCCGAGTGGAGCGACAACGCCATCAACGCGGGCTATGGCGCCCTGGGCGGCGCCGGCGCAGGCGCTCTCATCGGTGGTCGGCTCGGCGGCGGCCTCGCGGAGAGCGCTGTCTCAGGAGCTCTCGGCGGGTCCGGGGCCAGTGTCATCGGCGACCTCACCAACAATGCGATCAAGGGTGAGGAGAACGACCCCACCCAGATCGCCATCGGTGCGGCCTTCGGCGGCCTGGGCGGAGCCGCGGGAGGCGCGGCCACCCATCACGCCGTCGACGGGCAGAATCTCAACGGAACCCGCGAACTGGGCATCGACGTCGGCATCAACGGCACCATCGGTATGGGTGCCGGTGAGGACGGCAACGACGTCAAGGACGCGCAGGAAGACGCCGGCAAGCAGAACGAGAAGGGTGCCCACAAGGTGAAGGACAAGCCGGATACCAGCGTGTTCGGAGCGTTCGGGTGAGCGCCGGGGCGGTGCGGGTCGGCCGCGGGGTGACCGTGGTGGGGGTGGCCGGGCTCGTCGTGCTCGCCGGCGGGTGGCTGCTGCTGGATGCGGGGCCGCTCCGTACGGCCGTGGTGTGGGCGGCCGTTGCCGCGCTCGCCGGATGCGTCGTCGCGCTCACCGGGACGGTCCTGCGGGCGGGGCGGGTCACACCGGCGCGTGGGTACGAGCTGGCGCTGGACGCCGCGCGGGCGCCGGCGCCCGGGACGGGTACCGCGCTCCCCGCGGTGCTCCACGGCTCCCGCTGGCCCTGGGCCCGGGTCACCGCCGTCGCGCTCGCCGTCCCGACCGTCCTGGTGCTCTTCTGCACCCTGGGCGCCGGCACCCCCGACCGCGGGGCCGTGGCCGGCCGGATCGCCGACGCCGACTTTGTGATCAAGGAGCTGCCGGTCGTCGCCGTCGGCGGTGTCGAGCGCGCGGGCAGCAGCAGCCGCGCCTCGTCCGAGGCCGACTACACCGTCCGGCTGCCGGCGCCCCACGGCGGCGCGGGGGTCCCCGCCACCTTCCGGGCGGAGGTCCACCGCGGGGTCCGGCAGGTGGGGGACACCCTGCCGGTGGCGTACGTACCGCAGCGGCCCGACCTGGGGGCGGTCGGTGCCGACACCCGCTCGGCGGTCGAGGCGCAGCTCGCCGGCCGCACCCTGCCGTACGGCACCGCGGCCGTGGCCGGCGTCCTGTGGGGCGTCGCCGCCCTCGCCGCGTTCTGCGTGGGCACGGCCGTGACCGGTCCGCCCCGCGGCGGTCGCCGGGTGGGCAAGGACTGGACCGCGCTGCGGGCGACGGTCGCCGGGGTGGCGGAACACGTGGAGCGACCGACGGGCGACGATGCCAGGACCGGTGCCGATACCGGGACCGACGCAGGGACCGGGGCCGACGCCGGGGCCGGGTCCGGGTCCCGGTCCGGGAAGGGTTCCGCTCGCTACGCGTGCCTGATGCTGCACACCGACACCGGCGACGTTCCCCTCCGGCTCGCGGCCTCGCACCGGCGTGCCGCCCCGCTGCTCACCGGCGCCGCGGGCTGGCTGCTGTGGAAACCGGCCGGCCCCCGCGGCAAGGTGCCCGCCGACTTCGTCGCGGACGACGGCTGGCAGCTGCCCGGCCGCCTCCCCGCGGCGGAGGCCGCCCGGATCGCCGACGCCTTCACCGTCGACACCGCCCGCCACACCCGTCTCCTGGAACTCGGCAGCCACTGGGCCCGTACGGTGCCGGCCGGCGTGCTGCTCGGTGCGGCCGTCTCGGTGGCCGCCGCGGGGGCGCTGGTGCTCCCGGTGGACGGCGGGTGGCGTGCCTGGACGGCCGTGGCGGGCGCCGTGGCGCCGCTCCTGTGCTGGATGATCACCGGGCTGTTCGGTGCGCCGCGGGCGACGACCCCGGCCGCCCCGGTGGAGGCCGGACCGGCCGCCTGACCGCGTCCCGCGGGCGGCCTGCCGGCCCTCGGCCCCGGCCGCCCGCACGGACCGCCACCCGCGGGACCCCCACCGCGACGCCCGATGCCCGCAACGCCCGATGGCGGGAACGACTGAGGCCCCTCGCGATGCGAGGGGCCTCAGTCTTACGTGCGCCGCCAGGGACTCGAACCCCGGACCCGCTGATTAAGAGTCAGCTGCTCTAACCAACTGAGCTAGCGGCGCGCGCTGACCTGGAAAACATTACACGACCTGGAGCGGTGCTCCGTACCCCGGGCCGGGCCCCTCACGCACTCGGGAGGTGTGATCCCGGTCACCCTCGTGTGGTCGGTTCTGTGAATACCTCGCCGGGGGCGTGTTCCGTACGGGCCGGAAGGCCCGCGCTTTCGGGACCTTGGACTGCCGAGCCGTCCGAATTGCTCTGTGAAGATCGAGTTCGGGGTTTCCGTGGTCGTCGGTCAGCAGTTGCCCCGTCAACATGCGATATCTCCTGCCGGTTGAGAGGGTGAGGGGGCCGCCAGGGCGACAGAACTGAACAGACCCGGACGGGTGCCGGGCCATGGCGTCCGTCACTCCTCCTTCACCTCCTGCAACCCCGCCCTCCACAGCAACGTCTGCCAGGACGCGCGCCCCGGACCGGGTCCCCGGGACTCGCCCCTCCGTCGGAAAGGTTGATCGTCGTGGTGTCGACAGCCAAGCGCACCCTTGAGATGCAGCTCCTCCTCGGGCCGGACGAAACAGTTCCGGTGGCCGGCCGGTTCGGCTATCGCAGCGACCGCCCGTACGAGGTCGAGGTCGCCTTCCTCAGCCGCGGACGCCCGCTCGCCACCTGGCTGTTCGCCCGCGACCTCCTGCTGGGCGGGCTGTACGACGAGGTGGGGGAGGGGGACGTCCGGGTGTGGCCGCTGCGCCGGCCGGGCGAGGCGGGCCGGGTGCACCTGGAGCTGTCGACCGACGACAGCGTGTGCGAGATGTCCGTACGCGCGACGGAGCTGACCGCCTGGCTGGAACAGACCGTGGCGATCGTGCCACCAGGACACGAGGGCGCCCACCTGGACATGGACGCCCACCTGGCCCGGCTGCTCGCGGGGAAGTGCTGATGGGGGACAGGGTGACGATGACGACGGCGATGACGACGGCGACGGCAATGACTGCGGCGATGACGACGAGGGTGACGGCGCCGGAGGACGGGCCGGCCGCCGGGGTGACGGCGGAGGAGGCCGTGAAGGCGGCCCCGGCCGGGCCCGCCCACGGTGTTCCCGACGGGCCCGCCCACCGTGTGCCCGAGGGTTCCGCCCACCGCGTCCCCACCCCGCGGCGCGGTGCGGAACCGGCCCTGCCCGACGGGGCCGGCGCGCCGGCCCCCCACGCCCCCCGTGCGCACGGCTTCCTGCCCGAGCGCCCGCCGGTCCGCGCCATGATCGGCACCTGGACCCGGCTCGACGCCATGGCGCGTGCCGCCGCGGTCGCGCCGGACCGTGCGGCCGCCGTCGCGCTGGTCGAACGCGCCCGGCGCGCCGAGGAGTTGACCGCCCTGCGGCAGCGGGTCTCCCGCCTCTCGCTGCGCAACGCGGAGGCCGCCGCGATGCGGATCGCGGTCATCGCGGTGTCCTGCGGATGGTGCGGGCTCGACCCGCAGGCGCCGGCCGCCCGCGAGGTCGCCGACGAGGCGTTCCTGGAGCTGTGGGCCGCCATCGCGCACCGCATCGACCACGACCAGTTCGTCGCCCTGCCCACCCTCGCCCTCCACAACTGGGCACCCGAGCGCAAACCGCGCCGCCACATCCCCATCGACCAGCTCGCCCGCACCGAAGCGCTGGTACCGATCGTCCGCTGGGCGCCGGAGGGCCAGCCGCTCAGCCGGCTGGACCGGCTGATGCTGGCCGCGACCCGGCTGGAGGCGCACGGCATCTGGCTCTTCCGGCTCGCCGACACCCTCGCGGGCCGTTCGCCCGACGACTCCTCCACCCCGACGGCGCTCCGCCGCCTGGTCCGCGTCCAGCACGCCCTGCGCGCCCAGCTGCACGCCGAGGCGGCGGAGCTGGCGGCCGCGCCGGCGACGCCACAGCAGGGCGCGGTGCTCGGTGCGCTCGCCGAACAGGGCGCCCTGGAGCCGCCGGTGCTCCAGGCCGCCGACGCGGTGCTCGGCATCGGGGGCCGGCGGATGGGCGAGGGGCGGCGCCAGCTGCTGCGCCGGCACCTCCCGGCGCAGCACCGCGCCTGGCTCAGCGCGATGGACCGGCACTGCGCCCCCGTACGCACCCTCGCCCACCGCGGCGGCCCGGACGCCGCCGTCTACCGCGAGGCCCAGGAGTCGCTGATCGCGCTCCGGCGCACCTACACCGCGCTCGTGCAGGCCGCCGCCCGCCCCGGCACGGCCCCGCTCCCGGCAGCCGCCTGACGCCGCCGGGGCACCGCCGGGGCCGGCCCGCCCCACGAACCGCCCCACGGGCCGTCCCGGCCCGCGCGCGGTCGCGCGGCGAGGCGCGCGTCCAGGGGCCTCACTCCTGCTCGTCCAGCTGGAAGGACCCGTACGTGGGCTGCCCCGCCCTTTCGTAGACGCAGTACTGCACGCCCGCGCCGGTGGCGTGGGAGGCCGTGAGCTTCCAGGCGGCAGGAGCGGCGCCCTCGGCGAACAGCCGCTTGCCGGTGCCGAGGACCACCGGGTTGACGAGCAGCCGGTACTCGTCGACGAGGTCGTGCTGCTGGAGGGTGTGGATCAGGTCGCTGCTGCCCTGCGTCATGATCACGCCGTCGAGCTGCTCCTTGAGCCGGGCGACGGACTCCGCGGCCTCGCCCTTCAGCAGATGCGAGTTGTGCCACTCCAGGCTCTCCCGGGTGCGCGAGGCGACGTACTTGGGCATGGCGTTGAGCTTTACGGCGATCGGGTCGTCCGGGTCGGTGACCCGGGGCCAGTGGGCGGCGAAGATGTCGTAGGTCCTCCGGCCGAGCAGCAGGTGGTCGGCGGTGTGCTCGAAGGTCTCCGTCATGAGGCGCAGGAACTCCTCGTCGACGTACGGGACCTGCCAGCCGCCGTGCTCGAAGCCGGCGTCGACGTCCTCGCCCGGGCCGCCGGGGGCCTGCATGACGCCGTCCAGGGTGAGGAACGCGGTGACGATCAGCGTGCTCATGGTGCTGCCTTTCGGATGCGGAAGCTGCCTGTGTCCGATTGACTCCCCGGCCGGCGAGAACTCATCGCCCGCCGTGCCGCCGATCGGACCAGGCCGCGTTCCGGGGCGAAGGGGCGGCGAGGGCGCCCTCCGCGGTCAGAAGGCGGCGCACGCGATCCGGACTCGACCCCCACGTTCTTCAGGGGCGAGGCATGCGCACAAAGCTCAGCGCTGCCGTGATCGGCCTCGGCGTCCTCGGTGTCTCCCTGCTCGCCACGGGCAGTGCTGAATTCCCCTCGGGGCCTCCCCGTCTTCCCCCGGGGAGGCCGCCGGGCCCTCCCGGGCGGTCCGGGGCACCACGGGACTGTCGACCTGACGAGCCGTCAGTTACGCTTCCGCGTCATGACAGCCGACGGCACGAGGAGCACGGCAGGTTCCGGTGCCGGGACCGTCGCCGAGCTCGTACAGGCGCAGTGGGGCGACCACCGGACCGGCGCGCGGTTCGGGGGAGTCGCCCTCACCCACCACGAGTTGGCGGCCGGCGCGGCCGCCCGGGCGGCGCTGCTGGGGGAGCTGTTGCCCCGGGGTGCGGAGCCGCACGTCGGGGTGTTGCTCGACAACGTGCCGGAGTATCCGCTGTGGCTGGGCGCGGCGGCGCTCGCCGGGGCCGCCGTCGCCGGGATCAACCCCACCCGGCGCGGGCCGGAGCTCGCCCGGGACATCGGGCACACCGACTGCGTGCTGCTGGTCACCGAGCGCGCTCACCTGCCGCTGCTGGCCGGCCTCGACCTCACCGTGCCGCCCGGCCGGGTCCTCGTCGTGGACGACCCCGCGTACCGGGAGCTGCTCGCGCCGTACGAGGGCACACCGCCCGACGGGATCGCGCCCCTGCCCGGCGCCCGTCCACCCGGCCCGGCCACCCGGATGCTGCTGTGCTTCACCTCCGGCTCCACCGGCGCCCCCAAGGCCGCCCTGTGCACCCAGGGGCGGCTGGCCGCCGCCGGCGCGCAGCTGGCCCGGTCCTTCGGGGTGCGCCGGGACGACGTCCACTACCTGTGCATGCCGATGTTCCACGGCAACGCCGTGCTCGCCGGCTGGGCCCCGGCGCTCGCCGGCGGGGCGGGCATCGCGCTGCGCCGCCGCTTCTCGGCCTCCGCCTTCCTCCCCGACGTGCGCCGCTACGGGGCGACGTACTTCACCTACGTCGGCCGGGCCGTGCACTATCTGCTGGCCACCCCGCCCGCCCCGGACGACCGGGACCACCCGCTGCGCAACGGCTTCGGCACCGAGGCGGGCACCGTGGACGCGGCCCGCTTCGCCGCCCGCTTCGGCGTCCGGCTGACCGAGGGATACGGCTCCTCCGAGGGCGGCGCCGCCCTCCGGCGCACACCGGACACCCCGCCCGGTGCCCTCGGCCGGCCCGCCCCGGGCGACGACCTCGCCGTGGTCGACCCGGCGACCGGCACCGAGCTGCCGCGCGCCCGGCTCGACGCGGCGGGCCGGCTGCTGAACGGGGAGGAGGCGATAGGGGAGCTGGTCAACCGCGGTCGCAGCTCCTTCGAGGGCTACTGGCGCAATCCCGGGGCGACCGCCGCGCGCACCCGCGGCCCGGGAGCCGGGGCCGGCACGGGCTGGTACTGGACCGGTGACCTCTTCTTCCGGGACGCCGGGGGCTTCTTCCACTTCGCCGGGCGCACCGACGACCGGCTGCGGGTCGACAGCGAGAACCTGGCCGCCGCGATGATCGAGAACATCCTCGCCCGTTACGCCCCGGCCGCCGGCGTCGCGGTGTACGCGGTGCCCGACCCCGTCGCCGGGGACCAGGTGATGGCGGCCCTGGCCCTGCGCGACGGCGCCGCCTTCGACCCGGACGACTTCGTGGCCTTCCTGGCCGCCCAGCCCGACCTCGGGACGAAGATGGCGCCGCGCTTCGTACGGACGGTGGCGGCGCTGCCGGTGACGGCGACGAACAAGATCCACCGGGTGGCTCTGCGCCGGTCCGGCTTCCGCTGCCCGGAGCCGGTGTGGTGGACACCCCTGACCCCGGCACCGGCCGCGCCCGCCGGGTCCGCGTACCGCCCGTTCACCGCGGAGGACGAGACGGCGCTGCTGGCGCTCTACCGCGCGCAGGACCGGGCGGGGCTCCTGGAGCGGTGAGCGTCGAGCGGAACCGGGGCCGCGACGGAACCGGGGCCGCGAGAGGTGCGCGCGCATGACGAAGTGGGCGTTCCCGGAGAACCGGAAACGCCCACTTCTTACGTGCGCCGCCAGGGACTCGAACCCCGGACCCGCTGATTAAGAGTCAGCTGCTCTAACCAACTGAGCTAGCGGCGCGCGCTGACGAAAGAAATACTACCTGGTCGAGAGGGGTGCTCCTGACCACCTGCCGGCCGTGCCCGCCCGCCCGGCTCAGATCGCCAGGGACAGCAGGACCGGGGCGGCCTTGCGGTTGAGGGCGTCGGCCGCCTGGCGCAGGCGGTGGGCGTGCTCCAGCGGCATGGACAGCGCGAGGCAGCCGACCGTCGAACCGGCGGTGATCGGTACCGCCGCGCAGACCGTGCCGACGGCGTACTCCTGGAGGTCCAGGACGGGGACCGTGGGCGGCTGGCTGTCGAGCTTGTGGAACAGCACCTTCTCGTTGGTGATCGTCCGGGAGGTGAGCCGGGCGGTCTTGTGGCGCGAGAGGTGGTCCTTGCGGCCGTCGTGGTCGAGCTGCGCGAGCAGGCACTTGCCGACCGCGCTGGCGTGCGCCGTGCGGCGGAATTCGGCCCACTCGTTGACCTTCGGCGCCAGCGGTCCGTCGGCGTAGTGCAGGATCTTGACCTCGCCGTCGATGTACCGGCTGATGTAGACCGCCGCACCGACCGAGTCGCGGAGCTGGTCCAGGGTGAGCTGCAGCTTGTCGCGCAGGGCCCGGTCGCGGTCACCGCCCGATCCCAGGAGCAGGAGCGAGTCCCCGACCACGTACGCCCCGTCGGTGACCTGCTCCACGTAGCCCTCGCGCCGGAGCATCGACAGCATGTGGGCGAGCAGTCCCGGGGACAGCCCCGTCTCGCGTGCGATCTGGACGTCCGTCACGCCGTCGGCGTGCCGGGAGATCGTTTCGAGCACGCGAAGGGCGTACTGCACCGAATGGAACGGCGCGGTCGGCTCGGGCTTCAGCGCCACGGTGTCCCCCTAGCAGGTTGGTACCGCTTGCGTCGTGGCCGCATCGTCGGGCACGGTCGACGCAGGGACGACCGCGGCCCGGCAACAGGGCTGCTATCACGATAGCGGCCAACGGCCCTCGATGGAGGGGGTCTTGACCGAAAAGAAGCGCGTCCCGGTTTTCTGTACAGGCGGTTGAGACGCTGGCATATGCCAAGGTCACGAAGCTGACTGCCAGGGAGTTTCACACTCCGGTCACATCCGGCCGCGCCGGCGCGTAACCCGATGAGGGCCGAGGAGGGTACGGAACCGGCCAATTCCGTGGCCGGTTCCGCAGACCTCACGTCATCCGCCGGGACGCCGTCAGGACGTCCGCAGCATCTTCTCGTCGCTGGTCCACTTGATCTTGCTGCCCTTCCAGGTACTGACGTACCAGAGGAAGATCCGCTTCTCGGCCATCTGCCGGTCGAAGTTGCAGACCTGCCAGCCGCCCTTGTGGTTGCCGTAACAGCGGTAGCCCGGGTTCCCGTTGGAGTTGGTCATGCCGCGTACCTCGATGCGCAGCCCGTCCCCCGGTGCGGTGTCCTTGATCCAGACCCGGTCGCCCTTCGCCCGGAAGCACGCCATGCCCGCGCTCTTGTGGCCGTTGCCGACGGTGTTGCACTTGGCGTCGAACTTCGTCGACTTCTTCGTCGGCTTCGCCTTCTGGCTGTAGACGGTCTTCTTGAGGGGCGCGTCCCCCGCCGAGGCCGAGGCGGCGCCCGGGAGGGCACCCACCAGGGCGGTGGCGGCCAGTGCGGCCCCCGCGGCGCCCGCGATCATCCTGCGCATACGCACCTGCCTTTTCCGGTCATGAATTCGAGCAGAGATTCAGAGTCGTGGGCCTGCCGGGACGGCTCAGCCGTACATCGGCGTGCTCCACACCGTCTTCGACTTCCCGTGGCCCCAGGAGCCGGTGACCTTGGTGCGCCACTTCTGGATGCGGGCGTCGTCCTTGACTTCCCTGGTGGCCTTGAAGCACGACCTGCCGTGGCTGCTGCAATGGGCCGTCGCCATCTTCTTCTTGCCCTTGTAGAGGGTGACGGTGAGCTTGGTGTAGGCCGGCGTGAAGTTGCACTTGATCGCGCCGTTGCCGAACTTGTCGGTCTTGCGGTCGACCCGGTCGGTGTAGGCGGATACCTTGCAGGTTTTCTTCGTTACGGCGGGGCCGTGGTCCGCGGCCGCGGCGCCGGTGGCCGCCATTCCCGTCGTACCGAGAATTCCCGCGGCGGCGACACTCACCAGGAGTGCGCGAGAGGCCCTGTGCACACGCATGCTGCATCCCCTTCGGGTTTCGGTGCGGTGCGGGGAAGCAGCCGGCCGCGGCAATTTCCGGAAGCCCGGAATTCCCGCGGCCGGCGTCCCCGCCGGTGATTCGCCTCTCAGTCTTGAGGAGCCCGGCGGGGTGGCCAATGTCGGGCCGATGTCAGTTCACTGACGGATCACGTCCTCACCGGCCAGGCGCAGCCCGTAGCCCCGTACCGAGGCGATACGCACCTCCACCCCGGCCCGTTCCAGCTTCCGGCGCAGCCGCCGTACGGCACTGTGGATCACCGTGGTGTCCACCCCGCAGGACGCCCCCCACACGTCCCGGACGAGTTCCCGGAACGAGACCACCCCGCCGCTCTGCCGGGCCAGGCAGGCCAGCAGGGCGATCTCCTGGCCGGTCAGCTCCAGCGCGGCGCCGCGCCACCACGCCCGTTGCTCGTCCGGCCGGATCTCCAGCTGGCCGGCCTGGAGCGCCGGTACGTGCCGCGCGCCGCCGGCGGCGGCCGGCTCGCCGTCCACCAGGCGCCGCGCCTGGTCGAGATCGCGGACGAGCAGGACCGGCAGATTGCTGTGCAGCAGTTCGCCGACCTGCTCCAGGTCGGCGACGGTGTTCGCGACGACGACGGCGTAGGCGTCGCGGTGCTGAAGCGGCGGTTCCTCGTACGCGCTGACGGCCGTGGCGAAATACGAGACGTTCACGTCTCCCACTGTCCTTCCCATGAAAAAGGGACCCCGTTGCATTGCCTGCGGACAGACCACCTGGGACGGCCCAACTCCGTTGTTCCACCCTGGTCATGAGGTGGCGTCAGGTAGTCGCGCAGGCCGTTCTGGAACGGTAGACGGTAGACGTGTTTTCAGCCATAGGCGGCTGACTTGAGGAAGGGTTGAGCCACCCGTCGAGGGGTGATATTCCGGGATTCGGTGGGCATGGTGCCCGTCCGTGGAATGCGAAAGGTGGTGCGCCCCGTCCGAAGAGGGGCACACCACCCGTGAACCGCGTGTCTACCGCGGCTGTTTCACAGCACCGCGCTGAGGAATTCCCGGGTGCGTTCGTGCTCCGGCTCCGTGAAGATCTTCTCGGGCGCCCCGGATTCGATGACCCGCCCGGCGTCGAACATCAGGACATCGTCGGAGATGTCCCGGGCGAAATTCATCTCGTGCGTGACGCAGAGCATGGTGATGTCCGTGGTGTGGGCGATGTCCCGCAGGACGTCGAGCACCCCGGCCACCAGCTCCGGGTCCAGCGCCGAGGTCACCTCGTCCAGCAGCAGCACCTGCGGGCGCATCGCCAGCGCCCGGGCGATGGCGACCCGCTGCTGCTGTCCGCCGGAGAGCTGGTTGGGGTACTTGTCGAGGTGCTCGGTCAGGCCCACCAGCTCCAGCAGGTCCCGGGCCCGCTCCTCGGCGGCGTCCTTGTCCAGCCCCAGGACGTGCACCGGCGCCTCGGTGATGTTCCGCAGCACCTTCATGTTGGGGAAGAGGTTGAACTGCTGGAACACCATGCCGATGTTCTTGCGGACCTCCCGGACGTGCTTCTCCCCGGCCGGGACGAGCTTGCCGCCCTTCTCCTCGTGCGTCAGGTACTCACCGCCGACCTTGATGGTGCCCTCGTCCGGCTTCAGCAGCGTCATCAGCAGCCGCAGGATCGTGGTCTTGCCGGAGCCGGACGGGCCGATGAGGGTGACGTGCTTGCCGGAGGAGACCGTGAAGTCCAGCGAGTCCAGCACGGTGTTGGTCCCGAACCGCTTGGTGACGTGGTCGAAGCGGATCAGCTCGGTGCCGGCCGCGGACCTCGCCCCGGTGGGGCCCCCGTCCGCCGCGCCGGCCGTTTCTTTCGAGGGGGTGCTGTCAGCGGACAAGACGACGCTCCAGGGCTCGCAGGAGGAGGGAGGTGGGGTAGGAGATGACCACGAAGAGGATGCCGACGACGGTGATCGGCTCCAGGTAGTCGAAGGTGGTGGCGCTGATGCTGTTCGCCTGGAAGAGCATGTCGGCGACGGTGATGCCGGCCAGCAGCGGCGTGTCCTTGAACATCGCGATGACGTAGTTGCCGAGCGCGGGCACCACCCGGCGGAACGCCTGCGGGAGGATCACCGCGGTCCAGGTGCGCCGGCGCGGCAGGCTCAGCGCGGTCGCGGCCTCCCACTGCCCGGGCGGCACGCCGTCGATACCGGCGCGGTACACCTCGGAGGTGTACGTCGAGTAGTGCAGCCCCAGGCCGATCACGCCCGTGGTCAGCGGCGCGAAGGTCAGTCCCCAGCCCGGCAGGACGAAGAACAGGAAGAACAGCTGCACCAGCAGCGGGGTGTTGCGGATGAATTCGACGACGATGCTGACCGGCCAGGTGACCCAGCGGCTCGGCGAACGCAGCAGCAGCGCCCACACCAGTCCGAGCGCGAAGGCCACCAGCGAGCCGTAGAAGGTGGCCTGGATGGTGATCCACAGCCCCTTGAGGATGTCGGGCATGATCTCGCCGACGTAGCTCCACGACCAGTTGTTCACGGCTTGCCTCCGGTGGCCAGCGCCTCGGGACCCTGCTTCTCGACGGGCAGCTTGCGGGAGAACCAGCCCTCGCCCTTGGGCACCGCCCGGCCCACCGATGCCTTGGCGCGGCGTTCCAGCAGGCGCATGATCCGGGTCACCACGAACGCGACCGCGAAGTACAGCACGAGGATGATTCCGTAGACCTGGGCGCTCTGGCCCGTGGACAGCCGGGCCAGCTTGGCCTGGAAGGTGAGCTCGCCGATGGACAGCAGCGACGCCAGCGCGGTGCCCTTGAGCAGCTCGATCAGCAGGTTGTTGAACGGCGGCATCATCTCGGGGACGGCCTGCGGCAGCAGCACCTTCCGCAGCCGCTGCCAGGGCGTGAAGTTCAGCGCGACCGCCGCCTCACGCTGGGCGGCCGGCACCGCCTGGAGGGCGCCGCGCACGATCTCCGAGCCGTACGCCCCGTAGGACAGTCCGAGGGCCAGGGTGCCCGCCCAGATGCCGGCGAGCTGCCAGCCCAGCAGGGGCAGCGCGAAGAACAGCCAGAACATCAGCACCAGCGCCGAGGTGCCGCGGAAGAACTCCACGTACACACCGGACAGGAAGCGCACGATCCACAGGCGCGAGGTACGGGACAGACCGATGCCGAAGGCGACGACGGCGGCCAGGGCGGCGCTGTAGACCATCAGCTGGACGGTGATCCACAGCCCCTTGAAGAAGAGTTCCCACAGCGCAGAGGTCACTTTTTGCAGAGCTCCTTCGCGGTGAGGTCGGTCATGAACTCCTCGGTGAAGCCGAAGGGCTTGGCAATGCGCAGGAGTTCGCCGCTCTTCTTCATCTTCTGCAGCTCACCGTTGAAGGCGTCGCGCAGTTTCGTCTCGCCGAGCCGGAAGCCGTAGCCGCCGCCGTCCCGCTGTTGCTTGCCGTCGACCGTCGGAGTGAACGGGGAGGTCATCTGCACCTTGGGGTGCTTACCGGTCTTCAGCGCCTCGATCATGGTCAGCGCGGTACCGGCGAAGGCGTCGATGCGTCCCGCCTCCAGTGCCTCCATTCCGGCGATCTGGTCGCCGTAGGTCTGGATCGTGCTCTTCTTGACGCCGTTGCCGACCGCGTAATCGATCTCCGCGTAACCGATTCCGGTGCCCATCCGGAGATGCTGCCGGGCGATATCCGGATAATCCTTGATCTTGTGCGGGTTCCCCTTGGGAACGAGAAAGGCGTCCTTCGACTCGTAATCCGGGTCGGAGAAGAGCACCGCGGCGCAGCGCGCCTTGTTGATGAACATGCCCGCGACGATCACGTCGTACTGGAACGAGTGCAGGCCGGGCACCAGCGCGCCGAACTCGACCGGGACCGGCTCGAAATTCCGGATCCCGAGCCGCTGGAAGATCGTTTTGGCGACCGCCGGTGCCTCGCCGGTCAGCTCGCCCTTGCTGTTGATCGAGGCGTAGGGCGGTTCACTGGCGATTCCCATGCGCACGGTGCCCTTTTTGCGCAGGTCCTCGAGCAGGTGACCGCCGTCCGTGGCCCCGCTGACGTCGACGCGGGAGCAGCCGGTGGCCGCTCCCAGGGCACCCGCTGCGCCGAGCGCCGCTACCCCCGCGAGCAGCGACCGGCGGCGGATGCCGCGCGTCAATTGGCCTGTGATCTCTGAGGTGTTCCATGGTGGTGAAGCCATGGGCGCGCGGCTACCCGAATCGCCGGCACTTATGCCGATCGTTTCCGGCCCTTGATGCGACCGGTGCTGAGGAGTTCCGTACTGTTCCATGCTGTTCCGTACGCCGGTATTGCCCCCCTACGATCTGAGCATGACCGATCGCTTCATCGAAGTCTCGCTCGACAAGCGCGGCGTGAGCTGCACGGCGAAACTGCTCGACGACCGCGCGCCGATCACCTGCAATGCCGTCTGGGACGCGCTGCCACTCGGCGGCGACGTCTACCACGCAAAATACGCCCGCAACGAGATCTACGCCCTGCTGGCGCCGTTCGCTCCCGAGGAGCCGCCGCTGGAGAACCCGACGATCACCCCGATCCCCGGCGACCTGTGCTATTTCACGTTCAGCGACACCCAATTGGGTACCGCCTCCTACGGCTATGAGCGGCAGGCCGAGCACCGGGGCCGCGCCACCGTCGTCGACCTCGCGCTGTTCTACGAGCGCAACAATCTGCTGATCAACGGCGACGCGGGCTGGGTGCCCGGAATCGTCTGGGGCAGCGTCGTCGACGGGCTCGACCGGATGGCCGACGCCTGCCAGGACCTGTGGCGGGCCGGGGCCCTGGGGGAGACCCTCAACTTCCGCCGGGCCTAGGCGGAGACACCCCCTGAGCCGTGTCCGGAAAGTCCCGCACGGGCTACGGGCAGCCGGTGCTGCTTTCCGGACACGGCCTTCGGGACCGGCCCCGCTCAGCCGAACCAGACCACCAGGCGGACGTTCTCGTCGCCGTGCACGGCCGCCAGTTCGCGCATCGCCGCCCACACCGGGCCCCAGCTGCCGTCCGGCGGGACGAACATGCGGGGTGTGAGGACCACCGGGCGGTACACGGCGCCGTCCAGGTGGACCTCGCCGCCCTGCGGCCATTCCGACGGCATCAGATCCTCGCCGAAGCCCTGCTCCGCCGCGTCGAGCACCTCGATCGGTGCCCAGACGACGTCGTCCAGGGCGAGCTCGCCGCCCGGGACCGGCCGCCATACGCCGACGCGGGAGTAATCGGGACCGTCGGACAGCGGTCCGTCCCAGTCGACCGCCGCGACGTCGGCCCACGTCGCGTACGAGTGGCTGTGGTGCCATTCCTGGCACGCGCCGGCGACCGGTTCCGAGACGTCGTCCGGCAGCCCCCGCTGGTCGAACAGTGCCCGTTCCACACCGAGGCCCCCGCCGAAGCCGAAGAGGCACTCCCAGGCGAAGCGCTGCCGCCCGAGCCCGAAGTCCGGCAGATCGAACTGCATCTCCCAGCCGCCGCCCGATGCCCGTGTCTCGATCACACCGTCGATGTCCGCCCCCATGGGCGACGAGCCTAGGGGCAGGAAAAGGGGTGGGCCGTTACTCCGTTGGTGGTGCGACGGCGTTCCCGGACGTCACGGGCCGTGGAAGGCGGTCCACGAACGCTTCCCCTCAGGGAGCCGGCGGCGCCGGAATCCCCGCGGTCCCCGCCTCGTAGAGGGCATGCGCGGCACGCAGCACCAGCGCGTCCGCGTGCCGCGCACCCACCAGCTGGACGCCGATCGGCAGACCCGCGCCGTCCACCCCGCAGGGCACGGTCGCGGCCGGCTGCTGGGTGAGGTTGAAGGGGTAGGTGAACGGCGTCCAGCCCGTCCAACGGGCGTGGCCGGAACCCGACGGCACTTCCACGCCGCCCTCGAAGGCGGTGATCGGCTCGGTGGGCGTCACCAGCAGGTCGTACGTCCGGTGGAAGCGGCCCATCGCCTGACCCAGCGCCATCCGGGTGTCGACCGCCGCCAGATAGTCCAGCGCGCTGTAGCGGGCGCCCTGCTCGCAGATCTCCCGCAGCCCCGGGTCCAGCAGCGCCCGCCGGGTGTCGTCCAGGTGCTGCACCACCCGGGCCGCACCGCTGAACCACAGGGTGTGGAACGCCTCCACCGGGTCGGCGATCCCCGGGTCGGTCTCCTCGACGTGCGCACCCAGCTCGGCGAGCGTCTCGGCGGCGCCCCGGACCGCCGCGGCGACCTCGGGAGCCACCGCCACGTCCCAGCCCAGCGACGGGCTGAAGGCCACCCGCAGCCCCGCCACTCCGCCGGCCACCGCCTCCCGGAAGGAGCCGGCGGCCGGCCCGAGCTGCGACCAGTCGCGCCAGTCCGCGCCGGAGATCACGTCCATCATCAGCGCCGCGTCCGCCGCGTTCCGGGTCATCGGCCCGACGTGCGCCAGCGTCCCGAACGGGCTCGCCGGATACAGCGGCACCCGCCCGTAGGTCGCCTTGAGCGCGAAGATCCCGCAGAACGACGCCGGGATGCGCACCGAACCCCCGCCGTCCGTGCCCAGACTCAGCGGCCCGGCGCCCAGCGCCACCGCCGCCGCGCTCCCGCCGCTGGAGCCGCCCGAGGTGCGCCCGGGGGCGTACGGATTGCCCGTCACCCCGTGCCGTGGACTGTCGGTGACGCCCTTCCAGCCGAACTCCGGGGTGGTGGTCTTGCCGAGGAACACCGCCCCGGACTCCCGCAGCCGGGCCACCGACGGCGCGTCCTCCTCCCAGGGGCCGTCGGCCCGGACCGTCCGCGATCCGCGCAGCGTCGGGGTGCCCCGGGTCAGGATCAGGTCCTTGACGGTGACCGGCACCCCGTCCACCGGGCCGGCCGGCGCACCCGCCCGCCAGCGCCCGGCCGACTCCCCGGCGGCGGACAGCGCCTCGTCCGCGTCGATCCGGGTGAAGCAGTTCGTCGCGGCCTGGGCGGCCTCGGCGCGCTCCAGCACGGCCCGGGTGGCCTCGACGGGGGAGAAGGCGCCGGCGGCGTACCCGGCCGTCAGAGCGGTGGCGGTCAGGTCGGCGAGGTCGGTCGGTTCGGTGGTCATGCGTCCTCCGAGCGTCGGCCGCCCCGGGGGAGGCGGCGGGTGGGAGCGCGGCGGCCGTGCCGGGCACGGCCGCCGCGCCGTCACTGCACCGGTACGTACCCGAGCCTTTTGTCGACGACGTTGAGCAGCGGCTCGCCGGCCGCCCACCGGTCGAAGTTGTCCTGGAACTGTTCGGCCAGCGCGTCCCGCCAGCCCAGCGTGTCCCCGCTCATGTGGGGCGAGACGATCAGATGCGGCACGTCCCACAGCGCGCTGTCCGAGGGCACCGGCTCGTGCTCGAAGACGTCCAGTGCCGCCGCCGCGATCCGCCACTCGCGCAGCGCCGCGATCAGGTCCGCCTCGACGACCATCGGGCCGCGTCCGACGTTGATGAACCGCGCCCGTGCCGGCATCCGGGCGAACGCCGCCTTGTCGAACAGGCCGCGGGTGGCGTCCGTCAGGGGCGCCGCGCACACCACCCAATCCGCCTGTCCCAGCAGGCCGTTCAGCGCGTCACTGGCATGGACGAGCCCGAATTGCGGGTCGTCCTTCCGCTCCCGGCGGCCGACCAGATCGACCTTGACACCCAGTGCCAGGAGGGTCGTCCCGATGGCCCGGCCGATCGGCCCGGAGCCGACCACGACCGCCCGGGTGCCGGCCAGCCGCCGCGTCTCGCGATGCTGCCAGCGCCGCTGCCGCTGAAGCTCCCAACTTCCGTAAAAATCTTTGGCCATGGCCAGGATCAGCCCGGCGACATACTCGGCGATCGGCTGCTCGAAGACGCCCCGGGCGTTGGTCACGACCGTGTCGTCGGCGATCAGCGCCGGGCACATCAGCTGGTCCACGCCCGCGCTCGCGGTGTGCACCCAGCGCGGTCTGGGGCCTTCCAGGGGCCAGGCCCCGCGGATCGCATCGGAGGTGAAGTCCCAGGCCAACAGCACGTCGGCGGAGGGGAGTCGGTCGGCCAGCGAGGTCTCGTCCGTGAAGATCACTTGGGCCCGTCCGGCCAGCCTGTCGAGCTTCGGCGGCGGGTCGGATCCCAGGACGAGGACGGTGCTTTCGGTCATGGGTCGAAACCGTTCTGAAACGTGAGCCCCTTTCAATGGAAAGGGGCGCCGGCAGATGCCTGAGATGCGAGGATTGACCACGCTAAGAAGTCGTATCTACGGTGTCAACAACGGCTCTGTCCCGACGTCCCGGCTTGCTCCGGCTGCACCTCATCCCCGGCCACTGGCCTGGCCATCAGCCCTTCGTTTTCTAGGGGCCTTCAATGGACGTCTCCTTTCTGGGTGGCCCCCAGCCTCAGCTCGGTGTGGGCGTTGTCGCCCCTTTTGACTTCGCGCTCGACCGCGAGCTGTGGCGCTGGGTACCCGACGACGTGTCCCTCCACCTCACCCGAACTCCCTTCGTGCCCGTCGAGGTCAGCCTCGACCTGGCCCGTCTGGTCAGCGAGCACGAAACGCTGGACGCTGCCGTCCAGGCGCTGTGCGCGGTATCACCGCAGGTCATCTGCTATGCCTGCACCTCCGGCAGCTTTGTCGGCGGGGTCGCGGGCGAGCGGGCCATGTGTGCTGCCATGGTCCAGGCGGGGGAGGTGCCCTCCCTCACCACCTCGGGCGCGCTGATCGACGCGCTGCGCGAGATCGGCGCGCGGCGCATCGCCGTGGTCACGCCCTACACGAAATCGGTCACCGACTCCCTGGAGGACTATCTCGGCGAGGCGGGCATCACGGTCACCGGCCGCGCCTACCTCGGACTGACCCGGCACATCTGGAAGGTGCCCTACCGCGATGTCGTCGACATGGCCCGCGCCGCCGTCGTCGGTGCCGCCGACGCGCTCTTCATCAGCTGTACGAACCTGCCGACGTACGACGTCATCCCGCAGTTGGAGGCCGAGCTGCGGATGCCGGTGCTGTCCGCCAACCAGGTCACGATGTGGGCCGCGCTACGGGAGATCGGCGTGGCCGCCGTGGGCCCGTACCAGGCGCTGCTCGATCCGGTGGCGCGCCGCGGGCCGGCCGCGATGACCGGGTCCGCGCCGGCCGGGCCGGAGGCGGGGACCCCGCGGGTGACGCCCGAGGCCGCCTTCGCCGGTCCACCCGCACCGCCCGAGGGTGAGCCGGTGGACGGCGGCGACCCGTCGCCCTACCCACCCGAGGATCCCGGTCCGCTGCCCCCGGTTTGAGGCCGGTCCGAACCCGACCCCCTACCGGACGCCGCCGGCGCCGCGCGCCGTGTCGCCGGCGGTGCTCCTTCCCGACCTTCTCGTACGACCCGGGAAACGCCCCGCACCCATGAACGCCCCGGCACCCGCACACGCAAGGGAGATCTGCATGGCATCGGTCGGCTTCCTCTACCCCGGCTACTCCGCCGAGGACGACTACCCCCGGCTGGAGACGATCCTGGGCGGCTCGGTCCGCCTGCCGCTCGTGCACACCGACATCGGCGAGGACGCCCACCGGGTCGACGCGCTGCTGGAGATGGGCTCCGCCGCCCGGCTGGCGGCCGGCGTCGAGGAGCTGAAGGAGCGCGGCGCCGAGGCCGTCGTCTGGGCCTGCACGAGCGCCAGTTTCGTCTTCGGCTGGGAGGGCGCCCACGAACAGGTCAGGGAGCTGTCCGTCACCGCCGGCCTGCCCGCCTCCAGTACGTCCTTCGCCTTCGCGCACGCGGTCCAGGCGCTCGGCGCCCACCGGGTCGCGATCGCCGCGACCTACCCGGAGGACGTGGCCGAGCACTTCCGGGCGTTCCTGAAGTCGGCCGGCACGGAGGTCGTCTCGACCCGCGGCAGCGGCATCATCACCGCCGCCGAGGTCGGCACCTGGGGCCGCGAGGAGGTGCTCGCGCTCGCCCGGGCCGGCGACCATCCGGACGCCGAGGCCGTGCTGCTGCCCGACACCGCCCTGCACACCGCCGAGCACCTCCCGGCGCTGGAGGCGGAACTGCGCAAGCCGGTGCTCACGGCCAATCAGGTGACGGCCTGGGAGGGCCTGCGGCTGCTGGACCGGAAGCTCTCCTGCCCGGCCCTGGGCACGCTCTTCACCCGCACCGCCGGCCGGTAGCGGGCCCGTCCGGCCGACTCCACGGCATCCGCTCCTGACCGGGGAATAACGCTCCTGACCCGGGAATAAGTGGAGACGCTCTCCGGTTGTCCTCCTCGCACACCCAGCGCAACGCGAGGAGGACCCGCACCGTGAGCGGCGAAGACGACCAGACCCGGGACAGCGGCCGGACGATCCGCGACGGCGAGGACGGGATACGGGCCACCGCCCGGGGCAGCGCCCCGGTGCCGCTGTCCGTGCTCGACCTGGTCACCGTCGGCGCCGGCAACACCGCGGCGGACGCGGTACGCACCGCCGTCACCCTCGCCCGGACGGCCGAGCGCCGCGGGTTCCACCGCTACTGGGTCGCCGAGCACCACTCCATGCCCGGCGTCGCCTCCTCTTCCCCTGCGGTGCTGCTGGCCCACCTCGCCGCGCACACCGAACGGATCCGGCTCGGCTCCGGCGGCGTCATGCTGCCCAACCACGCCCCGCTGGTCATCGCCGAGCAGTTCGGCACCCTGGAGGCGATGGCCCCCGGCCGGGTCGACCTGGGCCTGGGCCGCGCGCCGGGCACCGACGGCGCCACCGCCGCCGCGCTGCGCAGGACCCGGCACCTGAACGAGGGGGCGGACGACTTCCCGCAGCAGCTCGCCGAGTTGACCCGCTTCCTGGACGACTCCTTCCCCGACGGCCACCCGTACGCGAAGATCCACGCGGTCCCCGGTCCGGTCCAGGCCACCTCGTCGGGCGGCGTGCAGTCGCCGCACCGGCCGCCCCTGTGGCTGCTGGGCTCCTCCGGCTTCAGCGCCCGGCTCGCCGGCTCCCTCGGCCTGCCGTTCGCCTTCGCGCACCACTTCTCCGCGGCCAACACCGTCCCGGCGCTCGACCTCTACCGGGCGTCCTTCCGCCCCTCCGAGGTGCTCTCCGAGCCGTACGCCCTGATCGGGGTCGCGGCGCTGGCCGCCGAGGACGAGCGCGAGGCGCGCCGTCAGGTCATGACCGGCGCGCTGTCCATGGTCCGGCTGCGCACCGGCCGCCCGGGCCTGGTCCCGAGCCCCGAGGAGGCCGAGGCGTACCCCTTCGACGAGTTGGAGCGCGGCTTCGTCGACAGCTGGCTCGGCAACGTCGTCCATGGCACCCCCGACGCGGTCCGCCAGGGTCTCGACGACCTCGCCAAGCGCACCGGCGCCGACGAACTGATGATCACCGCCAACGCCCACGGCGGCGCGGCCAGGCTGAGGTCGTACGAGCTGATCGCGGACGCGTACGGGCTCTAGGCCGGCGGCACGAGGGTGTGCCGGCGGGGGCGGAACGGGCTGACGCCCCCGCCGGCGAACAGGTCCCGGAACCGACGGTTCAGACGACTGCGGGGCTAGATGAAGAGCGCCGCGACCCGGTCCGGCGCCACCGGCCGGGAGTACAGCCAGCCCTGCCCGGTGTCGCAGCCGATCCGGCGCAGCCGCTCCGCCTGCTCGGCGCTCTCCACGCACTCCGCGGTGACCGTCAGGCCCAGCCGGTGCGCCAGCGCGACCAGCGCCTCGACGATCATCTCGTCCGCCGGGTTGGGGTGCTCCTGGGAGCGGAAGCCGCGGACGAAGGAGCCGTCCAGCTTGAGGACGGAGACCGGCAGCCGGCTGAGGTAGGCGAGGTTGGAGTAGCCGGTGCCGAAGTCGTCGATGGCGATCCGTACGCCCATGTCGCTCAGCGCCTGGAGGGCCTGGAGCGGCCGGCCGGCCGATCCCATGACCGCGGACTCGGTCAGCTCCAGTTGCAGCAGCTCCGGCGGCAGCCCGGTCTCGGCGAGGATGCCGGCGACGTCCGCGACCAGGTCGGAGTCCCACACCTGACGTACGGCCACATTGACGCTGACGAACAGCGGCTGGTCGCTGGGGTGCGCCAGCTGCCAGGAGCGCGCCTGGTGGCAGGCGCGCTCCAGGACCCAGCGGCCCAGTTCGACGATCGCGCCGTTCTCCTCCGCCAGCGCGATGAACCGATTCGGCGGCAGCGTCCCGAACTGCGGGTGCCGCCAGCGCACCAGGGCCTCGACGCCCTGCGCCCGGCCGTCACCCAGTCCGATCAGCGGCTGGTACTCCAGGGTGAATTCGCCGCGGTCGACGGCCGGCCGCAGAGTGCTGGACAGCGCCTGCCGGGTCATCCGGTGGGCGTTGCGCTCGGGGTCGAAGAGCGTCCAGCGGGCCTTGCCGTCCTCCTTGGCCCAGTACAGCGTGGTGTCCGCGGCCTGCATCAGGCCGGTGGCGGTGGTGCCGGTGGCGGTCCGCTCCACCACGCCGATGCTCGCCGACACCGACAGCCGCTGCCCGGCCAGGTCGAACGGGCGCTGCAGCGCGTCGAGGACCCGCTGGGCGAGTTCGGCCACCTGCTCGGTCCCGGTGGAGTTCTCCACCAGAAGAGCGAACTCGTCACCGCCGAGCCGCGCCACCAGATGCTCGCCCCGGCCGCTCCCGCGGTCCGCGGTGCCCTCCGCGCAGCGGGTCAGCCGCTGCGCCACCGCGCTCAGCAGCCGGTCGCCGACGCGGTGGCCGAGGGTGTCGTTGACGGCCTTGAAGCCGTCCAGGTCGAGGTAGCACAGCCCGATCCGGCCGGTGCCGGCCGGCTCGAAGGAGGCCGCATCCAGCGCGGCGGAGAGCCGCTCGAAGAACAGCGCCCGGTTGGGCAGACGGGTGACCGGGTCGTGCATCTGGAGATGCCGCAGCCGGGCCAGCAGGTCGTGCCGGTCGCTGATGTCCGCGACCGACAGCAGCATCCGCTCCTCACCGCTGAGCGGTTCCGGGGTCAACGGCTCGACGGTCACTTCCACCCATACGGAGTGCCCCTCGGGGTGTTTGAGGCGGCGGGTGCAGCGCAACCGGTCGCTGCGCCCGCACAGCACCTCGCGGTAGGCCGTCCACACCCGGGGGTCGGCGCCGAGGTCGGTGAGGTCCGCCGCGGTGGCGGCCACCAGCTCTTCGGGGCCGGCGCCGACCAGCTCGCCGAAGGCCGGGTTGGCGGCGAGCACCAGCCCGTCGCGGTTGAGCACCGCCATCGCCAGGCGCCCGGCGTGGAAGGCCGCGCGGTAGTCGCCGAGCGAGGCGGCGGCGTCGTCGCAGTGGCCCGCCGGGGCGGGCCGCACCTCGGCGGATTCTTTGGTCGTACCGTTACGTTCCGTCACTGAGGGCAGTGTCGCGCCGGGGGTGCGGCCCGGGCTGTCGGGGTGTCCGCTCACTGCTCGCTCCCGCATGGCGCTGGTCTCGTGATGGAGGGTGCTTCTCGCGCTGGAAAGTGTGGCGATCATAGAGGCTGGCACGACGGCCGATCCAGCGACGCAGCCGTGATCGTCGGCACGCATGACGGAACTTCAGCCATTTCTGCCCGACTCTGTTCGTACCGATTGCCCCCTTGGTCGTTTGTGACTTTCCGTTACGGCGCGGCCAAGACGCGCCGGTCACTCGTCTGGGCCTTCGAAACAGGACGAATAGCATTAAATCGCCACAGGGTAGATGAGGTCTCCGAATCCGTCCCTGGAGGTATGTGTGCCGCGCTCCCGGACCGTCGACGGGGTGGACCACCGCCGCCGCATGCGGCGCGTCGCGGCCGTCATCACGTCCCTGAGCGCGCTCGTCGCGACGTCCATCGTCGCCGGCCCCGCCACCGCCTCCGAGGCCGCCCTCTCCTGTGCGCTGGGCCGCACCGACGCCCACCACTCCGAGGGCCTCGACAGCTGGAACGGCGCCTACACCCGGCCGGACCGCCCGCTCGACGCGGTCATGATCTACCTGTCCTTCCGGGACTCCCGCCCGGCCGCCTCCCCGCAGGAGCTCTCCCGCGACTACTTCCCCGCCACCTCGACGTTCTTCGCACGCGCCTCGTACGGCAGGTTCCGGCTTCGCCCGCACGTGCACCGCTCCTGGGTGAAGATGCCGCGCACGTCGGTCGCGTACGGGATACGGCGCGACTGGGACTCCACGCGGCGGGCGGACTACCTGCGGGACGCGGTCGCCGCGGCGGATCCGTCGGTGGACTTCAGCCGCTACGACATGGTCTATTTCGTCGCCGATCCGGATGCTCCGGGCGTGGATGCGGACGCCACCAAAGTGGTCAATCTCGATCAGCCGATGCACGCCGATGACCGCGACCTGCGCCGGTTCGTCACCGTCTTCGAGCAGAGTCCGCCGGACCGCAATGTCCTCGCCCACGAAACCGGACACGTCTTCGACCTGCCCGATCTCTACCACCGCCCACAGGGGCGCAAGGGTGACTGGGACGTTCATGTGGGTGACTGGGACCTCATGGGGAGCCAGTTCGGACTGGCGCCCGACCCCTTCGCCTGGCACAAGTGGAAGCTCGGCTGGATCGCCGACAACCAGGTTGACTGCGTCGATCTGACCGACCCCACCCTGCACACCCTCCGGACCCTGGGTGCCCCCAAGGAGCCCCGCAGCCAGCGCCGGCCCCGCCTCCTGGTGGTCCGGACCGGCCCGGACAGCGCGCTGGCCATCGAGGCCCGCGCGGCCCTCGGCAACGACCGCGCGCTGTGCACCGAGGGGGTCCTGGTCTACCGCGTGCAGAGCGACACCCCCTCCGGCTCGGGGCCCGTGCACGTCCTCGACGGGCACCCCGACACGTCCGCCTGCTGGGGCACCTCCGTCTATCCGCCGCTCGCGGACGCGCCCCTGGGCGTCGGGGAGAGCATGGACGACGCGAAGGACGGCGTACGCATCCAGGTCGCGGGCCGGTCGAGCGACGGCGACTGGGCGGTCAAGGTCGGCCGCGGCTGACGACACGACGAAGGCCCCCACCGGAGTGGGGGCCTTCGACTGTCTGTGCGCCGCCAGGGACTCGAACCCCGGACCCGCTGATTAAGAGTCAGCTGCTCTAACCAACTGAGCTAGCGGCGCCTGCTGACGGGGAAAACATTAGCATCCTGATCGGGGAGGGCAAAAATCGGTTTGTCTCAGCCCTGCGCCAGCGCCGAAACCGGGGGCTGAGCTGCGGCTTCCCGCTTCACCCCGGCCACCGGGCGGGCCGCCCGGACACAGGCCCACAGCAGTACGTCGGGCCCCGGCAGCCAGGGCTTGCGGACGTCCGGCGCGACCAGCCAGCGGGAGGTACTGGGCGACGCGAGGTCGGCCGGGTCGCCGGACGGGGCGTCCGGGGCGCCGTACGCGGACGGGGTGTCGGTGTACGCGGGCCGGGCGCCGGCGGTGCCGGTCCCCGGGTGGGGGTGCAGCGGCGGAACGGTCACCGCGTCGCCGGTGCCGTGGTACAGCAGCGGCGGGACGGCCGCGGCCCACTCCTCCCAGACGAGCAGCGCCGGCAGCCGCTGGGCGGTGCCCGGGGCGGCGAACAGCAGCAGCCGCCCGCGGTGTGCCGCCACCGGGCCCGAGCCGGGGCCGTCGGACCACAGCCGATCCACCATCCGCCGCCCGAAGAGCGCCGGAACGTTGATCACGTCGAACGCCGTGCCGCAGGGCAGCACGCTCGGCGCGGCCGGCCGCAGGGCCCAGAGCGCGTGCAGTTCGTCCGGACGGGGCGCGGCCGAGGCGAGCCAGTCGGCGCCCGCGAGGGTGACGTAGGACGTGGTGGGAAAGTCCGGGGTCCGGGGGGTCTCGGGCAGCCAGTCGCTCATGGGGACAGGTCTACCGATACGACACGTACCGACTTGGCTCATTGCCGGAAACCGGGACAGCGGGTCGCGGGGCCCGGTATCTTGCCCGCCTCGCATATGCCAGCGGCTCATGGTCGTGGCCCATGAGCCGCAACAAGGCGTGTGAGGTCGATGGGAGGAATGTGAAAGGTGGGGTCGGGGGTCGGGGCGGGGTGCTCAGTCCATGTCGCCCAGTGGGCTGCTGCCGCTCCGCAGCAGGCTGCGGCCGAACTCGACCATCTTCTGCGCGTAGTCCTCGGTCCACTCCGCCTGCTCGGCGAGCACGGCGAGCGGCAGCCGGTCGAATCGGCTGGGGTCGGCCAGCTGGGCGGCGGCCAGCGCCTGGAACTCCGTCGCGCGGTCGGCGGCGGCGCGGAAGGCCAGCGTCAGCTCCGTGGCCCGGCTGAGCAGCTCGCGCGGGTCCTCTATCGACTCCAGGTCGAAGAAGTGCTCGGGGTCGGCAACGGCCTCGGGCGGCTCGAAGAGCAGCTGCGCGGGCTTCATACGCCGGGGGCGGGGCGCCGCACCGCGTGGGTCGGGAGCCGGTCGCGGCTCGGACATGTACGTACCTCCAGATCGTGTGCCGCATTCCATTGTCCCGCTGCGCGCAAGGGGGCCCTCAGGGGTCGGGCGCACGCTCCGGTCGCTCCGTCCCCACCGGACGCCCGGCGCCCCTAGGGCCGCCACCGCACGCGGTGTTCCTCCAGGTGCGCCAGGACCGCGTGGTGTGCCTCCCAGCCGTCCGGGAACTTGACCGTGACGCCCAGCCGTACCGGCTCGGTCGACGGGTGCTCGTCCAGCAGGTCGGTGACACCGGCGCGGCAGACCACGATGCAGGCGTGGCGGTGGCGGGAGGCCAGCACGCACAGCCGGCCGGTCTCCAGGTGGAAGGCGGTGGCGTCGGGCCGGCCGGACAGCGGGTGGAGGACGACCGTCACATCGAATTCGCGGCCCTGAAGGCGGTTGGCGGTGTCCACCGTGACGTCCCGCACCCCCAGGCCCGCCAGCGCGGTGCGGACGGCCGCGGCCTGGTCGCGGTGGGCAGTGCCGACCGCGATCCGGTCCGCCGTGAGGGGCGCGGGCTCCGGCGACTGCTCGCTGGTCGCCGCGCCGCCGCGGTCCAGCAGCCGCCGCACCACCAGCGCCACCGCGCCCACCGCCTCCGGATCCGTCCGCGGGGTGTGCCGGGCGGGCAGCTCCAGCAGCCCCCAGCCGGACTCCGCGGCCTCGTCCAGCACCCGGTCCACCCCCGAGCCGTCTCCCGGCACGCCGAACGCCAGCCGCCGGTCCCCGTGCCCGGTGCCGCTGCGGAACGGCGTGTACGGGTAGAACGCGCCGGAGACGAGCGGCGCGGCGGAGGCGGGCAGCCGCCACGACACGGGCAGGCGGTGCTGCGGGAGGTCGGGGTTGTGCGCCAGGAGGGTGGCGACCGCGCTGGACGACGGGTCGTAGGCCAGACCGGCCCACTGCTCGGCGCCGACCACGCTGAAGGGGTCCAGCTGGCCCGGGTCGCCGACGAACAGCGCCCGTTCGAAGAGCCCGGCCACGCTGAGCAGCGCGTCCGACCGCATCTGGTACGCCTCGTCCACGATGGCGTGCCGCCAGGGCTCCTCGACCTTGGTGTAGGCCCACTTCGCGGCCGTCGCGACGACGATGTCCATCCCGGCCAGATCGGCGGCCTTCGCGGACGTACGCACCGACGGCAGCTCCGCCAGCGCCGGGTCGAAGGCGCCCGGCTCGCTGCTGTGCAGCCGGCCGACCGGCAGCTCGGGGTCCTTCCCGGCGAGCCGCAGCACGAGGTCGTCGACCTGTGCGTTGGTCTGCGCCACCACCATCAACGGGCGTCCGGCGGCGGCGAGTTCCCGGGCCGCGCGCACCACCAGCGTCGACTTGCCGGCCCCGGGCGGGGAGTCGACGACCACGCCGCGCCGGGTGCCGTGCAGCGTGTCGTGCAGGATCGCGTCGGTGGCCGCGGTGGCCGCCGCGGCGGGGTCGAAGGCGGCCCGGGGGCCGGTGGCGTACGGGTCCTGGATGGCCGTCATACCGCGGTGCGCTCCGGGCTCGTCGAGGGGCGGGCGGGGGTCACAGGAAGTCCTCCGCGGTCACGGGGTCGGGGGTCTCGGGCGGCGCGTCCCCGGCGCCGGGCGGCGGGCCGCCGTGCGTCCAGGGCGTGTCCTCCGGGGCCGGCAGCTCCGGGCCGCCGCGCGGGGAGTGCTCGAACAGCGTCCAGCACACCGCCTCGCCCGGCTCCGGCACCGAACCGGCCTCCGGCGTCCTGCCGCGCCCCATCCCGCCCGTCAGCCGCACCACCGGCATGCCCGGATCCCCGTCCGCGTAAGCCACGAACTCGGCGGACTGGGTACGGCCGTCGGCCAGCGGGCGGTGCAGCCTGGCGCCCTGCGACAGGTGGGGGCGGTCGTCCGTGCGGAGCGTGACCAGCGGGCGCGGCATGGGGCGCTTGCCCTCCGACATCGCCATCTCGACGCCGGTGACGGTGCCCCGGAATGCCTCGCCGGCCAGCCTGCGGCCCGCCATCACCAGCGGGTCGTCCAGGGCTTCCTGGGCGTCCAGTTGGGCCTGTGCGGTCTCCCGCGCGGACAGCTTCTGGGCGGCGGTGACCGCGTCGTCCCGCTTGGGCTGCGGCGGCTCCCCGGCGCGCACCCGGTCGCGGTGCGCGGTGTACGACCAGCGGTCGCGCTTCCAGCGGTCGGCGACCCGGGCGCCCTCCGGCAGCGTCCGCAGCAGGTCGACGCCCCGCCACACCGCGTCCCAGGTCGGCCGCAACTGCCCCTCGACCAAGGCCCGGAACTCCTCCTCGGCGCCCGGCAGCCCGGCGTCGTAACGGGCCATCGCCGGTGCGAGCAGCCGGTTGTCGAACGCCGGGTCGGTGGCCGGGCCGGCCGGCGGGCACCGCAGCTGCCCGTCCGCGTCCCGCGCCGACTCGGCGCGCTCGGCCGCCTCCTGGCCCGACAGGCCCGCCGGCGGGTCGATCCAGGCGAGCAGGGCGCCCAGGTGCTGGTCCTCCAGCGCGCTCTGCCCGGTCGCCCAATGGCGGGTCAGCAGGCCCGTCATGGACACCAGGAGGCCGGCGCCGGGAACCCGGGCGCGCTCGCCGAAGTGCGTCAGCCAGCGGCCCAGCAGCGGGACGTGCGGCGGGGCGGGGTACGGCGTTTCCGGCTCCTGCTCGGCCGTCCGCCGGAACCGCATCGAGCGGCCCAGCAGCCGCACGAACTCGATGCCACCGGCGCTCGGCACGATCACCTGCGGGGCGTCCGCGCACAGTTCGACCTGCACCGGGACCTTCTTGCCGGTCTCCGGGTCGGTCTCCTTGCGCTCCTCCCACTCGACGTCGTCCGCGAAGCCGTCCACGTACGGCAGCATCGTCTCGGCCAGCTCGGCGAGGAACGCGAACCGCAGGTCCCGGTCGCGCGGCTGCGGGACGGCCAGCAGCACGGGCTTCTCCCGGTCCGTGCCGACCAGCGCGCCCAGAGGGGCGCCGGCCTCACCGGCCGTCGTCAACAGGACCAGCACCAGGGGGCGTTCGGACAGGTGGCGGTGCCGGACCGTGCACCGCGGACGGGCGCGGCCCGCCGCCACCGCCTCCATCCTGGCCAGCGACTCGATCAGTGACATCCGGGCTCCTCGGTCCGCGGTGGCGGTACGGCGGCGCCGGCCAGCGCCTCGGCGCGCAGTGCGGCGGCCCGGCGCAGCGCGAGCACGGCCGGATCGTCCGGGCCCTCCGGCTCCTCCGGTTCACCGGGTGGCGCCGCCGGCTCCGCGGCCGCCGCCAGCACCTCCTCGACCGTGCGCAGCCCGCCCAACTCGCCCCGCACACCGCGCCCCAGCGCCTCCACCGCGCCCTGCTGACGCGACCGCGTGCGGCAGTGGAAGGCCAGCTCACAGGCGGCCAGGCACTCGGGGGCGTAGGCCGCGTCGACCGCCTCGACGGCCTCGACCAGCTCCTCGGCCGGCCGGGTCGCGGTCTTCCCGTCGTCCGCCAGCCGCAGGTCGAACGTCGTCTCCGCCGGCAGACCGGCGGCGATCTCCTCGACCCGGGTCAGCCGGGCCAGCTGCCGCCGGGTCGTGGCGAGCTGCTTGCGGACGTCGACCACGGCGGCCGTCGGGAGGTTGGAGAAGTCCTTCGGGCACACCAGCAGCGCCCGGTCGCGCACCCGCACCGTACGGCCGGTGCGCGCGCCGACGTGCCCGGCGACCGGCTCCAGGGCCAGCACGTACACCGCCGCCTGGCGCGCCGCCGCGCCCACCTTGGCGGCGTCCGCCGAACCGTCGATCATCGGGAAGGACTTGATCTCGACGACCGTCCAGCTGCCGTCCGGATGCACCACGACCGCGTCCGGCTCCACATACGCCGGCGAGCCGGCCACCTCGACGGCCAGCATCGGATGGTCGAGCAGCGCCCAGCCGCCGGCCGCGGTCGCCTCGCGCAGCGCCAGCGCCGTACGCGCCGCCCTGCCCTCCGGACCGGCCGCGGACAGATCGGGCGTGGCGACCGCGTCCGGCGCGGGGGGCTCGGTGCCCGGGGCGAGCCGCTCGTGCAGCAGCCGCAGCAGTTCCGTGCCGCCGTCGGCCTTCACCCGGGCCTCGAACGCATGGCCCCTCATGATCGCGAACTGGGACTGCCCGTACGCCGCGGGCGCCCCCAACGCCCTGGCCAGCGCTGCCTTGTCGACACCCGCGCCGTCCAGCAGCGCGCGGCGCCGGCAACCGGGATTGGCGGCCAGCGCGGCGAGCGCCCGGGCGTCCAGCGGCCGGGGCCGCACTCCGGCCCCGCGCAGCTCCGTGAGCCGGACCGACCTGACGCCGGCCGGGACCGCCCCCTGCGGCGGGCTCGCTGTCGGCGCCGGCAGCTCCCCCGAAGAAGCGGCCGACGCGGGTCGACTGTCACGCGAAACGTTCACCTGCCGAAGTCTCGCATCCGACACTGACACGACGGGGGTCCGGCCACGAATCGCCGGCGGGGACGGGGTGGGGTCCGGGTTCGCAGGCTGCCGATCGGCGTCGGGGACGGGGTGGGATCTCGTCGCGGGGCGCGGGGCGCGGATCGGTGTCGGGGGAGCGGGATCTCTGTCGCCGGCCGCGGATCGCCGTCGGGGCCGGGCCCCTCTCCGTCGGGGCCGGGCCCCTCTCCGTCGGGGCCGGGCCCCTCTCCGCAACGGCCCCCGGTGATGCGTCCCGGCCCGGGTGGTGCGCACGGCCCCGGCCCTCCCT
>NZ_JNZA01000056.1 GCF_000717345.1 Streptomyces lydicus | reverse complement strand
CGCGGGGCCCAACATTCCTGTTGGGCCCCGCGTGCGTTCTGTGGTGGTCAGTTCTTAAAGGCGTCCTTGCCCTTTTCCTTGGCGGCGCGGAGATCGCCCTTGGCTTCCTTCGACTCGCCCTCGGCAGCGACACGTTCGTTTCCGACCGCACGCCCCACTCCCTTTTCGACCTTGCCGACGGTCTGCTCAGTCTTGGCCTTGGCCTTTTCGCTGGCGCTCATGACACGGTCCTTTCTCTGTGGTGGCACTGGGCGGGTTCCCGTGAATGCGTCCACCAAACAAAAGAGGCACTTTGGCAGTTGGGGAAGTGGCCCGGAGCGGGCACTGTGATGGAGGATCCCCTGCGGGAACACCGCCCGTTCCGGGCCACAGTGGTCTTCTGTCCCATATAGGGCTGATGATGCCTTCGGTGAGAAACGCCCGGGGCGGGTCAGACAACGACGTGTGTCTGACCCGCCCCGAGCGCGGTGCCCGCGTAGTGGCTACCAGCGGTACCACCGCCCACGCTTGCCACCGGGTCCGGCGGAACGCAGGACGAACCCCAGCAACCAGACGGCCAGGACAACGACCGCGACGATCCACAGCGCCTTCAGGGCGAATCCGGCACCGAAAAGGAGCAGTGCGAGAAGAAGAACGAGAAGTAGGGGAACCATATCTATCAACCTCCGACCCGTCATGTGCCCGGCCTTGCACCTTCCATACGGATAGCAGTGATGTTTCTCCGGGCGAATGCGGGGCACAATGGCGCCTCTTTGAAACAGGGAAGTTCTGGCGATCCTTGGAAACCGAGGTGCCCGCCCTGCCAGCGGCACTCTGTGGTGTGCCGGCATTTCCGGATCAGGAAAGAGCGGAGCAAGGCGTGGCCGCCGAGCGGACTTCGTCGGGTCGCTGAGAGGGCGCGTGCCACGGGGGACTTGGCGTCGAGGGCGGGCCCGGCGTACACCAACTGGTCTGGAAAGTTCACGGGTTCGGACCGCGAGTCCCAGGCCGGCATCGTCGATGGCCGATCGGTTGTGTGTAGCTCGTAGGGGTGGTTGACGCAGGCTGCCGTGGTCCGGGCGGATGCGTTGTGTGGCATGCAGGGTGTGGTCCCCGGCCGACCGGAGCCGGCCGTGCCTGTCCCGGGTTCCACCACGGCCCCGGGGGAGGCGGTGAAGGTCTCCGGCGCGCTATGGAGGGATGCGGGTGAGGTGGTGGGGGCATCGGCCAGGGCCTGGGCGGTGATATGCGTGAGGTGGCGGGCGATGGCCGGCAGTGCGGTGGTGGGGCAGAGGTGGTTCGGCTCGGGTGTCGCCATGAGGAAGGCGATGTCGAGCTTGTCCGGCACGAAGGGGTCGGCGGGGACGTCGTCCATGCGTGGGACAGTGCGGTTCCCGGGAAGATGATCCCGCCCCTCGCGGGCCGCGTCGCTCCATCCCGCTTTGTGACCGGTGGGGTGGGACGTGGTGAGGGGCGGGTGTGAGCGGGCTAGCGGGTCGTGCCCGTAGCGGTGATGCGCTCGGCAGGCCGGTCTCGAGGCGCTGTTAGGAGGTGGTGCTGTGGGTGCGTAGTTCTTCGTTGAGGCGTTGGGCTTGTTGGAGTTGATGTTCGAGGTTGATGATGCGGCAGGCGGCTTCGATGGGGGTGCCGGTGTCGACGAGTTGGCGGGCGCGGGCGGCGAGGCGCAGTTGGTAGCGGGAGTAGCGGCGGTGGCCGGCTTCGGAGCGCAGCGGGGTGATCAGTCGGTGCTCGCCGAGGGCGCGGAGGAAGGCGGGGGTGGTGCCGAGCATTTCGGCGGCGCGGCCGGTGGTGTAGGCGGGGTAGTGGTCATCGTCGAGCTTGTCGACGGGGCGGGTACTGCGAGGGGGCATAGACCTCTTCTTTCGAAGGACGCGTCGAGGGGCCCGGGTGCCGTCCTGGCACCCGGGCCCCGAGCTTTCAACACCATCTACCGGCTGACTGTGCCGGCCTTCTTGTTCCGCGTGTCCGCCTGGGAGGGCGGAGGTGCGGGGATCGCGGCTGCGTGACCGGGGACCACCTTCCAATCCGGGGCCTGCGGTACCCGGGCGGTGTTCTTCCTCGCCCGGGCGATCCTGATGGCGTCTGCTCCTTACCTCATTGGGTTACTCGGTTGTACTGCTGGATATCGCGGGTACTGCATGCGGCCCCTGGGGCCGCTCGGCCCGGCAGTCAGTGAAGGAGCCCACCGTTTTCGGCCCCGTCACTCCACTGCCGTTCCGCATCCTGCCTGACCTGCTTGCACGGCAGTTCATCTCTGCCGTGCCCTCTTCGACTTCTTGGCTACGAGGAAAACACTAACCTCCGCACGAGCCAATGTCTACTCTCTCCACGACAGATTTCCTCAACCACCTGCGATTGGAGTTCTGTCTCCCGTGCGTCCGGAAGAGTGTCGTCGGGGGTGAGGGCCGGCTCGGCGGGCGCAAGCGGAGCCCGGCGCCGCAACCGATCCGGGCCGGGTGTGAGGGCGCAGCGCGCGAGTGGCGCGACGGCAACGCCGCGCGGCAGGCGCCGGGCCCCCTGGCGTCCTTGAGGGGGGCGGAGGGCGTGGCCTGAAGGCGGCAGAGGGCTGGCCTGCATGCCTGGGGCGAGACCCGCTGGGCGTTGGTGGTCGTATCGCGGGGTGTCGCGCGTGTTCACCGGTCTTGCCGGGGGTGCGCGCACAGGTGCGACGGCAATGAGCGCGGCAGGCGCCGGGTCTCCTGGCGTCCTTGAGGGGGGCGGAGGGCGTGGTCTGAAGGCGGCAGAGGGCCTGCCTCCCTGGGGCGAGACCCGCTGGGCGTCGGTGGTCGTATCGCGGGGTGTCGCGGGTGTTCACGGTCGTCTCGCGGGGGTGTCGCAGGTGTTCACCGGTCTTGTCGGAGTGTGGGCGCAGGTGTGACGCGGCCGAAGCCGGCGAGCCGGGCCGGGACATGCCGGGGCGGGCCGGGCCGGGGCGGGCGCCCGCCCGGGACTGCCGTACCCGAACAGTCTCGAGCCGGACCGGGGTGGGCGGCTGACTCTGATCCGTCAGAGCGCTACGTCCCCTTTGCGTAGATATTCTGTGGAGTGTGATCGAGTCTGGACGGCCGCGGCTGCGCCGTCGCCACGGCCGGGGGAGGCTTGTGCGGCTGTCGCCGGTGATCTTGACCGTCGTCATCGCCGGCCTGGCATATGCCACTCCTCCGGAAGTGGCCTTCAGTCGCCTGCTGCCCGCCGCGCCGGCTCTCGCCGCGGCCATGTGGCCGGTGCTCCCCACCGTCCTGCTGGGCACGGTCTGCCTCTTTTTGATGATCGGCCTTGGCATCGTGTTCCCCGGTCTGGGCACGTGGTGGACCTCTGCGGGGATCATCGCGGTCACCGTGGCGGCCGCGTACGGAAGCCATGTCCGACTCCAACGGGAGCGGACCCTCTTTCACGTGCGGCTCGTCGCCGACGCGGCGCAGCAAGTGGTGCTGAGCCCGATGCCGCGACGTTTGGGGAGCGTGGAGATCGAGTCGCTGTATCTCGCGGCCGCGGCGGAGGCCCGTATCGGCGGAGACTTCTACGAGGTGGTCGACACGCGCTTCGGGGTCAGGCTGCTCATCGGCGATGTGCGGGGCAAGGGACTGCCCGCAGTGGGGGCCGCCGCGGCGATCGTCAACTCCTTCCGGGAGGCGGCCTACGGCGAGGCCGACATGGTCAGCGTCGCGCGCCGGCTGGACGCCAGCAGCACCCGTTACAACGCCGCCTTTCCCCCCGAGGGGTCGATGGAGCGCTTCGCCACCGCCCTTCTCGTCGAGATCCCGCACGGGGGCAGACGTATCGAGATCCTCAACTGCGGACACCCCCCGCCGCTGCTCCGGTACCGCGGGGGACTGCGTGCCCTGGAGCCCACCACCCCCTCGCCGCTGCTCAACCTCGCGGAGCTGATGGGCGATCACTACACCGTTGACACCTTCGACTTCGTCCCCGGCGACCTGCTGCTTCTCTACACCGATGGGGTCGCCGAGGCCCGCGCCCGTGACGGCGGGTTCTTCCCGCTGGTGGCCTGGATGGGCCGGCAGCCCCCGACGCCGCCCCACGAGCTGCTCACCGCTTTGCACCGCGACCTCCTGCGCTACAGCAAAGGGCGCCTGGACGACGACATCGCCGCCCTCGCCGTGCGCCTGCGTGGCCCCTCGCCGTAAGCCCGGCCCGCGCGGCCATGTGATGCCTGGCTGTGTCGGCAATCTCAGCCGAGTTGCTCGGCCAGTGCGACGATGAGGCCCTCGGGGCCGCGGATGTAGCAGAGCCGGTAGCTGTCCTCGTGCTGCACCAGCTCGCCGACGAGTTCGCCCGCCGTGGCGGCGCAGGCGGGTGAGGACGTCCTCGATGTCGTCGACGGCGAACATGACGCGGCGCATGCCCGGCGTGTTCGCCGGCGCGTCTTTCGGCTCGGCGGGCAGGGCCTTGGGCCGGTGGAATTTCGCCAGCTCGATGCGGCCGTGGCCGCCTGGGACCTGCAGCATCGCGATGTCCTGTTGGACGTCGTCGAGCCCGATGACGCGCTCCGCCCCGTCCCTCGAGGGGCGCCCTGCCCTGGCAGCTCCATGCCGAGTTCGACGAAGAACGCAATGACGGCGTCCAGGTCGTCGATCGCGATCAGGACGTTGTCCATCCGCTCAAGCGCCATGCCGGGCTTCCTTGGTGCGCTGCGGCCACGCCGGCCGCCTGGGCCCCTGAGAGGAACCTGAACGGAGCCGGCACGCCATTATCGACATCCCCTGGCCCTCGCCTTCGAGAACTCCCGGCCTGGTCAGGGCATGGAGTCCCCGCGAGCGGCTCGCACCACTTAACCGCCGAGGGCACACGCCCGCGCCGCACGAAAACAGCTGGACGCCCATGAGACGGCCGGTCCTCCCGGCCGTGTCCCGGCCGGTGTCCCGGCCGGTGTGCCACCCGGTGTCCCACCCGGTGACCCGGCCGGTGTGCCGGCCGGTGTGCCGGCCGGGCGGGCGTTGCTGCCCCTGGCGGCCCGGCGGCCCGGCGGCCCGGCGGCCAGGCGGCCCGGCCGAGGGGGGAGGGGGAGGCCGGCTGCGGCGGTTCCCTCTTCGGAGTGGTTTCGCCTCGTCACCGGGCCACTGCCGGTGATCTTCCGGTTGCCTCTCGGACAGCACGCATGGCACGCACAGCGGACCATGCCCGACACGTGCAGAGCAGGGGCCACTATGACCGACGCAACGGTTTTGTTCGCGGTACGCGAGTTCCCACAGAGCGCAGGGGTCGCCGCCGAGCAACTGCGCAAAATCCGCGATGAGCTCAAGACCCACGGCCTTGAGGTGCGCTGGGCCAGCACAGCCGACGACGCCCAGGCAGTCCTGCGCACCGAGGCGGCCCTGGCGGCCGCCGTCGTCGACTGGGACCTGCCCCACCCCGCCACCGGCGGCAGCGACACCGGCGGCGCCGAGGTGCTGCGTCACGTCGGCCGCCGCTTTCACAACCTGCCCGTCTTCCTGGCCACGGCCGGCGAAGACCTCGAACACCTGCCCCTGTGGGTGGCCGAAACGGTGATCGGCTACCTCTGGCCGCTGGAGGACACCGCACCCTTCATCGCCGGACGCATCGCCGGCGCCGCCCGCGGCTACCAGCACAACCTGCTGCCCCCGTTCTTCAAGGCCCTGCGCCGCTTCGACCACGCGCACGAGTACTCCTGGCACACCCCCGCCCACTCCGGCGGTGTCGCCTTCCTCAAGTCCCCTGTCGGCCGGGCCTTCCATGACTACTTCGGGGAACGGCTGCTGCGCAGCGACTTGTCGATCTCCGTCGAGGAACTCGGTTCGCTCTTCGAACACACCGGCCCGGTCGGTGCCGCGGAGCGCAACGCTGCCCGCGTCTTCGGCGCCGAGCGCACCTACTTCGTCCTGCACGGCGACTCCACCTGCGACCGGATGGTCGGTCACTTCAGCGTCACCCGGGACGAGATCGCACTGGTGGACCGCAACTGCCACAAGTCGGTGCTGCACGGCCTGGTCCTGTCCGGAGCCCGGCCGGTCTACCTGGTCCCCACCCGCAACGGCTACGGACTGGCAGGCCCCCTGCCGCCCGCCGAGCTCCAGGCCCAGTCGGTCCTGTCGCGGACCAGCCGCAACCCACTGACCCAGGGTGCCGTCTCGCCCGACGCCCAGTATGCGGTGCTGACCAACTCCACCTACGACGGCCTGTGCTACGACACCCTCCAGGTCGCCCGAGCCCTCGCACCCAGCACCCCCCGGCTCCACTTCGACGAAGCCTGGTTCGCCTACGCCCGCTTCCACCCCCTCTACGCCGGCCGCTACGGCATGGCGGTGGGCCCCGACACCTTCCCCGGCCCCGAACGTCCCACCGTCTTCTCCACCCAGTCCACCCACAAGATGCTGGCCGCCCTGTCCCAGAGCGCCATGGTGCACATCAATCCCGCACCCCGGGCGCCGGTGGAGCACGAACGGTTCAACGAGGCGTTCATGATGCACGGCACCACCTCACCGCTGTATCCGATGATCGCCTCCCTCGACGTGGCCACCGCGATGATGGACGGCCCCCACGGCCGCTGCCTGATCGACGAAGCGGTGACCGAAGCCATTCGCTTTCGCCAGGCCGTTGTACGCATCGGCCGGCGCATCGCGGCCGCCGGCGACCGGCCCGAGTGGTTCTTCGGCGTCTGGCAGCCCGAGTCCGTGACCGACCCGGCTACCGGGCAACGTCTGCCGTTCGCCGACGCTCCCGCCGAACTGCTGCGTACCGAGGCGTCCTGCTGGCAGTTGGAGCCCGACGCCAACTGGCACGGCTTCACCGGCCTGACCGAGGGCTACTGCCTGCTCGACCCCGTCAAGGTCACCCTCACCTGTCCCGGCATCGACGCCATCGGGCAGATGACCGACCAGGGCATCCCCGCCCGCGTCCTGACCGCCTACCTGGCCACCAGGAACATCGTGGTGGAGAAGACCGACAGCTACACCACCCTCATCCTGTTCTCCATGGGGATCACCAAGGGCAAGTGGGGAACCTTGATGGACGCCCTGATGGACTTCAAATCCCTCTACGACCACAACGCGCCCCTGGAGCGGCTGCTGCCCGAGCTGGTCGCCGCCCACCCCCACCGCTACACCGGCCAGACCTTGCGCGAACTGTGCCAGGAGATGCACCACCATCTGCGCGACGCCCGCCTGGTGGAGCTGCTCGACACCGCCTTCCAGGACCTGCCCGAGCCCGTCACCCCGCCCCAGCACTGCTACCAGCGCCTCATCCGCGGCGGCACCGAGCGGGTAAGACTGGCCGACGCGGCCAACCGGGTGGCCGCGGCCATGGTCACCGTCACCCCGCCGGGCATCCCTGTCCTGATGCCCGGCGAAAACACCGGCGCCCTTGACGGCCCCCTGCTGCGCTACCTGACCGCCCTGGAATCCTTCGACCGGCGCTTTCCCGGCTTCCGCAGCGAGACCCACGGCGTCACCCTCGCCCCGGACACCGGCGACTACCTCATCGAATGCGTACGCCAGATCCCCGCCCAGCAAGCCGCCCGCGCAGCCGGCGAACACCTCACGGCACCCACGCCGAACCCGCTCGGCCCCCCACTGCCCCCGGGCTGACCCAGCGCACCAGGAACGCCCCCGCCCACCGGGCCGGCGGGGCGCGGGCCGCCGCGCGGTGGGCGCGTCCGGTGGAGCGCTCCTATGGCGGGTGGCAAGACCGCGGGCGGGCCGACCAAGCGCGCCCGCGGCTGAACCGGGCAGCGGCGGGAAAATCGTTGGACGGAACGGGAGTTGGGGTCCTTATCCTGCCCGGACGACGGACTTCGTCCTCCTCGCCGCTGCCTGCGACTGGCAGCCCGGCTACCGGCAGCGCCTCATCGAGGCATATCAGGCCACCGGCCTGGAGGGGCCGGCCGGAGACGAATTCGCCGCCACGACCATGGAGCACAGCGGCGGCTGGAGGGCGGCGGCGGTCCTCGACGAGGACGGCCGCCGGATCGCACCAGGTCGTCCTCGGCCTGACCGAGCGGCACGGCGGCTCCACCGGCCGGATCGGCGAACTGCGGACCGACCCCCGCCATGACGCACAGGGCAGCCACCGCCGCACGGCCCACGCCTGGGCGCGCGCTGGTGCGCCGAGCGCGGGGCGGGGCAGGTCGTGGTGCGGCTGGCCGCACCGGACGAGATCTTCGCCGACTACCCGGTCCGCGGCCAGACCCGGATCAAGGTCATGACCGCCCCGCCCGCGCCGCCCGCCGGGGTGACGTACCGGCCGATGACGGCGGCCGAGTACCCGGCCTGGCTGGCCGCCGGCGAACAGCGCTACCTCGCCGACATGGGGCGGGCCGGCTCCCACACACCCGAGCAGGCCAGGAAGAAGGCCGAAGAGGACTCCGCACGCTGCTCCGCAGGGCGTGGCCACCTGCGACAACACCCTTTTGGTGCTCCAGGCCGACGGCGAGCCGATCGGCAACGGCTGGCTCAGGCACGGCCACCTGCCCGAAGTCACCTACGGCTACTCGCTGGTGGTTGACCCGGAGTTCCGCGGCCGGGGCCACGGCCGCTCGGCCATGGCCATCGGTGAGCAGGTCACGTGGGATGTCGGCGACCAGGTCGTGATGTTCAACGTCTTCGGCGGCAACGAGGCCGCGATGTCCCTCTACACCGCAGTGAGCTACCGCGTTGTGGAGGAGACCCGCTCCCGCGACCTCGCTGCGGGCGTCGACGGCTAGTTCCGGGACCGCATCCGGGGTGGTGGCCTCGCCCGTGCCCGACGGCGCTCGCGGTCCTGTCCTGCCTGGTGGAGCAGTTCGTCACGGACCAGGAGTGGGGCGGGTGACCTCCCAGGCCGCCTCGATCATCCGGAAGATCTCGTCCACCGCGGCTTGCGGATCGGCCGCCTCACGGGCCAGCGCATAGGCGTCGATCACGAACCTGGCGATCGTCCGGCAGGCCGTTGCGGTCTGCGGCAGGTCGGGGTCGTCGGCGAGGGCCGTTGCCAGCGACTCCGCATGGCGCAGCCTCATCGACTCCTCGTACTCCCGCAGGGCGGGTGAGGCGTCGATCATGCGCCAGATCGGGGCGGCGCTCTCCGCCGTGCAATGGCGCACCAGGGCCTGGATCTCGTGGCGCAGCGCGGGGATGAGGGGCTCGTGCGGCGCCCGGCCGGTGACCGCCTGGGTGAGGCGTTGCTCGAAGTTGTCGTCCTGCTCGAACACCAGGGCCTCTTTCGAGGCGAAGTGGGAGAAGAGCGTGGTGACGGCCACGTCGGCCTCGGCGGCCACGTCACGGATGCCCACCTCGTCGTAGCCGCGTTCCAGGAACAGGCGCAGGGCGGTGTCGGCGATCTTCTGGCGGGTCGCGGCCTTCTTGCGCTCACGGCGTCCGGTCGGCACGGTCATGGCGTGATGCTAACAGATGCAAAAACGCAACGGTTTCAAAACGCTAACCGTTAGTGCTACGGTCGGCGGCATGAAGAAAGTGAGCTTCGCCGAGTTCGGCGGTCCAGACGTCCTGCACCTCATCGACGCCGAGGAACCCCACCCGGGCCCCGGCCGGATACGCATCGCCGTACGGGCCGCGGGCGTCAACCCCGTCGACTGGAGAGTCCGGGAAGGCCAGGTCCTGGGAGCCCACCCGATCGAACTGCCCGCCGGGGTCGGGCTGGACGCCGCCGGGGTGGTGGACGAGGTCGGCGAGGGCGTCGAAGGAGTCGAGGTCGGCGACCACGTGTTCGGCGAAGGCACCGACACCTACGCCGAGTTCGCCGTGCTGTCGGCCTGGGCCCGCATACCCCAGGGCCTGACCTTCCAAGAGGCGGCCGGATACCCCTCCGTGGTGGAGACCGCACTGCGCATCATCCGCGAGGTCGGTGTGCGAGCCGGGCAGACGCTGCTGGTCAGCGGTGCGTCCGGGGGAGTCGGATCGGCGGTGCTGCAAATCGCCCGCGACCGCGGCATCACGGTGATCGGCACGGCCGGCGCCCCGAACCAGGACTATCTGCGCAGCCTGGGCGCCCTCGCCACGACCTACGGCGAGGGCTGGGTCGAGCGGGTACGGCAGCTCGGCCCCCTCGACGCCGCTCTCGACCTGGCCGGCTCGGGCGTGATCCGCGAACTCGTCGAGCTGACCGGAAATCCGCGCAAGGTGATCTCCATCGCCGATCTCGGCGCGCCGGAGTTCGGCGTCCGCTTCTCCGGCGTGGCCGGGAGCATGCCCGAAGCGCTCGCCGAGGCCGTCGACCTCATCTCACGCGGAAAACTCCACATCCCGGTCGAGAAGTCCTACCCACTCGCCGAGGCCGCGGCAGCACACATCGACAGCCACGCCGGCCACGCACGCGGGCGCAGGGTCGTGGTCGTGCGAGCCGACCGAACCTGACCTCGCGTTCGTCGAGATCGAGCACACTCCTTCACCTACGGCGTCACAGGACCTCGTAGGTCACATGCGTCACGGTCGATGTCGACAGGACGCTGCGCTGCACCAGCGTGCGCGGCACCGCGCCGGTGAACAGCGGCGTCCCCGTGCCCAGCAGGACGGGCGCCCAATGCAGCGTCAGCGTGTCGACCACCCCGGCATCGAGCGCCGAGCGGATCAAGGCACCGCCGCCCATGAGGACGACGTCGAGGTCCTTGCCGCTGCTCGTCGACGCCGCCTCGGCGCGCTCACGCGCGGCGGCGACGGCGGCGGGCAGACCGGTGGTGACGAACGTCCAGTCCAGGGCACTGAGCCGCACCGCCTTCGGCGGCGAGCTCGTCACGACGACAAAGGCGGGCTTGCCGACCTCGCCGGCACCGTAGCCGGTCTTGTCGTCCCAGCCGCCTGGCCCGTCGACCACGTCGAAGAGCCGCCGGCCGAGGACGACGGCACCCGAGCGGGCGGTACCTTCGCGCAGGAACTGGCGGTCGTCGGGGTCGTCGGAAAACGCCCAGGTGTGCAGGGCCTCGCCACCGGTGCCCAGACCGTTGTCCGGTCCGGGGCCGGGCCCGGTGACGAAGCCGTCGAGGGACACCGAGATGTCAGCGATGATGCGACTCATGTCGAGGGAGACCCGATCCGCTGCCTGAACTCATCGCTCATGCACGGAGTATGCGACCTTCGGCACTCAACCTTCAACGGCACACGCTCAGCGCGCCCTTGCCCGCGCCGCGGCCGCCGTGACCCGGGGCCGCGGGGTGCGGCGGTGGCCGACGTCGCCGCCGCGACGCCTCAGCCCGCCGCCTTCTTGATGAGCGCGCTGATGCGCTGTTCGTCGGCTTCGGTCAGCTCCCTCAGGGCGTAGGCGGTCGGCCACAGGGCGCCGTCGTCGAGTGCCGCCTGGTCGCTGAAGCCGAGCGTGGCGTACCTCGTCTTGAACTTCTGCGCGCTCTGGAAGTGGCAAAGGACCTTGCCGTCTCTGGCGTACGCGGGCATCCCGTACCAGAGCTTGCAGGTGAGGTCCGCAGCGATGGTCTTCACGATGGCGTGGATCCGCTCGGCGAGGACCCGGTCCGCTTCCGGCATCTCGGCGATCTTCGCGAGCACGTCCCGCTCCGCTGCCGCCTCCCTCTGCGCGCGCGAACCGCGCCGAGCCGCTGCCTTCTTCTGCTCCTGCCCGTGCTCCTTCATCGCGGCCCGCTCCTCGGCGGTGAATCCGCTGTACTGCTCGGCGGCCGTACCGGACTTCTCGGCGGACGTCTTCGTGCGCTGCAAGGCAGGTCCTCTCGTACAGGGATGAGGCAGGTCGGGACGGGATGCGAAGTACGGGGTACGTGGTCGAAGGTCAGCAGGACGCGGGCGTCGTGGACGGCGCGGGGGCGAGCGACCCGGCGGCCTCCCAGATGAATCCGTCCGGGTCGGTGAAGGGGGCGGCGGTGGTGCCCAGGACGAGGCGATGCGACCCGGCGCCGTCCGCGGGGACCCCGAGGTCCTTGGCCAGGCCGCGGCGCTTGTACAACGCCAGCTTGACGGGGCTGGACTCGCCGGAGGTGAACTCGGCGTACTTGCCGCCGAAGCTCTTGGCCACGCTCAGGCCCTGGCCGACATAGAACTCCTTGCTGGCCTTCACGTCCTCCACGCCGAGCAGGACCACCATCTCGTCGATCTCACGGGTGGCCGGGCCGGTGTCCTTCTTCGCCGAGGTCGCAACCTTCCAGATCGTCCCGTCCGGGGCCTGGACGACGCCGCCGTAGCCCCACAGCGACTTCGCGGCGGGCTTGAGCACCGTAGCGCCGGCGTTGGTGGCGGCGCCGATGAAGCCGTCGACGGTGGCCGGCCGGGAGACCGTGAGCGCCAGGGTGAAGCCGCGAAACCCCGTGGAGTGTGCCTCGGACGCCCGCAGCCGTACGCGCGTGTCCACCCCGAGGGCGGCACAGAAGCGGCGGGCCGCCTCGGGATCGTCCACCTCAAGGGTGACGGAGGCGAGGAACGTGCGGGATGCGGTGGAAGTGGTGATTGCCATGACCCTCACGCTAGGCGCTGCCCGGCGACCACGGCTTCTCGAATCCTGACCGGTCTCGTCACGTGCTTGGCCACACACGCCGGCATCCCCTCCACCGTGCTCGCACAGCCCGCAGCGCGGGCCGCGCCCCCAGCATCCGCAGGGCCGGCCACCGCGTCCGCCGCCTGGCGCCGCAAGGCCCCGGGCGGCATGCCGACCAGCTCGGTGAAGCGGGTGGTGAACGTGCCCAGCGACCCGCAGCCGACCGCGAAGCAGACCTCGGTGACGCTGAGGTCGCCCCGCCGCAGCAGCGCCGTCGCCCGCTCGATGCGACGCGTCATCAGGTACGCGTACAGCGTCTCACCGTAGGCCGCCCGGAACTGCCGGCTGAGGTGCCCGGCCGACATGTTCACCTCGCGGGCGAGCGCCTCCACATTCAGCGGCTGCGCGTAGTGCCTGTCGATCCGGTCGCGCACGCGGCGCAGCCGCGCCAGATCAGCCAGCCGCTGCGCCTGGACACGGGCACGCCGCCACTCGGGCTGACACATGAAAACCTCCCCTTTCCCTCTTCCCTTTTCCTCTTCCCTCGACATCCCCGAACGCCCGGGCGGGCCGGCCGAGGCAGGCACCACCAGGGCCGGTGCGCCGCCGCGTCCCGTGCAGGCGGTCGCGAGCCGACCCACAGGGCCGCACCGAAACCGCATTTCGATACCGCACCGCACCGCACCGCCCGCACCGCCCGCACCGCTCAGCGAAGCTCCTGGATGCGGACCAAGTTGCCCGCCGGGTCGCGAAAGGCGCAGTCGCGGATGCCGTACGGCTGCTCGGTCGGCTCCTGCACGACCTCGGTATCGCCGGCCTGCACCTTCTCGAACGTGGCGTCGAGGTCCGGGGTGGCCAGCAGGATCCAGCCGTAGGTGCCCTTGGCCATCATCTCGGTGATGGTGCGGCGCTCGTCGTCGGTGACTCCCGGGTCGGCAGCCGGCGGCGCCAGAAGGATCGACGTGTCGGGCCGGCCGGCCGGGCCGACCGTGATCCAGCGCATCCTGCCCTGCCCGACGTCGCTGCGGACCTCGAAGCCGAGGACGTCGCGGTAGAAGGCGAGCGACGCATCCGGGTCGTCGTGCGGGAGAGAACTCGTGTGAATGGTGATGTCCATGACGCGCAGGCTAGAGGCGGCCCCCTGAACCGCGCTTCTCGATTCCTGATCGATCCGGACCACAGGCCCCGCAGCGCCGACGAACGCCCGAACACACCTCGTCGGTGGGGGAGTTCGGGCAGGAGCCGACACCCGGACGCCCAGCAGACACCCAGCTGCTGAGCCGGCGTGCGCGAGGGCGGCCGGGCAGAAGTCCCTGCCCGACCAAACCGACTTGACCCTCACGTTGCGTGAGGCTGTCAACTGGGGTGCATGAGCGACTACTACAACGCGTTCGAGATAAGCCCCGTGCCCACTCCCGGCCCGGACGCGACTCCGCCGGAGCCGTTCCGTGGCATCTATGGAATGCCCGCGTTCGTGACGATCCCCACCAGCGATCTGGCGGCGTCGGTGGACTTCTGGACTCGTGGCCTCGGGTTCTTCGATCTGTTCAGCATCCCCGGCCAGCTTGTGCATCTGCGCCGGTGGGCGTTCCAGGACGTCCTCCTCGTCACGGCGGAGAGCGTCCCGGAGCAGGCACCGGCGATGAGCTTCAGTTTCTCGTGCGTGCTCAGCCAGGTCGATTCCCTCGTCGAGGCATGCCGCGCGGTGCGCCCGAACTCGGTCGACGGCCCACGGGACACTCCCTGGAACACCCGCGACGTGGAGGTGATCACCCCCGAGAACGCACGGATCGTCTTCACTGCGGCGAAGCCCTTTGACCCGGCCAGCCAGGAGGCGCGCAACCTTGCAGCCATCGGGATCACCCCACCGGACCTCGGCCGCGGCGACAATGAGGAGCATGCCTGATGCCACTGACACCGATGGCCTGACCGTCGGTCAAGCCTCGACGCGTCTGGACGTGACCGTCCGCACGCTGCACCACTGGGACGAGATAGGTCTGGCACGACCGTCGCTGCGCACGGCCGCCGGATACCGGCTCTACACCGCTGGTGATCTGGAACGCCTGCACCGCATCGTGATCTACCGTGAGATCGGTCTCGGCCTGGACAGGATTCGGGCCGTCTTGGACGACTCGAGCACAGACGTGCCCGGCGCATTGCGCGCGCAGCGCACCCAGATTGCTGAACGGATCGACCGCCTCCAGCAGCTCAGCGCCGGACTGGATCGGATGATCGACGCCCACGAGCGCGGCCTGCTGCTGACCATCGAGCAGCAGGCCGCGATCTTCGGCCCCCGGTGGAATCCGGAGTGGTTCGCCCAGGCGCGCGAGCTCTACGGAGACACGACGCAATGGCAGCAGTACGCCGAACGCTCAGCCTCTCGCGGTCCGGAGGAATGGCAGGCCGTCGCCGAGGACGTCGCCGGCTTCGACCAGGCCCTGGGGGAGGCGATGGACGCCGGCGTCACCCCCGGTAGCCCGGAGGCGAATCAACTCGTCGAGCGGCACCGCGAAGTGTTCGCCTCGTACTTTCCCCTCACCAGGCAGATGCAGGTCTGTCTGGGCCGGATGTACGAGGCCGATCCGGGATTCGCCGCCCACTACGACGGCATCCGCGCCGGCCTTGCCGCATGGTTCCGCCGCCTCATCGACGCCAGCGCGCGCGCCCACAGCATCGACCCCGACACCGCGACCTGGCAGTAGCGCGCGGGCCCGGAAGCCCGCACCCGTGGGGCGTGCGAAAGGTGACGCAGGACGCCACCTCCGCGCGGCCGAAATGGCGTGTGGGTTGTCAACGGGGCGGTCGGCTCATGAGGTGGGTGAGGCCGTCCAGGATGCGTTGCAGTCCGAAGGTGAAGGCGTGTTCGGGGCTGTACATGCCTTGGTGAGCTGCCCCGCGGCGCTCCCGACCCGGGCCGCGAGGGGAAATCGGTCGGGATCGAAGCCCTTGGCCAGGAGCGGTTCGTTGGCGGCCCACCACTGCTCGTCGGACATGGCGCTGTGCCCCTGATCGAAGGCTGGTTCGTGCCAGATGCCGCAAAGGGGTCCGTGCTGACTGCTTCTCGTGCTGACGTGGGGTGAGTCCTTTGTGGGGAATCGCGGTCGGGGTTGGATGTGGGGGAGTGGTTGGGGTGGACCGGGGCGGTGGGTGTTGGCTGGGCCGGAGGGGTGGGATGAGCGTGCTTATGAGGCGGAGCTGAGGCGTTCGCGGCGGGTGGCTCGTTTCGGATGTGCTGCGATCGCCGTGATCTGTGGCGGCGTGGCCGTCGTCGTGGTCGTGACGGTGCTGGTCGCGTTGGTGGGATTCACCTTGTTGGCCCGTGGCGAGTGAAGGAGGCAACCGGATACGCCCCTGTGAGGCCCCTTCGATGCCGAGTTCGCGGAGCGTGGTGCGCTGCTCGGGGAGCAGAGCGGCTTCCCTCAGGTCGTCGAGGCGGCTCCGAGGAGTTCGAAGGGGTCTTGCCGCCGGGGCCCGCAGCGGTGTCGTCGGCAGCGTAGGTCATCATGCCCTGGTTAGCGGGTTATGTCGTGAATTGGTAACGGCGCCGGGTGCGGGGCAACGAGCGAGGTGTCCGGCTCCTCTTGAGGGTCAGCCAGGCGCACCGGGCGCCTTTGCGAAGGGTGGGTCTCGCCAGGTGGGGAGATCTACGGGAGGGGAAGTCCATGACCAGGACGAAGAAGTCCGGGATGAAGAGCCGGGGCGGCCGTGCGGCGGTGATCGGTGCGCTGGGTGTGGCCTCGGTGGCTCTGGCCGCCGGGCCGGCGTTCGCCAAGGGTGGTGTGGACATCACGGCGCCGCGCACGGTGCAGGTCGGCAAGACCATCACGGTCAAGGCACAGGGCGACGATGACAGCGCCGGCTACCTGCATCAGCTGTGCCTGGAGGAGAGCGGCTTCGGCCAAGGGTGGCACCAGGAGAGCTGCAGCGCCGCGGTCGAGGGCGACGCGCGGGTCACCGCACACGGCACCTCCGCGCGCCGCGGCGACCTGAAATTCCGGGCGGTGCTGTACGGCCTGACCAGCCGGCACGACCACAATCCCGTGCGCCTGCACGCCTCCGACGTGGTGACGGTGCACGTCCGCTGACCCGGCACGCGGCCGTGGACAGCCGGCACGACCACTGCCCACGGCCGCGCCTCGGCCGGACCACCCCGCACGACCACGTCAGCTCGCCGCCCACTCCAGCCCCAGATTCGCCAGCTTCCGGCGCCCCGTCCGCGGTGAACTGATCAATGCGCTCAAGGGCTTCCGTGCCGTGGCCACCCGCTTCGACAAGAGGGCGTACATTTTCCACGGCACCGTGACCGTTGCAGCCATTCGGCTCTGGCTTCGTTCGTGACCTGCTGGACAGTCCTTAGCGGACTTACCGCGGTGATGGCGTCGGCGTTGTGCGCACTCTTGCCGTCGTCGCCTCAAGTCCGCGCAGGCCAAGGGCGGCTACCGCGAGGCCGTGGCTTGGGCCCGCTTCGGGTAGGGGCCGGCCCGGTCCGCTCATTTTTCGTTGCCTCTTGCGCCTGGTGATGCTGGAGTGAGCGGATGGATCAGGACACAGTGCTGGCGGTCTTCGACCGCGAGATGCGACAGGGCATCCGGGCCGATGGGCCCGGAGCCCGGGTGGAGCGGGTGGGCGGCGTCGTACGCCATGTCGGCGCAGACGCTGACGGCTGGAACGGAATCGTCTGGTCGGACCTGGACGAAGCCACTGCAGACGCCGCGGTAGCGGAACAGGTGGAGTACTTCACCTCACTCGGGCGCGGCTTCGAGTGGAAGCTGTACGGGCACGACCGGCCGGCCGACCTACCCGGACGGCTGCGGGCAGCGGGTTTCGTACCCGAGCCCGAGGAGACGCTGATGGTCGCCGACATCAAAGACCTGCCCACGAGCATCGAACTGCCCGAGGGTGTTCGCCTGCTCCCGGTGACCGATGCTGGCGGGGTCGAGCTCGCGGTGGCCGCGCAGGAGCGGGCGTTCGGCGAAGCGCGGCCGTACCACCGGCAGCTGTTGCTCGACCAGTTGGCCGCAGGCTTACCTCCCGCGGTCGTCGCCATGGCCGGTGACGTGCCGGTGAGCGCCGCACGGATGGAGCTGCACCCGGGTACGTCCTTCGCGAGCCTGTGGGGCGGGGGCACAGTGCCGGAGTGGCGCGGCCGGGGCGTCTACCGGGCCTTGGTCGCCTTCCGCACCCGCATCGCAGCCGAACACGGCTACCGCTACCTCCAGGTCGACGCGTCCGACCAGAGCCGTCCGATCCTGCGACGCCTCGGGTTCGTTCCGCTGGCCACCACCACCCCGTACGTACGCTGACCTCACCCAGAACGCGGAACCGTCCGACCGGGCTCAGCGCCGCGAGGACGACGAGGACGCCGGTGACCGCGAAACTGGCCAGCACCGCCGGGAAAGCAGCCCATGGCCTGCCTGGCGCGGCCTGAGAGGACCCCTCGGACACGCGTAGTCGGGTCAGCCGCTCCCGCTGCTCGACGCCGAGCTGGACCCAGGTGCCTACCTGCCTGGCATTCGCGCTGCGCACGGCCACGAGTGACTTGCCGGACCCGGTGGCCATGTTCACCTGAGTCCGCAGCCCCGCTCGGGCACAAGAGCTCTTGGAGGCAGTTCGAGGGCGCGGAGCACCGCGTCCACAGCCTCGCGCTGGCGAGCACGCAGAGTCTTCGTCACGCCACCTCATCTCATGGTGCGGCTGTCGGGTCGGCGGTCTGTCCGTCATCGGAACTCGGCTTGGCGGTGCCGTCCGAGGCCGTTTCGTCTCTGGTGTAGAGGACCTCACGACCTTGCTCCGCGGCGCGGATGAGCCCTTCGCTGACGAAGTCGAGGAAGCGGGCGGCGTTCTCCAGGCGGGTGGCGGCCGGGGTGCCGCGGCCGAGGATGCCGACGCCCTGCCGTGCGGCCTCGATGAACTGATCGTTGGCGCGGGCGCTGCGGATCATCGCCTGGTACCAGAGGTCGTCGTCGACGACGTAGCGCTCGCGGCGGCGCTCGTCACGTTCCCGGCGGACGAGGTCCAGGTTTTCGAGGAACGTGATCGCTTTGGAGATGGACGCCGGGCTGACCGTGAGGCGCTGGGCGAGGTCGGAGGCGGTGAGGCGGCCGGTGTCGGTGGTGTAGAGGCAGCCCAGCACCCGGGCCATCATCTTGGGCAGGCCCGACGTCATGAAGACGGTGGTGAGCATCTCCTGGTAGTCGCGCACGGCCTCGGCGTCGCGTCCGTAGGGTTGCGGGAGCGCCTGCGACCCCCGGGGCGCGGCTTGCCGGGGGCGGTGGGTGCGCTGCTGGGTGGCGCGGTGGGCCAGGTCGGCGCGGTAGGCGGTGGGGCCGCCGTTGCGCATGACCTCACGCGTGATGGTGGAGGTCGGACGCTCCAGGCGTCGGGCGATCTCGGCGTAGGGGAGGCTGTCGGCCAGCCCCAGCGCGATCTGCTGGCGTTCGGACTGGGTGAGCCTGCCTCCCGGCATCACGACCCCCTTCATGCCCCACGGCTGCTCCATGGTGCTGCTCGGTGTTCCTCAACGCCCCCACCATAGCGTTCACCTTCAATGCATTGCAACGGCCGACTGTCCCATCATTGCGTTAATCGAGAGAGCGTTGCAACGATTCCCCTGCCTTCACCTGCACTAACTCTGCTTCTACGCAAAGCCATCGTTGCTTAGATCTAGAAAGCAACGTAGCGTTTCCATTGTTCGGAAACAGTGAGCCGTAAGTACCCAAGGAGAGCACGATGCAGAAGTTCGACACCCCTACCCCGATCTCCGCCGTCCTGGCCATCCCCGCAGGACGCATCCAGCTCATCGCCGCAGACCGGGCCGACACCACCATCGAGGTCCTGCCTGCGAACGCCTCGAAGAGCCGCGACGTGAAGGCAGCCGAGCAGACCACCGTCGAATACACCGACGGAGTCCTGCACATCGAGACTTCGGCCAAGAACCAGTACCTCGGCCCCTCCGGAGCCATCGAGGTAACGGTCAAGCTGCCCGCCGGCTCCCGCATCGAGGCCAAGACCGCCAGCACCGAACTGCGCACCGTCGGCCGCCTCGGCGACGTCGCCTTCGAAGGCGCCTACCACCAGATCAAGATCGACGAGGCCAAGAACCTCCGCCTCACCGCGGTCGACGGCGACGTCGAGGTCGGCCGGCTGGGCGGCCCCGCGGAGATCAGCACCGCAAGGGGCGACATCCGCATCACCGAGGCCACCGGCGGCACCGTCGTGCTCCGTACCCAGTCCGGCGACATCACCGTCGGCGCCGCCGCAGGCGTCTCGGCCACCCTGGACGCCGGCACCAGCTACGGCCGCATCAACAACGCCCTCAAGAACGACGGCACCACCGAACTCGACATCCGCGCCACCACCTCCCACGGCGACATCACCGCCCGCAGCCTCTAACAGCAGCACACCCCAGCCCGCCACCCCCTCGACCACCCGCCGGCCCGATGCCCGGGTACACACCCGAAGACGACGCACAGACGGAGGGCCCTGACTCCCGGTCACCTACCGCAGGAATCACACGTGTTCCGTCCGGCCGGCCCTCCGTAGGACCCTGCGACGAGGGCCGGCCAGCCAGGTGGCTTTATCGAGCAGTAGTGACGTCACTTGTCGATGAGTTTGGGAGGCGCCCCGGATCACGAACGAGTGGTGTTGATGAGTTTGGGAGGCACCGGGTCTCTTGCCAGGGCAGCATCGGGATGCTCCTGGTGAAAGGTGCTGGTCATGCCGCCGATGTCGAGGGTCGAGCTGTACGCGGCGATCCGGCGTGACCATCGCGGCACCATCATCGAGACCGGCACGGACTCCTACCGCCTCGCGACCACCCGAGCCCGAGCGGAAGAGTCCACCAAGGCCGGGTGAACCTCCCCAGGGCAATTGCACGGTGACTTGGCCAGTGCACCAGTATTGTCTGACATGGCTTATGTGATCACCGCCGCTCACCCTGACGACGCCGCAACGTTGGGGCCCTTGCACCTGCGGAACTGGCTGCAGAACTACCCCAACCCGGACACAGGGATCGATGAGTCCTGGATCCGTGAGCATCGTGGTTCGTCCGCTACTGCGGAAGGCATCACGCAGTGGCGGGAGTTCATCGAAGTGGCAAACCAGCACCCTGCCCCGCACTTCTGCCGTGTTGTCCGGTCCGAGACGGAGATCGTCGGCTATCTCTGTGGCCACTGGGACGAATCGGAATCGGTCACCCTCGGACCGATGTATTTGCTGGACCACGCCCAGGGGCACGGGCTCGGTGGCCGCATGATGACCGAGTTCCTCACCTGGGCAGGACCTGCACGCATCCGCCTGGGGGTCGCGGACTACAACGAAGGCGCGATCCGGTTCTACCAACGCCACGGCTTTGAGATCACGGGCGAGCGTTACCTCTGGCGAGGGCGACTGCCAACCTTACTTATGACCCGCGAGGCCCCATCGGTCGCCGACTGCAGTTGAGAAAGCGCTTCGGCCGTTCCCGGTCATGGCACCGCCGTCATTTCTCGTGAACATCTCAAGCGGGGTTGATCAACAACTGCCGTCGAAACTCGTCGAGAAGCGCTGTCCCTTGGGATGAACGAAGCCAGCCAGGGGAGCTCCTGGTCCAACTGCTCGGTGATGGTGGGCGTTTCGTACTCAGCGGCTGGTGTCTCGCTTTCGGTGCGAGGTTGTCCCCGGTGGTGGCGGCCTTGGCGTGCTGCCCGCGGCGAAGAAGGCTGGCCGTGCGCGACGATCGCGGCCGCGGTCGGCATTGAGGTGAAGGCGTGGTTGGAGCCGCCGTGCGGCAAGTCGCTCAGGGCTCCACGCAGTGCCTCCGCGCTTCAGGAGGTGCCCCAGCTCCTGCCGTCCGAACCCGGCGAAGCGAGCGAGGTCGCCCTCATCCCCTCGCCGGGCCCCGCCGCCCTGGTCACGGCGGCGCCAACCCCTCACGCCCCCTCCGACAGCCACTGAACCGGGGCCACAACACCCTTACTGGGTAGTGGTGGTGATGGTGCCGATGCCACCCGCGCGCTGGTTGGCCGCGTCAGCTTCCTGGTAGGTGAAGTATCGGTAGATCCTTCCGTCCGGCAGGTTCAGCTGGTAGACGACCACTGTCTGAGGGGTTCCACCGCCACAATTACAAGGCATTCCGGAGTCCTTTCATCTCTGTGATGCTCATGTCACCGTCGAGTGGCTCAGTCCAGCCACCGTGAAGAAATTCCTGCGAGGTAGGAAAGACTCAGAGCGGTTTCCGGCAGCTGGAGCCATAAAGATCCATCGAGGCAGTACCCGAGCGAAGCGACGGCGAAGGCGACCCAAATACTTGAACACCACGAGCAGTTGACCAGGTAGGAGAGTTTGGAGTCGTCGCCGAAGTGAGCAGCGATCCATATTCTGAACCCCGCCGCAAGCGTGTCCTTGGTGATGAACCGGGTGAGGCGACACGTAGCGCCGAGGGCGAGAACAAACTCTGCAAGGCTCACGAAAACACGCCGTGAGGGGTGGGTTGTGCGCCAACTACTGTCATGGAAGCAGCCCCTGTCCCAAGAGTCTGGTGTGGGGCTGCCGCAAGCAGCTGCCAGGGACAGCAGTGTTCGCACACGTCCATCCGCCGGGGTGCCCAAGAACGAACAACGACGTGCCAAGGGTCGCTGCCTTGTCCCCCGACGGAGGATGGGCACCCCACAGTCGGTACAGCCATTAGAGCCAGGGCGCATGAGGCCGCGCCATATCACTCCCAGGGATTACCCCGGATGGCGTAGCGCTGACAGTGGTCATCTACAGGCCGGTGTCCGGCGAGCGGTGTGCCGATTACCAGGTCACGGGGAGTTCCTGGACGCCGTGGATGAGCACGTCGTGGCGTTGCGGCTCTGGCCGGCACGGCGAGCCGAGCCGGATACCAAGACGCTTACCCCGCCCGGCCTGTGAACTGCACAGATGGTCTGTGGCGAGGTCAGCGGTAGACGGCAGCCGACGCTACGTGCCGGCCGATGCCTTGGTCCGCCCGGCTTCGACTGTGGCGTGGCACAAGGCGCACAGCGGATTGCCGCCGTGCCTGTAGCGGTGGCAGGACTGCTGGTTTCCAACAGTGGTTCGTCCTCAGGAGCAGATGGCGTCGGCTTGCTCGGTCCGCAGGAACATCAAGGCCAGGGCGATGCCCTCGATCTCCCCAAGCCACCACTGTTCCTCCTCCGCGTGCTTATGCCTACGGGCTGGATGTCCGTGGGCATCAGCGCGTACGGCTCCCGGTACGCCAGGCCGCCGGTGCGCTCCCCCACGCGGGACGCAGGACGAGTCCCCGGAGCCCCGTCGGGACGCGGCCGGCGCGCACGTCCCGGAGGCGGCGGAGACGGGCGAGCCTGTAGTGACCACGGCTGACCACCCGTCGGGGCACGCGGAGGACATCGCCCAGGGGGAGTCGCCGGCGAGCCGCCGGACAGCCCCACCCGCCCGTGCCGACCGCGATGTCCACCGGCCGACCGACTCGCCGCTGCCGGAGCCCGACACGGCGCGTGGCCGAGATCGGCCACGCCGGTCCGGCACGCGCGAACACTGCAGAGCCTGACTCGAAGTCGCCGAGAGCGAGGGGACGTTGCGGGGGCCTAGGAGGGCACGAAGAACGCCAGTGCTAGATTCTCAACAAGCGTTTATTTTTTGAGAAGTCGGCCGTGAAGTCCGCAGTGCAGCCCACACGTTGGGGCCTGCACCGCATCGTGGAGAGCGAGCACATGCGCATCCTCATCACCGCACAGGCAATCTATTCGCACCTCGCCCCCTTGGTTCTGCCAGTGGCAGAACGGGCCCGAGCCGCGGGCCACGAGGTGGCCATCGCCACTGGGCCCAGCGTCATCGAACACGTCGACAAGCGTGGACTCACCGCGTTGACGCTGCCCCACCTCCAGTCGATGGGGGAGGCGTTCCAGAGCGGTGAACTCCAGCCCCCGCCGGGCATGGAGAAAGCCGGGTCCGTGACCCTCGAACTGGCGCCGGACTTCTTCGCCGCGACCTTCGTCGGGCACCTCGCCGAGTCCAGCACCCAGGACCTCCTCGAAGCGGCGAAGGACTGGCAACCCGACCTGATACTCCACGAATCAACCGAATACGGCGGCTATCTGGCGGCAGAGCGCCTCGGTATCCCACACGGCGCTCTGGACATCGCGCCCATGGCGCCCTACGCCCACCCCGCCGTGACGAAGGAGCTCAACCGACAGCGGAGCAAGCTCGGCCTGGCCCCGGTCAACGACGCCTGGCACCCGTTCCGCGCCTTCCGCGCGGGCGTCGTCCCGGAAGACTTCTACCCCACAGACAGCCGACTGCCCAACGCCCGCTACTACCAGGTCCCTTCCCAAACACCGCAGGCTGGCCTCGACCCCGACATCGCCCAACTCCCCTCCGACCGACCCCTCGTCCTCGCCACCCTCGGCTCCAACGCCACCCGACTTCCCGGCGGCGCACACACCCTGCTCAACACCATCATCGAAACGCTGGGAAACCTGCCGGTCACCGGCGTCGTTGCCCTGGGCGCCGACCGCGACCCCCAACAGTGGGACGGGGCACGCCCCGACAACGTCCACCTGACCTCGTTCGTCCAGCAGGAACTGCTGCTCCGCTCCAGCGACATGTTCCTTACACACGCCGGTTTCAACGGGACGCGAGAGGCGCTGGCGGCCGGAGTCCCCATGGTCGCCGTGCCGTTGTTCGCCGAGCAGTCCCACAACGCCAGCCGCCTCCAGGAACTGGGCGTCGGAACACGAATAGACGTCCAGGACGTCACACACGACTCGCTGGCCACAGCAGTGCGCAACGTACTCGACGACCGCTCCTACCGGTTCCGCGCCCAAGGCATCCAGCGCCGGACCCACGCTCTGCCGGACCTCGACCGGCTGGTGAAAGACGCAGCAGCACTCGCTGCCTGAGCGGGACGCCTACCGCTCGCACACGACCTCCGGGAAGCCTTCACCGGACCGTTCCGCCGCGCTCCGGCCGTGGACACCCCACCGACCGGAGCCCGGCGGCGCTCCACCAGCCGCGCTGCGTCCGGGCGACACAGGACGAAGCACAGCCGAGGCGGGTATGCCCTCCCCCGTACCCGATGTCGGATTCTCCCCTACGAACCCCTCCGGGCCCGCCCCATCAAGCACTCGGCATCGCCCGGAGGCACTTGTAGCATCAGGGCCCGCACCGGAAAGGGGACCGACGTTGACCTGGGCCGATGTAGCGACGAATACGCCCGCACAGGCCGCACAGCGAAAGGCCGCTTCAGGCGGCCCGGCCAAAAAAGCCACCCTCGACGAGCGCAAAGGCGAGCGCACACGACGACGCATCCTGGCGGCCGCACGACGGAAGTTCGCGGAGGTCGGCTACGAGCGCGCCACCATCCGGGCCATCGCGACCGAAGCCGACGTCGACAAGTCCTCAGTGATCCAGTACTTCGGCTGCAAACAGGACCTGTTCCGCGAGGCCGTCCAATGGCAAATCCCCCATGACCAACTCACCACAAACGACCCCGACCACACGGCGGAGAACCGCCTGCGCGGCATGCTGGACACCTGGGCCGCGGACCCCGACAGCCCCATGGTGGTGCTCCTGCGCACCAGCATGACGAGCGACGAAGCAGCACAACTGCTGCGCCGGCACGTCACCGCCGAGGTCACCGATCGCATCGCCGCCACCATCGACGCCCCCGACGCACGACTGCGAGCCGCACTGTTCAGCGCGATCATGATGGGCATCGCCACCCAACGCTTTCTGCTGCACCTGCCCGACCTGGCCGAGGCAGACGTGGAGGACATCGTCCGCATCGCCGCCCCCCTGCTCCGCAGCCTCGTCGCCCCGGACGCGTAAGCACCTGCTGCCTTCCCGATCTTCAGAGATGCGCCCCGGCCGGGAGTCCGTGCCGAGGGAAGCGCCCGTGCGCAGAGCGCATGCTGAGCTCCAAGCCGGCCCAGCCCCGCAGACCGCGGCGTGCGGATGTCATCCAGCGCCCCGCCTGGACACCGGCCTCCTCCTGAGTCTTTCGGAGCGGCATCCTCGGAGGCGACGAATACGTTCGACGCAGCCGTGATCGACATCTGATAGCACATGCCGTAGCACGGGGCGAAGCTGTCACAGGCGGAGCGTTCTCGCTCAACGGGGTCGATGTCCCGGTTCCGAGCCAGGCTACGAAAGGCGTTTCGGGCCTGGGAGAGGCAGGTGAGGTAGTCGCTGTACAAGACCCATCGCGTACTGAGGAGGCGGTCGTCCTGCTCGCGGCGCCAGCGACTGCGGTCGAGCATGGCTGCGCAAGCAGTCGCGATCAGGGCACCGACTATGGCACTGGCCAGCGTCATCCACTGCATGAGCCAGAGGGGAGGATGCTCACCGGTGTGCCGAAACAGCACTGAAGTGGCTATCGCCACCGATGCACGGCATGCACGAGAACCCACCGCTGAAGCCCGCGCGCCACGCCGGCAAAGGTGGCCTGCCTGCCGTGCACCAGCCCGTGGCTGCTGAGGGATGCGGACCGGCCAGCGCGTGGCCGATCTCTGCCTTCATCCCGTCTCGGCCTCGGTGCGGACCGAGAATCGGGCAGCGTAGACACCTGAGCCGGGAGGAACCGCTTTGACCCACGTGCACGAACTCGTGAAGCCGCCCGACTGCCCGGATGGAGTGACCCTGTGTGCCCTGGGGGATGCATGAGACAGTTCGGGTTCCTGGCAGTCGCTGCTGTGATGGCTGTTGCGGTGGTGACGGGGTGCTCCACGTCAGGCACGCCGAGCGCCCCTTCTACCAAGCCTTCGCCGCCGTCCAGCACCAAGCCACCGTCTGCGCCCCCCGCCAAGACACGGGCCGAGGTCACCGCCGATCTGCGTGCCGCCGGCCAGGGGCTCGGCACCTACACGGACCTGACTCCCAGGCTCTTGCCGGGTGCCTGCATGGTGACTTCCCGGCGCCTGTCTCGCCGGACCCTCACCATGCGGGATGCTCGTCTGGCTGCAGAACGGCTGCAACAACGTGGCTGGAAGTTGGGCAGGGCCAAGCCTGAGGGGATCTCCCTCACCTCGGGGGCGTGGCTCGCAGCTCTCGCGACGGCGACGATCCCCGACAACGTGCGGGCGACGAAGCTTGCCCCGTACAAAGCAGGGCTCGTCCTGACGGCGATGGGGAAATGCCCGCGCCGGTGACTGCTGACCGGTCAGGGTCCAGCGGGCCCAGTACGAGTGGCCGCTTCGTCAGGCCACTGGGTTTCATGCGCCTTCCGCACCGCGCTGCCATTCTCGGCAAGAGCGTCTGACCGACAGCAGATGCCCTACACCAGCAATGAAGAACGCAGCACCGCCCTGGACGCCTCGCACACCTGTGATCACGACGGTTGTCTCATCGCACCCGGAAGACAGCGAACGTCTCAGCCACGTAGACGAACCTGCGGGTCGAGAAGCCTAGTCCCGTTGCGTCGGCCGCAGGACGGGTGGCGTCTCGTGGTCCCCGGCCGGGCCGGAGTCGCCGGCCTTCCAAGCGGGGTCGTAGGCACAGGGCACGGTGGCGCCGGCAGTGAGGTACTCCCGGTCCGGGAACCAAGTGAAGGACATCCGCTCGGCCCCGTCATCCCGCTGGACGAAGAGGTCCCAGTCCTGGCCCCGCCCGCCCTCACGGAAGGAGGTGACCTTCCAGCCGCTGTCCTTCAGATGCCGGCGCAGGTGACGGAGGCCGGAGGCAGCTTGGCTGGCAGGGACATGGTCCAGCGCCCAACTGTGGCTCAGCCGGTAGGCGCCATCGACGGTTTTGTCCTCGAGCCCCAGCATCCCCCCGTCGTAGCAGAACCCGGAGTCGAACGTGTTCTCCGTACTGACGCCGATCTTCTCGACTCCTGGCTTCACGGTGCGCTTGAACCCCATGACGTCGTAGGCATCTTGGGAACGCTGGAAGGCACGGGCGGCCATGTCCTTGGGCGCGACACGGGGGAAATTTGTCGACCCCCATGAGCCCGATACCAGCAAGACGACCACGACGAGTACGAAGACGACGAGCGCGGCGCAGCCGCATCCAGGCGCCCCCACCGAAGAGGGCCGCCCGGACGCTGTCGAGGTGGCGGTCGGTGCGGTTTCCTCGGGCATACGAGGACGGTATGTCAGCGGGGCAGCGAGCGGTTAGGCGCAAATGCCCAGCTCGGAGTGAGCACGCGTACTCAAATGAGGTGCACGAGTCGTCGCCCTGCTCCTCACGGCGGAGCGTGTGCCTCCGCTGCCTGGGAACCGCTCTCGGCTCAGGAGGTCTGGGGGTACCCTCCGAGACTTCGAACGCGCCCACCTCTTCGCCAACAGCTACGCCGACAGGCACGACCTCGTTGAGGACCTGGTCGTGCCCGCCGGCGCTCCCGAGGCCGCGGCGACCGTCCTGCGGACGGCCCGCGAGCTGCTGCGCCAGTCGTACTACTGCTACGAGTTCTCCACCATCGCGGTCATGCACTCCCTGATCGCGGTGGAGATCGTGCTGCGCGACCGGCGCACCGACGACGGAACCACTGCGCGTACCAGGTGTACGCCTTGCCGCTGCCTCAAGCCCCGCGTTGTCGTTGAGGAGGTTGTTCAAGTTCCCCGCGAACACACGTGGCCCCGGCTGGGCGGACCGGTCGGGCTGCGCTGTTGAGTGCGTCGCGCCTCGCGGGCCCGTTCGCGGTCGTGGTGGCGGGGCGGTGGCAGGGCTTAGTGGAATCGAATGGGCTCAGGCTTGCTCGCGCACCTCGGTGCCGTCGTACGTCCCGCCGGCGCAGGTGCCCAGCCCGGGCTCGATCTGCATTACCTGCCCGCCTCCGTCCAGGCACTGTCGCGGGGAGATCCAAGTGTCCGCGTTGGCGCATCCCGCGCTTCCGAGCGTGAGAGCAACGGTCGCGGCGCACAAGGCAACCGCTGTAAGGGCGCGACGCATGGGGACATCCTCGGGTCTGATCGGTGGGGCAACCAGCTCATTGGATCCCCGTTCGGTGCCTTGCTTTCGGCGTTCCTCCGATTGTGGGCGCGTCACGCTCGCATCCGTCGGTTGCCGGCGATCGCTCACCGCTCCGCAGACCACCCGGCGAGCGACAACGGACCTACCACCCGGGCCAGATCCCGGAAACGCCGCTGCCCGGAGAGAAAGCGCCGGGTGCAGTGGCAGAAGGCAGCTGACCGCGTTCGCGGAGGACCAGGGTCTCGGGCTGGCCGGCCAGCATGTAGCGACCGCACGCGGCCCGTGCGCTGCCCGGCCCGTTCGCGCCCAGCGTCTGCCTCCAGGTGGCCGCGGTGCTGCTGGGCGAACTCCGTCTTTCCGCAGGCCCACCGGCCAACGGCCCTGACCGTATGGGCCTGCCGCGTCGTCTCCGCACACCGCTGCCGCTACGTTCGCCGGTCGGCCTGGTCACAGCCGCGGACTGCGGCGCACCGGCTGGACGGAGGTGCGCCGCAGCCAAGCTCCTCAAGGAAGTGCTCTTGGCCGAGGCTCGGGGCCCGGTCGCGTTCGGCGAACCGGGCCTCTGGCGTGATCAGTCCCTCACCGACGGACGTGAACAGTGATCTGGATGCTGCCGCCCATGGCCCCTGCCCCGATAAGGGCTACACCCAAGGCGGTCGGTCCTGTGAGGCCGATGGTCAGGCCGGCAGCGATGAAGAGGAACGGAAAGACGCGCGGCGCCCAGGCTGTGAAGGTACGGAGGCGTCGTATTAGCCGGTGCCGGCGGCTGGGGATCTGCGAGAGCGGGGGAGTGGGATCGGTGCTGTGGGACATGACGGTGTCTTTCGGCGCGGAGGGAGGTGCAAGGCTTGGGCAGATCAGCTGGCCTCGTCCGCGGTTGGTCGCCGCGCGGTCGGCTGTCGGCTCGGCCTTCGGCCGGAGCACGTCCCTCGTTCGGGCCAGTAGGCCCGTGCCGGGGTGGCGCTACCACGCTGGCGCCAATCGGCTCCAGCATTGCCCCTGCACGGTTGTGACGGCACATCAGCACTTCCTCGATTCAGTGGATCCCGTTCGGGCGGCGTGACTCTCGGCCAAGGCAGGGGCTTGTGTCGCCTCCTCGCGAAAATGCCCCACCACACCCCTTGAGCTGCGCAGCAGACACCGGACAGCACCACGCGCGCAGATTCGCGAGAACTTGCAACGGGCCCGAGCTTCGTGGCCTTTCGGCTGGCCACACGGCAGTAGAGGAATCCCCCGCGGGGCTGCGCGGAGCCGGGTAGCGTCTCTCGGCATGCGCAGTGATTTCGGCACCGATCAGGCGTGGGAGCGGCTGCGGGCAAGTCGCTCCGATCCACCGGGCAGAGCCAACACCGGCTCCCGCCGCAAGACGTACTCGGCAGCCCTGGAGCAGGCTCAGCAGCTGTTCCAGGCCGCCGCTGTCGTGGGCCCGGCTACGCGCCCGGTCCCGGTCTTCTACGGCCTGAGCCAGGCTGGCCGTGCCATCGCGGCCGCCGCCTGGTCCCTCAAGGGACAGGACTGGCGCCTCGACTCCCACGGGATCAAGACCACGGGGTTCCACCTGTCCTTCCCCGACATCGAGATACGCACCGACCCGCCCGGGACCCAGGGCAGCTTCGTGAAGGTCAGTGAGGTACTCGATTCACCGGTGTGGGAGACGAATCCGCTGCGCCTGGAGGACGTGTGGGACCTGCTGCCCCCGAACCTCCGCTACCCGCTCACCACCAGGGACCGGCTCACCCCGCTGTACGTCGACGAGGCCAGCGTCGGCATCCACGAACACTCCCTCCTGACCGCCTACGTGTGCAACATCCCGGACCGGGTCATCGACGCCGGCACCCGGGAGGCACTGGCCGAATTCCTGACCTCGTATCCGGCCGTAGCTCGACACGAGAGCTACGTGACCACCGGCCCCGGGCCGCAGGCACCTCCGGAATACAGTCGCCGCCTCCCCGGCCAGGGCGAAATGACGATCAACTGGCAGATGCCCCAGGGGGCGGGGACAGGATTCGACGGACCGGCCACCGGGGCCGAACGGAGGGCCTACCTGCGGGCCATGACCCGCAGCTACGCCGGAGACCGGTACTTCCTGCCCGTCCACCCGCCAATGAAGCGAGAACTACACCCGCTGATGGCCTGGTGGGCGGTCCTGTACGCGCTGTCCATGCTCGCCCGCTACCAACCCGCGGTCTGGGGCACGCTCATCAGCGTCGACAACAGCCAGCACGCGGTCCCGATCGAGCGGCTCCTGGAACGCGCCATCAACCACCTGCCCGTCCTGATCGCGGACACGATCACCGAGGTGAGCACTTGAGCGGAACGCGCACGGACGTGTCCCCCTCTCCAACTGGCGATTCGTCCTATGCGTCCTGCCCGTCCTGCCGTCGCCCGAACAGATCGAAGCCGCCAAGACGCCCAAGGGGGCGTGGACACGTGCCCAACTCGCCGAGTGGGGCGTGCCGTGGCCCCCGGAGAAGGGCTGGAAGGACGAGCTGATCGAGCGCTGGGAGCCGCGCGCCAGGACGGCGCACCGCCCGCCCCTGCCCAGCCCGACCCCGGCCGACTTCGCACAGGAGACGCTCGACTTCGGCTGACCGACGACAGCGGGGCCGGACAGGATCACCTTGCCAAGCCCCGCCGCTCGTTCCCGGCTGCTCACCGGCTGAGGCGGATGCGTGGCCCCCACGCGAACTCGAGGTCGCCCAGGAAGACGTCCTCCAACTCCTTCTCCCCCTGAGCGCGCAGACCGAACGGGTTGGTCTCCATCCGCTCCAGGATGACCAGGGTCTCGGGCCGCCCAATCAGTGCGTACCGGCCGTGCGAGGCGGGCCTACTGCCCGGCCCGTACGCCCGCAGCAGCTCCTCCAGGCGTGCGCGATGCTGCTCGACGAACGCCTCCAGGCGCTCGATGTACCCTTCGCGTTCCTCGGTGCGCACCGCGCCCAGGGCGACGTCCAGGAACTCCACGTCCGGCCAGTGGCGCTCGGCGCGGCGATGGCCCACGTGAACCCTTCCGCCACCGCCAGGACGCGCCTCGCGTACAGCGCGGCGCTGGAGTCGGGGCCGGTTCCTCCACCGGGGTCTCTGGTAGGGCGGGGAAGGCCGGCTGCTGGAGGTGGGCGTGCAGCGCGGCGCTGGAGGCGGCGCGCCCGCGCTGCGCGTGGGCGGTGGTGTCGGCGATGCGCAGCAGGTAGCTGGTGACGTCGCAGACGCCGGCGAACCAGCCGTCCTCGAACCGTTCTTCGGATCCGAGCGGGGCGCTGCTCTCGGAGTTCCAGGTGTGGGCGCCAGCGACCGCTCCGGCCTCCAGCTTCGAGACGATGTCGTCGGCCTGCTCGTGTCCGATGCCGACGGCGGACAGGGCCTGAAACATGGTGAACCGCGCCGCGGTGGCCTCGTGCTGGTGGGGATGGGGATCCTTGAAAACGGCCAGCCCTGCTCTTCGCCTCGTTTCGCTTGCTGTCCGGACAGCGTAGGACAGGTGGGGAGCGAAGAGCATGGATGGCCACGCCAACAGCCCGGTCGGCGTGCGGCCGTTCGGGAAGTACGCTGACGTGCGCCTGTAGGGTTTCCCGTTGGGAGAACGATCGCGGGGGAATTCGATGGACGTGTCGGCCACGCAGGAACAGGTGCACGAGCAGATACGGGTCCGGCTGGCAGCGGCAGTGGGCGCCGATGCCGCCGACATCGGTCGCATCGCCCAGGAGGCCGCTCTATGCCTGCATGAGGGCGGACAGGAGCCGGACTTCGAGGTCAGGTCTGCAGACTTCGTGACCGATCCGTTCTTCGTCTGCGCCGACCGCTACTGGCGGCGGCGCTTCGCCGAGAGTCCGTCCTCGGAAACCGCCCTGGCCTGTGCACGCTGGATCGCCGTGCACACCACGCCGGGATGCCGCTCCGCCGTCCGCGAGCAGTGGACCCTGGGCAACGGCTTCATCAACCGGTCCCACTTGGAGACCCGCGAACAGCTCGACGAGGCGGCGCGCAGCATCGCTGGCGCCCCAGAGGCCGCTGACCTGGCCCTGACCGTGCTGCTCTATCACGCGGGAAAGCTCCGTGCGAACTTCTCCTTCGACGACCTGAACTCCGTACTCACCGCCTCCGCCCTCGCCACCGCCGCCGGTCCTCACCGCGATGAGCCCGTCGTCCTGGCACTGCGTTCCTTCGCGGCGTTCGGCAGCCGCGCCGTGACCACCGAACACGCCCGCGACCTCCTCGACCGGGCCTGGTCGGCCCCGCAGCGATCGCGGCATGTAGTGGACGTGTGCTTGAACGGCCTGGCGTTCTCTGTGCCCTTCAACGGCCAGGGCGAACTGCTGCGCCAGCTCGCGCAGGAGGCGGTGGACACCCATCCCGATGACCACATGTTCCGCTTCCGCCTCGCCACCGCCCACCACCTGTGCGCCGACCACGACGCGGCCCTGTCACACGTCGACGCCGCAGTGGCCATGCTCGCCCGCCATAGGACTTTCAGCAACGAACTGATCCTGGAGCAATACCTCGTCAAGCGGGACGCCATCCAAGAGGCCCGGCTGCGGGCAGCACGCGAGGCAGAACACGAAGTCCGTTGGCGGCGCCAGGACGCCGCCAACGCCGAGCTTGAGCGCGCCATGCACCGCTCCTCCGTACGTGCCGTCGAACTCGTCGCCGTGTTCACCTCCGCGATCGCCTTCGCGATCGGCTCCCTCCAGGTCACCCTCAACGGCAACTTGAAACTGCGCGAGCGGCTGTGGCTGCTGACCGGGCTGGGCGCAGGGCTGGCCGTCTTCGCCCTGATCATCGTCGGGGGCACCTGGCTGATCACTCGACGGCGCTCCCGCCGCTGACCGCACACCCCTCCCGCCACACGCTCGGATCTGGCCGGCTATCAGGCTGCCTTTCCCTTGTGGGGTCCGTCCGCAGGTCAGGGGTCCTATGAGTGGGGATAGCCACGAGCTGGAGTGGGGTCACCCTGAGTACCGGGTGGCCGTTTTCAAGGAGCCCCGTCAGTGGTGGCTGATGCGGGCCAGCTCCTGGCCGCAGGCGTCGGCGTCGTGCTGCTCGGTGCTCACGCGGTGCCTCCCCTGTCTGCCTGGGTGTGGTTGGCGACCCAGTCCGGATCGCGTACGGGCGCCGGCGCCCGCGTCTTGGGGGCCGGGGCGCGCATCACGCGCTAGCTGGTGCGCGGCGCGGTGACGACGTGGACCAGGACGACGATGGCCTGCCGCCCGGCGCCGTCCCAGATCCACGCTCCGGTGAGGTGGGTCTGGTCGGCCGCACGTCGCCCAGTCGCTGCCACGGACGAAGCCGTCCGGGCAGTTAGCCGGCCGCGAGCGCGAGGACGGCGGCGATGCCCGTCATGTCCATCGCATGCTGATGTTGGAGAGTTGCTGCACCCGTTCTGGTGTGAGGGTGGCGGCCCGGCTGCGCTGATTTCCGATCCAGGCCCCCAGCTTGTGCTCCCGCTCCTCCTGGTCCTCACCGACGACGACGCGTTCGATGTGCTTCCTGGGGACCTGAAGGTGCCCCTCACGCTCGTAGAACTGCTTGGCGGCCTCGTAGTTCATCGCCCACTTGTCAGCCTGCGTACGGCGCGGCTTCGGCTTCTCCTCCTCGCTGGCGGGCTCGATCCCAAGGGCCTGCTCGCACAGCCACTGCTGCACGGTCGTGAGCTGGTCCCACCCGAGCCGCACCGACTGCACCCACTGCCCCAGATCCTCGCCCTGCCGCACAACGTCACCCGGCGCCACAGGCAGCGCGCCGTCGGCGTCAAGGTGGGTCCGGACGAGGTGGAAGCAGCGTTGCCAGTCGATGGGCCATGCCGGGCACCAGGCAGGGTCGATGTCCTCCAACTGCTCACGCCGCGCGTCCGACAGCGCCCCGGCCGACGACTGAACCGGCAGCCCCTGCGCATGCCGCTGCTCGTCCACCACCGCTCGCCGGGCGGCCGCCCGCGCGTTCTTCAGAAAGAGCCCTACGCGATAACCCCGATACGTGGCGTCGGTCGGTGCTGCGAGGTGTCCGTTCTCGGCAGCCCAGCCGCGGGCTGCGGCGAGTCCTTCGTCCCAGGCGACGTCGTAGTGCGACCAAACCATGCCCAACTGCTCCAGCTGCGCCACACGGTCGGAGCCCATGGCGCCGCGGGCGTAGAAGCGTCGGGCGTCGGCGATCCATTGCCCCAGCGGGAACGCGGCAAGCGCGGCCGGCCACCCCTCCTCCTCCTCCTCCTCCTCCTCCGCCGCCTCCTCCTGCGCGCCGCCGGCGGGGAGGCGGTAGGTGAAGGGCACCCGCAGATCGCCGTGGCGGCGGTGGTAGAGGGTGGCGGCTTCGATGCCGCGGCGCCAGTGTTGGTGTTCTGGGTTGAGGACGCGCAGGTTGATGAACGCCGCCAAGGCGGCCGGGTCGCGTGGTGTGGAGAATTTCAGCAGTGCACGGGCCGGCGCGGAGAGTCCGCGGTCGCCGCTCTCCCCGTGGCCTCCTCCACCGTCTTGGCCCCCTGAGCGGCTCTGTACGCCCTTAACGCGGCTTTGTGCCTGTGGCTCGGCCAAGGCCTCCACGACCCGGGAGTCATGCGCTCTGAGAGCCTCCAGCAGCTTCGCCAGCCCGCCGTACGCCTTCGAGGTGAGCATGTTGTCCGCAGTCTCGCCCGGCCCCAGCAGCACCGGCACCACGAGCGAGGCGACCTTGCCCTCGCCTGGCTGCATGCGCAGCGCCCGGCCCACGGCCTGGACGAGGTCGGGCATGGAGCCGCGTACGTCGGCCCAGTAGACGGAGTCGCAGTTCGTGGTGTCGACGCCTTCGCCCAGCACCTTCACCGACCCCAGGAAGCCCTTCTCCACCACGGTGCCTTCCGTGGCGATCCCGTCGGCGAACTCGCCCAGCACACGGCGCCGGTGGCCCGGCTTGTGCTCCCCGCACAGCCAGTTGGCCCAGATCGTCTTGGGGTACATCTCGGGGGCAGCGGCGTGAAGCTGCGCCGCGACGGTCGGGAGGCCGGCCGCGAAAGCTTCGGCCTCCTTGACGACGTGGTGGAAGACGAGCGTGCGCCGGAAGTTCTCCTCCGAGGATGCCTTGAGCAGGGCGGTCTGGAGCGCGGCGAGGCGGGCTCCGCGGACCTTGTCCGAGCGCTGCTCGGCTCCCAGGAGCTGGACGGCCTGGAGCTGGGTGTCGGTGATGTCCACGCACACCACCTGGTAGGGGGCACAGATTCCCCGGTCGATCGCCTCGGAGAGCGTCAGGGTGAAGCAGCGACTGCCGAAGGGCGAGTCGGAGTCGTCTTCCATGCTCGCGACCAACTCACCGGGTACGCCGGCCTCGTCCTCGTCCCCGAGCTGCCACAGCCGCGGGGTAGCGGTCATGTACAGGCGGCGCAGGGAGGGGATCTTCTGGTTGTCGTGGACGACCGCCCATGGCTTCCCGAGCCGGCCCGAGGTGCGGTGCGCCTCGTCGACCACGACCAGATCCCAGGCGGAAAGGCCGGCAGTGTGCGCGCGCTCTAGCGTGCCGAGCCCGAGCGAAGCGTACGTGGCGAATACCGTGACCTTGTTCAGACGCCTAGTCCACTCCACCAGCGCGTCCGCGTCCGTGGTGTTGGGGAAGCCCACCTCATCGCCCCGCAAGGAGGAGACACCGATCATCGGGCCCCGGCGGCCTCCCTCGCGCCACGCGGCCTCGCTTTGGGCGAGCAGGTCCAGTGAGGGGACGAGGACCAGGACGCGGCCGGCGCTCAGTTCCTCGGCGCTGCGCACGGCAACGAGGGTCTTGCCGGATCCGGTCGCCATGACCACCTGCGTCCGCAGCCCTCGCTCAGGCACAGTCGAACGTGCGGGCAATTCGAGGGCACGTTGTACCGCGTCCACGGCTTCTCGCTGGTGGGGACGGAGGTCGTGTGCTGCCATCCTGATCTGCCTTCCTCCTCTTGGCGGCCGGAGTGTCACATGTGGTGGGGAGCAAGAAGCATGCGCAGATCACATGAAGTCAGTCAGGCCGAAGCCACCGCGATTGAGCGATCGTGTTTTTTGATCGGGAGGAAGCGGGATCTAGAACGGCTCGTTCCCGCTGAGCGGTGGCGCTACCTGAGTCCAGTCTTTATCCGCATGTATAAATGAAGCATACCAAGAGAGAAGGGAAGCGTGCGGCCTTCCCGAACCCTGAAGAGGACTCGCGTCTGACCGCGGCATATCGTCTGTCCGCAACCACGAAACAGGGGCGGGAATGAACAAACGCTTGGTCGTCACGGTCCTACTCTGCCTTGGCGTAGGCATCCTGACTGGATGCTTCATGGAACCGGAAGCGCAAGACGTCAGCCGCTCCGACCTAGTGGGGCGCTGGCACGCCGGCGAGTCGTGCGACTCCTCTCTCGTACTGGAGAAGGATGGTTCGGCGCGGTGGAAGCGGTGGGCGACGGGCTACAACGGTTACCGCATCACTGGCAGGGAGAGCGGTAAAGGAACCTGGACGCTCGAGGCTTTCCAGGGCAAGCAGACTTTCGAAGTGAAGAACGGCCACACCTTCGAGCCGTTGATGATGCTGCAGGGGGACGGTCAGCTGACCCTCCTTCAAATATCGGGGGAGGACCCGGACAACAGCATCGGATGCCGTTTCAAGCGGGTCGACGGCCAGAAGTTCAACTGACGCCCCAGCCCCCACCCGCCCAGTCAGCCGCCCGCGACAGCGGGCCGGCCTGGAGGCGAAGCCGAAAGGCCCAAAGGGGAGCGCAGCGACCCGTGCGCGAAGCGCATTCAGATCCCAAGCGAAGCGCGGGATCTGACGGCCCGAAAGGGCCGAGCCCGGGGGCGAAGCCCCCGGGCAACTGGGGTGCGCAGCACCCCAGCCCGACCCGCGAAGCGGGTCGGACCACCGAGCGAAGCGAGGTGGTTCGCTTGCACAGCGCGCAGCGCTGTGG
>NZ_JNZA01000055.1 GCF_000717345.1 Streptomyces lydicus | reverse complement strand
CCGTTGTTCTGCCGTTCGGCGCGCGACAGCCTCTTGCGCTGGCCGCCGCCCATGCCCACGGGGTTGTTGATGTTCTTGCTCACGGGTTCTCCCGGAATGATGTGAAGTGATCTACGGATTCATCGGTGGGGGACGGGCGCGGCGACGCCGAAGGACGTCAGCAGGGGCCCATCACACTCTCACTCGTAAATCGGCGTCTGGAAGAACATGACAAGGACATTACCCGGTTCCGTCGGCCCCGCACGCCAGCTTTTCGCCGCCCCGGCGTCGGCCGGGCCTTCGGCGAGCGCCCGGGGTAGCCGTTTCCCGTCCGCCGAGGTGGTGGACACCCTGGCGATCGGCCGCGGCACCACGGTGGCGGTCAGCAGCCGGTAGAAGTCGTTGCGGGACATGACGGCGGGATCAAGGTCAGTGCGCTCTACGACCACCTCGCGGCCTACCTCCCCAAGCGCCCCGGCGCCTACCTCCGCATCTCCTCCGACCGCTTCGGCCTCGAAGCCGGCGTGGACCGCCAGTCGAAGACGCCGAAGACACCGGGCGACGCCTGCGCTGGGGACCGTTCGCCAGGATCTACCGCGAGAACGACACCTCCGCCTTCAAGAAGCACAAGATCACCCGGTCCGACGGATCCATCGACTGGCTCGTCCTGCGCCCGCCCGAGGTCGTGGGCGTCCTCGGGGTCGGGGCACTGCCGGCGGCCGGCTCCGCCCAGTCCTCCGGGTACGCCAACGCCGGATCACCAGACGGGCCGTGCAGTCTGTCAGTCCGCGAGTTCGACGTCGGACTTGCGTGTCTGACCGCTCAGGGAGCGTGCGGAAACGACGTCGGCCGTGCCCGCCCGGGCCCGCGCCAACGCGGCCGCATCGCCCTGGAACGCCCAGGACATCTTCGGCTCCATCACGTATCGGAACACCCGCCGTACCGGCCGCGTGCACAGCAGCGTGATCAGCGTGACGGCCAGCAACGTCACCACGACCTCGCCGACCGGCGTGCGCACCCAGGGGAGAGTGTCGTACCAACCGGACCAGCGTGCCATCTTGATCGCGAAACCGTGCAGCAGGTAGCCGTACAGCGTGCCCGCGCCCAGCTTCGTGAACCAAGTCTGCCGCCACGGCACCAGGGCCAGGAAGCACACGGTGAGCACCAAGGCGCAGCCGAACAGCGCGAGTTCCATGACCGGGGAGACCCACGCCGGCATGCCCAGGTCCTGCACGGCGTTGTTCTGCCGGAACCATGCGGAGTTCATACGCGGCGCCGCCCAGTACGCGAAGACAACGGCGCCCAGCATCACCGGCGCTGCCGCGACGCGGATCGCGCGCTGCCGCAGCAGGTCGAAGTGGGCCGGCTTCAGGTGCAGTCCGAGGACGAAGAACGGCAGGAACTGCAGTATGCGCCGCATGGCGAAGTCGTTGCCCACCTGAGGTGAGGCCGCCGCGAGCACGGCGATCATCAGCGCCAGTGGGACGGGCCAACGCACGAGCTTCCAGATAGGGGTGGTCAACCGCCAGATGAAGAGAGCTGCCAGGAACCAGTCCAGGTAGTACGGGCTGGTGAGGCTGATCGGCTCGTTCGGGGTGTCGTGAACCCAGCGCTGGAAGTAGGCGTAGAGGACCTCGAACACCACGTACGGCACGGCGACACTGGTGATGAGCCGCTTGAGTTTGGCCGCGCTGAGGTCGAATCCGCGGGAGAAATAGCCGGAGATGAGGACGAACGCCGGTATGTGGAAGGTGTAGACGGTCATGTACAGCGCCATCGCCACCCGGCCGCCGTGGGTGAGCGGCTCCCAGGTATGCCCCATGGCGACGAGGACGACCGCCAGGTACTTCGCATTGTCGAAGAACGGATCTCTGCCGCCGGACTTGGGCTCGAGGCGTGGGACGGGATCCTGCCGCCCCTCGGGCGCCGGGTCCACAGTACGTTCGAGGGGTATGGCCGCGCGGAACATTTGAGGCACCCTAGCGGCACAGCTGTAATGGGCAAAACCGTCCACACACCTGATCCGTCGTCTGCCCGTCAATGCGACGCAACGAGCGGCCAACTTATGCGTTCCGTCTGCTTGATGCCTCACCAACTGCCCCGATGGAGGACCTGTACGCGGCTGGCGCGGCCGCCTGGTGTGCTGCCGCTGCGATATGAGCCGGCTGAATTCGGCGGGCTCCCGCTCCAGCGGTTCCTCAACGCCGTGCACGCCGAGGGCGCCGCCATGGCCGACCAGCCGGGCTCGACGTGCCCGCTGAACAGCCACCCCGCTGTTCCACAGCACCCCAGGGCTCTGCTGCCTGGCTACGCTGACCACCAGGGCCCCGCTGCCGGGGCGTTCCCGGCACCGAGCACGTGCACGCCACCACCTTCAAAGTGCCGGTGTGGCACCGCGAGATGCGTGAAGGCTCCTGCCGGTCCCCGACCGTCTGAGCGACTCCAGTGCCTGTCAACTCGCCGTCAATCCGTTGACCGCGCTGCTCCTCGTGACGCGCGAACTCGACGTACAGCCGGGTGCATGGTTGTTGCAGACGGCCGCGGGCTCCACCGTCGGCCGGCTCGTCATCCAGCTGTCCAGGCATCTGGGCATGCACACGATCAATGTCGTGCGGCGACGCAATGCCGTTGAGGAGATCAAAGCGCTTGGTGGTGACGAGGTCATTTGCACTGAGGACGAGGACCTGTTGCAGCGTGTGGCTGAGGTAGCAGGACCAGCCGGCGCCAAGGCCAGCCGTTCCCGGTCGAGCGTTTCACCGAAGCTCTCTCGCTTGCCGGAACACCCGCACATGGCACCAAACCACTGTTCGTCTTCGAGGACGGTCGGGGCGAGGACGACAGGTAGGAAGCCCCCACGCCTGCGGCGCCGTCCAGTTCGGGCCAACCGCACCGCTCGGTCAGTCGGGCAAGGGATGTGTCGGCGCCAGTACCCCACAGCCAGTGCCGCCGCCCGCGTGTCCGACACGCCGGCCTCACGCACTTCAGATGCAGGGGCGACGGGTACACCGAAGGCAGGCCGCGGCCACGCTATCCCGCGCTGTACGGCGGCAGCCGCCGGGTGATGCGGTCGAACAGCTCCGTCAGCGGCTCGCCGATGTCCCGGCCGAACTCGGTCAGCCCGTAGGTGACCTGGGGCGGCGTCGTCTGCTCGACCTCCCGCCAGACCAAGCCGTCCTGGACCAGCGCGCGCAGGGTCTGGGAGAGCATCTTCTCGCTGATGCCGTGGATGCTCTCGCGCAGCTCGTAGAACCGGAGGTCGTTGCTCCGCAAGGAGATCAGCACCCAGATGCCCCACCTGCTGGTCACATGGTCGACCACATTTCGCGCCGGGCAGTCGGTGTGAAACACGTCATACCGCTTCCCCGCCTCGGCCTGTCTGTGCTGCGCACCTTCCGTCACGTCATGAGCTTACTTCAAGGTACGTCCTTACGAAAAGTTAGCCAGTGCTCCTAACGTGCAGGCGACAGAAGGCATCTGACGAGGAGCTGATCATGATCGTTGTGACCGGGGCTACCGGGAATATCGGCCGGCCGTTGACGCAGGCACTGGCCGCGGCGGGCCAGCAGGTGACGGCCGTGTCACGGCACACGGCGGCGATGCCGGACGGCGTCCGCCACGTGGCGGCCGACCTGGCCGAACCGGCCGGGCTCAAGCCCGCGCTGGCCGGAGCGAAGGCGTTGTTCCTGCTGCTGTCCGGCGACCTGCACGCCGCCGGGGCCAGTCCGGCGGACATCATCGGCCAAGCCGCGGCCAGCGGGGTCCGCCGAGTCGTCCTGCTCTCCACGCTGGGCGTGGTGACCAGACCCTTCGGCCCCACGCGGATCGCGATGCGCGCGCTGGAGGACACGCTGCGGGAGTCCGGCCTGGAGTGGGCCATCCTGCGGCCGGGTGGCTTCGCCTCCAACGCCCTGTGGTGGGCCGAGTCCGTCCGCGCGCAACAGGTCGTCGCCGCACCTTTCGGCGACGTCGGGGTGCCGATCATCGACCCGGCGGACATCGCCGAGGTCGCGGCGGCCTGCCTGCTGGAGGACCGGCACGCCGGCGGCGTGTACGAGCTGACCGGCCCTGAGGTGATCACGCCGCGCCAGCAGGCGGCGGCCATCGCCGGCGCGTTGGGCTCGCCGGTGAGGTTTCACGAGCTCACCCGCGACGAGGCCAGGACCGCCATGGCCCAGAGCATGCCGGCGGAACTCGCCGACGACACTCTGGACATCCTCGGTTCCCCGAGCCCGGCCGAGCTGCGCGTCAGCCCGGACGTCCAGCGGGTCCTCGGCCGCGCCCCGCGCCCCTTCGCCGAATGGGCCGCCCGCAATGTCGCCGCGTTCCGCTGAGACCTCTCAGCGCCGCCGGAACCGCTCCTCGTGCTCCGCGATCCAGTGCTGATGATCGAGGAGCCTTGCCCCGGAGTTGAGGCTGACATGCCTCCGGTCGCCCCGTGTATGTGCTCAGCGCTACTCGCCACCTGGCCGTAGCCATACGAGAACAGGGGCGGGCCCGGCCGTCGCGCTCATCCAACCGCCGATCGCCCGCGGCCTCCGCGCCCACGGTCGCCGGCTTGACCGCGATTCTGCGCCACTCCCCCGCCAGCGCAGGCCGCGACGTCGACGCGCCGTGGTCTGGATCCGCCTCTGCGCCGGTTCCGCGGCCGCAGCGGCCACCCTGACGACGCCACCACAAAGGCTGCCCCGGACCTGACGATCAGGTTCCGGGCAGCCTGGCGTACCGGGTGGCGGCCGGGCCGGGCATACGCGGTGGCGTGGACCTGGCTTGGGCGAAGCGAACTTCGAAGCCTGCGGCGGGCTCGGGGGGGGCGGCGCGACGGTGGTCGGTGCCGGGTGAGTGCTCTTCGCGCTCCCCGCTGAAGAGCCGGCTCACCGTCTGTAGTCCGGCGTGCGGATGCGGGGCGACATCCATGCCGTCCGTCAGCGAGACGTCGTCGGGGCCGTAGTGATCAGCGAAGCACCACGCGCCGATCAGAGTCCGGGCGCGCTGCGGCTGTGTCCGCCGCACGGCCATTGTCCGGGGTCCGCCGAGGGACACCTCGCGGGCGCCGTCCATCCCCAGCTCACCGGCGACCTCCAGCAGCAGCTTCTCGCCTGCGTCCAGCGGAACAGACCGGCCGGGCCCCGAGGCGGCGTTATTCGCCCGCACCGCGCTGCGCGCAGATCGCCGCGGAGAAGTGGCAGCACTTCCAGGCGGTGCTGCAGAAACTGACGGAGCGGGGGGAATGTCAGGCACAGGCGATGGAGCGGCTAGTTTGTGTGCAGGACTGGTACGCAGGCCCGTGGTGGCAGAGGTGCACGGGGGACGGGAGCGGGAAGAGTGTCGCTGCGCGCAGGTGATCCAGCCGAGATCGGTGGTTATCCACTTGAGGCCCGGCTCGGCTCGGGTGGCATGGGCACGGTCTTTCTGGCCCGTACGAGTTCGGGGCGTCCTGTCGCGATCAAACTGATCCACCAGCAGTTCGCGGCGAACGACGAGTTCCGCATCCGCTTCCGGCGGGAGGTGGCGGCGGCGAGGCGGGTGAGCGGCGCGTTCACCGCCGCCGTGGTCGACGCTGCCCCTGAGGCCGAGCAGCCGTGGATGGCGACCACCTATATCCAGGGGCCCACGCTCTCGCGGCGCATCGCCACGAAGGGCCCGCTGGACGGAGCGGAGCTGAGGAGGCTCGCCATCGGGCTGGCGGAGGCGCTGCGGGACATCCATCGGGTGGGGGTCGTCCACCGTGACCTGAAGCCCTCGAACGTCGTGCTCTCGCCCGAGGGTCCACGCGTCATCGACTTCGGCATTTCGCGCGCCGTGGACCAGCAGACGCTGACGCTTACAGGGCGGGTCATCGGTACGCCGCCCTTCATGTCGCCGGAGCAGTTGCAGGCGCCGCGCGATGTGGGGCCGCAGTCCGATGTCTTCTCGCTGGGGACGCTGGTTGCGTACGCGGCGACGGGCCACGGGCCCTTCGACGCGGAGAGCCCCTACATAGTTGCGTATCAGGTGGTGCACGGGGAGCCGTCGCTGGAGGACATGCCGGCGGCCTTGCGCGCGGTCGTCGAGTCGTGCCTGGCCAAGGAGCCCGACGGGCGCCCCTCGGCGGACGAACTCCTCGTGCTGCTACGGGACCTGCCGGCCGACCTCGGCCAGGCCGACGCGTGGGGAGTTGACGCGGGCCGCACCCGCGACGTGATCACCCAGCATCACTTCGCGACGCCGGCCACACCGGCGCCGGCCACCCCGGCGCCGACTGCCCCGACCACCGCCCCGGCCGGTCCGGATACTGGGAGCGCCGACACCCCCATCGGCCGCCGACCGCGTCGCCGATGGCGCCCCGTGCTCGCGGCCGCGGTCGCGGTCACAGTGGCAGCGATCGGTGGAGGAGTCGCCGCACTGGTGGCGGGCAGCTTTGAAGGAAACAGCGGCGGCGACAAGGGCAACAGCCTTGCGGCCCCGGGTGCCGCACTTCCGGACGGCTTCAAGTCGTGGCACAAGACCGTGCCCGGCGGTCGCCCGGACATCCCCGACGAGCTGCGTTGCGTCGCGCGCGGCGACGCGCTGTTCTGCGGGGGCGGCGGTGTTGTCGCGACCCGTATCAGGGCCAGGGACGGCTCGCGGCTGTGGACGGTGAAGAGCCCCGGCGTCCCCGCCAACGGCATGTACTTGGTGGGTGCCACCGACGACACGGTGATCGGTTACCGCTTCGCCGCCCAGGACGCCCCGCAGAACCCTCGCAGCGAGGTGGTGGCCATCGACGCGAACAACGGACGGGAGCTGTGGTCCGTGCCGTCCGGCGCCCAGTCGACGGCCGTCATCGGTCGGACGCAGGACGCCCTTGTGGTCGGCTCCGACGTGGTGACGGTCGACGCTTCCAACTCCCGCTTCGAGGCCCGCAACGCGCACAGCGGTCAGGTCACATGGACGTCGCCATTCCCAGCGGGTACGCAGTGCGCTCCCGTCCCGGTGGGCCCACAGCTCGTCGCGATGTGCGCGAAGGACGAGGAGGTGAATGCCTTTGCAGTGCGCCACCCCACCCTGTACCCGGTCGACCGCGCCTCGGGGACGCTGGGCAGGCCCATCGCGGTCAACGGCCCCGCCGTGCCGATGGGCATCGCCAACGGCAAGCTCGTACTCCTGCAAGTACACCTGGGGGGAACGGAGCTGGACCGCTACAACGGGGTGGCACGGGTCGACACGGCCTCGCAGAAGGTCACGTACTCCCGGCTGGCCACGACATACACGGGGACGCCCGGCATGGCGGGCAGCACCGTCTACGTGAGCAGGCAGACCGGTCTCGTCACAGCACTCGACCCCGCGACCGGCCGGGAGAAGTGGGCACGGCAGACTGGCGTGGAGGGCGCGTCGGGTCCTGTTCCGGGAGCCGACGCGCTGTATTTCAGCTCGGCCACCGGCCGGGTGGTCGCACTGTCGCCGCACGACGGCAAACCCCTGTGGACAACAGATCCGCAGGCCGATGGGTTGACGGGCCAGACGGACGCAAGCCCGCGTGTGACTCTTGCGGGGCGTGCGGTGATCGTGGCCGCGGCCAAGAACACTCTCTTCGCTTTCGACGCGCAGAAGCCGCCGAAGTCGGGCTGACCCGGGGGCTGGACGGCGGCTGCAACATTGCCACGGGGTACCGCGAGAAGCTCCGCCGCCGGCACCACGTACCAAGATCCGCTCGCCGGCGGTCATGACGGTGCGTGCGCTGACCGATGAACGGCATCTGTGCGCAACCGCTGCTGAAACGCATCCGCGTCCCGCGCCTCGGTCCAGGCCGCTCGCGCCGCCGCCCCGACCACGTGCTCGCAGACGAGGCATACAGCTCTCGCGGATTCCGCGCCTACCTGCGGGATCGGCCACACCATCCCGGAAAAGGCCGACCAACAGCTGCAACGACACCACCGCGGCCGCCAGGGCGGCCGATGACGGGCCCTAGTACACCGGCAGCGCCAGCAGAGTCGCGCGGTTGAGGACGAAGAGGCGGTTGTCGCTGGCGGCAATGGAGCGGGCCTGGCCGCCGGTGAGGGCGTAGGTCTGGGGCTGGCCCTCTCCGGAGCGCGGCAGGCCGCTCACGCCGGTTTCGCTGCTCTCCACGATCCAGACGCTGTTCCCCTGGACGACCGGCGGCCGCCACGGCGGGACGACGCCGCCGACCATCACCGGGTCGCCGGCCTGGCTGCCGTCGGAGTGCAGCGACCGCAGCGCGTCACAGTCCAGCGCGTACACCACGCCGCCGGCCACGGTGGGCGGGCCCCATCCGCCGGCGCCCCGGCTGGGCGGTCGCAGTGGGTTCTGCGCCCACAGCTCGCGGCCGTCGGCGATCTGAACCGCAGCCAGACTGGTGCCGCCCAGATAGGCGGTGGTGCCGTCGATGGCGGGCCGCAGCGCTCCTGCGGCCTGCCCCTTGCGGACCCATGCGCGGGAACCGTCCTCCGCTCGGACCGCGGCCACGTCCCCCGTCTCCGTGCAGAGCACCAGATGGCCGGCGCCGAGGGCCGCGGCGGGGTGGCCGCCCGCCAGCGACAGCGGTGGCCGCCGGGTCCACCGCACTTTCCCGTCGGTCCCCACGCAGCGCAGCCGCCCATCGGTGGTCAGCAGGTAGACGGCGTGGGCGTCGGCGGCCAGCAGGGCACCCACCTGGGCATCCACCGTCCACCGGGGGGACCCGGTGGCGGCCACCCAGGTGCGCAGTGTCCCTTCGCCGTCGGCGGTGGCCACCAGACGGTCCCCGATCGACAGATAGCCGGCGTCCGCCTTCGCCTCGCCGATCCGCCACCGCTCCCGGCCGTCGGTGACCCGGCGCGCTGCGACGCCGCCACCGGAGGCCGCGTACACCACCACATCACGTACCGGCAGCGGAGCCGGCGACCCGGCGTCGGCCACGTTCTCGATGGGGCCCCACAGCGGGGTCGGTGAGCCGTCGGCGGAGCCGAGCGGCGCGGCCCGCACCTTTGCGGCCGGCGGGATGTCGAAGGGGTCGGACGGGGCGTCACCGCCGTGACCACGGCTGAGCCACCAGGCGGTGCCGCCGCCTGCCGCGGCCAGCAGCGCTCCGCCGCCGGCGGCCGTGGCCAGCAGCCGCCGCCGGGTGAGGCGGGGGGCGTCGGCCGCGCCGTCCACGACGGTGGTCGAGGGGTCGGCCGGACGTTCCGTGAGGCGGCGTGCCGCCGCTTCCCGTTGCCGGATCTCCTGTCCCAGCCGACCGGCCTTCCACAGGCGTTCGGGCTTCTGCGGTGCCCCTGCGGCGTCGGCGACCTGGGTGGGCAGCGGGCGTGCCACCGGGTCCTTGGCGAAGCACGGTGTGATGAGGTACCGCAGGCCCTCGGGAACGTCCTCCAGGTCGGGGCTGCCGTGCACGACCTCGTACAGGACGGCCGTGATTTCGGCGCCGGTGTACGCCGGCCGGCCGGACGCGGCGAAGGCGAGGACGGCGCCGAGGGAGAAGACGTCGGCCGCCGGTCCGACGCGCCGGCCCAGGACCTGTTCCGGCGCGCCGTAGCCGGGGGTGACCGGGATCTGTCCGGTGCGGGTGAGGGTCAGTCCGTGTTCGGGGCGGGCGATGCCGAAGTCGATCAGGCGGGGGCCGCGTGAGGTGAGGACGACGTTGGGGGGCTTCACATCCCGGTGGACCAGCCCCGTGGCGTGTACGTCCTGGAGCGTGCGGGCCAGTGACCGCGCCAGCTCCCGCACGGTGGAGTCGTCGAGCGGCCCGAAGTCCTTGACGGCGTCGTCCAGCGTCGGGCCGGCCAGGAACTCCGTGGCGATCCACGGCCTGCCGCCCTCCAGTTCGGCGGCCAGTACGCGCGCCACGCCCTCGCTGGTCACCGCCCGCGCGGTCCGTGCCTCCCGGAGGAAGCGCTCGGCAAGGTGCCCGTCGTGGGCGAGTTCCGGCAGCAGGACCTTCACCGCGGCGGGGCGTCCGGAGGCGTCCGCTCCGAAATACACCTTGCCCATACCGCCCTCACCGAGGACGCCGTGGAGACGGTAGGGGCCCAGGCGCAGCGGATCGCCCTGGCCAAGGGGTTTCACGGTCGGTCATCTCCTGAATCGGGAACGGAGCGGAACATCAGGCGAGCGGGAGGGCGATGGTCCGCTTCTCCTGGCGGACGTACAGCCGGCCGCCCTTGGGGTCGGCGGTCAGGACGAGCGGCTTGGTCTCGTACGTCCACACGGCCTTACGGGCATGCAGGTCGACGGCGCGCAAGCCCTTGTCGTCGACGCAGTAGGCGTAGCGCTTGCCGATCGCCGGGGCCGTCTCCCGCTGGTTCTTCCTGCCGGACAGCCCCTTCTCCTGCCAGTTCAGCGTGCCGGAGAGGGCGTCGACGGCGATCAGTCCCCGGTCGGCCTCGACACAGTAGACGACTCCTTCCTGGACGACGGGCGCGCCGTAGCGCCGCTCCTCTCCCGCGCTGTCGCCGACGTCGCGCCCGTTCCCGAAGAGCCACGCCAGCCCGCCGTCGGACAGCCGTCGGGCGGTGAGGGATTCGGCGCCCAGGTACACGTTGTGGTCGTCGGCCACCAGCCGGGTCGGCGGGGTGCCGGCGAACGTCTCGGACATCTCCCAGAGTTGGCGGCCGTGGCCCTTGTCGTGCGCGGAGAGGCGGAAGAAGTGCGAGTCCTTCGCCGGGCTCCCGCACAGCACCACCCGGGACCCCACCACGCCGCCGCACAGCACGGGCGGGGCGCCCGCGGCCTGCGGCTCGTCCACCGGGCTGCGCCAGCGCTCCTTGCCCGAGTCCAGGTCGGCCGCGACCAGGTACCAGCGCTTGCCGGAGGCGGACCGGGCCACCAGGTAAGCGATGCCGTCGACGACGCACAGCAGCTGGTTGAACTGCTCCTTGCCGTCGAACGCGGCGAGTTCGGCCAGCGGCTTGCCCAGGTAGCCGTTGGTCTGCGAGACCTCGCACACCGCCAGCGACGCCGCCTTCTCCTCGTGCCCCCGCAGGGCGTACACGCGGGTGCCGTCGGTGGTCGACCGCCAGGTCTCCTCGATGTTCGCCTGCCAGGTCGACTTGCCCGACTCGGCGTTGATGCCGCACAGCACGATCCCGGCGCGCATGACCAGGTTCCGGCCCGCGCTCATCACGTCGCCCCCGGAGTCCGGGCACCACAGGCCGGTGCTCCACAGCGGTGCCGGGGGCTTCGGCCGGTCCACGGCGTCCTTCTTCTTGGCGCCGCCTCCGCCGCCACCGGAGTCCCCCAGCAGGGCCCAGCCCCCGCCGCCGAGGAGCCCGCCGCCCAGGAGGGCGCCCCCGGCCACGGCCAGCAGCCGTCGTCGCGAGACGCCCGGTACGGGGGCGACCTCGGGCCGCGGCGCCTCGGCGGGCACAGGCGGCGGCAGACGGTGCGGCGGCTCGCGCCACACCTCGTCGCTGCGTCGGGCGATCTCCCGCAGCACCCCGTCGGGCAGCAGGTCCGCGAAACCGCGGCGGTCGCCCGGCGCGTCTCCGGTGCCGCCCAGCGCGGTGTACAGGTCGGCGGTGGACGGGCGGTGCGCGGGGTCCTTGGCCAGGCAGCGGGCGAGCAGGGGGCGCAGCCCTTCGGGAACCCTGCCCAGGTCCGGCTCACCGAACCGGACTCGGTACAGCAGGTCGGTGGGGGCCCCACCGCCGAACGGGCCGAGGCCGGTGGCGGCGAAGACCAGCACCCCGGCCAGGGCGAACACATCGCCCGCCGCCGCGTGTTCCAGACCCGATGCCTGCTCGGGCGACATGAACGCCGGGGTGCCCACGGCGCTGCCCACGCTCGTCAGGTGCTCCTCGCCGAAGGCCCGTGCGATGCCGAAGTCGATGATCCGCGGGCCCTGCGCCGTCACCAGGACGTTGGACGGTTTCAAGTCACGGTGCACGACCTCCGACCGGTGAAGCTGCTCCAGCCCTGCGGCGAGCAACGCGCCGAGGGCGCGCACGGCCGGCTCCGGCAGCGGCCCGCCCGCTTCGACGGCCGTGTCCAGCGGCGGGCCGAGGACGTACTCCGTCGCCAGCCACGGGGTCGGTGCCTGGGGGTCCGCGTCGACGACCGCCGCACCGTGACCGGAACCGATGACGCGTGCCGCGTCCGCCTCCAGCCGGAAGCGGGTGCGCAGCGTGGTGTCCGCGACCAGACGGGTGTGCAGCGTCTTCACCGCGACTGTGCGCCCGCCCGCCGAACGGGCCAGGTAGACGGTGCCCATGCCGCCGCCGCCGAGGCGGGCGAGGATCCGGAACGGCCCGACGGTGTGCGGGTCGTCGTGCAGAAGGGGGGAGATCACGGTCTCAGCGCTCCTGGGTGGGGAGTGCGGCGGCGAGGACCTCCGCCGACTGACGGGACAACGCCTCGACGACACGGCCGGGCAGCGACACCGGCTCCGTGGAGCCGGCCAGTGCGCCGTACGCCGCGCCCGGCAGCAACTCCGCCAGCACCCTTGCCGGCTCGGGCCGGCCCTCCGGGTCGCGCGAGCGGCAGACCGTGATGATGTCCCGCAGGCCGGCGGGTATCTCCTGCCTCTCGGGCACGGTGTGCCCGGTCGCCGCGTACGCCAGCACGGCGCCCAGGGCGTAGACGTCCCCGGCCCGGCCCACCGGGCCGCCCGCCGCGATCTCGGGCGCGAGGCAACCGGTCTCCAGCCCGGTCGCCGACGCGGCGGAGGCTCCCGCCACCGGGTTCGCGCGCATCGCGCCGAAGCTGCCCAGGAGCGGTCCGCAGGCGGTCAGCAGCACACCCGCGGGGCAGACGCCGCCATGTACGACGCCCAGGACGTGGGCCGACGCCAGGGCTTCGGCCAGCGTGCCGCCGAGCGTACGGACCAACGGTTCCGGAAGCGGGCCGCCGTGCGCGGCCAGGACGGCGGGCAGCGGCAGTGCGGGCCGGTAGGGGGAGGCGTACCAGGGAAAGGCCGAGGTCCCCCCGAGCTGGGCCACCGGCCAGAACCCGGGCTGGGTCAGCCGGGCCGCCTGCTGCGCCTCGGCCCCCCACCGCGCCGGGTCACCGCCGAGTGGCGGCAGACACGCCAGCACGGTGCGTCCGCCGTCAGCGCTACGGGCCAGATAGCGGCGTTCCGGAACGCCTCGGCTGCCGTCGGCGTCAAGACGCGCCAACGTCACAAAGTCCCCAATCCGCGCAGGATCGTCCTGCCGGAGCCTCTCCACTCGACTTCTCCCCCATCAGGCTCGTTACGGGCGTGAGCCTATATACGGCGGTGACGCGAGTGAAAAGGGGGGACGGCATCCGGGCGACGGACGCCTATCAGCGTCCGGCCGGAGCACGGCTCATCAGGGGTACGTCGAAAGCGGTGCGGCTCGCTGCAGCAGTCTGTTCCCCGCAGGGAACAGCAGGATCTCCTGGCCGGCAGTGACGCCGGCCAGAAGATCCTGGACGCGATCAGCCGTCGTCAGCCGTCGGACTCCGGCGACGGGATGTAGGCACCCGGCACGTCCTTCGGTGCGTAGATCTTGGCTTCGCCGGGGTATGGCTTGGCCCAGTTGTGCGTCTCGTACCACGTGAGGTGGTTCATCTGCGCGGGGTTCGCGAAGTCGGGCACGGCGTGCGGGCCGGTCAGACGCTGGTGGGACTCCCACCTCTTCCATTGCGCCACGAGCGTCCGCTTGTCCGCCGGCACCTTCGCCGTCGTGGGCGCGGGCGCCGCCTTGCTGTTCTGCGGGGCCGGCGTGTCCGCGCCGCAGGGAGGCAGGGTGCTCAGACCGTCGGTCAGTGAGATCCGGTTGGGCTGTGCCGTGAACGGGGTGTTGTCCGGCTTCCGGGTGAACGCCCCGTACATCGGCGTCGCCGCGCTGTCCTTCTGATTCATCGGGTGGATCCCGAGGATCTGCTCGACGGTGCGGATCATCGTGATCTGCGAGTAGTAGTGGCTGTCGACCTTGCCGCGCTGGGCCCACGGGCTGATGATCTGGACCGGGGCACGGTGGCCGTCGACGTGGTCGATACCGGCCTGGGAGTCGTCCTCGACAACGAAGATCGCCGAGTTCTTCCAGTACTTGCTGTGCGATATCACGTCGACCATCTTGCCGACCGCGAGGTCGTTGTCCGCGACCTCGGCGGCCGGACTCGGCGGACCGCCGGTGTGGTCGTTGGAGAACCAGAACATGTTCAGGTTCGCCGGGCCGTTCTTCTGGAAGTCCTGCTTCCAGATCTGGTACTTGTACACGTCCGGGACGTCGAGGTCGAAGAAGGGGAAGCCGGGCACCGACACCTTGTTGAGCGACGGGATCGCCGAGCCCGTCCGGATCGGGTACGCGGTCTGCTGGCCCGTCGCGTCCATTTTCTGGGCGTCGCAGTACAGGTTCTGCCACGTCGCACCGGCCGGCTTGCTCTCGACCGACTGGAACTCGCCGTAGTCCTTCACGGACTTGCCGACCGCCTGCGCACCGGACCATATGAAGCCGGACTTCTGGTGGCCGAGCACGTCGTTCTCGGTGTCGTAGCTGCGCGCGTACTCACCGGCCGAGGACTCGGTGTACTCCGGATTGTCCGACTGCATCAGCCAGTTGTGGCCCTCGGCCGAGTTCGTGCCGATGTCGTAGAAGTTGTCGTAGAGCCCGAACTGCTGGGCCAGCGCGTGCTGATTCGGGGTCACGTTCTCGCCGAACTGCGTGAACGTCGCGTCGCCGTCGCCCTGCGGCAGGTCGCCGAAGAGCTGGTCGTAGGTCCGGTTCTCCTTCACGAGCAGGAAGACGTGCTTGATCGTCGAGGGGTCGCCGAGCCGCACCGGGACCGGCAGCGGCTTGGCGTGGCTCCTGCCCTTGGTCGTCGCGGCCGAACCGGGTGTCCAGCCGTTCTGCATGAAGACCTTGGCCGTCTGGGACCTGATGACGCGGTCGTCCGGCAGCGTGAACTGCGTCAGGCTCGACGTCGTGTCATGGGTGCCGTGGCCGCCGGTGGTGGAGGGGCGGCGGGCATCGACACCACGGGTGTGGGAGACGATCACCTGCTTGCCCACAGCGGCGATCCCGGAGGGGAAGTAGTCCGTCGGGAGCAGGCCGAGGTAACTGGCCGGCTCCTGCGGGGTCTTGTAGCGGTACACGGCGACCGCGTTCGCGCGGCCGAGTGTCACCAGCAGGTGGCCGTCGTCGGTGAGGGTCACCGCGTTGGGCTCGTAGCCGACCCGGGCCTCCGGCCACGGCTGGGTGGAGATGGTCTGTACGACCTTGTCCTTGGCGGTGCTGATGACCGACACGTTGTTGTCGGCGGTGTTGGTGACGAACACCGCGCCCTTGCTCGCGTACACCGCGGTCGGGTGCAGACCGACGTTGATGGTCCCGACGGCGGCGTTGGGGTATCCCCTGCTCGAAGAGCTTGGGGAAGGGTCCGTCACGTCGATGACGCTGATCGTTCCGGTGGTGCTGGCTCCGGTGTCCGGGTCGGCCACCACGTCGGTGCCGTAGGAGTTGATCGTGGTGTCGCCGGGCTTCGCCGGGCGTCCGCCCTCGTTGCTGACGTACAACTTGTCGCCGACCAGGGCCAGCCCACGGGGCGCGTTGCCAACCGCCCAGCTCTGCTTGATAGCTCCAGTTGTCGTGTCGAGGGCGACCACCCGGTTCTGGCCGTTGACCGCCGCGTACACGGTGGAGCCGTCGGCCGAGAATGCCGCCGCGCCCACCAGCGCGCGCTTGGTGCCGTCGGCCGGGATGGGGACGGCCACCGGGTGGGAGAGGGTGCCGTCCTCGCCCACGGTGAACTTGGTGTAGCCGTCGGCCTGGCCCAGCCACAGCTGCCTGCCGTCCGGCGAGTACGTCGGGCCCTCCTGGCCGACGGCGCCGCTCTTGATGCGCAGGTCGTCCGCCGCGTTGGTGCCGACCTTCTGCTTCACCTGCCCCGTCGCAAGATCCATGACGACCAGCGACGCATCACCGTCGGCGACCGAGGCCGCGAGGTGGGTGCCGTCCGGGCTGACCGTGGACGACATGATCTTGCCGTCGTTGATGACGGTGCGGCTGCCGTACGGCTTGATGTACTGGTCGCTGGAAATGACCTGGCCCCTGGCGGTGACCTGGGCGACCTGCTGGGTGCCGAACTGCCACGTCGAGGCGACCGCCGTGCCCGTGACCCCGAGGGCGACGGCGATGCCTGCCGTCACCATCAGGCTCCGGCGGCCGACGCGTCTGCCGAAGAGGTTGAGCTGCTCCTTCTCGTGAACCCGGCGCTGCCGTGTTACCTGCATGGAACTATCCCTTCGAGGTGGTGGCGAGCAGCTCGACGTTGCCGTCGAACTGCCACAGCGGATTCGGGGAGTCCCCGGTCGAAGTCCGCAGCAGGAAGTAGCCGTTCACTTCCTTCGGTCCGTCACCGTCGGCCACGAACCGGCCGTCCGGACCGATGTCGAGCTGGTAGATGGCCGTCCCCGCGACGGCGACGCCGGGGAGATGCCAGGTCACGACGCAGCGCCAGTCGTTGCCCGCCCCCTCCTGGGCGGCCTGGCCGTCGCTCTTGGTGCACGCCGCCGTGGTCCGCAGCTGCGCTTCGGTGACGGCGGGGCGGTGGAGCTGCCGGGTCTGCAGGCGATAGAGGTGGGCGAACGCCGAGGCGAGGGACCGCTGGACCTTGGCCTGCTCGATTCCGGAACCCGTCGAGGGGGTTGCCACGGCGAGGGCCGCGACGGTGAGAGCGGTCAGTCCCACCAGCGGCAGGAGCCCGACGGTGAGCGCACGGCGCGCGGAACCGTCGTAGACCGGATTGGTGAAGTCCCGTCGCAGGAACAGCACATGGGCCAGCGCGGTTGCGAGCACGGCCCACACCAGGCTGACGACGATGCCGATCAGGAGCGGGCCGAGCTGCACGGGGCTGGTGAACAGACCGTTCCAGGCGAGGAAGCCGTAGCCGGGCAGGGCGAGGCGTACGGCGACGGGCAGCGGCAGCATCTGGGCGAGCTGCATCGCGAGCGCGACGAGCGCGGGCAGCAGCAGTCCCATCGGGGACCGTCCCAGTGCGACCGACCCGAGCAGTCCGATCGCGGCCAGGGCCAGTGTGGGGGCGAGCACGCAGACCCAGGCGAGGAGGACCTTCGCGGCGGCGTCGGACGGCGCCAGCAGGTGGCCGTCGAGGCCGACCAGCGGTTGGTTGCCGACCGCCAGGAGCCCGCCGACCGTGCCGGAAAGGGCCAGCCCGGCCACGAGCAGCAGGATGACAGTGAGGCTGGCCAGCGCTTTCGCCACGAAAATCCGTCGCGGCGAGCGGACCGCCACGAGCAGATGGCGCCAGGTGCCGAGCCGGTCCTCGGAGGCGAACACGTCGCCGGCGACCACCGAGGTCAGCAGCGGAAGCGCCCACGTGCCGGCGAAACCGAGCAGCACCAGCGGTGCGGCCCACCCGGTGGCCAGCATCCATCGCCCGAAGAGGGTGTCGCTGGGGAGCGTGCTCTGCTGGCTCACCCCGGTCACGAAGACCGCCGGTGCGATCCAGCAGGCGAGCACCAGCAATCGGATCCGCCACTGCGAAACGAGTTTGACGAGCTCGAAGCGGTAGCCGCGCGCCACCGAGACGCGCCGAGCACCGGCGACGCTGATATCGGCTGTGCCCACCGTCATCGGCCATCCTCCTGCTGCTCGGTGAGGGCGAGGTACGCGGCCTCGAGCGGCGACACCACAGGGGCGAGCTCGCGCAGCGCGATACCCGACTGCACGAGTCGCACCACCAGTTCATCCAGGGCGGGCACCAGCGTGCGCACCACGAGCACCTCGGCGTCATGCCGTGCCTCGGTGCCGTCGACGACCCGGATGCCGGCCGTGTCGGCCGCCAGCCGGCGCGCGGACTGCGGGTGGGAGGTGAGCAACCGGTAGTCGAGTTCACGGTTCTCGGCGGCCAGCTTGTTCAGCGGGCCGGAGAACACGACCCGTCCGGTGGCGAGGATGGTGACCTCGGAGCACAGTGCCTCGACGTCATCCATGTGGTGGCTCGAGAGCACGACGCTGGTTCCCTCCCTCGCCAGCCGGGTGAGGACACCATGTACGTGTCTTTTGCCCGCCGGATCGAGGCCGTTGGCAGGTTCGTCGAGCACGATCAGTCGGGGCTTGGTGAGCAGCGCGGCGCCGAGCCCGAGCCGCTGACGCATGCCGAGGGAGAAACCGCGTACCCGGTCGTCCGCGACATCGGTGAGCCCGACCTGGTCGAGCACGTCGGCGATCCCCGCTGTCCGCACGTCGTGGCCGCGGAGAGCGGCCAGCGCGGCGAGGTTCTGCCTGGCGGTGAGCGAAGGATAGAGACCAGGACCGTCCACGAAGCCGGCGACTCCGTCGGGAGCGGCGAGCGCCCGCCCGACCGGCCTGCCCAGGGTGTGCAGGCTCCCGCTGTCGGCGACAGCCAGTCCCAGCAGCAACCCGAGCAATGTCGTCTTGCCGGCGCCGTTGGGGCCCACCAAACCGTGGATCTGGCCCTGCGCGACGTCCAGATCGATGTCGTCGAGTGCGACGACATCGCCGAAACATTTCGTGATCCCACGAGCCCGGATTGCGTCCATGAACCCCTCCTTCCAGACCGTCAAGGACCGTAGGGACGGCAGAGAACGGGTGCAGGGAGACCAGCTGAACGTTCCGCGAACGGGGGACGGCTGGCATCGGAAGCACTGATGCCCCTTTGCTTCGATGGGTTGTCCGGGTGACGTTGAGTCATATTCGCGGTATGCCAGAGCAATCCGGTATGCGCAAGAGGAGGGGCTCAGACCCCATGAACAGACAAGCGGGAACGGATACGACCGTTCCGCCCCGGCCCCATCGGGCACGCCCTAGAGGTCCCGTGGCCGCACCATCATCCGGATCCCGTCCCGTGCCCACAGCACGAACCGTTCCACCGGTGTCACTTCGTGCCCCGGCGCGGGCCGGAAGCGCAGGCGCTTGAGGAGAACGGCCAGGACGAGCTGGGCCTCGACCGTGGCCAGCGCGGCGCCCTCGCAGCTGCGTGGGCCGATCCCGAAGGGGACGTACGCGAGCCTAGGCCGCTTGGCCACCTCCTGCGGGGTGAACCGTTCGGGGTCGAACCGCTCCGGCTCGGGCCAGTGCTCAGGGTTCAGGTGCACCGCCCAGAACGGATAGAACACCGTCGTCCCGGCCGGGATCTCGTACGGGCCCAGCACCAGGTCCTCGGTCGTCTCGCGTGCGCCGTACGGGCCGGGCGGGAACAGGCGCATCGACTCCTTGAGCACCATGTCCAGATACGTGAGCCGCCGCAGATCGCCGTAATCGGGCGTGGCGCGCCCGCCCAACACCTGGTCCAGTTCGGCGACGACGCGATCGCCCACGTCGGGATGGCGGCCCAGCAGGTGCAGCGTCCACGAGACGGCGACGCCGGTGGTGTGGTGGGCGGCGAGCAGCGTCACCATCACGGTGTCCCGGATCCGCGCCGGGCTCTGACCGGCCTCGACGAGCGCCCCGATCAGATCGCTGCGGTCAGTGCGGCCGCCTGAGCGGTGCGCCGCCACCACGCGGTCGACCGTCGCGCGCAGATAGGCAAGGGCCGCCTCGGCCCGCTCCGCCGAGCGCGGGTCGGCCCGCGGCACCTGGTAGAGCCGCCCGAGGTGCTCGGTGAGCACCTCCTCGAACGCGGCGACGACACGGTCCGTGTCGGTTTCCGCATCGCCGAGCGCGAACCCGCAGATCATACGGAGCGACAGCGCGGTCAACTCCTGTTGCAGCTCGACGGGTTCGCCGTCGGTCTGCCCCGCCCAGCGTTCCGCGAGCTCCTGCGCCAACTTGATGAAGCGCGCGAAGTGCCGCTCGTGAGCCGGCCGTCCGGCGAGCACCGAGAGCAGTAGTCGGCGCCAGGGGGTGTGCTCGTCGGCGGGTAGCACTTGCAGGTTGCCGGCCTCGCACAGCGGGTCCAGGAACGCGAACAGCTCCTCGGGCCGCGTGTCGATGTGCGCCGTGGCCTCCAGAAGCACGGGATCGGCGACCGACACGGCCGTGTCCGCGCCCGGCAGTTGGAAGCGCACGACCGGTCCGTGCGCCTCGTGCAGGCGTAACTGGTACCGGTGCAGCCCGCCCGCAGCCGCAATGGCGCCCAGCCCGCCGTCCTCCTGGCGCTCGGGTCCGGGGATACGCATAACGGCGCCTCCTGTCGCGAGTCCTGCCTTTTCGAGCCTGCTCCGAGGAGGCGCCTCAACTCGCCCTTGCATCAGCCAGTTCCCCTCCCCCGTCCCCGCTTCCCTACCCCACCGCGGGCCCGTATCCGCACGGGCCTCGGCGGGCATTTCACGGATCACGGAGCGGCGTTGTACGTCACCACCGGGCTGGCGTCGCGGTGGTCGGGCAGCGCGGTGACGGCCTGCGAAAGCATGCGCACCCCAGGCCCACTTGCATGATCCGGCGATCAACGGCCCGACTCCTTTGGGCAGGTCGAGGAAAGGGTGCGGTTGCTCCCCTATGGTGACGCTGACTCAGTACTGATAGCGAGGAGCAACCATCCATGGCGGTCTCGATCGGATTGCATGTCAGCCCGGAATTTCCCGCGATGCTCGAGCGGATTGACGCACTTGGCGGGGTGCTTGAGGCGGACGCGGACGCGGCCGAGAAACTCGGCAGACTCACCGAGGACTCCGCGCGGGCGTTGCTGGGTGCCGGGGTCGTGGGGGCCGCACTGCCGCAGAGCCTCGGCGGCTACGAGTTCTCCCCACGCCAATTGATAGAGACAGTCGAGCGGATCAGTTACCACGATTCCGCGGCCGGTTGGACGATGATGGCGCTGCAGTTGATGACCGGCACCACTGCGGCCTATCTCGATGCCGTTGCGGCGGCCGACCTGTTCCCGGATGTCGCGGGTGGGGACCACGCGTTGTTGGCTGGGCACGGCACCCGGCCCGGCCGGGCTGTCCCGGTGGATGGTGGCTATCTGGTGAGCGGCAGCTGGCAGTTCGCTTCCGGTATGGCGCACGCCACCCATATCCACAGTGCGATCCAGGTCGAGGGCACCGGGGAGCTGCGGGTGCTGGCGATGCCGAAGTCGCAGGTGGAACTCGTCGACAACTGGGATGTGCTCGGGCTGCGTGCGACGCACAGCATTGATTACCACTGCGCCGATGTGCTTGTCCCGGCGACGCACACCTATCTCGCCACGACGACGAACCCGGCCAACGGCGGCGCGATCTACCGCCTCGGATTGGTCAACATGTCGGCAATCGGGCACACCGGTTGGGCGTTCGGGGTCGGGCGGCGCCTGCTCGATGAACTGAAGTTGGTCGCCGCGGCCAAATCCGGCACACGTAACGCCGCCGTCGACACCGCGCAGTTCCACGCGGAGTACGCGGCCGCCGAAGCCAAGCTTCGTTCGGCACGGGCGTGGGCGATGGAGGTATGGCGGGGTATCGAAGACACCCTGGATGCAGGCGAGTTGTCGAGTACGGAGCAGGACACTCTGCTCCGGCTGGCGCTCAACCACGCGACGTGGACCGTGCAGGACGTGGGTCAGACGGTGCACCGATGGGCGGGCACGGCGGCGATCCGGCGCGGGCCGATCGACCGGTTTCTGCGTGATCTCGGCACAGGTACCCAGCACATCACCTCAAGCCCTACGGTCCTGCAGAACTGCGGGAAATGGCTCAGCGGCGCGCAACCCCGAGCGCACTGGGAATTTCTCGACTTGACGCCGTGACCACCGGGTCGGCGAGTGCGCCGGAACGAAGGAGCCGGCGTTCGCCCGGCCCCCCGGATTTCATGCTGCCCCCGGCGAGGCTTCCCCTATGCCCGCAACGTCTCCGAAGGCGACTCCCCGAACTGTTGGCGGTAGGCGAGTGAGAAACGGCCCGGGTGCAGGAAGCCCCAGCGGGAGGCGACGGCGGTCACGGTCGTGGAACCCGGGTCGGAGGCCAGGAGTTCCTTGCGTACGCGGTCCAGGCGGACCTCGCGCAGGTACGCGAGCGGTGTGGTGTCGAGGTGCCGGCGGAAGCCCTCCTGAAGGGCCCGTACGCCGACGCCGACGCATTCCGCGATCTCCGCGACCGTGAGCGGCTCGGCGGCGTGTCCCTCGATGACCTCCATGGCGCGGCGGACCGCGGGCGGCGCGACGCGCGGCTGCTCGCCGAGCAGCGCCGACGTGTAGTTGTTGGGCTGGGCCATCAACAGCTGGGTCATGAGGAGTGATTCCAGCTGTTTTGTCACGAGCGGCTGGCTTGTCATCCCACCGGGCCCCTCCGCCTCCCGGCGCATGAGGTCGACGATGTTGAGCCAGGAGCGGGAGCCCGGCGTGGTGAGGTTCATGCCGAGCGAGAAGAAGATCGGGCGGCGCACGGCGCGGCCGAGCAAACTGCCCAGGTGCGATTCCAGCGACGATCGGTCGAACCACACGATCAGCTGCGGATTGCCGTCACCCCAGCGCATGTCCAACTTTCCGGTCGGAGAGGGGACAGAAGCGAGTTCTGGGGAGGAAATGATCTCCTCGCGGCCGCAGGTGATTTCGGCGTAACCGGCGAGCGGGATCTGGACGAGGAAAAAGCTCTCCAGATCCCCCGGTGTGATCCGGACTTCCGTTCCGTAATCGAGGTAATAGAGCCCTGTCCGATCGAAGGGTGCGCCGTGCAGCCGGGCGTCGAGCGTCGCCGAGCGCCGCGTGATGCGCAGCTCATGCGGACAGAAGGCGCGACCGACCTCGGCCCGCGCCTCCCAAATGTCCGCTGTATGGAACCGCTGGTGATTTGCGAGGGGGGACTTTTCAGCGGGCATGTAAACCTCCACCGCCGAGATGCGCGATCGGGACAGCAACCCGCGTGATCCGGATAGCGCAGGTGATCTTGCCATACCAAGATTGACGCCTGACCGCCGCGGCCCCGAGAGAATCCTGGGAATCAACAATGCAGGGAGTGCCGGGCCGGGCTGCGCTCGTCAGAGGCGGAGTCACGCCCAGCGGACAGGCCGTCGCATGCGCGCGGCGCGTATTACGCGCGACCGACGCGGCGAGGGCCGCCGAGGCCGTACCCCCGCACGTCGCGGCACCCTTGCCGCTGCTGCCCCGGCTCGCCGATCCGGCCGGGCCCCTCTAGCCGGCCGGGTTACCCGGGGTCCTTCCCCCGGCCCTACGGGTGACCCGGCCTCCCGCGGCTGCCCGCCAGCCCCCCTCCGGCGGGCAGCCGCATTCCACACAACCGCCACACCCACCCGTTAGCGCCGCCACGTGCCGAAACGCTTGCACAGCGCACGACACCGCACGGCACCGCACGGCACCGCTCAAAAACCGCACACCCCGAACCCGCGGAGAACCCCCTCATGCGCAAGATCACCATCGTCGGAGCCGGCCAGGCCGGCCTCCAGCTCGGCATCGGCCTGATCGACCACGGTTTTGACGTCACCATCGTGTCCAACCGCACCGGAGACCAGATCCGCGACGGCCGGGTTATGTCGAGCCAGGCCATGTTCGGCACCGCGCTGGCCCACGAGCGCAACCTCGGCCTCGACTTCTGGGGCGACGCCTGCCCGCCGATCGCCGGTCTCGGCGTGAGCATCGCCGACGGCCAGGGCGGCCGGGCGCTCTCCTTCGACGCCCGTCTTGAGGCCACCGCCCGCTCCATCGACCAGCGCGTCAAAATGCCGCTCTGGATGGGCGAGTTCGCGCGCCGCGGCGGCCGTCTGGACCTGTGCGAGGCCGGCATCGCGGACCTGGAGCGCTACGCCGCCGAGTCCGACCTGGTGATCGTCGCGGCCGGCAAGGGCGAGATCGCGGGGCTGTTCGAGCGGGACGCCATGCGTTCCCCGTACGACGCTCCGCAGCGCGCGCTGGCCCTGGCGTACGTCACCGGCATGGCACCGCTGCCCGACCGCCCCGGCGTCAGCTTCAACGTCATCCCCGGTGTGGGCGAGTACTTCACCATGCCCAGCCTCACCACCAGCGGCCCCTGCGACATCATGTTCTTCGAGGGCATACCGGGTGGCCCGCTCGACTGCTTCGACGGGCTCACCCCCCACCAGCAGCTGGCGAAGTTCCAGGAGCTGCTGCGGACGTACGTACCGTGGGAGGCCGAGCGCTGCACCGATGTCACGCTCACCGACTTGAACGGCACCCTCGCGGGCCGCTTCGCGCCGACCGTCCGCAAGCCCGTCGCCACGCTACCCTCCGGCGCGCAGGTGCTCGGCCTCGCCGACGTCGTCGTCCTCAACGACCCGATCACCGGCCAGGGGTCCAACAACGCCTCGAAGTGCGCGGCCTCCTACCTCGCCACCATCCTGGACCACGGCGAGCGCCCGTACGACGCCGCGTTCATGGAGCTGGCCTTCGGCCGCTTCTGGGACAACGCGGGGGCTGCCACGGCCTGGACCAACGCGATGCTCGGCGCCCCGCCGCAGCACGTCCTGGAGCTCTTCGGCGCGGCGAGCGCCAACTCCCGTATCGCCGCCCGCTTCGTCAACGGCTTCGATGACCCGCGCGACTTGTTCCGCTGGTTCATGGACCCGGTCGCCGCGAAGAACTACCTGACCGAGATCGGCGCCTGAACCGGCCGTCAAGCGACGGTTGCACCACAACTGACACTACGTCAGCGATAGCTACGCAACGAGAGCAGGACAGCAGTACATGAGAAGGATCGCGGTGGTCGGAGCCGGGCAGGCGGGTGCCCAACTCGCCCTGGGACTCCAGGCGCACGGCTATGACGTCACCTTGGTCACCGACCGTGACCCCGACGAGATGCGTCGCGGGCCGGTCATGTCCAGCCAGTGCATGTTCGACACCGCGCTCCAGAGCGAGCGCGAACTCGGCCTGCACCACTGGGAGGACCAGGCCCCGGACATCTCCGGCATCGCGTTCTCTCTCATCGGTCCGCACGGCACTCCGGACGTCTCCTGGCGCGCGCCGCTGGAGGGCCCTGCCCACTCCGTCGACCAGCGGGTCAAGTGTGCCGCCTGGATCGAGCAGTTCGCGGACGGCGGCCGCGGCGAGATCGTGCTGCACGAGGCGGGTGTCAGCGACCTCGAATGGTATGCCCGTACGCACGATCTCGTCGTGGTCTCCACCGGCAAGGGCGAGCTGAGCCAACTCTTCCCGCGCAACTCCGAACTCTCCCCCTACGACCGGCCGCGCCGTGCGCTGGCTCTGACGTACGTCACGGGTACGGCACCGCGGGAGGGGGAGGACGCCGTCCACTACCGCTTGGTCCCCGGCATCGGCGAATTCTTCTCCTTTCCGGCCCTCACCACCACCGGACCCTGCGACATCATGGTCTTCGAGGGCGTTCCCGGCGGCCCGATGGACTGCTGGGACGACATCCGCACACCCGAAGACCACCTCACCCGCTCACTGGAAATCCTCCACCGGTTCTTCCCCGACGAATACGAGCGCTGCCGGCACGCCCGTCTCACCGACAGCGGCGGCGTGTTGCGCGGCAGGCTCACTCCGACCGTCCGGCACCCCGTCGCCCGCCTGGTCTCCGGCCGGCACGTCCTCGGCATGGCCGACGCCGTCGTCCTCAACGATCCGATCACCGGCCAGGGTTCGAACAACGCGGCCCAGGCCGCATCCCACTACCTCGACAGCATCCTCCGTCACGGCACCGCAGAATTCACCCCGCAGTGGATGCAGCGCACCTTCGACAACTTCTGGCGCGGCTGGGCTCAATGGGCCGTCGGCTGGACCAACTCTCTCCTGACCGACCTGAGTCCCCACCACCGTGACCTGCTGACAGCGGCGGCCGAGATCCCCGCTGTCGCCGGTGCCCTCGCCGCCGGATTCGACGACCCGCGCACCCTCTACCGCTGGTGGTTCGAGGAGGCCGAGGCACACCGCTTCCTGACCGAGAAGCGCGCCCAGCACGCCGCCCGCTTCGAAGGCCGCGAACTTCGCCACGCGCTGGGCCAGTACGCCACCGGCGTGACCGTGGTGACGGCCCGCGCCCCCGACGGCCGCAACGTCGGCATGACCGCGAACTCCTTCACCTCCGTCTCGTTGAACCCGCCCCTCGTCCTGTGGTGCCCCGGCAAAAACAGCCCGAGCCTCCCGGACTTCACCGACGCCTCACACTTCGCCGTCCACATACTGGCCGCCGACCAGCACCACCTCTCCCGTCAGTTCGCCACCCCGGCCGACGACAAATTCCGCGGTACTCCCACCACCCCCGGCATCGCCGGCACCCCCCTCCTGGACGGCGCCGTCGCCCGCTTCCAATGCCGCACCGTCCAACGCCTCGACGCCGGCGACCACATCATCTTCCTCGGCGAAATCGAACAGTACGAGGCCGATGGCGGGACCCCCCTGGTGTTCCACTCGGGGTACTACCAGGTGGCAACGAAGCACCCGGATACGTGAACTCACATGGCCAATTGGCCGTCATCCGGACGGCACGGACCCGACGGGACCAGATTCGGCCGCCGCTTCACTCTCGCACATTCTTCCGGTTGTCATTCTCCGGGCGTTCGGAGAATGTCGCGGATCCCCAGGGATGTGAGGGATTCTGCTGGTGACGGCGAGACTCCGGGGATAGGCTATCGCGCGCTGCTCGCGATGGCGGTCGGTGAGGTCGGGGTGGGGGCGAAGGCACCGTGATTGAGCTGCAAAAACGCGCAACCCAGGGCGGTCCTGCCCGAGGTCGTGAACGCGCGTTTGCTTTTCCTGGCCTGCGGCGCTTACCACTCACCCACAATATCCATCACCGCAAGCGGCCCACTCAACAGCAGTGGGCCCTTTTTCCTTCCGTGACGATCGCGACCGACGTCCGCGCCTGGGGTCACGAAGTGGACGTGTAGCGCGAAGCGAGTGCTTCGTTTTCACGACAAGAGAAGTGTGGAGTGTGATGCCATGAACCGACTCGGCAGAGACTCGCGCCGGTTAGCCTGGAGGCTTGTGGAGCCGCCGGCGCGCATCGCGATATCTGTTCTTTTGCTGGCAGGCGGCTCCGTGGGAGCGACGGCTGGACCGGCCACCGCTTCGACCACCGACGGCACGCTGACGGTTGAGGTGCTGCGCGACTTCTTCGGCACCGGCGTGCTCAACGCGACGATGGACGTGCCGCAGCGGGGCATGACCGTGAAGGTCTCCGACCCCGCGGGGCACGTTGTCACCGGCGTCACGGATGCCACCGGAAAGGTCGTGGTGTCGCGGTCGACCGTGCTGAGCGGTGGCCAGTACCGCGTCGACGTCAGCATCCCGGCGCCGTACAGCGGCTATCTGCAGGCGGCGCCTGCGTCGACGGCGGGGAACCACTTCGACAGCTTCACGTCGTTCGTGGATGTGTCGGGCGGAAAGAACGCCTCGGTGGTGACGGGGGTGTGGGATCCGGCCGACTACGCGCTGCCCGACTCGCGGTACTTCGTGCCGATCCACAACGGCGCCAACGGGACCGACAACCGGGCGTTGGTGGCGTTCGGGACCAAGACCCGGGGCACGTGTCCCACCGATGTGGCGTGCCCGACCACGCTGGCCACGCAGGACCAGGTAGGCACGACGTTCGGGTTGGCGTACGACAAGTACCAAACCCGGCTGTTCCAGAGCGCTTTCGCCCGCCGGTACGCCCCGTACGGGCCGCAGGGCGGGGGCGCGATCTACACGGTGCCGGTCAACGGCTCGGGTGCGCCGGAGCTGTTCGCGCGGGTGCCGGACGCGGCGGTGACGCGGCACGACACCGGCAACCTGATCAAGGATCCCGGGTTCACCGACGCACCGGGCAAGGAGAGCATCGGTGGCCTGGCCCTGTCGGGAGACGGCTCCACGCTGTACGCGGTGAACCTGCGGACCCGCAGCCTGGTGAGTTTCGACGCGACAGGGGCCACCGCCGAGGCGCCCAAGTCGACGGTCCCGATCCCGGACCCGGGGTGCGCGAGCCCCGACGACTGGCGGCCGTTCGGTCTCCAGGTCCACAACAACACGCTGTACGTCGGCGGTGTGTGCAGCGCGGAGAGCACGCAGCAGCGCGCGGACCTGAAAGCCTTCGTCGCCACCTACGACGGCAAGCGGTTCACCACGGTGCTGAGCCACCCGCTCACGGACCAACGCGGCACCGTCTTCGGTTCCGGCGACAAGGCCACCCACTGGAACCCGTGGAACACCAGCCTGGGCACGTGGGACGACCGGAAGGCGGGCAGCGTCTTCATCGATCCGCAGCCGGAGCTGGCCTCCCTCGCCTTCGCCCGCGACGGCTCGATGATCCTGGGTTTCCGCGACCGGTTCATGGACGTGCTCAGTTGGGGAGGGCTGGACCCGCGCCCGGGGAACGACACGGCGGAAAACGGCATGTCCGGTGGTGACATCACCATGGTCTGTGCCACTCCCACCGGTGAATTCCAGTGGGAAGGCACCGGGAGCTGCCCCAACCACGCCACCCCCGCCAACAATGGCGGGCAGGCCGCCGATGTCGTCGAATACTTCCCGGGCGACTTTTATGCCAACGCGCACCAGGAGACCGCGCTGGGGTCGGTGGCCTATATCCCGCAGCAGCAGTGGGTCGTCAGCACGGAGTTCGACCCGGTCGTCAACGTCGCGACCTCAGGGACCGGGTACCACGACATCACGACCGGTCAGGGCCCGGGCAACAACCCGGCCGCCAACGGGTTCCAGTTCGTCAGCCGGGAACAAGGCGGGTTCGGCAAGGCAGGCGGGCTCGGTGACATCGCATACGCGGCGGCGAATGCGCCGATCCAGATCGGCAACGTCGTGTGGTTCGACGGCGACCACAACGGGATCCAGGACCCGGGGCACGTGCTGCTGGCGGGGGCGACGATCAACCTGCTGGACGCGGACGGCAAACAGGTCGCCACGACCAGGACCAATGCCGCCGGCGAGTACTACTTCGGTGGTGTCGGCGCCGCGTACGAGCTCAAGCCGGGCGCGAAGTACACGGTGCAGTTCGACGTCTGCACCGCGGACACCAGCCAGGTGCCCGAGCAGCCCCCGGCGAGCGAGCTGAGGTTCACGCTCCCGCGGGCCGGTGCCAACCGTGCGCACGACTCCAATGTGACCCCGCCGACCACCGGACCGTTGTGCAACGGCTACGCGCCTGTCACAGCGCCGGACAAGCCGGGCGGGGTCGATCACTCGATCGACGCCGGGGTGTACATCCCGAAGGAAACCCCGACCCCGACCCCAAGCCCGACCCCGACGCCGACTCCCACACCGACACCGACACCGACACCGACACCGCCTGCGGCGTCCACGCCGCCGTCGCCCGCGCCGCCTGGCAACGACCCGGCCCCGGCCGGTGGAGGCGAGGGTTCGCTGGCGAACACCGGTACACCCGGGCTGGCGGAGATGATCGGCATCGTCGGTCTGCTGGTGGGTGCGGGCCTGGTCATCGCGTTCGTGACCCGGAATCGGCGCGCCCGGCAACATTGAACGAACCGCGTAACGGTGATCTGCCCGTCCCCGATCCGGACGGCGCAGACGGGCAGATCACGTCTCGGCCGGTCCACGAGGGCCGGCCTTGGCGTGGTCTGCCACCGGACTGCCGAGTGCCGTCGCGAGCCCGCGGCGGCCGGACGGTGTGGTGATCGAGAGGATGACTCGGAGAGTGTCAGCGTCGAACCGCGTGCGGAGCGTGAGAATCCGGCAAGCCTCGCCGGGTCGTCCGGCTGACCGGCGCCGATGGCTGCGGTCGCGCCGGGCCGCGGCCGTCATCGGCATCGCGGCCGTCGCGGTGGCCGCGGTGGTCGCGTTCCTGGTCGCCGACGGCGGCTCCGGCGCCGGCGGTCCGCGCCCGCTGAGGACGGATGAGGCGAGCCGGCTGGCGATCACGCGATTCCGTAACTACCAGGCGCAGGGCCGCGCGGTGACGATCACCGTGCCGGGCACTGGCGGCGGGCTGGCCGTCACCGGGTCCGTCGACTATCGGCGCAAGGTCGGTTACGGCGTGGTGCACGGCACCGGGCGCGACAAGTCCAGCGACGGGCTGATCCAGTGGACGCCCACCTCGGTGCACGTCCGCCCGATGACGGACGCCCCGGCGCACGCACCCGCCTCGCCGCCCCGTTCGGGCTGGTACGACCGCCCGCTGCTGTCGTCCGGCAGCGCGCTGGACACCTCCCTGTCCATCGCGCTCGGTCTCGGCGGCAACCGGCCGGAGAACGCCGAACTGCTGCCGCAGAACGGCGCCGCCTGGTGGGGGCGGGAGCAGGTGGACGGGCGCTGGGTGGACGTCATGACCGGGCCGTCCTCCCCTGACCGCTCCGGTACGGCGGGCAACGTGCGCTACTGGATCGGCTCCGACGGCACCATGTACCGGGTCCGCGTCAGCGTGGGTTCGCAGTCGGAGCCGGTAGTCATCGATTTCGACACCCACAAGTACGTTCCGGTCAAGCCGGGCCCCGGAACCACCCCGACCCGGTAGCCGCTGTTCAGGACGTCTGCACCCGCGCGTTCGCGGCGAGCAGGGACGCCGGCGGCAGCCGGATGCCCTCCGTCTTCGGCCGGGCCGGGGCGGGCGGGACTACGGTGGCGCCCGCGGTGGCGGCGCCGGGGAACTGCGGCTGCGGAGCAGGCGCCGCGACCTCGGTGAACGGGATGCCACCGGGTGCTGTCGGCGCCGCCCACGTGCCGGCCGGCGAGGACGACCCGGCCGGAAGCGGGCAGGCCGCAGTCGTCGCAAGCCGGGCGGGCACGGTGGTGCGCAGATCGTTGCCCCGCAGGCAGTTGCCCCGTCCCCGCGTGGCGGTGGGGAACGTCCAGCCGACGTCGACGCCGTTGCCGGTGAACGTGTTGTCCACGATCTGGTTGCCGACCGGAGGTATGTCAGCGGTCGCGGTGATCACCAGCCCGGCGTTGCGGTTGCCGGCGATGCGGTTGCGGAGGAACCGGTTGTCGCTGCCGCCGTCGATGCCGACGCCGATGCCCCACCCGCCGTCGGCCTGCTCCGGGGTGGCCGTCTGCTGGTTGGCGGCGATCAGATTGCCCGCGATGACGGAGCCCTTCTGCGGGAGCAGTTTCTCCTGGTGGTCGGAGTTGGTGGTGAGTCCGACCCGGTTGCCGACCAGGCGGTTGCCGACCACGTACATGTCCTCGCTGGCGTTGGTGCCTTCGTAACCGACCGCGTTGAGTTCGGCGACGTTGTCCCGCACCACGATGTTGCAGGGCTTGCACTGGCCGACATAGATCCCCGAGTCGGCGCCGCCCGACGCGTACGAGTGCTCGATGACACCGTTCTGGGCGGAGAACGCGTAGATGCCGTACAAACCGTTGCGAGTCGCGGTCACATGGGAGACCAGGAACGACTTCAGGAAGGTGACGGGCTCGTCGCCGGTGTCGTAGCCGCCGCCTCCCCCCGGCAGACCGGCGGCAGCCTTCGCCGAACCGGTGACCAGGACACCGTTCTGCGTGTTGTTCTCCACGGTCAGGTTCTCCACGGCCACCCCGGGCGCCGAGACGACGACGCCGTTCGGCTGCTGCAACCGCCCGTCGATGACGACCTTGTCCCGGGACACACCGCGAAGAGTGATGCGCGCCGTGTCGACCTTCACCGACTCGTGGTACACGCCTGGCGCCACCAGCACCAGGTCACCGGGCCGAGCCAAGGACACCGCATCCGAGATCGTCGGGGCATCGGCAGGTACTCGGATCGTCACCTGCGCACCGGACGGACGTCGGCCTTTGCCCGATCCGCCATCGCCGCCGCAGCCTGCCACCAGTGTCAGCGTGCCCACTACCGCCGCCAACACGCGAAGATCTAATCGAGGCATGATCCCAGTCTGGCATGACGCCCAATTCCCCGCCAGAATCGCGAGGTTGACCGGCACGGGCGATTCGGGTGTGGCACTCTGCACCCCATGCGCCGAGCCGATCACCACCCGTCACGTCGCACGTTCCTCGAGGTCTCCGGCGCCATGATGGCAGCCGGTTTGACCGCCGGGTGCACATCGGACTCCGCCCAGCCAGGCCGCCACGCCCCTACCCCAGGGGCCACGCCCATGCCGGTGCCGGCGACGGGCCGCCATCAGGCCGGCATCACGCTCCCCCAGGCGGCCCAGCCCAACCTGCTCGCCGTGGTGGCCGACCTCGGTGCCACCGTGGCTCCCGGCCCGTTACTGGCCGACCTCGGCCAGGCCATCCGCACCCTCACAGCGGGGACCGACACGCGGCTGCTGGGCCTGCCGCCGGGCGACCTCACCGTGACCGTCGGCGTGGGCCCCCGGCTCGTGCGCACGGCCGGTGCCTCGCTGCCCGGCGCGGCCGACCTCCCGCGATTCTCCCGCGAGCGGATCGCCGCGCAAGCACGCGGCGGTGACCTGCTGATACAGATCTGCGCCAGTGACGCGCTGCTCTTACCGGTCGTCGCCGCCGCGCTTCTGGACCAGGCCGGTGACCGCATCCGCGAACGCTGGCGCCAGTCCGCACGCCGCGGTACGAACGTGTCCGTCGGCAACGGCCTCACCGCGCCACGTAACCCGCTCGGTTTCATCGACGGCATCGTGGGCCCGCACACGACCGCCGAACAACAGCGCGACCTGTGGCTGGCGGGGCCCCCTGCGGTCGCCGGCGGCACCCTTGCCGTACTGCGGCGTATGGAACTCGACCTGCCACGGTTCGCCGCCCTGTCCGTAGCCGAACAGGAGGCGGTCTTCGGGCGGCGCCGGGCCAGCGGCGTCCCCCTCTCCGGCGGCACCGCCGCCTCGGGCCCGGCACTCGGAGCCAAGACACCAGACGGGCGCTATCTCGTCCCCGCGGACGCCCACGTGCGCAGAGCACACGCCACCGTGGTCGGGGTCGGGCTCATGCTCCGCCGCTCCTACAGCACCGACGAGCCCGCCCCCGGCCTGCTCTTCATCAGCTTCCAGAACGACCTGCGGACCTTCACCGCCACCCTCACCCACATGGACACCTCCGACGCACTGCTGCCCTTCACCACCACAACCGCCAGCGCGACCTTCCTGATCCTCCCCGGCTTCGACCGGCAACACCCGCTCGGTTCCCAGCTGTTCGGTTGATCCCGATCAACTGGAGGGCGGGGAGACCGCAATGCCTCACCCTGCCTGTCGATTTGCATGCGTCGTCGCACAGCTGACTGCCCTGGCCTCGCCAGTCGCCGACCCGCAGGGGCTCGTTCTCGGCTACGCAACGACCGCTCCGGGGGTCATCGCGGAGCCCTGTTCACCGGGCAGTTCGCCGTCCTCCCCCGGCTGACGCCGCACGACCCAGACGTCTCCGGCGGGCGCTGGTTGGGGAGACGGTGGACCGGTCGGCCGCCTCCGGAACCCGTGTCGCGCGGTTCCCGGTCACGACGAGCTCGGCGCCCCTCAGGGGCTTGCCGAAGTCGCGGACTGTCCAAGTGAGTTGCGGCACGAGACCTGGCGCGGACGTGACTCGGCGAGGGGCGAGACGGAGATCGTTGACGAGTTGACGATTCCCATAGATCGTGACCGCAGAGGGGGTGCTCGCCGTCCAGCGCTCGTTCCGGCGCAAGCAACCCCCGCGAGCGTGGAGTGCCGAGTGCCTGAGTGAGGGTGGCGATGACGAATCTGAACACCGTAGTGACCTGGGTTGACGCACGCGTGAGGCTGCCTCGGAGCGGTACACCGGTGGCAGCGGCGATCACGGGCCGGTATCCAGGTGACCGTGCCCCTGACTCCGAGGCCGACACAGCATCGGGTGAGGAATTTTGGCTGGTGAGGCCGATGGTCTTCATGACTCTGCACCGGAGTGAGGACGGGGCAGAGCACAGGGACTGCTTCGTCGACTCCGACGGGATTGTCCGCTTGCCCCACGGCCTCGCCAGTGCCGAAACCGTGACGCACTGGGCCGAGCTGCCCACCCTGCCGGGCGGGACGACGCACCTCGTCCTCGGGAAAGGCGTGCAGTCAGCCCTCCAGAACGCGTGGGACGCTCGCCCCCTCACCTGAGCCACACCCTGCTCGGACACGTGGCGCGCGTGCATACACAGCCGGTCGGTCTGCAGGAGCCGGCTACGGGGCGCCGCGCGGAGAAAACGACCTCTCAAGCTGTTTCTGAATCCGCGGCGGTCTCTCCGGAAGCTGTCGAAAAACGCGCTGGATCACAGGCGGATGACGACGAGAGCGATGTCGTCGGGGGCGCCACCAGCGACGTCGAGCCGGGCCAGCAGTGCGTCGGCCAGCAGCTCAGGGGGGAGGGTTTGGTCCTGGGCCAGGGCTGTGGTCAAGCGTTCCAAGCCGGCGTCGATGTCCTCGCCGCGGCGCTCGATGAGGCCGTCGGTGTACAGCACGAGGATGTCTCCCGGGGTGTAGGCGAGGCCGGCCTGAGGGCGGGGGACATGATGCTCGCGTGCGCCCAGTGGCGGATCGGTGGCCTTGTCCAGCAGTTCGCAGGTCCCGTCGGAGTGCAGCAGGATCGGCGGTGGGTGCCCGGCGTTGCTGTATATGACCAGCGTGCTCCGCGTGTCGATGAGTACCTTGACCGCGGTTGCGGCCATCGCGCCGTCCACGGAGCGGGCATACAGGCCGAGGACTTCCAGAGCCTGGGCGGGGCTGGGGATGGCGCGGATGACGGCGCTCAGGGCGCTGCGGAGCATGCCCATGACGGCCGCGGCATGCAGGCCGTGGCCGACGACGTCTCCGACCGCCACGGCGTAGCGGTCGGGTGGCAGGTCGACGACGTCGTACCAGTCGCCGCACACATTGAGTGATGCGGTCGCCGGCAGGTAGCGCACGGCGATGTTGCTGTGCTGGTCCAGGTCGGGGACGGAGAGCATGGCTTCCTGCAGGGTGACGGCGACCTGCTGTTCGCGGGCGTGGGCCTGGCGCAGTTCCTGGTTCAGCCGGTGCAGCTCGCGGGCCCGCGCGTACAGCTCGGCTGCCATGCCGTTTGCCCGCTCGGTCGACTCCTTGCCGTGCTGACGGGCCCGGGGCGAGTGGACGAAGGCGGTGACGTCCTCTACCTGCTGGATGATCCACTTCACTGTGCCGTCAGGTCCGGGAAGGGGGGTGTGGATCACGGACCACCATCGCTCCTCGAACCCGCCCGGTGGGTCGGGGCGGGGGACGTCGTACCGCTGCAGCACCGCGGTTTCCGGCTTTCCCGTGTCCAGAAGCCGGTGCAGTGACGCTTTCAGGTGCCCTTCTGCATCGTCGCGGATGCCGGGATTTTCCGGCAGGACGTCGAAGAAGTACTTCCCGATCAACTCGTCCTTGGTTCGCCCGGCGGCCCTCAGGCATGCCGGGTTGACATAGCGGATCACCAGGTCCGTGTCCAGCACCAGGTACGGGCTTGGTGTGACGTCGAAGAACGCCGTGAAATCGATATCCGCTGTCATCACGTGGTCTCCGCCGCTTGCGAGCGCGACCGCCTGCCCTTCCAATCTACGATCGATCCAGTGTCCGGGCCCGCCCCACCTTCATTCGTCCACACCGCCGACCCGGCCGAGCCCCGAAGGCACGGCCGAAGCTGTTTGAGGGCTGGGAGACCGAGACCACACGTGCCCACGGCTGCCCCCGTGCGCCCAGCCCGAGGCCCCCGGATACCGGTCGGTCCCCCCGACCTCGTACCGCACGGGCGAGGCTGAGCCTTCAGGGCTGCCGATCAAGCACGACGCTCGTACCGAGTGACCGAGCGGGCCCAGGGGAAGCCGTCGGCGGTCGGGGGTGGGTGGCCCAGTGTCCCCTGGCCCGCTGACCGGGGCCGGCGGCGAGGAGCCCCGGCACTGTGGGCACCGTCAGCAACGCACGGAGATCACGCGGACCGGCACATTCGGGGCGACGGCACCGACACGGCAGTTCTCAGTTGCCTCCGTCCTCGCCAGGCGATACGGGGCCGGGTGGAGGGACCATGGAGGGAAAAGATTCCCCCCTTGTTCCCGGAAGGGTGAGCTGGTATGACATCTCCCTCCGATTCCTCACCAGGCACCGGCACGGCGGCCACGCACGGCACCGAGCCACGGGGCGCCCCCCTCGACGGGAGCATGGCGGCGGTGGCGAACATGGGCTGGCAGATCCTTCTCACCACGGGCCTGGCTGCCATCGCCCTCGGCGTCTTGGTCCTTGCCTGGCCGCAGGAGACGCTGCGAGTCGTCGGCGTGCTCTTCGGCATCTATCTGCTGGTCATCGGTGTCTTCCAGCTGGCCGCCGCCTTCGGCACGCACGTCCCCGGGCATCTACGGGCGCTGCATTTCCTCACGGGCGCGCTCTCCGTCCTGCTCGGACTGATCTGCTTCCGCGGCACCCTGCAGTCGATCCTGCTGCTCGCACTGTGGATCGGCTTCAGTTGGCTGCTGCGCGGCACCATGGTGACGGCTACGGCGGCCTCCGCACCGAACACGCCGGCGCGAGGCTGGATGCTCTTCACCGGGATCATCGGCATGCTGGCGGGCATCGTGCTGATCGTCTCGCCGATCGCCTCGATCGGCGCGCTCACCCTGGTGGCGGGCATCATGGCCATCGTCCTCGGCCTGATCGAGGTGTTCCACGCCATCAGGATGCGCATCGAAGCCGGCCGTCTCGCTCCGGGCGCCCCTGCCGAGCGGCGTCCTCTGTTCCGCTCTCAACCGCACCCCCAGCACTGATCGCGACGGAGACTACGGTGGCCCGCCGTACCATGGCTGCGGCATCCGGGATCTGCCCGGGTGCCGCAGCGCACGCATACGCCGCCAACCGGCTCGGCGCGGTGCCGCCGCCACGCCGTCGGCAGATGTCCCACGTCAACCGGGCGACCGTAGGCCCCTGAGCAGTGAGAGTGGGTGCGGTGAGGGCCGGGGTGCGGTTGCTGCGGCAGCCGCCGACGAGGGCCGGTCGCTGGTCGTGGTGCCCGCTGGCACCACGACCACTCCGCCCGGGACCTGGGCCTCGGCGTCCGCAACCCGGGGCGACCGCTGGACGCCCTGGTCGACTGTGAGCCCGCCTGGTGGACCTTGGGCGTACTCGGCTCTCGGATCTTCGTCAACAACGCCACACCGGGCCCGCAGCGCAACCGCGTCCACGTTGACGTATGGGTGCCGTACGCCCAGGCCGAGGTACGCATAGCCGCGACGCTCGCGGCTGGCGGACTCCTGGTCAACGACACCGACGCGCCGTCGAACTGGGTGCTGGCCGACCCCGAGACGAACGAGGCATGTGTAGGCGTGGCCGGCCCGCCGGACTGGCCACCGACCACTCGTTCGCCAGGGCCACGATCTCCTCCTGATGCCGCTCACGCAGGGCCCAGAGGTAGTCCACGCGCTCGCTCTGACTCAGCGGTTCGCCGTGCGCATCATCGGCGTCGGTCCGCAGCTGCAGAGAGCGGCGCTCAGCCGACTGCCGGGTACGCATCTCCAGCGCACCGGCCACCCGTGCCCAGGTAACGCCCTTCGAACGCGCCGCGCCGAGGACGCGCCCCTCGGACACGCCGGATTCGAACTACTTCGCAAGCAGCGCTGCCATCGTCTCCAAAGAAAGCCTTTGCGGGTGCCGACGTCCGGATGATGAGGTGGCACGGTGACCAACCACGATGAGGCGGCGGCTGTCCGACCGTTGACCCTGGCTTGGGTGAGCCGACACCTGGAGGCTGGCGAACGGATCGTCAAAACCGAGGCGCTGCACGGCGGCATCACTGCCGAAATACGGCGGCTGACCATCGGCGCGCCGGACGGAAGCACCCGTGACCTG
>NZ_JNZA01000054.1 GCF_000717345.1 Streptomyces lydicus | reverse complement strand
GCCCGCCCCCCGCCCCGCCTTCGCGCGCGCCCCGGTGCCCTCCCCCGGCGTCCCCTGCCCTGCCTCCTGACGGCCTGCTTCATGACGGCCTGCTTCTTGGCTCGCCGTTCCGCCGCGGGCGGTGCGCGCCACCCGCAAGCGCCAGGCGCGTGCTCCCAGCGCGCCGGGGATGCCGATCAGGGCCGTCCAGCCCGCCGCCGCCAGGCCCGTACGCCACCAACTCGGGCCGAAGGCGGCGAGCGCGCCGTTACCCAGGGCGCCGCCGGCGAGGCCCGAGAGCGCCGCCACCAGGGCGCCGCAGACGGCGGCGGCCAGGCCCGCCACGCAGGCCGTCGTCCACCAGGGCCAGGCCCCTGCCCCTGTCGCCGCACCGGATCCCGCCGCCTCGGACACCGCCGTCCCGGACACCGCCGTCCCGGACACCGCCGTCCCGGGCGCCGACGCCCTGCACGGGGTGGGCGTAGGGGTGGGCGTACGCGGGGTGGACGCAGGTGGGGAGGAGGTGTGCGGGGTGGACGCAGGCGACGCAGGCTGGGAGGAGGTAGGCGCGGTGGACGTACGGGGAGTGGGTGTACGTGGGGTGGGCGTGGCGCAGCGGGCGATGTGGCGGGCCAGGAGGGCGCCCGCGCAGAGGGGTACCAGGGCGACGGTCCAGGTCAGAGGGGTGCCGGGGGTGGCCGAGGCCGCCTCGGGCAGGGCGCCGAGGAGGGGCAGCGGGGGCGGTACGGGGTGCGGGGAGGCGCCGAGTGGGCCGATCGTGCTGCCCGCGCCGAGGGTGAAGCCGGGGCCGAGGCCGTAGGCGGCACCCCAGACGGCCGCGTTCGGCAGCAGGAAGAGACACAGCAGCAGGACCGTTGCGCGGCCCGCCCAGTCGGGCGCGAGCTGGAGGAAGTCCTGGCGGACCCGGCCGGCGTGCAGACCGAGCGCGAGCAGGGTGAGCAGCGCACCGGCGACGAGCAGAGTGAGCAGGGCCACGCCGGCGGCCTGCAGTGCGGCGGCGGCGCGCGGGCCGCCGAGCCGGGTGCGTACCCGGTGCGGCAGCTTCGCCGCGGCTCGCCGGAGCCGGGCGGGGAGCAGGGCGGCGCCGGCCGGCCCGAGGACGTGCCAGGTCGTCACGGCGAGGGTGGCTAGGGCCGTGCCCGGTACGTACAGCAGGACGCTGAGCGGGTCGGCGTTCAGGTGGCCGGTCGAGGTGTAGAGCAGCACGCCGGCCGCAACCAGCAGATAGCCGGTGAGCAGGGCGCCGAGGAGGGTGCGGGGTCCCGGCTCGGCCGGGGTGGTGGAGTCGGCGGCCCTCGGGCCGAAACTACTCCGTGGGCCGGTGTCACCACGTAGGCCGGTGCCTCCGCCTAGGAGGGTCACTCCTGAGGTGGCGCCAGCAGGTAGGGGGGCGGCGGGGCCGGGGGTGGTGTCGTCGTCGCGGCCGTCGGCTTCGGGGGCGGCGGTGCCACTCGGGTGGGCGGGTGGCGGGGCGGTGCCGGGGCCCGGCACGGCTCCGGGCGGGCTTGCGCTTCCCGCAGTCGTCCCGGCCTGATCCGTATGCCCTGTATCCGCCCCGGCCGGGCCCGCGCCTCCCGTATGCAGCGCGACCGGACCCGTGCCTCCCGGGCCCGCCTCGGCAGGGCCCCCACCCGGGCTACCGTCCCTGCCTCTCGGTCCCGCCCCCCGCGCGCCGGCGCCATCAGGGGCGGCAGCAGCAGGCGCCGCACCTCCCGGCCCCCTACCGGGCCGGCCCGGGTCGGCAGGGGCAGGGGCAGGGGCGGTGGCCAGGGTGTGGCGGGCGGCGCGGTGCAGCAGCCAGACCGGGAGTACGGCCAGCAGCAGCGGGGTGACGGCGACCGGCGCCGGGGTGCCGGAGGGGGTGGCGGTGCGTACGAGGTCGCCGCCGTGCGCCAGCAGCCACAGGTCGGCGGCGAGGTGGAGGGCCCGCGAGGGCCCGCTGTCGGGGAACGGGGAGGCGACCCAGAGCAGCAGCACGGCCACCGTCAGGGCGCCCAGGCCGAGGCCGGCGGCGGTCACCCCGCCGACGAAGGCCGCGCCGATCGCCGAGGAGCGCCGGGCGGCGTTCCGGCCGTGCGAGGAGAGAGTGGGGCCGCGGTCGGTCAACTGGCTCACGCGGCCATGCTGCCAACAACACCCTTTTCATCCGTGTACTGGGCAAATGATCGACGTGTCGCGTATGCCGTGTGTGTCGTGCCGGCTCCGGCGATGCCGCCTTTTCCACACTGCTGGGTATGACGCAGCGCGAGCAGAATCCGGCCGCCACCGCCTTCGACGACCTGCACTCCCGGCACGCCGCCGGCCTGACCCGGCAGGCGTACCTGCTCACCGGCCGCCCCGAGCTGGCCCGGCGGGCCGTGGCACGCGGCTTCCGGCTGGCGTGGCAGCGATGGCCTCAGGTGGCGGTGGACCCGGACCCGGCGGGATGGGTGCGGGCGGCGGTGTACGAGTGCGCGCTGACGCCGTGGCAGCGGCTGCTGCCCTGGCTGCGGACCGCCCGGACGGCGCAGGAACTGCCGCCCTCCGTGGGGCCGGCGGACCGTGGGCTGCTGACGGCGGTGCTGGGCCTGCCCGCGCCGTACCGGCGGATGCTGGTGCTGCACGACGGGGTGGGGCTCGGGTTGTACGAGGCCGCGACCGAGGTCGAGGCGAGCACCCCGGCCGCCGCGGGCCGCCTCGCCCACGCCCGTGAGCGGGTAGTCGCGGAGCTGACGCGTGGGGAGCCGTCACGTGCCGAGCTGACGCGTGGGGAGAAGGGGGGCGTGGATCCGGCCGAGGACAAGCTGGACGGGGCCATGCTGGACGGGGGCGCCGGGGCGTGCGGGCCGGGTGAGGTGGTGCGGGTCCGGCTGGCGGCGTTGGCGGCGTCGTTGGAGGTGGCACCGTCCGCCGCACCGCAGGGAGCCGCCGCGCAAGCAGCCACTCCTGCGGGAGCCACACCGTCCGCACTGCCCGCCGCCGCGTCGCTGCTACGTGCCGAGAGTGAGCGCAGCGCGTGCCGGCTCACCCGGGTGACCTTTGCTCTGACGGGTCTGTTCGCGCTGGTCACGCTGTCCGTGGCGGTCGTCGCGCCGGACCGTGGGGCCCCGCCGTGGCAGCGGCCCCTGGTGACCGCCCCCGCCGCGTCGGACGCACCGGTGCAGCCCCGCGAGGCCCGTCTCCTCCCGGAAGCCCGCTGAGCCCCAAAAGGAATCAGTCCTGGCAAAGTGAGCCGCTCGCCGGGCCGGGCCCGCTGCCCCCGTAAGCCCGGTAACTACCCACGATCCGCACCCGGTTGGGCGATCCGGGCGGCGTCCGGCCCCCGACAACGGACGCGGGCCCGTACCCACGAGGGGTACGGGCCCGCGTCCGTATGTGCACGGCAGCACTGCGCCGCAGGACGGGTCCGGCGGTGCGTGCCGGCAGGCGGTGGTCAGCCGACGAGGATCTCGCGGGCCAGGCGCGCGGTCTCCGACGGGGTCTTGCCGACCTTGACGCCGGCGGCCTCGAGGGCCTCCTTCTTCGCCTGGGCGGTGCCGGAGGAGCCGGAGACGATGGCGCCGGCGTGGCCCATGGTCTTGCCCTCGGGCGCGGTGAAGCCCGCGACGTAGCCGACGACCGGCTTGGAGACGTTGGCCTTGATGAAGTCGGCCGCACGCTCCTCGGCGTCGCCGCCGATCTCGCCGATCATGACGATCAGGTCGGTGTCGGGGTCCGCCTCGAACGCCGCGAGGGCGTCGATGTGGGTGGTGCCGATGACCGGGTCGCCACCGATGCCGACGGCCGAGGAGAAGCCGATGTCACGGAGCTCGTACATCATCTGGTAGGTCAGCGTGCCGGACTTCGACACCAGGCCGATGCGGCCGGGCTTGGTGATGTCGCCCGGGATGATGCCGGCGTTGGACTGGCCGGGGGTGATCAGGCCGGGGCAGTTCGGGCCGATGATGCGGGTCTTGTTGCCCTTGGACTTCGCGTACGCCCAGAAGGCGGCGGAGTCGTGGACGGCGATGCCCTCGGTGATCACGACGGCCAGCGGGATCTCGGCGTCGATCGCCTCGACGACGGCGGCCTTGGCGAAGGCCGGCGGCACGAAGAGGACGGAGACGTCGGCGCCCGTCTTCTCCATCGCTTCCTTGACGGAGCCGAAGACCGGGACGTCGGTGCCGTCGAAGTCGACGGAGGTGCCGGCCTTGCGCGGGTTGACACCGCCGACGATGTTGGTGCCGTCACCGAGCATCAGCTTGGTGTGCTTCATGCCAGTGGCACCGGTCATGCCCTGGACGATGACCTTGCTTTCCTTGGTCAGGAAGATAGCCATGGTGGTTAGTGTCCTCGTCCCTCTTACTTAGCAGCAGCCAGCTCGGCGGCCTTGTCGGCCGCGCCGTCCATGGTGTCCACGCGCTGGACCAGCGGGTGGTTGGCGTCCGACAGGATCTGACGACCCAGCTCCGCGTTGTTGCCGTCGAGGCGCACAACCAGGGGCTTGTTGACGTCCTCGCCCTTGGACTTGAGCAGCTCCAGGGCCTGGACGATGCCCTTGGCGACCTCGTCACAGGCGGTGATGCCGCCGAAGACGTTGACGAACACGGACTTGACGTCCGGGTCGCCGAGGATGATCTCCAGGCCGTTCGCCATGACCTCGGCGGAGGCGCCGCCACCGATGTCGAGGAAGTTGGCGGGCTTGACGTTGTCGTGGTTCTCACCGGCGTAGGCGACGACGTCGAGGGTGCTCATGACGAGGCCCGCGCCGTTGCCGATGATGCCGACCTGGCCGTCGAGCTTGACGTAGTTCAGGCCCTTCGCCTTGGCCGCGGCCTCGAGCGGGTTGGCCGCGTCCTTGTCCTCCAGCGCCTCGTGCTCCGGCTGGCGGAACTCGGCGTTGGCGTCCAGGGACACCTTGCCGTCCAGGGCGATGACGTCGCCGTTGGCCACCTTGGCGAGCGGGTTGACCTCGACGAGGAGCGCGTCCTCGGCGATGAAGGTCTTCCACAGGGTCACCATGACCTCGGCGACCTTCTCGGCGACCTCGGCCGGGAACTGGGCCTGGGCGACGATCTCGCGGGCCTTCTCGATGCTGACGCCCTCGTTGGCGTCGACCGGGACCTTGGCGAGCTTCTCGGGGGTCGTCGCGGCGACCTCCTCGATGTCCATGCCACCGGCGACCGAGGCCATGGCCAGGAAGGTGCGGTTGGTGCGGTCGAGGAGGTACGAGACGTAGTACTCCTCGAGGATCTCCGGCGCGGTCTCGGCGATCATCACCTTGTGGACCGTGTGGCCCTTGATGTCCATGCCGAGGATGTCCGTCGCGCGGGCGACGGCCTCGTCGGGGGTTCCGGCCAGCTTGACGCCGCCGGCCTTGCCACGGCCGCCGACCTTCACCTGCGCCTTGACGACGGACTTGCCGCCCAGCCGCTCGGTCGCCTCGCGGGCTGCCTCAGGCGTGTCGATGACTTCACCGGCCAGCACCGGTACACCGTGCTTGGCGAAGAGGTCCCTCGCCTGGTACTCGAACAGGTCCACGCGCGTCCGTCCCTTGTCTTCTCAGAATCGCCGTAGTGATCGCGGTTCGTTCGTCTGCGATGGGCGTGCCGCGAAGGGCAACGTGACGGCGCTGTCACAGGGGAGGCGTACACGGTGACCGGATACGCGGCATGTCCGTCTCGCAGGTTATCGCCGCAGGACCTGAGGCCCTAAATCGCAGATCACACTCCAGCGGTGATTACGGTCACAGATCTTTTGGCCAAGTTACGCCTCTCCGTGATTTCCGCATGTTGTCGGCGGTTTTCCGACGTCGTTGCGTGCTTACCGAGGGGCGGGGAATGCCGGCGCATATGTCTCCGTATACGGAGACGGGCCCGGCGATATGCGGGCCCGGTTCTGTGCGAGTCCGGCGGCATGCGGGCCCGGCGCTGTGCGGGCCCGTCCGGCCGTGGAAACACCAAGGCCGGGCGGCCCTCCCCCACAGAGGTCCGCCCGGCTGTTCATGGTGTTCCGGTGCTGTGTCGGCCGCCGCCGCGGCCGACGCGCCGGTGGTGCGTCCTGAGGGCTCAGATGCCCTGGACGGGGAGGGCCGGGAGGACCGGCAGGGCCGGGACGTTGGCGGCGTTGGTGAGCTTGGCCAGGTCGGCGGGCACGGCCGGGACGGCGACGGCGTCGGTCAGGTGGGCCGGGACGGCGGGCACGGCCGGCACGGAGGGCACCGAGGGCACGGAGGGCACCGACGGCACGGCCGGGGTCGCGGGCAGGGCCGGGACCGGGGTCGCGCTCTGCACGCCGGCGACGGCCTTGGTGGCGGTGCCCTTGCCGTCGGTCACGACGACGGTGGCCAGGCCCTTGGCGAACGGGGCGGCGTCGGCCGCCGCACCCTGGCCGAACGCCACGGCGTCGGCGGCCTTGCCCTGCGCGAACGGCACCGCGTCGGTGGCCTTGCCCTGCACGAAGGCGGTCGCGTCGGTGGCCGTGCCCTGCGCGAACGGCACCGCGTCACCGGCGGCACCCTGCACGAACAGCTGCGCCTGGCCGCCGACGACGGTCACGAACGGGGTGGCCTGGGTCGCCGCGTCACCGGCGAGCCGGCCGGCGCCGCCGGCCGCGCCCTGGGCGACCGGCACGACCTTGACGACGATCCGCCGGGCGACGGGCGGCAGCGCGTCGGCGGCCGCGTTGTCGACGACCGGGCGGGCGGTGGCCAGCGCGGCCTGGGCCTGCTGGGTCAGCTGCTCGGGACGGATGCCGGCACCGGCGAGGCCGGCCAGCAGGTTGTCGGCGGAGCCGGGCGCCTTGGGCAGCGCGGGGGCCTTGGGCAGCGTGGGCAGGCCGCCGGGCAGGTTGGCGGCGGGGACGCCCGGGGTCGCGGGCAGCGACGGAACGGAGGGCACCGTGCCGTCCGAGAGCTTGCCGAGGCCGGCGCCCTTGGCGACCTTGACGGCCTTCTTGACGGCCTTGGTGACCTTCTTGGCCTTCTTCGGGTCGACGGCCTTCTGGACCTGGCCGGTCTTCGGCAGGTCCGCGCCGCCCAGCAGCTTCTTCGCACCGTCCACGGCGCCGGTGGCGTCGCCGAGCTGCGGCAGCTTGCCGGTGGGCAGGTTCTGGGTCGACACGCCGCCGAGGGCACCGGTCGCCTTGCCGGCCACGCCGCCCACCGTCTTCTGCGCGGTGCCGGCGACCTTCTTGACCGTCTTGGTGGCGGTGCCGGCGACGTCACCGGTGGGCAGCTGCTGGGTGGCCCCGGTCACCGTGCCGGTGCTGGGCAGGTCCGAGGAGACGGGCAGCTCGGCGGCGTTGGCGGCGACGGAACCGAGGGCCCACAGGCCGGTGGCGGCAGCGGCGACGACGATGGAACGACGGATGTTGGAGCGCATGGAGTTGAAGTCCTTCGAATTCAGGAGGGTTTAAGGGCAGACCTGTCCCGCCCCCGCGCGGCAGGTCCGGTTACAGACGCGGAGCGGTCTGCCCTAGCCCGGGAATTCGAGGATTTCTTCGGCACGCCGACGCGTCGGAGCGCCATCGGCCGTGCGGACGCCACCGGGCAGCAGCCGGAAGCGCGGGGAGTGCGCCGGGGTGGTGGCCTGGTGGTCCCCACCGCGGGGGCCGTGGCCGTCACCGGCGGTGTGCGAGGCGGGCGCCGACGGCGCCTGCGGGAGCTGACCCGGCAGGCCCTGGTGGCCCGGGTCCCGCTGCTCGTGGACGGTGGTCCGGGACTGCCCGGCGTCCGTCGTGTGCGGGCCGTCCGTGCAGCGCGCGGGCCGGGCGGCGGTGCCGTCCGCCGTCGTGCCGGCCCGGGGACCGGCCTGCTGCGCGGGACCGGGCGTACGGCCGTGCGGGTGTGCCGCGCCGTCGCCGGGCCGTTGCGTGTGCGCGCCGCCGGTCGGGAGGTCAACGGGCAGCACGGCACCGGCCGTGTCCCCGAGGTCCCGTACGGCGCCGCTCACCGGTTCGGTGATCCGGCCGGTGACCGGTGCGGTCCGCTCGGCGGCGGGGCGTACGGCATCGGCGAGTTCACGGGACGCGGACTGCGCGCCGTCGGTGAGCCGCGTACGGGTCGCCGTGCCCTGCTGTGCGGCCGTGGCGCCGGAGCCGGCGAGCCGGTCCGTGCCGTCGGCGGCCCCGTCCCGGGTGGCGGCCCGGTCCGGGTCGGACGCCTCGGACGAGGCCCGGGCCGGGGACGTCGCCCCGGTCAGGGCCTGCGAGCCCGTACGGTCGTCGGCGTGGGCGCCGGGACCGAAGGCGAAGCCGAGGGCGACGAAGCCCACCAGGAAGAGCCCGGCCAGCAGTGCGCGCCGCGCGGCTGCCGTGCGCGGCAGGCGCACGGCAGCAGGCAGGGCGAGCACAGCGGACAAGGAGGGGACCTTCCCATACGGACGGGGACACTCGGGCGCATGGCCTCGGTGTCACGCGCGTCGCGGGCGATCGAGCGTTGCCCTGATCCTTGCACGAGGTGCCAGGTGCCACGCAAGTCCTCCCGGTGCATCGGTCACCGTTGCTCCGCCATGTCCGGTATGGGCAGCGGTCGTTTCTCCAGGGCGGCCGCCATGACGTCCGGGAAGAGGTCCGGTGTGCAGGCGAACGCCGGTGCGCCCAGGGCCGCGAGGGCCGCGGCGTGGTCCCGGTCGTAGGCGGGGGCGCCCTCGTCGGAGAGGGCGAGCAGTGTCACGAACTGCACTCCGGACGCCTTCATCGCGGCGACCCGTTTGAGCATCTCGTCGCGGATGCCGCCTTCGTAGAGGTCGCTGATGAGGACCACGACGGTTTCGGTGGGGCGGGTGATGCGTGACTGGCAGTAGGCCAGGGCGCGGTTGATGTCGGTGCCGCCGCCGAGTTGGGTGCCGAAGAGGACGTCGACGGGGTCGTCGAGTTGGTCCGTCAGGTCGACGACGGCGGTGTCGAAGACGACGAGCCGGGTGTCGAGGGCGCGCATGGAGGCCAGGACGGCGCCGAAGACGGAGGCGTAGACGACCGAGGCGGCCATGGAGCCGGACTGGTCGATGCAGAGCACCACGTCTTTTTTGACGGACTGTGCGGTCCGGCCGTGGCCGATGAGGCGTTCGGGTACGACGGTGCGGTGTTCCGGCAGGTAGTTCTTGAGGTTCGCGCGGATGGTGCGGTCCCAGTCGATGTCGCGGTGGCGGGGCCGGCTGATGCGCGCGGAGCGGTCGAGGGCGCCGCCGAGGGTGGCGCGGGTGCGGGTGGCGAGTTTCTTCTCCAGCTGTTCGACGACCTTGCGGACGACGGCCCGTGCGGTCTCCTTGGTGGTCTCGGGCATGACGCGGTTGAGTGAGAGGAGGGTGCCCACCAGGTGCACGTCGGCCTCGACCGCTTCGAGCATTTCCGGTTCCAGCAGGAGCGCGGACAGTCCCAGCCGGTCGATGGCGTCGCGCTGCATCACCTGCACCACGGAGGACGGGAAGTACGTGCGGATGTCGCCGAGCCAGCGCGCCACGGCGGGTGCGGAGGCGCCGAGGCCGGCCGTGCGCCGTCCGCGGTCGGTGCCTTGGCCGTCGGTGCCCTTCTGTCGGCCGTAGAGCGCGGTCAGGGCGCCGTCCATGGCGGCGTCGCGGCCGCGGAGTTCGTGTCCGGTGCCGTCGGCGGCTCCGCCGCCGAGGACCAGGCGCCAGCGGCGGAGGCGCTCGGCCTCGTCGTCGCGGGTTGTCGTGGTGCGGGTCAACTCGCCACCTCCGTCAGGTCGTCGAAGCCGTACTGTCCGAGTCCCAGCAGCAGGCGCAGGGTGGGGAGGACGGCCGCGGCGCGGTCGCGGTCCAGGCCGGGGCCGAAGCCGGGGGCGTCGGTGTCGGCGGGGTGTGCCGGGCCGGCTGCCGTGGTGGTGGGGCCGCGGCGGACGAGTTCGCCGAGTGTGCGCCGCACCCCGGCCTCGTATGCGGCGAACGTGCGGCGCAGCAGGGGCAGTACGTCGGTGAACGCGGTATCCGGGACGCCGGTGAGCCAGCCGTCGAGCAGGGCGAGCAGCCGGGCGTCGTGGACCAGCAGCATGCCGCCGTCCCCGCTGTCGCCGCCGCCGAGGAAGCCCTCGATCCAGCCGGCGGCGTCGGTGGGTGCGGTGCCCGGTGAGAGCGCGAGGCCCATCAGCCGCTCGGCTCCGCCGTCCGCCAGGGCGCCTTCGTCGAGCAGCAGCCGGGTCGCGCGGCCGCGGAGGAGGCCCGGGACGGTGTCCCGTTCGCTCAGTGAGCGCAGCACGGTGGCCCAGCGGGCGCGCAGGTCCGCCGGGCGGGCGGGGGGTCCGGTCCGGTGTGCGGTGTGCGGTCCGGCGGGGGGTTGCGGGGGGGTCTCCTCCTGGGCGAGGAGGGCGACGGCCCGGTGGGTGGCGTCGAGGTGGCCGCGCAGGTCGGCGGCGCCGTCCGCGTCCAGTCCGAGGCAGGCCGGTGGGAGTCCGACGAAGACCCGCTCGGCCAGGCCCGTCGCCACGTCGCGGAGTGCGGTGGCGTCGGTGCCGCGGACGTCGCCGTAGCGCACGGACCGTACGAGGGCGGGCAGTGCCTGGGCGAGGTGGCCGACGTCCGTGTCGAGGGCGGCGCGGTCGGCGAGTGCGCGCATCACCACCGGGAGGGCGTCGGGGAGTTCGGCGAGCAGGCAGTGTTCGGCGAGTGCGGTCACCTCGGCGAGGGAGGTCGCCCCGATGGCTTCGGTGGTGGCCTTGGCGGTGGCCGCGGCGTGCACGGTCGTGCCCCAGATGCCGGCCTCGGCGACCCGCACGGCCAGTTCGGGCTCCCAGCGCAGCCGCCAGGTCTCGCGGAACGTGCCGGTGCTGCCGCGGGAGTGGGCGGGTTCGCCCCAGGGGATGCCGAGCAGCCGCAGCCGGTGCAGCAGGCGGCTGCGTGCGGCGTCGGTGTCCTTGCGCAGGTCGAGTTCCCTTTCCCGTTCCAGGGCCTCGGGTTTGAGCCGCAGCGTCCGCTGGCTGCGGGTGAGGTCGCGCTGCAGGGGCACCGCGGGGGCGTCGTCGGGGACCTGGCCGAGGACCTCGCCGACCACCAGCCGGTCGTGGATCAGGGAGGACGGTGCGTCGGTGCCGTCGCCCATGACGGCCCGGATGGCGTCGTCCAGTTCGGTCAGGCCGGCCAGGGGGCGGCCGCGGACCGTGGCCAGTCCTTCGGCGAGCCGTACCGCTTCGATGACGTGTGCCGAGGAGACGGCGTAGTCCTCCTCCCGCAGCACTCCGGCGACCTTGGTCAGCCAGCGTTCGACGGGGCGGTCGGGGGCGCTGAAGAGGTGGCCGTACCAGCCGGGGGAGGCGATGCCCGCGCCGTAGCCGCTGTGCCGGGAGAGCCGCTGGTGGGTCCACGGCACCCAGGTCATCGCCACCTTGGCCTTGGGCAGGCCCTTGAGCAGCTGCCGGTCGGCGGCCACGGTCGTGCGGTGTGCCAGCGCGGGGACGTGCCAGGCGCCGCACACGACGGCGACGTCGTCCCCGAATTCCTTGCGCGCGGCCCGCAGGCGGAGCCGCATGTGGGCCTCGCGCAGCGGGTCGTGGTGGTGTCCGCCGTCGCCGTACGCCTCGCGGAGCGCCGCCATGGCCTCCGCCAGCGCCGTGAACGGGGCCAGTGGGTCCGTTTCGGTGTGTGCCCCGCCGGTGGTGGTGCCGCCGGCGCCGCGGTGCTCGATCACGTCCTCCCACCAGCGTTCGGGGTCGTCGTAGCCGGCGGTCTCGGCCAGTGCGCGGATGGGGTCGACCCGCACGTCGGCCGGCCCGGGGGCCGCGCCGTCCGGTGTGTCCTCTCCTGGTGTGCCCTCTCCCGGTGTGCCCTCTCCGGGTGTCTCCTCTCCCGGTGTCCCGTCGTCCTGCGTCATCGCCAGGGAGTGCGCGGCGGGCAGGTCGATGAAGCGGACGGGGACGTCGTGCTCCAGGGCCCAGCGCAGTGCGACCCATTCCGGGGAGAACTCGGCCAGCGGCCAGAACGCGGCGCGGCCCGGGTCGTCCTCCACGTGGGCGAGCAACGCGACCGGTGGCCGCATGCCGTCCCGGGCGGCCAGTGGCACCAGTGCGTCGGCCTCGGACGGTCCCTCGATCAGGACCGCGGCGGGTGCGCACCGCTCCAGTGCGGCGCGCACCGCCCGTGCCGAGCCGGGGCCGTGGTGCCGCACCCCGAGCAGCACCGGCCGGTGGCCGTCCGCCGGGCGCCCGCTCATGCGCTCACCTCGCGGCAGGCGCGGTAGAAGTCCTTCCAGCCGTCGCGTTCCCGTACGACCGTTTCGAGGTACTCCTGCCAGATGACCCGGTCGGCGGCCGGGTCGCGGACCACGGCGCCCAGGATGCCGGCGGCCACGTCGCCGGAGCGCAGGACGCCGTCGCCGAAGTGGGTGGCCAGTGCCAGGCCGTTCGTCACCACCGAGATGGCCTCGGCGGTCGAGAGGGTGCCGGACGGCGACTTGAGCTTCGTGCGGCCGTCGGTGGTGAGGCCGTCGCGCAGTTCGCGGAAGACGGTGACGACGCGGCGGATCTCGTCGAGGCCCTCCGGGGCGGGGGGCAGGTCCAGCGAGCGGCCGATCTGGCCGACCCGGCGCGAGACGATGTCCACCTCTTCGTCGGGTGTCGCGGGCAGCGGCAGGACGACGGTGTTGAAGCGCCGGCGCAGCGCGCTGGACAGTTCGTTGACCCCGCGGTCGCGGTCGTTGGCGGTGGCGATGAGGTTGAAGCCGCGGACGGCCTGCACCTCCTGGCCCAGTTCCGGGATGGGCAGGGTCTTCTCCGACAGGACGGTGATGAGGGTGTCCTGTACGTCGGCGGGGATGCGGGTGAGTTCCTCGACCCGGGCGGTCATGCCGTGGGCCATCGCGCGCATCACGGGGCTGGGCACCAGGGCGTCGCGGCTGGGGCCGTTGGCGAGCAGCTGGGCGTAGTTCCAGCCGTAGCGGATCGCCTCTTCGGGGGTACCGGCGGTGCCCTGCACGAGCAGGGTGGAGTCGCCGCTGACGGCGGCCGCCAGGTGCTCGGAGACCCAGGTCTTGGCGGTGCCGGGCACGCCGAGCAGCAGCAGTGCGCGGTCGGTGGCGAGCGTCGTCACGGCGACTTCGACGATCCGGCGCGGGCCGACGTATTTGGGTGTGATGACCGTGCCGTCGGCGAGGGTGCCGCCGAGGAGGTAGGTGGCGACCGCCCACGGTGAGAGCCGCCAGCGCTCGGGGCGCGGCCGGTCGTCGGCGGCGGCGAGGGCCTTGAGTTCGTCGGCGAAGGTGTCTTCGGCGTGCGGTCGCAGCGCTTCGCCGCCCCCGGTGTCCGGCGCCGCCGCGGCCGGCCGGGCGGGGTCGTGCCCCGCCGTGTCGTGCGTCGTCTGATCGGTGTTCTCGGACATGGCTCCCCCTTGTCGCAAGGACTGCGGCCGACACCGCGAAAAACCCTTCGGCCGCTTGCTGGGTCAACCCTGCACCACACCACTGACAACGCCCCTGGAACCTGCTCTGACCTGCGGTTTCAGTGTGGTCGAGGGGCATTGTCAGTGGTGCGCCGTAGCGTCGGTGACATGAATCCGCTGGGGGAACGCTGGACGACGGATCAGGTGCTCGCACTGGCACCTGACGAGGCATCACGCAGGGCGGGCGGGAAGCTCGCGGCGCCCGGGCCGTGGTCGGGTACGGGCGCGGACGACGGCGCGGTGTGGGGGCTGTGCAGGGGCAGCGGCAAGAAGCCGTATCAGGCGGTCGTGGACATCAAGGGGCCGGCATTCCGGTGCAGTTGTCCGAGCCGGAAGTTTCCGTGCAAGCACGCGCTGGGGCTGTTGCTGCTGTGGGCGGGGGACGCCGGGGCGGTGGCGGGCGGGGAGCCGCCGCCGCAGTGGGCGGGCGAGTGGCTGGCCGGCCGTCGTGAGCGGGCCGGCGGGCCGGGGGGTGCGGCCGCCGGTTCCGGTGCCGCCTCGCGGGCGCCCGCCGATCCGGCGGCGGCCGAGCGGCGGGCGGAGCGCCGGATGCGGCGCATCGGCGCGGGCGCGACGGAGCTGGAGCAGCGGCTGACGGATCTGCTGCAGTCGGGGCTGGCCTCGGCCGACCGCGCCGGCGGGGGCGGTTCCTGGGACGAGACGGCGGCGCGCATGGTCGATGCCCAGGCGCCCGGGCTGGCCACGCGGGTACGGGAGTTGGGGTCGGTGGTGGCGTCGGGGCCGGACTGGCCGGCGCGGCTGCTGGAGGAGTGTGCGCTGCTGCATCTGCTCGGCCGGGGCTTCCTCGGCATCGAGGGCCTGCCGGCCCCGCTCGCGGCGACGGTCCGCTCGCGGGTCGGTCTGACGACGGAGGCGGCGGAGCTGCTGGCCGGTCCCGACGCGGCGACGGTGCGGGACCGCTGGCTGGTGCTCGCCCAACAGGACAGCGACGACGGCACGCTGACGACCCGCCGCATCCATCTGCGGGGCGAGCGGACCGGGCGGATGGCGCTGCACCTGTCCTTCGGTGGTGCCCACCGCCCGCTGGACCTGGCCCTGCCGCCCGGTCTGGTGCTCGACGCGGACCTGGCGTTCTATCCGGGGGCCCGGCCGCTGCGCGCCGCCCTGGGGGAGCGGTATGCCCCGGCGGTTCCGGGGCCGGTGCCGCCGGGCTGCGGCATCGACGCGGCGCTGGCCGCGTACGGCGACGCGCTGCGCGACGACCCGTGGCTGGAGTCCTGGCCGGTGGTGCTCGCGGACGTCACGCCGATACCGGGCCGGGACGGCGAGGGCTGGCAACTGGCCGACGCGGACGGTGAGTCGGCGCTGCCGCTGGATCCGCGCTGCCTGGGCCGTTCGGGTCCCTGGCAGCTGGCCGCCATATCGGGTGGTGCGCCGGTCACGGTCTTCGGCGCGTGCGGTCACCGCGGCTTCCTGCCGCTGACCGTCTGGGACCCGGCCCCGGTGTCCCTGTGACCGCATTCCTCGGTCGCGCCGGACGCGACACCCACGCACTGCTGTTCCCCGTCGACCACCGATTCCTGGAGGAAGGGTATGACGACAACCACCAGCCCTGACGCCGCCCGCCCGGCCGGCGCCACCACTTCCACCGGCCCGGCCGCTCCCGCGCCCTGGTCCGCCCTGGTGAACGCGGCGCTGCTCGGGACCGAGCGGCGGCTGCCGCCGGTGGCGGTGCGGCCCGGGCAGGGTGCCGCGGCCGCGCTGCTGGACGCGGCCGCGGTGAGCACGGTCCGCCGCCGCGCCGCGCTGCGCCCGGCGCCGGCCGGTGAGCGGCCCGCCCCGGCCCCGGCCGACCCGCGGCCCGTGCTGCCGCCCGCCGCGCGGCGCCGGCTCGCGCTGCTGCTCGCCGACCGCGGCGGCTCCGGAGGCGGCAGCCGCCGGGGGACGGCCCCGGACCTCACCGAACTGCTGCCGCAGTGGCTGGCCGCCGCCAACGGCCACGGCTACCGCGCCCCGGAGGCGCTGCTGCCGGCGCTGCTCGACGCCGCCCGGGCCCGTACGGACCTGCGGCCGGCCGCGCTCGCCCTGGCGGGGCCGCGGGCGCTGTGGCTGGCGCGGCTCAACGACGCGTGGAAGTTCGTACTGCGGGGCAGCGGCGGCCCGGCGGAGCCGTCCGCGGCGGCGGATCCCGGGCGGGTACGGCGGCTGTGGGAGGAGGGCCTGTTCGCGGAGCGGGTGGCGCTGCTGACGGCACTGCGCCGCCGCGACCCGCGGGAGGGGCTGGAGCTGCTGGTGACGACCTGGGCGACGGAGCGGGCCGAGGACCGGCTGCTGTTTCTCGACTCGCTGCGCGACACCCTCGCGGCGACCGACGAGCCGTTCCTCGAACAGGCACTGTCCGACCGCAGCCGCAACGTCCGGGCCACGGCCGCCGAGCTGCTCTCCACGCTGCCCGGGTCGGCGCTCGCGGCCCGTATGGCGCGGCGCGCGCATGCGCATGTCAGTGCGGACCGCTCGGCCGACCCCGCGGTGATCGTCGTCGAGGCGCCGCACGAGTGCGATGCGGGGATGCAGCGGGACGGGGTGGCGCCCAAGCCGCCGTCCGGCCGTGGCGAACGGTCCTGGTGGCTGGGCCAGTTGGTGGAGGCCGCGCCGCTGGAGGGCTGGTGCGAGCGGTTCGCGGGCCGGACCCCGGCGGCGATCGTGGCGCTGCCGGTGGCCGACGACTGGCGGACCGAACTGCACGACGCCTGGTGCCGGGCCGCGGTGCGCCAGCGGAACGCGGAGTGGGCGCGGGCGCTGCTGGGCGCGCCGGCCGCTCCGGCGCAGGACGCCGAGGTCGCCCCGGCCGGCTCGTCACGGGACCTGACCAAGCTGCTGACCGTGCTGCCGGCGGACGAACGGGCCCGTTGGGTGGCCGAGTTCATCGCCGCGCACGGCCTGTCGGACGCGTTCCGGATGCTGGGGGTCTGCGCGGTGCCGTGGGCCGAGCCGCTGGGCCGGTCCGTCGTGGACGCCCTGGACATCGCGCGGGACGCGGGCAGCTATCCGTGGAGCTTCAGCGGGGTGATGGGCCTGGCCGAGCGGTGCCTGGACCCGGCCGCGGCGGACCGTCTGGACATGCTCACCGCGGTCACGGACGAGCCGGAGGGCGCCTCGCCCGGCTCCGGCGGCTACTGGTCCGAGGCGTTCCAGCGGCTGGTCGGCACGCTCCGGCTGCGCGCCACGATGCGCGACGAACTCGCCCCGCCGTCCGGGGACCCGGACGGCCGGAGCGCGCGGTGAGGTGCCGCGCGCCGGCCGACCGGCGCCGTTCGCGAACCGTCCGGCGCCGCTCCGTGGCGCGTCGTCCCGGTGCCTCAGACCGCCAGCGGCCGCACGTTCGCGTGGACCCACTCCACGATCGAGGTGGTCGTCGCGCCCGGGGTGAAGATCTCCGCGACGCCCTGGGCCTTGAGCGGGGGGATGTCCTCCTCGGGGATGATGCCGCCGCCGAAGACCTTGATGTCCGCCGCGTCGCGCTCCTCCAACAGGGCGATGACCTTCGCGAAGAGGGTGTTGTGCGCGCCGGAGAGGATGGACAGCCCGATGGCGTCGGCGTCCTCCTGGATCGCGGTGTCGACGATCTGCTCGGGGGTCTGGTGCAGCCCGGTGTAGATGACCTCCATACCGGCGTCGCGCAGGGCCCGCGCGATGACCTTGGCGCCGCGGTCGTGCCCGTCCAGGCCCGGCTTGGCCACCACCACACGGATCGGGCCCGACCGGCCCGCCGTGCCCTGGCTCCCCGCTTGCGCCCCGCTCTGCCGAGCCACACTCATCACTGCCTCCAAGCCACGCACGGCACGGTGGTGCCGGCCGACAATCGATCGCGCGGCCGCGATCCGGCGGCCACGAGCGTGAACGAACGTTATCTCCAGCATCCCGTACCCAGCCGTTTCGTGACATCCGGCGAGGGGGAAATCACACATGGGACACATTCGCTACGCGCCGCGTCCCGCGCGCCGGGCCGCCAGGGACAGGCGGCGCCGCGCGCGGGCCGGGCGCACGGGGAGCCGCAGCAGGGCCACCGCGCCGCCGGGCGCACATCGGGACGGGTATGCCGGGACGGGTATGCCGCGTGCCCGCCGTCGCTGTTCATGGCTTCCCGCGAGGGCATTCGGGGGTCACAGCTGCCTTCCGCGTGCCGTTCGGGAGGTCAGCCATGCAGGCCCTGCCCTTTCTCTCCGCACCCCTTCTGCTCGCGCGCCTCCTCGCCGTACCCCTGCGGTGCGCGCGGCTGCTGCCGCCGCGCGCTTCGTCCCTTCTGCTGCGCAGCACGGTGACGGAGCTGGCGGTGCTCGCCGGTCATCTCCTGCTGTATCCGACCGGCATCTCCCAGGAGCGGCCCCTCTCCCCGGAGCTCCCGCTGCCGCGGCCCGCCCCGCCCGGGGACACCGCACCCACTGCGAACACCCCGGGCACGGGCGACGCGGTGGACGCGCACGGGGCGGCGGACGTGCCGCGGCCCGGTGCGGCCGCCCCGCCGTCGCTGCTGCCCACCGAGGGCCGGGCCCGTCCCCCGGTCCTCCTGCTCCACGGCTTCATCGACAACCGCTCCGTCTTCGTGCTGCTGCGCCGCTCGCTGCTCCGGCACGGCTGGCGCCATGTCGAGGCGCTCAACTACTCGCCGCTGACCTGCGATCTGCGCAAGGCGGCCGAGTTGTTGAGCCGCCATGTGGAGGAGGTTTGCCGGCGGACCGGTCACCGCCGGCTGGACCTCGTGGGCCACAGCCTCGGCGGGCTGATCGCGCGGTACTACGTCCAGCGGCTCGGCGGCGACACCCGCGTCCGTACGGTCGTCACGCTCGGTACGCCCCACTCCGGTACCCGCGTCGCGCCCCTGATGTCGGCGCATCCGATCGTCCGCCAGATGCGCCCCGATTCCGAAGTGATAGCGGAGTTGTCGCTTCCGGCGCCGAATTGCCGGACGCAATTTGTCGCTTTCTGGAGCGAGGAGGACCAGGTCATGGTTCCGGCCACGACGGCCAGAATCGATCACCCGGATTTGATCACCTACAACGTGCATGTCGCCGGTGTCGGACATCTCGCGCTACCGGTCAACGGTGCCGTCGCGGCCGGAATACGGGAAGCCCTCGCCGCGGTGGAGGCGCCGGCGGGAGAGGGGCCCGCGGAGACCGCGTCGGTGGCCTGACCTCGCCACGCAGCGTGACGAGAGGTCGAACATACTTCGAACGGGGCGCCAAGAACTCGCATGGGCTCTGCCGAAAGGCGGCCAAATGCCCGGTCTTGCCGAGCGTAAAACCCGTGGAAGATTGTCGCCGTCGCGTACCGCCGGGTACAGTCGCCGCTAATTCTCCTGCTGCCGAGGCGAAAGAGAAGTTGGTGAACGACCGTCACCCCCCTTCGGAAGGCTCCCTTCCGACCGGCTCCGCTTCCGACGCCTCGTATGCGCACTTTCCCGCCTACGACTCGTACGGGCAGCAGCATTCCCCGGCCGGCAACGCCGAATACGGCGACGGTGACCCGCTGTTCGGCTCGCTCCCCGGCGCGTACGGGACGGAGACGTACGACACCGGCGGCTACCCGGCCGGCAGCTACGGCACCGGGACGTACGCCGCAGCCCAGGACGCCGGGATCTACGACACGGGTACCCACGGCACCGGCGCGGCATACGGCGCGTACGGGACGGGCGGCTACGACACGGGGGCGTACGACACCGGGGCCTACCCGACAGCGGCGGGCGACGGCTACGCCCACGGCGGTTACGACACCGGCAGCTACGACACGACCCAGTGGGGCACCGGCACCTACGACACCGGTACCGCCGGCGGCTACGACCCGTATGCGCACACGGCGTACGAGACGCCCGCGCCGGACGCGGCCGGATACGCGCCGGTGACCCACGAGCCCGCCGGCCACGACGCCACCTCCTACGGGCACGGCACGTACGGCACCGGGAGCTATCCCACCGGCGCGTACGACACCGGGGCGTACGAGACGACCGGCGCGTACGAGGCGTACGGGGCGGCGGACACCTTCAGTGCGACGGGCGGCTTCGACACCATCGGCCGGCAGGCGACCGCCGTCGAGGAGAGCGCGGCCTTCGCGAACGCGGAAACCGCGCACTTCGACATGGCGCACCTGGAGACCGCGACCTTCGACACGGGGAACCTCGGGACGGGGAACTTCGAGTCGCCCGGGTACGAGGCCACGGCGGTCTGGTCGACCGTGGACCAGGAGCTGATCGCCGGGATCCCCGCGCAGGCCGGCCCGCCGCCCACCGACACCGTCCAGTGGGACAGCGTCACTTGGGAGGAGAGCGCCCGGCACGACGGCGCCCCCGGCGACGGGAACGGCCTCGGTGAGGCCCACGGCCACGACACCACCGACGGCACGGACGCCGCCGGCACCGGTGACGCCGCCGCCGTGGCCGACGCCATGACGCAGGCCATGCCGGTCACCCCCGCCGCCCCGGCCGGCCGGCGGGTCACCGGGCCGGACCCGGGCAAGGCCGTCCGCGGCCGGGGCCGGCGCCGTCCGGCGAAGCGCTCGGCGCTGCTGACCGTCGCCGTGCCCTCGGTCGCCGCCATGGGGGTGTGCGGTGTGGCCGCCGCCTCCGTCGCCGGCTTCAGCGGGGACGACAAGAACGACACGACCGCGCAGGCCGGCCCGGTCGACCCGGGGGGCGTCAAGACGTCCGCGGCCAACAAGAAGCTCGACACCCAGCTCGCCGGACTCAGCGCCAGCGCCGACGACTTCCGCGACCGGGCCAGCCGCACCCAGGAGCGCATCGACCTCAAGGAGCGCCAGGCGCTGGAGCGCAAGCGCAAGGCGGATGAGGCGGCCCGCAAGGAGGCCATGCGCCCCAAGTTCGTGCTGCCGGTCACCCAGCACGGGCTGAGCGCGCTCTTCGGCCAGGCCGGTGTGAACTGGATGTCCGTGCACACCGGCATCGACTTCCCGGTCAGCTACGGCACCCCGGTCATGTCCGCCACCGACGGCACCGTACGCACCCAGTGGAACTCCGCTTACGGGAACATGGCGATCGTGACCGCGCCCGACGGCACGGAGACGTGGTACTGCCACCTGAGCAGCACCAAGATCCGTTCCGGCTCGGTCAAGGCCGGTGAGCAGATCGCCTACTCGGGCAACTCCGGCAACTCCACCGGCCCGCACCTGCACTTCGAGGTCCGGCCCGGCGGCGGCGCGGCGGTCGACCCGATCCCGTGGCTGCGCAGCCACGGCCTCAACCCGAACTGACCGACTGCCGGCAGGCCCGCTCGGGGCCTGCCGTCCCGCCGACCGGTCAGAGCTTCTCCACCGGCGCGTACCGCAGCAGCAGCCGCTTGGGCTTCTCCCCGCCGAAGTCGATGGTCGCCTCGGCGTTGTCGCCGCTGCCCTTGACGCCGACGACCGTGCCCAGGCCGAAGCTGTCGTGGGTGACGCGGTCGCCGACGGCCAGCGCGACCACCTGGCGGTCCGCGGAGCGGCGGGTCGCGAAGCCGCTGGGGCCCTTGGAGCGGGCCGACGACAGCGAGGCGCCGATGCCCGCGCCGAAGCCGCCGCCACCGCCGCGGGACGACAGTCCGCCCATCGAGGCGGAGGGCGTCGCGGGGCCCGTGCGCTTCCACTCCATGTGGTCGGCCGGGATCTCCTCCAGGAACCGGGAGGGCGGGTTGTACGAGGGCTGGCCCCAGGCGCTGCGCATCGTCGAGCGGGTCACATAGAGCCGCTCGCGGGCGCGGGTGATGCCGACGTAGGCCAGCCGGCGCTCCTCCTCCAGCTCCTTGACCTGGCCCAGCGCGCGCATGTGCGGGAAGACGCCGTCCTCCATGCCGCTCAGGAAGACGACCGGGAACTCCAGGCCCTTGGCGGTGTGCAGCGTCATGAGGGTGATCACGCCGCTGCCTTCCTCGTCCTCGTCCGGGATCTGGTCGGAGTCGGCGACCAGCGCGACCTGCTCCAGGAACTCGGAGAGCGTGCCCGGGTCGTCCTCGCCGCGGTCCTGCTCGAACTCCAGGGCCACGGCGGCGAGTTCCTGGAGGTTCTCGATCCGGGTCTCGTCCTGCGGGTCGGTGGACGCCTGGAGTTCGGCGAGGTAGCCCGTGCGCTCCAGGACGGCTTCCAGGACGGTGGCCGGGCCGGCGCCGGACTCGACGATCGTCCGCAGCTCCTCCATCAGCACGTTGAAGCGCTTGACGGCGTTGGCGGAGCGGGCGGCCATGCCGTACGCCTCGTCGACGCGGCGCAGCGCCTGCGGGAAGGTGATCTTCTCGCGCGACGACAGGGCGTCGATCATCGCCTCGGCGCGCTCGCCGATGCCGCGCTTGGGGACGTTGAGGATGCGGCGCAGCGGGACGGAGTCCTCGGGGTTGGCGAGCACCCGCAGGTAGGCGAGGACGTCGCGGACCTCCTTGCGCTCGTAGAAGCGCACGCCGCCGACGACCTTGTAGGGCAGCCCGACCCGGATGAAGATCTCTTCGAAGACGCGGGACTGGGCGTTGGTGCGGTAGAAGACCGCGACGTCGCCGGCCTTGGCGTCGCCGGCGTCGGTCAGCCGGTCGATCTCGTCGGCGACGAACTGCGCCTCGTCGTGCTCGGTGTCGGCGACATAGCCGGTGATCTTGGAGCCGGTGCCGGCGTCCGTCCAGAGGTTCTTGGGGCGGCGGTTCTCGTTGCGCTCGATGACGGCGTTGGCGGCGGACAGGATCGTCTGGCTGGAGCGGTAGTTCTGCTCCAGCAGGATCGTCGTGGCGTCCGGGTAGTCCTCCTCGAACTGGAGGATGTTGCGGATCGTGGCGCCGCGGAAGGCGTAGATCGACTGGTCGGCGTCGCCGACGACGCACAGTTCGGCGGCGGGGATGTCGGGGGTGCCGGTGCCCACCAGCTCGCGGACGAGGGTGTACTGGGCGTGGTTGGTGTCCTGGTACTCGTCGACGAGGACGTGCCGGAAGCGGCGGCGGTAGTGCTCGGCGACGTCGGGGAACGCCTGCAGCAGGTGCACCGTCGTCATGATGATGTCGTCGAAGTCCAGGGCGTTGGCCTCGCGCAGCCGCGACTGGTACATCGCGTACGCCTCGGCCAGCGTCTTGTCGAAGCCCTCGGCGGCCGTCCCGGCGAAGGTCTCCTCGTCGATGAGCTCGTTCTTGAGGTTGGAGATCTTCGCGCTGAAGGACTTGGGCGGGAAGCGCTTGGGGTCGAGGTCCAGATCGCGGCAGACCAGGGCCATCAGGCGCTTGGAGTCGGCGGCGTCGTAGATCGAGAAGGAGGACGTGAAGCCCAGCTTCTTGGACTCGCGGCGCAGGATCCGTACGCAGGCGCTGTGGAAGGTGGAGACCCACATCGCGTTGGCGCGCGGGCCGACGAGCTCCTCCACCCGCTCCTTCATCTCGCCGGCGGCCTTGTTGGTGAAGGTGATCGCGAGGATCTGGCCGGGGTGGACGTGGCGCTCGGCGAGCAGATGGGCGATGCGGTGGGTGAGGACCCGGGTCTTGCCGGAGCCGGCGCCGGCGACGATCAGCAGCGGGCTGCCGGTGTGCACCACGGCGGCCTTCTGCTGGTCGTTGAGGCCCTCGAGCAGCGCTGCGGCGTCGACGGGCGGGCGGGCGGCGCCGTCGCGGTAGTAAGCGTCCCTGGGTGCGGGCGCGTCGAACCTCCCGCCGAAGAGGTCGGCGGGGATCTCCTCGGGGCCGGGCCCGTGCTCGTCCTCGGGAGGCGGCGGGGGCTCCTCCTCGCCCTTGGGGCCGAGGTCCGCCAGGAAGCTGTCGTCAAAGAGGCTGCTCATCGCCCACCGAGTCTAGGCGGCCGCACCGACAGCGCGCCGGGGAGTGGGTGATTGTCCGCCTCGTACGGGGCGGGGCGGGGGGCGTAGCGGAACCCGGGCGGGGGTGCGACAACCTTCGCATCGCGTTCAGGTCACGAAAAGGTTTCGGGCATATCGAACATCAGCCTTCACAGGAGCCACACGAGTTGGCTAACGTCCTCGCTCAGGCAGCCCGCCTCCCCGCGGTCGACAGCGACCGCACGGGCCGCCCACGCCGAGTCCGGCCCTGCCATCGGGCACCCGGAGCCGGGGACCCACCAGCACCACCGGGGTGAATCGGTCCTGCGCCCGTCACCGACGGACGCCCGGACCGTAGGGCAAGCCTTCCGTCAGTAACCGCCCGAACCCGACAGCTAACCCGGTAGGCGGTCCACGGAAGGAGTTGCCGGCCTTGGCGTCCCATCGCAAGCCGCGCACCAGTGTTCTCACCTCGCCGGGGGGCCGGCGTACCGCGGCCGGGCTCACCTCCGCCGCCCTCGCCTCGGTCACCCTGCTCTCGCAGTCCGCCGACGCGGCCCCCAGGGCACCGAGGCCCACCATCGAAGAGGTCAAGCAGCAGGTCGACGGCCTCTACCGGCAGGCGGAGGTGGCCACCCAGAAGTACAACGCCGCCAAGGAGCGCGCCGACCACCAGCGCACCACCGTCGACGGTCTGCTCGACGCCGCCGCCAAGCGCGCGCAGAAGATGAACGACACCCGGCGGGAGCTGGGCACCTTCGCCTCGGCGCAGTACCGCACCGGTGGGATGAACCCGACGGCGCAGCTGATGCTCGCCAAGGACCCGCAGCAGTTCTTCGATCGCAGCCACCTCATGGAGCGGCTGACCAGCCGGCAGCAGCAGGCCGTCAGCGACTACGAGGAGCAGGCGGCCGCGGCGGCGCGCCAGCGGGCCGAGGCCGGCCGCAGCCTGGAGCGGCTGCAGACGTCGCAGGCGTCCCTCAAGGCGTCCAAGCAGTCCGTGCAGCAGAAGCTGGCCGAGGCGCGGCAGCTGCTGTCGCGGCTGACCGTCCAGGAGAAGGCGCGGCTGGCGGAACTGGAGCGCCAGAAGGAAGCGGCGGCCAAGCGCAAGGCCGAGGAGGAGGCGCGCAGGCAGCAGGAGCGCGAGCGCCAGCAACAGCACGACAGCGGTACGGCCGGCGGCGACACCGGCGGCAGCACCGGCGGGGGCGGCAGCACCGGGGGCACGCAGTCCACCAAGGCCGAGAAGGCCCTGGCGTTCGCCCGCGCCCAGATCGGCAAGCCGTACGTCTGGGGCGCGACCGGCCCCAGCTCCTACGACTGCTCGGGGCTGACGCAGGCGGCGTGGAAGGCGGCCGGCGTCGATCTGCCGCGTACGACCTGGGACCAGGTCAAGGTCGGCCAGCGGGTGGCGACCAGCGACCTTCACCCCGGTGACCTGGTGTTCTTCTTCGACGACATCAGCCATGTCGGCATGTACATAGGCGGCGGCAAGATGATCCACGCGCCGCACCCGGGCGCCGACGTCCGGGAGGAGTCGATCTACTACATGCCGATCTACGGGAGCGTCCGCCCGGGCTGATCCCGGCCCCGCTCCACCCCGAGGACCACCCCCCACGGGCCACCCCCCACACGCCACCGCGCGGCCGTCGTCTCCGGGTCCGGAGCGCGACGACCGCGCGGTGTGCGTTGCGGCGGCTGGGCCGCGGCGGCGCCCGGTGGGTGCGGGGCGCCGCGGTGCGGCGGTGGTGGGCTCAGGTCCAGAGCACCGCGATGAAGATGTTGGCGACCGTGAGCCCGCCGACCGCACCGAAGAGCGGCTTCTCCACCGTCTCCTCGTCCCGCTTGACGTAGACCAGCGCCAGGATCACCACCAGGACGGCCAGCTTGATGCCGATCTTGATGTTGTTGACGGGGTGGCCCTGGGCCTGGTTGAGGCCGACCAGCACGATGCCGGTGACCAGCATCGTCAGCGCGCCGTGCAGCATCGCGGGCACGAAGCGCGCGGTGCCCGCGCTCATCGCCTTCATCTGGGTGAGGAAGCCGCCCAGGAGGGAGGCGATGCCGATGATGTGCAGCGCGACGAAGATATTGATTACTACGTCCATAGTGGTGGATCGTAGCCGCCGCATAGCACGGCCCCTCGGGCAGGGCGTCCGCAATCGCCGCTTCGGTCACGGCAGACCGCTCCCGGCGCGCGGGCGACGGCGCGGCGGTCAGACCCGTGCCGGCGGCGGTCGAAAAGCGAACAATGCCGGGCAAGCGGGCTCACTCGCCCGATAGCCGGGTCTAGCGTCCTCCCCCAGGCGGTCGACTCCCCGCCCTCACCGGTCCCCGTACCGGTGTTCCGTCGACCGCCCCGCCGCGAGGTCCGGTGGCGGTCCGCTCCCCGTTGCGGACCACCGCCGGACCCCGGCCCGAAGGGAAGGAAGTGACGGCCACCGTGGCCTCGCACCGCAAGCCCAGGCAGCACCCGCTCGCCTCGCTCACCGGCGGCTCGCGCAGCGCGCGCACCGCCCGTACGGCCGCCACGCTCGCCCTCGCGGGCGCCGCCACCGCCACCACCTTCGACGGCACCGGCCAGGCAGCACCACCGCCCACACCCGCCCAGGTCAAGGGCCGGGTCGACGCGCTGTACCAGGAGGCAGAGGTGGCCACGCAGAACTACAACGGCGCCAAGGAGGCTGCCGACTCCGCACGCGAGGAGTTGAGCAGACTGCAGGACGAGGCCGCCCGGCGGACCTCGAAACTGAACGCCGCCCGCGCCGAGCTGGGCACCATGGCCGCCTCCCAGTACCGCTCGGGAGGGGTGGACCCGACCGTACGGCTGATGCTGTCGGCCGATCCGCAGCGCTATCTGGACGGCGCCGCGGTCCTGGAGCGTACGGGCAGCCACCAGGCGGCCGCGGTGGCCGGCTACGCCCGCCGGCTCGGCAGCGTACGGCAGGTGCAGCAGCAGGCCGCGGAGACGGCACGGCGGATGACGGCGGGCCAGGCCACGGCGAAGAAGCACCGGGTCACCGTCGTCCGCAAGCTGGACGCCGCCGAGCAGCTGCTCAGCCGCCTGACCGCGGAGCAGCGGCAGCGGATGGCGGGCCGGGACCCGTCGCGGAACGGCGGCGGTGCCGGCCGAGCGAGCCGGGGGGCGGACCGCGGCGACGGCCTCCTCGGCGGAATCCCCACCGGGTCCGCGGCCGCCGCGCAGGCTCCCGGCTCCCGTGCCGCGCGCGCCGTTGCCTTCGCCTACGCCGCCCTCGGCAAGCCCTACGTCTGGGGCGCCACCGGCCCGTCCGCCTACGACTGCTCGGGCCTGACGCAGGCCGCCTGGCGGTCCGGCGGCGTGGCCCTCCCCCGCACCACCTACACCCAGATCAACGCCGGCCCGCGTATCGACCGATCCCAACTCGCCCCCGGCGACCTGGTGTTCTTCTACTCCGGCATCAGCCACGTCGGGCTCTACGTCGGCGACGGCAAGATGATCCACGCCCCGCATCCGGGTGCACCGGTGCGCCTCGCGCCCATCGACCAGATGCCGTTCGCGGGCGCGACGCGGCCCGCGTAGCGCGGACCGCCCTGCCCCGGGAACGCCTCGGCGCGGGGAGCCGTGGGCCGGGCGGGCGGGCCGCTACGCCCTGATCCGGCCGCCCAGCCAGCGGAAGACCTCCGGGACCTGCTGGCGCCACACCGCGGTGGTGTGGCCGCCCGCGTTCGCCGGGATCAGCTGCACGGTCACCGACGTCGGCCGCTTGGCCAGCTGGCGCAGGCCGATGCCCGCCTGATAGCCGTCGCCCGCGGCGCCCGAGACGTACAGCGCCGTACGGGGCGGCCTTCCGGCCGTGTTGGCGGCCTTCAGGATGTGCAGCGGGTTGGACTCGATGCGCAGCTTGGGGTCCTTGCCGGCGAGCGAGTCGGGCTCCAGGGCCGGGTCGTTGTAGCCGGACAGGGCGACCGCGGCGCGGTAGCGGTCCGGGTGGGCCAGGGCCAGCTTGGCGGCGCAGTGCGCACCGGCCGAGTAGCCGGCCAGTGCCCAGGAGTCCGGCTTGGTGCCGGCCCGGAAGTTGTCGGTGATCATCTTGCGTACGTCGACGGTCAGCCAGCTGTCGGCGTTGACCTTGCCGGGGAGGTTGACGCAGCCGGTGTCGGCGCCGGTGAGGATGTTGGTCCGCGGTGCCACCAGGATGAACGGCTTGACCGCGCCGCTCAGCATCAGCGGCCTGAGCTGCTCGCCGACGTGCAGCGAGCCGAACCACGCCTTCGACGAGCCGGGGTAGCCGGGCAGCAGCTCGACCACCGGGAACTTCTTGTTGCGGTAGGCCGGGTTGTCGTACTGCGGCGGCAGCCAGACATACACCTCGCCCATCACGCCCGAGATGCGGCCCTGGAGGTCGGTCATCCGCACGCCGGGCCCCATCCGCGGGTCGTCGGCCGGGCGGAACCGCTGGAGCACCTTGGCCTCGTTCTTGATCTGCTGGCCGCCCATGCCGTCGGGGCCCAGGTCCTTGGCCGCCGCGACGTGGCTGTCGGTGCCGAGCAGGTCGCCCCAGGTGTCGTAGAGGTTGTTGGCGTTGTTGACCATGACGAAGACCAGGGTGATGGCCGTGACCTGGGCGAACAGCAGCATCAGCAGACGGGCCAGGCCGCGCATCAGGGGCGGCCCGGCTATCCGGGTCCACAGGGTGAGCGGCACCACGACGGCGACGATCAGCAGCAGGATCGAGGTGAGGAAGAAGGGCGTGCCCGTCAGGCTCATCGGGATCTCGTTTCCAGGACAAGTACGCGAAGGACGTGGGGATGGTTCGGGCCCCGCCTCCGGCAGTGAGCCTCTCCGCGCCCTTAGATGGCGATCCGCGTGGTCCTGGTTGCCCGTCTTTGGTCGTTCTTTACGCCCTCGTCCTCCGCCCCGCTCCCCCGGGCGCCCCCTTCCCCCGCGGCGCCGCCCCGGTCCGGTCCGCCGCGCCGCCCGGGGCCCGGTGCGTACCACCGGGCCGCACGGACCCGCAGGTCAGGGCGTCAGACCAGCCTTCGGGCGGCCGCCCAGCGGGTCAGCTCGTGGCGGTTGGAGAGCTGGAGCTTGCGCAGCACCGCGGAGACGTGGGACTCGACCGTCTTCACGGAGATGAAGAGCTGCTTGGCGATCTCCTTGTACGCGTAGCCACGGGCGATCAGCCGCAGGACCTCGCGCTCACGCTGGGTGAGGCGGTCCATGTCCTCGTCGACCGGCGGGGCGTCGGTGGAGGCGAAGGCGTCCAGGACGAAGCCGGCCAGCCGCGGGGAGAAGACCGCGTCGCCGTCGGCGACCCGGAAGATCGCGTCGACCAGGTCGGTGCCCGTGATGGTCTTGGTCACATAGCCGCGGGCGCCGCCGCGGATGACGCCGATCACGTCCTCGGCCGCGTCGGAGACGGACAGCGCCAGGAAGCGGACCGGGCGCTCGGCGTCCGCCGACAGCGCGGCGCACCGGCGCAGCACCTCGACGCCGCCGCCACCGGGGAGGTGCACGTCCAGGAGGACGACCTCGGGGCGGGTGGCGGTGATGACCGTGACCGCCTGGTCGACGTCGGCGGCCTCGCCGACCACCTCGACGCCGGTGCGGCCGGTCTCGCCGATCTCGGCCTGGACGCCCGTACGGAACATCCGGTGGTCGTCGACCAGCACGACCCGTACGGTGCGGCCCCCGGCCGGGCCGCCGGTCGCGTCCTGCTGTGCGTCCTCGCTGCTCATGTCTTCCGTCCGTCCCTCGGTGTCTGCCCCGTCATCATCCCGTGTCCGCCCCGGCCCTGTCGCCGCCGGGAACTCCTTGCCCGGTGCCGTGGTCGCCCGGAGTTCCCCGTGCCGCGGGGTCATGTGCCGTGCTCCGTGGCCGCGCGCTCCATCTCCAGCTCGACGACGGTGCCGCCGTCGGGGGCGGGGCGCAGCCGGGCCGTGCCGCCGTTGCGCTCCATCCGGCCGATGATGGACTCGCGGACGCCCATCCGGTCCGTGGGCACCGCGTCCAGGTCGAAGCCGGGGCCGCGGTCGCGCACCGAGACGAACACCGAACGGCCCTCCACCTCGGCGAACACCTGCACCGCGCCGCCCTCGCCGCCGTACTTGGCGGCGTTGACCATCGCCTCGCGCGCGGCCTGCAGCTGGGCGCCCAGCGGTTCGTCCAGCGGGCAGTCGCCGACGACGACGACCTCGATCGGGACGCCGTGGTGGTCCTCCACCTCGGCGGCGGCCTTGCGGACCGCGTCCGCCAGGGTGGTGGGCTCCTCGTCCTCGTCCTTGCCGCGGCCCTCGGGCTTGTAGAGCCAGGCGCGCAGTTCGCGCTCCTGGGCGCGGGCCAGCCGCGCGACCTCCCGGGGTTCGTCGGCGTTGCGCTGAATCAGGGTCAGGGTGTGCAGGACGGAGTCGTGGACGTGCGCGGCGACCTCGGCGCGCTCCTGGGCGCGGATGCGCATCAGCCGCTCCTCGGAGAGGTCCTGCATCATCCGTACGAGATACGGGCCCGCGAGCAGCGCTATGCCGACGACGACGGCGAGCGCGGCCTGCAGCACCGAGCCCAGATGCCGCACCGAGCCCTGCAGCACGACGATGCCGGTGACGCCGATGCAGACCAGCAGGACACCGGCCGCGCCGCGCAGCACCGGCAGCAGCGCCTTGCGGCGGCCGAGCTCCAGCCATTGCGCGCGGCGGGAGTTGTCGGCCTGCCGCCACACCAGGGCGACGCCGGCGCCGATCAGCAGCACCGGCCACAGATAGCCGTTGGCCTGGCCCAGCTGGAATCGGGAGGCGACGACGGAGGCGCCGATCAGCAGCGCGATCAGCGCGAAGACCTGTCCCCTGTCGGGCTTGCGGGCCAGCCGCCGGCGCTTCCTGCCATCGCCCGCGGCGGGTTGGCGGTGCTCGACACCGCCGATGCCCAGCGGGACGAAGAACCAGAACGCGGCGTAGAGCAGGGCGCCCATGCCGTCGGCCATGAACAGGGCCACGAACACGATCCGCACCCAGGAGACCGGCAGCCCCAGGTGCCCGGCGAGTCCGCGCGCGACGCCACCGAGCAGCCGCCCGTCGGCGCTGCGGTAGAGCTTTCGCACGGGCGGGTCGTCGGGGTCCGGCGCCGGGGCGTAGCCCGGCTCGGCGCGCGGTGGAGCTGTGGTCATGTCCCCGATCGTCACACGCCGGGGGTGCCCGGAGCATCAGGGTCGACCCTGACCCGGCCCCTGACGTTTCCCGGGGCCGGCCGGGCCGCGGCCGCCGGCTCCCGGCCTCCGCCGCGCGGCCTCAGCTCTGCTGCCTCAACTCTGTTGCCTCAGCTCTTCGGCGTGCTCTTGCGGAAGCCGTCCTTCACGTTCGAGAAGACCTTCTCGAACGTCGTCCAGTCCGCCTCGGGCGCGGTCACGTAGATCGCGTACTCCTTGTCGCCCTCGCGGCCGAAGCCGAGGTCGATGCCCCGGAAGCTGCGGGCCCGGCCCTGGAAGGTGAACTCCCAGATCGCCGCGGGATCCCCCTGGAAGACGGTGTCCTGCATGCGGAGCCGCGTGTAGACGGGGTAGAGCTCCTTGAAGTCGGCCTCGACGTCCTTGAAGTGCTGCACCTGGTCGGCCGAGGAGAAGTCCAGGGCGCTGACAGTGAGCTGGGCACGCTGGGCGTCGGAGGAGTAGACGATCTGCCGCCCGCCGTCCTTGGCCTCCCGCTTCCAGCCGTCGGGCACGGGGAATGCGGCGCCGAGCCCGGTCTCGGTGACCTTGTGGTAGCCGCTGGGGACGGGCGGGGGCGGTCCGATGCTGCTGTCCGGGGCGCTGGGCAGCACGGGCGCCGTGCCGCCGGTCTCCTTGGCCGCCCGGGGCGCGTTGGAGTCGGTGCGGTGCAGCACGTACCAGGCGGTGCCCGCGCCGCCGCCGACGGCCAGCACCCCGACGACGCTCCACACCACCGCCCGGACACCGCGCCCCTTGCGGGGGGCCGGGCCGCCGGACAGCACGTCCGTGCGGCTGTCCGAGGAGCGCGTGCCGATGCCGTCGCCCGGCACGGCGACCCGGCCGGTCACCGTACCGCTGCCGCCCGGGGCGGGTACCGCGGCGGCGCCGCCCGACGGGGGCGTCGTCCCGCCCGTGTGCGGGACCGGGCGCGTCGCCGACTCGGACTGCGTGTCAGGGGCCTCGGCCTTCCTCAGGGACAGCGTCTGCCAGCCGATCCGGGCGGTCTCGGCGTCGCTCTCGGCCGCCCGCAGCGCCTGCTCGACGACCTCCGCCGTCGGCCGGTCGCCCGGCTCCTTGGCGAGCAGCGCCTCGATGAGCGGGGTCAGCGGCCCGGCGTTGCGCGGCGGTTCCAGCGGGTCCATGGCGATCGCGTACGCCGTCTCGACCGCGGTGTTCTTCCGGAACGGGGGCCGGCCCTCGACCGCCTGATAGAGCGTCGCGCCCAGGGCCCACAGGTCGGAGGCGGGGCCCGGGGTACCGCCCTTGACGCGCTCGGGCGCCAAGTAGTCGATGGAGCCGACCAGCTCGCCGGTCTTGGTGAGGGTGGAGGTTCCGGAGGCGACCGCGATGCCGAAGTCGGTGAGCACGACCCGGCCGTCCTCCCCGAGCAGCACGTTGCCCGGTTTGACGTCACGGTGCAGCACGCCCGCGGAGTGCGCGGCCCGCAGCGCGGCGATCATGCCGCGGCCGATCCGGGCGGCCTCGCGCGGGGGGACCGAAGTGTCGCTGCGAGCAGCCTCCTTGATGGCGTCGCCGAGCGTCGCGGAGGGGACGTACTCCATGACGATGCACGGCAGCCCCGCGTCGTCCACGACGTCGTGCACGCCCACCACGTTGGGGTGGTTGATGCGCGCCGCGGCCTGCGCCTCGCGGGTGGTGCGCTCATGGCGGGTCGCCAATTCGTCGGCGTCCAGCTGCGCGACGTGCAGCCGCTTGATCGCCACCTGGCGGCCGAGGACTTCGTCCCGGGCCCGCCAGACGGTGCCCATACCGCCCTGGCCTATCCGTTCGACCAGGCGATATCGCCCGGCGACCAGTCGCCCCTCGTCCACCGACGCCGCCTCCGTCACCGCACGCCCCTCCGGAAACCCGTACGTATCCAGGGCGCAACGATAGTCTCCGGCACGGGCGAAGAACCCCCCGGCCACCGCGCGTCCGCGGCCGGCTTCGGGGCACGGGCGGAACTCAGGGGCATATGCGAACCCGCGAGGGGTTTCGGGACCCCCCTGGGGCATGTCCGGGCCGCCGGCGGCAGATCTCAGGGATCTGCCAGGGTTTTCACGGATGCCGTGCTCGCGGCGCTCTTGTCACCATGGGTCCATGAACGAAGCAGCCCCCGTCGAGGAGTCGGCGCCCTCCGGCCCGGCCGGCCCCGCACCGTCGCACGTCCCGCTGCGCCGCAGCAGGCGGCACAAGGTCATCGGCGGGGTGTGCGGCGGCCTCGGCCGGCACTGGGATCTCGACCCGGTGATCTTCCGGATCGTGCTCGCCGTGCTCGCCGTCGGCGGCCTCGGCCTGATCGTCTACGGCTTCGCGTGGCTGCTGCTCCCCGCCGAGGGCGAGGAGGAGAACGAGGGCCGCAGGCTGCTCTCCGGCCGGGTCGAGGGTTCGGCGCTGACGGCGCTGCTCCTCGCATTGGTCGGCTGCGGGCTGTTTCTGACGACCCTGGCCAAGGGCAGCATGATGTCCTTCGCCATCATGCTGCTGCTGGCGGTGGCCGGCTCCGCGTACTGGTCGCGCCGGCGCCGCGAGGTCCAGGCGCAGGGTCCGGAGGCGATGGACCCCGCCACCGCCCAGGCGGTCGCCGACGCCCCGCCGGAGACCACGGCGCCCCCGTCGCCCACCAGCCCCTCCTGGTGGCGCGATCCGCGCGCCCGGGAGACGGCCGGTCCCGCCTATCTGTGGGGGCCCGAGACCACCCCGCTCCCCGTGGACGTCTCCTACCGCTTCGAGCACGGCGCCGCGTCCGCCGGCGTGCGTCCGCCGGGCATACGGCCGGGCGCGGGCGGGCCGTCCGGTCCGGCGCCGCACGGCGCGCACCCGCTCCGCGGCCCGCGCCCAAGTCGCCGTAGCGGCCGTCCGATCGGCGGCTGGACGTTCCTGCTCGCGCTGGGCGCCGGCGCCGCCGCGGCGTCCTCCGTCTACTGGCGGGCCGGTCTCGCCCCGTCCCTCCAGGCCGGGCTGGCCGCCGTGCTGGTCGTCCTCGGCCTGGGGCTGGTGCTCAGCGCCTGGTTCGGACGCACCGGCGGCGGCACGGTCTTCCTGGTGGTGTGCGCCGCCGTCCTGCTGGCGGGCGCGACGGTGCTGCCCGACAACATCACCGTCGACTGGCAGAACCGCAGCTGGACCCCGACCACCCTCGCCGCCGTCCGCCCGCACTACGACATCGGCTCCGGCGAGGGGAGGCTGGACCTCAGCGAGCTGCCGCTGAAGGGCGGCCGTACGGTCCGTACGGCCGCGGAGGTGGGCGCCGGCCGTTTGGAGGTGACGCTGCCGCGGGGCGTCACGACCCGGCTGCACGTCTCGCTCGGCGTCGGCGACATCCAGCTGCCGGGCGACGCACCGGACGACGTGGACCTGACGGCCGGCGGTCAGCAGCGGACCCTCACCCTGCCCGCGGAGGGCCTCAAGAAGGGCGAGCGGCCGCGCGGCTCGCTGGAGCTCGCCGTCAGGGTCGGCGCGGGCCAGGTGGACATCCGGCGCCCCGATCCGGCTCCGGCCACACCGTCCCCGGCCGCACCGACGTCCCGCGCGGCGGCCACCCCCGCCGCGCTCCCGGCGCCCGGAGCGTTCTCGGCGCTCACCACGCCACCCGCCACGAGCCGTCAGGGAGCCCTCCGTTGAAGCGTCACCCCTTCGAACCGGCCCGTCTGATCGCCGGCCTCACCGCCCTCACCGTCGGCACCGCCTACGGCCTCGACGCCCTCGGCATCTGGCACCCGCCCGGCCCCTGGCTCTTCCTCGCCGTCCCCGCCGGCCTGCTGCTGTCCGGCATCACCGCCGCCGTCTGGGCAACGGCCCGCCGCCATCACGCCCGTCAGGTGGAGCAGCCGGTCGCGCCCCCATCTTCCTGAGGCCCCACGGGCGACGCCCCGGGCCGGGAGCGGTGCGACGCGCGCCACCCGGCCGGGCCCCACCGGCCGGTCAGCACAGGCCCGGGGGCGCGATGCTCCGCGCGCTTACCCGCGAGGTAATCGCGCGGCCCGTGCGTGCCGCCAAGAATGGTGATCCCGCCGCGTCAGTCGGACGCGGGACCGGAACGGAGGGATCAGCCGTGTCGCTGCCGCTGGACACAAACCCGCACACCGCACCCGCCCACACCACACCCGTGCACACCGCCCCCACCCACACCACACCCCCGCAGACCCGTGCCGTGGTGGAGGAGTTGCTGCGCCGGATCGGCGCGGGCGACCCGGAGCGCATCGCGGAGCTGTACGCCGAGCACGGCGACTGGAAGCTGGACTGGCCGGAGGCCGAGCACGGCCGTACCGACACCCCGTGGATCCGGCACCGCGCCACCCGCGCCGACGCCGCCGCCCACTACCGCGAACTCGCCGCGCACCACGTGCCGGGGCAGGCGGCCACCGAGATCGAGCGCCTCCTCGTCGACGGCGACGACGCGGTCGTGCTCGGTGAGATCCGGCAGACCGCGCGCTCCACCGGCCGTCCCTACCGCGCGCGCTTCGCCCTGCACCTCACGGTCGAGAACGGCCTGGTCACCCGGCATCACGTCTACGAGGACAGCCTTGCCGTCGCCCAGGCATTCGCCCCGGACGGACCGGCCCGCGAAGCCTGACCCCGCCCGCGCCGGACCCCTCCACCGACCCGCCACCGAACCGCCCCCGAACCAGCCCCGCCCTCCGGCGCTCCCCCGCTCCCGCGCCTCAGCCGAACAGCTGCGCCCCGTGCCGCTTGCGGCGCATCGCCACCACCGCGTCCAGGGAGAACCGCGGGGTGCCGGCCAGGACGAGGGGCAGCCAGGCCACCAGGTAGGCGAGGTCGTTGCCGTAGTAGTACGGGGTGGTCGCCCAGCTCACGGTGAGCCACAGCGTCAGGGAGATCAGGGCGCCGCCGAACGCCGCCAGCCGCCCCAGCAGTCCGAGCAGCGTGCCCAGACCGACCGCGATCTCACCGGCCGCGATGGCGTAGCCGAAGCCGACCGGGCTCTTCTGCGCGAGGTCCACCAACTGCGGCAGCGCCGCCACATCATGGACCTGGCGCAGCATCTCACCGAGCGACCCGGCGCCGCCGGCCGCCAGGAACGCCCGGTCGGTCAGCTTGTCGATGCCGGCGTAGAGGAAGGTGACGCCCAGGAAGAGGCGCAGCGGCAGCAGCGCGTGGCGTGCCAGTTGTGCCCGCAGACCGGCAGGGGGGCCGTCGACGCCCGTCCCTGCCAGGTCGGCATTGATCGTGCGATGCGCGTGAACCATGGCGTCCGCCTCTCCGTTGCCCCCGGGAGCAGACGATTGTGCCCGCGCCCGCGCCTCTGAGGGAGATACGTACGCGGGTGCGCCAGACGTTCAACGGACCGCCGCGCGTCGGGCAGCGGACGCACACAGAACCGACACGCCCGCCCCCGGCTGAGCCATGGACGGCCGCGGGCCGTCCCCGTCCCGGCCGGGCACGCGACGGCCACGGCCCCTGCCGCCTCAGTCCACGACGTCCAGCGGATAGGCCGCGGTTTCGACCCCCGCCGCCGTGATCACCCGGACGGCCACCCGGCCCGGTTCGACATCGACCGGCACCGGGACCGTCAGCAGCCCGTCCGTCGGGTTGGCGAAGCCGCCGGGCACCGGGACGAGGGGGACGGGGACGTGGACCGCGCCGATCCGTACGACGGTGCGGGCGAGCCGGTCGGGGGTGGTGGCGCCCGGGGGGACGAAGCCGGCCCCGCGGATCTCGATGTCGTCGCCGGTGCGGACCGGCGCGGCGAGGTCGCCCAGTTCGCGGGAGCGGACCACCGAGAGGATCACCGGGCGGCCGCCGGCCACCAGCTTCCCCGCGAGATACGTCGCCCCGGAGAGCCCCGCCAGCGCCACCAGCCCCCAGGGCAGCCGCGGAAGTTGCTCCGGCCGCCCGGCCAGCCGCACCAGGGCCAGGGCCAGCACGGCCGCATTGACCAGCACGTACTGCACGTCCAGGAAGCTGCCGCGCCCCGCGTCATCGGTCAGCAGGTCGGCGGCGCGCGGCCGCTGCGCGGGCACCTTCTGCAGCCGCCCCGTCCGCACCCGCGCGGCGACCAGCCCGTACGCCAGCACGGCCACCGCACAGCCGGTCGCCAGCAGCGCCAGCAGCGCGCCGGAGCGGCCGAGCGACAGGCCCGCGAGGAGGCGGTGCCGCAGCGGCGGTGCGGCGACGGCCAGTTGGACGGCGGACAGCAGCACGGCGTACAGCACCGCCGCCGCCCAGCCGACGGCCACCGTCCGCGAGGTGGACAGCCGCCCGTCCTCACCGATCAGCGGCGCCAGCGCCCCGCCGTGCGCACGGTGCCGGACGGCCGCCGCCGTCAGCCCCAGCGCCAGGACGACGGCGGCGGCCAGCGCGGCCGTACGGGACGCCGTCCAGCCCGCCCCGATGGCGGTCAGCGCCTCGCCGAGCAGCAGGACCACCACCGCGCCCCAGACCGCCAGCAGGGTGCGCCACCGTACGGCGGCCAGCCAGGAGACCCGCTCGGCGGCGCCCCGCCTGGCCAACTCCTCGGCGGAGAGCGTCAGTTCGTCGGAGACCCACTGCCGGGCGGCGCCGGCGGAGTGCGCCAGGCCGGACGGCACGCCGCGCCCGGCGGCGAAGTCCTCGCGCAGCGCGACGAAGGCGGCCACCGCCTCCCGGTGTCCCGCCCGGGCGCCGTGCGGGCACCGTCCGCATCGGCACTCGCCGCCCTCGGCCCGCTCCGCACGGCCCTCCGGCTCGCCCGTTCCGGCCATCCTGCCCGCCGCCTCAACCGACACGTCCGCTACCGCCCGCCACCACTCGTGGTCAACTCGTCCTGTCCGGAGGCGAATTGTGCCGTACACCGCCGGGCCCGGCATCAAACGTCCAGCTGGTGGCGGGTGGCCGCGGGCGCGGCGCGTTGACGCCCGGCGCGCGCGTCCGCACACCTGAGCGACCGGCGGGCCGCGTGCGCCCGGCGCATACCCCGTTCGGGCGAACTGGCGCGGGGGGACGGCTGAGCGGCCCGCGCGCTGCGCAAGCTCTCGCCGTGCGTCAAATAACCGGATATCACGGCCTGCGCCGCCGAGTTGACCTGCGGCGGAGCGGCCCCCCACGGCCGGCGGGTCACGGCGGCGCGGTCCGCCTCGGCGCCGGCCTGCTGGCCGCCGTCGTCCTGCTGCTGACGGGACTGACCGCGCTGTTCGCCACCGCGCCCGCGGCGACCGCCCTCGGCCGGCCCGACCGACCACTCACCGGCGACAACTGCGCCTACGCCGGGACCGCCCCGCCGGTGGACCTCCCGACCGGTTTTCCGCTGCCGCGCGGCTGGCACTGGCCCTGCACCAAGGCCACACGTCCGCCCGCGCGCACCCACCCGCCGGCGCCGCGGCCCCGGCCGCCCCGCCCCACGCACCGGGCGCCGGCCCCCGCGCCGCCCCGGCCGGCCCCACCGCCACCACCACCGCCACCACCACGGACCTCCCCACCACCACCGCCGCCGCCC
>NZ_JNZA01000053.1 GCF_000717345.1 Streptomyces lydicus | reverse complement strand
CCCGAACCCACCCCCGCCCCCCTCCCCCGAAGGGGGAGGAGGGGGAGGGGGCGGGGGGAAGCATCGCCGGGCCGTTGCGGGCCGTTCCGGGCCGCGAGGGCGGCGGTCATCGCATCGGCCCCCGTGCGGCGGCTGGGCCCAACTGGATCGTGGGCCTCCGGTGAGGGGGGCCGTACGACTGAAGCGGCGTGGCCCGACAGGGCGTTGCGCCCCGGCTTCGGGCAGCGGCCGTCAACAGGTGCCGATCCCCGGCTGAATCGGTGGACGCGGCAGAGATCATGTCTCGCGGCTGCAACGTCGGTCCTCGGCGGGCCGCAGGGGCTCGGTTGAAGCGGCGGGCGCCCGGCCGGTCGGGGTGCTCCGGCTGCCCTCCAGTGGATCGTCGGGGTCCCGCTGTGTCCCCGCCACGGCACCCGCCCGGGCGCCGAGTTCGGCCCGACTCAAGCCGAGTCCCCGCGATATCGGCGGCTGCGGCGGCGGCCCCGAACATTGCCCTGACGTCGGGACTCGTGAAGTTATCCACAGGCCGCAGCGGGCCGCGCGGCGTGGCGGTAGCGTCGTCGCAACGACATGAACGAGGCAGGGCCAGGGGGGTGGCAGCGGTGATGCGTGCCGGAATCGTGCTGGTGGCGGGCTGGTTGGCGGTGCTGTTCTGCACCGGCTCCGTACACGCCGCCGAGGCCACGCCGGGGGCCCCCGACAGTCCGACGCAGACGGCGTACCTCGCCGAGCAGCTGCGCAAGGACCCGGTCTACATCAGCGACCAGCTCCCCCGCGAGGTCCCCCGGTCGACGGCACCCGACTTCGCAAGGGAGGCCCGGCGGCTGGGCGTTTCGACCTACGTCATCGTCCTGCCGAGTTCCTCCTTCGGGGCCGAGCCGTCCGCCGTGCTCGCCGGTGTCCATGACCGACTGGCGCGCAAGGGCCTCTACGTCGCGATAGGCGATACCGGGATCGACGCGGTGCAGACATACGGTGTGAGTCTGCCCGGCGCCGAGGACGCGAGCCGGGCGACGCTGTACGAGCTCGCGTACGACGCCACCCCGCGCGAGGTGTTCCGGCACTTCGTCGAGGTGGTGACCTCCGGGCACGCGCATCAGCGCGCGGAGCAGGCGCGGGCCGCCTCCGAGGACGACCCGGACGGGCCGCCCTCCGTGCACACGGACCGGACCGACCGGGAGAACCAGAGCTTCGTCACCGGCATCGCGGTCACCGGCATTCCTCTCACGGCTCTGCTGATCACCGTGTACGCACTCCAGCGCCGGCGGGTGCGGCGGGCCGCAGCCACGGCCACGGCCACGGCCACGGGCGGAGCTGATCGCCCCTCCGTCGCCGGGGGCGTACGGGTGCCCGCAACGCGTGGAGGGGCGAAGGCGGTCGGCGGACGGACGACGGCCACTGGCGGCAAAGCGACCGCCCACGGTAAGGCGACCGCCCACGGCGGAAAGAAGGCCGGTACCGGGGCGAAGGGGCCCGGGAGCGGGAAGAAAGGGACCGGCGGCAGGAAGGGGGCCGGTGGGCCCGGGCCGTATCCGCGCGAGCGGTTGCTGCCGCTGCTGGCCGCCGCCGCGGTGCTGGGTGGGCTGATCGCCTTCACCGCTACGCAGGTCTTCGACGACACGACCAGCGGCGACGGCTCCCGGCCGACGGCCGCCGATATGCGCGCCCGGATCGACCGGGTGACCGACGGCCTCCGCCGCGATCCGCTCTATACCGACCCGGAGAGTCCGCCGGCGCTGGACGCGACCGAGCGCGCCCACCTCCGCCGGCGGCTACGGGCGCTGGACGTGCCGGTGGTGATCGCCGCCGTGCCCAGCAGCACGGACGACGAGTCGGGCGGCAACAGGGACCTGCTGGCCAAGGCCCTCCACACGCGGTTGCGCCGCGACCTGCTCATCGTGCTCGCCGATCCGGGGAGCGGCAGCATCGACCTGGTCAACTACGGCACCCGCGTTGACGATATGTACCTCATCAACCGCCCGCGCGACCTCTCGTACCCCCAGTCCACCGACCCCCCGCTCGGCCATCGGCTCGACCAGTTGCTGACCTACGTCAGCAAGTCACCCAAGGCCAAGGCGGGCCATATGCCCTATGAACCGCCGGCCGCTGACGACCCCGTCGAGGAAAAGGCGCTGCCCGGACTGTTCACGGGCGACTTCGAACCCGGCCTGGTCATCGGCACGTTCCTCGCCGGTTTGCTCTTCGGGCTGGTGGCGGCGGCGTGCGGCATCGTCCGTCGGATAACCCGGCGCCGGCGTACGGCGTCCGGTGCACCCGGCGACGCCCGTTCGCCGGCCCCGACCGAGCCCTCGACGGCGTGGTTGCGGCGCAACGCCCGGCAAGAACTGGATGCCCTCACCGCAGCCCTGGAACCGGTGGCCGCGCTGTCCGAGGACTCCCAGCGGCGGGCCTGGGAGTGCCTGGACGCCGCGGCGCTGCTGATCGACGGGGACAGTGACGGCCGGATCGACGCCGATGCCACCCCGGCCGCGCTGGCCTGCGCCATCGTGCTTGCCAGGGCGGGCCGGACCGCGATCGGGGAGCCGGACGCGGCGCGGTTCGTCTGCCATCGCAATCCGCTGCACGGCGTGGCGCACAAGCGGGTGCAGGTACCGCCCGAGGGCGGTGGGAGGGCCCGGACCCGGGCGCGGTCGCTGCCGGTGTGTGAAGCGTGCCGGCTGACGCTCGGCCCGGTGCTGCGGCTCCGCCCGTCGGGGAGCGCCCGACGCGGTGCGCATGCCCCGTACGCCACGCTCCCCGGGCCGCTGTCCGCACTCGGCGACGGGACGGAAATCGATCAACTCACCCGCGATGTACGGGAGTACTTCGGTGTGCACTGACCCCTCCCAGCCCTGTCCCCTCTCCCCCGGTGCCGGTGCCCCGCTTCCTGGCACCGGACTCCCGGGCGCCCGGCCATTCACTGCCCGGCGTTTCGGGGCCCGGCCCTTCGGGGCCAGCTCCCGTGCACGGCGGCTTCCGGTCGTCCGTCGGATGCGGCGCGCCCTCGCCGTCGGCGCCTCCGCCGTCGTCCTGCTGCTGGGTGTCGCGGCACCCGGTGCGACGGCGGCCGACGGGGCAGCGGGCCCGCAGGGACCGGAGCGGCACAGTGCCGGACAGAACAGTGCTGGCGAGAACGCTGCCGGGCAGCGCAGTGCCGGGCAGCGCAGCCCGGGGCAGAGGATCGCCGATGCGCTGCGCCGCTCCCCGGTCTATGTCGACCCGTCCCTGGCCACGGCCGTCGACAGTGCGCAGCAGCGCAAGTTGGTCGACCAGATCCGGCAGACCCGGCTGCCCATCCGTGTCGTGCTGGTGCCGCTGGTCGAGGGCGACAGCTGGGGCGGCAAGCCGGAGCAGCTGGCCGAGGTGGTCCATGACCGGATGGGCGGCGGCCCGTCCATCCTCATCACGCTCGGCGATTACTCCGACGACATCGCCGCCCGGGAGTGGCCCTCGGGCGCCCATCAGGCGGTCCATGCCGCCGCCGCGGTCTTCTTCCAGGACGACATGAAGGGCGCGGGACCGGCCGGCCGCATCGCCCGCGCGATCAGCATCATCAAGGCGGGCAACGGCGACGCGGTGTACAAGAAGGCCACCGCCGGCCTCGGCTCCCCGACGCCCGGGCCGGACAAGGCAGCCGGGGCGGGCGCCGGGCAGCGCTCGCCCCTGATACGGATCCTGTCGCTGGTCGTCGGCCCGCTGCTGCTGGTGGCCGCGGCGGGGCTGTTGCTGCGGCGGCGGGCGCGGCTGCGTGACCTCTCGACGCCGTTCGCACTGCCGCGGTCCGTCTTCGCCGCCGCCAGGGAGGCCGACGAGGCCGGACTGCGTGAGCGGGCCGACGAGGAGGTCGTACGGCTCGGTGAGGAGGCGCGTGCCGCGCAGGGTGATCCGACGGCTGTCACACGGGCCCTGGACGCCTACGCCGCGGCCGGCACGGTCCTGGACCGGGCTCGCGGAACCGCCGACCTGGCAGGGGTGTTCGCGCTGATCGCGGAGGGCCGGGCGGCGCTTTCGACGGCCCCGGTCACGCTCCCGCTGTGCTTCTTCCACCCGCTCCACGGGCCCGCCGTCCGCCGCATACCCTGGCGGCCGCTGGGCCGCCGCGAGCAGTTGCGGGTGGCGGCCTGCGAGGTGTGTCTGCGGGCCGTGCGCAGCCGGCGTGCCCCGGAGGTGCTCACCGACCGGCTGGAGGGCCGCCCGGTGCCGTACTTCGAGGTCCCGGCCGAGGACAGTCTGTGGGCGGCCACCGGATACGGCTCCCTGCTGAGCGGCGACGGGGACTCGCTCGCCGCGCGTGTTCAGCGCGGGGATTTCACCCGCACCGTGAAGTGACCGTTCGGCGTGGACTCCGGGGGTTCGAGCGGTATTTCTGACGCCACGCCAAGGATGGTGAATTCACTCCACAATTGGGCAGAAGGGGAGCTGAACTCCTGCGCCTTTCGGGGAAATTACCGCGAATGCCATCGAGTTGCCGTTACGGCGGCGCCTTCCGCGTTTCGACAAAGCTGAATCCCCGCTCTTATGCTCCGCAGGCACAGCCGTTCGCGCACACGGGCAACTGTGTGGCGCGACGGGGGAGAACGTCTGCCGGGAGAGCATTTTGCTGCACACGAAGACCGTATGGCTGCGCGCCGTGGCACCCGTCGCCGTATTGGCGCTGGCGCTGACCGCCTGTGGGGACAAAAAGGGCTCGGCCGGGGCTCAGGACGACAAGAAGAGCAATGCGGCCGCCGATGCCCCGAAGGCGGAAAAGAAGCCGGCGGACCCGGCGGGCGGCGGTGAGCTGAAGGCCGGCCAGCGCGGCACGGGTAAGTTCAAGGAAGAGAACGGCAAGCAGGAAATCACCTACGACGTCACCGCGGAGAAGATTCACGTGGGGACCGAGGCCGAGGCCAAGAAGCTGGTCTCGGACCCGAAGGACGCCAAGGGCCTCGTGGCCGCCACCGCGTGGATCACGTACACGAACAAGGGCGGCGGCGTGGTCAAGGACATGCCCCGGGTGGGCAATGAGTCCGAGATCTACGCGGACGGCCGGCGCGGCGGACTGCTGATAGGCGCCGCCGAGGACGGCCCGGGCTGCGAGGACACCATCGACATCGAGAACTGGAAGGTCGGGCAGAGCCACACCATCTGCCAGACCTACATGATCCCGGCGGGGACGAAGTCGGTGGAGGTCCACTGGGCGGGCGACGGGCAGAGCGGCACGCCGTTCGTCTGGAAGTTCGCCAACGCCGGCTGAGCCGGCCGGTCCTGCACGGCGCGGGTCAGGGCTGGCTCCGTCCCGGGGACGCGCCGTACAGCGCACGCGCCGACGCGCCGAAGTCGTCCGCGAGGCATGGCTGACCCCTGGAGGGGTCCTCGGGGCTCGACTGATCGCCCCGGGAGTTGTCCGTGGGCCGGGTTCCCTGGAGCAGGGGGCGCGGCCCGCGGGCGGGTCGTGGGGCGCGGGTCAGCTGGGCCGCGTCGCCGCTTGGAGGAATGGTTCGATGGCGGCGCACCAGGCGTCGGGCTGTTCCCAGGGGAGCAGATGGCCGGCGTCCGGGATTTCGGCGTAGGCGCCGCGCGGGAGCACGCGGACCATCTCCTGGGCCTCGGCGCGGCCCAGTTCGGCGTCCAGGCCGCGGACGACCAGGGTGGGGCAGAACACCTGGGCGAGCTCCTCCCAGTGGGCGTCATGGACCCAGGTCTCGCGGGCGGTGAGCATCTGCCGACGGGAGAAGACGGGACGCCAGCCGTCGGCGCGCTCGGCCATCACCTCGGCGAAGAACTCACCGCGGGCCGGCCGGGGACGCTCCAGGGTCGGATCGTCCTCGCCGAACCACTTGCGGACGTCGGCGAGCGTCGCGAACGGCACCGGCCAGGAGCGGAACCACTCGGTCCACTCGTGCTGGGAGGCCGCACCCAGCGCCGAGGCGCGCATGTCGCAGATGACCAGCGCGCTGACCAGATCCGGTCGCCGGGCCGCTAACTGCCACGCCGTCAGGGCACCCATGGCATGCCCGACCAGGGCGACCGGGGCGAGGCCGAGCTGCTCGACGGCGGCGAGGGCGTCATCGACGTACGCCGCACGGTCGTAGGGGCCCTCGGCGGGCTTCTCGCTGCGGCCGTGACCGCGCTGGTCCAGGGCGACCGGGCGATGACGGGCACTCAGCCGGCGGGCGGTGTCCGCCCAGTGCGAGGCGCGCCCCATCAGGCCGTGGAGCAGCAGCACACCCGGCCGTTGCTCGCTCCCCTCCAACCCGCCGCCGATCTTGGGCGGGTCGGTGAATTCCCAGGCGGCGAGCCGTACGCCGCCGGCCCCTGTCACATCGATACGCCGCGTCATGTGCCCTGGCACCCCCAATCGTCCCTTGAGCAGCCCACACTATCGAACCTCTATTCGAACGCGCCGATCTGACACGTAATACCCCTCGTTCGAGTGACCTCGCTCAAGGATTGGTCACGCGCGCCACGGGGAGACATCTGCCGGGAGGCGGGCCCTACCGGGAAGGGGGCCCGCGGGGGAAGACCCTGGGAGCTCGGGGCTCCGGGTCTTGGGTGGGGGACATGGGGAGGCAGGGCCCCGGCTGCTCGCAGCGCCGGGGCCCTGACCGTCCCCACACTCGGTGGACGCATTCGAGCCCCCTCCCTGGCAAGGACAGGCTGACGCATGGCCATGCGTCAGCGTGACACGAGACCGGCCGTATCGCACGGATTCGCACAAGTCCGTTCAACGCGCAAGAAGTTGCCGAGCCCGCTCAGCGGCGCGTCGGCGCAGCTCAGCGGGCTCATGGGGCGTCAGGGACGTCGGCGCGACGGGGAAGAAACTGCGGTCGGCGCCGGGTGGACACGCTTGACGCCCGACGGACGGGAACTCGTGCCCTTCGGCGTCGCGCAGGGCAGCAGTACGCGGCGGCAGAGGCGGATACCGCAGCAGTTCCGTGCAGGGCGGCAGGGGCGTGCGGGCGCGGCGGTGAGGCCGCGCACGCACGCCGTTCCGCCTTCGGCGGCGGGTGGGTCAGCGCTTGGCGACGAACACGTGGGAGGCGATGTCGGAGGTCAGCTCGGCGGCCTCGCCGCTGCTGCCGACCAGGACCCCGGCCGGCGACTCCGTCACGCTCACCACCGCGCCGGGCTGCACACCGGCCCGCCGCAGGGTGTACATCAGCTGGGCGTCCGCCTGGATCGGCTCACCGATCCGGCGCACCACGGCGGTCTTGCCGTCGGCCCCGGCATCCAGGTCCATCAGGCTCACCATGCCGGCGTCCAGGAACGGGTCGGCCTCGGCCTTCTCGCCCAGTTCCTCAAGGCCCGGGATGGGGTTGCCGTACGGCGACTCGGTCGGATGCCGCAGCAGCTCCACGACGCGGCGCTCGACCGCCTCGCTCATCACGTGCTCCCAGCGGCACGCCTCGGCGTGCACCTGCTCCCATTCGAGCCCGATGACGTCGACCAGCAGGCATTCGGCGAGGCGGTGCTTGCGCATCACCCGGGTCGCCAGCCGCCGGCCCTCCTCCGTCAGCTCCAGGTGCCGGTCACCCGCGACCGTCAGCAGCCCGTCTCGCTCCATGCGCGCGACCGTCTGGCTCACCGTCGGACCGCTCTGTTCGAGCCGCTCCGCGATGCGGGCGCGCATGGGGACCACACCTTCCTCTTCCAGCTCGAGGATGGTGCGGAGATACATCTCCGTGGTGTCGATCAGTCCGGACATGCGTGCCCCTCGATGTGTGGTGCGGTGGCCCTGGACTCAATTCTGACGCATCCCACTGACAACGGTGCCGCCTCGTCCGCGGACCGGACCCGCGCCGCCGTGCCGACGGGCCCCTCCCCGGCGTACAGGCCCGAGTGGCGCGGTCACGTCCTCCGGAGCCCCGCGGCCGTATTGACAGGGCACTGGTCCAGACCGCAACGTGATCCGCGCCACTGATCAGTAGGTGGTGGGGCCGGCGGGGCCCGGCGCGCCGGAGCCCGCCGGACCGGCGCGGGAAACCACGCGATCCGGGGCACCGGCAGCGGACCCGGCGCCGGCACCGACGGGCAGCGGATCCGACGGCGCCGGACCGGCCACGCCGCTGAACGCACGAGTGAACGCACGCCTGAAACGCGCGAGTGACCGCACCACCGAACATCCGGACCGACGACACGACATCCGACGAGAGGGGCCCGCGGCAATGGCTGAGAGCGACCGGAGCGACCGGCTGGCCGGGAAGTACTTCGACGCCGCGATCGACCTGCTGCGGCAGGTCCGCGACGAGGAGGGCGAGCGGATCACCGCGGCCGGACGGCTGATCGCGGACACCGTCGCGGCGGGCGGCCGGGTCTTCTCGTTCGGCGCCGGGCACTCCTCGCTCCCCGCCCAGGACACGGTCTACCGCGCGGGCGGCCTCGCGATCATGAACCTGCTGTCCGTCCCGGGCGTCGTCGGCGTCGACGTACGTCCCGCGACGCTCGGCAGCGCGCTGGAGCGGGTCGACGGGCTGGCCGCGGCCGTGCTGGACACCAGTGCGCTGCGGCCGGACGACGTGCTGGTGATCATCTCGCTGTCCGGGCGCAACGCGCTGCCCGTGGAGATGGCGATGAACGCGCGCGCCCTGGGGATCAAGGTCATCGGCGTGACGTCGGTGGCCTACGCGGACGCCACCAAGTCCCGGCACGTCTCCGGCAGCTACCTCAAGGACCACTGCGACCTCGTGCTGGACAGCCGGATCCCGGTCGGGGACGCGGAACTGACGCTGCCCGGTATCGACGCGCCGTTCGCCCCCGCCTCCACGGTCGTCACCAGCGCGATCATGCAGGCCGTGGTGGCGACGGCCGCGGGCACGCTCGCCGAACGGGGCATCGACCCGCCGCTGCTGCGCTCCGGGAACGTCGACGGCGGGCACGAGTGGAACGCCCGGGTGATGACCGACTACGCGGACCGGATCTTCTACCGGCACTGAGGGACGGGCCGCCCCCTCCACGGGGCATGACGCCCACGCCGCCACGGTGACGGTGACGGTTCGGTGAGGTGCCCTCAGCTCGACGCCGCGCCCGACAGGTCCAGGCAGGCGGCGATCCGGGCGGCGACCTCCTCGGCGTAGTCGGCGTCGGCGCGATCGAAGGGGCGGCGCGCGGGCGAGCGCAGGAACGTCAGCACGCCGAGCGTGCGGCCGCGGCTGCGCAGCACCACGCACAGGCCGTGCACGGTGCCGTCCGGCCAGTGCCGGGCGGCCGCCCAGCCCTCGGCCGGGGCGGCGCCGGCGCTGGTCCGCACCGGGCCGCGCCGCTGGAACGCCTGGAACGCCGGGTGGCCCGGCGGGTACGGCACCGGGATGCCGGTCGCCGTGAACGCCTCGGACGGGCCGGGCGCACCGGCCGGCGACGCCAGCGTCCGCACCAGCGCGCACCCCGCGCCACGCCCGGTTCCCGTGCCCGCCTGCGCGCCGGCCCGGTCGCGGGCGTCGCCGGTGGCCTCGGTGCCGTAGATGTCGTGGGTGCCGCGGGTGCCGTACGCGTCGTACGTGTCGTGGGCGCCGTACGTGTCGTAGGCGTCGTCCGCGTCGTCGTCGGCGACCGCCCCGTACGGCGCCGGGGCGGGCCTGGTGGCGAGGTCGGCCAGGCCGTGGTCGGCGAAGCCCGCGAGTGCGAAGTCGAGGTGGACGGCCGCGGCCTCGGCCGGGTCCGGGCACTCGGCCGCCGCCCGGCCGGCGCGGTGCAGTTGGTGGGCGCGGAAGCGGAGCAGGGAATTGTCCTGTTCGGTGCGCTTGGCCTCGGTGACGTCCTGGAAGAGCCAGGCGACGCCGAGCGGTACCGGCTCCTCCGTCAGCGGCGAGGCCAGCCGTACGAAGCCGCTGCGCCAGCACCGGCGCGGCAGTTCGGCCTCCTCGGAGCGCAGCGTCACCCACAGTTCGGCGGCGGCCGGCGGCGCGCCCTCGGCGAGGACGTGCTGGAGGGCGCACTCCAGTTCCTCGACGCCCTGCGCCAGCAGGTCTCCCAGCGGGCGCCCCAGCAGGGCGGTGCGTCCCACGCCGAGGGTGCGGGCGGCGTGTGCGTTGACGACGGCGGGCCGCAGGTCGGCGTCGACCAGCACCACGCCCCACGAGGCGTCCTCGAAGAGCGCCTCGCTGAGCGCGATGGACCGCTCCAGGTCCATCTGGGTGTGCACCTCGCTGAAGGCGCAGTAGACGCCGGCGACCCGGCCGCCGGGGCCGCGGACCGCGGACGCCTGGGTGCGGACGAGTACCCGGTGGCCGTCCTTGGTGAGCAGGGCGAATTCGTGGACCTGGCGGCCCGGGGAGCGCATCGCGGCCGCGAGTGCCGCCTCGATGCCGTCGGCGTCCTCCTTGCGGACCGCCCAGCCGGCCAGGCCCGTACGGCCGACGGCCTCGTCGGCGGTCCAGCCGAGGATGCGGGCGGCTTCGTGGTTCCAGTGGGTGACCGTGCCGTCGGCCGCGAAGGCGACCAGGGCGGCGTCCATGCCGTCCAGGAGGGCGGCGAGCAGACCCGAGTCCTCGGTCTCGTCGGCGCCGTCGCCGTCCGGGGGCGGCGGGCCGGACGTGTCGGCCGACGGGCCGGTCAGCGCGGCTGACGGGCCGGACGCACCGGAAGAAGCTGACGAAGCAGTCACTGGCACCCCTCACGAACGCGGCTGTGCATGCTCCACCTGGGAACATTCAACTGGAACGTGACACAGCCCACACCCGATTCGCGGAAATCGTTGCTCCCGGAAAAATTCGGTTGTGCGGTTCCGGCCACCTTCCTAATGTGTGGAGCACACGAGAAGGGAGGTGGTTCGGCCAATGATTTCGCACCGGACGCGTGAGGTGGCTGCGGGCTAGCGGCCCGTCGCTTCACCGAAGTGCAGCGCCGGACCAGCGCATACTGCAGATGCGCAGCCGGCCAATCCCAAGCAGTCACCCGACCCGCGGGCTGCCGGTTCGTCCGACCGGCCCTTCGCGCCACCGAGCGCGGAGGAACCAGCCCGCGGGTCGTCTGCGTGCCGGGCCCCGACGGCCTGCCGCAGCGGCCCCGCTCAGGGCGCCAGGCGCTCCACCCGCCAGGTCACTTCCCCGGCCTCGCCGCTGTCCCCGGCGCCTTCCTCCGGCGCGGTGTCGCGGACGTAGCGCAGCCGGTCGTGGAGGCGGTTCAGCCGGCCCTGCCAGAATTCGACGGTCTCGGCGGTGACGCGATAGCCGCCCCAGTGCGGCGGGGCGGGCACCTGCTCGCCCTCGGGGTAGCGGGTGGCCAATTCCTCGTAGGCCCGCTCCAGTTCCTCACGGGAGGCGACCGGCGCCGACTGGTCGCTGGCCCAGGCGCCGAGCTGGGAGCCGTGCGGGCGGGTGCGGAAGTAGGCGGCGGTCTCGTCCCGGCCGATGCGCTCGGCGGTGCCGGTGACCACTACCTGGCGGGAGAGCGGGTGCCAGGGGAACACCAGGGAAAGGTAAGGGTTCTCGGCCAGTTCCCGGCCTTTGCGGCTGCGGTAATTGGTGAAGAACACGAAGCCGCGGTCGTCGAATCCCTTGAGGAGTACGGTCCGTGAGCTCGGGCGGCCGGCGCTGTCCGCCGTCGAGACGACCATGGCGTTCGGCTCGTGCAGGCCGGCCACGGTCGCGTCCTTGAACCAGCGCGCGAACTGGTCGTAGGGGCTGGCGGCGAGGTCGGACTCGGCGAGTCCCTCGGCGCGGTAGTGCGCACGCATGGTGGAGGGATCGGGGGTCTCGGCGTGAGGCGCGTCGGCGGGGTGCACGGCCTCATCTTGCAGCATCGGGTCCGGCCGGGTCAGCCGGTAGGGGCGGAAGTCTGCCCCTCGTCGACCGCCCGTAACCCTCCCGTCAGCAAATCGACCAGTGTGCCGGATCTCACGCTTCCCCGCAGGTGGGGGACCCGCCAAAATCGTGGCCCGGTCCACTGTGGCCCTCGGACAGGGGGAGCTATCGTGTGCCGTCCGGCCCGTTCTCACGCACCACGGGCCCGCTCACACGTTCCACCGCAGGACCCCGCCGCAGCACACCGCTTCCGGCCGCCCGCGCCCCGACCGACCGCGGGCGGGACCGTCGCGTGACCCACGCCCCGGCGGGGCATACCGGGGTGACCGGTACGGACCCCGAGCTGCCCGACGCAGCCGGGTAACCGCACCGGCGCCGCACACCAGACCGTCCGCACGGCAGCCGGTGCCAACCGCACGCCGTCCCCATCCTGAGGAGCCGCCTGATGTCCGACTTCGTACCCGGACTCGAAGGAGTTGTCGCGTTCGAGACGGAGATCGCCGAACCGGATAAGGAGGGCGGCGCGCTCCGCTACCGCGGGGTCGACATCGAGGACCTCGTGGGGCAGGTGTCCTTCGGGCACGTCTGGGGGCTGCTGGTCGACGGGGCGTTCAGCCCGGGGCTGCCGCCCGCCGAGCCGTTCCCGATCCCGGTGCACTCCGGTGACATCCGGGTGGACGTGCAGTCCGCGCTGGCGATGCTCGCGCCCGTATGGGGCCTGAAACCGCTGCTGGACATCGACGAGGCGACCGCCCGCGACAACCTCGCCCGGGCCGCGGTGATGGCGCTGTCCTACGTCGCCCAGTCGGCGCGCGGGCAGGGGCTGCCGATGGTGCCGCAGAAGGAGATCGACAAGGCGGAGACCGTCGTGGAGCGCTTCATGAAGCGCTGGCGCGGCGAGCCCGACCCCAAGCACGTCAAGGCCGTCGACGCCTACTGGACCTCGGCAGCCGAGCACGGCATGAACGCCTCCACCTTCACCGCCCGGGTCATCGCCTCCACCGGCGCGGACGTCGCGGCGGCGCTGTCCGGCGCGGTCGGTGCGATGTCCGGTCCGCTGCACGGCGGCGCGCCCTCCCGGGTCCTGGGCATGATCGAGGAGATCGAGCGGACCGGTGACGCCGGCGCGTACGTCCGGCAGGCGCTGGACAACGGCGAGCGGCTGATGGGCTTCGGCCACCGCGTCTACCGCGCCGAGGACCCGCGGGCGCGGGTGCTGCGGCGCACCGCCAAGGAGCTGGCCGCCCCGCGCTTCGAGGTCGCCGAGGCGCTGGAGAAGGCCGCGCTGGAGGAGCTGCACAACCGCCGCCCGGACCGGGTGCTGGCCACGAACGTCGAGTTCTGGGCGGCGATCGTGCTGGACTTCGCGGAGGTCCCGGCGCACATGTTCACCTCGATGTTCACCTGCGCCCGTACGGCGGGGTGGAGCGCGCACATCCTGGAGCAGAAGCGGACCGGCCGGCTGGTCCGGCCGTCGGCCCGGTACGTGGGCCCCGGTACGCGCAGCCCGCGGGACATCGCGGGATACGAGGACATCGCGCAGGGCTGAGCCCTCTTCCCCTCGCGGCAACACCCCCCTCATGTGAGGGGGGTGTTGCCGTGCGGGGCGGGCGTGTGTGCGTGCGCACGGGTGGCGGCGGGGCCGTCACTCCGGGTTCAGCACTCCGTCGATGATCTTCGCCCACTGTTCGACGACCCGGTCGCGGCGGGCCGAGTCGTCGGTCAGCAGATTGGCCAGTCCCAGTCCGCGCGCCATGTCGAGCAGCCCCTGGACGGTCTCCCGTACGCCGGGCACCGCCTCGTCGGCGTCCAGCAGCGCCACCGCGGTGCGGTGCGCCTCGCGGCCGACGCGGCCCTCCAGGGCGGTCACCCGCTCGCGCAGCTGCTCCTCGTCGGAGGCGGCGACCCACAGGTGCAGCGCGGCCCGGAACAGCGGTCCCGTGTAGAGGCCGACGAGTTCCTCGACGATGATCCAGGTCCGGGCGACGGACCCGGCGGGCGGCAGGTTGTGGGCGACGGCCTTCAGGGCGCCCTGGCGCTTCTCCGCGACGTGCTCGACGGCCGCGGTGAACAGGTCCTCGCGGGTGCGGAAGTGGTGCTGCGCGGCGCCCCGGGAGACGCCGGCCCGCTCGGCGACCACCGAGACGGTGCTGCCGCTCCAGCCGCGTTCCGCCAGGCAGGAGACCGCCGCCTCCAGCAGCTTCTGGCGGGTGGCGCGGCTGCGCTCCTGCTGCGGCGGCTTCGGGCCGCGGGCCGGGGTCAGCGCGCCCATGACGGGGCCCGTCGCTCCAGGAAGGCGGTCATGCCCTCGCGGGCCTCGGCGGAGCCGAAGAGCTGCGCGGACCGTTCGGCGAGCGCGTCGGTGTCCCGGTCGAAGGCGGCCAGCACCTCCGCGGTGACCAGCTTCTTCGACGCGGCCAGCCCCTGCGGTGAGCCCTTGCGCAGTCCCTCCAGTACGGGGGCGAGGCCGGCGTCGACGTCCTCGGCGGCGAGCGTGACCAGCCCGATCCGGGCCGCCTCCGCGGCGCGGAAGGTCTCGCCGGTCAGGTAGTAGCGGCCGGCGGCGCGCGGGTCCAGCCGCGGCAGCAGCGGCAGCGAGATGACGGCGGGCGCGAGGCCGAGGCGGGCCTCGGTGAAGGCGAAGGTGGCCTCGGGGCCGGCCGCGGAGATGTCGCAGGCGCCGAGCAGGCCGAGGCCGCCGGCCCGGACGTGGCCGGTGACCCGGGCGACGACCGGCCGGGGCAGCTCGACGAGGGTGCGCAGCAGCCGGGCCAGCCCCAGCGGGCCGTCCTTCGCCGCCCCCGAGGTGGCCTCGGACAGGTCCGCCCCGGCGCAGAAGGTGCCGCCGGTGTGGGTGAGCACGACGGCCCGGGTGGCGTCGTCGGCCGCGGCGTCCGCGAGCGCCTGGTGCAGTTCGGCGACCAGACGGGCGGAGAGGGCGTTGCGGTTGTGCGGGGAGTCCAGGGTGAGGGTGGTGATGCCGCGCTCGTGGGAGCGGGACACCAGCGGGGTCACGGGTGCGTCGGTCATCGGTCCGTGGGGCTCCTTTCCCTGGTGCGCGCGGGCGCGCCGCAGGATCTTTCCGGTGGGGGCGCGCGGCCGGCGGACGCCGCGCGGCGCACCGTCGGGTACGGGCGGCCTGCCCGGCAACGTACGCGATGCGCCCACGCGGGACCCGTGCGGGCCCCGGCGGGATGCTCTCCGGGCGGGCGCTCAGTAGGACTTGGGCAGTCCCAGCGTCTGGTGGGAGACGAAGTTGAGGATCATCTCGCGGCTGACGGGGGCGACCCGGGCGACCCGGGCGGCGGTGATCAGCGAGGCGAGGCCGTACTCCTTGGTGAGGCCGTTGCCGCCGAGGGTGTGCACGGCCTGGTCGACGGCGCGGACCGCGGCCTCGGCGGCCGCGTACTTGGCCATGTTGGCGGCCTCCCCCGCCGCGAGGTCGTCGCCGGCGTCGTAGAGGTGCGCCGCCTTCTGCGTCATCAGCCGGGCCAGTTCCAGCTCGATGTGGGCCTGGGCGAGGGGGTGGGCGACGGCCTGGTGGGCGCCGATGGGTTCCTTCCACACCTGGCGGGTGCGGGCGTAGTCGACGGCCCGGTCGAGGGCGTCGCGGCCCATGCCGAGGGCGAAGGCTGCGGTCATGATCCGCTCGGGGTTGAGCCCGGCGAAGAGCTGGAGGAGTCCGGCGTCCTCGTCGCCGACGAGGGCGTCGCCGGGCAGCCGTACGTCGTCCAGGGTCAGCTCGAACTGCTTCTCCGGGGCGGCCAGTTCCATCGCGATCGGGCGGCGGCCGAAGCCGGGGGTGTCGCGCCCGACGATGAACAGGCAGGGCTTGAGCCGGCCGGTCCGGGCGTCCTCGGTGCGGCCGACGATCAGGGTGGCGTCGGCGATGTCGACGCCGGAGATGAACACCTTGCGGCCGTTGAGGACCCAGTCGCCGCCGTCCTTGCGGGCGGTGGTGGTGATGCGGTGCGAGTTGGACCCGGCGTCCGGTTCGGTGATGCCGAAGGCCATCTTGCGGGAGCCGTCGGCGAGGCCGGGCAGCCAGGCCCGCTTCTGCGCCTCGGTGCCGAAGCGGGCGATGACGGTGCCGCAGATGGCGGGCGAGACGACCAGCATCAGCAGCGGGCAGCCGGCGGCGCCCAGCTCCTCCAGCACCAGGGAGAGTTCGGCGATGCCGCCGCCTCCGCCGCCGTACTCCGCGGGGAGGTTGACGCCGAGGTAGCCGAGTCCGGCGGCCTCGGTCCACAGGTCGTCGGTGTGCCGGCCCTCGGCGACGACGGTGGCGAAGTACTCCCGGCCGTAGCGGCGGGCGAGCGCGGCCACGGAGGCGCGCAGCGCGCGGTGTTCCTCGGTCTCGATCACAGGGCTGCTCATGAGGCTCCTTGTGTGCGGTGAGTGAGGTGCGGGCGGCCCGGTCGGGCCCGGCGTTTCAGTCGGTGACGACCGCGAGCAGCGCGCCCACCTCGACCTGGCGGCCGGTGCGGACGGGCAGGGCGGTGAGGGTGCCGGCGGCCGGCGCGGTGATCTTGTGTTCCATCTTCATCGCCTCCAGCCAGAGGAGGGTCTGACCGGCCTCGACCCGGGCGCCCTCGGTGAGCCCGTCGGCGATCCGGACGACGGTGCCGGGCATCGGCGCCAGCAGGGAGCCCGGCGCGGTCTGCGCCGCCGGGTCGGGGAAGCGGGGCAGCGCGGCCAGCGCGGTGCCGTTGACGTGGACCCGGTCGCCGTAGCGGGCGACGGTGAACGTCCGCCGTACGCCGCCGGTTTCGAGGACGACGCGGCCGGCGTCGGCGTGCACGACCTGCACCCCGTCGGCGGCCAGGCCGTCCCGGGTGTGCCGGTAGCGGACCTCGTGCTCCACGCCGTCCGGCTCGGTGCGGTAGCGCTTGGTCTGCGGCTGTGCGGGCAGGTTGCGGAAGCCGCCGAAGCGGGAGCGCCCGTGGGCGTCGGCGAGGGCCGCCGCGAGCGGGGCCCAGGGGTCGGGGTCGGGTGCGGTGAGGGCGTCCAGGTGCCGGTCGTAGAAGCCGGTGTCCATGCGGGCGTCGGCGAACTCGGGGTGCCGCAGGGACCGTACGAGCAGGTCCCGGTTGGTGGCGGGCCCGTGGACGGCGGCCCGCTCCAGGGCCCCGGCGAGCCGGCGCACCGCCTCCGCCCGGGTGGGGGCGTGGGCGACGGCCTTGGCGAGCATCGCGTCGTAGTGCACGCCGATCGGGTCGCCGTCGGCGTAGCCGGTGTCGAGGCGCACGCCGGGGACGGTGAGGCGGTGCAGGGTGCCGGTCTGCGGGGCCCAGCCGGCGGCCGGGTCCTCCGCGTACAGGCGGGCCTCGACGGCGTGGCCGCGCGGGGCCGGCGGCTCGCCCTCCAGGGGGTGCCCCTCGGCGACGCGTAGCTGCAGGGCGACCAGGTCGATGCCGAACACGGCCTCGGTGACGGGGTGTTCGACCTGGAGGCGGGTGTTCATCTCCAGGAAGTGCGCCCGGCCGTCGACGACCAGGAACTCGACGGTGCCGGCGCCGACGTAGTCGACGGCCCGGGCGGCCCGGACGGCCGTCTCGTGCAGTTCCCGGTCGAGTCCGGGGGACAGTCCGGGCGCCGGGGCCTCCTCGATGACCTTCTGGTGGCGCCGCTGGAGCGAGCAGTCCCGGGTGCCGAGCACCCAGACGGTGCCGTGCGCGTCCGCGAGGAGCTGCACCTCGACGTGGCGCGCCCCCGCGTCGCCCCCCAGGTACGGCTCGACGAACACCTCGTCGTCCCCGAAGGCGGACCCCGCCTCGGCCCGCGCGGCGGCCAGCTCCGCTTCCAGGTCGGCGAGTTCGGTGACGATGCGCATGCCGCGGCCGCCGCCGCCGGCCGCGGCCTTCACCAGGACGGGCAGGTCGTCGGCGGTGACGTCCCGCAGGGGCGCGATACCCATGAGTTCCTTGGCGCGCGTCTTGGAGGCCATCGCCTCGATCGCCTCGGGCGGCGGCCCGATCCACACCAGCCCGGCGTCCAGGACGGCCCGCGCGAAGCCGGCGTTCTCGGAGAGGAAGCCGTAGCCGGGGTGCACGGCGTCGGCACCCGCGTCCAGGGCGGCCTTCACGACGAGGTCGGCGCGGAGGTAGGTGTCGGCGGGGGTGGCGCCCGGGAGGCGCACGGCGAGGTCGGCCGCGCGCACGTGCAGGGCGTCCGCGTCCGGGTCGGAGTGCACGGCGACGGTGCGGATGCCCAGCTCACGGCAGGTACGGAAGACGCGGCAGGCGATCTCGCCGCGGTTCGCCACAAGAACACTGGTGATCATCAGGGCCTCACATGCGGAAGACGCCGAAGCCGCCGCGGGCGCCCTCGTACGGTGCGGTGTGGATCGCGGACAGGCAGATGCCGAGGACGGTGCGGGTGTCGCGCGGGTCGATCACCCCGTCGTCGTAGAGCCGCCCGGACAGGAACATCGGCAGCGACTCGGACTCGATCTGCTGCTCCACCATGGCGCGCAGCGCAGCGTCCGCGTCGTCGTCGTACGGCTGCCCCTTCGCGGCGGCGGACTGCCGGGCGACGATCGAGAGCACGCCCGCGAGCTGCTGCGGTCCCATGACGGCGGACTTGGCGCCGGGCCAGGCGAACAGGAAACGGGGGTCGTAGGCGCGCCCGCACATGCCGTAGTGCCCGGCGCCGTACGAGGCGCCCATGAGGACGGAGAGGTGCGGCACCCGGCTGTTGCTGACGGCATTGATCATCATCGAGCCGTGCTTGATGATGCCGCCCTGTTCGTACTCCTTGCCCACCATGTAGCCGGTGGTGTTGTGCAGGAAGAGCAGCGGGATGTCCCGCTGGTTCGCCAACTGGATGAACTGGGCCGCCTTCTGGGACTCCGCACTGAACAGCACGCCCCGGGCGTTCGCGAGGATCCCGACGGGATAGCCGTGCAGGCGCGCCCATCCGGTGACGAGGCTGGCCCCGTACAGCGGCTTGAACTCGTCGAAGTCGGAGCCGTCGACGATCCGGGCGATGACCTCCCGCGGATCGAAGGGGATCTTGAGGTCGTCGGGCACGATGCCGAGGAGTTCGTCGGGGTCGTGCGCGGGCGGCTCCACGGCCGCCGGATCCCGGTACGCCTTGCGGTGGTTGAGGCGGGCGACGACGCGCCGGGCCTGCCGGATCGCGTCCTGCTCGTCGACCGCGAAGTAGTCGGCGAGCCCGGAGGTACGGGCGTGCATCCCGGCGCCGCCCAGCGACTCGTCGTCGCTCTCCTCGCCGGTGGCCATCTTCACGAGGGGCGGCCCGCCGAGGAACACCTTGGCGCGCTCCTTGACCATGATGACGTGGTCGGACATGCCGGGGATGTACGCGCCGCCGGCGGTGGAGTTGCCGAAGACGACGGCGACGGTGGGGATGCCGGCGGCGGACAGCCGCGTGAGGTCCCGGAAGATCCCGCCACCGGGTATGAAGATCTCCTTCTGGGACGGCAGATCGGCGCCGCCGGACTCGACGAGCGAGATACAGGGCAGCCGGTTGGCGAAGGCGATCTCGTTGGCGCGCAGCGCTTTCTTCAGGGACCACGGGTTGCTGGCGCCGCCGCGCACGGTCGGGTCGTTGGCGGTGATCAGGCACTCCACGCCCTCGACGACACCGATCCCGGTGACGAGGGAGGCCCCCACCGTGTAGTCGCTGCCCCAGGCGGCGAGCGGGGACAGCTCCAGGAAGGGCGTGTCGGGGTCGAGGAGCAGCTCGATGCGCTCCCTGGCGAGCAACTTCCCGCGCCCCCGGTGCCGTTGGACGTACTTCTCGCCTCCCCCGGCGAGGGCCTTCGCGTGCTCGGTGTCGAGCGCGGCGAGCTTGCCGAGGAGGGCGGCGCGGTGGGCGGCGTAGTCGTCGGACCGGGTGTCCAGGGCGCTGGCCAGGACGGTCACAGCAGAGCCTCCGGTATGTCGAGGTGGCGGGAGCGCAGCCATTCACCGAGGCCCTTGGCCTGCGGGTCGAAGCGGGCCTGCGCGGCGACGCCCTCGCCGAGGAGGCCCTCGACGGTGAAGTTCAGGGCGCGGAGGTTGGGCAGGACGTGCCGGGTGACCGCCAGGTCGGCGGTCTCCGGCAGGAGGCGGCGCAGCAGGTCGGCGGTGAGGGTGTGGGCGAGCCACCGCCAGGCGTCGTCGCTCACGGCCCACACCCCGACGTTGGCGTCGCCGCCCTTGTCGCCGCTGCGGGCGCCGGCGACGCGGCCGAGCGGGGCGCGCCGGGTGGGCCCGTCGGGCAGTGGTGCGGGCAGCGGCGGATCCGGCAGCCGGGCCGGCTCCCGGGTCGTGCGGGGCGGGGCGACGGCGACCCGGCTGCCGTCCGGCAGCACGGCGCGGTGCGCCACCTGCGCCGGGTCCACCGCGACCGCCTCGAAGACCCCGTACGGGGCGCCCTTCGCGGGCGGCGCGGTGACGTGGAAGCCGGGGTAGCTGGCCAGGGCCAGCTCGACCGCGGCGCCGCTGACCACCCGGCCCACCGCGTCCGGGTCGGCGTCCCGCACCACCAGCCGCAGCAGCGCGCTCGCCTCCTCCTGCACGTCGGCGTCGGCCCGGTCGGTGCGGGCGAGCGTCCAGCGCACCTCGGCGGGGCGCCGACCGGCGGCGTCGAAGGCCGCGTCCATCTGGGCGCGGACCAGCTCCGCCTTCGCCTCGACGTCCAGTCCGGTCAGCACGAACGTGACCTCGTTGCGCCAGCCGCCGATGCGGGTCAGTCCGGCCTTGAGGGACGGCGGGGGCGCCTCGCCGCGCACCCCGTCGATCCGGACCCGGTCCGGGCCGTCCTGGGTGAGCCGCGCGGTGTCCAGCCGGGCCGTCACGTCCGGCCCGGCGTAGCGCGCGCCGGACGTCTCGTACAGCAGCTGGGCGGTGACCGTGCCGGTGGTGACCGCGCCGCCGGTGCCCGGGTGTTTGGTGATCACGCAGCTGCCGTCGGCGGAGATCTCGGCGAGCGGGAAGCCGGGCCGCCGCACGTCGTGGGCGCCGAAGAAGGAGTAGTTGCCGCCGGTGGCCTGCGCGCCGCACTCCAGGACGTGCCCGGCGACCACGGCGCCGGCCAGCGGGTCGAAGTCCTCCGGCCGCCAGCCGAAGTGGGCCTGGGCCGCGCCGCTGACCAGCGCGGCGTCGGTGACCCGCCCGGTCACCACCACGTCGGCCCCGGCGCGCAGGCACGCCGCGATCCCGCCGCCGCCCAGATAGGCGTTGGCGGTCAGCACCCCCTCGCACCGGCCTCCCCCTGGCTCCCGGCTTCGCTCGAGCAGGGGGGACCCCCATGCCAGCAGATCGTCCCCCTCCACGTGCGCCACCCGTACGGGGACCCCGACCCGGTCCGCCAACTCCCGTACGGCGTCGGCGAGTCCGGCCGGGTTGAGCCCGCCCGCGTTGGTGACGAGCCGCACCCCGCGCCCGGCGGCCAGCCCGAGTCCTTCCTCCAGCTGCCGCAGGAAGGTCGTGGCGTAGCCGCGGGCGGGGTTCTTCAGACGGTCCCGGCCGAGGATCAGCATGGTCAGCTCGGCGAGGTAGTCGCCGGTCAGGACGTCCAGGGGGCCGCCGGTGAGCATCTCGCGCAGCGCGTCGAAGCGGTCGCCGTAGAACCCGGACGCGTTGCCTATCCGCAGCGGCTCGCCGCCGCTCACGCGGAGGCCCCCCGGGTCCCGGGCGCGCGTCCCTTGCCGGGCGGCCCGGCGAACGCCTGGGCGATGCCCAGCCAGCGCTCGGCCTCCGCCCCCTCGGCCCGCAGGGACGGCAGGTCGTCGCGGTGCGCCCGCTGGGTCACCAGCAGGCAGAACTCCAGGGCGCTCCCGGTGACCCGCTGCGCGGCGCCGGCCGGCCCGTACTCCCACAGGCTGCCGTCCGGGGACCGCAGCTCGATGCGGAACTCCTCCTCGGGCGGGGCGAGTTGATGCGTCGCGTAGGCGAAGTCGCGGGTGCGGACGCCGATCCGGGCGATGTGCCGCAGCCGGGCGGTGGGCCGCCGGGCGACGCCCAGCGCGTCGGCGACGTCCTGCCCGTGCGCCCAGGTCTCCATCAGCCGCGCGGTGGCCATCGAGGCGACGCTCATCGGCGGGCCGTACCAGGGCAGCTTGGCGCCCGCCGGGTGGTCGGCGAGCGCCCGCTGCAGCGCGTCACGGCCCTCGCGCCAGCGGGCCAGGAGCACGGCGGGCGGCAGCTTCGCGCCCTCCTCGGCGGCCTCGTCGACGAAGGTCAGCGGGGTGGCGAGCGCCTGCTGCGCGGCCCGTGCGAAGGCGTCCGGGTCGGTGGCGGCGAGCAGCGCCTGCCGGTCGGTCCACTCCAGGTGGGCGATCTGGTGGGCGACGGTCCAGCCGGCCGCGGGGGTCGGCTGCGCCCACCGCCCGGCCGGGAGCCCGGCGACCAGCGCGTCCAGCTCCTCGCTCTCCGCCCTGAGATCCGCCGGTACGGCACCGGGATCGGACACGCGGCACTCCCCTCGTCGGCCCCATGTGGCGTACGCCCGGGGCAGGTTGACAGGCGTCGTGGTGCGGTACGGGTCCGAGGGTGGCAGCGCGCCGAGAAACAATCAAGCACGCCTGCATGATTTTCCGGCCAGGATCGGCGGGCCGGAATTCCCGGGGCGGAGCCCACCTCAGGTCGTGGCTACGTGCGGTCAGCAGCGCGCAGGACCGGCCGGCCGCGCCGGAAACCGGCTCCACCCCTCAGGCCCCCTGGAAGCGGTCATTAGGCTGGCGCGGTGACTGAGGAGCAGGAGCGGGCGCAGCCGTCGGGAGTGTGGGCCACGGCGGTGGGGGTGGCCCGAGTACGGGCGCTGGAGACCGAGCGGGAGAACGCGCTGTTCCGCGACCCACTGGCACATGCCTTCGCCGCCGCCGGCGGCCTGTGGCCCTCCCCGCCGCCGCGGCCCGATGACGAGGCCGCGCGACGCCGCCGGCTGGCCGTGTCGTTCTCCGTCGTCATCAGGACGAAGTTCCTCGACGACCTGTTGCAGCAGGCGTCCGCGTCCGGGATCCGGCAGGTCGTGCTGCTCGGCGCCGGCATGGACAGCCGGGCCTTCCGGATGGACTGGCCCGAGGGCACCCGGCTGTTCGAGGTCGACACCGCCGCCCCACTGAACTTCAAGGCTTCGGTGCTGCGCCAGGAGCGGGCCGTCGCGCGCTGCGAGCGGATCCCCGTCGCGGCGGATCTGCGGGAGGACTGGCCGGCCGCGCTGGCCGCCGCGGGGCACGACCCGGCCGCGCCGACCGCGTGGATCGCCGAAGGACTGCTGATCTATCTGCCCGAGGATGCGGTGGAGCTGCTGCTCGCCCGGATCAGCGCGCAGTCGGCGGCGGGCAGCCGGATGGGGCTGACGTTGGGCTCGCGCGGCGTGATCGAGCGCTTCGGCGCGGACGCCGTGCCGGGATCGGCGGCGTCCCTGTGGGTCTCGGAGATGCCCGACGACCCGGTCGGCTGGCTGGCCGGGCACGGCTGGCAGGCCGACAGCCACACCCTGCACGAACGCGCTGCCGCCTACGGCCGCCCGATCAGCACCCCGCCGCAGCGCGAGGAGCGCCCCGGCGGACTGATCTCGGCGGTCCGCCGGTAGAGCGCCGCCCGGTTCCCGGTGAGCGACTTTGCCGGAGTCGCACCGGCGGCTCGGACGTGCTCAGTGGCCGGGCGTGCTCAGTGGCCGGGCGTGCTCAGTGGTCGCCCGTGTGCGGGTCGACGGGGCGTGGCAGGGGTTGACGCCGGGCGCCCGGCGTCGTGAGGAGGAATCGGCGAGCCGGCGTGCGTATCTCGTCCCATGCCGGATCAGTGGCCAGGGCGTCGGCCCAGAGTCCGGCGCGGCCGGCGGCATCGATCTCGGCGAGGCGACGGCCGATGGCCCGAAGATCGCGCAGACTCTCGGGTGCGAAGGCTCCGCGCTCCGCGAGTCCCTCGGAGAGGCGGCAAAGGAGCTCGACCTCTTCGACGACGGAGCCCGTCTCCAGCTCCCGCTCCCCCAGCCAGGCAAGCTGCACCTGCGTTTCGGCGGCGAGGAGGGCCATGAAGCGCAGCGTCCAGGTGCGCAGGTGCGCGTCGCCGGGAGGGTTCATCCGTGCAGGATCGCACCCAGGGGCTGTCGTCGGGCGTGTTCGAGGGCCCGGAGGGGCGGCAACGGCCGCGCACTTCTTCGAGGTCCCGCTTCGGGGCGTCCCGTCAGTTGTGCGCGCCCGCGCTGCGGACCGCCCCCACGCTCGCGATCACGACCAGCCCGATCGCCAGCACCTCGGCCCACCCCAGCGCCTGGTGCAGGACCAGGAAGCCCGCGGTGGCCGCGGCGGCCGGCTCCAGGCTCATCATGACGGCGAAGCCGGACGCCGGGAGCTTGCGCAGGGCGAGCAGTTCCAGGGTGTAGGGCAGCACCGAGGACATCATGGCGACCGCGGCGCCCAGGCCCACGGTGACCGGGTCGATCAGCGCGGAGCCCGCGCCGGCGATGCCGAGCGGCAGGCTGAGCAGCGCGGCCACGGTCATGGCCAGCGCCAGCCCGTCGGCCTGCGGGAAGCGCTGCCCGGTGCGCGCGGAGAGCAGGATGTACGCGGCCCACAGCCCGCCGGCCGCCAGGGCGAACGCCGCGCCGGCCAGATTGAGCCCGTCGAATCCCTCGCGGCCCAGCAGCACCACGCCTCCCAGCGCGAGCGCCGCCCACAGCAGACTCAGCCGCCGGCGCGAGGTGGCCACCGACAGGATCAGCGGCCCCAGGAACTCCAGGGTGACCGCGGCGCCCAGCGGGATGCGGTCGATGGCCTGGTAGAAAAGCGAGTTCATGCCGGCCAGGGCGACGCCGAAGGCGAGCACCGTGGCCCAGTCGCCGCGGGTGTAGCCGCGCACCCTGGGACGGCAGACGACCAGCAGCACCAGGGACGCGACGACCAGCCGCAGCGTGACGACGCCCAGCGCGCCGGCCCGCGGGAAGAGCAGCACCGCGACCGACGAGCCGAACTGCAGCGAGACGATCCCGCCGATCACCAGCGCCACCGACGTGATCCGGCCACGCGCCCCGGCCGGCCCGGCGGGGCCCGCCGCGGCCTCCGCAGACAGCACCTCCGGCGAGGGCGGCACGGGCTGCGGCACCCCGCCCACGGCCGGGCCGGACGAGGCCGCTGCGGCGGCCGCAGGGGCAGGATCGGCGGAAGTGGCGGGGACGGGTCCCTCGGGACCGGCGGGCGAAGCGTTCACCCCACCACGCTAAGGCCCGCCCTTCCGGTCCGTGAAATGCCGTTTTTCCTGTTGTTATGCTCCGCCGGCATGAGCATCGAGCTGCGTCATTTCCGCTGCTTTCTCGCCATCGCCGACACCCTGAGCGTGACCCGCGCCGCCGAGCGCCTGCACCTGACCCAGCCGGCCGTCTCCCGTACGCTCCGCCAGCTCGAACAGCAGCTGGGCGTCCGCCTCGTCGACCGCTCCACCCACCACCTCGCGCTCACCCCCGACGGCGAGTCCTTCCGCGACCAGGCGGCCATCGCGGTCACCGCGTTCGACCGCGCGCTGCGCCAGGCCCGGCACACCGGCTGGCCGCTGCGCCTGGGCCACGCCTGGTCGGCCGCCGGTACGGACACCACCGCGCTGCTCCGCCGCTGGCACGAGGAGCACCCCGACACGCCCCTCGAACTCCTCCGCATCGACGACCGCACGGCGGGCCTCGCCCGCGGCGACGTGGACGCGGCCCTGCTGCGCGGCGAGGTCCGCACGCCGGGCCTGCTCACCGAGCAGCTGACCACCGAGCCCCGGGTCGCCGGGCTGCCCGCCGACGACCCGCTGGCCCACCGCGCCGCGCTCTCCCTCACCGAGCTGGCCGACCGCACCATCGCCCTCAACATCGTCTCCGGCACCACCACCCTCGACATGTGGCCCCCGCACGCCCGCCCGTCCGCCACCCTCACCATCGGCAACACCGACGACTGGCTGGCCGCCATCACCGGCGGCCGCGCCGTGGGCGTCACCACCTCCGCCACCGCCGAGATGCACCCCCACCCGTCGATGGCCTACGTCCCCCTCACCGACGCCGCACCGGTCCCGGTCGTCCTCGCCTGGCGCGACGCGCCCGGCCACCCCCGCATCCCCGACCTGATCGCCCTGGCCCGCGAGGTCATGGGCCCGGACCCCGAACGGGCCTGAGCCCCTGGGCCGCGCGGGTCAGGCGTCCGCCTCCCCCAGGGCCTCCGCCAGCACCTCCGCCAGGTGGCGGCCCGGCCGGTCGCCGAGGTGGTCGAGCTGGGTGCGGCAGGAGAAGCCGTCCGCGAGGATCTCGGTGCCCGGGGCGGACTGCCGTACGGCGGGCAGGAGCTGGTCCTCGGCACAGGCCACCGAGATGTCGTAGTGGCCCCGTTCGAAGCCGAAGTTGCCGGCCAGGCCGCAGCAGCCGCCGGACAGCTGACCGGTGAGGCCGGCGCGTTCACGCAGCCGGCGGTCGGCGGCGTCACCGAGGACGGCGTGCTGGTGGCAGTGGGTCTGGCCGGCGACGGGACGGTCGAGGCGCGGCGGCCGCCAGTCGGGGGCGAAGTCCTCCAGGGTCTGCGCGAAGGTGCGTACGGAGGCGGCCAGCCGGGGCGCCCGGGGGTCGTCGGCGAGGAGTTCGGGGAGGTCCGTGCGCAGCGCGGCGGCGCAGCTCGGTTCGAGGACGACGAGCGGGCGGCCGGCGGCGAGCAGCGGGGTGAGGACGTCGAGGGTGCGGCGCATCACCGCGCGGGCCCGGTCGAGCTGGCCGGTGGAGACGTAGGTCAGGCCGCAGCACAGCGGAGGCCGGCGCAGCCGGGGCAGGGCGGGCTGCGGCAGGGCACCGCCGGGCAGCGGGGCGGTCGGCGGGAGGAGGGGCCGCAGCCCGGCCGCTTCCAGGACGCGGACGGCGGCGCGCCCGACCTGCGGGGAGAGGTGGTTGGTGAAGGTGTCGGGCCAGAGCAGGACGGTGCGCCCGTCGGCCGGCGGCGCGGCCCGCCGGCGGCGCCACCACCAGCGGGTGAAGGTCTCGGTCGCCAGCGCGGGGAGGGGCCGCTCGGGGGCGACGCCGGCGAGGCGTTTGGCGACCGCGGCCAGCGGCGTACGGGCGAGGGCGTTGACGGCGGGGGCCGCCGGGGCCGCGGCGTGCAGCCACTGGGGCAGCCGGCCCATGGAGTAGTGGGCGGCGGGGCGCAGCCGGCCCTCGTAGTGGTGGTGGAGGAACTCCGCCTTGTAGGTGGCCATGTCGACGCCGACCGGGCAGTCGCTGCGGCAGCCCTTGCAGGACAGGCACAGGTCGAGCGCGTCGTGCACCTCCGGCGAGCGCCACCCGTCGGTGATCACCTCGCCGGCCAGCATCTCGTGCAGCAGGCGGGCCCGGCCCCGGGTGGAGTGCTGCTCCTCGCCGGTGGCGCGGAACGACGGGCACATGACGTCCGCGGAGCCCGCGGCGGTCTTCTCGTTGCGGCACTTGGCGACGCCGACGCAGCGGCGCACCGCGGCGGAGAAGTCGCCGTTGTCGTGCGGATAGCCGAACTCGACGGGGACCGGGCGCCCGGGCAGCGGCGCGAAGCGCAGGTTGTCGTCGAGCCGGTCGGGCCGTACGAGCATGCCCGGGTTGAGACCGGCGGCCGGGTCCCAGAGGTCCTTGAACCGGCCGAAGAGGCCGACGAGTTCCGGACCGTACATCTTCGGAAGCAGCTCGGCGCGGGCCTGGCCGTCGCCGTGCTCGCCGGACAGCGAGCCGCCGTGCGCCACCACCAGATCGGCCAGGTCGTGGGAGAAGTCGCGGAAACGGCGGATGCCGGGCGGCGTCAGCAGGTCGAAGTCGATGCGGATGTGGATGCAGCCGTCACCGAAGTGGCCGTAGGGGGTGCCGCGCAGGCCGTGCTGGGCGAGCAGCGCGCGGAAGTCCCGCAGGTACGGGCCCAGCCGGGCCGGGGGGACCGCGCAGTCCTCCCAGCCGGGCCACGCCTCCGATCCGTCCGGCATGCGCGTCGCGGTGCCGGAGGCGTCCTCGCGGATCCGCCACAGCGCCCGCTGGCCGGCCGGGTCGGTGACCACGGCGTGACCGGTGGTGCCGTCCGCGGCCGCCGCCCGGCAGAGCGCCTCGGCGCGGGCGGCCGCCTCGGCGGGCGACGCCCCGCCCATCTCCACGAACAGCCAGGCGCCGCCCTCGGGCAGCCCGGCCGCGCTGCCCACCAGGTCGGCGGCCATCCCCTCGACGGTCATCGGCTTGTGCGGCAGCAGGGTGTGCGCGGCCTCGGCGGCGGCGCTCTCGTCGGGATAGCCGAGGACCGCGAGGACCCGGGCGGCCGGCGTTTCGACGAGCCGTACGGTCGCCTCGGTCAGCACGCCGAGGGTGCCCTCGCTGCCGGTGAGGGCACGGGCGAGGTCGGTTCCCCGCTCGGGCAGCAGCGCGTCCAGGGCGTAGCCGGAGATCCGGCGCGGCAGGTCGGGGTAGCCGGTGCGCAGCAGCGCCAACTCCGCGTCGACCAGGGACTTGACGCCGTCCCGCAGACGCGGCGGCAGTCCGGTCGGGGCGCCGGTGGGCCCCGTGCCGCGGCCGGCCCGCACCCGCTCGCCGCCGTACGTCAGCAGCTCCAGCTCGCGGACGCTGTCGGCGGTGGTGCCCCAGGCCACCGAGTGCGAGCCGCACGAGTTGTTGCCGATCATGCCGCCGAGGGTGCAGCGGCTGTGCGTGGAGGGGTCCGGGCCGAAGGTCAGCCCGTGCGCCCCGGCCACCGCCCGCAGGTCGTCCAGGATGACGCCCGGCTCGACGACGGCAGTGCGGGCGGCGGGATCGAGCGACACGATCCGCCGCATGTGGCGGGTGAAGTCCAGCACCACCCCGACGCCGGTCGCCTGCCCGGCGATGCTGGTCCCGGCGCCGCGCGGCACCACCGGCACGCCGTGCTCCCGGCACACCCGCAGCGCCGCCGCGACATCCTCGGCGTCCCGGGGCGCCACCACCGCCCGGGGCACCCGCCGGTAGTTCGACGCGTCCATCGTCATCAGCGCCCGGTCGGCCGCGGCGGACGAGACCTCCCCCCGCACCGCGGCCGCCAAGTCCTTCGTCAGGTCCCGCTTCTCCGTCTCCGTGCGATCAGCCATGCCCCCAGCCTTCCCACTGGGGCGGGGTCATGTGCCGGCCGGCGCGCGGCCGGCCGCCCCGGCCGGGTGGAAGCGGAAGACGTTCTCCGGGTCGTGGACGGCCTTGAGGTCCGCCAGCCGCCGGTGCTCGTCGGCGCCGTGCACACTGCGCGCCACCTCCACCGCGTCCGGCCGCTGCCCGTGACCGCCGAAGAGGAAGTTCACGCTCCGGCCGAGCCGCCAGGGGGCGACGGCCGCCAGCGCCTCGGCGTGCAGCGCCCGTACGGTCGCCCGCCCCGCGTCGGGCGCGTCTCCCGGCAGCGGGGACAGCAGGCGCAGCGCGTACCGGGCGTCGCGGTGGCCGACGGCCGTGGCCGCCGTGTCCCGCGCCGCGAGCGCGCCCCCGAGGTGGTTGAGCTGCACCACGCACATCACCGGCGCGGCCGGCCCGGTCAGCGCCGCCACCCGCCGCAGCGCCGCCGCGTCCACCCCGCCGAGCAGCGCGTTGTCGCCGTCGTAGGCGTGCGGCTCGCTGGGGTCCCGGTGGATGGTGTGCGACGCGGCGTACGGCATCTCCCGCAGGTCGTCGCTCACCCGGGGGCCCACCGCGCGCAGCGGCGCCACCAGCTTCTCGCCCTCCTCGGCGCTGCCCGTGTACGCGATCCGGACGTGCGCCAGGTACCGGCCGCGCAGGTGCTCGGGCAGCTGCGGCAGGTCGGGGTAGGCGATCAGCGCGACCGAGGACGTCAGCGCGTCGGGGACGTCCCGGGTCCAGCGCAGATACGCCGCCAGCACCTCGTCGACCAGCTCGCCGCCGAACACCAGCTGCCCCCCGTAGAGCCGCGCCACCGGCAGCAGGGCGAACTCCATCGCGGTCACCACCCCCAGGCCGTGGCCGCCGCCGAGCAGCGCCCCGAACAGCTCGGGGTCGCGCTCCGCGGTGACGTGGCGCGGCCGGCCGTCGGCGGTGACCAGGTCCACGGACCGCACGTGGTCGGCGGCGAAGCCGTAGGTACGGGCCAGCACGCCCACCCCGCCCCCGAGGGTGTACGAGACGACGCCGACGCCCGGGGACGAGCCGTTGAGCGGCGCGAGACCGTGCGGGGCAGCCGCCTCCACGACCTGGCCCCAGACCACGCCCGCCTCGACCCGCGCGGTGCGGGCCGCCGCGTCCACCCGCACCCCCGACATCCGCCGGGTGCTGATCAGCAGCCCGCCGTCGGTGGCCGCGGACCGCCCGTGCCCGGTGGCCTGCACCGCCACCGGCAGGCCCCGGCCGCCGGCGAAGCGCACCGCGGCGGCCACGTCGTCGGCGCACCGCGCCCCGACGACGACCGCCGGCCGGTGCGGGTGCGCCAGCTGGAAACCGGCGCACTCGGCGTCGTAACCCTCGTCGCCGGGCAGGAGGACGGGGCCGCGCACCTCCCTGGCCAGGGCCGCCGCGGCGGCGGGGTCGAGGACGGGAGCGGGGCGGGTCTGCGTACGGTCGATGCTCTGCATGCCCCGCACTCTGCAGCGATAACTTGACACGCGCCGTCATATATAAAAACGGCTGTGAAGTCGGACCGTCTGCTCTCGATCCTGCTGCTGCTCCAGACCCGCGGCCGGGTGCCCGCCCGGGAACTCGCCGAGCGGCTGGAAGTCTCCCCGCGCACCGTCTACCGCGACGTCGAATCGCTGTCCGCGGCCGGTGTCCCGGTCTACGCCGAGCGCGGCCGGCACGGCGGGATCGCGCTGCTGCCCGGCTACCGCACCGACGTCACCGGCCTGACCACCGACGAGGCGCGCGCCCTGTTCGTGCTGGCCGCGCAGGGCGCGCACACCGCGCTCGGCCTGGACGACGCCCTCGGCTCGGCGCTGCGCAAGGTGATGGCCGCACTGCCCGCGCCGCACCGCCCGGCCGCCGAACTGACCGGCCGCCGCATCCTGGTCGACCCGGACAGATGGCTGAGCGGCCCCCGCCCCGCCGTCGACCTGGACGACCTGCACACCGCCGTCTTCACCGACCTGCGGCTGCGGATCCGCTACCGGCACAGCGGCGAGACCCGGCTGCGGACCTACACCGTCGACCCCTACGGGCTGGTGGCCAAGGCCGGCACCTGGTACCTCGTCGCGGACCGGCGCGCCCGGCCGCAGCTGTTCCGGGCCGACCGGGTGGCGTCGGCGACGCTCACCGACGCGCCGGTGCGGCGCCGCCCGGGCGTGGAACTCGCCGACGCCTGGCAGCAGCTGCGCCAGCAGGTCGAGGACCGGCCGGCCGGCGTACGGGTCACCGCCCGCATCCGCCGGGAGCGGCTGGACATGGCCGTCCGGATCCTGGGCGGCGCACTGACCGGGCCGCCCCGTACGGGTGCCACGGACGGCGACCCCGACACCACCGGCGACGGCGACTGGGCCGTCCTCGACCTGGCCTTCCCCGTCGTCCGGGCCGTCCGCCAGCTCCTCCAGTTCGGCGACTCCCTGGAAGTCCTCGGCCCGCCCGAGGCCCGCCGGATGATGGCCGACGCCGCGGCCGCCGTCACCGCCGTCTACGCCACGGACCCCCCGCCCGCGTAGCCGCCGGCCCCCGCAGCGGCCCGGTCCCCGCAACGGCCCCGGCCCGTCCGCCGTACGGTCCCCGCCATCTCACCGGCTGGACGCGCCGCCGGGCCCCGCGCCGCGACGGATTACGCTTCGTCCGTGGCTGATATCCAGATTCCCGCTGACATCAAGCCCGCCGACGGACGCTTCGGCGCGGGCCCCTCCAAGGTGCGTACGGAGGCGCTCGGCGCCCTCGCCGCCACCGGTGACTCCCTGCTCGGCACCTCCCACCGCCAGGCCCCGGTCAAGAACCTGGTCGGCAAGGTGCGCGACGGGGTGCGCGACCTCTTCCAGCTCCCCGAGGGCTACGAGGTCGTCCTCGGCAACGGCGGCTCCACCGCCTTCTGGGACATCGCGACGCACGGCCTGATCGAGCGCAAGTCCCAGCACCTCTCCTTCGGCGAGTTCTCCTCGAAGTTCGCCAAGGCCGCCAAGCTGGCGCCGTGGCTGGACGAGCCCACCGTCCTCTCCGCCGACCCGGGCAGCCACCCGGACCCGCAGGCCGAGGCGGGCGTGGACGTCTACGCCTTCACCCACAACGAGACCTCGACCGGTGTCGCCGCGCCGATCGAGCGGGTCGCGGGCGCCGACGCCGGCTCCCTCGTCCTGGTCGACGCCACCTCCGGCGCCGGCGGCCTCCCCGTGGACATCGCCGAGACCGACGTCTACTACTTCGCCCCGCAGAAGTCCTTCGCCTCCGACGGCGGACTGTGGCTGGCGGCCTTCTCCCCCGCCGCCCTGGAACGCGCCCGCGCCGTCCACGCGTCCGGCCGCCACATCCCGGAGTTCTTCTCGCTGCCCACCGCGATCGACAACTCCCTGAAGAACCAGACGTACAACACCCCGTCGCTGTCCACCCTCTTCCTGCTCAACGAGCAGCTGGAGTGGATCAACGGCCAGGGCGGCCTGGACTGGGCGGTGCGCCGCACCGCCACCTCCGCGCGCACCCTCTACGGCTGGGCCGAGGAATCCAAGTACGCCACCCCGTTCGTCACCGACCCGGCCAAGCGCTCGCAGGTCATCGGCACGATCGACTTCAACGACGACATCGACGCGGCGGCCGTCGCCAAGGCGCTGCGCGCCAACGGCATCGTCGACACCGAGCCCTACCGCAAGCTCGGCCGCAACCAGCTGCGGATCGCGATGTTCCCGGCGATCGAGCCGTCCGACGTCGAGGCGCTGACCTCCTGCGTCGACTACGTCATCGGCCAGCTGTAACGGCACACCCGGCGTGACACGCCACGGGCCCCGGCACCACCCGCGCCGGGGCCCGTACGCGTTCCCGGAACCGGCCACCGCGAACCGGCAGCCGGCCCGCGGCCCGCCGCTCCTGCGGCACCCGCCCGAGGCGACCGCCTACGACCGCCGCCGCAGCAGCCTGCGAACCCCCATCACCAGCGCCGTCGCCACCACCAGGACCACCGCGCCCTTCACGAAACCGGGCGCCGGCTTCTGCCCGCCCGAACCCCCCTTGCCCCCGGCACCGTTGGCCCCGTCCTCGCCCGCCCCGTCCCCGGCGGACCGCGCCGAGTCCGGCAGCTGCGCACCGCTCAGCCCGACCGGCTCGACCTCGCTGTCCCGCCCCTCCGACCCGTACATCAGGGTCCGGCCGTCGAGGGTGAAGGTGACCGACTCGCCCTGCTGCTGCATCGGCACGCCCACACTGCCGATGTCCTTCGGGCGGCCCTGCTGCCAGCGGTACATCCGGGCACCGAAGTAACTGCGCATCACCAGACGGGTGCCGTCCGGGGAGAACGCCCCGTCCGTCACCCACAGATCGATCGGCGCGACCTTGCGGAACACATTGGTGCCGCCGGTGGAGAGGCGGGCCGGGCCCTCGTAGAGCGCGCCGCCGCCGTCCTGCTTCTTGCTGGCGATGTACACCCGGCCGGTCTTCGGATGCACCATCAGCGCCTCGGCGTCGCGCGGCCCGTCGGCGTACTTCACGGTGAACTGGGTGGCGGTGACGGTGGCGTCGCGCAGCCGGCGCGGCTCGGGGAAGCGGTAGATCCAGACGTGGTTCCAGGTGCCGCCGAGGTTGTCGCCGATGTCGCCGACGTAGAGCGCACCGTCCGGGCCGATCGAGATCGCCTCGACGTCGCGCGGCGCCCCGATGCCGCGCAGGGTGATCCGGGCGACCGTACGGCCCGTCCGGCCGTCGACGGCATAGACGTACGGGCCGTCGTCGCTGTCGTTGTGGGTCCAGTAGATCCCCGGGTGCAGCCGGCTGGCGGCCAGGCCGCTGGACTCGGTGATCCGCGGATCGCCGATGGTGAAACCGTCGGGCTCGTCGGCCGCCGCGGGCACCGCCGCCGCGGCCCACAGGATCCCCGCGGCACCGGCCGCGCACAGAAGCGAACGCATGGGCACAGACTGCCATCCCGGAGCGCGGCCCGTGCGGCGTGGCCAGCGTCACGTACCAGGTGAGAGGCGTCTCGGCCATCATGGCCAGATGAGGATCATGTTCGTCGGTGACTCCATGACGATCGGCAGCACCGGCGATTTCACCTGGCGCTACCGGATGTGGCAGCACCTCGACGCGACGTTCGACGGCCCGTACCGCATCGTCGGCCCGCGCCGGGCGCTCCACGACCCCACCGGCGACGCCCCCACCTCGCACGCCTACGCCGACCCCGCCTTCCCCGAGGACGCCCGCCGCCACCTCGCCGGCTGGGGCGAGGGCTGGCTGCACATGGCACCGCTGATCGGTGACGCGGTACGCCGCCACGACGCCGACACCCTGCTGGTCTCCCTCGGCCTGATAGACCTCGGCTTCTACACCGACGCCGAGCAGACCGCGGACAACGTACGGGAGTTCGTGGCCGCGGCACGCGCGGCGGCACCGCACATCCGGATGGTGCTGATGCCCGTCATCCCCAACGTCCGGGCCGCCACCGACACCGCGTTCGCCGCCCAGTGCGAACGGTTCAACGAACTCCTCGCCAAGACCGTCGCCGATCTGTCCACCCCCCGCTCCCCGCTGCTGCTCGCCTCCGAACCGGCCGGCTGGCGGATCGCGCACGCCACCTACGACGGCACCCACCCCTCGGAGTGGGGCGAACGACTGCTGGCGGGCGCCTTCGCCGAGGCACTGCACCAGGCATGGGGCGTCGGCGGGCCGTACCGCCTCGGCGAACCCGCCGCCGAAGCCGTACCGGCCCCCTGAACTCCGGTACGCCAACGGCCCCGTGACGGGGTGCCGGCCTTGCTTCGAGCACACTCCAAGGCGTTGGCTGAACCACCATGGAGTACACGCAGCTCGGACGCACCGGACTCAAGGTCAGCCGACTCGTCCTCGGGACGATGAACTTCGGTCCCCAGACCGACGAGGCGGACAGCCACACCATCATGGACGCCGCGCTCGGCGCGGGCGTCAACTTCCTCGACACCGCGAACGTCTACGGCTGGGGCGCCGACAAGGGCCGCACCGAAGAGATCGTCGGCTCCTGGTTCGCCAAGGGCGGCGGCCGGCGCGACAAGACCGTGCTGGCCACCAAGGTCTACGCCAACATGGCGCCCGACGGCGAGCCGGCCTGGCCCAACCACGACAAGCTCTCCGCGCTCAACATCCGGCGCGCGGTGGACGCCAGCCTCAAGCGGCTCGGCACCGACCACATCGACCTCTACCAGTTCCACCACGTCGACCGGGACACGCCCTGGGACGAGATCTGGCAGGCCATCGACGTCCTCGTCCAGCAGGGCAAGATCCTCTACGCCGGCTCCTCCAACCACGCCGGCTGGCACATCGCCCGCGCCAACGAGACCGCCGCCCGCCGCGGTTCGTACGGCCTGGTCAGCGAGCAGTGCCTGTACAACCTCGCCGAGCGGCGCGCGGAGATGGAGGTCATCCCGGCCGCCGAGAGCTACGGCCTGGGCATCATCCCGTGGTCCCCGCTGCACGGCGGACTGCTGGGCGGCGCGCTCCGCAAGGAGCGCGAGGGCGGCGCGGGCCGCACGGGCACCGGCCGCTCCGCCGACGCCCTCGCGAACCCCACGGTCCGCGCCCAGATCCAGTCCTACGAGGACCTGGTCGCCAAGCACGGCCTGGAGCCCGGCGAGGTGGCGCTGGCCTGGCTGCTCACCCGCCCCGGCGTCACCGGCCCGATCGTCGGCCCCCGCACCGCCGACCAGCTCGCCTCCGCGCTGCGCGCCGTCGAGCTGACGCTGCCGGCGGAGCTGCTGGAGTCGCTGGACGAGATCTTCCCCGGCCCGGGGCCCTCGCCGGAGGCGTTCGCCTGGTGAGCCGGGTGACCGCGGCGCGCTGACGCCGCCGCGGCCGGGCCGTACGGGGCTCAGCGCACGGCTGCCGCCACGATCACGACGACGAGCAGCACGGCGAACAGGCCGGACATGATCCGGTTACGGGTCTTCGGGTCCACCCCACGAGCGTAACCGGGGTGGACCCGAACCCTTCACCGGCCCGGCCCCTTCGCCGGACCGGTGGCGGGGGCCCGGGCGCCTCCCGGCCGCCTCAGTGGCCGAGCGGCCAGGAGGCGATCTCCTCGTAGTGCGGCTGGCTGCCCGCCCCGCCGGCGGGCGGGTGGCTGCGCATCAGGGACAGCGCCCCGACCGTCCAGGACGTGCCGGCGTACTCCTTGAGGGCGCTCGCGTACGGGGCGAGGCTCACGCCCGCGACGCGGTTCCGGGCGAGGGTGAGGTGCGGGGTGAAGGGGCGGTGCTCCTCCAGCATGGCGACGCCCGCCCGGCGGCCCGCGGCCGCCGCCGAGCCGGCGAGCCGGCCCATCGCCGGACGGTCGCCGTCGGCCCCGGCCCACACCACACGGTCGGAGAACCGGCCGCCGCCGGCGATCCGCAGCTCGTAGGGGTCGCGGCGGTGGGCGGCGCGGGCCAGACGTTCGTGCAGGTCGGGGAGGAGGTCGTCGGCGACCTCACCGTAGAAGGCCAGGGTGAAGTGCCAGCCGTCCCGGCCGGTCCAGCGCAACCGGTCGGCGGCCGGCAGCTTCTGCAACTGCGCCACCTCGACGGCCAGCTCCCCGAGCACGGCGGCGGGCGGCAGGACGGCGGCGAAGAGTCTCATGGACGTAGGCGTACGCCGTGGCCCTGCCGTCGTCAATTCCACCGGGCCGGCCGGGGCGGAAGCACGTTCCGCACCCGGCCGGGAGCCGGGCCGGCCGACGCGGCGGCCGGTCTACGCTTCGGCTGGTCTACGCGGCGGGGGCCAGCTCCTTCTCCCCCGAGGGGGCGACCCCTTCCGGGGCCCTGGGCACGAACCTGAGGTGCTGGTGGCCGCGGCGCAGGTCGATCTTGAGCCGGAGGCCGCCCACGCGGGCCAGCACCAGACCGATCAGACCGGCGGCCGTCAGGGAGATCACCCCGCCCGCCAGGAAACCGATCCGGGCACCGAAGGCGTCGGTGACCCAGCCGACGACGGGTGCGCCGAGCGGGGTGCCGCCCATGAACACCATCATGAACAGGCTCATCACGCGCCCGCGCATCAGCGGGTCGGTGGCCATCTGGACGCTGGAGTTGGCGGTGACGTTGATGGTCAGGCCGACCATCCCGATCGGCGCGAGCAGGGCCGCGAAGATCCAGAAGGACGGCGCCAGCGCGGCGGTGATCTCCAGCGCCCCGAACAGCATCGCGGCGCCCACCAGCAGGCGGAGCCGGGAGCCGGCGCGGCGGGCCGCGAGCAGCGCACCGATCAGGGAGCCGGCCGCCATCAGGCCGTTGAACAGGGCGTACGTGCCGGCGCCCTGGTGGAAGACGTGGTAGACGAACGCGGTCAGCCAGATCGGGAAGTTGAAGCCGAAGGTGCCGATGAAGCCGACGAGGACGATGGGCCAGATGAGGTCGGGCCGCTGCGAGACGTACCGCAGGCCCTCGCGCAGCTGGCCCTTGCTCCGAGGGACGCGGTCGACCTTGTGCAGTTCGGCGGTGCGCATCATCAGCAGGCCGGTCAGCGGGGCGATGAAGGACAGCCCGTTGAAGAGGAAGGCCCAGCCGCTGCCGAAGGCGGTGATCAGCACACCGGCGACGGCGGGGCCGATCAGCCGGGCGGACTGGAAGTTGGCGGAGTTGAGGCTGACGGCGTTGCGGAGGTCGTCCTGCCCGACCATCTCGGAGACGAACGCCTGCCGGGCGGGGTTGTCGACGACGGTGGCGAGGCCGAGGAGCAGGGCGACGAGGTAGACGTGCCAGACCTGCACCTGGCCGCTGAGCGTGAGCGCGGCGAGGGCCAGGCCGGTCAGTCCCATGGCGGACTGGGTCAGCAGCAGCAGCTTGCGCTTGGGGAAGCGGTCGGCGATGACGCCACCGTAGAGGCCGAAGAGCAGCATCGGCAGGAACTGCAGGGCGGTGGTGATGCCGACCGCGGCGGACGAGCCGGTCAGGCTGAGCACCAGCCAGTCCTGGGCGATGCGCTGCATCCAGGTGCCGGTGTTGGACACCATCTGGCCGGTGGCGAAGAGCCGGTAGTTACGTATGCGGAGCGAACTGAACGTGCCCTTGCGCGGCGGGGCGGCGGGGCCTGCGGCGATGCCGGGGGCGGTGCCCCGTGCGCTCGCGGTCGCGGTCGCGTCGTCGGAAACCGTGTCGTGGTGGGAGTTCGGTGCGGGGGCGGAGGGTGCTCCGGATCCCGTACTCAAAGTGGGTTCGCCTCCTCGGCGTCGGGGTTACAACTGGGCGAGCTTCTCCAGTACCGGCGCGGCCGCCCGCACCTTCGCCCACTCGTCCTCGTCCAGCCCGGAGGCCAGCTCGGCGAGCCAGGCGTTGCGCTTGCGGCGGCTCTCCTCGAGCATCGCCTCGGCCTGTTCGGTCTGCGTGACGACCTTCTGGCGGCGGTCGTCGGGGTGCGGATCGAGCCGGACCAGTCCCTTGGCCTCCAGCATGGCCACGATGCGGGTCATCGACGGCGGCTGCACGTGCTCCTTGCGGGCCAGCTCACCGGGGGTGGCGCTGCCGCAGCGGGCCAGGGTGCCGAGCACCGACATCTCGGTGGGGCTCAGCGACTCGTCGACCCGCTGGTGCTTCAGGCGGCGGGACAGGCGCATCACGGCGGACCGCAGCGCGTTGACCGCGGCCGCGTCGTCTGGGGCGCCCTCCCGGCCGTCGGGCTGGGGGCGGGACAGTTCCGGCATGGTCTTTAGCATAACTCATTACCCTCTCTAATAAAAGCTGCGAGGGCTCGCCGTCGCACGGGATCACCCATATGAGTGAGGACGCGGCCGAAAGTGACACGCCTGACCGCGAAAGGACGGGACCGTGTCCGTATGGGATCGCGAGTGCTCAGCCTGCGCGTGGAGGGCGAGCTGCTGGAGCGCCTTCGGCAGCACGCCGCAAAACGCGGAATGAGCGTCCAGGACTATGTGGTCCGGACGCTCATCCGCGAGGACTTCGACGAGCGGTTCAAATCCTCCGTCGACGAAACGGAACGCCTCGGCATCTGGGACACCGCCCCCTGACCCCCTCCGCCCCCTCACCCCTCCAC
>NZ_JNZA01000052.1 GCF_000717345.1 Streptomyces lydicus | reverse complement strand
ACCCTCCCCCTCGCCCCACCCCCGACGCCACGGAAACCGAGCGCGCCGGCCACGGAAGCCGACGCACCGCCACGGAACCGACAGTGCGGACACCGACACCGACAGCACCGTCACCGACACCGACGGCCCCGCCATAGCCCAGATATGTGCCCCTATCGGTGGCCCTGCCTCTCGATCCGCCTCACTCGGCGACGGACGGCCGGGCCGTCACCACCTTCAGGCCCCGGTCCGCGAACTCGCGGCGGGTTGCCTCCCGCGCGCCGCTGTCCGTGATGAACGTGTCGAAGACATCCGCGTCGCCGACGCGGGCGAAGCACCGTTCGCCGATCTTCGAGGAGTCCGCGACGATCACCGCCCGCCGGGCGCGCTCGGCCATCAGACGGTTGACGCGGGCCTCCGCCTCGTCATGCACCGTCGCCCCCATCATCGGGTCCACGCCGTTGGCCCCGATGAACGCGATGTCGACGGAGATCTGCTGCAGCACCAACTCGCTGAACGGACCCACCAGTTCGAACGACCGCGAGTGAGCCACCCCTCCCGTGAGCACAATCTTGATCTGCGGTCGTACGGCCAGCTCATTGGCGATGTTGAGGGAATTGGTGACGATCGTCAGATGCGGCTGCGGGCCCGCCTCCGCGAAGTCCGGACGTGTGGCCAGTACCCGGGCGATGGCCGTGGTCGTCGTGCCACCACTCAGCCCGACGACATCCCCCCGCTCGACCAGCTTCGCCGCGGCCCGTGCCACCGCCTCCTTCTCCTCCGACCGGTGCGCGTGCTTGTAGCGGATCGGCAGGTCGTACGCCACCGAGCTGAGCACCGCACCGCCCCGGGTGCGGGTCAGCAACTGCTGCTCGGCCAGGGCGTCCATGTCGCGCCGCATCGTGGCGGCCGACACCTCCAGAGCGGTGGCCGCCTCCTCGACCTCCACCCGGCCCCGCTCCCCGAGCAGCTCGAGCAAGGCGTTCATCCGTTCATGGCGCTTCATAGCGCGAGCCTAATTCGTTCCGACCAGCCACGATGCCCGCCGGCAGTCCGGCCCGGCCCCGGGTCCGGCCTCAGCCCCGGGCCGGGGCCTGGGCCGCGTACTGGCCCGGCACGGTCGCCGGAGTGCCCAGCACGCTCAGCAGCCGGGCGGCCTCCTCCGCCACTGCCTCCCGGGCCGGCTTGACGTACTTCCGGGAGTCGACCAGTGAAGGATCCGCGTCCAGCGTCTGCCGTATCGACTGAGTGAAGACCGAGACCAGATGGGTCGAAATGTTGATCTTCGTCATGCCGGCGGCGATGGCGCGACGCAGCTCGTCGTCCGGCACTCCGGAGGATCCGTGCAGTACCAGCGGCACCGGCAGTGTCCGGTGCAGCGCCGCGATGAGGTCTTTGTCCAGCACGGCCGTGCGCTGATGCATCGCATGCGACGAGCCGACGGCCACGGCCAGGGCGTCCACCCCTGTCGCGCGGACGAACGCCAGGGCCTCGTCCGGGTCCGTGCGCACCCCCGGCGCGTGTACCCCGTCCTTGCCGCCCACCTCACCGAGTTCCGCCTCGACGTACGCCCCCCGTTCGTGGCACCAGGCGGTCAGTTCGGCGGTGGTGGTGACGTTCTCCTCGTAGGGGAGTGCGGACGCATCCACCATGACCGACCCCACTCCGGCGGAGATGCCCTGGTGGACCAACTCCGCGTCGGTGATGTGATCGAGGTGCACCGCGATCCTGGCACTGGAGCCCTCGGCGAGGGCGAGGGTGGCGCGGGTGAGGGGCAGCAGGCTGCCGTGATAGCGGACGCAGTTCTCGCTGATCTGGAGGATCAGCGGGATGCCGGTGCGCTCGGCGGCGGTGACCAGGGCCTCGGCGGTTTCCAGATGGATGACGTTGAAGGCAGCGGCGCCGACCTGCGCCTCGCGCGCCGCGTCGACGATGGAGGAGGTGGGAACGAGGGGCATGGGACGGTGACTCCCTTGCGGATGGGGCGAGTTGAATTGGTATGGGTGGGTGATGGGGGCGGTGGCTACGAGGCGGCCGAGGGTTCGAGCATCACGGAGCGCGTCAGGCTGCGCGGGTTGTCGGGGTCCAGGCCGCGGGCACGGGCCCGTTCCAGCGCCACTCGCTGGACCAGCACCAAGTCGGCCAGCGGGTCACGTGCATGGCGCACGAAGCGCGCGCCCGTCCGCTCCACGTCGGCCTCAAGCCCCTCCGGTGCCTGGCCGAACAGCCAGGTGACCCGGCCCGGTGCGGCTATCGCGATCGGGCCGTGGCGGTACTCCATCGCCGGATAGGACTCCGTCCAACTCTGCGACGCCTCCCGCATCTTGAGGGCAGCCTCGTTGGCGAGGCCGTAGGTCCAGCCCGTGCCGAGGAAGGAGAACTGCTCGGCGTCCACCAACTCCTTCTCCACGGGGGCGGCCAGGGCGTCCTGTGCATCGGCGACGGCCTGGGAGGTGTCCTGTCCCAGGTGGGCCCGCAGCAGCGTCAGCGCGGTCGTCGCGAAGCGGGTCTGGACCACCGATTTCTCGTCGGCGAAGGGCAGCGCGATCGTCTCGTCGGAGAGCGCGACCGCCGGCGTTTCGGGATCACCGATGAGCGTCACCGTCGGGATGCGCCCCTTGACCGCGTCGAGCACGCGGAGCACCTCGGTGGTCGTGCCCGAGCGGGTGATCGCGACCACCGCGTCGTAGCCGCGGTCGCTGCCGAGGAACGCCTCGGAAGCGGCGAACGGGTCCGTGACCCCGAGCCCGGCACCCTCGCGCAGTGCGGCGTAGGACTGCGCCATGAACCACGAGGTGCCGCAGCCGACCACGGCGACGCGCTGTCCGGCCCGGGGCAGCGGGCCGGCTGCGGCGCCGATCCGTGCGGCCTCCTGCCAGGTCTCCGGCTGGCTCTGTAGTTCCTGCTCCATGTACGAGGTCTCGCTCATGGCCACCCTCCCGTGGTGTGAAACGGCCTGATGCTCACCCAGCGACCGGCGGAATGACGCCCCGCTGGTCTGCGTGAAACTGCAACTTTCTGCCTTGCTGCAATCGACTGTACGCAGAATCGTGCTTGCGTTCCATCCCTCGAACGAGTGGATGCTTCAGAGAGGGGAGATGCCTATCTGTACTGGTGGGGGCCTAATGGCGCCCTGGCGGGGGGAATCGGGGTGGTGGGGGTGCAGGTCGCGAGGGGCGCGAAAGCGCCGAGATCGCCTGTTGACAGTTGCGTGAAAGTGACCGAATACTCGCAAGATCAGTCATGCAGGTGCAGTCAGTCCTGCAGTAAGGCCGCTCCGCCGCACAAAGGACGTCTCATGTCCATCGCCTCCGTCTCCGCGACGCCACCGACTCCACCGACGCCCCCCACGCCGTCCGCGCGGACCGCACGCCCCACCGGTCGGCTGTTCGCGCTCACCGGCGCCGTCGTAGGCGTCATCTACGGCTACGACACCGGCAGCATCTCCGGGGCCCTGGTGTTCCTGAGCAAGGACTTCCACCTCAGCGAGGCCGAGAAGGGCCTCGTCAACAGCATCCTGGTGTTCGGCTCCATCGTCGGCGCGCTGATCGGCGGCAAGCTCGCCGACGCCCTCGGCCGCAAGGCCGCGATGCTGATCGTCGCGGCCTCGTACGCCGTGTTCGTCGCCTGCTCGGCGCTCGCGCCCAACGTCCTCGTACTGGACATCGTCCGCTTCCTGCTCGGCATCGCGATCGGCATCTCGATCGTCGCCGCGCCCCTCTACGTCGCCGAATCCACCCCGGCGCGGATCCGCGGGGCCTCCGTAGCCGCTTATCAAGTGGCCACGGTCGCCGGCATCGTCCTCACCTACTTCGTCAACTGGGGCCTGTCCGGCGGCGGTCACTGGCGCTGGATGCTCGGCCTCTCCGCGATCCCCGCGGCACTCGTGCTGATCCCGCTGCTCAGGTTGCCGGACACCCCGCGCTGGTACGTCCTCAAGGGGCGTACGGAGCGGGCCGTCGAGGTCATGGCGATGACCGACCCGGACGTCGATCCGCGTACGGAGGTCGCGGTGGTGAGTGCCGCGCTGGCAGAGGAGAGCGGCGGATCGGTGCGCTCATTGCTGCGCAAGCCCTATGCCCGCGCCGCGTTCTTCGTCGTCGGCCTCGGCTTCTTCTGCCAGATCACCGGCATCAACGCGGTGACGTACTACAGCCCGCAGATCTTCGAGGAGATGGGCTTCACCGGCGAGGGCCAGAGCTTCCTGCTGCCGTCCTTCGTACAGCTCGCCTCGCTCGCCGCGACGGTGCTCGCCCTCCTCGTCATCGACCGGCTCGGGCGCCGCGTGGTGCTGCTGTGCGGTATCGGCACCATGGTGCTGATGCTCGCGGTGCTGACCGCGGTCTTCGGGGTGGGGACTCTGCAGGGCACCACGACCTGGGTCGGCTTCGCCGCCATCCTGCTCTTCACCGCGGCCTTCAACTTCGGTTTCGGGTCGCTGATCTGGGTCTATGCGAGCGAGGCGTTCCCCGCCCAGCTGCGCTCCACCGGAGCATCGGTGATGCTCACCGCCGACCTCGTCGCCAATCTCCTGATCGCCCAGTTCTTCCCCTCGCTGATGGCCTGGGCGGGCGCGGCACGGACCTTCGCCGGCCTCGGGGTCCTCGCCCTCGCCGCCCTGGTCTTCGCCTCCGTCACCGCACCCGAGACCAAGGGCCGCCAGTTGGAGGAGATCCAGGACTACTGGCGCAACGGGGGGAGCTGGCCGCAGACGCCGGCGCCGGACCCCGTGAGTGCGAGTGCGCTCGGCAGTGCTCCGGCGCCGCCGAGCGCGTGACCCGGAAGCCCGCGCGAGGGGCACCCGTGGGCTGTTCGCCGTCGGGTGCCCGCGGTCTGCGCGCAACGGAGGGTCAGGAGGGCAGCTGCTCCCGGTACGCCTCCAGGGCCGGTGCGGTCGTGGTCGCCACGAACTCCGTGATCCGGTACGTGCACACCCCGGCCAGGGTGAACGGGTCCTCGGCCACGATCCGTTCCACGGTCGCCCGGTCGACGCCGGCGGCGAGGATCACGCCCCCGTCCCGCGGGACCTTGCGGCCGGCGGCGATGAAGTGCCCTGCGGCGTACTCCTTCTGCAGCCACTCCACATGGTCCTGGAGGACGGCGTCGACGCGGTCGAGGGGTGCGGTGTAGGTCAGTTCCAGTACGAACATGGGCGCAAATATAGAGGAGTGGCCGGCGGCACCTCCCGGCCGGTTGCCCGGACGTCGCAGGGTATCGGCGCAGGTCGGGCGTGAGTCAGCGGGCCCCGCCGAGGCCGGGGCGGCGTCGGCCGTGCTGTGTCGCGCGCTCATAGGCATGACCCGCCTGAAGGACGGCGAGGTCGGCGCGCGGCGGGCCTATGAACTGCATTCCCACTGGCAGGCCCGCCGGTGTGAAGCCCGCGGGAACCGAGAGGGCGGGGACACCGAGAACGGAGATCAGGTAGGCGGAGCGCATCCAGTCCAGATACGTCTTCGTGGGCCGGCCCGCGACCTCCTGGGGATACTCCAGCTCCGCATCGAACGGCGTGACCTGGCTGACCGGGGCGAGCAGGAGGTCGTACCGGGAGAAGAAATCCAGCGTCTCCAGGTGCAGTCGGCTGCGGGTCGCGGTAGCCGTGACGAGGTCGGCCGTGGTCAGCCGGCGGCCCTCCTCGACATTCCGGGCGAGGCTCGGCTTGAGGGCCTCCCGGTCGGCGTCGAGCAGCCCGCCGAAGGCGAGGTCGAAGCTGTGGGCGCGCAGCGTACGGAAGGTCTCATCGGCCCCGGTGAGGTCCGGGCAAGCGGTGTCGACGCGCCAGCCCAGCTCCTCCAGGACGCGTAGCTGAGACTCCAGAACGGCGAGGACGTCCGGGTCGGCCGGCGCGAGCCCGCCCAGGTCAGGTGTCCAGGCGACGCGCAACCCGCGCAGCTCACGGTCGAGCGGCACCCGGAACGCCGCGCCGGGTGTCTCCAGACTGAGCGGACAGCGCGGGTCCGGCCCGGCCATCGCCGACAGCAGCAGCGCCGTATCGGCGACCGTCCGCCCCATGGGGCCGGGGACCGCCAGGGTGTCCCAGAGATCACCGCCCGGCTGCGGAGGGACGCGGCCCGGTGTCGGCCGCAGCCCGACGACGTTGCAGAAGGACGCCGGGTTGCGCAGCGATCCGCCCATGTCGCTGCCGTCGGCGAGCGGTTGCAGCCCGGCCGCCAGTGCCGCGGCGGCACCACCACTGCTGCCGCCCGCCGAGCGCGTGGGGTCGTACGGGTTGCGGGTCGTACCGAAAACGCGGTTGAAGGTGTGCGAACCCGCGGCGAATTCAGGGACGTTGGTCTTGCCGAGGCGGATCGCGCCGGCCCGCTGGAGGCGGTCGACCACCACATCGTCCTCGTCGGGGACGTGGTCGGCGAAGAGCGGCGAGCCGAACGTCGTGCGCATACCGCGGGTGAGGTGGGTGTCCTTGAAGGCGATCGGCAGGCCGTGCAGCGGCGGGACCTCGGCCGCCCGGACCAGGCGTGCGTCGGCCTCCGCGGCGGCGGCCAGCGCGCCCTCGGCGTCGAGCGTCACGATGGCGTTGACGGCCGGATTGACCCGCTCGATCCGGTCCAGATGGGCCTGTACGACCTCCCGGGCGGAGATCTCACGCCGGCGCAGGCGGGCGGCGAGGTCGGTGGCGTCGAGGTGGTGGAGTGCGTCGGTCATGGGGACCTCCGGCGGCGTCGGCACCCTGCGAAGGGACCGGAGCGGGCGTACTCATTCACCGTACCGACGGCCACTGACAACGAGCCGGGCGACGGTCCTCGGCCGCCGGTTCGCTCACCGGTTCGGTAGCGTGAGGGCACCATGGACACACCCGGCACGATCTCCTGCGACGACGAACTGCGGCACTGGCCGTCCGACGAGGCCCGGGCGCGCGCGGTCCAGGACCGGTTGCGGTCCTCCGTACGGCTCGACGAGTCCGGCCCGCAACCGGGCTTCGCCGGCACGGTGGTGGGGGTGGACGTCGCCTACGACGACGAGCGTGATGTCGTCGCCGCGGCCGCCGTCGCCCTGGACGCCCGGACCCTCGCTGTCACCGACGAGGCCACGGCCGTCGGGCAGATCTCCTTCCCGTACGTGCCCGGGCTGCTCGCCTTCCGCGAGATCCCCACCGTCATCGACGCCCTCGCCCGTCTCACCCGCACCCCTGACCTTGTGGTCTGCGACGGATACGGGCTGGCGCACCCGCGCCGCTTCGGGCTCGCCAGCCACCTGGGGGTGCTGACCGGGCTGCCCACCATCGGCGTCGCCAAGAACCCCTTCACCTTCCGGTACGCCCCGCCGGGACCGGAGCGCGGCGCGACTTCCCCGCTCCTCGACGGCGACGAGGAGGTCGGCCGCGCGCTGCGCACCCAAAAGGGCGTCAAGCCGGTCTTCGTCTCCGTGGGGCACCGGGTCGACCTCGACCGGGCCTGCGCCCACACGCTCCGGCTGGCGGCCGCGTACCGGCTGCCGGAGACGACCCGGGCCGCCGACGCGCTGTGCCGGAAGGCCCTGGCGAACGCCTGACGCCCGGAGGAGCGGGCCGCGGGCGCCGTGGCTACTGCTCGCGGACCACGCGGAAGACGATGCCCGCCTGTTGGAGGCGTGCCGTCAGCGCCTCCCCCATGGCGACCGCCGTGGTCACCTGTCCCGAGGTCTCCGGCAGGTCGTCGAAGGCCAGGCTGAGCGCCGACTCGGCGAGCATCTTCGCCGTCTCGTCGTAGCCCGGGTCGCCGCCCGAGACCTCGGTGATCAGGCGTTTGCCGCCCCCGGAGGCGACGAAGCGCACCGTGAACCAGCTGCGCGCACGGCGCTCCGGGCTCGGCCCGTCGCCCGGCTCCAGACGGCCCGACAGCCAGCGCCGAGCGGGCGGCACCTGGGCCAGCGCACACAGCGCACCCGCCCCCAGGGCCCCGCCGACGGCGATCGGCAGCCGCCGCACACCGGCGTAGTGGCGATAGCGGAAGTCCGGCCCGTAGCGGTCCAGGGCGGCTGCGGAGCGGGCGATGATCTGCGGATCGAGGGTGGGCAGCGGTACGCCCCAGGTGCCGGTCTCGCCGCTCCTGATAGGCGGGCCGAACGGCGCGCGGATCGTACGGCCCGCCGGACGCGGCTCCGTCCGCTGCCGCTCGCGCGCCGCCCGGGCCATGGCCACCGGGCGGGAGGCGACGGTCAGCGCGGAGGCCAGGGTGCCGCCGGAGAACGTCGCGTTGGAGCGTACGAAGCCGTCGATGCGTAGCGGGACGCCTTCGGGGAGCAGCCCCACCGTGTAGAGGACGCCGAGGTCGTGCGGGACGGAGTCGAAGCCGCCGGCGTGTACCAGGCGCGCGCCGGAGGTGCGGGCCGTCGCATCGTGCCGCAGGTACATCCGGTCGATGAATTCCGGCTCGCCCGTGAGGTCGACGTAGTCGGTGCCGGCGGCGGCGCAGGCGGCGACGAGCGGCTCGCCGTGAAGCAGATACGGGCCGACCGTCGTCGCCACCACCCGGGTGTCGGCGGCGAGGGTGCGCAGCGCCTCCCGGTCGCCGCTGTCGGCCCGCAGCAGCGGCACCTCGGCGCAGGCGGGGTGGAGCTTCGCCAGCCGGTCGCGCAGTTGCTCCAGTTTGGTGAGGTTGCGTCCGGCCAGTGCCCAGCGGCATCCCTCCGGGACGTGCTCGGCCAGGTACGCGGCGGTGAGGGCTCCGGCGAAACCGGTCGCGCCGTAGAGGACCAGGTCGTACGCCCGTCCTGAGGTGTCCTGCCGTCGCATCGCGCGTCCTCTCAACCACCCTTGACTGGTGTCCGGACCCTAGGCAGTGGCCGCCACTCCGTCAACGACGGGTCCGGCCACCCCCTTGGCCACTGCGGTTCCGCCCGGGGGCGTCCGGCGACGTCAGGGTGCCGGGGAGTGCCGGGGGAGTGTCGGGCGGGTCGGCGCGGTAGGGGGACGGCAGGCGTGCGGGCAGTCTTGACAGGGCGTCACCGCAGGGCCACATTCACCGTGGCACCCATGACGTAGGACGTCCGATGTCTGGATTGCGCTCTGCTGTCCGTTCGTTGTCCGTCTGATGCGCCCCGCACCCGCCGCGCACCACATCTTCCTCCCGACCGCACCGCGCCGCCCCGCACTCGCCGCATCGCACCTTCCGCCGACGCCTGGAGGAGGCCGGCTGTTGTGATCACGCGCCCTCTGGACACCCCCGACCGGACACCGCGCTGGTACCGGGAGATCGCCCGGCGCCAGTGGAAGGCGATGTTCGCCGCCTGGATCGGCTACCTCCTCGACGGCTTCGACTTCGTCCTGATCACGCTGGTGCTGACCGACATCGCCGCGGACTTCCACCTCAGCACCGCCACCGCCGCCTCGCTGATCTCCGGTGCCTTCATCACCCGGTGGCTGGGCGGCGCCGTCCTGGGAGCGCTGGGAGACCGGTACGGCCGCAAGGCCGCGATGATCACCAGCATCCTGCTGTACTCGCTCGGCACCTTCGCCTGCGGATTCGCCTGGGGCTACACCAGCCTGTTCGTCGCCCGGCTGGTGATCGGCCTGGGCATGGCGGGGGAGTACAGCGCCGGCGTGACGTATGTGCTGGAGACCTGGCCCACCCGGTGGCGCAACCGCGCCTCCGGCTTCCTGATCTCGGGATACGCGGGCGGCACGATCATCGCGGCGGAGCTGTACAAGTGGGTGGTGCCCCACTGGGGCTGGCGCTGGATGTTCTGGATCGGTGTCCTTCCCGTCCTGGTCGCCCTCTGGGTGCGCAGGTCGCTGCCGGAAGCCGGGGACTGGCAGCGGGAGATCGGTGCGGCCGGACCGGAGGCGGACCGTCCGAATCCGTTCCGCCCGCTCTTCGCCGGACGTGCCCGCGCCTGGGGCAACACGGTCCTGGCGGCGGTCGCCTCGGTCGCGCTGTTCTGCGTCTTCACGCCCGTCGGGGCGGGGTACGTCCCCTGGCTGTCAGCCGTCGCCGCGCTCTGCCTGATCGCCTTCGCCGTGCAGCTGGGAGGGCGCCGGGGATGGCTGCTGTACGTGTCCCTGATGGTGACGGTGTTCTGTGCGTTCCTCTACAGCTGGCCCGTTCAGGCGCTGCTGCCCACCTACCTCAAGACCGACCTCGGGTACGACCCGGCGCAGGTCACCGACGTGATGTTCTACGCGGGCTTCGGCACGATGGCGGGCTGCTGGCTGGCGGGCTTCGTCGGTGACCGGTTCGGCACCCGGCGCGCCTACGCGGGCACCCTGCTGGCCTCCCTCACCTTCGTCTTCCCGGTCTTCGCGGTGCGCGACAGCCTGCCGGCGCTCGGTGTGCTGGTCTTCGGGCTGCTCGCGCTCGGCCAGGGCATCTCCGGCATCCTGCCGAAGTACCTCGCGGGTCATTTCCCGACCGCGACCCGCGCCGCCTCTCTGGGCCTCGTCTACAACGTCGGAGCACTGGGCGGGGCGGTGGCACCCGTCCTTGGTGCCCATCTGGCCGAAGGCATGAGCCTGGGGAGGGCGCTCGCGGTGCTCACCTTCGGGCTGACGCTCGTCGTCATCCTCCTGGTGGGCGGCAACGTGCCCCAGCGGCTGGGCCGGCTGGTGGACCGTCAGGCGCCGGACGACCACCTCGTCCCGGAGAGCGGGGGAGCGGCCGCCGTCCCCTCGGCGACGGATCGGGGCGGTCCGGGCGCCGGGGCGGTGTCGTCCGGCTCGGTGTAGCGGCTCCCGGGGGCGGGACGGGCGCCCGGTGTCACTCGGTGTGGTCGGCCGGCTGCCCGAGCCCCACCCAGCGCACGCCGTCCAGCTCGGCCACCGACTCGACCAGCGGATACGTGGGCGCGACGCCCTCCAGACGGAGCATCACCTCGGCCTCACCCGCGGGCTCCTCGTCGCCGGTGTCCAGCTGGACGTCGGTCACCCGGAAGCCGCTGCTGGTGCACAGCTCCAACATCCGTCCCAGCAGTCCGTGGTGCGGGCGGTACAGGACGCGCAGGTCGGTGCGGGTGAAGGACGGCTTCGACGGGATCAGGTCCGAGACCTTCGAGAAGCCGCGGACGATGAGGAAGTGCACCGCGGTGCAACCGATGGCGAGCAGCGGCAGGCCGCCGCCGCACGCCATGCCGATCGCGCAGGTCAGCCAGATGGTGGCGGCCGTCGTCAGCCCGCGGACCGCGTCCTTCCTGACGAAGATCAAGCCACCGCCGATGAAGCCGATGCCCGAGACGACCTGCGCGGCGACCCGGGACGGGTCGAGCGACACGCCGTCGACACCCAGCAGCGCCCCGAAGCCGTGGATCGACACCTCCATGAACAGTGCGCTGCCCACGCCGACGAGCGTGTGGGTGCGCAGGCCCGCGCTCTTCTGCTTGGCCTCGCGTTCGAGGCCGATCAGCGAGGACAGCACCAGCGCGAGCGCGAGCTCGGTGAACTGGCGCAGCCCCTGGCCGGCGTGGAAGTCGAACAGCGCGGCGGCGAGTTGCGAGGGGGACATGGCGCCCATTGTCTCCCCGCCGGAGCCGGGCCCCCGGCGCTGCGCGGGCCGTTGTCAGTGGCCGCCGTTAGCGTGGAATGCGTTGACCGGCCCGCGCGCGGCGAGCGCGGCGCCGGGCGGCATCGCAGAGGGTGCCGTACGGGGGACGGAAGCGGAGGAGCGCATGAACACGGCGGTGCGGCAGTCGACGGCGGTACGGGAGCGGACGCGGGTCCCGGTAGCGGAGCGGAGCGCCCCGCCGGCCGAGCTGCGCTGCGACCGGACGGCGGAGTCGTCCCGCGGCATAGCCCCGAAGAAGCTCATCGCCGAGCTCGACGGGGGATAGCGGCGCAGCGGCATACGGCGCGCGAAGGCCCGTGACGGCGAGGGTGAGCAAGCCTCGTCGGCGCGGGCCTTTTCCGCGGTTGCCACGAGGCACGGGGGTCTTGTGGAAAGTGGAACACGTTCTTAACATCATGAGTGTTACATCAGAAGTGTCACAGTGCGGAAGGGCATGGGGCGCGATGACGGAGTCAGGGAACGGCCCGCTGAGCGGGGTGCGGGTGGTCGAACTCGCCGGCATCGGCCCCGGCCCCTTCGCGGCCATGCTGCTGGCCGATCTCGGCGCCGACGTCGTCCGTGTCGACCGGCCCGGAGGCGCCGGGCTGCGCATCGACCCCGCGTACGACGTCACCAACCGCAACAAACGCTCGGTGCTGGTGGACCTGAAGACGCCGGACGGGGTCGCCCAGGTACTGGAGCTCGCCGAGCGAGCCGATGTGCTGGTGGAGGGGTACCGCCCGGGTGTGGCCGAGCGGCTCGGCGTGGGCCCGGAGGAGTGCCTGGCGCGCAACCCCCGGCTCGTCTACGGCCGGATGACCGGCTGGGGCCAGCAGGGCCCGCTCGCCGACACCGCGGGCCACGACATCGGCTACATCGCCATCACGGGAGCCCTGGGCATGATCGGCCCGCCCGACGGCCCGCCCGCCATCCCCGCCAACCTCCTCGGCGACTTCGCCGGCGGCTCCCTCTACCTCGTCATCGGCGTCCTCGCCGCCCTGCAGCACGCCCGCGCCGAGGGCGGCGCGGGCCAGGTCGTGGACGCCGCGATCGTCGACGGCACGGCCCATCTGACGGCGATGATCCACGGCATGCTGGCGGCAGGCGGGTGGCAGGACCGCCGCGGGGCCAACCTGCTGGACGGCGGGACGCCGTTCTACGGCACCTACGAGACCGCCGACGGCGGTTACATGGCGGTCGGGGCGCTGGAGAAGCGGTTCTACGGCGAGTTCATCCGCCTGCTGGGCATCGAGGACGAGGCGCCCGGCCGGGACGATCTCGCCGCCTGGGACGACCTCCGTACGGCCATCGCCGCCCGCTTCAAGACCCGGACGAGAGACGAATGGACCGCGGTCTTCGAGGAGTCCGACGCCTGTGTGGCGCCCGTGCTGTCGCTACGTGAGGCCCCGCAGCACCCGCATCTCGCCGCCCGCGGCACCTTCGTCGACCACGACGGCATCACCCAGCCCGCGCCGGCCCCCCGCTTCTCGCGTACGCCCGCCGCGGTCCGCCGACCGCCCGCGCGGCCCGGCGCGGACACCGAGGAGATCGCCCGCGACTGGCAGGCGCCCGGCCTGCTCGCCACCGCACCGGCCGGACCGCCCGACACCCCGGCCGCCGTCCCGCGCCGCGCCGGGCAGGCGTGACGATGCCCGGATGCCACCCCGCGGGGCCGGAGCCCGCCACGAAGACCGAGACCGTCGAGAACCGGCTCTGAGGAGGGCCCGCAGAGATGACCGCGCAGATGCAGCGCCAGATCTTCACCGAGGACCACGCGGCCTTCCGCGAGACGGTACGCACCTTCCTCGCCAAGGAGGTCACGCCGTACTACGAGCAGTGGGAGAAGGACGGCATCGTCAGCCGGGACGCCTGGCGCGCGGCCGGCAGACAGGGACTGCTGGGGCTGGCCGTGCCCGAGGAGTACGGCGGCGGCGGCAACCCCGACTTCCGCTACAGTGCGGTCCTCGCCGAGGAGTTCACCCGCGCGGGCGCCGCCGGACTGGCGCTGGGCCTGCACAACGACATCATCGGCCCCTACCTCACCTCCCTCGGCACCGACGAGCAGAAGCGCCGATGGCTGCCCGGCTTCTGCAGCGGCGAGATCATCACCGCCATCGCCATGACCGAGCCCGGCGCGGGCTCCGACCTCCAGGGCATCCGCACCACCGCCGAGGACCGCGGCGACCACTGGCTGCTCAACGGATCCAAGACCTTCATCTCCAACGGCATCCTCGCCGACCTCGTCATCGTCGTGGCCAAGACCACTCCCGAGGGCGGTGCGCACGGGCTGTCGCTGCTGGTCGTGGAGCGGGGCACGGACGGCTTCGAGCGCGGCCGGAACCTCGACAAGATCGGCCAGAAGTCCCAGGACACCGCCGAGCTGTTCTTCAACGACGTACGGGTCCCCAAGGAGAACCTGCTCGGCGAGCTCAACGGCGCGTTCGTCCACCTGATGACCAACCTCGCCCAGGAGCGGATGGGCATAGCCGTCGCCGGGATCGCCGCCGCCGAACACCTGCTGGAGATCACCACCGACTACGTCAAGGAGCGCGAGGCGTTCGGGCGGCCGCTGTCGAAGCTTCAGCACATCCGCTTCGAGATAGCCGAGATGGCCACGGAGTGCGCCGTCACCCGCACCTTCCTCGACCGCTGCATCGTCGACCACTCGGACGGCAAACTCGACGCCGTCCACGCGTCGATGGCCAAGTGGTGGGCCACCGAACTCCAGAAGCGCGTCGCCGACCGCTGTCTGCAACTGCACGGCGGATACGGCTACATGACCGAGTACCGCGTCGCCAGGGCCTTCACCGACGGCCGCATCCAGACCATCTACGGCGGGACGACCGAAATCATGAAGGAGATCATCGGGCGCTCGCTGCTCGGCTGACCTCCGCGCTGTGTCCTCCCGGGGACAGCCCCCCGACCCCCGCCAGAAAGGCATACCAGTGAGCACCGAAGCGTACGTATACGACGCGATCCGCACCCCGCGCGGCCGCGGCAAGGCCAATGGCGCACTGCACGGCACCAAGCCGATCGACCTGGTCGTCGGCCTGATCCACGAAGTGCGCAACCGCTTCCCGGGCCTCGACCCCGCCGCCATCGACGACATCGTGCTCGGCGTCGTCGGACCGGTCGGCGACCAGGGCTCCGACATCGCCCGGATCGCGGCGATCGCCGCGGGGCTGCCCGACACCGTCGCCGGCGTACAGGAGAACCGCTTCTGCGCGTCGGGCCTCGAAGCCGTCAACATGGCCGCCGCCAAGGTGCGTTCGGGCTGGGAGGACCTGGTCCTGGCGGGCGGCGTCGAATCCATGTCGCGGGTCCCGATGGCCTCCGACGGCGGCGCCTGGTTCGCCGACCCGATGACCAACTTCGACACCGGCTTCGTCCCCCAGGGCATCGGCGCCGACCTCATCGCCACCCTTGAGGGCTACAGCCGGCGCGACGTCGACGAGTTCGCCGCGCTCTCCCAGGAGCGCGCTGCCGAGGCGTGGAAGGACGGCCGCTTCGACCGCTCCGTGGTCCCGGTGCGCGACCGCAACGGCCTGGTCGTCCTCGACCACGACGAGCACATGCGCCCCGGCACCACCGCGGACTCCCTCGCCGGCCTCAAGCCGTCCTTCGCCACCATCGGCGACGCCGGCGGCTTCGACGCGGTCGCCCTGCAGAAGTACCACTGGGTCGAGAAGATCGACCACGTCCACCACGCCGGCAACGCCTCCGGCATCGTGGACGGCGCGGCGCTCGTCGCCATCGGCTCCAAGGAGGTCGGCGAGCGCTACGGCCTCACCCCGCGGGCCCGCATCCTCGCGGCCGCGGTCTCCGGCTCCGAGCCCACGATCATGCTCACCGGCCCCGCGCCCGCCAGCCGCAAGGCGCTGGCCAAGGCCGGGCTGACCATCGACGACATCGACCTGGTCGAGATCAACGAGGCGTTCGCCGCCGTCGTACTGCGCTTCGTCAAGGACATGGGCCTGAGCCTGGACAAGGTCAACGTCAACGGCGGCGCCATCGCCATGGGCCACCCGCTGGGCGCCACCGGCGCGATGATCCTCGGCACCCTCATCGACGAGCTGGAGCGGCAGGACAAGCGCTACGGCCTGGCCACCCTCTGCGTCGGCGGCGGCATGGGCATCGCCACCGTCATCGAGCGCCTCTGACCCCTCGTCCCACCCACAACGGAGAACGCACCATGAGTGAATCCGCCGCTTTGACCATCCGCTGGGAACAGGACGAGACCGGCATCGTCACCCTGGTCCTGGACGACCCCGACCAGTCCGCCAACACCATGAACAACGCCTTCAAGACCTCCCTCACCGCGGTCGCCGACCGCCTGGAGGCCGAGAAGGACAGCATCCGCGGCATCATCTTCACCTCCGCGAAGAAGACCTTCTTCGCCGGCGGCGACCTGCGCGACCTGATCGCCGTCACCCCCGCCCAGGCCCAGCGGGCCTTCGAGTCGGGCAACGGCATCAAGCGCGACCTGCGCCGCATCGAAACGCTCGGCAAGCCCGTCGTCGCCGCCATCAACGGCGCGGCGCTGGGCGGCGGTTACGAGATCGCGCTCGCCTGCCACCACCGCGTCGCCCTCGACACCCCCGGCACCAAGATCGGCCTGCCCGAGGTCACCCTCGGCCTGCTGCCCGCCGCCGGCGGTGTCACCCGCACGGTCCGGCTGCTCGGCATCGCCGACGCGCTGCTGAAGGTGCTGCTCCAGGGCACCCAGTACAGCGCCCCGCGCGCCAAGGAAGCCGGGCTGATCCACGACGTCGCGGCCACCCCCGAGGAACTGCTCGCCAAGGCCCGCGCCTTCGTCGACGAGCACCCCGAGTCCCAGCAGCCCTGGGACGTGAAGGGGTACCGCATCCCCGGCGGCACGCCCGCCCAGCCGAAGTTCGCGGCCAACCTCCCGGCGTTCCCCGCCAACCTCAAGAAGCAGCTGAACGGCGCCCCGTACCCGGCGCCGCGCAACATCCTCGCCGCGGCCGTCGAGGGCTCCCAGGTCGACTTCGAGACCGCGCAGACCATCGAGGCGCGGTACTTCGTCGAGCTGGTGACCGGCCAGATCTCCAAGAACATGATCCAGGCGTTCTTCTTCGACCTCCAGGCCGTCAACTCCGGCGCCAACCGCCCCAAGGACATCGAGCCCCGCAAGGTCGAGAAGGTCGCGGTCCTCGGCGCCGGCATGATGGGCGCGGGCATCGCCTACGCCTGCGCCAAGGCCGGCATCCAGGTGGTCCTCAAGGACGTCACCCCGGAGGCGGCACGGAAGGGCAAGGCGTACGCGGAGGGGCTGCTCGCCAAGGCGCTCTCCCGGGGCCGTACGACCGAGCAGAAGCGCGACGAGCTGCTGGCGCGCATCACGCCCACCGCCGAGCCCAGCGACCTCGCGGGCTGTGACGCCGTCATCGAGGCGGTCTTCGAGGACGTCGCCCTCAAGCGCAAGGTGTTCAAGGAGATCCAGCACATCGTCGCGCCCGACGCGCTGCTGTGCTCGAACACCTCGACCCTCCCCATCACGCTGCTGGCCGAGGGCGTGGAGCGCGACCAGGACTTCATCGGGCTGCACTTCTTCTCGCCGGTCGACAAGATGCCGCTGGTGGAGATCATCAAGGGCGGGCGGACCGGCGACGAGGCGCTGGCCCGCGCCTTCGACCTGGTCCGCCAGATCAAGAAGACCCCGATCGTCGTCAATGACTCCCGCGGCTTCTTCACCTCCCGGGTCATCGGCCACTTCATCAACGAAGGCGTGGCGATGGTCGGCGAGGGCCTCGACCCGGCCTCCGTCGAGCAGGCCGCCGCCCAGGCCGGCTACCCGGCCAAGGTGCTGTCGCTGATGGACGAGCTGACCCTGACGCTGCCCCGCAAGATCCGCGAGGAGACCAGGCGGGCGGCCGAGGAGGCCGGCGGCACCTGGCAGCCGCACCCGGCCGACGAGGTCATCGACCGGATGGTCGACGAGTTCGGGCGCCCCGGCCGCAGCGGCGGTGCCGGCTTCTACGAGTACGGCGAGGACGGCAAGCGCGCCGGCCTGTGGCCGGGCCTGCGCGAGCACTTCGCCAAGGAGGGGGCCGGCATCCCCTTCAAGGACATGCAGGAGCGGATGCTGTTCTCCGAGGCACTGGACACCGTCCGCTGCTTCGAGGAGGGCGTCCTCACCTCTGTCGCCGACGCCAACATCGGCTCCATCTTCGGGATCGGCTTCCCGGGCTGGACCGGCGGCGTGCTCCAGTACATCAACGGCTACCAGGGCGGGCCGGAGCGGGAGGACCTGGTCGGTCTGCCCGGGTTCGTGGCCCGCGCCCGTGAGCTGCAGGCGGCCTACGGCGACCGCTTCGCCCCGCCCGCGCTGCTGATCGACAAGGCCGAAAAGGGCGAGAAGTTCAGCGACTGACCGGTCTCGGGGCGGGCCACGGCGGCCCGCCCCGTCACTCCTGCGCGGCGCCGTCCCGGTGGGCCGGGTCCCCGTCCTTGCCGAACGCCTCCCGCAGCTCCTGCTTCATGGACCGCTGGAAGGCCGTGACCAGCGCCTGGACCACCATCGGCTGCATATGGGCCGAGAGCGACTTCATCCGCGCCAGTTCCTCCTCGTCCGGTCCGCCTTCCCGGTACGGGCCCCACACCTCGTCCTTGAACAGCCGGCTCAGCTCACGGGCCGCCGCACGGGTGTGTTCCATGACGACGCTGCGCGCCGCGAGGATGGTCTCCAGCGTGATCGGCACATCCAGCAGCCGGGTGCCCAAATGCAGCAGCCCGGGGTCGACCCGGAAGACCCCCGGATCGTCGGTCCTTACGAGGACGCTCATGGCCGCCAGCCGGTCGAGGTCCTCCTCGGTCAGCTCCCGGCCGACCCGCCGCTCCAGCTGGTCCCGGGTGGTGTCCTCCGCCTTGTCCGGGATCCAGCTCGCCACCAGCGCACGGTGAATGGCCAGGTCCTGGGCGCTCAGGTCGGGAGGGAGCTGCTCCAGATAGCGCTCGATCGCGGAGAGCGTCAGCCCCTGGTGCTGGAGCTCCTCGATGAGCGCGAGTCGCGAGAGGTGGTCCGGGCCGTAGCGGCCGACCCGGCGCGGGCCGATCTCCGGCGGTGGCAGCAGGCCCCGGGTGCTGTAGAAGCGGATGGTGCGGACCGTGACGCCGGCGCGGGCGGCCAGCTCGTCGACGGTCAGACCGGTGTCGGCGGACTCCTTCATGTTCAACAGTATTGCTGTCTCACCACTTGTGTGAAGCCTATGAACGCGGGCGGATGACGGTGAGCGATGGCCGGTTGTCGCCCGTGCCGTGACTGTCGCGACCCTTCCGGGCTCCCGGGGCGTGCGTGCGAGCGAGGCGTCACGGGGGCCAACGGGCGCTTGAAGGGAGCGGAACAGGTCAAGAAGCTTGCCCCGGTGACCGAGAAGAGAGGCCCGGAACGGACGAACTCCAGCATTCCTTGCCCCTCAAGTGACGGGAAATTCATGACAAAGTCGGACAAATCTTGGATGGCCTATACACGCTGTGATCTTGCCCACAGACGGGGGGCCGCTCTTCAGGGAAGGTGTGCCGTCGGCCGTCCGCGCGATCCGCGGGTTCCGGCCATCGCTCAAGCCCTGCCCGAAAGCGAGATGCACCAGCAGTGAGCACAGAAACCGTCACCGAGACAGCCCAGAGGTCACCTGACGGGGGGAGCGGCGCGCAGCAGGACGCGGGCGACGCGGGATACAGCAAGGGCCTCAAGGGCCGGCACATCAACATGATCGCCATCGGTGGGGCGATCGGCACCGGCCTCTTCCTGGGCGCCGGCGGCCGACTGCACTCCGCCGGCCCGGCGCTGGCCATCGCCTACGCGGTCTGCGGCCTCTTCGCCTTCTTCGTCGTGCGGGCCCTGGGCGAGCTGGTGCTGCACCGGCCGTCCTCCGGATCGTTCGTCTCCTACGCCCGTGAGTTCCTGGGGGAGAAGGGCGCCTACGTCGCCGGCTGGATGTACGTCGTCAACTGGTCGACCACCGGTATCGCCGACATCACCGCGATCGCCCTCTACACGCACTACTGGAGCCTGTTCACCGACATCCCGCAGTGGGTGATGGCACTGATCGCGCTGGCGGTCGTGCTGACGGTCAACCTGATCTCGGTGAAGATCTTCGGTGAGCTGGAGTTCTGGTTCGCGATCATCAAGGTCGCCGCACTGGTGATCTTCATGTTCATCGGCATCTTCCTGCTGGCTTCCCACCACGAGGTCGCCGGCCACGCACCGGGACTGAACCTGATCACCGACCACGGCGGGATCTTCCCGACCGGACTGCTGCCGGTGGTGATCGTGCTCCAGGGCGTGGTCTTCGCCTACTCCGCGGTCGAGCTGGTCGGCGTCACCGCGGGTGAGACCGGCGAGCCGCAGAAGGTCGTGCCGAAGGCCGTCAACTCCATCATGTGGCGGGTGGGCGTCTTCTACGTCGGCTCGGTCATCCTGCTGGCGATGCTGCTGCCGTGGAACAAGTACACCGGCGGTGAGAGCCCCTTCGTCACGGTGCTGTCCAACGTCGGCGTGCCGGCGGCGGGCGACGTGATGAACCTCGTCGTGCTCACCGCGGCGATGTCCAGCCTGAACTCCGGCCTCTACTCGACCGGCCGCATCCTGCGCTCGATGTCGATGGCGGGTTCCGCGCCGAAGTTCGCCGGCCGGATGAACCGCAACCAGGTGCCGTACGGCGGCATCCTGCTCACCTCCGCGGTGTGCGTGCTGGGCGTCGCGCTCAACTACGTCGTGCCGGGCGAGGCGTTCGAGATCGTGCTGAACATCGCGGCGCTGGGCATCGTCAGCACCTGGTGCACGATCATGGTCTGTCACATGGTCTTCGTCCGCCGGTCCAAGGCGGGCCTGGTCGAGCGTCCGCGCTTCCGGCTTCCGGGTACGCCGGTCACCGACATCGCCACCATCGCCTTCCTGCTCGGCGTCATCGTGCTGATGTGGTTCGACGACGGCGTCGGCCGGCAGACCGTGATGCTGATCCCGGTCCTGGGCGCGGCGCTGGTCGTCGGCTGGTACGCGGTCCGCGGCCGGGTGGCCCGGATCGCCAAGGAGCGCGACGAGCTGGCGAAGTAGCCACGCGGGAGCGGCACCTGAAGCAGCTCGGGGCGGTCGCGGACACCGGAAGGTGTCCGCGACCGCCCTTGCGTATGGCCGAGCCCCGGCTCACCCGGCGGCCTGCCGGTGACGGTCCACGACCGCCGACGGCGCGGCGCGGTGTTCAGCCGCCGATCACCGGATAGTGGTCGGAGAGGTTGGTGTAGGTGTAGTCCTTGCCCCAGCTGGAGACCGTCCAGGGCGCCGACTCCTCCTTGACCACGGTGTTCTGCCAGCCGGCGGGGCGGGCGTGGCCGTTGCGGTGCAGAACGTAGTCCAGGTCCTCGCGCGGGTCGCTCGGGTAGCGGTACTCGGCGATCGAGTTCTCCTGCGTGTCGAAGGAGTACGGGTGCCCGGAGCGGCTGTCGGCGGGGGCCAGGTCGGCGTTGCTGAGCAGCGCGTCGTACTCGGCGCTGTGCGAGTCGATGTTCAGGTCTCCGGCGACCATGACCTCCTCGTCCGCCGGGATGTTCTTGGCGTCGAGGAAGGCGTCCACCTCCTTGAGCTGCCGCGCGCGGTCGGCGGCCGCCTCGCCCGCCTTGCAGCCCGAGTCGGTGGACTGGGTGTGGGTGCCGACGACATGCACCTTGGTGCCGTTGACGTCCAGCACCGCATAGACGAAGCCCTTGTTGGAGAAGGAGTCCGAACCGCAGGCGTCCTTGTAGACGTACTGCTCCTTGCGGAGGATCGGCCACTTGCTCAGCAGCGTCACCCCGCCGTCCTCCGGCGTGACGGCCGAGTAGGCGCCCCCGGTGGCGTCCCAGCCGCTCCGGCTCCGGCCGACCACCGGCGTCTGGTGCGGATACTGCCCGGCGGCCCGGGACTTCAGCGCGTCGGAGGAGGAGTTGTCGAACGCTTCCTGGAGCACAACGACGTCATTGCCCTGGAAGAAGTCCGCGGCCGCGATCGCCTGCGCGCGGTGGTCCTGGCCCCAGTTGGGATAGAGGTTCTTGCTCATGAGGAAGGTGTTGTAGGTCAGCACCTTCAGATGGGGGGCGGTGGCGGCCGACGCGGTGGGGGACGCGGCGGTCACGGTGGCCGCGGCGAGAGCCGCGGCGAGGGCGAGGGCCCGGGGCGTGCGCAGCGCTGAGTGCGACACTGAATCTCCCTATGGGGGTGGGGATTTGGTCCGGCGGCGCTCATCCAACCAGCTGACATTACTTCTAGGTAACCTCCTGGGGGGAAGGAGATTTACAGAGCGGGCCGGGAAGGAGCGGTGCCGCGGTCCGGGTGGTGCGGGGGCTTCCCGGGCGCGCCGGGCGCAGGGCTCCGCATGCGCGCGTGGGGTCCGTGGCCGCCGTATCATGATTAATGACATGAATACGGTGAAAACTGACCCAAAACCCCCACCGGTCGGAGGCGTGCTCTGGTCGATGGTGGGGGACATCCGCATGCTGCTGACCCTCCCTCCCGCCCTGACGATGCAGGTCGCGCATCCGGCGGTGGGCGCCGGTGTGGACGACCACTCCGTCTTCCGCACGGACCCCTGGGGGCGCGGTGAGCGCTCGCTGGCCTCGCTGCAGCTGTGGGTGTACGGCGGTGCGGGCGCGGCCGAGGAGGGCCGACGACTCCGGCAGCTGCACCGGACCATTCAGGGCACGGACGCGCACGGCCGCAGATACCACGCGCTGACCCCCGCCTACTACGCCTGGGTGCACGCCACCGGCTACCCCGTCTTCCGGCACGCCCAGCAGTACCTCGGCCGCCCCTTCACCGAGGCGCAGGAGCGCCGGCTCTACGCGGAGTGGCTCCAGGTCGGCCGGATCCTGGGCATCCACGACCGCGATATGCCGCAGACCATCGAGGAGTTCTGGCCCTACTACCGCAAGGTGCTGGAGAACGACCTCGAAGCCACCGCGGTCGTCAGGGAGTTGATCGCCACCGACCGGCCGCTGCCGGCTCCCGACCGCGGCCCGCGGTGGCTGCGGCTGCTGCTCCGGCTGGTCTGGCCCTGGCTCCGCCCGCGGTTCGCGCGCTTCCGCCGGTTCGTCACGATCGGACTGATGCCGCCGGACGCCCGGCGCGCCATCGGCCTGGAGTGGACCGACGCCCAGGAGCGCCGGCTGCGCCGCTTCGGACGGGTCGTCCGCACGGTGGTGCCGGCGCTCCCGGAGCGACTGCGCTTCATGCCGATCGCACGCCGGGCCCGCCGTGCGGCACGGGACCGCCAGGCAGTCGCGGCCGGTACCTGACACGCGCCAGGCGCAGGTGACCGCACGGACGGACGGAGCCGGGGAAGGAGATCCCCGGCTCCGCGCGTGCCGGCGGCAGGCCCGTTGAATCAGTGCCCGTGGACCTCGTGCGTGGCCGCGATCTGCTTCCACGACTTGGGCTGGGCGACCTGTGCCCGCGGTGCGCCGAACGTCCGCTTGACGGCGGCCGCCGAGGGCTTGGACGGCTGGAACAGCCAGGTGTCGAAGAAGCCGGCCAGCTGCTTGCCGGACTTCTGCTCGGCGAACTTCACGAAGTCCGCCACCGAGGCGTTGCCGTACTTGTGCTCCGTCGGCCAGGACTTGAGGAGGCCGAAGAAGACCTTGTCGCCGACCTTGTTGCGCAGCGCCTGGAGCGCCAGCGCACCACGGTCGTAGACGGCCGCGTCGAACTGGTTCTCCGCACCCGGGTTGCCCGGCTTGACGGTCCAGAACGGGTCATCGGCCGGGTGCTGGGCGTAGACCCAGTCCGCCAGTTCCTGCGCGGTGCCCTCGCCCTCCTTCTCCGACCACAGCCACTGGCTGTAGGCGGCGAAGCCCTCGTTGATCCAGATGTCCTTCCAGTCCTTCAGCGAGACGCTGTCGCCGTACCACTGGTGCGCCAGCTCGTGCACCACGACCGAGACGTTGGTGCCCCGGTCGAACGCCTTCCTGCCGTAGAAGGGGCGGGTCTGGGTCTCCAGGGCGTAGTGGGCCGGCACGTTGGGGACATAGCCGCCGACCGCGTTGAACGGGTAGGGGCCGAAGACGCTCTCCAGCCACTCGGTGACCTCGCTGGTGCGCTCGATGCTGGCCTTGGCCGAGCCCTCGTTGGCGCCGAGGTCCTTGCTGACGGCATTGATCACCGGCAGGCCGTTCGCGGTGGTGTCGGTGGTGATGTCGAACTTGCCGACCGCCAGCGTCGTCAGATACGTCGCCTGCGGCTTGTCCGAGCGCCAGTTGTAGCGCGTCCAGCCGAGCTTGGAGGACTGCGAGGCGAGCACGCCGTTGCTCAGCGCCTGGGTCCCGTCCGGCACCGCCACCGAGATGTCGTAGGTGGCCTTGTCGGTGGGGTGGTCGTTGCTCGGGAACCACCACACGGCGGCGTCCGGCTCCTGCGCGATGACCGCGCCGTCGGGCGTGCGGGCCCAGGCGGTGAAGTCGTCGATCTTCAGCTCGGAGGGCTTGCCCGCGTAGCGCACCACGACGCTGATCTGCTTGCCCTTCTCCAGCGGCGTGGCCGGGGTGACCTCCAGCTCGTGCTTGCCGGACGTGGCGAAGGTGGCCTTCTTGCCGTTGATCCGTATCTCGCTGACCTTGAGACCGAAGTCCAGGTTGAAGCGGGAGAGGTCCTGGGTGGTCCGGGCGAGGAGCGTCGCCGTGCCCTCCAGCAGGTCCGTCTTCGGCTGGTACTTCAGCCGCAGGTCGTAGTGGGAAACGTCGTATCCGCCGTTTCCGCTCTCGGGGTAGTAGGTGTCGCCCACGCCCGGAGCGCCGGGGGTGAAGTCCGCCGCGGAAGCCGGGATCGCCAGCAGGAGACTGAGCGCGGCCGCGCCCGGTACGAGGAGTCTGTGACGCACGAGTCCTCCAACTCGTAGGGGGATGGCTCTCGTCAGACCCTATGCAGCCCGCCCGGCGGCGTCATGGACATGGCTCGATCTGACACATGACCGACATGAACCACCCTTTGTCCCGCCGGGGGCGTGACACATCGCCGTCCCCCTCCGCCACGGCAGTCGTCATCTGCACCCTTACGCGGGGGAGTTGAGCCGCGCTACCGTCCGCCCGTGACGAATCCTGCGCGGATCCCCCGCACCCCCTTCACAGCGCTCGTGCTGGCGGCCGTCGTCGCCCTGCTGTCCGCCCTGATCGGGCCGGCCGCCGCGCAGGCGGCGCCCGCCGGCAGCCGGTCCGGCGAGAGCAGACCCGTCTACTCCTACGACCGCGCGATACGCGAATCGGTCTGGGTGGACACCCGGCTCGACGGCGACGGGGACGGGCGAACCGACCGCGTCGCCGTCGACATCGCGCGGCCGTCCGAACCGGCCCGGCAGGGCCACCGGGTCCCCGTCATCATGGATGCCAGCCCGTACTACTCCTGCTGCGGGCGCGGCAACGAGAGCCAGAAGAAGACCTACGACGCACAGGGCCGCCCGGTCCAGTTCCCGCTGTTCTACGACAACTACTTCGTGCCGCGCGGCTATGCGACCGTCCTGGTCGACCTGGCGGGGACCAACCGCTCCGACGGCTGCGTCGACGTCGGCGGCCGCTCGGACGTCCAGTCGGCCAAGGCCGTCGTCGACTGGCTCGGCGGCCGAGGCCGCGCCTATACGGCCCGGACGGGCGGCAAGCCCGTCACCGCCGGCTGGTCCAACGGCAGCACCGGCATGATCGGCAAGAGCTGGGACGCCACCATCGCCAACGGCGTCGCGGCCACCGGCGTCAAGGGGCTGAAGACCATCGTCCCGATCGCCGGCATCTCCTCCTGGTACGACTACTACTTCGCCAAGGGCGCCCCGCTCTACGACTCGGGCCCCGACTCCCTCGCGCAGCTGGTCGACAGCCCCGACGCGCAGAGGCGTTGCGCCGCCGTCCAGAAGAAGCTCGCCGAGGGCGCGCCGCGCAGCGGCGACTGGACCGGACTGTGGACCGAGCGGGACTACGTCCGCGACGCCGGCAAGGTCCGCGCCAGCGTCTTCCTGGTGCACGGCCTGCAGGACCTCAACGTCCGCACCCGGAACGCCGGCCAGGGGTGGGACGCGCTCGCCAGGCACGGCGTCGAGCGCAAGGTCTGGCTCTCCCAGACCGGACACGTCGACCCCTTCGACTACCGGCGTGGCGCCTGGGTCAAGACCCTGCACCACTGGTTCGACCACTATCTGATGGGCTACGACAACGGCATCGAGCGCGCGCCGATGGCCGACATCGAGCGTTCGCCCGGCACCTGGTCCACCGATCCGCAGTGGCCCGCCCCCGGCACCGCGGCCACCACCCTGCGGCCCCGCGCCGGCAGCACGCCCGGCGTCGGCGCCCTCGGCACCACCCGTGCGCCACGGGGGACCACCGAGACCTTCACCGACGACCCGAAGCTGAACGAGGCCGACTGGGCGGCGCACATCGACCAACCGACGCCCGCCAAGGCCGGGTTCAGCACCGGGCCGCTGCGCGCGCCGCTGCGGCTGTCCGGCTCCGGCACGGTGACCGTCACCGTCACGCCCAGTACCTCCACCGCCCATCTGTCGGCCGTCCTGGTGGACCTCGGCCCTGCCACCATCCGCAACTACGGCGCCGACGGCGAGGGCATCACCACCCTCGACAGGCGCACCTGCTGGGGCGCGGGAACCCGGGGCGACACCGGCTGCTTCAAGGAGACCGCGGCCGACACCGAGAAGGTGGCGCACACGGTCTTCAGCCGCGGCTGGGCCGACCTCGGCAACTACGCCGACCCCCACCACGGCCGCCCGCTGACCCCCGGCAAGCCCTACACCCTCACCCTGGACCTGGCCGCCACCGACCACATCGTGCCCGCCGGACACCGGCTCGCGCTGATCGTGGCCGGCACCGACGCCGGACTCATCGACCCGCCCGCGTCACGCCCGCAGCTCACCCTCGACCTGGCCCGCACCTCCGCCCGGCTGCCGCTGACCGGCGGCGCCCCGGCCCTCGCCCGGGCCACCGCCCCGGGCACGCCACCCCGGACGAGCGGGACGGTGCTGGAGGGGATCGCCCCGCCGCACGCGCCCGGCCGGCTGCCGCACGCGGGCTGACCACCCCGGGGCCGCCCTCCCTGGGCGGCCCCGGCCCCACCCGCGGCAGCACCTCTCCGTGGGCAGCCCACCCCGGTGGGCAGCACGTCCCCCCACCCCTCACCCCCACCGCTCGACCAAGGGAGGCACCTCCCCGTGATGCTCCGCTCCCGCCGCCTCGCCCTAGGGGCCCTGGCCTTCGGCCTGACCGCCACCCTCGGCACGGCCCTGCCCGCCTCGCCCGCCGGTGCCACCGCCGCCGGGAAACCCCGTACGGGGTTCGAGACCAGCCACGGCGCCCGCTGGACCAGCCAGCCGGAGGAGCAGAGATTCCTCGCCGCCGTCGACCGGGCCAGCCCCCGGGTACGGATCGAGCGGATCGGCACCACCGCACAGGGCCGCCCGCTGCAACTCGTCCGCATCGGCGCCCCGGCACCCGAGCGCCCCGAGGACGTCCGGCGCGGCAACTCCGTGCTGCTGATCTGCTCCCAGCACGGCGACGAACCGGCCGGACGCGAGGCGTGCCTGTCCACCATCCGCGACCTCGCCTACGCCAGGGACCGGGCGACCCGGCGCCTCCTCGCCCGTACCAGCGTGCTGGTCGTACCGACCGCCAACCCCGACGGCCGGGCCGCGGACACCCGCACCAACTCCGACGGCGTCGACATCAACCGCGACCACCTCGCGCTGCGCACCGCCGAGGCCCGCGCCATGGCCGCGGTGCTCCGCGACTACCGCCCCGACACCGTCTACGACCTGCACGAATACAGCCCCACCGCCCCGTACTACGTGAAGGACCTGCTGTCGCTGTGGCCGCGGAACCTCAACACCGCGGACGCGGTGCACCGCGAGTCCGCCGCGCTCTCCCACGACTTCGTCGAACCGGCCGTCCACCGGGCCGGCTTCAGCACCGGCGTCTACGGCATCTGGACCGACCCGGCGACCGGCGAGCCCGTCAAACAGGTCGCGGGCGACGGGCAGGAGCGCATCCTGCGCAACACCGCGGGCGTGAAGGGCTCCGTCGGGCTGCTCGTGGAGACCCGGGTCGACGCCCTCCCGGCGCCCGGCGGGGGAAGCCGCCCGGGCACCGCGCTCGCCGCCACCGGGCAGGCCGACCCGGCACGTAACAACCGGCGCCGGGTCGCCTCCCACCTGGCGGCGCTGCACGGCGCCTTCACCTTCCTCGACCGGCACCGGGCCGGTATCGAGGCGGCCACCACCGCGGCCCGGCTCGCCGGCTACGCCGACCGCGGCCCGGTGCACCTCGGCGGCGCGGACAACGAACCCCCGGCCGCCGACCAGGTGCTGGCCGACCCGCCCTGCGCCTACCGTCTCGACGCGGCACAGTTCGCGCAGGTCGAGGGCGCGTTGGCGCTGCACGGCGTGCGCTGGGAGCGGCTCCGGGACGGCGGCGCGGTCGTCCCGCTGCGCCAGTCGCTGCGCGGCCTCGTCCCGCTCCTGCTCGACCAGCGGGCGGCGTATCACCTCACGGCCGCGACGCCGCTGGACGTCTGCCCGGGCATCAAAGGGGGTAAAGGCCAGGGAAAATATGGCCAATTGAAAGGTTGACGTGTGACGGACACAGCCAGACAAGCCGAAGACGGGGGTGGCACGTCACCCATGTCGGACCACCCCGACGGCCCGCGGCCGACCGGGCCCCCGCAGACCGACCGTGTGGTCTTCGGTGTGACCGCACTGCTCACCCTCGCCTTCATCGCCTGGGGAGCGACCTCCACCACCTCGCTCAAGAACGTATCGACCTCGCTGCTGAACTGGGTGATCGACAACGGGGGATGGGCGTTCGTCCTCTCCGCCTCCGGGTTCGTGATCTTCGCCATCTGGCTGGCCGTCAGCAAGTACGGCCGGATCACGCTCGGCAAGGAGGGCGAGGAGCCCGAATTCCGCACCGTGTCCTGGATCGCGATGATGTTCAGCGCGGGCATGGGCATCGGCCTGATGTTCTACGGCGTCAGTGAGCCGCTGGGGCACTTCACCACCCCGCCGCCGGGCACCGACCCCAAGGACGCCGCCCAGGCGATGGACACCGCGATGGCCACCACGCTGTTCCACTGGACGCTGCACCCGTGGGCCATCTACGCGGTCGTGGGGCTGGCCATCGCGTACAGCTGCTTCCGGCGGGGGAGACGGCAGACGATGAGCGCGGTGTTCACCCCCCTGATCGGCGCGCGGCGGGCCAACGGCTGGGGCGGTCAGGTCATCGACATCCTGGCCATCTTCGCCACCCTCTTCGGCTCCGCGGCCTCGCTCGGGCTCGGCGCGCTGCAGATCGGCAGCGGGATCAAGGTGCTGGGGTGGATGGACAGCGTCAGCACCACCCTGCTGGTCGTCATCATCACCGTGCTGACCCTCGCCTTCATCCTCTCCGCGGTCTCCGGCATCGCCAAGGGCGTCCAGATGCTGTCCAACATCAACATGGTGCTGGCGCTGATCCTGGCGGTCTTCGTCTTCGTGGTCGGCCCGACCGTCCTCATCCTCAACCTGCTGCCCACCTCCCTCGGCTCCTTCCTCGGCGAACTGCCGCAGCTGGCCGGCCGCACGGAGGCCGGCAGCGGCGCCGACGTGGGCGGCTGGCTGCGCAGCTGGACGGTCTTCTACTGGGCGTGGTGGATCTCCTGGACGCCCTTCGTGGGCATGTTCATCGCCCGGATCAGCCGCGGCCGGACGATCCGCCAGTTCATCGGCGGGGTCATCCTGGTGCCGAGCGTGGTGAGCCTGCTGTGGTTCGCGGTCTTCGGCGGCTCGGCCGTCAAGCTTCAGGAGGACAAGCAGCTGCACGGCTCGCACACCCCGGAGGGTCAGCTCTTCGACGTACTGCACCAGTACCCGCTCGCGACGGTCATGAGCATCCTCGTGATGATCCTGGTCGGCATCTTCTTCGTGTCCGGTGCCGACGCGGCGTCCATCGTCATGGGGACCCTGTCGCAGAAGGGGACCTTCGAGCCGAGCCGGCTCGTGGTGGTCTTCTGGGGCGTGGTGACCGGCGCGGTCGCCGCGATCATGCTGCTGATCGGCGGCGGATCGGGCGACGCGCTGACCGGCCTGCAGAATCTGACGATCCTGGTCGCGGTGCCGTTCATGGTCGTGATGATCGTGATGTGCTGGGCCCTGATGCGCGACCTGCGCAGCGATCCGCTGATCGTCCGGGGGCTGAAGGGCGAGGAGGTCGTCGAGATGGCCGTGATCGCCGGACACGAGCGCTACGACGGGGACTTCGAGATCCGGATCGGACCCGGTAACGGGGCGGCCGACGCCGGTGGCGAACCGGTCGGTGAGGCCGAGGCCGAGCGGTAGCGGCCCCGGCGCGGCGGCCGTGGAGGGCCGGATGACACGGCCCTCCACGGCCCGTCGCCCGCGGCCCGCCGCTGCCCACGGACGCCGGCCTCGTGGGCGGCGGCCCGGCGGCCTAGCGGGAGTCGCCCCGGGCCTCCCGGACCCGCCGCACCACCTCGTCCGCGCACCCCCACGCCACCGTCACGCCCGCACCGCCGTGCCCGTAGTTGTGCACACACCGCGTGCCGTCGGGCAGCCGCTCCGTCTCCAGCCGGACCGCGGGCCGGGCCGGGCGCAGCCCCACCTTGTGGGCCAGGACCCGGGCCCGCGCCACCTCCGGGAAGCGCCGTGCGCAGCGCGCCACGATCGCCTCCGCCACCGCCGGATCGGGCTGCCGCGACCAGGCGTCCTCCCGCGCCGTACCGCCCAGCACCAGGCCGTACGGCTGCGGCAGCACATACGTCGTGTCCGTCTCACCGGGGTCCGCGGCCACGAACCACTCCTCGATGCCGGGGTTCTCCACGACCACCAGCTGACCCTGGACCGGGCGCACCGCGCCGTCCGGGACGAGACGGTGCGCACCCAGCCCCGAACAGTTGACGAGCACGTCCGCCGGGCCGCCGACGCCCTCCAGCGACACCACCTCGCGCCGTTCGAGCGTGCCGCCCGCGGCCGCCAACCGCCGCTCCAGGTAATGGAGATGGGCTGTCATGTCCACCAGCGGTGTACGGGCCCGCCACCCCGACAGGTCGCCCTCGGAGAGTTCGTCCACGCATGCCTGCCGCAGGCCGGGCACGGCCGCGTACCAGGCGGCGAGCCCGTCGTCCGCCGCTCCCGGGCGGCCGGTCGACGTCATGGTCCCGGTCACCATCCGGGCGCCGGTCTCCTCCGGCCGCCGGGCCATCTCGGCGAACACCTCGAAGGACCGTACCGACCATCGCACGGCCCGGTCGTACGGCCGGATGCGGTACGGCCAGCACAGGCCGCCGGCCACCGCGGACGTGGTGTCCTCCGCCGCGTCCCGGCTCACCACCCGCACCCGGTGCCCGTCCTCGGCCAGCGCGATCGCCGAGGTCAGGCCGATCACCCCGCCGCCGATCACCCATACGTCACCTGTGTCGCTCGTCATGCCGGGATGCTACGAGCCGTCCGGTGTGACCGGAAGACACCCGGTCGCCGCTGAATTCCTTTTCGGTTTCGCCCGGAAAGCGGCACCCCTCTCGATGTATCCGCCGCGTACGATGCGGCGGATACCTGAAAGATCCGACATCTCGCAGCATCTCGGCGCACGGAGGTTTTCGGTGAGCCGTAAATGCAGATATGGCTTACCGGGTCGTGGGTGGCGCTTTTCCGGGGTGACGGGATTGTTCGCCGGGTGTCATGTGCGGCTGCCGGTAACAAAAAGAGGAGGAAAATCGCAGGTAGGAGGGGGGATGTGTCAAAGGGGAGTACGGACTGGGGAAAACCGCAGGGTAAGTTGCCGCACCGCCCGCTGACGTGATTGCATCCTGCGACACGCGCCGCCGGTATTCGTGCCCCTCTTCGGGTGCCGGCACGTCGTGCAATTGGCCGGGTGACCCTTTCGGTAATCCCGTCCGACATTGGTCCAGGAAAATCAGAGCATTGAAGGAAGGGCACGCCATGCGTAACGGCTTCACCCCTGAGATCGGCACCTCCGAGATCTCCGACAGCGAGCTGGACAACATTTCCGGTGGCCTCGCCAGCTTCGGCGGCGAGATCGCCGGCCACGGCGCCACCGTGAACGTCGGCGACGTCGTGGGCACCGCCCAGTCCCTCGCCCCCGCCGTGCCCGGCGTGCCGGCCGACGGTCTCGTCTCCGTGCAGACCACCGGCTTCTGACAGCCGTCTGCGCCACGTGACCCCGGGACTCCGCGTCCCGGGGTCACGCCCTTTACGGCTCCGCGCGGCTCAGGCGCAGGAGGTGAAGTTCGGGCTGGTGTTGGCGATGTAGAGGGTGGCGCCGCCGCTGGGGTCGTCCTTGAGCGGCACGGTGATGGTGTCGTCGGCGGTCCAGGGGAAGCCGGTGGTGTCGAAGGTCCAGGTGCCGGTGACCGTCTTGGCCAGTTCGGAGAGGGTCACCCAGCCGTACTGCTTGGTGGGGACGTTGACCGTCACCTGGTTGTTGACCGCCCGGGAGCCCTCCCAGACGTGCGTGGCGTGCAGCGTGGAGCTGACCGTCGTCTGCAGTTCGGTGCCGCCGCCGGGGGCTCCGGCGCTGGCCGCGATCTGCGTACCCATGTCGACGCCGATGCTGTTCTGCCAGCCGCTGGTGTCGGTCACCGCGAAGCCCTGCTGCACCGTGTCACCGGTGTTGTTGAACCACACCGAGGACGCGCAGACCTTGGGCAGGGGGGCCGCCGGGGACTCGGTCCGGGTCGCCCACGAGCAGGTGGCGGTGTCCTTCTGGCACTGCTTGGCGGCGTGGTCCACGGCGAGGTTCCACGCGTCCAGCGCGGTGGCGGAGCCGGTCGTCCACTGCTGGGGCCGGCTGTTGTTGCAGGTGTACTGGTCGGTCCAGGCGTCGTCGTAGTTGGCGCCCATCAGCAGGTCCAGGCAGGTGTTGTCGCCCTGGTGCCGGATCATGAACGTGTCCTTGGCGGCCCCGACCGGCTGCAGGTACCACTTCTGGCTGGCCGCGCCCCGGCAGGTCTGCTGGCGCAGGGCGGGGGTGAGCCAGGCGAGGTCGACGCACTTCCCGGTGGCGTTGTTGACGATGGTGAACGACGAGTCGGACTTGTCGACGTTCAGGTGCCAGGTCTGGTGGTAGCCCGGCGCGGAGTTGGTGACGATGTAGGCACCGTCACCGGTGTTGCCGTTCTGCACATCGAGGTTGCGGCCGTTGCTCAGCGAGGTGAAGGTCAGCTTGTCGAGCGCGGGCGCGCTGCCGCTGCGGGCGTGCGGTGCGGCCACCGCGGGGGCGGCCGCCATGCCTAATGCCGTGCAGCACGCGGCGAGCGCGGCCGCCAGGACCCGCAGGAGGAGGGCGGTGCGTCTGGGGCGTGGCGTCGAGGTCACGTGGTGAGGTCCTCTCTCGTTCTTTCGTCTGTCGTAGGAGCGCCCGGCCGGCCGTGGCAGCCAGGCGCAGGGGTCATCGCGGCGAGGCGGATGCCTCGACGTGGTCAGTCGGAGGCGAACGCTGCTTCCAGGCGCGGCACGTAGTCGGTCAGGTCCTGGTCCCAGCAGCCGCCGTTGTGCCCGCCGTCGCAGTGGTCGCCCCAGCCGGCGCCGTTGCCGTAATCGACGTAGTGGTACGGCATCCCCAGGGCGTCCAGGCGGTCCTTGACGTGCTGAGACGCCGAACGGGCCCAGAACTCCGGCTCGGTGGGCCGGCCCGCGCCGTCACCCGTGTAGAGCGCGATGCCCATGCCGCGCAGCCGGTCCAGGTGGCCGGCCGGATCCACCTGGTTCCAGCGCCAGTCGGCGTTGAACACCGGGTACGGCGAACCGAACACCGCGTCGCTGGAGACCGCGGGCCCGAAGTCGAGGGCACAGGGTTGTCCGGGGCCGACGACGGAACCGCAGAACGGGGCGCCGACGTTGGTCAGGGTGGCGACCACCGCGGCCCGGATGACGGCCTCGTCCAGCGACAGGTCGACCGCGCCGGAGAAGGCCGCGACCTGGCTGAACAGCTCGGGGTGGGCCTGGGCGTAGTGGAACGAGCCGAAGCCGCCCATCGAGATGCCGCCGACGGCCCGGCCCTTTTTGGCGGCGACGGTGCGCAGGTTGGCGTCGATGAACGGGACGACCTGCTCGATGTGGAAGGTCTCCCAGTTCTGGGCGCCGGCGGCGGTCTGCTGATCGAGCCAGTTCGCGTACCAGCCGCGCAGGCCGCCGTCCGGAATCACCGTGATCATCTTGCTGCTCGCGGTGAGGGCGGAGAACGCCAGGGCCGGGTCGGCCGGGCTGTCGGCCGCGCCGTGCAGCAGGTAGAAGACCGGGTAGCGCTTGTCCGGGTGGGCCGCATAGTCGGCGGGCAGCAGGATCCGGATGTGGTGCTCACCGGCCACCTGGGCGGTCTTCACGGTGATCACGAAGTTGGTGGCGGTGCCGCTCGCGGTACCCACCTGGGTCAGGCCGAAGCCGTCGGTCAGCTTCGGCGGCGCGTCCGGCGGCGCGGCGTGCGCGGCGGGCGTGCCCGATAAGAGCAGGGCGGCGGCCAACGCGGCGACGGCCGCCCTGGCACGCGACAGGACTGGTCTCATGGAAGGTCCTCGGGTCGGTGGTCGCCAGGGGAACGGTCCGTGCGACCGGTCGGCGACAGTCTCCTGAAGGCACTCCCGGCAGCGCCATACGGTTCGTTGGCGCAACTGGGCCACTGGCGCACATACGCCTACCAGGAGGTACGCTCCGGACGTCGAATCCGCTTTCGACACGAACGCGACGAGGGGGGTTGTCGTGTACGACGTTCTGGACCCGGATTCCGAGCGCGGACGGATCTACCGTTCCCTGGTGAGCCACCCGGGCGCACCGGCCGGTGCGCTCGCGGCCAGCACCGGTCTGAGCGAGCACGCGGTCCGGAAGCTGCTGGAGGAACTCGCCGCCGACGATGTCGTGGTGACGGTCGATCAGGAGCCGGACGGCTGGGAGGCGTTGTCGCCGCTGTACGTCGTGGAGTCGCTGCTCCAGCGCGAGGCCGCGCGGCGGACCGGCCTCCGCCAGGCGGGGGCGGAGCTGGAACGGCTCTACCGGGTGGCCCGGCGGGAGAGCGGCCAGTACGGCGCACTGGAAGTCGTCGAGGGCGCGTCGGGTGTGCTGGCAGCCGTCCGCCGGCTGCAGTTCTCCGCCCGGCGCGAGGTCCGGGTCATCGATGTGCCGCCGTACACCGGCGCGCCGGACTACTACCCGAGCCAGGAGGACCTCCAGCGCGAACGGATGGCCGCCGGCATCGCCTACCGCGTCATCTACCACGGCTCCGCCTACGACGACCCGATCGCGGGCCCCAACATGGCGCGCATGATCGAGGCCGGTGAACAGGCCCGGACCCTGGACGAGGCGCCGCTGAAGCTGGCCTTCGGCGACGACGATCTGGCGGTGCTCACGCTCGCCGGGGACGACCGCGCCGAGGTGATCGCGCTGCTCGTCCGCCCCTCCGGCCTGTTCCGGGCGCTGTCCAACGTCTTCGAGGCACTGTGGCGGCTGGCCGTTCCGGCATCGACGGCCGGCATCGGCACCCAGATCGACGCCCGCGACCGCCAGATCCTCACCCTGATGGCCAGCGGCGCCACCGACGAGGCCATCGCCCGCCGCCTGGGACTGGGCCGCCGCACCGTGGTCCGCCGGGTCTCCGCGCTGCTGACCCGCCTGGGCGCCACCACCCGCTTCCAGGCCGGCGTCCAGGCGGCCCGGCGCGGATGGCTCTAGCGGGCCCGGCGGCGCCGCCGGGGCGGCCCGGCAACCGAACCGCCCCGCCCTCCACACGGCCGTCGCCTTCCCTACCCGCCTGACCCCCGTCGCCGTGGGAAGCCGCACCTTAGGCTGGTAGCAGCACCGTCGGCCGATGTCGCCCCTCGGATTCCGCTTGCCGCCGTCCGTCCGCCGTCGTCTGAGGAGCTCCATGATCCGCGCGCCGCGCGCCGTTCCCGCCTGGCTGGCGCACCCCTTCCGCTGGCAGCGGCTGCCCGTGCCCTGGGCGGCCGTCGCCCGTGGCGCGCTGTGCGCGGGACCGCTGCTCGGCGCGGGCATCGCAACCGGCCATCCGGCGCCCGGCGTGCTGACCGGCCTCGGCTCGATGCTCGCCGGCGTCAACGACCGCCCCGGCACCCGCCGCACCGGCATCGTCCACATCGGCCTGCCCGCCCTCGCCTCCGCGCTCGGCATGCTGATCGGCGCCTCGCTGCAGGCCCTCGGCGCCGGCTGGTGGGTCGTGCCGGCGCTCTTCGCGGTCGGCTTCGTGTCCGGCGCGGGCAGCGTGGCCGGGCCGGTGCGCTCCAACGCGGGCATGCAGATGCTGGCCACCACCGTCCTGGGCGCCGGTATGCCGCTGCCCGGCGCGCCCTGGGCGAAGGCGCTCTACGTCCTCGCCGGCTGCCTCTGGCTGCTCCTGCTGCGCCTCGTCGTGCGCTCACCGCGTCCCGCGGGCGGTGCCCTCAGCGGCGAGCGGGCGGCGGTCGCCACCGTCTTCGACGCGCTGTCCGGCGCCCTGGCCGCGGCCGGTGGCCCCGGCGCCGTGGCCGCCAGGCGCCGGCTCACCGCCGCCCTGGACCGGGCCGACGAAGCACTGCGGCTGCGGCGGCTGACCGGTCGGCTGCTGCGCCGCACCGTCACCCCCCAAGAGCTGCTGCTGGCCGAGCGGTTCGCCGCCGCCACCGCGCTCTGCGAGGCCAGCGTCGCGCTGCTGTGGGAGGCCCGCCCGCTGCCGGCCCGGGTCGCCGAGAGCCCCCGCAGGTTCGCCGACGCGCTGCGCACCGGGCAGCCGCCGGGCCGGCTGTCCGCACCGGAGACCAGCACGCCGGCCCGTGGCGCCTTCGACCAGGCGCTGCTGGACGCCGCGGTGGCGTTCGCCCGCCGGGAGCCGACGACGACGCAGAGGGCGGCGGCGGAGCCGGGTCCGGTACCCGCGGTCCGGGAAGCGCTCCGGGCCCTCGGCGGCCGGTCGCGGCCCGGGCGGGGGCTGTTCGGCCCCGCCGGACGGGACTACGGCCTGCGGGTGGCGGTCTGCATCGCCGCCAGCGCCGCCGTGGCCCTGCTGTTGCGGGCCGACCACTGGTACTGGCTCCCCGCGACCGCCACCTTCCTCGTCAAGCCGGACCTCGGCCCCCTCTTCTCCCGTACGGTCAACCGCTTCGCCGGGACCCTGGCCGGGGTGCTGGTCTTCGCCGGCGCGGGCGAGCTGCTGACCGGTTCGTGGTGGCCGGCGCTGGTGGCCGGTGCGGGCGGCGCGCTGCTGCCGTTCGCCACCCGCCACTTCGCGCTGCAGACCGTCGCGATCACCTTGATGGTGCTGTCGTTCGTGTACGCCGGCGGGGCCCGGCAAGCCGCCACGGAGCGGATCGTCGACACCTCCATCGCCTGCGCCATCGTCCTCGTCGTCGGCCATCTGCCGCGCCTGGCCGACCCCCGGCGACGCGTCGGCCAGCGCGTCACCTCGGCGCTGCGGGCCACCGAGCGGTTCCTTCGGCACGTACTGGAGGCGGAACCGGGAGCGGACACCACCGAGCGGCGGGCGCTGCGCCGCGCCGCCTATCGGGCGCTGGGGGAGGCCAGGGCGGCAGCGGAGACCGCCGCCGCCGAGCTGCTCGCCGCGCGGGACCGCAACCCCGACTGGCTGACCGTGGTCTCCGCCGCCGAACGCATCGTGGACGCCGCGACCGCCTGCGCCGTACGTCTCGACCACGGCGCCCACCGCCCGAGCCTCGAGGAGGCCGAGCGGCTGTGCCGGGCGCTCGCCGCGATGGCCGACGCCCTTGAGGACCCGCGGCGGCGCCGCGACACCCCCGTACCGGACGGCGATCTCCGGCCGGTACCGGACTGCGCCACGCTCACGGACGTCGCCGCGGAACTGGAACACATCCGCGGCTACGCGGGCACCGGCTGAACCGCCGGCCGGTCCGCCCGCTTTCCGGCGGGACGCGCGGCGTCGAACCGTCGCGCGCCCCGCCCGCGTCGCAGCCGGCACCTGATCCGGCACCGTCGGACGGGGCTCAGGCGCCGGCCATCTCCTCCCTCGGCTCCGCTTCCCCGGCCGTACGCCACAGGGAACGGGACCTCGCCGCGGCCACCGCTGCCGTGAGCAGCGCCGGCACCAGCAGCGCGGCGCTCACCCATACCGGGGCGCGGTAGCCGAGGTGCGTGGAGAGCGCGGCGCCGCCCAGCCAGGGGCCGAGCGCCGCGCCGACGTTCAGCGCGGCCGTCGCGCATCCGCCGGCCAGCGTCGGTGCCCCGGCCGCCGCGTACAGCGCCTGTGAGACGAGGGTGGAGCCGACCGCGAACGACAAGGTGCCCTGGACGAAGACCAGCACGACGACCGCCGCCGGGCTGCCGGCCGCCAGGGCCAGGACGACCCACCCGACGAGCAGGGCGGGTCCCCCGACGGCCAGCAGCGGGGCGGGGCGGGCATCGCCCAGCCGGCCGCCGACACCGACCCCGACGAAGGAACCCAGCCCGAACAGGGCCAGCATGACGGGGACCCAGCCGGTGCCGATGCCGGCGACCTCGGTGACCAGGGGGGCGAGGTAGGTGAAGGTGCAGAAGGTGGCGCCGTTCACCAGCGCACCGAGAAGAAGGATCACCAGGAGCCGGCGACTGCGCAGGGCCCGCAGTTCGCCGTGTGCCCCGGCGGGCGGTACGCGGTCGGCACCCGCCCCGCCGGCCGGCCCCCGGCCACCGTCGGCCGGTACGGCCCACACGATCGCCGCGACGGCCGGCAGCGATACCAGTGCCACCGCCCAGAACGCCGCACGCCAGCCCCACACCTCACCGAGGTACGCGCCGGCCGGCACGCCCGCGATGCAGGCCAGGGTGGTGCCGCCGAGCAGCACGGAGGTCGCCCGGGCCTTGGCGTCCGGCGCGACCACGGCCGTGGCGGTCGCCAGGGCCACCGCGAGGAACCCCGCGTTGGCCAGCGCCGCGACGACACGGGTGGCCAGCAGCACCGGGTAACTGGTGGTCAGCGCGCCGACCACATGGACCAGCAGAAACGCGATCAGGAAGGTCAGCAGGGCACGGCGGCGCGGCCACCGCAGGCTCAGCAGCGCCATCAGCGGGGCGCCGACGCTCATTCCCACGGCGAAGGCCGAGGTCAGCGAACCCGCCGCGGAGAGCGGGAGATGCAGGTCGGCGGCGATGTCCGGCAGCAGACCGGACAGCATGAACTCGGAGGTGCCTTGCGCGAAGACCGCCAGTCCGAGCAGAGGGACGAAGAAGGGCACAGAAATGCTCCGCAACCACGAAATGGATCGACCGGGTGGATCGGCCGGAGGGGCCGACCGGGGATCGACGGGGTGCGGCGGCAGCACACAGCGAGCCCTGTGGGGCCGGGGAGTTGCGTGAGGTTCATCCAGCCGAGGGCCCGTGCGGCTACCGCCCGAACGACCTGGACGCCGGGTGGACCGGCGCCGAACAGGCCGTAAGACAGGCCGCGTCACGGCGATCCGATGGCAGGGGAGCGCGGCCGGCCGGGGCACCCGAGGATGCGGCTACGGCAGGGCGACGCGAAAAGCCACCGGACGACCGGTGGCTAGCGTCTTGACGCCTCGGGGCTGGACATGCGCGCAGGCTACCGAGGCGGGGCGCGGCTCGTCCACGCAATTATCCGGCGCGGGCCGCCCACGGGATTCCGGGGCGATGAGTTTCGCCGCCCGTGGCACCCCCCACCCCCGAACCCACCC
>NZ_JNZA01000051.1 GCF_000717345.1 Streptomyces lydicus | reverse complement strand
CTCCCGCCCCGCCCCCACCGCCTCCACGTTCACGCTTGCCTCTCTCGCCGGCTCATGGGCTTGGCTTGCCCTCGCCGGCCGAGCGCGCCCGGTCCGCCGGGGGCGGTTCACGGGCTCGTGGGCCGGGCCCGGTTGAGGCTGCGCCGGCCGGGGAATGCCGCGACCGAAGGGTTTGTTGTGGCCCCAGGTAACGCCGTACGACGGTCCGTCGCTGACGCATGCCCCGATGGCTGTGGCGCCGGCAGATGCGACGGTGACCGAGAGGAGCAGGCCGTGCCCGAGAGCAGCCCCGAGACGCATGTCATCGACTTCCGCGCCGCGGAGCAGCTGTTGGCAGCCCGCGATCCGCGCGGTGCGATCCAGCTGCTGGACTCGGTCATCACCGCACACCCCGAGAACACCGCGGCCCGGCTGCTCCGCGCGCGTGCCTTCTTCCTGGCCGCCCAACTACGACCTGCTGAACTCGAATTCCAGATCGTGCTGGAGCGTGAGCCGGACAACGCCTTCGCCCACTTCGCGCTGGGCCGCACCCTGGAGCGTGCCAACCGGCCTGAGGAAGCGCTGCGCCACTTCCGGCTGGCAGCGGCCCTCGAACCGCGGCCGGAGTTCCTTCAGGCCGCACGCTTCGCCCGCGATGACGCAGACGACGGTGACCAGCACCCCTGAGGCAGCCTCTGCGGACCGAGCCAACTGTCCCCGGCCCTTCGTGCTGGGGCCCAGTGTGCTCTCGTGGTCCTACGGCCCGGTGCCGCGCCCGTGGCCGGTGTTCTTGCGTATGCCGTACGCCTCGTTCCGGCCTCGGTCGGGTGCGTACGGCGGTATTTTCCTGCCGGGCTGGTAGTGCGGTCCCTGGTGAATATGGCGGATCACCAGGACCAGGTCCGTGGCCGCCACCATGGCCAGCGCGGCACAGGCCGCGGCCCATTCCGGCCGCCCGACGTTCACGAAGGCCACGGCTCCGGCGACGGCCCACAGCAGGCCCCAGAGCGCCAGCCCGCAGCGGATTCTCAGCGGGCTGCGCGCGTGAACAGGCTCATCTCCCGTACGCATCGGCACCCATCTCCTCCTTCCAGCATGCTCCCCGGTGACCAAGCAGTCACCTGTCCGCTGCGCCTTTCAGCCGGGTGATTTCTGCAGCGTGTTTTCTCCTCGTTCTGATCGTCGTGTCTGTGTCGGGGCGCTGTGCTTGCTGTGCTTGCCCTGGGCGGGTTCTCAGGGCTTCGCTTCGGTGGGGCGGGGGTCGCCTGCGGGGTGGGTGTTGATCCAGGACAGGCCGCCGATGTCGAGCAGGGAGTGGGCGCGGGTCACCGCGACGTAGGCCAGGCGGGCCTCGTCGAGGTCGATCGGCCCGGGGACGGGGGCTCCGTCCTCGTCGCGCTCGTCGAGATCATCGGGGGCGGTGAAGTCGTCTGCGATGCGTACGCTCGCCCATTCCCGGCCCTTGGCCCGATGCGCCGTGGAGACCGTCACCTCGGCGGATTCCTCGGGAGCGAGACGGTCGAGCGCCGGCAGAAGGGCCTGCGAGCCGTGCTCATCGACGAGTTCCACCAGGGGCAGGAGATCACGTCCCGCCGGATCGCACTCGGCGTATTCGCGTAGCTCCGCCCAGCTCGCGAAGAGCGTCAGCTCGGGGTGGGCGGCGCGGCGTCCGTGCTCCAGGGCGTGTGCGGCCCGTGCGAGGGCGCTCAGTGACGCGCCGCCGCCTGCGAGGGCCACCCGGCGGCCGGCGTCCAGCTGCCGTATCACCTCGACCATCGCTCCCGCGTTCGTCCGGCACAGGATCGCCTCCGGGGTCCGGGTGCCGCGTAACTCCGTGCGCAGGGACGGTGAACCGGTCAGCCGGATCGGCGCGTCGACGATCTGCAACCAGCGGTTCGCCTCGGCGGCCAGCGCGGGGCCGAAACGGAAGGACCGGGAGAGGCTGAGCTGGCGGCCGTCGAAGCCGGTCATGACGTCACGCGCACCGCGCCACCCGTAGATGGCTTGTGCGGAGTCCCCGACCAGCACCAGCTGCGCGTGGTCGCGCTGAGCCGTGAAGACCTGCTCGACCACGGGGTTGGTGTCCTGCGCCTCGTCGAGGAGCAGGAAGTCCGCCGGGATGAGCGGGTCGCTCAGCGCCCACATCTTCAGGTAGTGGTCGTGCTCGAAGCGGATCGCGCCGTGATCCGGATGCTGGAGGTCCTCCCACGCTTTGCGGGCGTAGGGAAGGACGAGGCCGGTGAGCTGGGTGTGCAGTGGGGCGGATTCGGCTCCGCGCAGGGGCGGGACGTGGTGGGCGGCGATCTCCCTGTCGGCCGACTGGCAGAAGCGGGTCACCGTGCGCAGGACGGTGGAAGACAGCGCCTTGTTGTTGACCTTCCGTGGGCCGATGCGCACGCACATGCCGTCGTCGATGCCCAGGGCCGCGCCTGTGCGCCAGCCTGCTTGCCGAGGGGCATTCATCCGTGCCTGGTATCTCCTGCCGACGGCGGTGTAGGCGAGGGCGTGTGCGGTGGTGCAGGCGACCTCGGCGGGGAACCGCCGGGCGGCGTGGCGGGCGACCGCCCTGTTGAAGGCGATATATCGACCGAGCCGGCCCTGGCGTCGTGCGGAGTGCGCGAGCATCGCGAGCGTCGTGGTCTTTCCTGTCCCGGCGCCGGCCTGGATCACCAGATGCGAGCCGTTCGAGAAAGCCTCTGCCGCGGCGTGCTGTTCGGGGGTGGGGTGGTGGGCGTGGGCAGGTGCAAGGGGCTGGGGCCGGGGGCGGGGTCGGTGGGGGGTGTGCATGGCGTGTGTCTCCTTGCTGACGTTGGGTGGTTACTGAGAGTGAATGTGTCACTGAATGTAATCGATCGCGTGCTGAGTGCGAGAAGTTTTTTCGTGGCCTGTGGATAACTCCGGTGCTGTGCGCGGCGGAAAGCGCCGGCGGGGAGGCGTTGTCAGTGCCGTCTGCTTCCATCGACATCACGCGAAGCCGCTGCGGCGTCGCCGGAGCGACCCGGCGACGCGGACATGGCGGATACGCAGGCATGGCAGAGACGCGGCAACGGAGAGACACGGGGAGGCGGAGGCGATGCAGGGGGCTCGGGAGGCGCGGGAGAGGCCGTGCATACGGCCGTAGACTCGCAGGTCGGGCGCGGACCGGCGGGCCGGGTGCGGCAGGCCCGGCCGGGGCGGCGAGACCGACGGACGACGGAACAGAGGGCAGGGGACGACGGTATGACCGGGCAGTGGGACGGCGGGGAGACCGCCGACGCCGCGGTCCGCTGTGCCGTGGCCTTCCTCCCCGCCCAGCCGCCCCGCGCCGGCAAGATCGGCCTCTGGCGGCCCGACGGCGGGCCGCTTCCCGACGCCGGGAGCACGGGGAGCGCGGCAGGGGCACCGCAGGTGGGCGGCGGCGCGGAACCGGCGCGGCTGACCGTCGCGCGACGGCACGGCAACGGCGCCCGCAGCCGTACGGTGCCGGCGCTGCTGCTTCCGCTGGCCGAGGCCGTCCCGCTGCTGCTCCGGGCCCGACACGACCCGGCCGCCGACCCGGCGGCCGCGTGCTGGGGAGCCGCGACCCACCACGCCCTGCACCTCGCCGCGCGCGGCAGACTGCTGCCGGGGCTGACCGCCGACGACGCCGACGCGTGGCGCGCCGGTCCCCTCGACCCCGAAGACATCGCGCACCTGCGTGCCATCGCCGCCGCCATGCCCGCGGAGGCGTACCCGGTGCCGCTCACCGGCAGCCGCCCGCTCCAACTCCACGACCCTGCGGCCCTGGTCCGGCTCTTCGTGGACGCGGTCGTCGACGCGCTGCCCCGCACACCGGCCGCCGGGCTCGTCGCCGGCGCCCCGTTCGCCGCGAGCGAGCCGCAGCGCCTTCCCCGGGCGCGGGAATGGGCCGCGGAGGTCGCGGCCGGTGTCGACGCCGGCGTACGGCTCTCCCTGCGCCTCGACCTCGCGCCGCACCAGCTCTTCGACTCCCGCGAGGAGCACCGGGCGGGCGAGGCCGACGACCGCCGCGCCGCGGCCGCCGTCCTGCAGGTGCACAGCCTCACCGACCCCACCCTGGTCACCGACGCCAGCGCCCTGTGGGAGGGCGAGGGCTCCGACCACTTCGGGCCGCGCTCCCGCGTCGACACCCTCCTGGCCCTGCGCCGCGCCGCCCGCGTCTGGGACCCTCTCACCCGCCTGCTGGACCGGCCGGTGCCCGACGTACTGCCGCTCGGCGAGGACGAGTTGTACGAGCTGCTGGGGGAGGCCGCCCCCCGGCTGGGCGCCGCCGGGGTGGCTGTCCACTGGCCCAAGGAGCTGGCCCGCGGCCTGACCGCGTCGGCGGTGCTGCGCCCGGCGCCGGGCTCGGCGGCCGACGGGTTCGGCTTCTTCGACACGCGTGAACTGCTCCAGTTCCGCTGGCAGGTCGCGATGGACGGGGCGCCGCTGACGGAGGCGGAGATGGACGCCCTCGCCGAGGCGCACCGGCCGGTGGTCCGGCTGCGCGACCAGTGGGTCCTGGTCGACCCCGGGCTCGTTCGTAAGGCCCGTAAGCGCGAACTGGGCTATCTGGAGCCGGTCGACGCCCTCGCCGCGACGCTCAACGGCACCGCGGAGGTCGACGGCGAGCAGGTCGAGGTGGTGCCCCTCGGGGCGCTCGCCGCGCTGCGCGCCCGGCTCACCACGGAAGCGGCCCCGGTACCCCAGCCCCCCGGACTGCGTGCGACGCTCCGCGACTACCAACTGCGCGGCATGGCCTGGCTCGACACCATGACGTCCCTCGGCCTGGGCGGCTGCCTCGCCGACGACATGGGGCTGGGCAAGACGATCACCGTCATCGCGCTCCACCTGCACCGGCGGCCCACCGAACCGGTTCTCGTGGTGTGCCCCGCCTCCCTCCTCGGCAACTGGCAGCGCGAGATCGAGCGGTTCGCCCCCGGCACGCCCGTACGGCGGTACCACGGTGCCGGCCGCAGCCTCGACGACCTGGACGGCGGGTTCGTCCTGACCACCTACGGCACGATGCGCAGCAGCGCCACCCAACTGGCCGCGCGGCGTTGGGCCTGGGTGGTCGCCGACGAGGCCCAGCACGTGAAGAACCCGCGCTCCTCGACCGCCAAGGCACTGCGCGGCCTCAAGGCCCCCGCGCGGATCGCCCTCACCGGCACGCCCGTGGAGAACAACCTCTCCGAGCTGTGGGCCCTGTTGGACTGGACGACCCCCGGACTCCTCGGCCCGCTCAAGACGTTCCGCGCGCTGCACGCCCGGGAGGTCGAAGGCGGCGAGGACCCGGAGGCCGCCGAACGGCTGGCCAGGCTGGTGCGTCCGTTCATCCTGCGCCGCAAGAAGTCCGACCCCGGGATCGCTCCCGAGCTTCCGCCGAAGACCGAGACCGACCACCCGGTGGCGCTGGGGCGCGAACAGGCCGCGCTGTACCAGGCTGTCGTCCGCGAAACCCTCGCCCGGATCGAGGCAGCCGAAGGCATGGCGCGCCGCGGCCTGGTCATGAAGCTGCTCACCGCCCTCAAGCAGATCTGCAACCACCCCGCGCAGTACCTCAAGGAGGCCGCACCGGGCCTGGCCGCCCGCTCCGGGAAGCTCGAACTCCTCGACGAACTCCTGGACACCATCCTCGCCGAGGGCGGCGCGACGCTGGTCTTCACCCAGTACGTGGGGATGGCGCGGCTGCTGGAGAAGCACCTCGCCGCGCGCGGCATCCCCACCCAGCTGCTGCACGGCGGTACCCCCGTCGCCGAACGGGAGAAGATGGTCGACCGCTTCCAGTCCGGACAGGCCCCGGTCTTCCTGCTCTCCCTCAAGGCGGCCGGCACCGGGCTGAACCTCACCCGCGCCGGCCACGTGATCCACTACGACCGCTGGTGGAACCCGGCGGTGGAGGAACAGGCCACCGACCGCGCCTACCGCATCGGCCAGACCCAGCCCGTCCAGGTCCACCGGCTGATCGCCGAAGGCACCGTCGAGGACAACATCGCCCAGCTCCTCGGTGCCAAACGGGCGCTGGCCGACGCCGTGCTGTCCGGGGGAGAGACCGCGCTCACCGAACTGTCCGATGCCGAACTTGCCGATCTCGTCTCCCTCAGGAGGGCCGGATGACTCCTCGTACCCCGTCCGGCCGCCGTACCCCCGCGCACGCCGCCGCGGCCGACCGGTCGCGTACCTTCCCGCCGCTGCCGGCCCGGACCGGCGCCCGCGGCCTGTTTGCCGCCTCGTGGTGGGGGAGCGCCTGGCTGGACGCGCTGGAGACCACCGCCCTCGACAGCGCCCGGCTCGCCCGCGGCCGCACCTACGCCCGCGACGGCCACGTCGACACCATCAACGTCACCCCGGGTCGCGTCATCGCCACCGTACGCGGCAGCAGGCCCCGCCCGTACAGCGCCGAAATCCGCCTCCGCACCCTCAGCGACCAGGAATGGGACACCCTCCTGGACGCGATCGCTGCGGAACCCGCGCAGCTCGCCGCCCTGTTGGCCAAGAAGCTGCCCAGCGCGCTGGCCGACAGCGACGTGCGCCTCCTGCCGGGACCGGGAGACCTCGTCCCCCGGTGCTCGTGCCCCGACAACGGCAGACCGTGCAAGCACGCCGCCGCACTCTGCTTCCAGGTGGCCCGCCTGCTGGACGCCGACCCGTTCGTCCTGCTGCTGATGCGTGGCCGCGGCGAACGCGAACTCCTCGACGAACTCTCCCGCCGCAACGCCGCCCTGACCGCCCGCGAAGCCCGCGCGCACACCCGCCGCGACACGGCCCCGCCCACAGGCAGCCCCCGGGGGCCCGCTTCGGCGGCCGCCGGGGAGGGGGACGCAGCGGACCCGGCCACGGCACCGCAGGACGCCGCGGCACAACCGGAGGCGACCGGCCCCGGTGTGCTCGCCCGTGCCGCCCTGGCCGACCGGCCACGGCCGCCGCTCCCGCCGCCCGTGCCGCTGCCCGCACAGGCCGGCCGCCCGCCCGTCCTGCCCGACGGCGACGGGCTCCCGTTCGACCCCGAGACCCTCACCTTCCTGGCCGCCGACGCCGCGGACCGCGCCCACGCCTGCCTGTCCGCCGCAGCACCCGCCCACCCCGGCGGTGCCTCCGCCCGCCGCAGCCCCTTCCCGGACCTGCCCCCGTGGGAGGACGCCGTCCGCCTGGCCGCCACTGCCCACCCCACCGCCGGACTGACCTCCGCCACCCGCGCCCTCTACCGCGACCTCGCGGCGGCGACCGGCCGCGCACCCACCGACGTCGCCCGCTCCGTGGCGGCCTGGCGGCAAGGCGGACCCGAAGGACTCACCCTCCTCGACACCACCTGGAACCCACCGGCCGGCGACTTCGACCGGGCCCGCAGCGCCCTCCTCGCCGCCGACCTCCCCGCCCTGCGCCCCCGCCACAACCACCTCACCGACCCCGAGCGCGGCATCCAGCTCCGCTTCGGCCACGACAACCGCTGGTACCCCTACGAGGCCGAGCCCGGCACCGACGACTGGTGGCCCACCGGCCCCGCCGACCCCGACCCCGTAGGCGCTCTCACCACCCTCCTCGCACGATGACTAACCTCGCCTCCGTGGAAGGTCTCGACACACTCACCCGGTCCCTCGCCCGGCGCACCCCCGAGCAGCTCGCCGCACTCCTCACCCGGCACGCCGAGCCGCTCGCCCGCCGGCCCGCGCCCACCGAACTCCGCGGCCTGGCAAGCGCATTGTGGTCCTACGAAACCCTCCACCACCTGGTGCTGCACGTCGACCACCCGCGCCTCAAGGTGCTCGCCACCACCGCCCGCATCAGCCAGGAGCGCGCCGCGCAGGACGCCCCCGGCCCCGCAGCGCCCGCCCCGGGCGCCGACTACCAGTCCCTGATGGCGCACCGGCTGTCCTTCGCCCAGCTGGCCACCGCCCCCGTCCCGCCCGAGGACGTCCTCGCCGCCCTGGAAGCCACCGGGGCCGCGCGCGACGCCGCCGAAAGCGCCCTGCGCGCCCTCTACGACGACGCCCTCGCCGCCCCCACCGAGGACGGCGCCGTCGTCGTCCCGCCCCGCACCCCCCAGCTCCTCGCCGCCCACGACTTCGGCCCGTTCCTCGCCGAAGCCCCCCGCCCCGTCCCGGACGACCCCGCCGGCGCGGCGACACCCGTTTCGGCGGTCTCCGCGACCTCACCGCACGACGAGTCCCGGGCCGCCGCGGCGACCCTCGCCGCGACCGCGGATCGCCTGCTGGCCTCCCTGGCGACGCAGCCCGCGGCACTGCGCAAGTCCGGCGGCCTGGCCGTACGGGAGATCAAACGGCTGGCCAAGGCGGCCGGCGCCGGTGAACCGCAGACCCGCCTCCTCCTCGACCTCGCCCTCGCCGCCGGCCTGATCGCGCTGACCCGCACCCCGGCCGGCATCACCGCCCTGCCCACCGGCGCCTACGACGACTGGCTGGCCCGCCCGCCCGGGCAGCGCCTCGCCCCCCTCCTCACGGCCTGGTCCGCCCTGTGGGCCATCCCCACCCACACCCCGTTCGGGGAGACGCCCACCGCACTGGTCCGCGGCCACGACCGGCACGCCCCCGCCCTCCGGCACGCCCTCCTCGCCACACTGGCGACCGTGCCCCCCGCGGCCGGCGCGCCCCTCGCGACCCCGGCCCCCGGCACCGTGCCGCCCGGTCTCCTGCGGGCAGCGGACTGGCACCGTCCGCTCGCCGTCACCGCCCAGCCCATGGCCGAGGACCGCGCCGCCCACACCCTCGACGAAGCGGCCTACCTGGGGCTGGTCGCCCACGGCACGCTCACCCCGCTCGGCCGGGCGCTGCTCACCGACCCGCACTCCCTCGACGAGCCGCTCGCCGACCTGCTCCCACCGCTGCTCGAACAGGCCCACTTCCAGGCCGATCTGACCGCCGTGGTGCCAGGCCGCCCCACCGCCGCGCTCGCCGCACTGCTCAGCTCCGCCGCCGACCGGGAATCCGAGGAGCACGCCGTCACCTGGCGTTTCACCCCCGCCTCGGTACGCCACGCGCTGGACACCGGGCACACCGCCGGCACCCTCCTCGACGACCTCACCCGCGCCTCGACCACCGGCGCCCTGCCGCAGCCGCTGCGTTACCTCGTCCAGGACGCCGCCCGCGCCCACGGCCGGATGCGGGTGCTGCCCGCCGCGTGCTGCATCCGTTCCGACGACGAAACCCTCGTCAAGGAACTGGCCGCACACCGCGCCCTGGGCGACCTCGCCCTGCGCGTCATCGCCCCGACCGTCCTGGTCAGCGGCCGCCCGCCGGCCGCCACCCTGGACGCCCTGCGCGCCGCGGGCTACGCCCCCGCGCTGGAATCCGACACCGGTACCACCACCGTCGAACGCCTCCCCGCCCACCGCACGACCGCCCCCGCCCCCACCCGCGATCCGCAGGCCCCGCTGGCCCTCGCACGCCGCCTCCTGGGGCTCACACCGCAGCCCGGGGAAGCCGCCGCGACCGGCGGCGGATGACCCGTAGGCGGGGCGGGCGGCCCGTGGTCCCCAGGGGCGGCCGGCCGTTCGCGAGGGGAAGGCGTTGGCGGGGCCGGCCGCCGCGGCCCTCAGTCGTCGGCCGGTTTCCTCCGGTGCGCGCCGCCGATGCGCCGCAGGGCCGTCGGCCCGAAGCCGAGCGGCCGGGGAAAGCGCCGGGAAGCGGCGGGCAGCGCCGAGAGGGCGGGGGCGCCGGCCGCCGCGGGAGACCGCGGGGCGCCGGCCGGCGGGGGACCGGCCGTGGCGGCCGGATGCGGCGGGACGGATATCGGCGCCGCCTCCCAGCCCGGTGCGCCGTCCGCCGCCGGGCGGACCCGCGCCGCTCGGCCGCGGAGCAGGTTGAGCGCGGCCGAGGAGTGCACGAAGGGCGCCGTACGGGCGGCCGCGGTGACGACATCGGCGTAGGCCCGGCAGACGGCCCGGCGGCCGGCGGCAGGGGAGCCGAGGGCCTCGCCGGTGGCCACGGACCAGGGTTCCTGGGCGATGCTGCCGATCGCGCGCTGCACCTTCCGGGCGAGCGCCGGATCGTCCAGCCCGTGCCGGCGCACCGCCTCGCGCAGTGCGGTCGCGCCGTGCGCGGCGACCGACAGGCCCTGGCCGAAGTCGGGGCTGAGCGACACGACGGCGCCGCCGAGCGCGATGAACCCGGAGGGCCAGCAGGGAAGTCGGTCGAACCGCCGACGGCGGTTGACCGTGCTGCGGGACAGCCGTACCTCGCTCAGCGGCTCGGCGCCCGCAAGGAGATCGGCGAGGGCGGGGTCGCCCGTCCGGCGGGCGAACGGCACGAACCGGCCCGCGTGTTGGGTGGGCCGGGCGTCCCCGGTGCCGGTCAGCGTGACCAGCCAGCGTCCGCCCTCTACCGGGACCAGCGTCGCCGTCCGGTCGGGGAGCCAGCGAGCGGGCGTGCCGGGAGCGGCACGGCCCGGAATCAGCCCGGAGGAGCCCGAACGGGAAATCAGCACCGGGTGGTTCTCGACACCGTCGGGAGCACGGAACAGGCGGGTGGCCGAGACGATGCCGCAGTCGGCGAGGTCCTCGCAGGCGGTGGGCAGGCCCAGCGCCCGCAACCGGTCCTGGGTGGTGGAGTGCCGGCCGGTGGCGTCGACGACCAGGTCGGCGTCCAGCCGGCGCGTCGCGCCCGTCGTGGTGTCCCTGACCCGCACACCCGTGACGTGTTCGGCGGTGCCGGTCAGCTCCTCCGCCTCGGTGCCGTCCAGGACGCTCACCCCGGGCAGGACCGTCACCCGTTGGCGCGCGACCCGGTCGAGCAGATCTCGGGAGCAGGCGACCAGATACGGCGGGCGGCGCCGGCGTAACCAGCCCTGCGGCGAGCGGACGGCGAGTTCCGCCGGTACCGGCACCCGGCGAGCGCCCTCGGCCAGCCAGCCGTCGAGGCTGCCGGGCAGCAGGGCGTCGACCAGCCGGGCGCCGTCCGCGGCCAGCAGATGGGCGTGCCGGGCGTGCGGCAGGTCCGTCGGCAGGGCGGGGGTGCGCGGCAGCTTCTCCCGCTCGACGATGATGACGTCGGCGTGCCCGGCCAGCGCGGCGGCGGCGAGCATGCCCGTGAAGCCGCCGCCGAGGACCACCGCCAGATAGGGGTGGGTGAACTGCAGCCCGCTGCTGCTCGTACTGCTCGATGCGGTCATGGACAGTCCCTTTCTCGGCGGCGGAGCACGGTCTCCCGGCGGGAGCGGGACACGTCCAGGAAGGGCGGTTCCGCGTACGGTCGGGAATGTCGGCGCGCGGCGGCGAGGACGGCATCGGCGGCGGCCGTGAACGAGGCCGTCACCGAGGACGGCAGGGACGCGGATGCGGTCCGCAGGATGCGCAGAGGTGCCGGTGGAAGCGGTAATGCTCGTTGTGGGTCCCGGCAGGCCGGCGCACAGGCCGGCCTGCCGCCCCCCGATCTCCCCATCATGATTCCCCCTCAGGCCGTGCCCGTGCTGCCCCGGGAGCGGCCCCGTCCTCCGACACCCGCCCGTATCACCGGGTGCGGCGGGCGGGCGCAACTGCCTCGCGGAGCGCGCTCTGCCCCTGGGGACGCGGCCGTTACCTATGGTCAACGGCGGACACAATTCGGGATCGTAGGCGGCAGCGATCACATCCGGTAGCCAGGTTTGAGCGAGGGATGTGTGAGAGCCACCCGGGGAATACCGATGGGTAGATCTGAAGTAAAACGTCGTAATGGGTGGAAAACGCTTGGCTCGTTTCTCGCGAGGTGAGAAAGCCGGCGTGAAATTCTCGTGACGTGACGGACGGTGGCGTCCGAATCGGCGCATGGTTGGCGCGAAATGATCGGAAACCCCCGGTCCTGGCGATGTCGTGCCTACCCTGTGCGGGCACCGCACCGGAGAACCCGAGGGAGAGTCGTGCGCGCGATTGTGATGCGAGAGTTCGGCGGCCCGGACGTGCTGCGGCTCGAGGACGTGCCCGAACCCGGGCCCCGCGGCGGTCACATGCTGGTCGACGTGACCCTGGCCGGCGTCAACTACGCGGATGTACACGCCCGCGGGGACTCCTACCTCGCGCCCGTCGAGCTTCCGTACGTACCGGGCAACGAGGTCGTGGGGACCGTGGACGGTGGCCGGCGGGTCGTCGGGCTGTGCCGCGGCGGCGGATACGCGGAGCGGACGCTGCTGCACCGCCGGGTCACCTGGGACGTGCCCGACGCCGTCAGCGACGAACAGGCCGTCGCGCTGGCGTTGCAGGGAAACAGCGCCTGGCACCTGCTGTTCACCTCGCTGCGGATCACCGAGGGCGAGACCGTCGTGGTGCCCGCCGCGGCGGGCGGGGTGGGCTCGCTGGCCGTCCAGCTCGCCGCGCGGGCCGGCGCCCGGGTCATCGGCCTGGCCGGCTCCGCGGAGAAGCGCAAGCTGGCACAGGAGTTGGGCGCCCACGCCGTCGTCGACTCGACCGCCGACGACCTGACGGAGCGCATCCTGGACGCGGCGGGCGGCCCGGTCGAGGCGGCGCTGGAGATGACCGGCGGCGCCACCTTCGCGCGCACCCTCGCCGCCGTTGCACCGCGCGGCCGGCTCGCCGTCTACGGCTTCGCCGGCGGCGACCTGGCGAGCGTGCCGACCCGGGACCTGATGGAGAAGTCGCTCACCGTCTCGGGCTTCTGGCTGCCGCAGCTCTACGCGGACCGCACGGCCCTGCCGACCTCCATGAAGGCGCTGTTCGACGCGGTCGAGGACGGTTCCCTCACGCCGCTGACCGGGGCCGTCCACCCGCTCGGGGACGCGGCGCGGGCCCACCGCGAGCTGGCCGCCCGCACCGGAACCGGGAAACTCGCCCTCGACGTCACCCGATAAGTCCGGTAGTCCGGAACGCCGCACGGGCACAACGGCTCGTACGTCACACGCCGTGCGCCTGCGGGCGCGGAACACTGCCAGGGGAGAGCACACGATGGGCAACAGCACCACAGCATCGGGAGCGCCGGCCCCGGCCGCCGCGCCCGCCTCCGCTTCGGGCACCGCGGCGCCGGCCACCCCGGGCCGCCCCGGGAGCACGCGCCGGATGACGAAGAAGGCGCCGGCCGCCAGCTCCCGGGCCTCCGGATCCGGCCATGCCGAACGGGTCTTCCTCGTCCAGACGGCCTTCGCCGAACTCGGCGGCTCCGCCCACGGGCCCGGTGAGATCGCCGAGTTCACCGGCCTGGACGACTCGGTCGTCTACCGCATCCTGCAGTCCGGGATCTACCAGCGGATCTTCGAGCGGGTGGACCGCGGCCTGTACCGGCTGCGGACCTCGGCCGCGCAACTGGCCTTCACCGCGCTCGACCACCGTCTCGACGGCGCACAGTCGGTGCTCCGCGACCTGCGGACCGCCACCGACGGCGGGCTGGCGTTCCTCTACATGGTGGCGCCGTTCTCCGGCGCCCAGCGACAGTGCGTCGACATGGCCGTCGGCGACTCCGACCTCGCGGAGCTGGGCATGACCCCGCGCGACGTGCTGTCCGTGACGCGTTCGCTGCGCACCGGCGCCTCCGGGCGGACGATCCTGGCCTACCTGCCGGAGGTCCTCCAGCAGCGGGTGCTGGCCGAGCCCGTACCGGACCAGGCGGGGCCGGGTGTCTACCGGGACAACGACGCGCTGGTCGAGTCCCTCGCGGAGGTCCGCGACCTCGGCCACGCGCTCGGCTACGAGGAGTGCATGGCCGGCTGGAACTCCTGCGCGGCGCCGATCATGTGGGACGGCTCCATCATGGGCGCCGTTCTGCTGCTCAAGCTCAAGTCCGTGATGCCGGTGGCCCCCGACAACGTCATCGAGGCGACGAAGGAGGCGGCGGCCGAGCTGAGCCGCTACGGAGCCGCGCGGCCGGACGTCGGCCGGGATTGAACCGCGCGGACCGGCACCCCTCGGTGACGCACCGGGGGGACCGGCGGCCCGGGACGACGACGACCCGGATGGGGCGGGCGGGCTGCCCGCCGGCTGGCGCGCCGCGCCTCGCGTGCCCCCGCCGTGCACAATGGCCGGGTGCGGCTCGAAGCGATCACCTGGGAACGGCTCACCGACGCGCTCGCCGAGCGCATCACCGCGACGACGCCGAAGGACGGGAGCAGCTGGCTGCGGATCGCCGTCGACGGGGCGCCGGCCGCCGCGCCCGGTGACCTGGCCGGGCGGCTCGCCGAGGCGCTGCGGGTCCGCGGGCGGGCGGTGCACCGGGCCGGCACGTTCGGCTTTCTGCGGCCCGCCTCCGTGCGGCTCGAACACGGCCGGGAGGACCCCGACGCCTTCCACGACGAGTGGTTCGACCGGCAGGCGCTCTGGCGCGAGGTGTTCCAGCCGCTGGACCCGGGCGGCAGCGGGCGGGTGCTCCCGGACCTGTGGGATCCGGCCACGGACCGCGCCACCCGCAGCGCGTACGTGACGCTGCCGCCCGGCGGGATCCTGCTGCTGCACGGCCCGTTCCTGCTCGGACACTGGTTCCCTTTCGATCTCTCCGTCCACCTGAAGCTGTCGCCGGCCGCGCTGGCCCGCCGCACCCCCGAGGGCGAGCGCTGGACGCTGCCCGCCTTCGCGCGCTACGAGGCCGAGACCCGGCCCGAGGAGGCCGCGGACGTCGTCGTCCGGGCCGACGATCCGCGCCGGCCCGCCTGGAGCGGACCCGTCTGACCGCCGGGCTCCCCAGGGCTCAGACGAGCTGCCGGATCTCGCCCCGGACGCGGTAGAACCCGCCCGAGGACGCCGACAGGTCATCGACGACGTACCGCACACCGGCCCGGCGTATGTGGCGCGGGAACTGGACGTTCCAGGACGGCTCGTAGCCGTCGGAGAGCACGTGCACCCGCAGCCGGCCGCCTTCCTGGACGCACTCCACCACGACCCCGGACGCCGCCGCGGCCGGCACCGTCTGCACCGTCGCCGACGGGGTGTAAGTGGGCAGCGCGGCAGCCGACTTCACGTCCCGGGCCACCGGAACCGAGCCCGACCGGGCCGCGGCGACGGCCGCTTCGCTCGCGTCGACACAGACCAGCGACCCGTCGGTGGTGACCATGTACAGCTTCTCGTCCAGATACTGCATCGACAGCGCCGAGCCGCCGCCGGTGCCGAGCTTCCACAGACGGGTGCCGTCGGCGGCGAAGCAGTACACCGAGGAGGCCGAGTCGCCGGCGAACACATAGCGGCCGCCGGGCGCCGTGGCGCAGGAGTAGACGACCGTGTCGCACCGGTAGGTGGCCTCCACGGCGCCACCGGATTTCGCCAGCCGCTGGACGACCCGCCGGTCGGTGCCGGCGTACACCGCGTCGTCCTCCTGCCAGCCGAACAGCACCGCGCCCGTGGTGGGGGTGTGCCACAACTCGCCGCTGCCGTCGGCACGATAGGCGGTCACACCGCGGCGGTGGCCGTGGTAGACGGCGTGTTCGTCCCGCCGCACCATCCAGGCGTGCTCGCCCGGGCTGCGCCGCGACCACTGGAACTCGTCCTCGTGGTCGATGACGGTCAGCCCGCCGGCGCGGTCGGCGACGTTGAGGACGCCCTCGCGGATGTCCAGCCAGAAGATGTCGACGTCGGGCGCGATGTCGTAGGCGGCGAAGGGGAGTTTCGACGACAGGTCGTAGACCGTGCCGTCGTCGCAGCCGGCGTAGATCCAGAAGTCGTCCGCCACCAGGCACTTGACGCCGGCGGGCAGCTGATAGCGCGCCAGCACCTCGCCGTCGTGGCCGAGTGTGTGGACCTCGCCGTTCTGATTGCCGACCCAGCAGCGGTCCTCGGCGATGTGGATGCCGAACGCGGAGGCGCCCGTGCGGAACCGCCACAGCACGGGGGCCACCGCGCGGGCCGTCGACGGCGCGGAGGTGACCTGACGTCGTGTCACCGCGCGGGCGGCGCGCCCTCCCGGCACCGCCGGCGCATAGCCCTTGCGGACCTTCTCGCCGATCTTCCGGGCGGCCGCGGCCTGCGCCTTCTCGCGCGTCGGGAAGGAGGAGAGCTGCCGCTGCCCGTCCGCGCCGATGCGGCCGTAGCGCACCGAGACGTCCGTGTCCCGCACCGTCACCTCGTAGAACTTGTGCGCCCCGCCGCCGTCTTGTGACAGTTCCAGATACGTGGTGGTCTCGGACATGGGTCTCCCCTCCCCGGGCGGCCCCGACGGCCGTCCCCCGCTGTTGAAAACCGTACGGCGCACCACTGACAACGGGCCGTGGAGCGCCTCACCCGGACCGCTGTCCGCCCTGCTCACGGCGGCAGTTAGCGTGTGGGCGTGACGACTTCACCGAACGCATCCGACTCCGTTGAAACAGCCGCCCCGCTGCCCGGCAGCCAGGGGCCCGGCGCGACCGTGGAAGCCCACCCGCGGTCCGTCGGCACCGTCCGGACGACCTACGCGCCCGACCCGGACGGCGACCCGGACCCGGGCGAGATCGTCTGGACCTGGGTCCCCTACGAGGAGAACGACGGCCGGGGCAAGGACCGGCCGGTGCTGGTCGTCGCCCGGGAGCCGGGGGGCACACTGCTGGCCGTGCAGCTGTCCAGCAAGCGGCACAACAACGACCGCGAGTGGGTCCCCCTCGGGACCGGCCCGTGGGACCGCGCCGGGCGCGACTCGTGGGTGGCCGTGGACCGCATACTGCGGGTGCATCCGGCCGGGATGCGGCGCGAAGCCTGCGCACTGGACCGGGGCCGCTTCAACCTGGTGGTCAACCGGCTGCGGGAGCGCTACGGCTGGCGCTGACCGCCCCCGGGCCCGGCCGGCTCAGGCGTCCGCCAGGGCCAGCAGCTTGGTGACGGTGTTCCAGTTGCGGGCGGTGGCCGTCACCCCGAGAGGGGCACGGCTCACCGTGTCGGCAAGCTTGGATCGGCCGACGCCGCCCGGGCACCACAGATACAGTTCGCGCCCGATCAGCCGGAACCGGTCGGGCGCGAACGCAGCCTCGTCGAGCGCGTCCAGCCGCGAGGTGTCGGTCGGCACCGCCGACAGGAACGTCACGTGCAGGCTCTTGGGCTCCGGCACGGCCTGCGGAAACGGATTCGCGGCGACCGCGGCGGCCAGCTCGTCGCGGGTCCGCACGACGACCGGCACCGTGAGGCCGAGCTCGGCGCCGATCGCTTCGTGCAGCACCCGGGCCGTCTCCTCCGGAGGCGTGCCCGGGTCGGCGAAGACGATATTGCCGGTCTGGAGCAGGACGGAGACGTCCTGGAAGCCCAGCTTCCCGGCCAGCTCCAGCTGTCTGGCCTTGGGGAAGGAGTTGTGGCCGCCGACGTTGATGCCGCGGAGCAGAGCGATCTGACGGGACATGGCATGCCTTCGTGGAGCCGGCCCGACGGGGCCGGACGGCGGTCGGGATCAGAAGAGCGGCGCGGGCAGCACGCCTTCCAGGGCCAGCAGCAGGCGTTTGGTCTCCAGACCGCCGCCGAACCCGCCGATCCCGCCGTCACTGGCCACCACGCGGTGACAGGGGACGACGACCGGCAGCGGATTGGAGCCCATCGCCGCGCCCACCGCGCGGGCCGCGCCCACCTCGCCGACCCGGTCCGCGAGGTCCTGATAGCCGACGACACTGCCGTAGGGGACGTCGTCCGCCAGGGCGTGCAGCACCCGGGCGTTGAAACCCGAGGTCAGGGACCAGTCCAGCGGCACGGTGAAGGACCGCAGCTCCCCGGAGAAGTAGGCGGTCAGCTCGGCGACGGCCGTCCGCAGATGAGGTATCCCGGGGGCCGGCGGCCCGCCGAATCGCTGCTCCAGACGGCTCAGCGCGCGCCGGGCCGTCCGCTCGTCGGCGTGGAAGACCACCTGGGCCAGGCCGTCCCGGGTCGCGGCGAGGAGCAGCGGACCGATCGGGGTCTCCAGGCGCGTCCAGGCCCAGTCGCGGGGCCCCGCGGACCCCGGCGCCGGCTCCGGTACCTGCTCGGAATGCGTCACCTGATCAGGGTAGGACGAACCACTGACAACGGGGCGGGGAACGGCCCGGTGCCGCCGCCTGCCCCGCCCCCGCGCCGTGCCGGCCGCGGTGCTCAGCCGCCGTTGTCGCGGCGCTTCAGCGCCGCGCGCACCACGTCGGGCTTGTTGGTGATGATGCCGTCCACGCCCAGATCGGCGACCTTCACCGCGGTGGCCGCGTCGTCGACGGTCCAGGTGTACAGGTCCAGCGGCTGCCGGTGCGGCCCCTTCAACGCGTGGACGGCGGCGACGTACTGCGGGGTGACCGCCGTGTGCACGGGATTGATCTGGTCGCAGTACTTCGCGAACTTCGGCAGGTCGGCGACCGAGGGATTGCCGAGGAAGCCCGTCTTGAGGTCCGGCCGGAGTTCGTGCACGGTCTTGATGGCGTCGGCGTTGAAGCTCTGGATGATCAGACGGTGCTTGACGTGGTCCCGGTCCAGCCAGCCGACGCGGCGCAGCTCCCTGAGGGTCTGCAGCTCGATGCCCGGGTAGAGCTCCGGCGACTTCAGCTCCATCAGCAGGCTCTGATCGTTGTCCTCGACCTCGTCCATGTAGTCCTCAAGGGTCGGTACGCGCTCCCCTTCGAACTTCGGTCCGAACCAGCTGCCCGCGTCCAGCTTCTCGATCTCCTTGAGGGTGAAGTCCGAGACGTTCCAGGGGGAGCGGTCCGGGAAGATCTTCTTCACGTTGGTGGTCCGGGCGAGCGAGTTGTCGTGCAGGATGACCAGCTCGCCGTCCTTGGTGCGCTGGACGTCGTTCTCCACCCAGTCGAAGCCGAGCCGGGCTGCCGCATCGATGGAGGCGAGGGTGTTCTCGGGCGCGTACGACGAGGCCCCCCGGTGGGCGACCGTCTCCGGAGTGCGTCCGTGCGGCGCGGCCTGGGCGGCGGTGGGGGAGAGGACGAGCGCGGACAGACCCATGAGCGCACCGGCGACCACGGTGGCGACGGGGCGAATACGCATACGGACTCCTCGTGACGTCGTGGGCGTGAGCTGAGCTGACGTGAAGTGACGTGAACCGGGGTCGGACGGGCAGAGACTCGCAGCCGGGCCGTAGCGGGAGGCGGTCGTACGGTGGCCGAATGCTGAACGAGGGATGGCCGGTCTTCCGTGTGGAGCGTCGCGCAGTTGCAGGATGCCCGGAATAGCCGTGCAACAGACGTACGTTCCGATGCCGTCCAACTTGCCGGAGCCCCGGCGTCCGCGCATCTTGACCGATGATGCGTCACCCCTCGTGCTTCTGACCGGTTTTGGCGAGCCGTCGGAGCAGGAGGGGCTGCGGCGGCAGCCCCTACGCGGGGGTGCGGCGCTCGCGGGCCGGGGTTCCGGCTGCCGGTTCCGGGGCGGTGCCGGCGATCTTGCGGAGGTGCGGCGGTTGGGCCGCCCGCACCACGCCGCGCCCCCGTCCCGGACGTCACCCCCCGGCTGCCCGGGCCGTCCCGCGCGCTCCGGCCGACCGGCCCCCGACCGACCGGCCCCCGGCCGTCCGGCGGATCCGCCCGGGCGGTCCGGAGCATCCGCCGGGCCGTCCCGCAGCACGCGCGGAGCGTCCGGGGCTTCCGACCCCGCCGGGTGAAGCCGCAGGTCAGAGGGTTTTTCCCGCCGGTTGTCAGTGGCGGGTCGTACGGTGGATCCCATGCGGCCCGTATCAAAGATCGAACGCTCGGTGGCGCCCTTCGAGGTCGTCAGCCCCTTCCAGCCCAGTGGCGACCAGCCGGCGGCCATCGCCGAGCTGGAAAAGCGCATCCGCGGCGGTGAGAAGGATGTCGTCCTGCTGGGCGCGACCGGTACCGGCAAGTCGGCGACCACCGCGTGGATGATCGAGAAGCTGCAGCGCCCGACGCTCGTCATGGCGCCCAACAAGACCCTCGCGGCGCAGCTCGCCAACGAATTCCGCGAGCTGCTGCCGAACAACGCCGTCGAGTACTTCGTCTCCTACTACGACTACTACCAGCCCGAGGCGTACGTCCCGCAGTCCGATACGTACATCGAGAAGGACTCCTCGATCAACGAGGAGGTCGAGCGGCTGCGGCACTCCGCGACGAACTCGCTGCTCACCCGGCGTGACGTCGTGGTGGTCGCCTCGGTGTCCTGCATCTACGGCCTGGGCACGCCGCAGGAGTACGTCGACCGGATGGTCCCCCTGAAGGTCGGCGACGAGATCGACCGCGACCAGCTGCTGCGCCGCTTCGTCGACATCCAGTACACGCGCAACGACGTGGCGTTCACCCGGGGCACCTTCCGGGTCCGCGGCGACACCATCGAGATCTTCCCGGTGTACGAGGAGCTCGCCGTACGGATCGAGATGTTCGGCGACGAGATCGAGGCGCTCTCCACGCTGCACCCGCTCACCGGCGAGGTCATCAGCGAGGACGAGCAGCTGTACATCTTCCCGGCCAGCCACTACATCGCCGGCCCGGAGCGGATGGAGCGGGCCATCGCCGGCATCGAGGCCGAGCTGGTGGACCGCCTCGCCACCCTGGAGAAGCAGGGCAAGCTGCTGGAGGCCCAGCGGCTGCGGATGCGCACGACGTACGACATCGAGATGATGCGGCAGATCGGCTCCTGCTCGGGCATCGAGAACTACTCCATGCACATGGACGGCCGTGAGCCCGGCTCCGCGCCCAACACCCTCATCGACTACTTCCCGGAGGACTTCCTCCTGGTCATCGACGAATCGCATGTCACCGTCCCGCAGATCGGTGCCATGTACGAGGGCGACGCCTCCCGTAAGCGCACCCTGGTCGACCACGGCTTCCGGCTGCCGTCCGCCCTGGACAACCGGCCGCTGAAGTGGGAGGAGTTCCTGGGCCGCATCGGTCAGACCGTCTATCTGTCGGCGACCCCCGGCCCGTACGAGCTCGCCCGGGGCGACGGCTACGTGGAGCAGATCATCCGCCCGACCGGCCTGGTCGACCCGGAGGTGGTGGTCAAGCCCACCGACGGGCAGATCGACGATCTGGTGCACGAGATCCGGACCCGCACCGAGAAGAACGAGCGCATCCTGGTCACCACGCTCACCAAGAAGATGGCCGAGGACCTCACGGACTACTTCCTGGAACTCGGCATCCAGGTGCGCTACCTGCACAGCGACGTCGACACCCTGCGCCGGGTGGAGCTGCTGCGGGAGCTGCGATCGGGTGAGTACGACGTCCTGGTGGGCATCAACCTGCTGCGTGAGGGCCTCGACCTGCCGGAGGTCTCCCTGGTCGCCATTCTGGACGCCGACAAGGAGGGCTTCCTGCGCTCCGGTTCGGCACTCATCCAGACGATCGGCCGCGCGGCGCGCAACGTCTCCGGGCAGGTGCACATGTACGCCGACAAGGTCACCCCGGCGATGGAGAAGGCCATCGAGGAGACCAACCGGCGCCGGGAGAAGCAGCTGGCGTACAACAAGGAACGCGGTATCGACCCGCAGCCGCTCCGCAAGAAGATCGGCGACATCGTCGCCACGATCGCCCGGGAGGAGATCGACACCCAGGAGCTGCTGGGCTCGGGCTACCGCAAGGGCGGAGACGCCAAGGACGCCAAGGCCAAGGCGCCGGTCCCGTCGCTCGGCGCGCACACCGGCAAGGCCGCCAAGGGCAAGGGCGGCAAGGCGGGCGAGGTGCTGACGGACCGTCCGGCCGCCGAACTGGCCGAGCTCATCGAGGAGATGACGGAGCGGATGCGGGCCGCCGCGGCCGAGCTGCAGTTCGAGATCGCCGCCCGGCTGCGCGACGAGGTGGGCGAGCTGAAGAAGGAGCTGCGGCAAATGAAGGAGGCCGGGGTGAAGTGAGGGGGACCGGGGCGAGTTGAGGGCCGGGGCGCGGTCCCCGGGCCGGGCGCGGCGGCGCGCCCGGCCCGGTGTCTCAGAAACGCCACAAAACGCGGGCCGTGGGCGCCCGCGCCCCGCGGTCGTGCGTAGGGTCGAGGGGGCCGCCGGAGAGCTGGGCGGGGACAGTACAGAGAGGGGACGGCGCGTGTCGGTCAATTTGTCCAAGGGGCAGGGCATCAGCCTGCAGAAGTCCGACGGAGGGACGCTGACCGCGGTGCGGATGGGGCTGGGGTGGCGCTCGGCGCCGCGCCGCGGCCTGTTCGGCAGGCGGACCAACGAGATCGACCTCGACGCCTCGGCGGTGCTCTTCGCCGGCCGGCAACCGATAGACGTCGTCTTCTTCCAGCATCTGGTCAGCGACGACGGCGCGGTCCGGCACACCGGTGACAACCTCGTCGGCGGCGCGGGCCAGGGCGGCGACGACGAGGCGATCCTGGTCGACCTGGCGCGGGTGCCGGTGCACATCGACCAGATCGTCTTCACCGTCAACTCCTTCACCGGCCAGAGCTTCGCCGAGGTGCAGGACGCCTTCTGCCGGCTGGTCGACGAGACCACCGGCGAGGAGCTGGCCCGCTACACCCTCACGGGCGGCGGCGACTACACCGCACAGGTCATGTCGAAGGTCCACCGGACGGCCACCGGCTGGCAGATGACCGCCATCGGTGAGCCCTCTGTCGGCCGGACCTTCCAGGACCTGGTGCCGGCGATCCTGCCGCACCTGTAAGGACGCACCGCAGGCAGTACGCACCGCAGGCAGGACGCACCGCCCGCGGTACGCACTGTGCGAAGGGCGGAGCGTCCGCAGTACGCACCGTCGTGGCAGCGCGCACCCGGGCCGCGCCGCCGCGTCCGGGCCTGTGCCCGGGCCGGCCCGGGACGTACCACGACCAGGGGGAACGACGATGACGGCCGAGCTGGTCCGGGGCCAGAACCACGCACTGGACCGGACGCGGGTGGAGATCCGGATCACGGCGGGCGGCCCCGTCGTGGCCGCGGTGACGCTCGGCGACGCACAGGGCAGGCTCCCCGGCACCGAGGCGGTGGCCCATCCGGGGGCGCCCCGGCGCACCGGCATCGAGGTGCCCCGCCAGGCGGCGGCCGAGCACCGGCTCGCGGTGGACCTCGGCGCGCTGCCGGACGCCGTCCACCGGGTGAGCGTGCTGTTGGCGCTGCCCACCGGGATCGGCGCGCTGACCACCTTCGGCGCCGCCGCCCCGCCGTCCGTCCGGGTCACCGACCTCGACGGCACGGGACTGGCCGGCTACACCCTCACCGGGTTGGGCGCCGAATCCGCCGTCGTCGCCGTCGAGCTGTACCGCAGAGCGGGCGCCTGGAAGGTGCGCGCCGTGGGCCAGGGGTACGCCGACGGCCTCGCCGCGCTGCTGCGCGACCAGGGGTTGCCGCAAGCGGCGGAGCTGGCCGCGGAGATCGAGGAAGCGGTCGGCCGCGGGCACGCCCGGGCGGTCCCGGCGCCCGCACCGGCCGCGGCCAGCCGGCCCGACGGACACGCCGCGCCGCAGCCCCCGGCCCCGGACACCACCACCCCGCCCGCCGCGGACCGCGCCGCCGCAGCACCCCCGGCGCCATCCGACGGCCACTCAGCACACGCCCCCGCTGAGCACGGCCCGTCCGTACACGCCCCCTCCGCGCACGGCCCGGGACCCACCGCGCCGACGGCCGAAGGCGCCACCTCGACCGCCCCGCCCGCCGGCGCCCCCGTCGACTACCGCCACCCCAAGCGCCGCGCCACCCCCGCCCCGGCAACCCCCACGCCCCCGGTGGGCGCCCCCGGGGACCCGGTCTCCCCCGCCTCCCCACCCGCCCCCTCGCTCCCGGTGGCCGGTGACGCCGCCGGATGGAGCATGGAGGAGCGGCTCTACAACCAGGTCTGGGGGATGTTCGAGGACCTGACCCGGTCGGTCGCGGCGTACCGCAGCGCGTTCGACTTTGCGGAGTCCCGCCTGGAGCAGGAGCTCGACACCGCGCTCTCCGACCCGCGCAACCGCCTCGGCACGGCCGCCGACGCCGCCCGCGCCACCGCCCGTGACAAGCATGCCGCCCTCGTCACCCAGGCCCGCGCCGCCCTCGACCGGGACCTCGCCCAGCTCGCCGCCGAGTCGGAGGTGGTCGAGCCCGCCCTGCCGCCCGCCTTCGCCCGGTGGGACAGCCCCGTATGGCAGGCCCACCGCTCCGCGCAGGAGCGCCCGATGGCGCTGCGCCTGGGCGATCTGCACCTCCCGGAGGTGCGGGACCTGCGCATCCCGATGCTGGTAAGGCTCCCGCTGGAGCGCGGTCTGTGGATCGACTGCGGGCCCGACACCTACGCCTGGAGGGGCCCGGACCCCGACCGCGCCTACGCCCGCCGGGAGCTGGGCAGCGCGCTGACCGACGGACCGCCGGACGAGGCGGAACTGCGCCGGCTCTCCCTGGAGACCGCCGTCGCGCTCGCCGCCCGCATGCTGGCGGTCCATCCCGCGGGTGAGTTCGCGGTCCAGGTCATCGACCCGGGCGGCACGGCACTGCCGGCGCTGGCGCCGCTCCTGGAGACCGGTGTGCTGCCCGCCGCCCCGGTGCCCGGGGCGCAGGGCGTCGCCACCGTCCTGGAGGGGCTGACCCGGCGGGTGGACCTCGTCCAGATGGCCGTCCGCAGTCGTGCCGCGGACGCCCTCCCGCCCGATGTGGACACCGCCGATCAGCTGCTGATCGTCCATGACTTCCCGCACGGCTTCGACGACCGGGCCGTGACCCGGCTGCGCTATCTGGCCGACGAGGGCCCCGCGGTCGGGGTGCATCTGCTGATGGTCGCCGACCGTGCCCAGGCCCGGGAGTACGGCCCGGTCCTGGACCCGCTGTGGCGCTCCCTGCTGCGGATCACCCCGGTGCCGGACGCGCACCTGGTTGACCCCTGGGTGGGCCACACCTGGACCTACGAGCCGCCGCTCGCCCCCAGGGGCAGTCAGGTGGTGCGCCAGGTGCTGGCCCGCGTCGCGGAGGCCCGCCGGGAGCGCCGGTCGTAGCGCCGATCCAGGTCCCCACATCGCTCTGACCAGCGACTTTGCCCAGTCCTTTACTAATACTTGGTCTTCCTTTACGGTTCTTTGTGCGGAGGGGAGTATTCCCGATGCGACGTACCCGTCATCACGGATTGCGAGTGTGACGAGATCCCGGGGCGTCGGCCCCGTCCCTCTCGGACGGAACGGGGCGGAAGAGACCTCCGGCAGCGACGACGCTGTGAGTGCCGTACGACTCTGCCGGAGGAGCAGTGGACGTTTCCCTGACCCTGTGGGTGCTGACCATCCTTGGTCTGTGCGCCCTGATAGCCGCCGATTTCTTCATCGGCGGACGCAAACCCCATGAGGTCTCCCTCAAGGAGGCCGGAATCTGGACCGGTGTCTGGATCGCGCTCGCCGCGCTGTTCGGACTCGGGCTGCTGCTCTTCGGCGGCACCGCGCCGGCCGGTGAGTTCTTCGCGGGCTTCATCACCGAGAAGTCCCTCAGCGTGGACAACCTCTTCGTCTTCGTACTGATCATGGCGAAGTTCGCGGTCCCGGCCATCTATCAGCAGCGGGTGCTGATGGTCGGTGTGCTGATCGCGCTGGTGCTGCGGGCCGGGTTCATCGGCGCCGGCGCCGCGATCATCGCCAACTTCTCCTGGATCTTCTACCTCTTCGGCGCGTTCCTGATCTGGACCGCGTGGAAGCTGATCAAGGAGGCGCGGGCCGAGGAGGAGGACGAGGAGTTCGAGGAGAACCGCTTCCTGAAGCTGGTCGAGAAGCGCTTCCCGTCGACCGACGCCTACCACGGCACCAAGCTGTTCGTCGTCGAGAACGGCCGGCGCCTGCTGACGCCGATGCTGATCGTCATGCTGGCGATCGGCACCACCGACGTCCTCTTCGCGCTGGACTCCATCCCGGCGATCTTCGGCCTCACCCAGGACCCGTACATCGTCTTCACCGCGAACGCGTTCGCCCTGATGGGCCTGCGGCAGCTGTACTTCCTGATCGGCGGGCTGCTCAAGAAGCTGGTCCACCTGTCGTACGGCCTGTCGGTCATCCTGGGCTTCATCGGCGTGAAGCTGGTGCTGCACGCCCTGCACGAGTCCGGGGTGGCGGTTCCGGAGATCAGCATTCCGGTCTCGCTGGGCGTCATCTGCGCGGTGCTCGTGGTCACGACGATCACCAGCCTGCGCGCCTCGAAGAAGCAGGAGGCCGCGGCCGCGGCGGAGCCCCGGACGCACATCGACGCCTGAGGCCCCACGCCCCGCCTCGCACGACGGCGCCCGCCTCCCCTCCCGACGGAGGGGGGCGGGCGCCGTCGCCGCTCTCGGGCCCCGCGCGCCGGAGCCGTCCGCGTCACCAGCCGCGCTTGCGCCATTCCGCGAGGTGCGGCCGCTCCGCGCCGAGCGTGGTGTCGTTCCCGTGCCCCGGATAGACCCAGGTCTCGTCGGGGAGGGCGCCGAACAGCTTGGTCTCCACGTCGTCGAGCAGACTCGTGAAGCGCTCGGCGTCGCCCCAGGTGTTGCCGATGCCGCCGGGGAAGAGGCAGTCGCCGGTGAAGACGTGCGGGGCGCCGTGCGGGTCGTCGTAGACCAGCGCGATGCTGCCGGGGGTGTGCCCGGACAGATGGCGCGCGGTCAGCTCGACCCGGCCGACGGTGACGGTGTCGCCGTCGTCGAGCGGTACGTCCGTCGGGACGGGGATCCCCTCGGCGTCGTACCGGCCCGCGTACGTCCGCGCGCCCGTCGCGTCGACCACCTCGCGCAGCGCGCCCCAGTGGTCGCCGTGCTGGTGCGTGGTGACGACGGACGTGATGCCGCTGTCGCCGATCAGCGCGAGGAGGGTGTGGGGTTCGGCCGCCGCGTCGATCAGCAGCTGCTCATCGGTCGCGCGGCACCGCAGCACATAGGCGTTGTTGTCCATCCGTCCGACCGCGACCTTCGAGATCATCAGGTCGGTCAGTTCGTGCACGTCGGCCGCTCCGCCGACCTTGACTGCTCCGCTGTAGCCCATGGATCCACTCTAGAGCGGGGGTACGACAGGCAGCGCGGCGCCGTGAGCGTCGAGCTCCACCCCGTCGCCGCGACCGGTGAGCCAGCCGACCAGGGCCCGCGCCGGGCCGCTCACCACCACCTCCCCGCCCCCGTCGTCCGGACGGCCGGTGTGCCAGCGGCGTCCGTCGTCGGCGCGGAGCTCCAGGGCGGGCAGATCGGGATGGCCGGCGAACTTGACCGTGGCGAGGAAGGCCAGCTCGCTGTCGACGAACTCGGGCAGGAGCTGGTCCAGGGTGTGTCCGACACCGAGGTCCATGTGGTGCAGTTCGAGCTCGGCGAGGCGGCGCAGCGGCAGCCGGTCGGCCCGCTCGACCACGCCGTTGCGCATCTCGACCTCGAACGCCCGGCGGGCCCGTGGCAGCGTGTCCGCCGCCGCGTCGAAGCGGGTGGCGCTCTCCCGCAGGCCCTCCAGATGGGCGGCCAGCGGCCGGTCGGCGTCCCGTTCGATGTCGGCGTTCCGGGCCGTGGAGCTCGCGTACATCGGCGTACGGATGTCCGTGCGGGCCCAGGTGAGGAGGTTGGCCAAGGCGTCCGCGTTGCGGGCCAGATGGGCGAGGACGTGCCCGCGGGTCCAGCCGGGGAGCAGCGAGGGTTCCCCGACCGCGGCGTCGTCGAGCTTGCCCACCGAGACCAGCAGCCGTTCGGTTGCCTCACGGACGGCTGCCACATCGTGCGCGAAGTCAGGCGTGGTGACGGTCATGCTCCGAAGCTAGCGCCAGACAGCCGGCTTCGGGAGTCGGCCCGCACCGATCGGGGCGTACGCCGGGTGGGAGGGGCGGGAGCAGAGCAGCCGGAAGGGCGGGAGCAGAGCAGCCGGGAGGGCGGGAACGGGCAGCCGTCCCGGCAGGAGCGGGCAGCCGGGGCGGGCGGCGCGCGCGGGGCCGGACGGCCGGGCGCGGCGCCGCCCGCGGGCGGTTCCCGGTGGTCAGGCCGCCGCGTCGGCGGGCGTGCCGAACCACCGGCGGAGCGCGGCGTCCAGCTCGTCCGGTGCGGCCGGGACGGCGGAGCCGGAGGCGTCGGCGCGGTCCGCGGCCCAGGCGGTGCAGCCGTCCGGCCGCACCAGCAGGCCGGCGAGGCCGGGCCGCCCGGGACACTCGGCGGTCAGCACCCGGAGCCGGCCGTCGTACCCGGTGGCCCGCTTGCGCAGCTCGGCGTCATCGGTGAGGTCGAGCAACAGCCCCTGTCCGCCGTGCAGCTGCTCCGCGAGCCGGCTGCCGTCGGAGAACTCCAGGTCGGGCACGCTGCGGCCGGTCAGCGGATGGTCGCCCGGCAGGTCGTACCGCTGCCACACACCGGAGATCTTCTTGGCGAAGAAGGTGGTGGCGTCGACCGTTCCGGTCAGCTCGGCGATCACCTCGCGCAGTGCCCGGGCGTGCGACTCCGGCCGCATCAGCGCCACTTGGGCGCGGGTCCAGTCCAGGGCCCACGCACCGATCGGATGCCGTTCGGCGGTGTAGGTGTCCAGCAGTCCGTCGGGAGCCCAGCCGCGTACCGTCGCGGCCAGTTTCCAGCCCAGGTTCATCGCGTCCCCGATACCGAGGTTGAGTCCCTGGCCGCCGAACGGGGCGTGCACATGCGCCGCGTCACCGGCCAGCAGCACCCGCCCCGCCCGGTAGTCCGTCACCTGACGAGCGTTGTCCGTGAAGCGGGTCGCCGTGAGGACCTGGTGGATCCGCACCTCCTCGACACCGGAGACCTTCCGCAGGGACTCCTCCAACTCCTGGGCGGTGACGGGGGCTTCGCGGTCCGCGGGCGGGCCGTCGAACTCCACGGTGAGGATCCGGCCGGGCATCGGGCCGTGGACGTAGGTGCCGGTCTCCGTCCAGTTCCAGCCCGCCCCGAGCTTCTCGGCGCCGGTCATCTCCACCAGGGCCTGGTGGCCGGTGATCTCGGGGGCGGTACCGGGGAACGGGAAGCCGGCGAGCCGGCGGACGGTGCTGCGGCCGCCGTCGCACCCGACGAGCCAGCCGGTGCGCAGCGTCCCCTCGGAGGTGTGCACGGTCACGCCGTCCTCGCCGGTGTCGAAGCCGGTGAGCGTCACCCCGCGGCGCAGCTCGACGCCGAGTTCGGCGGCGCGTGCGGCGAGCAGCCGCTCCAGGACCTCCTGGGGAACGAGGCCGACCTCGCCGGCCGGGCCGGGCCCGTCGAAGTCCGGATCGGACTCGTCCAGCCGGTCGCCGCGCAGCATGATGCCGGCGAAGTGCCCGGCGAACCTCGGCGGCGCCTGCACCCCCGGGGCGCCCGCGGCCTGCCGCTGCCGCAGGAACGAGCTGAACCTCTCGACGGCCTCGCGTTGCGCCGCGGCCAGGCCGGGCAGCATGCCGCGCCGATAGAACGCCTCCGCGCTGGGGGAGTTGATCGCTCCCGCCTTGATCTTCGTGTCCACCTCGGTGAGCCGCTCCAGGACGATCACCGAGACCTCTGCCAGGGCCAGTTCGCAGGCGAGCATCAGCCCCACCGGGCCGCCCCCCGCCACCACTACGTCTGCGTCACTCATCATGAGCAGGAGTGTAGTCACTAAAAATTTATTGTCACTAAAATTTAGTGGAACGTGCGGCCTAGGATCTGAGGCATGGACGAGCAGCGAGACGTAGGCACGGAGTCGGCCGTCGAGGGGCGGGTCGTCGGCCCGGAGGGGGAGACCGGCTTCGGCGAGGAGGACGGGCGGCTGACGCTGCGCGAGCGCAAGAAGCTGCGCACCCGGCAGCGGATCTCCGGCGAGGCCACGCTGCTGTTCATCCGGCACGGCTTCGACAACGTCACCGTCGCCGAGGTCGCCCGCGCCGCCGAGGTCTCCACGATGACCGTCTTCAACTACTTCCCGCGCAAGGAAGATCTCTTCCTCGACCGGGTCCCCGAGGGGCGGGAGCTGCTGATCCGCGCCGTACGGGAGCGCGGCGCCGACGAGACGCCGCTGGCCGCGCTGCGCCGGCTCACCCTCGACCTGCTGGCGCAGCGGCACCCGCTGGCCGCCGTGGGGGAGGGGTACGGCCACTTCTGGCGGACGGTGCTGGACTCGCCGGCGCTGCGGGCGCGGGGGCGTGAGGTGGTGGAGGAGCTGGAGCACACCCTGGCCGGGCTGCTGGCCGAGACCGAGGGGGGTGACGCCGAGCGGCCCGGCCACCGCTCCCGGCTGGCCGCCGCGCTGATCATCGCGGGGATCCGCGCCGCGTACGCCGAGGCGATCGGCCGGCAGCTCGGGGGCGAGGCGGTCGACGAGGTGGCCGCCGGGCAGGTCGAGGTGCTGCGGCGGACGTTCGAGGCGCTGGAGCGGGCACTGTCGGCTTGACGCCGGGGCGGTGTCATGCGGGGGCGTTTGTGCAGCGTACGGGCGTGTGGCGGGCCGCGGGAAGGATGTGGCGCCGCCACACGTTCGGGTGAAGAGGGCTTGCGAGCCCGGTAAATCGAATGCGCGTGCTATAGGCTCGTGTGTGGCATCCCAAAGACAGTGCCGTGACGGGGCCCCTACCCTGGGGCGGGGCTCCGCTTCGCTTCCCCGCCTCTGCTCGTCACCGAGCGGCGGACGCAGAGCCGCGGCTCCCGCCCCTGAACCCAAGAAAGGTGCCGACCGGCGTGGCCGACCGTCTCATCGTCCGTGGCGCTCGCGAGCACAATCTCAAGAACGTCTCGCTCGACCTTCCCCGTGACTCCCTCATCGTCTTCACGGGTCTCTCCGGGTCGGGCAAGTCCTCGCTCGCCTTCGACACGATCTTCGCCGAGGGGCAGCGGCGTTACGTCGAGTCGCTGTCCTCCTACGCCCGGCAGTTCCTCGGGCAGATGGACAAGCCCGATGTGGACTTCATCGAGGGCCTGTCCCCGGCGGTCTCGATCGATCAGAAGTCGACCTCGCGCAACCCGCGCTCGACGGTCGGCACGATCACCGAGGTCTACGACTACCTCCGCCTGCTCTTCGCCCGCATCGGCAAGCCGCACTGTCCCGAGTGCGGGCGGCCGATCGCCCGGCAGTCGCCGCAGGCCATCGTCGACAAGGTGCTGGAGCTGCCCGAGGGCAGCCGCTTCCAGGTGCTCTCCCCCCTGGTGCGCGAGCGCAAGGGCGAGTTCGTCGACCTCTTCGCCGACCTGCAGACCAAGGGCTACAGCCGGGCGCGGGTCGACGGCGAGACCATCCAGCTCTCCGAGCCCCCGAAGCTCAAGAAGCAGGAGAAGCACACCATCGAGGTGGTCGTCGACCGCCTCACGGTCAAGGAGACCGCCAAGCGCCGGCTGACCGACTCCGTCGAGACCGCCCTCGGGCTCTCCGGCGGCATGGTCATCCTCGACTTCGTCGACCTGGAGCCGGACGACCCGCAGCGCGAGCGGATGTACTCGGAGCATCTGTACTGCGCCTACGACGACCTGTCCTTCGAGGAGCTGGAGCCCCGCTCCTTCTCCTTCAACTCGCCCTTCGGCGCCTGCCCGGACTGCACCGGCATCGGTACGCGCATGGAGGTCGACCCCGAGCTGATCGTCCCCGACGAGGACCGCTCCCTCGACGACGGCGCCCTCCACCCCTGGTCCGGCGGCCACACCAAGGACTACTTCGGCCGCCTGATCGGCGCGCTGGCCGACGCCCTCGGATTCCGTACGGACATCCCCTGGGCGGGGCTGCCGGCCCGCGCCAAGAAGGCCCTGCTGTACGGGCACAAGACCCAGATCGAGGTCCGCTACCGCAACCGCTACGGCCGTCAGCGGGCGTACACCACCCCCTTCGAAGGCGCCGTGCCGTTCGTCAAGCGGCGGCACTCCGAGGCGGAGAGCGACAGCAGCCGCGAGCGCTTCGAGGGCTACATGCGCGAGGTGCCCTGCCCGACCTGTGAGGGCACGCGGCTGAAGCCGATCGTCCTCGCCGTCACGGTCCAGCAGAAGTCGATCGCCGAGGTCGCGGCCATGTCGATCAGCGACTGCGCCGACTTCCTGCGGGAGATGAAGCTCGACGCCCGCGAGAAGAAGATCGCCGAGCGGGTCCTCAAGGAGGTCAACGAGCGGCTGAAGTTCCTGGTCGACGTCGGCCTGGACTACCTCTCGCTGAACCGCGCGGCCGGCACCCTCTCCGGCGGCGAGGCCCAGCGCATCCGCCTGGCCACCCAGATCGGCTCGGGCCTGGTGGGCGTGCTCTACGTCCTCGACGAGCCGTCGATCGGCCTGCACCAGCGCGACAACCACCGGCTGATCGAAACCCTGGTGCGGCTGCGCGACATGGGCAACACCCTGATCGTGGTGGAGCACGACGAGGACACCATCAAGGTGGCCGACTGGGTCGTCGACATCGGCCCGGGCGCCGGCGAGCACGGCGGCAAGGTCGTGCACAGCGGCCCGATGAAGCAGCTGCTGACCAACAAGGAGTCGATCACCGGTCAGTACCTCGCCGGCAAGAAGGCCATCGCGACGCCGGACATCCGCCGGCCCGCCGACGCCAAGCGGCAGCTGACGGTCCACGGCGCGAAGGAGAACAACCTCCGCGACATCGACGTCTCCTTCCCGCTCGGGGTGTTCACCGCCGTCACCGGCGTCTCCGGATCCGGCAAGTCGACGCTGGTCAACGACATCCTCTACACCCACCTCGCGCGTGAGCTGAACGGCGCCAAGTCGGTGCCGGGCCGGCACACCCGGGTCGCGGGCGACGATCTGGTGGACAAGGTCGTGCACGTCGACCAGTCGCCGATCGGCCGCACCCCGCGCTCCAACCCGGCCACGTACACCGGGGTCTTCGACCACGTCCGCAAGCTCTTCGCGGAGACGATGGAGGCCAAGGTCCGCGGCTATCTGCCGGGACGCTTCTCCTTCAACGTCAAGGGCGGTCGCTGCGAGAACTGCTCCGGCGACGGCACGATCAAGATCGAGATGAACTTCCTGCCGGACGTGTACGTGCCGTGCGAGGTGTGCCACGGCGCGCGCTACAACCGCGAGACGCTGGAGGTCCACTACAAGGGCAAGTCCATCGCCGAGGTGCTGGACATGCCCATCGAGGAGGCGCTGAGCTTCTTCGAGGCGGTGCCGACCATCGCCCGCCACCTCAGGACGCTCCACGAGGTCGGCCTCGGCTACGTCCGCCTCGGGCAGTCCGCGCCGACGCTCTCCGGCGGTGAGGCGCAGCGCGTCAAGCTCGCCAGCGAGCTGCAGAAGCGCTCGACGGGCAGCACCGTCTACGTCCTCGACGAGCCGACCACCGGTCTGCACTTCGACGACATCAGCAAGCTGATCAATGTGCTGTCCGGGCTGGTCGACAAGGGCAACACGGTGATCGTCATCGAGCACAACCTCGATGTGATCAAGACGGCCGACTGGGTCATCGACATGGGTCCCGAGGGCGGCAACGGCGGCGGGCTGGTCATCGCCGAGGGCTCCCCGGAGGACATCGCGTCGATCCCGGCGAGCCACACCGGCAAGTTCCTGCGGGAGATCCTGGGCGACCGGGTCAGCGACGCCGCGACGGTCGCCGGGGCGGGCGCCAACCCCGGCCCGGTGAAGAAGGCCGCCAAGAGGAACGCGACGACGGCCGCCAAGAAGACGCCGGCGACGAAGACCGCGGCGACGAAGACCGCGGCCAAGAAGACCGCGGCGAAGAAGACGACGGCGAAGGTCCGACGGGCCACGTCCTGAGGACGCCGGCGTAGTCACCCACGGCGGGCCGTCACCCTCCCATCACGGGAGCGGTGACGGCCCGCCGTCGTCGGTACGCCCCGAGACCCCGAGACCCCGGGGCTCCTGGGTCCCTATGCCCCGAGGGCCCGCCGGTGCCGCCCCGTCATGCCGCCAGTTCCGCCGCGAACGGCGGTTCCGCACCCGCGCGCGAGCAGGTGACGGCCGCCGCGCGGGCGGCGAAGCGGAGGATGTCCCGCCAGTCGTCCGCGCCGAGGGCGGCGACCGCGGCGTACGAGAGGGCGCCATGGGCGTCCAGGCGGTGCAGGAGCGCGCCATTGACGGTGTCGCCGGCGCCGATCGTGTCGACGACCGTGACCGGCTCGCCCGGCACCGTCACCTCCCCGCCGTCCCGCGTCAGCACCGTCAGGCCGGCACCGCCGCGGGTGAGCACGATCGCCGCCGGGCCCGCGGCCAGCCACTCGCGGGCCGCCGCGACGACCGCGTACGGAAGCCCGCCGCCGGCACCGCCCGCGGGCCCGCCCGACCCGCCGGCGGCCCCGTCCGGACCGTCCGCCGGCCCGTCGCCCGGCCCGGCCGGCGCTCCCGTCAGCCACAGCGCGTCCTCCTCCGACAACTTCAGCAGCCCCAGATCCGGCAGCCAGGAGCAGAAGCGCGCCCGGTAGGCGTCCGCGTCGGGGATCAGGCCGGGCCGGATGTTCGGGTCGAGCGCCGTGAAGACCCCGCGCCGGGCCTCCCGGCGCAGCAGTGCCTCGTAGGCGCTCGCGCCCGGTTCCAGGACGAGCGAGCAGGTACCCAGCGAGAGCGCCCGCACCCCCTCCGGCAGCGCCGGCGGCAGTGCGAACAGCCGGTCGGCGGTGCCGTCGGCGTAGAAGCCGTAGCCCGCCGAGCCGTCCGGGCTGATGTCCGCCACCGCGAGGGTGGTCGGTTCACCGCCGCGCTGCACCAGCGAGGTCTCCACCCCGCCGCCGCGCAGCCCGTCGAGCAGCGCCTCGCCGAAGCTGTCGGTCGAGATCCGGGAACAGAAGGCGGTGGGCGAGTCCAGCCGCCCCAGCGCGAGGGCTGTGTTGTACGGCCCGCCGCCGCGCCGCGGCAGCAGCGCGGGCAACGGATCGCCCGGGGCGGACGCCTGCGGGCTGGGGACGAGGTCGATCAGCGCCTCGCCGGCGACGACGATCACGGGGTGCGGTTCCTTTCCTGGGCGGCCGGGGGAGCGGCCGGGACGGGTTCGGCGCAGCCGCACGACGTACGGTGCACGAAGGCGCAGGGGAGGCGGACGGTGCGCGCCGGGCGGTCCGGCTCCTGGAGGCGCTCCAGCAGCAGCCGTACCGCCGCCGCCCCGATGTCCTTGCTGGGCTGGGCGATCGCGGTCAGCCGGGGCGTGAAGAGATCGGCCCAGGAGAAGTCGTCGAAGCAGGCCAGCGCGATGTCCCGGGGCACCTGCAGGCCCAGTGCGCCGAGCGCCCGGAGCGCGCCGATGGTCATCGCGTTGTTGGCGGTGATGAGGGCGGTGGGCGGCTCCGGCGCGGCCAGCAGATGGCGGGTGGCGTCCTGGGCGCCCTCCGCCTCGGAGTTGCCGCCGGCCAGGAGCTCCGGCGCGAAGGGCAGGCCGCGGGCGCGCAGCCCCTCGCGGTAGCCCTGGACGCGCTCGGTCGTGGTGCTCAGCCCGGGCAGCCCGGCCACCAGGCCGATCCGGGTGTGCCCCAAGTCCGCCAGGTGCTCGACCAGTTGGCGCACCGGACCGGTGCTCTCGGCGCACACCTGGTCGTACGCGTCGCCCACCAGCCGGTCCAGGAAGACGGTGGGCACCTCGCGCCGGGCCAGGTAGTCGACCATCTCGGCCGGCTCGGCGGACGGCGCGACGATCATGCCGTCCACCCGCCGCTCGTGCAGCAGCTGGACGACCTTGCGCTCGTGGTGCGGATCGTCGTGCGGGTCGGCGATCAGCAGGCTGTACCCGGCCTCCAGCGCACCGGCCTCGACGCCCTGGAGGATCTCGGTGAAGTACGGGTTGCTGATCGCGGAGACCGCCAGGCCGATGGAGCGGGTGCGGGAGGTGACCAGCGAGCGGGCCAGGGTGTTGTGGGTGTAGCCCAGCTCCTCGATGGCGCCGAGCACCGCGGCCCGGGTGTCCGGGCGCACCGGCCGGGTCTCGTTCAGCACGTGCGAGACCGTGGCGACGGAGACCCCCGCCCGCCGCGCCACATCCATCATCGTCGTCATCCGGCTCTTCCTCCCCGCGCGCGGCGCCACGGCGGCGCCCACGGCCGTTCCGGGCACGGCGCCGTCCCGCGAGTGCACCACCTTACGAGTATCCGGCGGTAGACGTAAACGCTTGCGTAAGCGCTTACGTCTCCGCGCGGCCCAAGGGCGAGAGATCAAGGGCGGAAGATCAAGGGCCGCACGCCAAGGGCTGCAGCTCGGAGGAGAGCGAACAGGACCTGCTGTGCGGCGGCCCGGCCCGGTCGGAATCGGCCTGGTCCGCCCCGGTATCGTCAGGGGCCGAAGCCGTCTGACCCCGTCGCCCTGGAGCAGCCATGAGCAAGTCCCCCGCCCGCCGGACCGTGTTGCGGGGGGCCGCGCTCGCCGGTGCCGCCGGCTTCGGGCTGGCGGCCTGCTCACCGGGGGACGCGGACGGGAACGACTCGGGGGTGCCCGCCAAGCCGGTCGAGCTGGGGGCCGCCGCCGACGTCCCGGTCGGTGGCGCCAGGCTCTACCGCGAGGACCGGCTGGTCGTCTCGCAGCCCGCCAAGGGCGAGTACAAGTGCTTCAGCGCCAAGTGCACCCACGCCGGCTGCATCCTGTCCGAGGTCGAGAAGAAGGAGGGCAGCTGCCCCTGCCACGGCAGCCGCTTCGACGTCACGACCGGCAAGGTCATCCAGGGCCCGGCCGCCGAGCCGCTGCCCGAGGTCCCGGTGAAGGCCGAGGACGGCAAGCTGATCGCCGGCTGACGCGGCCGGCCGCGCCCGGGCACTTCGGCCGGCGCCACCGCCTCACCCCCAGTCCCAGCCGATCCCCAGGATCCCCGGCCGTACGCCCTGCTCCACGAGGTGGACCGCGTGGTGGAGGCCGCTGAGCGTCAGCTCCTGCTGGGCGCTGCGCGGGGCGCCCGCCGACGCCTGGGCGAAGCGGCGGCAGCGCACCGGCAGCGCCGCCTCGTCGAAGCGCACCTGCAGGACGTACTGGCCGCCGGCGAAGCTGAAGCCGCGCAGGTACTCGGCGCTGGGGCCGCCGCTGCCGTCCTCGAAGGCGTAGCCGAAGACATGGGTCTCACCGGCCCGCAGCCGGGTGTCGAAGAGCAGCTCGGCGACCACCACCCCGGCCTCGGCGTCGCCGCGGACCCGGCCCAGGCGGCAGTTCTCACCGGCCCGCACCCGGACCCGGGACGGGTCGCAGCCCGTCTCGCCCCGGTGGATGGCGACGTAGCGGTCCACACCGTCCCGGTGCGCGCGGACCACCTGGAGCGATTCCCGCTCGGCGAGCCGGCGTGCGGGGCCGATGCGCACGCGCTCGTGGTGGCCCACGGTGTGCAGCCCGCCGTCCGCGGGGATCTCCAGCTCGGTGAAGAGCCGCTGCAGCGTGCCGGCCGGCGCCACCAGCGAGCGGTACGAGCGGGCGGCCGGGCGCTCGGCCTCCGGGCGTCCGCCCTCGGGGACCAGCAGCCGGTGCAGCGAGTACGCGGGCAGGTCGAGCACCTCCTCCAGGGCGCGCACCGCCCGCAGCGACTCCGGGCGCTGGGGGCGCCGGGCCCCCTGCTGCCAGTAGCTCAGGCTGGTCACCCCGATGGTGATGCCGCGCTGTGCGAGCTTGTGCTGGACGCGGGTGAGAGCGAGTCCCCGGGCGGTGAGCGCCGAGCGCAACGCGAGGTGGAAGGGGCCGGTCCGCAGCAGCTGTGCCAGCTCGGCCGACTGGGGAGCGTTCTGTGCCATCGCCTCGATCCTCCGGCGCTCCGGTGAACGTTCACAACCGGATCGCACGCCGCGCGCTCTGCCTGTCTGTTCACTGCAGTACGCCGGGCACCGGCCGTTCACATCCGGGCCCGTCCGTACACACCCCCATGTCATCCCGCATTGAAGCGTGTTGACCTGCCTGCGACAACACCTGATGCTCCTCGCAAGCATCCGGATGCGCTCCTCTCACCCCTCACCCCCCAGTCGGGAGGAACGCCATGACCTGTGCACTCCCCGCACGCCGTGTACGCCGCAGAGGGCTCGCGGCAGCGGCGCTCACCGTCGGCGTACTGACCGTGCTCCCCGGGACGGCCGCAGCCGCGGCCGCACCGCCGGCGCACGCCACCGTCACCGCGCACACCGCGCACACCGCGCCCGCCCTGCGCACCGCCAACCGCCTCGACATCGCCATGCAGGCCCAGGAGCAGACCAACTGGTGCTGGGCCGGCTCCGGCAACACCATCGCAACCTGGTACGGCAGGAACTACAGCCAGAACCAGTTCTGCAACGCCGCGTTCAACCGCCAGCAGGGCACCACCTGCCCCAACGACCAGGCCACCCTCGGCAATGTGCAGAACGCCTTCAACTGGATGGGCATCAGCCCCGGCTCCTACGTGACGGGATGGCTGCGCTACCCCACCGTCCAGAGCGAGATCAACGCCAACCGCCCCATCGAGACGCGCATCCAGTGGGCCTCCGGCGGCGGCCACATGCACGTCGTCTACGGCTACGACACCGACCGCAACTGGGTCTACTGGGGCGACCCCTGGGCGTCCAACTACCGCTACAACTGGGGTGACTTCGGCTACTACGTGAACGGCAGTTCCTTCTCCTGGACGCACTCCCTCTACCGGATAGGAGCCTGAGCCATGACCGAGCGCACCGCCGTCCGCGCCGTCACCACCGGGGCGCTGGCCACCGTCCTCCTCGGCCTCGCGCCGCACGCCGCGCTCGCCGCACCGGTGCCCGCGCCGCAGGCCCCCGCCCGGGACGGCGTCGCCGCGGCCCGCGCGGCGGCCACCGACCCCGCGACCCTGGACACCCTCGCCCGGTTCTTCGCCGCCGAGCGGAAACGCGGCGGCGCCGCCGCGGCCGCACCGGGCACCGCATCCGCCGCACCGCGCATCGAAGGCGGCACCGTTCCCGTCTACGCCCTCTCACCGGACTTCGTCCGCGGCCGGGTCGCGGCCCCCGTCGCCCGTCTGGAGTTCCTCGCCAGCAAGGCGGTGGCCGCGGACGGCCGCACCGCCTCGGTGTGGACGGCGCACCGGGGCGGCTCCTGGAAGGTCGTCAACATCGCGAGCGGCGACGACGAGACCCGCTACGCGGCGGCCGGGGCGGCCCGGGACGCCTCCGGCACGGTATTCCACGAGCCCCAGATCGACGCCTGGTACCTCCAGCGCGGCGACCGCATCGAACCGCTGGACGCGGACGCCCGCAAGGCCGTCGGCGCCCACGGCACCACCGTCGACGCCTACCGGAAGCGGGTGGCCAAGGCGTACGGCGACAAGCTGCCCGGCTCCGCGTACGACAAGCGGGGCGAGGCGGGCGGCTACGGGCCCGGTACCGGCACCGGGGGCGGTACCGGGCCCGCCCCTGCCGCCGGCGAGCCGGCCGCCCGGCAGCCCGCCGAGGCGAGCGCCGTCACCGGCGACCGACTGCCGGTGACCGCCGCCACCACGGTGGCGGCGGCCGCCGCCCTCCTCGCCCTCGGGCTGTCCGCCACGACGGCCCTGCGGAGGCGCCGCAGCGGCCGCTGACGCCGAGCCGCCGGGACGGCTGCTGAGCCGCGGGCGGGAGGCGGCCCCTGTTTGCCCGGCAGCCCGCCCACGGCTTCGGTCCGCCGCCTCCCGCCCGCGACTCCGGTCCGGCGCATCCTCGCCTCGGTCCGCTACTCCCTTACTCCCTCGCCTCGGTCCGGCGCCTTCCGGCCTCGGTCGGTGGCCTTCCGGCCCCGGTCCGTGACCCCACCCCGGTCCGTGACCCCGCCCCGGATCGCGTCCCTGCCCCGGATCGCGTCCCCCCGCCCCCTCCCCCTCTCCCCCTTCGGGGGAGGGGGCGGGGGTGGGGTTCGGGGG
>NZ_JNZA01000050.1 GCF_000717345.1 Streptomyces lydicus | reverse complement strand
CACCAAGTGCGTACCGGCGCTGCCGCAATTCGGATGAGGGAGTGGAGGGGGCGGGGGCGCTTGCTAGCCTCACGTCTCCCTGTCCCACAACGGAGGAGACGTACGTGCGCAAGGCAGCACAGTTCGCCGGGGCGGCCGCCGTCGCCGCCATGCTGCTCAGCGGTTGCGGAAGCAGCGGCGACACCAGCAGCGACAGCAAGCCGAGCAAGACGCCGGAGGCCGCGCCGTCGACTCCGGGAGGTGCCGACAAGCCCGCGAGCCCCAACGCGATGGAGGGTGCCTGGAAGGGCGGCTCCAGCAGCAGCCCGCTGATCCTGGTGATCACCAAGGGCACCGTCGCGTTCAGCAACGGTCACAAGTCGGCCTGCCTGGGCAAGGTCCAGTCGATGGCCGGGATGACCATGGCCGCTCTCAAGTGCACGGACGGGGACACCACCCGCACCATGGGCACCCTCAAGCCCGGTGCGGACGGCAAGACCCTCACGGTCGACTGGAAGAACGGGCCCACCGAGAAGTACACCAAGTCGAGCGACGGCAGCGTGAAGATTCCCGACATGCCTGAGCTGCCGAGCGGCATGCCCAAGAGCTGACCGCCGGCCGCCGCCGGGCCCCGGCAGCACGCCGGGGCCCGGCGGGGGGCCGGCGACGCCCGTCGGCCCGGGCACAGCGAACGGCCGCCGTCCGGAACCCCCCGAGGGCTCCGGGCGGCGGCCGTTGCCGCGCCGCACCGCGGGTGCTCAGCGCACGAAGACGCCGGCCTGGCCGGCGAGGTCGAGGAAATACTGCGGCGCCAGGCCGAGGACGAGCGTGGCCGTGACACCGATGGCGATGGCAGTGGTCGTCAGCGGGCTGGGCACCGCGACGGTCGGGCCGTCCGCCTTGGGCTCGTTGAAGAACATCAGGACGATCACGCGGATGTAGAAGAACGCGGCGATGGCGGACGAGATGACACCGACCACGACCAGCCAGCCCGCACCGCTCTGCGCGGCCGCCTTGAAGACCGCGAACTTTCCGGCGAAACCGGAGGTCAGCGGGATGCCGGCGAAGGCCAGGAGGAACACCGCGAAGACCGCGGCCACCAAGGGCGAACGCCTGCCGAGTCCGGCCCACTTGGAGAGCTGGGTGGCCTCGCCGCCCGCGTCCCGCACCAGGGTGACGACGGCGAAGGCGCCGAGCGTCACGAAGGAGTAGGCGCCCAGGTAGAAGAGCACCGAGGAGACGCCGTCCTCGCTGGTGGCGATCACACCGGCGAGGATGAAACCGGCGTGGGCGATGGAGGAGTAGGCCAGCAGACGCTTGATGTCGGTCTGGGTGATGGCGACGACCGCGCCACCCAGCATGGTGAGGATCGCGACGCCCCACAACACCGGCCGCCAGTCCCAGCGCAGGCCCGGCAGGACGACGTACAGCAGCCGCAGCAGCGCGCCGAACGCGGCGACCTTGGTGGCCGCCGCCATGAAGCCGGTGACCGGGGTGGGTGCGCCTTGGTAGACGTCCGGGGTCCACATGTGGAACGGGACCGCGCCGACCTTGAACAGCAGCCCCATCAGCACCAGCGCCCCGCCGATCAGCAGCAGCGCGTCATTGCCCATCGTGCCGGCCAGCGCCGGATCGATCTGCTTGGCGCCGTCCGAGACCACCTCGGCGATCCCGGCGTACGTCACGGTCCCCGCGTAGCCGTACAGCAGGGCGACGCCGAACAGGAGGAAGGCGGAGGAGAAGGCGCCGAGGAGGAAGTACTTGACCGCGGCCTCCTGCGAGAGCAGCCGCTGGCGGCGGGCGAGCGCGCACAGGATGTACAGCGGGAGGGAGAAGACCTCCAGGGCGACGAACAGCGTCAGCAGGTCGTTGGCCGCGGGGAAGACCAGCATGCCGCCGACCGCGAAGAGCAGGATCGGGAAGACCTCGGTGGTGGTGAAACCGGCCTTCACCGCGGCTTGTTCGGCCGCTCCGCCGGGGACGGCGGCGGCCTCGGCCGCGAAGGAGTCCACCCGCTTGCCGTGCGCCGCCGGGTCGAGCCGCCGCTCGGCGAAGGTGAAGACGGCGATCAGGGAGACCAGCAGGATCGTGCCCTGCAGGAAGAGCGCGGGCCCGTCGACGGCGATCGCGCCCATCGCGGCGATGTGTGCCTTGGACGAGCCGAAGCCGCCGGCCGCCAGGCCGATCACCGCGGCGAACGCGGCGGCCAGCGCCACCAGGGACAGCAGCAGCTGGGAGTAGTAACGGGCGGCGCGCGGCACGAACGCCTCGATCAGGACGCCGATCACGGCCGCGCCGAGGACGATCAGCGTCGGTGACAGCTGGGCGTACTCGATGTGCGGCCCGGGGATCTTGCCCGGCGCCCCGGCCGCCACTGTCCACAGGCTGTGGACACTTGCCACGGAACTCACTTCGCGGCCTCCACGTCTTGATCGTTCGCGGCGTGGCCGTGCCGGCCTTCACCGGGTACGGCGTTCACCTGCACAGTGGGCTTGGGGTCCTTCTTGTCGACGACGGACAGGGTGTGCTGGACCGCCGGGTTGACGAGGTCGGTGAGCGGCTTGGGGTAGACCCCGAGGAAGAGCAGCAGCGCGATCAGCGGCGCCACCACGACCAGCTCCCGCACCCTGAGGTCGGGCATGTTCGTCACCTCGGCCTTCACCGGGCCGGTCATCGTCCGCTGGTAGAGGACGAGGACGTAGAGCGCGGCGAGGACGATGCCGAGGGTGGCGATGATGCCGATCACCGGGTATCGGGTGAACGTGCCGACCAGGACCAGGAATTCGCTGACGAACGGCGCCAGGCCGGGCAGCGACAGGGTGGCCAGACCGCCGATGAGGAACGTGCCGGCGAGGACCGGGGCGACCTTCTGGACGCCGCCGTAGTCCGCGATCAGCCGCGAGCCGCGGCGGCTGATCAGGAAGCCCGCCACCAGCATCAGCGCGGCGGTCGAGATGCCGTGGTTGACCATGTAGAGCGTGGCGCCGCCCTGGCCCTGGGACGTCATGGCGAAGATGCCCAGGATGATGAAGCCGAAGTGGGAGATCGAGGCGTAGGCGATCAGCCGCTTGATGTCCCGCTGGGCGACCGCGAGCAGCGCGCCGTAGACGATGCTGATCAGTGCGAGGACGAGGATGACGGGGGTCGCCCAGCTGCTGGCCTCCGGGAAGAGCTGGAGGCAGAAGCGGAGCATCGCGAAGGTGCCGACCTTGTCGACGACCGCGGTGATCAGTACGGCGACCGGTGAGGTCGACTCGCCCATGGCGCCGGGCAGCCAGGTGTGCAGCGGCCACAGCGGCGCCTTCACCGCGAAGGCGAAGAAGAAGCCGAGGAAGAGCAGCCGTTCGGTGCCGGTGCCGATGTTCAGCGTGCCGGCGGTGCGCGCCTCGACGATCTGCTGCAGCGAGAAGGTGCCGGTGCCGAGCTGGTCGGCGGTGACCGCGTACAGCCCGATCACCGCGGCGAGCATGATCAGGCCGCCGGCGAGGTTGTAGAGCAGGAACTTCACCGCGGCGTACGAGCGGCGGCCGGCGGCCTCCTCCTCGCCGTCCCGTCCCGCGCGGTCCCCGAAGCCGCCGATGAGGAAGTACATCGGGATCAGCATGGCTTCGAAGAAGATGTAGAAGAGGAAGACGTCGGTGGCTTCGAAGGAGAGCACCACCATCGCCTCGACGGCGAGGATCAGGGCGAAGAAGCCCTGGGTGGGCCGCCAGCGGCGGTTGGGGGTCGCCTCTTCGAGGGGGTCGGCGTCGTGCCAGCCCGCCAGGATAATGAAGGGGATCAGCAGGGTGGTGAGCGCGATCAGGGCGACCGCGATGCCGTCCACGCCGAGTTCGTAGCGCACCCCGAAGTCCCGGATCCAGGCGTGCGATTCGGTGAGTTGGAACGGGGCGCCGGCGCCGGGGTCGAAGCGGAAGGCGACCACCAGGGCCAGCGCGAAGGTGATCAGCGAGAAGAGCAGCGCGAGCCATTTGGCGGCGGTGCGCTTGGCGGCGGGCAGCGCGGCGGTGGCGATCGCGCCGACCGCCGGTACCACGGCCGTCGCCGTCAGCAGGGGAAACGACATGGCTCAGACACCCCTCATCAGCAGGGTCGCGGCGACGAGAACGGCGGCCCCGCCCAGCATCTGGACCGCGTACGAGCGGACGAAGCCGGTCTGCAACCGGCGCAGCAGGCTGGAGAGTCCGCCCATGGACGCCGCCGTGCCGTTGACCGCGCCATCCACCAGGGAGCGGTCGAGCTGGACGAGCGTGGTCGTGAGGTGGGTGCCGCCACGGACGAAGACGAGGTCGTTGAAGTCGTCCTGGAGGAGGTCGCGGCGGGCGGCGCGGGTGAGCAGCGAACCGCGCGGGGCGAGCGCCGGGACGGGTTTGCGGCCGTACATCAGCCAGGCGGTGCCGACGCCGAGGAGCAGCACGACGATGGTCGAGGCGGTGACGGTGGTGGCGCTGACCGGCGAGTGGCCGTGAGCGAACGAGGTGACCGGCTCCAGCCACGTCACGAAGCTCTCGTTGATGCTGAACAGGCCGCCCGCGAAGACGGATCCGACGGCCAGCACGATCATCGGGACCGTCATGATCTTCGGCGACTCGTGCGGGTGGGTCTCCTTCGGGTCCCAGCGCTTTTCGCCGAAGAAGGTCATCAGCATCACCCGGGTCATGTAGAACGCGGTGACCGCGGCGCCGAGGAGGGCCGCGCCGCCGAGGATCCAGCCCTCGGTGCCGCCCTTGGCGAACGCCGCCTCGATGATCTTGTCCTTGGAGAAGAAGCCGGAGAGGCCGGGGAACCCGATGATCGCCAGATAGCCGAGGCCGAAGGTGAGGAAGGTGACCGGCATGTATTTGCGGAGGCCGCCGTACTTGCGCATGTCGACCTCGTCGTTCATCCCGTGCATCACGGAACCGGCGCCGAGGAAGAGGCCCGCTTTGAAGAAGCCGTGGGTGACGAGGTGCATGATCGCGAAGGCGTAGCCGATCGGGCCGAGGCCGGCGGCCAGGACCATGTAGCCGATCTGCGACATCGTCGAGCCGGCCAGCGCCTTTTTGATGTCGTCCTTGGCGCAACCGACGATGGCACCGTAGAGGAGCGTGACCGCGCCGACCACGACGACCGCGAGCTGGGCGTCCGGTGCGGCGTTGAAGACGGCTCCGGAGCGGGTGATGAGGTAGACGCCGGCGGTGACCATGGTGGCGGCGTGGATGAGGGCGGAGACCGGGGTCGGGCCCTCCATCGCGTCACCGAGCCAGGACTGCAGCGGCACCTGGGCGGACTTGCCGCAGGCGGCCAGCAGCAGCATCAGGCCGATGGCGGTCAGCTTGCCCTCGGAGGTGGCCCCGGTGGCGGCGAGCACCGGGCCGAAGGCGAAGGTCCCGAACGTCGTGAACATCAGCATGATCGCGATGGACAGGCCCATGTCGCCGACGCGGTTGACCAGGAACGCCTTCTTGGCTGCGGTGGCCGCGCTGGGCTTGTGCTGCCAGAACCCGATGAGGAGGTACGACGCGAGGCCGACGCCCTCCCAGCCGACATACAGCAGGAGGTAGTTGTCGGCGAGGACGAGCAGCAGCATCGCCGCGAGGAAGAGGTTGAGGTAGCCGAAGAAGCGGCGGCGCCGCTCGTCGTGCTCCATGTAGCCGATCGAGTAGATGTGGATCAGCGATCCGACACCGGTGATCAGCAGGACGAAGGTCATCGACAGCTGGTCGAGCTGGAAGGCGACGTCCGCGCGGAAGCCGCCGACCGGGATCCAGCTGAACAGGTACTGGTGCATGGCCCGGTGGTCGGCGCTCCTGCCGAGCATGTCGGCGAAGAGCGCCACTCCGACGGCGAACGACGCCACCGCGAGGAGGGTGCCGATCCAGTGGCCGGTGCGGTCGAGTCGTTTGCCGCCGCACAACAGCAGGGCCGCACCGACCAGCGGTGCCGCGACGAGCAGCGCGATCAAGTTCTCCACTTTGTGCGACCCCTTACAGCTTCATCAGGCTGGCGTCGTCGACCGAGGCCGTATGACGGGTGCGGAAGATCGACACGATGATCGCCAGGCCGACCACGACCTCGGCCGCGGCGACGACCATCGTGAAGAAGGCGATGATCTGGCCGTCCAGATTGCCGTGCATCCGCGAGAAGGTGACGAAGGCGAGATTGCAGGCATTGAGCATCAGCTCGATGCACATGAACACCACGATGGCGTTCCGCCTGATCAGCACCCCGGCCGCACCGATGGTGAACAGCAGGGCGGCGAGGTAGAGGTAGTAGACCGGATTCACTTCTTGGCCTCCTCCTTGCGCTCCGTCGGCGTCGTACCGCCGGACGACGGGGGCCGGGGTTCCTCCCCGGAGGTGCGCCCCAGCCAGTCCTCGGTGCGCCGCTCCAGGGCCTTGAGTTCGGCGAGCGACTCACGGGAGACGTCGCGGATCTGACCGCGCTCGCGCAGGGTCGGGCTGACGGTCAGGTCGGACGGGGTGCCGTCGGGCAGCAGGCCCGGGATGTCGACGGCGTTGTGCCGGGCGTAGACACCCGGGGCGGGCAGCGGCGGGACCTGCTTGCCCTCGCGGACCCGCGCCTCGGACTGCTCGCGCTGCGTCCTGGCCCGCTCCGTGCGCTCCCGGTGGGTGAGCACCATCGCGCCGACGGCGGCCGTGATCAGCAGGGCGCCGGTGATTTCGAAGGCGAAGACGTACTTGGTGAAGATCAGCGCGGCCAGGCCCTGCACATTGCCGCCGGCGTTGGCCTCGCCCAGGCCGTTGAACTCCTTGAGCGAGGCGTTGCCGATGCCGGCGATCAGCAGGATGCCGAAGCCGATGCCCAGTCCGGCGGCGAGCCAGCGCTGGCCCTTGAGCGTCTCCTTGAGGGAGTCCGCGGCCGTGACGCCGACCAGCATGACGACGAAGAGGAACAGCATCATGATCGCGCCGGTGTAGACGACGATCTGGACGACGCCGAGGAAGTACGCCCCGTTGGCCAGGTAGAAGACCGCCAGGACGATCATGGTGCCGGCCAGCGAGAGGGCGCTGTGCACGGCCCGCTTCATCAGGACCGTGCACAGCGCGCCGATGACGGCGACCGTGCCCAGGAGCCAGAACTGGACGGCCTCACCGGTGGAGGCCGCGGCGGCGAGGGTGCTCATCGCTCGGTCACCTCCCGCGCCGCGGGCTCGGCCGGACCGGTCGTCGCGGCGGCCTCCTGCGGCTCCGCGCCCTTGGAGGCCGGCTCCTGACGGACCGTCCCCGGGGCGGCCTCGGTGATCAGCCCGTTGTAGTAGTCCTTCTCCGTCATGCCGGGGTAGATCGCGTGCGGCGAGTCGACCATCGTCTCCGTCAGCCCGACGAGCAGCTCTTCCTTGGTGTAGATGAGCGAGGCGCGGGACCGGTCGGCGAGTTCGTACTCATTGGTCATGGTCAGCGCACGGGTCGGGCACGCCTCGACGCACAGGCCGCACAGGATGCAGCGCAGGTAGTTGATCTGGTAGACGCGGCCGTACCGCTCGCCCGGGGAGTAGCGCTCCTCGTCGGTGTTGTCCGCGCCTTCGACGTAGATCGCGTCCGCCGGACAGGCCCAGGCGCACAGCTCGCAGCCGATGCACTTCTCCAGCCCGTCCGGATGGCGGTTGAGCTGATGGCGGCCGTGGAAACGCGGCGCCGTCGGCTTCTTCTCCTCCGGATACTGCTCGGTCAGCCGCTTCTTGAACATGGCCTTGAAGGTCACGCCGAAGCCGGCCACGGGGTTCTGGAACTCAGGCACCGTCGCCCCCCTTTCCGTCGGTCTCATTTTCGTCACTGACAGTGTCCACCCGACCACTGACAATCAACTCCCGGTCCCGGCGCGGCCGTCGGCGCGGCACCGGCGGCAGGCTCTGTCCGGGCAGCGGCGGTACGGGGAAACCGCCGGCCATCGGGTCGAACTCCCCGTCGCCGTCCGTCTCCTCGGCCACCTCACCGCGCCGGAAGAAGTCCACGACGAGGGAGATCAGCAGCAGCGCCACCGCGCCGCCGGCGACATACAGCACGATCTGGGAGAAGTTGTAGCCCTCGTTCTTCAGCGCCCGGACGGTGGCGACGAGCATCAGCCAGACCATCGAGACGGGGATGAGGACCTTCCAGCCCAGCTTCATGAACTGGTCGTAGCGCACCCGTGGGAGCGTGCCGCGCAGCCAGATGAAGAAGAACAGCAGCAGCTGCACCTTGATGACGAACCACAGCAGCGGCCACCACCCGTGGTTGGCGCCCTCCCAGAACGTGGAGACGGGCCAGGGGGCCTTCCAGCCGCCCAGGAAGAGGGTGACCGCGACCGCCGAGACGGTGACCATGTTGATGTACTCGGCGAGCATGAACATCGCGAACTTGATCGACGAGTACTCGGTGTTGAAGCCGCCGACGAGGTCGCCCTCGGACTCCGGCATGTCGAACGGCGCGCGGTTGGTCTCGCCCACCATCGCGACGATGTAGATGATGAACGACACCGGGAGCAGCAGCACGTACCAGCGGTCCTGCTGCGCCTCCACGATGGTCGACGTCGACATCGACCCGGAGTACAGGAACACCGCCGCGAACGACATGCCCATCGCGATCTCGTACGAGATCATCTGCGCGCACGACCGCAGGCCGCCGAGCAGTGGGTACGTCGAGCCGGAGGACCAGCCCGCCAGCACGATGCCGTAGATGCCGACCGAGGCCGTCGCCAGGATGTAGAGGATGCCGATCGGCAGGTCGGTCAGCTGCATCGGGGTGCGGACGCCGAAGATCGACACCTCGTTGTCGGCCGGCCCGAAGGGGATCACCGCGACCGCCATGAAGGCCGGGATGGCCGCCACGACCGGCGCGAGGATGTACACCGCCTTGTCGGCCCGCTTGACGATCAGGTCTTCCTTCAGCATCAGCTTGATGCCGTCGGCCAGCGACTGCAGCATCCCCCAGGGGCCGTGCCTGTTGGGGCCGATGCGCAGCTGCATCCAGGCGACGACCTTGCGCTCCCAGACGATCGAGAACAGCACCGTCAGCATCAGGAACGCGAAGCAGAAGACCGCCTTGATGACGACCAGCCACCACGGGTCGCGGCCGAACATCGACAGGTCCTCCTGGGCCAGCGCGGTCGGCGCGGCGGCCAGGTGAGCGAGCTGCATCATTCGTCCACCTCCTTGGCCGGCTCCGGTGTGCCCGGGACGGCGGAGATCTTCACCAGGTCACCGGGGAGCGCCCCGGTGTCGGCGGCGACGCCACCGCCCGTGGAATTGAGCGGCAGCCACACCACCCGGTCGGGCATCGGCGTGACCTGCAGCGGCAGGTGGACCGCGCCGGACGGCCCGATGACCGCCAGCAGGTCACCGTCCTTCACGCCGGTCTCCTCCGCGGTGGCCCGGGACAGCCGGGCGACGGCGGCGTGCCGGGTGCCGGCCAGCGCCTCGTCGCCTTCCTGGAGCAGCCCCTGGTCCAGCAGGAGCCGGTGGCCGGCGAGTACCGCCTCGCCGGTGTCCGGGCGCGGCAGCGGACGGCCCGTCTCCAGGGGCCCGCCGGCGTACGCGCCGTCCCAGCTGCCGAGCCGGTCCATCTCGTGGCGTACGGAGCGGAGGTCCGGCAGCCCCAGGTGGACGTCCATGGCGTCGGCGAGCATCTGCAGGACCCGGGAGTCGGGCTGAAGGTGCCGTCGGGTCATCTGGTCCGGCTTGAGCGCCGCCTCGAACATCCGCGCCCGGCCCTCCCAGTTGAGGAACGTGCCGGCCTTCTCGACGACGGCCGCCACCGGGAGGACCACGTCCGCCCGCTCGGTGACCTGCGAGGGCCGCAGCTCCAGGCTGACCAGGAAGCCGACCTCCTCCAGGGCGGTCAGCGCCCGGGCCGGGTCCGGGAGGTCGGCGACCTCGACGCCGGCCACCAGGAGCGCGCCGAGTTCACCGGTCGCCGCAGCCTCGATGATCTGGCCGGTGTCACGGCCGTGCCGGTGCGGCAGCGCGGCCACGCCCCAGGCGGCGGCGACCTCGTCGCGGGCCCTGGGATCGGTGGCCGGCCGGCCACCGGGCAGCAGGCCGGGCAGCGCGCCCGCCTCGACGGCGCCCCGTTCGCCCGCCCGCCGGGGGATCCACACCAGGCGGGCACCGGTGGCGGTGGCGGCGCGGACCGCGGCGGTCAGTGCGCCGGGCACCGCCGCCAGCCGCTCACCGACGACGATCACCGCGCCGTCCGCGCGCAGCGCCTCGGCCGCGGCCTGCCCCTCGCCGTCCAGGCCGACCCCGCCGGCCAGCGCGTCCAGCCATTCCGTTTCCGTACCGGGGGCGGCCGGGAGCAGCGTGCCGCCGGTCTTGATCAGGCCGCGTGAGGCGTAACCGGCCAGCCCGTAGGTGCGCTGCCCGTGCTTGCGGTGCGCCTTGCGCAGCCGCAGGAAGACGCCCGGCGCCTCCTCCTCCGCCTCGATGCCGGCCAGCAGCACGGCCGGCGCCTGCTCCAGGGCGGTGTACGTGACGCCCCCGGCCTCCGGGGAGCCCCCGTCTCCGCCGAGGTCCCGGCCGCGGCCGGCGACCCTGGCCGCCAGGAAGTCGGCCTCCTCGGCGCTGTGCACCCGCGCCCGGAAGTCGATGTCGTTGGTGTGCAGCGCGATCCGGGCGAACTTGGCGTAGGCGTAGGCGTCCTCGACGGTCAGCCGGCCCCCGGTCAGCACGCCGGTGCGGCCCCGGGCCGCGGTCAGCCCGCGGGCCGCCGCCGCCAGCGCCTCCGGCCAGCTCGCCGGCTGGAGTTCACCGGTCTCCCGGTCGCGTACCAGCGGGTGCTCCAGCCGGTCGCGCTGCTGCGCGTAGCGGAAGGCGAAGCGCCCCTTGTCGCAGATCCACTCCTCGTTGACCTCGGGGTCGTTGGCGGCCAGCCGCCGCATGACCTTGCCGCGCCGGTGGTCCGTACGGGTCGCGCAGCCGCCCGCGCAGTGCTCGCACACCGACGGCGAGGAGACCAGGTCGAACGGGCGGGAGCGGAAGCGGTACGCGGCGGAGGTGAGCGCGCCCACCGGGCAGATCTGGATGGTGTTGCCGGAGAAGTACGACTCGAAGGGGTCGCCCTCTCCGGTGCCGACCTGTTGGAGGGCGCCGCGCTCGACCAGCTCGATCATCGGGTCGCCGGCGATCTGGTTGCTGAAGCGGGTGCAGCGCGCGCACAGCACGCAGCGCTCGCGGTCCAGCAGCACCTGCGTGGAGATCGGCACCGGCTTGGCGAAGGTGCGCTTCTTGCCCTCGAAGCGCGACTCCGGGTCGCCGACCTGCATCGCCTGGTTCTGGAGCGGGCACTCGCCGCCCTTGTCGCAGACCGGGCAATCCAGCGGGTGGTTGATCAGCAGCAGCTCCATCACCCCGCGCTGGGCCTTCTCGGCCACCGGGGAGGTCAGCTGCGACTTGACGACCATGCCGTCGGTGCAGGTGATGGTGCACGAGGCCATCGGCTTGCGCTGGCCCTCGACCTCGACGATGCACTGCCGGCAGGCGCCCGCCGGGTCCAGCAGCGGGTGGTCGCAGAAGCGCGGGATCTCGATGCCGAGGAGTTCGGCGGCGCGGATGACCAGCGTCCCCTTGGGGACGGAGATCTCGATGCCGTCGATGGTCAGGGTGACGAGGTCCTCCGGGGGGACCGCGGCGGAGCCGCTGTTCGACCCCGTTGTGGTGACGGTCATGCGTTCACCCCCAGGTGAGCGTCGTTGTCGGCCCACAGGGTCGACCTGGCGGGGTCGAAGGGGCAGCCCTTGCCGGTGAGGTGCTGCTCGTACTCCTCGCGGAAGTACTGGAGCGAGGAGAAGATCGGCGAGGCGGCGCCGTCACCGAGGGCGCAGAAGGACTTGCCGTTGATGTTGTCGGCGATGTCGTTCAGCTTGTCGAGGTCGGCCGGCACGCCCTTGCCGGCCTCGATGTCGCGGAGCAACTGCACCAGCCAGTACGTCCCTTCGCGGCAGGGCGTGCACTTGCCGCAGGACTCGTGGGCGTAGAACTCGGTCCAGCGGGTGACCGCGCGTACGACGCAGGTGGTCTCGTCGAAGCACTGCAGCGCCTTGGTGCCGAGCATCGAACCGGCCGCGCCGACGCCCTCGTAGTCCAGGGGGACGTCGAGGTGCTCGTCGGTGAACATCGGCGTCGAGGAGCCGCCCGGCGTCCAGAACTTCAGCCGGTGGCCGCGGCGCATGCCGCCGCTCATGTCGAGCAGCTGGCGCAGCGTGATGCCCAACGGGGCCTCGTACTGGCCGGGGTTGGCGACGTGGCCGCTGAGCGAGTACAGCGTGAAGCCCGGGGACTTCTCGCTGCCCATCGACCTGAACCAGTCCTTGCCCTTGTTCAGGATCGCGGGAACCGACGCGATGGATTCGACGTTGTTGACGACAGTGGGGCAGGCGTAGAGGCCGGCCACCGCGGGGAAGGGAGGACGCAGCCTGGGCTGTCCGCGACGGCCCTCCAGGGAATCGAGCAGCGCGGTTTCCTCACCGCAGATGTACGCGCCGGCGCCCGCGTGCACGATCACGTCCAGGTCGAGTCCCGAGCCGAGGATGTTCTTCCCGAGGAAGCCCGCCGCGTACGCCTCGCGCACGGCTTCGTGCAGCCGGCGCAGGACGGGTACGACCTCACCGCGCAGGTAGATGAAGGCGTGGTTCGACCGGATCGCATGGCAGGCGATCACGATGCCCTCGATGAGGGAGTGCGGGTTGGCGAAGAGGAGCGGGATGTCCTTGCAGGTCCCGGGCTCCGATTCGTCCGCGTTGACCACCAGATAGTGCGGCTTGCCGTCGCCCTGGGGGATGAACTGCCACTTCATCCCGGTGGGGAAGCCCGCGCCGCCGCGGCCGCGCAGCCCGGAGTCCTTGACGTAGGCGATGACGTCGTCAGGGGGCATCGCGAGCGCCTTGCGCAGGCCCTCGTAGCCCTCGTGCCGGCGGTACGTCTCCAGGGTCCAGGATTCCGGCTGGTCCCAGAAGGCGGACAGGACTGGTGCGAGGAGCTTTTCGGGGCTCGCCTCTCCCCCGGCCTGCGGCCGGGAGGCGCCCCCGTAATCGGCTGCCACGGTCATCACTCCCCCTCCTCTGCGGTGGGCCCGGCCGGGTGCTGGTCGTCGGAGGCCGAGGTTTCCTGCGGGGCATCGTGCGAACTGGGGTGTCCCGGGGGTGCCTGTTCGCCGGGGTGGCCGCTGGGCGGCTCCTCGGCGGGGCCCGCGGTGCGGGGCGAGACGACGTGACCGGCGCCGCGTCCGGGGGCCACCTCCCCCTTGGCCAGGCGCAGCCCGATCAGGGAGGCGGGGCCGGCGCTGCCGGTGGCCTCGACGGCGCCGGGGCGCTCGTCGGGGAAACCGGCGAGCATCCGCGCGGTCTCCTTGAAGGTGCACAGCGGGGCGCCGCGGGTGGGCTCGACGGTCCGGCCCGCGCGCAGGTCGTCGACCAGCTGCCGGGCGGACTCCGGCGTCTGGTTGTCGAAGAACTCCCAGTTGACCATCACGACGGGGGCGAAGTCGCAGGCCGCGTTGCACTCGATGTGTTCGAGGCTGACGGCGCCGTCCTCGGTGGTCTCGCCGTTGCCGACGCCGAGGTGCTCCTTGAGCTCCTCGAAGATGGCGTCACCGCCCATCACCGCGCACAGCGTGTTGGTGCAGACCCCGACCTGGTAGTCCCCGCCGGCCTTGCGGCGGTACATGGAGTAGAAGGTCGAGACGGCGGTGACCTCGGCGGTGGTGAGGTCGAGCTGTTCGGCGCAGAAGCGGATGCCGGTGCGGGTGACGTGCCCTTCCTCGGCCTGTACGAGGTGCAGCAGCGGCAGCAGCGCCGAGCGCGGGCCGGGGTAGCGGGCGATCACCTCCTTGGCGTCCGCCTCCAGCCGGGCCCGAACCTCGGCCGGGTAGTCGGGGGCCGGGAGCGCGGGCATCCCCAAGCTGGTCGGGGGTTCGGGGGTTTGGCCCCGGGAAGACACAGTGGTCACCGGTCGACGCCTCCCATCACGGGGTCGATGGACGCGACGGCCACGATCACGTCGGCGACCTGGCCGCCTTCGCACATCGCCGCCATGGCCTGCAGGTTGGTGAAGGACGGGTCGCGGAAGTGCACCCGGTAGGGGCGGGTGCCGCCGTCGCTGACCGCGTGCACGCCCAGCTCGCCCTTGGGGGACTCGACGGCCGCGTACGCCTGGCCGGGCGGGACCCGGAAGCCCTCGGTCACCAGCTTGAAGTGGTGGATCAGGGCCTCCATCGAAGTGCCCATGATCTTCTTGATGTGGTCGAGGGAGTTGCCCAGGCCGTCCGGGCCGAGGGCCAGCTGTGCGGGCCAGGCGATCTTCTTGTCCGCGACCATCACCGGGCCCGGCTCCAGCCGGTCCAGGCACTGCTCGACGATCCGCAGCGACTGGCGCATCTCCTCCAGCCGGATCAGGAACCGGCCGTAGGAGTCGCAGGTGTCCGCGGTCGGGATGTCGAACTCGTAGTCCTCGTAGCCGCAGTACGGCTGGGACTTGCGCAGGTCGTGCGGCAGGCCCGCGGAGCGCACGATCGGCCCGGTGGCGCCGGTGGCCATGCAGCCGGCCAGGTCGAGGTAGCCGATGCCCTCCATGCGTCCCTTGAACACGGGGTTGCCGGTGGCGAGCTTGTCGTACTCGGGAAGGTTCTTGCGCATCTTCTTGACGAAGGCGCGCACCTGGTCGACGGCGCCCGGGGGCAGGTCCTGGGCCAGGCCGCCGGGGCGGATGTAGGCGTGGTTCATCCGCAGGCCGGTGATCAGCTCGTAGATGTCCAGGATCAGTTCGCGGTCCCGGAAGCCGTAGATCATGATCGTGGTGGCGCCCAGCTCCATGCCGCCGGTGGCGATGGCGACGAGGTGCGACGACAGCCGGTTGAGCTCCATCAGCATCACGCGGATGACCGAGGCGCGGTCGGGGATGTCGCCGGTGATGCCGAGGAGCTTCTCCACGGCCAGGCAGTAGGCCGTCTCGTTGAAGAAGGGGGTGAGGTAATCCATCCTCGTCACGAACGTGGTGCCCTGCGTCCAGGTCCGGAATTCGAGGTTCTTCTCGATGCCGGTGTGCAGGTAGCCGATGCCGCAGCGGGCCTCGGTGACGGTCTCCCCGTCGATCTCCAGGATCAGCCGGAGCACGCCGTGCGTGGAGGGGTGCTGCGGCCCCATGTTGACGATGATCCGCTCGTCGTCGGACTTCACGGCCGACGCCGCGATCTCGTCCCAGTCCCCGCCCGAGACGTTGTAGACCGTCCCCTCGGTCGTCTCGCGGGCGAGGGACTCGGCCGTGTCGAAGTCGCTCGCGGTGTGGTGGCCCGCCGAGGAGTGGGAGTGCGGTGCAGTAGTCATCAGCTGTACGACCTCCGCTGGTCGGGAGCCGGGATCTGGGCGCCCTTGTACTCGACGGGGATGCCGCCGAGCGGGTAGTCCTTGCGCTGCGGGAAGCCCTGCCAGTCGTCGGGCATCATGATCCGGGTCAGCGCAGGATGGCCGTCGAAGATCAGGCCGAAGAAGTCGTAGGTCTCGCGCTCGTGCCAGTCGTTGGTCGGGTAGACGTCGACGAGCGAGGGGATGTGCGGGTCGGCGTCGGGGGCGGAGACCTCCAGCCGGATCAGCCGGTTGTGGGTGATCGAGCGCAGGTGGTAGACGGCGTGCAGCTCGCGGCCCTTGTCGCCGGGGAAGTGCACCCCGCTGACGCCGGTACACAGCTCGAAGCGCAGCGCCGGGTCGTCGCGCAGGATCCTGGCGACGACCGGCAGGTGCTCCCGCTCGATGTGGAAGGTCAGCTCGCCGCGGTCGACGACGGTCTTGTCGATCACGTTCTCGGGGATCAGCCCCTGCTCGTCGAGGGCGCCCTCCAGCTCGTCGGCGATCTCGTCGAACGCGCCGAAGCCTTCCTCACCACCGCCCGGCCCGCCGTACGGCCGCTGCGACGCGCCGGGCAGCCGGACGGTCCGTACGAGGCCGCCGTAGCCGGTGGTGTCGCCGCCGTTGTTGGCGCCGAACATCCCGCGGCGGGTGGCGATCACCTCGCCGGTGTCGTCGCGCTGCGCCGGGAAGGCGTCCTCGGTGCCGTTCGGCCCGGGGCCTTCGGGGTTCTTCCGCTCAGTCACCGCAGCAGCCCCTTCATGTCGATCAGCGGGAGCGCCTTGAGCGCCGCTTCCTCCGCCTCGCGGGCGGCCTGCTGCTGATTGACCCCGAGCTTGGTGTGCTGGATCTTGTCGTGCAGCTTGAGGATGGCGTCCATCAGCATCTCGGGACGCGGCGGGCAGCCCGGCAGATAGATGTCGACGGGCACGATGTGGTCGACGCCCTGGACGATCGCGTAGTTGTTGAACATTCCGCCCGAGGACGCACAAACCCCCATGGAGATCACCCACTTGGGGTTCGGCATCTGGTCGTAGACCTGCCGCAGGACGGGGGCCATCTTCTGGCTCACCCGGCCGGCCACGATCATCAGGTCCGCCTGGCGCGGTGAGCCGCGGAAGACCTCCATGCCGAAGCGGGCCAGGTCGTAGCGCCCGGCGCCGGTCGTCATCATCTCGATCGCGCAGCAGGCCAGCCCGAAGGTCGCCGGGAAGACCGAGGATTTGCGCACCCACCCCGCGGCCTGTTCGACGGTGGTCAGCAGAAAGCCGCTGGGCAGCTTCTCTTCAAGTCCCATGGGTGGCCCCTAGTCCCATTCCAGGCCGCCACGACGCCAGACATAGGCGTAGGCGACGAAGACGGTGAGCGCGAAGAGGAGCATCTCGACGAGCCCGAAAAGCCCCAGGGCGTCGAAGGTGACGGCCCAGGGATAGAGGAAGACGATCTCGATGTCGAAGACGATGAAGAGCATCGCCGTCAGGTAGTACTTGATCGGGAAGCGACCGCCTCCGGCCGGTGTCGGCGTCGGTTCGATTCCGCACTCGTACGCCTCGAGCTTGGCCCGGTTGTAGCGCCTGGGCCCGACGAGGGCGGCCATGACGACGGAGAAGATCGCAAAGCCTGCCCCGAGAGCTCCCAGTACGAGGATGGGCGCGTAAGCGTTCACCGTCCTCGCTCCCTTCAGTCGACGATGACTGGATGGCGGTCCGCTCGGGCCCTTTGAATCGCCCCGTAGAGATCGTGCATATGTGAGGCAGTTCACAAGCCCGAGCCGACTGCATCTTATGCCCGCCGGTCTGTGATCTGCGACACGGGGGTGAACAACGCCTTTGTGATCTCCACCACCCGGCGAAGGATCATGAAGTCGGATGAGCGGTGATCTTCATACGTGAAGCACGCGAGTGATCACGAGAGGTGACAATTTCCTGGGTTGCCGCTGGTCAGGCGCGTTTGGCCAATATCAACTGGTCGGCCCGACAGGCAAATTGGTGTTGGACTCCCCCAACTGCTATAGGGGCGGCGGCCGTCGGCGTGACCCGCTCGTGACCCGGCCGTGATCGTCGGTACGTGCCCCCGTTCACGAGCGAGCCGCGGCGTCGGGTCACGGGAACATAACGGACACTCAAGAGTGACCTATCCCACGCGATTTAGGGGGCTAAGTCCTTGACGCCCGGGAAGCCTTGGCGTGGCGCGTGAAGAAGTGGTAAGCGCCTTGTGAGCCCGCACTGAGCAGCAAATGCCGTGCGTAGGAACATGATCGCGAAATACGGACATCCCGCCGTCGGCTCGGCCGGCGACCAAAAGTCCCTTTTGTTCGTCGCGTACGCGTCAAGTGTGGCGCACTGCACCTTTCTTGGCAGCAACCTCGGGCTCCTGATAGCCGTTATTGCCATGTCCCCGAACGCACTCATACCCAGCCACCGGAAGCCCCGCCGTCCTTCCGCGTCCTCCCGGGCGCTGCGCGCGGGCGTGACCGGTGGCTTCCTCACTCTCGCGGTCACCGGCGCCACCGTGCCGGCCAACGCCGCGGAAAAGCCCGTCTCCGAAACGCAGGAGATGCCGACGATCACGACGGCGCTGGCCACCAGCGCCGCCCGGAGCGCCGACACCGCCGAGCAGGTCGCGTTCAACTACGAGCGGCAGGCGCTCCAGGACACCGCTCTCTCGCAGGCCGCCAAGGCCGCCGAGAAGCACAAGGCCGAGGCCGTGAAGAAGGCCAAGGCCGAGGCCAAGAAGAAGGCCGAGGAGGCGCGCAAGGCCAAGGAGGCCGCGCAGGCCCGGGCTTCGCGCTCCGCCGAGCGGACCACCCTGTCCGCCCCGTCGTCCGCCACCGGCTCCACCGCCACGCTCGTCGCCTTCCTCAAGGCCCAGCTCGGCAAGGCGTACGTGCTCGGCTCCAGCGGCCCCTCGTCGTACGACTGCTCCGGCCTGACCCAGGCCGCGTTCAGCCAGATCGGCATCGACCTGCCGCGCGTCTCGCAGGACCAGTCCACCGCGGGCACCCAGGTCGGCCTGGACAACCTCCAGGTCGGCGACCTCCTCTACTGGGGCAGCGCGGGCAGCGCCTACCACGTCGGCGTCTACGTCGGTAACGGCAACTTCATCGGCGCCCAGAACCCCAGCACCGGCATCGTCGAGCGTCCGCTCAGCTACGACATGCCGACCGGCGCGGTGCGCGTCCTGTAGGACCCCCGCCTCTTCGGTTCCGCACGAAGGACCGCCCTCCCGCCGCCCGGGAGCGGCGGTCCTTCGCCGTATCCGGCCCGTACGCCGGCAGATTCGCGCCGTACGGCGCCACGATCGAGCCAGGTAGCGGCCCCGGGACCGCTCCGGGAGCTACCGACGCCCCCTGCGCGCCGTTGCACCTCTCGCCATGTGCCGCACCCACCCCCCGTGGGCGCCGTGCGGCATCCGTAGAGAGAGGGACCCGCGCACCGATGAACCACCGACGCACCGCCTCCCGCCTCGTCAGCCGGGCCGCGACGGCCGCCGCCCTGGCCACCGCCCTCGGACTGGGCGCCACCGCCGCCGCGACCGCCGCCGTCCCGGCCGTCCCGCCGCCCGCCGCCACCGCGCCGGCCACCGGCAGCGACCACGACGGGGGCTGGCACCAGGACGGGTTGGCGCTGAGCGCCGCCGACAACAAGACGGTGGACGCGTTCGTCGCGCGCGCCCGCCGCGCCGAGCGTGCCATCAGCCCCCAGGTCCGCACCGCCGCGGTCATCAGCCACGCCGCCCTGATCGGCTTCGACCAGCGGCTGAAGTCGCCGGACTCGCTCAAGCGCAAGGTCGCCACCAAGCTGCGGGAGAATCCCGGGCAGACCGCGGACCAGGCGCTCGGTACCGTCAACGACGCGGTGCGCTTCACCCTCCAGTGGCCCGCGGGGAAGTACAGCAAGGGCGTCACCACCGCGTCCGGGCTGCTGGCCGTGTGGGGCAACGACTCCACCCGCTGGTCCAACACCTGGACCCGCCCCGGCTACAAGGGCATCAACGCCGCGTGGCGCGCGCCCCGTTCCGGCCAGCTCTTCGAGGTCCAGTTCCACACCCCGGAGAGCAAGCGGGCCCAGCTGGAGACGCACAAGCTCTACGAGGAGCAGCGGCTGCCCGGCACCTCGCCCGAGAGGGTGCGGGAACTCCAGGCGCAGCAGGACGCGATCTTCGCGGCCGTACCGGTGCCTCCGGGTGCCGAGCAGCTGACCGCCCCCGCCCGGCGGCTGCCCGCACCGGACCCGGCGCGCCGGCTGCCGGCACCGGCGTCGGCGCCCGGGAGCGTCTCGTAGCTCCCTCCCCCGGGAAACGCCGGGGCCGGGCGCGGGACACGCGCCCGGCTCCGGCCGGCCCACGGAACGGATCCGGCTGTTACCAGCCCGCTCCCGCCGGCTGCCTGGTGGTCGCGTTGAGCCGGTTGAAGAGGTTGGTGACGCCGATCGTGAGGATGATCGCCGCCAGCTGCTGCTCGTCGAAGTGGTCGGCGGCCTCGTCCCAGACGGCGTCCGGCACCGGGTCGGAGCTGTCCGCGAGGCGGGTGGACGCCTCGGTCAGCGCGAGGGCGGCGCGCTCGGCGTCCGAGAAGTACGGCGCCTCCCGCCAGGCCGCCACCGCGAACAGCTTGTCGTCGCTGACGCCCGCCTTACGGGCGTTCTTGACGCCGCCGTCGACGCAGTAGCTGCAGCCGTTGATCTGGCTGGCCCGCAGGTGCACCAGCTCCAGCGTCTCCTCCGGCACCCCGGCCTTCCGCGTGGCCTTGACCACGTCGAGAAGCGGCTGCATGGCCTCGGGAAGGACCACCGCGGGGTTCTTCATACGTGCTTCCATCACTGCTCTCCTCATCAGGATCTCGTCGTTACCGCACTGACGGATCCCGGCCGGAGAGTGTGACGGGACGGGCCGATATTTTTTTCCGGCGGCGGCCGGGCCGGGCGTCGGGCCACCCCGGCCGGCGCCGGCCGGGCGTCACGAGCGGGGCGCCACCTTGCTCAGCCCGTTGATGATCCGGTCCATCGCGTCGCCGCCCGTGGGGTCGGTGAGGTTGGCGAGCATCTTGAGGGTGAAGCGCATCAGCAGCGGGTGGGTCAGGCCGCGCTGGGTGGCGATCTGCATGACCTTGGGGTTGCCGATCAGCTTCACGAAGGCGCGGCCCAGCGAGTAGTAGCCCCCGTAGGTGTCCTTGAGGATCTTCGGGTAGCGCTGCAGGGCCAGCTCGCGCTGGGCGTACGTGGCGCGGGCGTGCGCCTGCACGATGACCTCGGCGGCGATCGCGCCGGACTCCATCGCGTAGGCGATGCCCTCACCGTTGAACGGGTTGACCAGGCCGCCCGCGTCACCGACCAGCAGCAGGCCCCTGGTGTAGTGCGGCTGGCGGTTGAAGGCCATCGGCAGCGCGGCACCGCGGATCGGCCCGGTCATGTTCTCCGGCGTGTAGCCCCAGTCCTCCGGCATGGACGCGCACCACGCCTTGAGGATCTCGCGCCAGTCCAGCTCCCGGAACGCGGAGCTGGAGTTGAGGATGCCGAGGCCGACGTTGCTCGTGCCGTCGCCCATGCCGAAGATCCATCCGTAGCCCGGCAGCAGCCGGTCCTGGGCGCCGCGCCGGTCCCACAACTCCAGCCAGGACTCCAGGTAGTCGTCGTCGTGCCGGGGCGAGGTGAAGTACGTACGGACCGCGACGCCCATGGGCCGGTCCTCGCGGCGGTGCAGCCCCATCGCCAGCGACAGCCGGGTGGAGTTGCCGTCCGCGGCGACGACGAGCGGGGCGTGGAAGGTGACCGGGGTCTTCTCCTCGCCGAGCTTGGCGTGCACACCGGTGATCCGGCCGGTCAGCTCGTCGATGACGGGCGCGCCCACGTTGCAGCGCTCGTACAGCCGCGCACCGGCCTTCTGCGCCTGCCGGGCCAGCTGCTCGTCGAAGTCGTCACGCTTGCGGACGAGACCGTAGTCCGGGAAGGAGGCCAGTTCCGGCCAGTCCAGTTGGAGCCGGGAGCCGCCGCCGATGATCCGCAGGCCCTTGTTGCGCAGCCAGCCGGCTTCCTCGGAGATGTCGATGCCCATCGCGACCAGCTGCTTGGTCGCGCGCGGCGTGAGGCCGTCGCCGCAGACCTTCTCGCGCGGAAACGCGGTCTTCTCCAGAAGGAGGACGTCCAGACCGGACTTGGCGAGGTGGTAGGCGGTCGCCGAACCGGCCGGGCCGGCGCCGACGACGATCACGTCCGCGGTGCGCTCCGAGGAGGCGGTCGTCCCGGAACCGGCCTGCGAGCCGGTCACCGACGCGGGTTCGGACTCGGATGCGGACTCGGACGCAGACGCGGACTCGGTCACGGCGTGGACTCCCGGAAGTCGATATCTGGATATCAGGGTGCCGACCGGCACCGGGCATGTGCAGTCTATGGGGGCCTTGGTGATCAGAACCTGAAGGGTTGTCCCATGAAGACCGCGAAGCCTGCGACCGCACCCCCCGCGCTGCCCGCCGTCGAACTGCGGGTCCCCACCGACGAGGACGCCCTGAACTGGCACCGGGTCTTCAACGACCCCGAGGTGATGGAGTTCTTCGGCGGCTCCCCCGCCGAACTCTCGGTCTACGAGGAGCTCACCGCGCGCCAGCGCCGGCACCACGCGGAGCTGGGCTTCTGCCTGTACACCCTGGTGGACCCGGCGGACGGTGCGGTCATCGGCTTCACCGGCGCCCAGCCGTGGCCGCGGGACTGGGGCCCGGTCGGTGAGATCGAGATCGGCTGGCGGCTGGGCCGGGCGTACTGGGGCCGCGGGTACGCCTCCGCCGCGGCGGAGGCGGCGCTGGCGTCCGTACGGGCGGCGGGCGTCCGCCACGTCGTCGCGGTGGTGGACGCCCGCAACGAACGGTCGATGGCGGTGACCCGGCGCCTGGGCATGCGGCGGGCCGAGACGGTGCTCCCCCCTGGGCAGAACCGGACGGCTTACTGCCACCGGCTGGAGCTGTGAGCGGGCCGGCCGTGCCGTAGGGGTGCGGGAGCGGGGGCGGCCCGGTCAGTCCACGTCCGTGGCGCTCACCGACCAGGTGGCCAGCGCCGTGCTGAAGACCTGGTCGTTGTCCGGGTCGTACAGCGCCTCCAGGCACTCGTAATAGATGCTGTACTCGGTCCCGTCGGCGGCGACATACGCCTGGTCGACGGCGTGCACGGTGTCCCCCGCGTCATTGACGTAGGTGAACTCCCAGCGGGCCGCCGGGCGGTCCTGGAAGGTGTTCTTCCGCATCTCCACCCGCTGGTAGTCGACCCGCTTCCTGGCGCCCTTCTCCATGCTGAGGAAGTTGTCGTACGACGACTGCGGCGTGTTGGCGATGACGCCGATGCGCAGGTACTGCTCGCCGACGGGCGCCTTGTAGTCGGTCTGGGTGCCCTTCGGCGAGCGCTCCCAGTCGCGCCGCACGGCGAGCGAGAAGCCGTTGGGGTCGTACTTCTGGACGAAGCCGGCGGGCAGGGCGGCTTCCGGGCCGCCGGTCGGGCCGCCGCTCGGGTTCCCGCTCGGAGCGCCGGTCGGGTTCCCGCTCGGGTCGAGGGTCGGGTTTCCGCTCGCGGTGGCCGTGGGGGAGGCCGCCACCGACGGGCCGGGGCCGGGCGCCCCCGTGGTGGCCCCGGACGGCTTGTCGGCCCGGTCGGCACGGTGACTGCTGCCGCCGTGGTCCTTGACGTACAGCGCACCGGCGGTGGCGCCACCGCCGACCAGGAACGCGGCCAGCCCGATCGCCACCCACTTCAGCACGCGGCGCGGGGGCCGGGCCGGCTCCTCGGCCGGGGCGAGCGGGGGGACCGGGGCCGGGGCGGGCGGCGTGACGTCCGGGACCAGCGCCGGGAGATCCGGGGCAGTGGGGGTCGCCGGGACGGGCGGCACCACCGGGGTGTCGTACGCGACGGGCGGGGTGTCGTACGCGGCGGCCGGCGGAACGGCAGGTGCGGCGTACGGGGCCGGCGGAACGGCCGACGTGGCCGGCCCACTGCCGCGCCCCACCATCCGCAGCAGATACGGCATGACCAGCACCGCGCCGAAGGTCCACAGCAACGCGAACAGCAGCGTCTCCGCACCGCTCGCGCCCAACTCGCCGTGCGCCCCGGCGACATGGCCGCCGTACGCCCCTCCGTAGCCACCGCCGAACCCGGAACCGTACGCGTCGCCGGACCCGGGCCCGTACCCACCGCCGCTGCCGCCGCCGTCACGGAACACCGCCGTCGCGCTCACCCCCGCGGCCGGCACCAGCAGCATCAGCGACACGACGAAGAAGCCCGCGGCCAGCAGCTGTTCGCGGCGCTCGGCGCTGCGCCGTACGGCCAGGAAGCCCACCAGCAGCGCACCCACCACGCCGCCGACGATCACCCCGAACAGCACCCAGCCGCCGCCCAGGTGCCCCAGTTCGCCGTACCCGAGCGACTCACGCCCGGAGGAGGTGCCGATGAACGGGACACCGGGGAGGTTCCACTCGGCCGTCACCGGCGCGCCCCAGGCCGCCGCGAGCGCCAGCGCGCCGATGTTGGGCAGCAGCACCAGCATCGCGACGATCGCCCCGCCGTCGAGGTCCTGCTTCTCCGTGGCGAGCACCGCCACCACCGTGACCACACCGGCCAGCGTCACGACGACCAGCAGTGCCAGCAGCGCGGTCCGCAGTGCCCCCACCGCGGCCCGCCATCCCGGCCGGGCGGCGAGCCAGGCCCCCGCCCCGCCACGCCCCACCGCCGCGCCGCACACCACCGCCGACAGCAGGAAGGACCACAGCAGCGTGCGGAACGGCGCGGACGACAACTCGACCCCGTCGTAGGAGGGTTGCGCCAGCAGCCCGAGAACGAAGGCGCCGGCGCCGCACAGCACGGCGACCCGCAGCACGGCCTCGAGTACGGCAGTCCCCGCGCCGGGCCCCGCACCCGTCGCACCTGCCGCGGCCGCCGGGCGCGCCTGCGCCGGGGAGCCCGGGCGCACCGCCACGAACCGCCGGGCCGCGAACGCCAGCACGCCCGCCCATGCCGCCGTGACCAGCAGCGGCACCAGCGACAGTGTCACCTCGCCGGCGAGCCCTTCGCCGAACGCCTCCAGCGACGCCGACGCGTTCCCCGAGAGGCTGACCCCACCGCCGACCCCCTGGAGCAGCATCGCCAGCGCGATCCGCATCCGTACGCCCCAGCCGAGCCCGCCCGAGTGCGCCTTGTCCGCGAGGAACAGCGCCGCGACGGAGGCGAGCACCAGCAGCAGCGCGGTCGGCCCGGCAGCGACCTTCAGCGCCGCGCCCCAGTCGCCCTTCGCCGTACGGGAGAGCAGCGCACCCACGGGCGAGGCCGGAGGCTGCACCGGCAGGGTGGGCGGCTGCGCCGGGGGTGGTGGCGCCCCGTCCGCCACGGCCGGGCCGGCCGGCTGCCGCTCCCGTCCACAGCCCATGCAGAAACGCGCCTCGGGCGGCGAGGAAGAACCACAGTCCGGGCAGAACGACGACAAGGCGGGCTCCGGAGGATCAAGGGCAGTGCGAACGGCTGCCGCGGATGAACGTACGTACAGACACCACTGCTGCACGCACGGTTCCCGCCAAACCTGACCGCCGCCCCGTTTCCCTCGGGCCGGGCCCCCGCTACCGGCGCCGTCCCTCAACGGCGCCGCCGTTCACTCCCCGAGCGGCTTCGTGCCCCGGTGCAGCGCCACGATCCCACCGGTGAGATTGCGCCAGGCGACCTTGCGCCAGCCCGCGGTCTGCATCCGGGCGGCGAGTTCGGGCTGGTTGGGCCAGGTGCGGATGGACTCCGCGAGGTAGACGTACGCGTCCGGGTTGCTGCTGACCGCGCGGGCGACCGGCGGCAGCGCGCGCATCAGGTACTCGGTGTACACGGTCCGGAAGGGCGCCCAGGTCGGCTCGCTGAACTCGCAGATGACGACCCGGCCACCGGGCTTGGTGACCCGGTAGAGCTCGGCCAGCGCCGCGTCGGTGTCCTGGATGTTGCGCAGCCCGAACGAGATGGTGACGGCGTCGAAGACCCCGTCCGCGAACGGCAGCCGGGTCCCGTCACCAGCGGTGAAGGGCAGCCACGGGTGCCGCTTCTTGCCCTCCCCCAGCATGCCGACGGAGAAGTCGCACGGCACGACGTACGCACCGGTGCGGGCGAACGGCAGGGAGGAGGTGCCGGTGCCGGCCGCGAGGTCGAGCACCCGCTCGGCGGGCCGTGCGTCCACCGCACGGTCCACCTCCTTGCGCCACAGCCGCGCCTGCCCCAGGGAGAGCACGTCGTTGGTGAGGTCGTACCGTGCCGCCACGTCGTCGAACATCGCGGCGACTTCGTGCGGCTGCTTGTCCAGGGATGCTCGGGTCACCCGGCCATTGTCCACCGTGGGCGGCCGACGCCCGCACCGGGCACCGCCGAGTGGCGCCGGGCCGCTGTCCCGACGACCGGGGGTCAGTGGCGCCGGTGGACGAGGCGGCCGGCCACCACGGTGGCCAGCGCGGTGCCGTCGTCGGCGATGATCGCGAAGGTGGCCGGGCCGCCGACGGTCAGCGGCCGCGGGCCCGGGCCGGGCCGTTCCGGGAGGCCGGAGCGCCGGACGGCCGTACGGACCGCGGGGCGGGTGAACGGGCCGGTCAGTGAGGTCGTGCCGGCCGCCAGCAGACGCTGCAGTCCGCGGCGGGCGCTGGCGCCCCAGCGGGACTCGGGCATACCGGCCGCGCTCCTGCCGAGGGCGGCGAGCGCCTCGCCGGTGAGCGGCTCGCTGCCCAGTGCGTCGGCCTCGCGCGGGTCGGGGTGGTAGGCGGCCTCCAGCAGCGCCGCGCCGTCGGGCTCGTGCCGGCCGGGGGTGACGATGCCGTCCCACTCGCGGACCCGGGCCCGGCCCGGAGCTCCGGCGGCCCCCGTGCCGTACGCCGCCGCCAGTTCCTCGTACGGGCCGATGGCGGCGAGGCGGGTGCCGTCGACGACGACCGCGTGCCCGGGGGCCAGGGGGCCGTCCGGCACCGCCCGGACCCCCCGCACGCGGTGAAGTGTCAGCATCCGGCGGCTACTTGGCCTCGACGAGCTTCAGCTCCGGGTGGGCCGTGCCGCCCTCGATGGCGGTCGAGGAGAAGTGCGAGACGACCTTGTCGTCGACCGGGTCGTCGGCCGGGTCGTCGTGCACGACCAGGTGCTCGTACGTCGTCGCGCGCTGCGCCGGGACCCGGCCCGCCTTGCGGATCAGGTCGATGATCTCCATACGGTTGGAGCGGTGCTTGGCGCCGGCCGAGGAGACCACGTTCTCCTCCAGCATGATCGAGCCGAGGTCGTCCGCGCCGTAGTGCAGCGACAGCTGGCCGATCTCCTTGCCGGTGGTCAGCCAGGAGCCCTGGATGTGGGCGACGTTGTCGAGGAAGAGCCGCGCGATGGCGATCATGCGCAGGTACTCGAAGAGCGTGGCCTGCGTCTGGCCCTTCAGGTGGTTGTTCTCCGGCTGGTAGGTGTACGGGATGAACGCGCGGAAGCCGCCCGTCCGGTCCTGCACGTCACGGATCATCCGCAGGTGCTCGATCCGCTCGGCGTTGGTCTCGCCGGTGCCCATCAGCATCGTGGAGGTGGATTCGACGCCCAGCCGGTGGGCCGCCTCCATGATTTCCAGCCAGCGCTCGCCGGACTCCTTCAGCGGCGCGATGGCCTTGCGGGGGCGGGCGGGGAGGAGTTCGGCACCCGCGCCCGCGAAGGAGTCGAGGCCGGCGGCGTGGATCCGCTGGATCGCCTCCTCGACCGAGACCCCGGAGATCCGGGCCATGTGCTCGATCTCGGACGCGCCGAGGGAGTGGATGACCAGCTGCGGGTACGCCTTCTTGATGGCCGAGAAGTGCTTCTCGTAGTACTCGACGCCGTAGTCCGGGTGGTGGCCGCCCTGGAACATGATCTGGGTGCCGCCCAGTTCGACGGTCTCCGCGCAGCGGCGCAGGATGTCGTCGAGGTCGCGGGTCCAGCCCTTGGCGGTGTCCTTGGGCGCGGCGTAGAAGGCGCAGAACTTGCAGGCCGTCACGCACACGTTGGTGTAGTTGATGTTGCGCTCGATGATGTACGTCGCGATGTGCTCGGTACCGGCGTACCGGCGGCGGCGTACGGCGTCGGCGGCCATGCCCAGCGCGTGCAGCGGCGCGGAGCGGTACAGGTCGAGCGCCTCCTCCGGCGTGATGCGGCCGCCCTGCGCGGCGCGGTCGAGTACGGACTGGAGGTCGGCGTTCTCGGTCACCGGGGCGTCCCTTTCGCAGGCGGGCATCACGACTGAACCAGCCTACGTCAGCCCTCCGACGGCTTCGCTGGCGGCCGGGCCGGGCTGTCCGGAGGCTGACGCGCGGCGCCCCGGGGGCCCGCTCAGTGTTTCGTGAGGGTGGCCTTCGGCGAGCCGCCCGCGGGGTCGTCGGAGGCGAACGCGATCGAGGCACCGTCCTTGGCGAGCGTGTACGTCACACGGGACTTGTTGCCGGTGCAGCCGGGCCCCTGCCGGCCGTCCGGCCGCTCGGCGAGCACCAGGCGGCTCGGGGTGGCCGACTCCAGCTTCGCCTTCGCCTCGCAGCGCACCAGCACCGCGTCGTAGGTGGTGCGGATGACGTAGTCGCCCTTGCCGCCGGCCGTGATGGTGCTGGTCATCGTGCCGTTGGGGATGCCGTGCGAGGTGGTGATGCTGCCCGTCCAGGTGCCGAGGAACGGCTTGCCGACGGCGGGCCGGCCGCCGGGGCCGGAGGGCCGGGCCGACGGCGTACGGCCGCCCGGCGGCTCGGCGCCCGCCTGGCTCCGGTCGGCGTTGCCGCCCAGCCCCGGCATCAGCTGGAAGACGAACGCCGCGGTCGTCGCGGCGGCCAGCGCACCGGCCACCGACAGCACCAGCGTGCAGCTCACCCGCCGCGGGCGGGCCGCGCCCCCGACGGCGCCGGACAGCGCGATCCGCCGCTCCTTCGCGGCGGTCGGCGACGACGCCCCGGTGGGCAGATCGGCGATCCGGGCGGCGGTCGGCGGGTGACCGGCCCCGGTCGGGGTGTGCCCCGCTCCGGCCCCGGCCGGGGTGTGCCCCGCTCCGGCCCCGGCCGGGGTGTGCCCCGCTCCGGCCCCGGTCGGCGGGTGGCCGGCGGCACCGGTCGCTCCGGCGACGGGCCAGGGCGCACCCGGCGGCACCGCTCCCTCCGCCCCGTGGAGCTGCGCCGGCGCGTCGAACGGCACCAGGCCCGAGGCCGCTTCACCGCCGGCCCCCGCACCGCCGAAACCCACCCCGTACGAAGGATCCGGCGGCCCGAATTCCCCTCCCCCGGTCCCCGCGTCGAGGTTCAGCAGCTCCACCGCCTGACGGGTGACGCGTTCCACCAGGGGGCCGGGCAGCCAGCCGGCGCGTACCAGGCCGGCCGCGCCGCCGCCGTCCCCCGCGAGGCGGGCCGCCAGCTCGGCCGGCGCCGGGCGGTGCGCGGGGTCCTTGGCGAGGCAGCCGGCCACCACCTCCCGCAGCTCACCGGTGAGTCGGGGGCCGAGTTCGGGTTCCTCGTGGACGACCTTGTAGAGCAGCGCGGCGGACGAGTCACCGCGGAACGGGCTGCTGCCGGTCGCCGCGAAGGCCAGCACCGCGCCGAGCGAGAACACGTCGGCGGCGCCCCCGGCCCCCTTGCCGAGGATCTGTTCGGGCGCCATGTAGCCGGGCGAACCGACCGAGACCCCGGTGGAGGTGAGCGACGCGGTGCCGTCCGTGGCCCGCGCGATCCCGAAGTCGATCAGCAGCGGCCCGTCGAGGGTCAGCAGCACGTTGGACGGCTTGACGTCCCGGTGCACCAGCCCGAGCGCGTGCACCGCCGCCAGCGCCTCGGCCAGTCCGGCACCGAGGGCCCTGACGGAGTGTTCGGCCAGCGGCTCGGCCTCGGTGACGGCCTGGGCCAGCGAGGGCCCGGCGACATAGCCGGTGGCGACCCACGGAACACCGGCGTCCGGATCGGCGTCCAGTACGGGCGCGGTCCAGGCGCCGCCCACCCGGCGTGCCGCCTCGATCTCCCGCCGGAAGCGGGCCCGGAACTGGTCGTCGACGGCGAAGTGCGCATGGACGACCTTGACGGCGACCGTACGGCCACCGGCGCTGCGCCCGAGGAAGACCCGGCCCATCCCGCCCGCGCCGAGCCGGCCGAGCAGCCGGTACCCGCCCAGGACCCGTGGGTCGTCCGCTGCCAGCGGCTCCATGGCGCCTCCCCCTTGATACGGCGCGCCCAGCTTATGACCCATGTCATGCCGGGCCCCCTGAACCCGTCAGCTGCTTTCCCCCTCAAACAGGAGGTAACCGACCATCCCGCCCCAGGACTCCGCCGGTCCGGCCACCGCCGGCCGGCGGGCACCGGGGCGGCTGCCGCCCGCGCGGCAGCGAGACCGCCCGCCCGGAGAGAACCCGTGCCCGTGCCCCACCCCGAGCGAAGGAAACGGGCCCGGCTCCTCGGCGCGGTCGTCGCCGCCCTGGGGCTCGTCCTCTTTCCCGTCGTCAAATACGGGAACGTCTGCCCCGACACCGGGAAGCCGATGGCTTTCGGCCGGCCGCTCGCGGGCCACCAGCGGGCCGCGTTCCGTACGGCGAGCACCCTCGCCGACGGCACCAGGATCGGCGTCACCACGCTCCACGGGACGAAGTCCGGCTTCACCGGCAAGGTGTGGGCCTGGGCGCCGCCGGAGTATTACCAGGAGCGCTACCGCGACAGCGCTTTCCCGGTGCTGATCGCGCTGCCCGGTGGCCGCGGCTACCCCGCCAACTACTGGAACCGCCCCCGCCTCGGGCTCCAGCGGGCCGTCACCGACCTGGCCGCGCTGGGCCGCAGCAAGCCGTTCGTCCTCGTCATGCCGCAGCTCAACCCGGACCCGCGCCACTATTACGACGGCAGCGACATACCGGGCCGCCCGAAGATCGGCACCTGGCTGTCCGACGACGTCCCCGACCTGGTCAGAGCCACCTTCCGGACGTTCACCAGCCGCGACGGCTGGGCCCTCATGGGGTCCTCGTCCGGCGGTTTCGTGGGCCTCAAGATGGCGCTGCAGCATCCGGACCGCTTCCGGGCGGTGCTCGCCAGCGGGCCGGACATCCGCCCGGACTCGCCGCTCTGGCGGGGCCACGAGAAGGAGCGGCGCGCGAACGACCCCGAGCGCCTCGCCGCGCGTCTGTCCGCCCGTGCCGGCGCCCCGCCCCTGCACCTCCAGTTCCAGATAGGGACGGAGGAACGCGGCCGGGCCAACCTGGAGCGCTTCATCCGCCGCTACGCCAAGGGACCCGTCACGGCCGCTCTGCACGTCATCCAGGGCGCCGGTCACAACGCCAAGGGGTACGTCAGGGGCATGCGGGAGGCGAGCCTGGAGGCGATCGGCAAAGTGCTGCGCGGCCCGGCTCCCGAGGGCCGCCCGGACCGCACGTACACCGCCGGGCCGCCGGCCGGGGCCCGGCCCGGCGATCGGGACCCCGGCCGCAGGCACAGGCCCTGACCGGGGGGCCGAGGGCCGGGGGGGGGCCGAGGGCCGGGGCCGAGGAGCAGAGGGGCCCTACGGCGTGAGCAGCTCGACCTTCACGTCGGCCGGGAACCCGGTGGTCGGTCCGACCCGCCGGGCGAACTCGGTGACGCCGCGCAGCTGCTCGGCCCCGAACCGGAAGTCCAGCGTGGTGAAGTACCGCTCCAGCACCGGCTCGTCGAAGGTCTCCCAGCGCGCCGCCTGTTCGGCGACCTTCGAGACCTCCTCCAGGGACACGTCGCGGGAGGCGAGGAACGCCTCGTGCACCTTGCGCACCACGACCGGTTCACGCTCCAGGTAGTCGCGCCGGGCCGCCCAGACGGCGAAAACGAAGGGCAGCCCGGTCCACTCCTTCCACATCTGGCCGAGGTCGTGCACCTCAAGGCCCAGCCGCGGCCCGTCGTGCAGATTGGCGCGCAGCGCGGCGTCGCCGATCAGCACCGCCGCGTCCGCCTCCTGCATCATCAGGCCGAGGTCCGGCGGGCAGGTGTAGTAGTCCGGCCGCACGCCGATCTTCTCGGCCAGCAGCAGCTGGGCCAGCCGGACGGACGTCCGCGAGGTCGAGCCGAGCGCGACCCGGGCGCCGTCGAGCTGGTCGAGCGGCTTCTGCGAGACGATCACGCAGGACATCACGGGGCCGTCGCAGCCCACCGCGAGATCCGGGAAGGCGACGAGGTCGTCGGCGGCGCGCAGGAATTCCACGAGCGTGATCGGCGCGATGTCGAGCTCGCCGCGGACCAGCTGTTCGCTGAGCTTCTCGGGCGTGTCCTTGCTGAGGTCCAGATCGAGCAGGGTGCCCGTACGGGCGAGGCCCCAGTAAAGGGGCAGGCAGTTCAGGAACTGGATGTGGCCCACTCGCGGCCGGCTGCGACGGTGATCGGCGTCGGCTCCTGCGGGTGCGTCTCCGAAGGTTGAATTGTCCACATGCGGAGGCTAGACCTGCCACGCTCGCCCCGCCGCGGCGGGGCAACCTATGGACGTTAGTGCTGACGGTTAAACGTGATCTTTGGCTCTTCCGCCTCACGAGTCCACCATGCTAGGCTCAGCGCAAGTTGCAGTTTGGTTTCCCTTGCAGTACAGAGCCTGCGGAGCATGTAACCCGCAGGCTTTTGTAGTTTTCAGACTTGTTTGCAGGTTCTGGAGCAGGGCAACCCTTTGGCCCAAGGAGGGCTTATGGCTACCGGAACCGTCAAGTGGTTCAACGCTGAAAAGGGCTTCGGCTTCATCGCCCAGGACGGCGGCGGCCCGGATGTCTTCGTCCATTACTCGGCGATCAACGCCTCCGGCTTCCGCTCCCTCGAGGAGAACCAGCAGGTGACCTTCGACGTCACCCAGGGCCCCAAGGGCCCGCAGGCGGAGAACGTTTCCCCGCAGTAAGTTGCCCGGCCCGGAATCTTTCCGAGTCGCACCTAAGTAGTACCCAAGGAGCCTCGCTCCGCCACTCAGGTGGCGAGCGGGGCTCCTGCCTTTTGTTTCCCCGCGCCGCCTTTGCAGGTGCACCGGCCCCGGGCGGCTTGAACGGCAGTTGCATGAACTCTTGCCGACGAGCGGATTAAGAACGTTTTCGGCCACCGCCGGGCACCCTCTCCGAACGAACTCACCGGCTTTCTCCGGCGCGGAAAGAATGCCGGCAGGTAACCGGCCCCGGCCGGGTACGGAACCGCTCGGGGGACGCCCCGGACCGAGGTACGGAACCAGCCGTACGAGCCGCGGCCCGACCCGGCACCCCGCACGCCGTGCCCCGCGCCCGCCCCCGGGACACCTCCGACCGAGCGCGTATCGAAGCGATCACGGAAAGTGGTCACATGGCGACATGACGCGGCCTACCGTGGGCAGAATGAGCGAGCACTTGCCCCCGCAGAAGCCCTGCCCCGATTGCGGCGGCAGAGGAATTGTGGACTGGGAGACGCCGGCCGGCGACGAGGTCACGACGCTGTGCTCCGGGTGCGGTGGCACCGGCACCGTCCTGGCGTAAGAGGAGGCAGAGGCGACGTGGCAGCGTTGAGCAAGAACGGGAAGCCGGTCGGCCTGGAAGCGGAGTACGTCGGCAAACTGCCGTGCGCCACCTGCGGAATACGGTCGATGAAGCTGCCCGGACGGCAGGGCGGGCTGTGCATCCCCTGCTACGCCGAGGAGTGCGCGACCGCGGGACGACGCGCGGCGACGGCCGGCACCTGGGTCGCGGCGAGCTTCGTCGGCGACCCGTGCCTGGCGTGCGGCTCCCGGTCCGTCGACGCCAACGGCTGGGCGTTCTGGTGCAACTCCTGCGAGATGCAGACGGCGGTGGCCCTGCCGCCCCGGTGAGCCGCCGCTTTTGGTTGCCCTGTCTACCAGCGGAACCGTGGGTAGCGTGGAAGTCAGGAAGGGCATGAGCCTGACAGCACCCGGGCAGTGGTCGCCATGTTCAACGGCCGAGCAGATAACGAACGCAGCCTGACCGCACCGTTGCCGGCGCCCCGGTTCGTGGCCTGGTGGGTGTGGAGCGGCATCGGGTTCGCCGGGCTGCTCGCCGCGCTCGACACGGCGGGAGCCCGCCGTCCGGCCTGGCACGACGACGGGGTCGTCGGATACCTGGGCCGGGTCTTCGGCGGCCTCGGCGCGGTCTTCAAGCCGGGGTCCCACGGAGGCGCCTCCATCGGCACGCGGCTCGCCGTCTTCCTGGTGATACTGCTGGTCCTGTATCTGCTGTGGCGGGCGACGCGCGCCTGGCTGGCGTACAAGCCCGGCGCGGTGGACGTACAGCAGCTGGAGGACGCCACACCCGAGGGCACCCCGAAGCCCCGCGACACCGACCTCACCGCCAGGCTCCGCCACCGGCTCTCCGACAGCAGCATGTATCCGCCGGCCACGCTTCCGGCGCAGGCCCCCGCCGAGTCCTTTCTGGACCTGCTGGGCGACGTCGAAATCGATCCCGAGAAGCTGGGGACGGCGCTGCCGAAACTGCTCAGCCGGCTGCGCCCGCAACTGGCCTACCGGGTCAGCGGCATTCTCCAGTTCCGCGAAAGCCCGCTGCCGGATCAGTACGGCGCGACGGTCACCGTCACCGCGTTCCTCTTCGGCGGCTCGCGTACGACGACCGTATGGGGCAGCGACTGGGACGACGTCATCCGGAAAGCCGGCAGCTGGATCATCAGCACGCTGTTGCCCGTCACCCGCGCCGGGCGGCTGCCGCCGTGGCGCCGGTGGTGGGGCCGGGAAATCAAGCCGGAGCTCTACGAGGCATATCAGTCGGCGAACGAACTCAGCCGCGCCGGCCATTGTCACGAGGCGCTGGAGCAGTACTTCCGGGCGGTACGCCTCGACCCGACGAACGCCGCGCTGCGGGCCGAGCTGGCGGAGATCCAGGAAAGAATGGGCCTGCACATCGACGCGCTCGACACCTGCCAGCGGGCGCTGACCCTTGACGGGCAGAGTGCCCGCCGCTACCGGAAACGACTGTGGCAGAACCGCTGGATTCCGCACTGGCGCCGGCTGCGCTACTTCCGGCACCCCCGCCTGCACCGCGAGATGCTCGGCCTCCGGTACCGCAATTCCATCATTCTCGGCACGTCCGAAACCACCGCCGAACAATGGTGCGCGCACGCCGGAACCAATGGCGCCCACACACGCGAACACCTGACACCGATCCTTGTGGAACGGTACTGGCCCGCCGCCGCCGGACTGCCCGGCACAGCCGCCTCCCTGCCCCGCAAGGCGCGGAAAAAGGCAGGCCAGGATTGGCTCAGGGAGACGCTGGAGAGCGAGAACGAAGCCGCGGTGCGCCTGGTGATGCAACGAGCCGCCCTCCAGGAGACGGCACGCCTCGCCGCCGACGACGCCTGGGCCCGCATCTGGCTCTACTGGCCCGCCTGGCTGTGGAGTTGGGCCCGGTTCTTCTGGCCGGCCGCCTACCACCAGAGCGCGCGCGGTACGCAGCCCTCCGTCACCCGCGGCGCCTTCCAGATCAACCGCAGGGTGTGGGCCCCGCTGCGCCTGGCCTGGGCGAGCACCGAGTGCGGCGTCATGCCGCACCCGCAGAAGTGGCGGCGGAAATACTCCTGGCGGTCCCCCGGCAGTCGGCTCGGCTGGGATGCGCTGGATGTCCCGGCCCTCCGCAGGCGGCTCGCCACCGCGCCGTGGATCGGCTCACGTCGCGACTGGCACACCCACTACAACACCGCATGTGTCTACGCCGTGGCGATGAACGCCAATCGCCACGACCGGCTCCTGCAACGGAAATTGGCCCGCTATGCCGTCGCCCATCTCGACCAGGCCGTACAGGCGACGTGCGGGCGTGCCGCCGCCGTCGAACGGTCGTGGATGGTCGACGAGGATCCCGACCTCGCGCTGCTCCGCCGAAAGGGCACCCGCCCGAATGCCCTCTTCAACAACTTCGTCCGGACGGTCTACCCGAGCGCGGAAGCCTTCGAGCAGAGCCCGCCCAGCAGCCGGTCCGACAAGCAGCTGCGGGAGTACGACTACCGGCTGCTCGAAGAAATAGCCAAGGTGATGCAGCAGGTCTGGAACCAGCGGAGCGAGACCGCCGACGTCGATATCCAGCAGGCGACGGAATGGCTGCGCGCCGAGCGCAAGCTCTGGAACTCCCTGCACGGGATCTCCGCGGACGCGTCCAGACGCAGATGGCAGGACAGGGTGACCCTCATCCGGTACGTGCAGGCCAACTTCCAGCCGATGTCGTCCTCTTCGCCGGACTTCCCGCCCCCGCTGGTGCCGGACGAGACGGCGTCCCCGAACGGCGTGCCGGCCCTCACGGCGATCGAGGAGACGCTTGCGGCCCTGCACGACGACATGACGAAGGCCCGCGCCTACGCGATGAGCGATGCGGGGCAGCGGCTTCTCCGGGAACGCGCCGCGGACGGTGTGACGCGCCTGGACACGAAGACGGTCCACCGGCTGTCCACGGGCTATGCGGCGGCCTGGCAGACCCTCGACGACTGGCTGGAGGGCGAGGCCGCCCACACCGCCTTCCGCCACGCCCTGCGTGATGTGCCCCGCCTGACGCGACGCCGGGTCACCGCGCTCCGCGACGGGAAAAGGCTGCGGATTTGACGGCCGTGATGAACGTGTTCCAGGCCCCGTCCGGGATGCACAGGGCCGGCCCCTCGGGGTCCTTGGAGTCCCGCACGGGAACGAGACCGGGGAAGTCGTCCGAGACCTCGACGCAGTCGGCGCCGTCACCGTTGCTGTAGCTGCTCTTGCGCCAGCGGGCAGAGTTCAGGTCAAGCCTGTTGCTGCGCTTCATCTCGGTAACCCCTTGCCGCTTCCTCGACGATGGCCAGGGACGCCTCGGGCGGCAGTGCGACGGCCCTCAGCAGATCGTACGACTTCCGGTAGTCCGTCACGAGCGGTGGATAGTCGATGGCCTGCCCGCTGAACTCCGCTTCCGTCCAGACCAGTTGTGGCGCGTCCGGGAAGGTCATGATCTTGGCCATGCCCATCATGAGCGGATGGGCGGCCGTCGTTTCCGGCAGGATTTGCAGAACGCTGCGCGTGGACCGGATCACCTCAGCGATGTGTTCCAGCTGCTCGGCCATGTGCTCAGCGGGGAGCAGTGGCTTGCGGATCAATTCCTCGCGCAGAATCGCCCAGTACGCGGGGCGATCGTCGCGCTTCCAGATCTCCGCGCGCCTGATCCTTGCGCGGACCTTCACCTCGATGTCCTCGGGACGATCCCACGGCTTCGCGGTCCGGCTGAGCCTGCGCACGTACGCCTCGGTCTGAAGCAGGCCCGGGACCACGGCAGGCGCCCAGTCCTCGATCGAGGTCGCGGCCTTCTCCATGTCCGGCATATCCGCGAAATACTGCGGATTCCCGGCAGTGCGCGCCTTCCGGGCATCTTCACAGCGTCGCGCGAAAAAGCCGTCCGTCGTGAGCTTCCGGTCGACGTGCCGGGCCAGGTCCTCCGGCATCCGCCGCTCACCGCGCTCGATCTGGCTGAGGAACGAGATCCCGCGGTAGCTGCCCTCCGCGAGCTGTTCGAGCGTGAGACCCGCGGCTTCTCTCTGATAGCGCAGCTCGGCTCCGTAGAAGGCCGGAACGCTCGCCGAGGCGTCAGGATCTTTACGAGGAGGCACAACGCACCACCGCTCTCTGCAAGTTGCCCTGCGTAACCCAATTCCCTTCCACGCTACGCCGCGTGACGCCACGCTGTGAGCAGTTCGTCACCAAGCGCACAGGAAGGCGTACGCCGCATGCCCAGCTCTCTCCACGACGACGTGCACGACTGCACCGAAGTCCTCCGTGCCGCACTGCACGCCAACGGCATCACGTTGCCGTCGCTCGGGGTCGACCTCCCGGGGTTGGCGCATCCCGGTCTGCCGCCGCTGGTCGCGCTCGGTAACTGCAATACGGCGACCGCGCACAAGCTGGCGGAAGCGCTCCGTAAGGCCGCGGCGCGGTGAAGCCGCTCAGGCTGGAGCTGCTCGCCGTACCCAAGGAGGTGGCGGGACTGCGGCGAGCCGTGGGTGCGTATGTGGGCAGCGGTCCGGGTGCCGAAGTCCAGCTCTGCGTCAGCGAGATAGTCGCCAATGTGATCCGGCACGTCGGGGAAGGCACCCCGGTCGTCGTCCGGGTCAGCGGCGCGGCCGGCGGGCGGTTCCGGGTCGAGGTCACCGACCCCGAGCCGCGGGCGCTGCCCGTGCCGGTGCGGGCGGCGGGCGGGGACGAGTGCGGACGGGGGGTGGCCCTGCTGGAGGCCGTATCCGTGCGGTGGGGCGTGCTGCGGGGCATCGACCGCAAGACCGTCTGGTGCGAGATCGCCGGCGGGTAGCAGCGCCGCACGTCAGGCCCCGCGCCACCTCCCCCACAGAGGTGACACGGGGTTCCAGTTTGCCGCGCCGGGGGCCCGGTCTCCAGAGGCGTTGTCATGTCCTTTCGTAAAGGGCCGCTATGTCTTTGGCGAAATCGCGGGCGACGGCGGCCCGCCGCAGTTTGAGGGAGGGGGTGAGGTGGCCGGTCTGCTCGGTGAAGTCCACCGGGAGGACGGCGAAGCGGCGGATGGATTCGGCCCGGGAGACGAGGGCGTTGGCATCGTCGACGGCGCGTTGGAGGTCGGCGAGCAGGCTCTCGTCGTGGACGAGTTCCGCCAGCGGCAGGTGCTGTTTCTTGTGCATCTGGCGCCAGTGGGCCAGGCCGTCCGGTTCGAGGGTGAGCAGCGCCGTGATGTAGGGGCGGTTGTCGCCGACGACCATGCACTGGCCGATCAGGGCGTGGGAGCGGAGGCGGTCCTCCAGGGGTGCGGGGGCGACGTTCTTGCCGCCCGTCGTCACGATGATCTCCTTCTTGCGGCCGGTGATGGTGAGGTAGCCGTCGGCGTCGAGGGAGCCCAGGTCGCCGGTGGGGAGCCAGCCGTGGGGGTCGGTGGCGGGACGGACGGCGCCGAGGGCCGCGTCCCAGTAGCCGGCGAAGACGTGGCCGCCGCGGAGCAGGATCTCGCCGTCGTCGGCGATGCGTACGGCGGTGCCGGGCAGCGGCCAGCCGACGGTGCCGATGCGGGGGCGCTGGGGTGGGGTGACGGTCGCGGCGGCGGTGGTCTCCGTCAGGCCGTAGCCCTCGAAGATCTCGATGCCGGCGCCGGTGTAGAAGGCGGCGAGGCGGTGGCCGAGGGGCGAGCCGCCGCAGAGGGCGTAGCGCACCTTGCCGCCGAGGGCGGCCCGGATGCGGCGGTAGACGAGCGGGTCGTAGAGCTTGCGAGCGGCCTTGAGGGCGACGCCGGGGCCGGGGCCGTCGCCGTGTTCCTTCGCCTCGACGGCTTCGCCGTAGGAGCGGGCGATGCGGGCCGCGCGGTCGAAGGAGGCGGCGCGGCCCATCTTCTCGGCGGTGGCGCGGCCGGTGTTGTAGACCTTTTCGAGGACGTAGGGGATGGCCAGGAGGAACGTCGGGCGGAAGCCGGCGAGATCGGCGAGCAGGTCGTCGGTCTGGATGCTGGGGGCGTGGCCGAGGCGGACCCGGGCGCGCAGGCAGCCGACGGCGACCATCCGGCCGAATACGTGGGAGAGCGGCAGGAACAGGAGCGTGGAGGCGGGCTCCTGACTGGCCGCCCGGAAGACCGGGTGGAGGAGTTCGACGGCGTTGTCGACCTCGGCGAAGAAGTTGGCGTGGGTGAGGGCGCAGCCCTTGGGGCGGCCGGTGGTGCCCGAGGTGTAGATGAGGGTGGCGAGGGCGTGCGGGGCGAGTCCGGCGCGGCGCTCGTCCACCGCCTCGTCGGGGAGGTCGCGGCCCGCGGAGACGAGCTGGGAGACCGCGCCGGTGTTGCACTGCCACAGGTGGTCGAGGGCCGGCAGGTCGCCGCGGATGCCGCTGATCAGGCGGGTCTCGTCGACGTTCTCGACGACGCAGGCGCGGGCGGCCGAGTCGTGCAGGATCCACCGCGCCTGGTGGGCGGAGGAGGTGGGGTATATGGGGACGGTGACCAGGCCGGCGGCCCAGGCGGCGAAGTCGATGAGGGTCCACTCGTAGGTCGTACGGGCCATGATCGCGAGCCGGTCGCCGGGGCGCAGGCCGTGCGCGATCAGGCCCTTGGCGACGGCGCGGACCTCGGCGGCGAACGCGGCGGCGGTGATGTCGCGCCAGGCGCCGCCGGTCTGTTTGCGGGCCAGCACGATGTCGGCGGGGGCCACGGCGGCGTTGTGGAAGGGGAGGTCGGCGAGGGAGCCGTGGCGGGCGGGCGGCACGAGCGGGGGGACGTGAACTTCCCGGACCTCGCCGCCGACCAGGGTTTTCTGCGGCTCCACGAGGGCGGGGGCGGGTGTTGCGGTGGG
>NZ_JNZA01000049.1 GCF_000717345.1 Streptomyces lydicus | reverse complement strand
CTCCCCGCACCGCGGCGGACCCCACCCGTCATCCCCTCCCCGCACCGTGGCGGATCCCACCCGCCACTCCCGCACCGCGGCGGAACGGTCCCCACCCCGGGTCCCCGGCGTCGGGCCTACCCGCCTGCCTGCCCTCCCCGCCCCCGGCGGCCCGCTCCCGTGCGGGAGAATGGAAGTCCCGCGGTCAACGCCGCCCGCACCGAGCAACGATCGGCCGAGTACATCGGCGAGAGGTACGACCATGGCAGCGCGCATATTCCTGGCCAGGCACGGGCAGACCGAGTGGTCCCTTTCCGGCAGGCACACCGGCCGTACGGACATCCCGCTGCTGGACGAGGGCCGGCGCGGCGCCAAGCTCCTGGGCGAGCGGCTGCACCACGCCCCCTGGGACGGCCTGCCGGGCGTCGAGGTCCGCACCAGCCCCCTGGTGCGCGCGAAGGAGACCTGCGAGCTGGCCGGTTTCGGCGACCGGGCGCAGGAGTGGGACGCGCTGATGGAGTTCGACTACGGCGCCTACGAGGGGCTGACGCCGGCCGAGATCAAGGCCGGGCGGCCGGACTGGCTCATCTGGCGCGACGGGGTGCCCGAGGGCGAGACGCTGGCCGAGGTCTCCGCACGGGCGGACGAGGTCGTTGCCTGGGCGCGGTCGGCCGAGCGCGACGTGCTGGTCTTCGCGCACGGGCACATCCTGCGCGCCCTCGGTGCCCGCTGGCTGGGCCTGGACATCTCGTTCGCGGCCCGGATCCGGCTGGAGCCGACGTCCCTGTCGGTGCTCGGCTGGGCCTACGGCGAGCCGGCCATCGAGCGCTGGAACGACACCGGCCACCTGGGCTGACGGCGCGCACGGCCGACGGCGGGGGCCGAGCGGCGCGGAGCGGCACCGGGAGTGTGCGGCCGCCCGGCCGGTTCAGTCCGCGGGGTCCGGGTCAACCGGCCCGGTCCCGGCGGCGGCCGACGCCGCGTGCCGTTCCAGGAACGCGGCGACCGGGCCGCTGTGCCGGTACGCCCGCAGCGTCCGGGCCGTGCCGTCGAGCATCGTGCGGATACGGGCCGAGCGGACCTGCTCCAGGAGCGTCAGCACCCGCATCCCGGCCATCGCGGCCTCCTCCGGCGCGCCGCTGTCCGCGAGGTCGCCCGCGAGCTCCGCGGTGAACAGGGCGATGTTCCGGGTGAAGTGCGGATCCTGCAGCGCCACCGCCCGCCGGGCGTGATCCGCCGCGCGCTCCGCGTCGCCCAGCGCCGACCAGCACTGCGCCTCCAGGCCCGCCAGTTCCGCCTCGCCGTAGAACGTCATCCACTCCGGGTCGCTGTCCCGGCACCCGGCCGCGAACAGCCGCTCGGCGCGGGCCAGTGCCTGCTCGCAGCCGGAACGGTCGGCCAGCCCCGCCCAGCCGCCCGCCTCGCGCAGCGCCAGCAGCGACAGCAGCCGGGGCGAGGCGAGCTGCTTGGCGGCCTGCTGGGCGGCCTGGGCGGCGCGCACCGCCTCGCGCGGCCGGCCGGCGTCCCGGGCGAGGAAGGCCGTGTTGCAGAAGGCGTGCGCCTCCAGGGCGGCGTCGCCGCAGACCCGGGCGGTGGCCAGGGCCTCCGCGTAGTGCGAGCGGGCGTCGTCGAAGCGGCCCGAGTCGTGGGCCAACCAGCCCACGGTGATGGCGAGTTCACCGGCGCCGGAATGCAGCCGGTCGGACACCGAACGGTGCCGGACATCGGATTCCAGCAGCTCATAGGCGGCGCGCAGCGGCTGGGTGGCGCGGCGGTAGATGCCCTCCGCGCCGTGCCGGTCGTCCAGCAACCGGATCCGGCGTACGGCTTGTTCGACGGCGGTGGCCTCGGCCGCGCCGGCCCGGCTGACGGCCGGCGTGCGCGGTCCCGGCACATGGGAGGACGCGACGGCGGCAGCGGCCTCGATCGGGTGCAGTGCGGCGAAGCCCAGGGCTGCTGCCGGGCCGCCGGTGATGAACGCGCGACGCAGCACGTCGCTCTCCTCGTGGATCTGGATACAGGTATCGCGGTTGTCGGGTTCGATTGCCAGGCGCGCGGCGCTGACCGCCCGCGTACGCGCCCCCCGTCCGCGTACCGCCTCGCGCGGCGCGAAGCCCATGTCGGGCAGCGTCAACCCGGGGAACATGTGCCGGAACACCCGCTCGTAGGCGTAGTTCGGGCACCGGATCTCCCCGGACTCGACGCGACCCACATAGCGGGCGTCGCACGAGACCTGCTCGCCGATCTCACGGGCCGCCCGTCGGACCGCCGCCGCGAACTCGCCCGGTGACAGCCGGCCGCGCAGCTGTCGGAAAGCGGTGTTCGGTCGGGCGGGTACGGTGCGGGACGACGCTGATCGAGCTGTTGGCGACGCCATGGCGGAACCTCTCCGTGCCATCTTGTGGCGATGCCGCCTCCTGGCGGTGCGGCGGGGACGACCGTACCGGCTGTGACGGCTCCGATACGCACAGTTTGGCTACAAATCGGATATCTCGCGCTCGATCTGCCATGAACTGCCATCCTTTGCAGCGTTACGCCGCCGTAGCTGTTGACATGCCTGACCGTTGAACTCGGTGTAAAGGGTGCGGCACATGCAGGAGGAGGGGTTCTCCGTGTGGGAGACCGGCGTGAGCAGGGGCGGCAACGGGTCCGCGGGCCAGGCCGGGGGCCGGCGGAAGAAGACCGTCCCGGGCGGCGGGGCGGTGGTGGTACCGGCACAGCCCTGTGACGTCGTCACGGTGCCCGCCCGGCAGGGGCTGGAGGCCGTCGACATCTTGCGGCTGCGGGACGGTGTCGGCCCCGTGCTGCACGACGGCGCCTGCGACACCCTCGGCTTCGTGGTGCCTGCGGGCACGGCCGACGGCTGGGACGTGCCGGGCAGCGCCTGCACCCAGACCTCCGGACGGGGCCTCCCGTTGGGCGCGTTGTGCGGGGAGGGGGTCACGCCGGAGCCCCCGGTGACCGGCACCGGCTGGCTGGTCCCCCCGGAGGGCGCCGGCGCCGCCGCCACCGACCCGGCCGTCCTGCGCGCGGCGCTCGGGGAGGCCGCGCGCACGATCGCGGCGGTCGACCGCTGCCAGTGAGCCCACAGTTGCCCGTACAGGGAAACCCGTAAGGGAACCCGTACAGGCAACCCGTGCAGGAAAGGGGCCGGCCGGTGGGGACACCGGCGGCCCCTTCCGGCGTCTCAGTGCGCGGGCTCGTCCGCCGCGGTGTCCGGGGCGGTGTCCGGGACCGGGCCGCTGACGGTGGCGGGACTGCCGTCCCGTGCCGGGCGGGGGATGGTGGGGGCGCCGCGCCGGTCGCCGATCCGCCGCTGTACGCCGCGCAGCAGCCGCGCGGCGGTGAAGGCCGTGCCGTGCACGAAGCGCATCGACGGGCCGAACGACGGCGCGGCGAGCAGGCCCGCGAAGAACAGCCCCGGCCAGGACGATTCGAAGGCCCAGTTCAGCTCCGGCGCACGGCTGCCGCCCACCGTGCGCAGGGTGGTGCGCACCCGCGGATGCAGCAGCCGCAGCCGTCCCACGTCGGGCGTGAAGCCGGTGGCCGCCACCACATGGTGGGCGGCGAGGGTGTCGGCGCGGCCATCCGTACGGGTGAGATGGAGGTGGACCCCGTCGCCGTGGGCGGTCGCGCGCCGGACCCGGTGGCTCAGCAGCGCCGGCACCGCCGCCTCGAAGCGTTCCCGCAGCCACCAGGCGCCGGCCGGGCCCGGCACGGTCTCGGCGAGCCGCAGCCGGGTCGTCGGGGGCAGCCGGCGCACCGCCCAGGGCGCCTGTGACCAGGCCCGGTTGGGCCATCCGGCGCCTGGCCCGGAGCGTGGGGAGCACAGCGCGCGCAGCCGGCCGCGGACGGACGGATGCGCCGGGGCGGCCCAGTGCAGCCGGCCGGTCCGGGCCACCACGCAGGGCCTGGCGCCGTGTTCGGCCAGCAGCGTCGCGGTCTCCAGCGCGGACTGGCCGGCGCCGATCACCGCGACGTCCCGGCCGGCGAAGCGGCTCAGATCGTGGTGGTCGCTGCTGTGCGAGGCGAGTTCCGGGGGCAGTTCGAGCAGCGGCCAGGGGCGGTGGGCGAACGGCACCGCCCCGACCGCGAGCGCGACGGTGCGGGTCGCGATCCGCTCGCCGGTGTCCGCCTGGACCTGGAAGCCGTCCCCGTCCGGGCGGACGGCGGTGACGGTGACGTCCTCGACCTGCGGCACCGCCCGTTCGCCGAACCAGCTGCCGTACGCGGTGAAGGTGTCCAGGGGCAGTGGGACGCCGTCCTCGGCGGGCAGTTCGCGGGTGGCGCAGTACTCGGCGAGGGTGTGCCGGCCGCCCGGGGCGGAGAGGCTGGAGGTCCGGGGTCCGGACGTCAGGAGCATGCCGGCGGGCATGTGGTCGTGCCACGAGGCCATCGGGCGGCCCAGCACCCGCAGCCGGAGTCCGGCCGCGGCCGCGTGCGCGGCGATCGAGAGTCCGTAGGGGCCGGCGCCCACCACCACGAGGTCGTACATGGGTGTGTCCTGCGCTTTCTGGTCGTGCGGTGCGGTGTGGTGCGTGCGGGAGCTGCGGTGCGTGCGGGAGCCGTGGTGCGTGCGGGAGCTGAGGTGCGTGCGGAGCGGTCCCGGGGCGGGGCCGTCACCGCACGGCGCCCTCGGCCGCCGGTACGGCTCCCGAGGCGACCGCGCTGTGCGCCGGCGCGGGGATCACCCCCGGCTGCCCGGCCCGGTGGCCCGTCTCCCAGCGGCCCCGCGGCCGTACGAGCAGCAGCAGTCCGCCCAGCAGCCCGCCCGCGCAGCCGCCCACCCCGGTGGACAGCGGCACGGACGGCGACACCGGGTCGGCCGGGCCCGCGGTCGGGGCGAGGGCCAGCAGGTGGGCGCCGGTGCGGGTGGCGGCACGGTTGCCGGTGCGGGTCAGTGCGCGGGCGACCGCGTCGGCGAGTGCGGCCGAGGCGTGCGGGGTCCGTGCGGTGCCGGTGATCTCGATGACCGGGGCGTCCGGCTCGGTCGTCGTGCGGATCCCGCGCAGCGCGCCGAGCGGCAGCCCGGAGGCCCGGTGCGCCTCGGCGAGCACCGCGCCGCCCGTCGCCATCTGCCCGTACGCCTGCGCGAAGCCGAGCGCGCCGGCCGGGTCGGAGTCCTTGGCGGGCGTCACGACGACGTAGCCGGTCGCGGTGTACGACGGCGGGGTGAGCAGCCCGTACGACGCGCCGCCGGCCGCGCCGAGCAGTGCGCACAGCGGCAGCGGCCACCAGCGGGGCAGCCGTGGCGAGCGGGCGCGTGCCGCCCGTTCCTTGAGGTTCTGGAACATGGCCGCCTACCGGTTGGAGAGCTGGGACGGGGCGGGCGACCGGGCCGGGTCCGCCAGCGCGACGACGCCGGACGGGTGGGCCTGGACCGCCGGTGCGGGGACCGGTGCGGGACGGCGCCGGCGGGCCGGGGCGGCGGCCAGCGCCTGCTCGTACACGCCGGTCAGCGCCTCGGCGCTGCGGGCGATGTCGTAGCGCCGGACGACCGGCGGGACCGTCAGGCGCCCCGGGCCCTCGCGCCGCAACTCCCGTAGTGAGGTGGCCAGTTCGTGGACGCCGAGGCTGAAGCGCCGGGCGCCGGGCGCCTGTTCCTGCGGCAGTTCGTCGACCGCCGGGCAGCTGCCGTAGAGCACGTGCAGGCCGGACGCCAGCGCCTCCAGGACGGCCAGCCCGAACGCCTCCTCCGGGGACGGCGAGACGAAGACGTCGATGGCGGAGAGCAGGCCGGGGATGTCGGGCCCGTCGCCCGTGGGCGCGGCCCGGCCGCCGTGCCCGGTGTCGACCGCGCCGTCGCGGACCCCCAGGAGGTGGATGCGGTCGCCCGAGCCGAACTGTTCCGCCAGCCGCCGCAGCGTCTCCCGCTCGGGCCCCTCGCCGGCCAGCAGCAGGTGCACGCCGGGGAGCTGGGTGACCGCGCGGACCAGGACGTCGAACCGTTTGCCGGGCACCAGGCGGCCGGCGCCGCCGACCACGAAGGCGTCCACCGGCAGCCCGAGGCGGGCGCGGACCAGGGCGCGGGCGGCCGGGTCGAAGGCGAAGCGGTGCGCCTCGATGCCGTTGGGCACCACGTGGATCCGCTCCTCGGGCACGCCCCAGCGGCGCAGCCGCGCGGCGACGGTGTCGGACACGGCGACCGTGGCCGCGCCCAGCCGCTCGGTGGCCCGGTAGAGCGTACGGACGCCGCGGGTCAGCCGGCGGCCTTCGATGACCGCGTCGCCCAGGGAGTGTTCGGTGGCGACCACGGTCCGTACGCCTGCCAGCCGGGCGGCGACCCGCCCGTAGACGCAGGCCCGGTAGAGGTGGGTGTGGACGAGGTCGGGGCGGCCGGCGCGGATCAGTTGGGTCAGGCGGGGGAGCGCGGTCAGGTCGTGGTTCCCGGACATGCCGAGGTGGGTGACGGGGGTGCCGTCGGCCTCGATGCCCTCGGCGACCGGGCCGGGGCCGGTCAGGGTGACGACCTCGCACTGCGCGGGCAGCCGGCGCAGCAGCAGCCGCAACTGCTGCTCGGCGCCGCCCATGTCGAGGCCCGTGATGACATGCAGAACCTTCATCCGATGCCTCCTGGGATCGGGGTCGGTGCGGGGGGTGCGGCCGGGACGCCGGCCGGGTGGTGCGTCAGCGCCCGGGGCGGGGCGGCCCGGTGGGCGGCGGGTACGGGCGCGGGGGCGCGCGGCGGCGCCGGTGCATCGGGCATGGGCGGGCCTTCCTTTGACGACGGCGACGACGACGGCGACGAGCGGACGAGCGGAGGACGGGGCCGGCGGACCCGTACGGGGAGGGCGGTGCCGGCGCGCACCGGCACCGGCGGTGCACCCGCCCGGCCCGCGCTCACCGGCCCCCCACCCGGAACAGCGAGCCCGCGGTGCGCAGCACGAGGCGCAGGTCCTGCCACAGCGACCAGCTGTCGATGTAGAGGTTGTCGAGGCGGACGCGGTCCTCGGTGGAGGTGCCGCCGCGCCGCGCGTGCACCTGCGCGAGCCCGGTGAGGCCGGGCGGCATCCGGAGCCGGGCGGCGTACTCCGGGTGGTGCTGGGTCAACTGCTGGACGGCGCCGGGGCGCTCGGGGCGCGGCCCGACCAGGCTGAGGTCCCCGCGCAGCACGTTCCACAGCTGCGGCAGCCCGGCCAGCGACGTACGGGCGAGCAGCCGCCCGACCCGGCTCCGCGCGGTACGGAACGTCAGCAGGGTGAAGGTGCGGCCGCCGCGGCCGACCCGCTCCTGCCGGTGGAGCACGCCCGGCCCGTCGGCGAGCCGCACCGCCAGGGCGCAGCCCAGCAGCAGCGGCGCCGCGGCCGGCAGCAGGGCCGCGGCCACCACGACGTCCAGCGTCCGCTTGACCCGGCTGCCGTGCCGCGGCGGCCCGGTGTCCAGCCGCCGGCAGGCGAAGCCCCGCAGGTGGTCGGTCTCCCGGTGCGGCGGGTTGCCCTCGCGGGCGGCCGCCGCGCCGGCCAGCCAGACGGCCGACCCCTGGTCGACGAAGCTGCGCAGCAGCGCGGCGGTGTGCGGATCGGCGTACGGGGACACCGTGAACACCACGTCCCGCACGGTGTGCCGGATGACGGCGCGGGCGATGTCCTGCGGCGAGCCGAGCCGGGGCAGCGGCAGTGCGGCACCGGCCGGTCCGGGCGGCGCGGGCAGCATCGACGCGGGCGTGACCAGGCCCACCGGCTCCAGGCCGTACTCGGGGTGGCCCAGCAGCACGCCGGCCAGCTGCCGGGCCGCGGGGTCGGTGCCGACGATCAGTGCGGCGCGCGGCCGGCGGCGGGCGAGGTTGCGGCGTGCCCGGTAGACCGTGGCCCGGCCGTAACAGGCCAGCACGGCGTGGGCGGCCACCGCGGCCACCAGCAGGGCGGGCGGCAGGGCCCGTTCGGGGCGTACGCCGGCGAGCAGTGCGGCCGCCGCGCACCAGCAGACGGCGGCCCGGCCCAGCAGCGCCGGCAGATCGCCCAGCGCGGCCGGGGCCGGGCCTGGGCGGTACAGCCCGGCGTGGGTGTGCAGCGCGAGCAGCAGCGGCAGCAGGGCGCCGAGCAGCGCGGGCGCCGTACCGGGACCGAGGAGGGCCAGTGCGGCGCCCCCGGTGGCCAGGCAGTCGGCGGTCATCAGCGCGAGGACGGTCCCCGGCCGGGTGCCGCGGCAGGGCCGGGGCGGCGGCAGGGTCTCCCGGGCCGGCCCGCGCGGCGGGTGGACCGCGGTGGCCGGCGGCCGGGGGGCCGTCGACGGGGGCCGCACCCGGGCGGCGTGCGGTACGTCCGCGCTCTCCGGCCGCTTCCGGTACGGCAGGTCTTGTGCCGGCACGCAGTGCTCCCCTGATTCCGAGCGGACGGAACTCTCTGCGGACTCTTGGTGGACCGGTCGGGTAGGCGCCGGGCGCTCCCGGAATTCCGGGGAGTACGGCTCAGCGTCTGGTGTCGGCCTGGACGAAGAACGCGCCGAGCAGATATCCCGGATTGCGGGCGGTGAAGCGGAAATTGAGCCGATCGGCGCCGGAACGCAGCGCGGGCGACAGGTCGAATACATCGGAATCGAGCCCGAGAGTATTGCGGTAGGCGGGCTTCCGTACGGAGTCCCGGCCGAATTCGGTGATCGTCGAATTCATCACGTCCCGGGACGGGTTGGCGCCATCGCGCAGGGCATACGGGTGGCGCCCGTCGGCCCGGACCAGGAGCCGCTCCTTTCCCGTTCCGCGGTCCCCGTCATACGCCACCACACCGACCCTGCCGTGCGAATGCGCCGGGATCCGCAGTTCCTGCATACGGACCGAAAGTGCGCGGCGGGCCCGGCCCGGCCGCTCGAAACCGTCCCACAGCGCGAGCCGGCGCAGTGGCTCCTTCTTGTTCTCGTACACGGCCACCAGCGTCCAGCCGCCCCAGGCGCCGGCCCGGGAACGGCCCGTCGCCGCGTCGATCTGCGCCACCGTGTAGGCGCCCGCGCCGCTTCGGCGCACCAGGCGGGTGACGTCCGCGGAGGCTTGGTAGCCGTCGGTGGCGGAGGTCGTGCGGTGGCCGGTCAGGGTGTCGGCGCGCAGCTCCCGGTAGCGGCCGCCGGGCGCGGCGATCAGCACCCGGCCGTTGTTCCCCGCCGGTTTCCGCCGGCCGGCCCGCAGGTTGCCGCCCCAGTACAGCCGGGCGTAGCTGACCCGGGAGCCGGCCGGGACGGGCAGTTCCGCGGTGCTGGAGTTGTCGGTGCGCCGGTCGGAGTCGACGTCGATGTACGTCATCCGGTAGCGGCCGTTGGTGCCGGCGCCGCCGTGCCGGGCCGCGGCACACGAGGCGGCCGCGCGGCTCTCGCTCCGCCCGCAGGTGATCGCCGAGTTGGCGGCTCGCGCGATCCCGCCGTGCTGGGTCACGTGAAAGCGTTCGCCGAAAGGAATGCGCGCGGATTCACCGGGGGCCGGTGCGGCGGCCGCCGGAGTCAGGGCGGCGGACAATGCCAAGGACGCCAGCGCGCACACGACGCCGCGCCCGGTGCGGTCCATCGACTTCCGCATGTCTTCCTCTCCGACTTCTATCAGTCAAACAGGAGAGCACTCTGACAGAAATCATGTTGGAAACCGCGGCAGGCACGCCCGGGCCCCGGCCGGGGGTCCCGAACGGCGGAATGCGCAGGGTGCGCGTCTTGGCCGGGTGCTGCCAGTGGAGTTAACGATTGCTGCCGAAAGGGCTAAGCATTTCACGGAAGAGGGAACGTCCGCATCCCTGACGTATTTCGTTCGTTATGACCGGGTGCCCCATTCGCGAACTGAAAGGAGAATGGGATGAAGCGGTTTATCAAGACCGCCGCGATCGCCGCGGCCAGCTGCACCCTGGTGGTCAGTGGCGCGGGCATCGCATCTGCCAGTGGTGACGGTCACCACGGTGGCAATCGCGGTGACCACGGCCGAAACGGCCACCACGGCCGTCACCACCACGGTGACTACCGGAGTGACTTCGGCTACCGCAGCTTCTACGGCCACCGTGGCGGTGCCAACGCCGCCGGTTTCGCGGCAGGTTCTCCGGGTGTCCTCAGCGGGAACGTGATCCAGGTTCCCATCAACATCCCGATCAACGTGTGCGGCAACAGCATCAACGTGGCCGCGCTGCTGAACCCGGCGTTCGGGAACGTCTGCATCAACAGGTGACCCTCCAGCCGGTCCGGCACCCCATCGGACCGGCGCGGGTCATGATGTGCAGTCGGCGGACCTCCCCGGCCTCGGTCGCGGGTGGTCCGCCACTGTGCCCTGCACAGTCGGCTGCCGCACCGCTCTGACCAGCGGATACGACCGTCCGGGGGACCGGTCATACTGGACGCATGGCGAGGAGCGGGCGCGGGGGAGTGGAGGCCGTCACGGAGACGGTGGACGGCGGGCTCGCGGAGCTGCGGCCCGACCGGGACCGGCCGCGCGGCTGGACGCTGCTGATCGACGGCGCCCCGCAGTCCCACGTGGACCTCGACGACCCGGCCCACCTCGACTTCTCCTACCAGCGCCGGCTCGGCCACATCGTCGATCTCGCCGGCCCGCCCGGCAAGCCGCTGCACGTCGTCCATCTGGGCGGCGGTGCGCTGACCCTCGCCCGCTACGTCGCCGCGACCCGCCCCCGGTCCACCCAGCAGGTCGTCGAGATCGACGGGCCGCTCGTCCACTTCGTGCGCCGGCAGCTGCCGTTGGACAGCGGCTGGCGCATACGGGTGCGCGGTGGGGACGCCCGCGCGGGCCTGGCCAAGGTCCCCGACGGCTGGGCCGACCTGATCATCGCCGACGTCTTCGGCGGCGCCCGCACCCCCGCACACCTGACCAGCACCGAGTTCGTGGCGGACGTCCGCCGGGCGCTGCGGCCCGGCGGCAGCTACGCGGCCAACCTCACCGACGGGCCGCCGCTGCGCTTCCTGCGCGGCCAGCTCGCCACCGTCGCCGCGGTCTTCCCCGAACTCTGCCTCACCGCCGCCCCGGCCGTGCTGCGCGGCAAGCGCTTCGGCAACGCGGTCCTGCTGGCCTCCGACACGGCGCTGCCGCTCGCCGAACTGACCCGGCGCGCGGCGACCGACCCCGAGGCGGCGCGGGTCGAACACGGCCGGGCGCTGCGGGACTTCACCGCCGGCGCCGCCCCGGTGACCGACGCCACCGCGGTGGCCTCCCCGGCCCCGCCCGCCAAGACCTTCGACTGAGCCGGCCCGTCAGGTCCCGTTGTGGGTCGTCTGCACCATCGGCGGATGGCCGTTCCAGGTGCAGAACACCGAGGTGTGCGCCCCGCTGCCGGAGAAGTCGACCCGGATCCACTCGTTCTGCTTCCACACCTGCATCTCCCAGCCCGAGTTCGGCGTCGCCGACACCAGCTCGGCGGAGGAGCCGCCCATGTCGAAGACGACCCGGCCGCCCGCCGTGGAGTAGCTCTTGACCTCGCCGTCCGAGGCCGGGCCCGCGCCGGCCCGCGGCGTGGCGGCCGGGCGCCGCGTGGGCGCGCCACCGCCGTGGGACGGCGTGGCCGACTTCGCGGACCGGCCGGCGGTGGGGGACGGGCTGGACGAGGCGGACGGCTTGGGGCGGTGGGTGGAGGAGACCTGCGGGGTGGCCCCGCCGTCCGCCGCCGAGGCGCCCACCTGGTCGGCCAGCGACAGCGCGCGCGGTGCGTCGTACGCCGTGCCGGACAGCACGGTGTGCACGCCGAACCACGACAGGGTGACCGCGGCCCCGGTCGCCAGCGTCCAGGCCGCCGCGTGAACCAGTCCTCGTTGCATTCAGCTCATACTGCACCACCCGCCCGCCCCGTCGCAGCCGGTCCACCGCGGCGGAGCACCCCCTTCCGGTGTCAATCCCCGGTCAAGGAAAGCGCCCGAATGGCGTACGGTGCCGCCCATGGCACGTGTGCTCGTGGTCGAGGACGACCAGTTCGTACGCTCGGCGCTCATCCGGCATCTGACCGACGCCGGCCATGCGGTACGCAGCGTCGGGACCGCCCTGGAGGCGCTGCGCGAGGTGGCCCAGGTCGGCTTCGACGTGGTCATCCTCGACCTCGGCCTGCCCGACCTGGACGGGGGCGAGGCGCTGAAGATGCTGCGCGGGATCACCGACGTCCCGGTGATCATCGCCACCGCCCGGGACGACGAGGCCGAGATCGTACGGCTGTTGAACGACGGCGCCGACGACTACCTCACCAAGCCCTTCTCCGTCGAGCACCTCTCCGCCCGCATGACGGCGGTCCTGCGCCGCTCCCGGGCCGGCGCGGCGGGCGCGGAACCCCCCTCACGAGTGATCCAGGTCGGCGGCCTGTCCATCGACCCGCTGCGCCGCCAGGCCGAACTCGACGGCACCGCGCTCGACCTCACCCGCCGCGAGTTCGACCTGCTGGCCTTCCTCGCCGGCCGCCCCGGCGTCGTCGTGGCCCGCAAGGAACTGCTCGCCGAGGTCTGGCAGCAGTCCTACGGGGACGACCAGACCATCGACGTCCATCTGTCCTGGCTCCGCCGCAAACTGGGCGAAACCGCGGCCAAGCCCCGTTACCTGCACACCCTGCGCGGGGTCGGCGTGAAGCTGGAGCCGCCACAGTGAGCGGGGGGTGCCTGCCGGCGGGGGACGCCCCCCGACGGAGTCCGGGGGAGAAGGCCGGGACGCCGTGAGATGGGCCCTGGTCAAGGTGGCGCTGGCGGTCACCACGATGGTCGTGGTCGCCTTCGCCGTCCCGCTCGGACTCGTCGTCAAGGAACTGGCCCGCGACCGCGCCTACGGCAGCGCCGAACGGCAGGCTGCCACCATCGGCCCGGTGCTCGCCATCACCACCGACCGCGCCCAGCTGGAACGGGCCGTCGCCAGCGCCGAGACCGGCCCCGGCGGCCGGATCGGCGTCCACGTCCCGGCCAACGGCAGGAACGGCGGGCCCGCCGAGATCGGCGTCCGGCGCGCCGCCCCGGCCGATGTGGCGGCCGCCGCCAAGCTCGGCCGGGCCTCCATCTCGCCGGTCCCCGGCGGCTCCTCGCTCCTCCAGCCCACCGCCGTCGCCTCCGGCATCGCGGTCGTCGAGGTCTTCGTGCCCGACGCCGCGCTCACCAACGGCGTCACCACCTCCTGGGCCGTGCTGGCCGCCGTCGGACTCGCGCTGGTCATCGGCTCGGTCGCGGTCGCCGACCGGCTCGGCACCCGGATGGTGCGGCCCGCCGAGCGGCTCGCCGACGCCGCCCACGACCTCGGCCGCGGCAAGCTCGGCGTACGCGTCCCGGAGGACGGCCCCAAGGAACTGCGGCTGGCGGCCGCCGCCTTCAACGCGATGGCCGACCAGGTCGTCCAACTGCTCGCCAACGAACGCGAACTGGCCGCCGACCTCTCGCACCGGCTGCGCACCCCGCTGACCGTGCTGCGGCTCAACGCCGCCTCACTCGGCGACACCCCGGACGCCGACCAGACCCGGGCCGCCGTCGCCCAACTGGAGCGCGAGGTCGACCAGATCATCCGCACCGCCCGCGAGCAGCAGGCACACACCCGGCAGGCGGCCGCCGCGGCCGGCTGCGACGCCGCCGAGGTGATCCGCGAGCGGATGGCCTTCTGGTCGGCGCTCGCCGAGGACGAGGGCCGTACGGTCCGCGTCGCCGGCGCGGACCGCCCGGTACGCCTCCCGGTCGCCCGCCCCGACCTCGCCGCCGCCCTCGACGCGATGCTCGGCAACGTCTTCCGGCACACCCCGGAGGGCACCGCCTTCGCGGTCGACGTCCACAACGCCGAAGAGGCCGTCATCGTGCTGGTCTCGGACGCCGGCCCGGGCATCGCCGACCCCGACGCGGCCCTGCGCCGCGGCTGGTCGGGCGGCGGCCGGGGACAGGGCCCAGCGGTGACGGAAGGAGGCTCCACCGGCCTCGGCCTGGACATCGTGCGCCGGCTGGCCGAATCCACCGGCGGCGACGTGCGCCTCGGCCGCTCCGTCCTCGGCGGCACCGAGGTACGCGTCTGGCTGGCGCTCGACGGCCGGCGCGAAGGGCCCGGCGAACGCCGCGGCCACCGGCTGCGCCGCACCCTCGGCCGCCGGGGGCGGCGGGCCACCCGCCCCGGCTCCTGAGCGCCCACGCACCGGGCATACGCCGGAGGTCTTAACCACTCCCTTCCGCTTCCTTAAGGCGGCCATAATTCCGCCAACCACCGTACGGATACCGGCATTTGTCCGTTTCCCTGCCGCTAGCGTGCGGGACGCACCCCGGTGCATCCCAGCCACCCCCCACGCAGACGACAGGCAGGCACGAGATGAGTTCCTCGGCACACCGCCGGCGCAAGAGCCGCACCACCCAGCTGATCGTGACCGGCGCGGCCGTGGCCGTCGCGGCCGGCGGCGCGTTCGCCATCGCCGGATCCGCCATGGCCACCAAGGCGCCGCAGGCCCCCGCCGCCCGCGCCAAGGCCGCGGCCGGTTTCGCCCCGTACGTCGACACCTCGCTCTCGCCCGCCCACGACCTGGCCGACACCGCCAAGAAGACCGGGGTGAAGAATTTCAACCTCGCCTTCGTCACCTCCGGCGGCGGCTGTACGCCGAAGTGGGGCGGCTCGGTCGAGCTGGGCAACGACCCGGTGGCCAAGCAGATACCCGCGCTGCGCCGGGCCGGCGGCGACGTCCGGGTCTCCTTCGGCGGCGCCAACGGTTCCGAACTCGGCGTGGCCTGCGGCTCCGCGGGCGAACTGGCCGCCGCGTACGGCAAGGTCATCGACCAGTTCAAGCTCACCAAGGTCGACTTCGACATCGAGGGCGGCGCCCTGCCCAACACCGCCGCCAACACCCGCCGCGCCCAGGCCGTCGCCCAGCTCCAGAAGGCGCACCCGGGCCTGGACGTGTCCTTCACCCTCCCGGTCATGCCCGAGGGCCTCACCCAGGACGGCGTGAACCTGGTCGCCGACGCCAAGAAGAACGGCGTCAAGGTCTCCGCCGTGAACATCATGGCGATGGACTACGGCCCCTCCTACAGCGGCGACATGGGCACCTACGCCACCAAGGCAGCCACCGCCACCCAGGGCCAGATCAAGAAGGCGCTCGGACTGAGCGACGCGGCCGCCTGGAAGGCCGTCGCGGTGACACCGATGATCGGCGTCAACGACGTCCAGAGCGAGGTCTTCAAGACCGACGACGCCACCGAGCTGGTGAAGTTCGCCAAGGACAAGCACCTGGGCTGGCTGTCGATGTGGTCGTCGACCCGCGACAAGGCGTGCCCCGGCGGCTCCGGCAACTCCGCCCAGCCGACCTGCAGTTCCGTCCCGCAGAGCCCGCTGGCCTTCACCAAGGCGTTCGGCGCCTACACCGGCTGACCCCCCACCGGAGGTCCGGCCCCCAAGCACCCGGACCACCGTCCCTCAGGGCCTGGACGAACCGCCGGGCAGGCCCTGGGCGGGGCGCGGCGGGCTTCCCCCCACCCGCTGCGCCCCGCCGCGTACCGCCACCCGGAAGGCGATCGGCGTGCTGCCGGTCCGCCGCTGAAAGAACTTGCTGAAGTTGGTGGCGTCGGCGAAGCCCAGCCGGCCCGCGATCCGGGCCGCCGACCGGTCGCCGTGCGCCAGCAGCCGTTTGGCCTCCAGCTCCACCCGCCGGTCGATGAACTCCTTCGCCCCGACGCCCGCCCGGGCCTCGGTGGCCCGCGAGAGGGTGCGCGGCGCGTAGCCCAGCGCGCGGGCGTAGTCGGCGACCCGGCGACTGCGGGCGAAGTCCCGTTCCACCGCGTCCCGGAAGCGCAGGAACGTCGCGCTCGCCGCGCAGCCCTCCGCCCCGCCGTCCGCCGCCCCGCCGGGATGCGCGGCCCGCAGCACCAGCACGGCCAGCAGGTGCCGCAGCACGTCGAGATGGACGGGCAGCGGCAGCCCGCCCAGGGCCCCGAACTCGCGGTGCAGCTGGCGCATCGCCTCCTCCAGCCGCCGTCCCGCCGCGCCCTCCAGGTGCCGTACGGGCGGCCCGTACCAGTCCTCGATCCGGGCGGCGGCCGCGGTCGCCGGGTCCAGGAAGCCGGACTCGAAGAGCACCAGCCGCCCCTCCGCGCCCGCCAGGTCGCCGAAGTGCTGGACCTGCCCCGGCCGGGACCACAGCAGGTCGCCCGGCGCGAGCGGGTGCGCGCGGAAGTCGACGCTGTGCACCAGCCGCCCCCGCTCCAGGAGCAGCAGGTGGTGGAAGCCGGGGCGGTGCGGGGTGGACAGCTGGCAGGCGTCCGCCCGCCCGCGCAGCTCGGCGAGCGTCATCACCTCCACGCCCGCCGGCCGCCCGGCCGGCGCGGAGAACGCCACCTCCGGGATCTCCGGCACGCCCTCCCCGCCCTCCTGTCGCTTTTTGACCATCACTGGTCCCCTCGTCACCCCGAAATGCCCCGTTCTCACCCGTAGCGTAGAAGACGTCAGCACGGCCGCTGACGGAAAACGGAAGTCCGCGGAACCGGACCCACCGACCACCGGACACATCGAAACGCTGGGAGATCCACCATGTCCACGATCGCTCTCTTCGGGGCCAACGGAAGCATCGGCAGCCGCATCCTGAACGAGGCCCTGCAGCGCGGTCACCGGGTCACCGCGGTCGTCCGCGACCCCGCGAAGATCACCACGAGCCACCCGGACCTGACCGTGACCACCGGCGACGTCCTCGACCCGGCCGCCGTCGCCGCCGTGGCCGAGGGCCACGACGTCGTGGTCAGCGCGGTCGGCGGCGGCGACGGGCCGGGCCACGTCGCCACCATCCGCCCCGCCGCGGAATCCCTGGTCGCCGGATTGCGCACCCTCGGCGACGCGGCGCCCCGCCTGATCACCGTCGGCGGCGCCGGCTCGCTCCGTACGCCCGACGGCAAGCAGGTCTGGGACGCCGAGGGACTGCCCGAGTTCCTGCTGCAGATCATGCACGCCCACGGCGACGCGCTGGACTTCTACCGCTCCGTCTCCGACGTGCGCTGGACCAACCTCAGCCCGGCCGCCACCATCGCCCCCGGCGAGCGCACCGGCAGCTACCGCACCGCCACCGACGACCTGATCACCGACGCCGAGGGCGACAGCCGGATCTCCACGGAGGACTACGCCGTCGCCGTCCTCGACGAGATCGAGCGGCCGCGCCACCTCGGCGCGCGCTTCACCGTCGGCTACTGATCCCCGGCAACCCGGAAACGTTCAAGGCCCCCGACCTGAGGTCGGGGGCCTTGAAGTGGGGTGAGTAACGGGACTTGAACCCGCGACATCCTGGACCACAACCAGGTGCTCTACCAGCTGAGCTATACCCACCATGACCGGTGCTGTGTGGTTCTTTTTCCCCACCGGCTGAGAAAAAGTGTACAGGGTCCGGAGGGGTGCTCGCGCCCAGGTTTCCCGCCGGGGCGGCGCGGGCGTGTCTTCCGGGTCACACCTGGTCGGGCGGTGACCCGGAAGACAGCACCGGGGGTGTCACGAGGACGGTGCGGACTGCGGCGCCGGCTGGGGTTCGGCCGGCAGGACGTGCTTGGCGGCGATGGCCTTCGCGGTGTCCGAGTCGGGGCCGGGCTGCGGTACGAAGACCGCCTCCCGGTAGTAGCGGAGCTCCGCGATGGATTCGCGGATGTCCGCCAGCGCCCGGTGGTTGCCGTTCTTCTCCGGACTGTTGAAGTAGGCCCGCGGGTACCAGCGCCGGGCCAGTTCCTTCACGGACGAGACATCGACGATCCGGTAGTGGAGGTAGCTCTCCAGCGTCGCCATGTCGCGCAGCAGGAAGCCGCGATCGGTGCCGACGGAATTGCCGCACAGCGGCGCCTTCCCCGGCTCCGGCACGTGCTCCTTGATATAGGCGAGCACCTGCGCCTCGGCCGCCTCCAGCGTCGTACCGCCGTCCAGCTCCGCCAGCAGCCCGGAGGCGGTGTGCATCTGGCGCACCACCTCCGGCATGGTGCCGAGTGCCTCGGCCGGGGGGCGGATCACCACATCCACCCCGTCGCCCAGCACATTCAGCTCCGAGTCGGTGACCAGTGCGGCCACCTCGATGAGCGCGTCATTCGCCAGCGAGAGTCCGGTCATCTCGCAGTCGATCCACACCATGCGATCGTTCATACGTCTCACCCTACGGGGCGCTCGCGCTGACCGGGGAGTACGGGGCGTCCCGCGGTCCGGCCGACCGGGGTCTCCGGCAGCCGGGAGGCGTAGGCGTCCGACTGCGGTTTGCCCGCCTCGCCCGTTTCGACGGCCGCCAGACCGTGTCCGGCCAGCGCGGCGGCGGCGAACCGCTCCGCACCGCCCGCACCCAGCGCCGCCCGCTCACGCTCCGGCCGCTCGGCCCGCTCGGGTCTGAGCGCGGGCTCGGAGCCCCCGCCCTGCGGCCGGCGCGCGCGGTAGGCCGCGCGGTAGGCGGCGGGCGAGGCGCCCAGCTGCCGCCGGAAGTGGCCGCGCAGCGCGACCGGCGAACGGAACCCGCAGCGCCCGGCGACCTCGTCGACCGAATAGTCGGAGGTCTCCAGCAGCCGCTGGGCCTGCAGCACCCGCTGGGTGATCAGCCACTGCAGCGGAGCGCTGCCCGTGAGGGAGCGGAACCGCCGGTCGAAGGTGCGCCGGCTCATGTACGCGCGCGCGGCCAGCGTCTCCACGTCGAACTGCTCGTGGAGGTGCTCCAGCGCCCAGGCGACGACCTCGGCGAGCGGGTCGGCGCCGATCTCTTCTGGTAACGACCGGTCGAGGTAGCGCTGGTGCCCCAGGTCGGAGGCGGTCCGGCGGGGCGGTACGACGAGCCGGCGGGCCAGCGCGTTGGCGGCGTCCGCGCCGTGGTCGGTGCGCACGATGTGCAGGCACAGGTCGATGCCGGCCGCCGTCCCCGCGGAGGTGAGCACGTCGCCGTCGTCGACGAAGAGCTCGCGGGGGTCCACATGGACGGACGGGTAGCGCTTGGCGAGCGTCGGCGCGTACATCCAGTGGGTGGTGGCCGGGCGGCCGTCGAGCAGTCCGGCCGCGGCGAGGACGAACGCCCCCGTGCACAGCCCGACGATCCTGGCCCCTTCTTCGTGCGCGCGGCGCAGCGCGTCGAGCGCGGCGGGCGGCGGGGCCTGGGTGATGGAACGCCAGGCCGGTACGACGACCGTCCCGGCACGGGAGATCGCCTCCAGCCCGTAGGGGGCGGACAGTTCGAGCCCCCCGGTCGTGCGCAAAGGCGCATCTTCGCCAGCGCACACAAGAAGCCGGTACCGCGGAACGCCGGCGTCCTGTCGGTCGATGCCGAAGACCGAGAGCGGAATGGAGCTCTCGAAAATGGGGCCGCCACTGAAGAGGAGCACCGCGACTATTTCGCGGCGTCGTCGGGCGGCGAGCTTGCGTGCGGCATCTGGTACGGCAGCGGAGTCCTGGCTCATGGCACTTAAGCCCCCCTCGGTCGTCTCGCCCTCTCGGTCCTGCACAGTTCCCCCGCCGTTACTACCAAGATCGAATCTACTGTGTTCCGTGAGGATGGAGTGCCAAGTTCACCACCCGCTGGTATGTCGATATGGCAACTTGGCGCGAAGCATTCGATCACGAAGCGTTCCACTCGTCGGGCCTACATGGGAAGTACGCGTCTCGGCTCTGCCCGTTCGAAGTAGGGCACAACCATGCCCGTCGGTCCTTTCCTCCCTGCTCACACCAGGGTTGGGGGGTACCGGGGGCAAGGTGGAGGACCGGCCTGGAAGTTGGCTGAAAACGGTCGCGCGCAGACTTGCGGACGCCTCAGTCGACCGGCGTACGCCGGTCGGAGTGGCGTCCGCCTCCGTGCGCCGACGGTGTCGAATGCACCCTTCTGTCCCGGTGTCGCCGCAGGGCCCGGGTACGCAGCCGCGCGGCGGTCCGTTCGGATTGCCGCAACAGAGCGCGACAGGTGCAGGTCACCGCGGCGAGACCGGCGGCGGTGCCGAGCGCGCCGATCCAGGAGGCGCCGCTGATGATCAGCACCAGGGGCACCAGGGCGCAGCTGAACGCGCCCCAGCGCACGACATCGCTCACTGGGTCGGGTGATCTGTCGGGCGGCAACGGCACCTCGCGCTCCCCTCGGACGGGCTGCTACTACAACGCCGCCGGCGATCATGGGTCACCGCGAGTGGGTACGTACGGGGGCAGGCCGGGGCATTGCCATCCGGGCCACGCTCCGGCATGCTCCGGGGAACGTTCGAGCCCCGACCCGGCCCGCACGGGCGCCAGGCGCCCGCGGCGGGCTCTGGGCAGCGGGGGAGTGGCGCCGTACTCTTGGGGTATCGGGTTGGGAAGATGATTCCCAGTCGTATCGTTCCTCTTTGAACTATGGCTCCCGCGCCTCCATCGAGCCAGCTCAGTCAACTGCCGGATCAAGTCAATCGCCGCTCCCCGTTCGCCCCTCCGCAAGAGGACGTCCTCGCCGAGACACCAATGGCCGGTCACGAAATTCCCGAACCCGCGGACCGCAAGCAGGTCGCCGATCCCCTGGCGGACCTGGAAGCGGCGGAAGAAACCCGACGCTCCTGCGACCCCGCCTTCCGGCACGGCGTCGTGGTCGGCTTCGACGGCTCCATGTCGAGCGAGCGAGCGTTGGCGTATGCAATCGGTATCTCCCGGCGCCACGGAGCCGGCCTGATCATCGTCCATGTGGCCAACCGGCTGCCGACGACCGTGTGGGCGGGCTGTGAGCCGCCGGTCTTCGTGGACGTGCCCGATCACCGCACCGAGGTGCTCGGTCTGGAGCTGGCCTGCGCCGATCACCTCAGCGAGGTCCCCTGGATCCTCGTCGAGCGCGGCGGCGACATCTGCCACGAGCTGGAGGAGGTCGGCCGGGAGTACGAGGCCGACGCGATCGTGGTCGGCTCCACGCACGGCATCGTCGGCCGCATCTTCGGCACGGTCGCCGGACGGCTGGCCCGGCGCGCGCAGCGCCCGGTCATCGTCATTCCCTGACGCGTCAACTCTTCGCGCCACCCGCACAGTTGAGGGCGCGGTATGGACGTTCCGCGCAGTCGGAATCGCCAACTCTGCTGATGCCAGAGGTGAATTGTGCGCTTGTGATGGGTAGAAAACGGTCACGTGGGCGCGCCGCTTCACGGGCCCGGCGGCCGCGCGCACGGCAACTGCGTGCTGCCGGCCGGGAGGTGACGGTTCCCGGGGCGGCGGCATCCCGCCGGCGTCGGGCGACGCCGGCACAGGGGAGGCGGCGGCGTCGCGCGTATGGTGGCACGCGCGACGCAGCCGCCGGCCCCCGGTGACTGAACCCTCGCCGCTCCGGGCTCCGGGGTTACTCCACCGTGACGGACTTGGCCAGGTTGCGGGGCTTGTCGATGTCGCGGCCGAGGGCCAGGGCCGTGTGGTAGGCGAGCAGCTGGAGCGGGATGCCCATCAGGATCGGGTCCAGCTCGGGCTCGTTCTTCGGCACGATGATCGTGTCGTCGGCCTTCTCCTGCTCCTGGTGCGCGACGGCCAGGATGCGGCCGCTGCGGGCCTTGATCTCCTCCAGCGCGGCGCGGTTCTTCTCCAGCAGGTCGTCGTCCGGCACGATCGCGACGGTCGGCATCGCGGGCTCGATGAGCGCCAGCGGGCCGTGCTTGAGCTCGGAGGCCGGGTACGCCTCGGCGTGGATGTACGAGACCTCCTTGAGCTTGAGGGACGCCTCGCGGGCCACCGGGTAGCCGCGCACCCGGCCGATGAACATCATCGACTTGGCGTCCGCGTAGCGCGCCGACAGCTTCTTGATCTCTTCCTCGCCCTTGAGGATCTCGTCGATCTGGCCGGGCAGCTTGCGCAGGCCCTCGATGATCCGCTTGCCGTCCGCGACGGACAGGTCGCGGATGCGGCCGAGGTGCAGGGCGAGCAGCGCGAAGGAGACCACCATGTTGGTGAAGCACTTGGTGGAGACCACGCAGACCTCGGGGCCGGCGTGCACGTAGATGCCGCCGTCGGTCTCCCGGGCGATCGCCGAGCCCACCACGTTCACCAGGCCCAGCACCCGCGCGCCCTTGCGCTTGAGCTCCTGGACGGCCGCCAGCACGTCGTAGGTCTCACCGGACTGCGAGACCGCCACGTACAGCGTGTCGGGGTCCACGACCGGGTCGCGGTAGCGGAACTCGGAGGCCGGCTCGGCGTCCGAGGGGATGCGGGCCAGCTCCTCGATCATCTGCGCGCCGATCTGGCCCGCGTGGTACGAGGTGCCGCAGCCCAGGATCTTCACCCGGCGGATGGTGCGCGCCTCGCGGGCGTCGAGGTTCAGGCCGCCGAGGTGCACGGTGGAGAAGCGGTCGTCGATCCGGCCGCGCAGCGCGCGGTCCACCGCGTCGGCCTGCTCGGAGATCTCCTTGTGCATGTACGTGTCGTGGCCGCCCAGGTCGTACGACTCGGCCGCGTACTCGACGGTCTCCGGGGCGGACGTGGTCCGCGAGCCCTCGGTGGTGTACGTGCGGTAGTCGTCGGCCTTCAGGGTGGCCATCTCGCCGTCGTCGAGGGTGACGACCTGGCGGGTGTGCGAGACCAGCGCGGCGACGTCCGAGGAGACGAACATCTCGTGCTCGCCGATGCCGAGGACGACCGGGGAGCCGTTGCGGGCGACGACGATGCGGTCGGGGAAGTCGGCGTGCAGCACGGCGATGCCGTAGGTGCCCTCGATGTGCCGCAGCGCCTCGCGGACCCGCTCCTCCAGCTTCTCGGCCGTGGAGCGGCCGATCAGGTGGGCCAGCACCTCGGTGTCGGTCTCGGAGGCGAAGACGATGCCGTCGGCGGTCAGCCGGGCGCGCAGCTCGGAGGCGTTGTCGATGATGCCGTTGTGGACGACCGCGACCTTGCCCTCGGTGTCGAGGTGCGGGTGGGCGTTCTCGTCGGTGGGCGCGCCGTGGGTGGCCCAGCGGGTGTGCGCGATGCCGGTGGTGCCGGCGAAGCGCTTCGGCAGCCGGGACTCCAGCTCCCGGACCCGGCCCTTGGCCTTGGCGGTCTTCAGGCCCGCGGCCTTGCCGGTACCGCTCGCGTGGATGGCGATGCCGGCCGAGTCGTAGCCGCGGTACTCCAGGCGCTGGAGGCCCTCCAGCAGCAGCGGAGCAACGTCACGCTTGCCGATGTATCCGACGATCCCGCACATACAGTGACCCTCCGAGAAAGATGTTGTGTCGGTTGTGGTGACCGGCCCCTGCCGGGGCGTCAGCCGTAGACGAGGCGGCGCAGCTGGCGAGCCGAGAGATCGGGCGGGGCCACGGCGCGGTGCGGCATCTCGTGGCGGATCCGTTCGAAGATCTCCTCGTTGCGCAGCCCCAGGGACTGCAGCTCGCGATGGCGCCGGCGGACGAATTCCTCCGTCGTCTCGTCGAAGTACGCCAGCACGTCGAGCACCACCCGGGCGGCCTCACCGCGCTGCAGCGGTGTGCTGCGCACCAGGTGGTCCACCAGGTCTTCATGCGGCGCGTCTGCGCTGCGGTTACGGCGTTCGAGCACCCGTCGATACTGCGGGGCGCCGCCCGCTTTCGCAAGAAATCTGCCCGGAATCGGGCAGGTACCCGGTTTGGCGGCGGGAAAGTGGTCTACACCTTGACCGGATATCAGGCTCACGGTACGCATGGTCACCGTTCCGTCGCTCCACGCCATGTACGACCTTCGCCGAAGGGACCGTCGATGAGACGACGAAGAATGCTGTTCTCGCTGCTGCTGGTCGCCGCGGCGGGGATGGGGGCCGCCGGCGTACCGGCGGCGCCCCGCGCCCAGGCCGCCGCGGCCACCGCCCCCCTCGACCGGGTCGTGCCCGCCCCGGCGTCCGTACGACCGGGGGGCGACCCCTACACGCTCACCGACCGCACCGGCATCCGGATCCCCGGCGGCTCGGCCGAGGCCCGGCGGATCGCCGGCTACCTGGCCGGCGTGCTGCGCCCCTCCACCGGCTACGCGCTGCCCGTCACCACCCGCGACGGCGACGGCATCGTGCTGCGGCTCGGCGGGCGCGGCACCGCGGGACTGGGCGCGGAGGGCTACCGGCTCAGCTCCGGCAGCCGCGCGGTGACGATCAGCGCGGCCCGGCCCGCCGGCCTCTTCCACGGCGTGCAGACGCTGCGCCAGCTGCTGCCCACGGCCGTCGAGCGGCGCACCGAGCAGGCGGGCCCCTGGCGCGTCGCCGGCGGCACCATCGCCGACACCCCGCGCTACGCCCACCGCGGCGCGATGCTCGACGTCTCCCGGCACTTCTTCACCGTCGCGCAGGTCAAGCGGTACATCGACGAGCTCGCGATGTACAAGGTCAACCGGCTGCACCTGCACCTCTCCGACGACCAGGGCTGGCGGATCGCCCTGAAGTCCTGGCCGCGGCTGGCGACGTACGGCGGCTCCACGCAGGTCGGCGGCGGCCCCGGCGGCTACTACACCAAGGACGACTACCGGGCGATCGTCCGCTACGCCGCGGACCGCTATCTCACCGTCGTCCCCGAGATCGACATGCCCGGCCACACCAACGCCGCGCTGGCCTCCTACGCCGAGCTCAACTGCAACGGGCAGGCACCGCCGCTGTACACCGGCACCAGCGTCGGCTTCAGCTCGCTGTGCGTGCCGAAGAAGGTCACGTACGACTTCATCGACGACGTGATCCGCGAGATCGCCGCGCTCACCCCCGGCCGCTACCTCCACATCGGCGGTGACGAGGCGCACTCCACCAGCCACGACGACTACGTCGCCTTCATGGACAAGGTGCAGCCGGTGGTCGCCAAGTACGGCAAGACCGTGATCGGCTGGCACCAGCTGACCGGGGCGCACCCGGCGAAGGACGCGGTCGCCCAGTACTGGGGCTACGACAAGACGGGAGCCGCGGAACGCGCCCAGGTCGCCGACGCCGCCAGGAACGGCACCCGGCTGATCCTGTCGCCCGCCGACCGCGCCTACCTCGACATGAAGTACGACAAGAACACGCCGCTGGGCCTGTCCTGGGCCGGCTACGTCGACGTCCGGCGCTCCTACGACTGGGACCCGGGCAGCTACCTCCAGGGCGCGCCCGCGGACTCGGTCCTCGGCGTCGAGGCACCCCTGTGGACGGAGACCCTCAAGACCTCCGCGCACCTCGAGTACATGGCCTTCCCCCGCCTCCCGGGCATCGCGGAGCTCGGCTGGTCCCCGGCCGGCACCCACGACTGGGGCGCGTACAAGGAGCGGCTGGCGGCCCAGGGTCCCCGCTGGGACGCCCTGGGCATCGACTACTACCACTCCCCGGAGGTGCCCTGGCCCGCGCGGTAGACGGGTGAAGGGGCCGGGCGCCGACGGGCGCCCGGCCGGATCCGTCCGGGGCTCTAGAAGCCCAGCTCGCGGGCGATCAGCATCCGCTGGACCTCGCTGGTGCCCTCGCCGATCTCCAGGATCTTCGCGTCGCGCCACATCCGGGCGACCGGGTACTCGTTCATGAAGCCGTAGCCGCCGTGGATCTGGGTGGCCTCGCGGGCGTTGTCCACCGCGATCTCGGAGGAGTAGAGCTTGGCGAGGGCCGCCTCCTTCTTGAACGGCTCGCCGTGCACCAGCCGCGAGGCGGCGTGGCGCCAGGACAGCCGGGAGGTGTGGGCGCGCATCTCCATGTCGGCGAGCTTGAACCGGATCGCCTGGTTGTCGCCGATCGGCCGCCCGAAGGCCCGCCGCTCCTTGGCGTAGGCCACCGACTCGTCCACACAGCCCTGGGCGAGTCCGGTGGCCAGCGCCGCGATGGCGATCCGGCCCTCGTCGAGGATCCGCAGGAACTGGGCGTAGCCGCGGCCCTCCTCGCCCAGCAGGTTGGCGACCGGGACGCGTACGTCGCTGAAGGACAGCTCCCGGGTGTCGGAGGCGTTCCAGCCGACCTTGGAGTACGGGGCGCCGACGGTGAAGCCGGGGGTGCCGGACGGCACGATGATCGAGGAGATCAGCGGGGAGCCGCCAGAGGAGTCGGTCGCAGCCTTGCGGCCGGTGACGGCGGTGACCGTCACCAGGCCGGTGATGTCCGTACCGGAGTTGGTGATGAAGCACTTGCTGCCGTTGATCACCCAGCTGTCGCCGTCCCGCACCGCGGTGGTCCGGGTCGCGCCCGCGTCGGAACCGCCGTCCGGCTCGGTCAGGCCGAACGCGCCGAGCATCTCGCCGCTGCACAGCTTGGGCAGCCAGGCGCGCTTCTGCTCCTCCGTGCCGAAGTGGTAGATCGGCATCGCGCCCAGGGAGACGCCCGCCTCCAGGGTGATGGCGACCGAGGAGTCGACCCGGGCCAGTTCCTCCAGGGCGATGCCGAGGGCGAGGTAGTCGCCGCCCATCCCGCCGTACTCCTCCGGGAACGGCAGGCCGAAGAGGCCCATCCGGCCCATCTCCTGCACGATCTCGTACGGGAACGCATGCTGCTCGTAGTACTCGCCGATCTTCGGTGCGACGACGTCATGCGCGAACGCCTCGACCGTACGCCGGAGTTCTTCCAGCTCATCGGGCAGACGGTGATCCAGGGACATGGGGGTCACTCCTTGTGGGAGAGGGCTCGGAGGGTGCGCGAGGGGCTCGGCCGGCCCAGGACGTCGGCCATCCACACGCTCGTGGCGATCAGCCGGTCCAGGTCGACACCGGTCTCGATGCCGAGGCCGTGCAGCATCCACACGAGGTCTTCGGTGGCGAGGTTGCCGGTGGCGCTCTTGGCGTACGGGCAGCCGCCGAGGCCGCCCGCCGAGGCGTCGACGGTGGTCACGCCGTGCTGGAGCGCGGCGTAGGTGTTGGCGAGGGCCTGCCCGTAGGTGTCGTGGAAGTGGACGCCGAGCTTCGAGGTGGGCACGCCGGCCTCGTTGAGGGCCGCGAGCAGGTGCTGGACGTGGCCGGGGGTGGCCACGCCGATGGTGTCGCCCAGGCTCAGTTCGTCGCAGCCCAGGTCCAGCAGCGTCCGGCAGACCCGGACGGTCTGCGCCAGGGGCACCGGGCCCTCCCACGGGTCGCCGAAGCACATCGAGAGGTAGCCGCGGACGTGCACCCCGGCGTCCTTGGCGCGCCGCACGACGGGCGCGAACATCGCCAGCGCCTCGTCGACCGTGCGGTTGAGGTTGGCCTTGGCGAAGGACTCGGTGGCGCTGCCGAACACCGCGATCCGGCGGGCGCCCAGGGCGAGCGCACGGTCCAGGCCCCGGTCGTTGGGGACCAGTACCGGCAGCCGGTGCGGGTCGAGGTCGGCCAGCCGCGGGAACAGTTCCTCCGCGTCGGCGAGCTGCGGCACCCACTTGGGGTGCACGAAGCTGGTCGCCTCGACCAGCGGCAGGCCCGCGTCGGCGAGCCGGTGCACGAACTCGGCCTTGACCTCGGTCGGCACGACGGTCTGCTCGTTCTGCAGCCCGTCGCGCGCGCCGACCTCATGGATGCGTACGCGGGTGGGCAGCCCCTCCGCCGGGACCTGCATGGGGAGTCCGGCCGTGGTCATGAGGTGCCCTCCTGTCCGCCCGTGGGCCCCGCCGGCCCGTCGGCTGCGGCGTGCGGGGCGATCACCGCCAGGATCTGGTCCATGGCGACGGTCGCGCCCGCGGTGACGTCCAGTTCGGTGACGGTCCCGGCGTGCGGCGCGGAGATGACGTGTTCCATCTTCATCGCCTCCACCACCAGCAGGCCCTGCCCGGCGGCCACCTCGTCGCCGACGGCGACCTTGACGACGGTGACGGTGCCGGGCATCGGCGCGGCCAGGGTCTCCGCGCCGTGCGCCCGGCCGGCCCCGCGCAGCGCCGCGGCCACCGGGTCGTGGTCGGTGACCTGCCAGGAGTCGCCGTCCCGGCCGAGCCAGTCGCCGCTGCGGTGGAAGGTGTGCGTCACCCCGTCCACGGTGACCCGCACCCGGTCCGCCTCGACCTGCCCGGCCGGGGAGCCGGGGAGCACGTCGTACGCCACCGGGTCGTGGCCCGGCACCCGCAGCCAGTGGCGGACCGGGACCGGCTCACCGCCGAGCCGGAAGCCGCTGGGCGCGGCGAACGGGTCGCGCCAGCCGCCGGCGTCCGCCGCTGGCTCCAGAGCGGCCTGCCGCACCGCCGCGGCCGCCGCGTACACCTCCTCGGGCACCTCGGTGTCGACCAGCCCGGCCGCCTCCCGCTCCACCAGGCCGGTGTCCAGCTCACCGGACACCACGTCCGGGTGGGCCAGCAGCCGCCGCAGGAAGCCGGCGTTGGTGGGCACCCCGAGGGTGACCGTCTGCGCCAGTGCGGCCCGCAGCCGGCGCAGCGCGCTCTCCCGGTCCGGGCCGTGGGCGATGACCTTGGCGAGCATCGGGTCGTAGCGGCTGCCGACCTCCACGCCCTGCGACAGGCCGGAGTCGGTGCGGACCCCGTCCCCCTGCGCCTCGTGCAGTGCCAGCACCGTGCCGCCGGTCGGCAGGAAGTCGCGGGCCCCGCCCTTGACGGAGACGGTCTCGGCGCACAGCCGCGCCTCGACGGCGTGCCCGTTGAGGGTGATGTCCTCCTGCGCGTACGGCAGGCGCTCGCCGGCCGCGATCCGCAGCTGCCACTCGACCAGGTCGAGGCCCGTGACGAGCTCGGTGACCGGGTGCTCGACCTGGAGGCGGGTGTTCATCTCCATGAAGTAGTACGAGGACGGGTCCTTGCCGGGGACGATGAACTCGACGGTGCCGGCGCCGCGGTAGCCGCAGGAGCGGGCGGCCTGCACGGCCGCCTCACCCATCGCGGCGCGGGTGGCCTCGTCGAGCAGGACCGAGGGGGCCTCCTCGACGAGCTTCTGGTGGCGCCGCTGGAGGGAGCACTCGCGCTCGCCGAGGTGGATGACGTGGCCGTGGCCGTCGGCCAGCACCTGGATCTCGATGTGCCGGGGGCGGTCGATCCAGCGCTCGACGAGCAGGGTGTCGTCGCCGAAGGAGGACCGGGCCTCCCGGCGCGCCGCGGCGATCTCGTCGCCGAGCAGCGCCTCCTCGCGGACCAGCCGCATGCCCTTGCCGCCGCCGCCCGCGGACGGCTTCAGCAGCACCGGCATGCCGATCTCGCGTGCCGCGGCGGCCAGTTGGGAGTCGTCGAGGCCGCTGCCCGAGGAGCCGGGCACGACCGGGACGCCGGCCGTGTGCACCGTCTCCTTGGCGCGGATCTTGTCGCCCATCAGCTCGATGGCGTCGGCGGACGGGCCGATGAAGACCAGCCCGGCGTCCGCGCAGGCGCGGGCGAACGCGGCGTTCTCGGCGAGGAAGCCGTAGCCGGGGTGGACCGCCTGGGCGCCGGTCCGCGCGGCCGCGTCCAGCAGCCGCTCCACCGAGAGGTAGCTCTCGGCGGCCGGCGCCGGCCCGATCCGTACGGCCGTGTCGGCCTCGTGGACGTGCCGGGCGCCGGCGTCCGCGTCGCTGTACACGGCGACCGAGCGGATGCCGAGGGTGCGAAGCGTACGGATGACGCGGACCGCGATCTCGCCGCGGTTGGCGATCAGGACGCTGTCGAACATCGTCGTGGACATTCCTGTGGGCATTCCCCTCATGAAGATCACATCCGGAAGACGCCGAAGCCGGGCGCCGTGCTGTCCTTTTGGGGAAGCGGGGCGTTGGCGCAGGCGGTCAGCGCCAGGCCCAGCACCTGCCGGGTCTCCAGCGGGTCGATGACGCCGTCGTCCCACAGCCGCGCGGTGGCGTAGTAGGCGTTGCCCTGGGTGTCGTACTGCGCGCGGACCGGCGCCTTGAAGGCGGCCTCCTCCTCGGCGCTCCACTCCTCGCCGCGCGCCTCCATCTGGTCGCGCTTGACGGTCGCGAGGACGGACGCGGCCTGCTCGCCGCCCATCACCGAGATCTTGGCGTTCGGCCACATCCACAGGAAGCGCGGGGAGTAGGCCCGGCCGCACATCGAGTAGTTGCCCGCTCCGTAGGAGCCGCCGATGACGACAGTGAGCTTGGGGACGCGGGCGCAGGCCACCGCCGTCACCATCTTCGCGCCGTGCTTGGCGATGCCGCCGGCCTCGTACGAGCGGCCGACCATGAAGCCGGAGATGTTCTGGAGGAAGAGCAGCGGGATGCCCCGCTGGTCGCACAGCTCGATGAAGTGCGCGCCCTTCTGGGCGGATTCGGAGAACAGGATGCCGTTGTTGGCGATGATGCCGACCGGGTGGCCGTGGACGTGCGCGAAGCCGGTGACCAGCGTCGTGCCGTACTCCGCCTTGAACTCGGCGAACCGGGAGCCGTCCACGAGCCGCGCGATCACCTCGCGCACGTCGTAGGGCGTACGGGAGTCGGCGGGCACCACGCCGTAGAGCCCGGCCGGATCGACCGCGGGCTCCTCGACGGGCCGCACCGTCCAGGGCAGCGGGCCGCGGTCGCCCAGGGTGGAGACGATGGTGCGCACGATGCGCAGCGCGTGGGCGTCGTCCTCGGCGAGGTGGTCGGTGACGCCGGAGGTCTTCGCGTGCACCTCGCCGCCGCCCAGCTCCTCGGCGGTGACGACCTCGCCGGTGGCGGCCTTCACCAGCGGCGGCCCGCCGAGGAAGATCGTGCCCTGGTCGCGGACGATGACGGCCTCGTCGCTCATGGCGGGGACGTAGGCGCCGCCGGCCGTGCACGAGCCGAGCACGGCGGCGATCTGCGGCACGCCGGCGCCGGACATCCGCGCCTGGTTGTAGAAGATCCGCCCGAAGTGCTCGCGGTCGGGGAAGACCTCGTCCTGCATCGGCAGGAACGCGCCGCCGGAGTCGACGAGGTACACGCACGGCAGGCGGTTCTCCAGGGCGATCTCCTGGGCCCGCAGATGCTTCTTGACCGTCATCGGGTAGTACGTGCCGCCCTTGACCGTGGCGTCGTTGGCCACGATCACCACCTCGCGGCCGGAGACCCGGCCGATGCCGGCGATGACCCCGGCGGCCGGCGCGGCCCCGTCGTACATGCCGTCCGCGGCCAGCGGGGCCAGCTCCAGGAAGGGCGAGCCGGGGTCCAGCAGGGCGTCCACCCGGTCGCGGGGCAGCAGCTTGCCGCGGGCGGTGTGCCGCGCCCTGGCCTTCTCGCCGCCGCCCAGCCGGGCCGCCGCGAGCTTCTCGCGCAGCTCGGCGGCGAGCTCGCGGTGCGCGGCCTCGTTGGCCTTCCAGGAGTCGGACGCCGGATCCTCCCGGGGACTTCGCCCGAGGGGACCCCCGTCGCTGCCCAGTACCGGTGCCTGCTCCATCTGTACGAGCCCCCTTGCTCGGTCGCCTGTCCCGGCGCCGCGAGCGGCGGCTGCCGGGCCATCCGGGTTAATGGGCGTTAACCTCATTCCCTTCAGGTTAACGAGCACTAACCCGGCTGTCTACAATCGACGGCATGAGTAATGCGCAGGCATCCGCCCCGACCAGCCGCCGCGAGCAGATCCTCAAGGAGGCCGCCCGGCTCTTCGCCGAGCGCGGCTTCCACGGGGTCGGCGTCGACGAGATAGGGGCGGCCGTGGGCATCTCCGGCCCCGGCCTCTACCGGCACTTCGCCGGCAAGGACGCGATGCTCGCCGAGCTGCTCGTCGGGATCAGTGAGCGGCTGCTGGACGGCGGCCGGATGCGGGTCGCGGAGGGCGGCGACCATCCCGAGGCGGTGCTGCGCGCGCTGATCGACGGCCACATCGACTTCGCCCTGGACGACCGGCCGCTGATCACCGTGCACGACCGCGAGCTGGACCGGCTCCGCGAGGCCGACCGCAAGCGGGTGCGCCAGCTCCAGCGGCAGTACGTCGAGCTGTGGGTGGACGTCGTCCGCCAGGTCCACCCCGGCCCCTCCGAGTCCCGGGTCCGCGCCGCGGTGCACGCCGTCTTCGGCCTGCTGAACTCCACCCCCCACCTGGGCCGCCCCGGCTCCCTCCCGGGCCGCACGGAGATGGCCGAGCTGCTGCACCGGCTGGCGCTGGGGGCGTTCGGCGCGGTGGCCGAGGAGGCCGCGGGGGAGACGGTGGGTGCGGGGGCGCCGGGCGCGTAGCCCGCGCGGGGTTTCGTTGACCTCGCTTTTTCGTTGACCTCTGGACAGCCAAGGTGACTGGCCGGTAGCTTTCGCTGAGCAAGCGCTTAGACATGCGCTTGGACCGGCGACCTGGAGGAGGCGACGTAGCAATGCGCCGTACGGTGTTCAACGAGGATCACGAGGCGTTCCGCGAGACGATACGCGCCTTCATCGAGGCCGAGGTCGTGCCCGTGCACGACGAGTGGCTGGCCGCCGGACAGGCCCCCCGCGACTTCTACTACAAGCTCGGTGACCTGGGCGTCTTCGGTATCCGGGTCCCCGAGGAGTTCGGCGGCGCCGGCATCGACTCGCACAAGTTCGAGGCCGTGATGTACGAGGAGACCTCCCGCGCGGGCGTCTCCTTCGGCGGCTCCGGCGTCCACGTGCTGCTCGGCCTGCCGTACATCCAGATGCTCGCCACCGACGAGCAGAAGAAGCGCTTCCTGCCGAAGTTCGTCACCGGCGAGGAGATGTGGGCGCTGGCGATGACCGAGCCGGGCACCGGCTCCGACCTCGCCGGCATGAAGACCACCGCCAAGCTCTCCGAGGACGGCACGCACTACGTCCTCAACGGTGCCAAGACCTTCATCACCGGCGGCGTGCACGCCGACCGCGTCATCGTCTGCGCCCGCACCGCCGCGCCCCGCGAGGACGACCGCCGCTTCGGCATCTCGCTCTTCGCCGTGGACACCAGGAGCGAGGGCTACTCCGTCGGCCGCAAGCTGGACAAGCTCGGCCTGAAGATCTCCGACACCGCCGAGCTGGCCTTCGTCGACGTCAAGGTCCCCGTCGAGGACCTGCTGGGCGAGGAGAACAAGGGCTTCGGCTACCTGGGCCTGAACCTCGCCTCGGAGCGCTGGGGCATCGCCTTCGGCGCGTACGCCCAGGCCAAGGCCGCCGTCCGGTTCGCCAAGGAGTACGTGCGGGAGCGCACCATCTTCGGCAAGACCGTCGCGTCCTTCCAGAACACCAAGTTCGAACTGGCCGCCTGCCAGGCCGAGGTGGACGCCGCCGAGGCCGTCGCCGACCGTGCGCTCGAAGCGCTGGACGCCGGCGAGCTGACCCCGGCCGAGGCCGCCTCCGCCAAGCTGTTCTGCACCGAGGTCGCGCACCGCGTCATCGACCGCTGCCTCCAGCTGCACGGCGGCTACGGCTTCATGAACGAGTACCCGATCGCCCGCCTGTACGCCGACAACCGCGTCAACCGGATCTACGGCGGCACCAGCGAGGTCATGAAGTCGATCATCGCCAAGTCCATGGGCCTCTAGGCCGAAAGGGCCCCGGGCACGTGAACGACGCACTCCGGTCCCTGCTCGATCTGCTCGCCCTGGAGCGGATCGAGCAGGACATCTTCCGCGGCCTGAGCCGCCCCTCGGTCGTGCCCCGGGTCTTCGGCGGCCAGGTCGCCGCCCAGGCCCTGGTCGCGGCCGGCCGCACGGTCCCGGCCGACCGGCCGCCGCACTCCCTGCACGCGTACTTCCTGCGCCCCGGCGACCCCGGCGCGCCCATCGTCTACACCGTCGACCGGATCCGGGACGGCCGGTCCTTCACCACCCGCCGGGTCGTCGCCGTCCAGCACGGCCAGCCGATCTTCCACCTCTCGGCCTCGTTCCAGGTGTACGAGGAGGGGCTGGAGCACCAGGAGCCGATGCCGCCGGCACCGGACCCGCTGGAACTGCCCACCGCCGCCGAGATGCTGCCCCGTCACGCCGAACGGTTCCTCGCACCGGGCGTCGCCGAGCGGCTGCTGGAGGCCCGGGCCGCGATCGACCTGCGGTACGCCGACGAGCCGCCGTACGTCACCGTCGGCGCGCCGCGCGACCCCCGGTCCCAGGTCTGGTTCCGCACCCAGGGCAAGCTCGACGACGACGGCGACATCCCCCGCCCGCTGCTCGACATCTGCCTGGTCACGTACGTGTCCGACATGACCCTGCTGGACTCGATCCTGCTCGCCCACGGCCGGGGCGGCTGGGCGGTCGGCGACGTGGTCGGCGCGAGCCTGGACCACGCCATGTGGTTCCACCGGCCGCTGCGCGCCGACGAGTGGCTGCTCTACGACCAGGAGTCCCCCACCGCCCAGGGCGGCCGGGGCCTGGGCCAGGGCCGGATCTTCACGGCCGACGGACAGCTGGCCGTCTCGGTGATCCAGGAGGGCGTGATCCGGGTACCCCGGTAGGCGCCACAACCTGGTGCACCGCGCCACTGCCCGGTCGCATTGCGCCGCAACTCGGCGCACTCGGCCGCGCCGTAAGCCGGCGCATCTGGCCGCGCCGCAACTCGCCGCACCTGGCCGCGCCGCGGGAATCCGGCACCGGCGCACCTGGCCGCGCTCTGGCGCCCGCCGCATCACGGGAATGCCGGCACCGGCACACCCGGCCGCGCCCTGGCGTACGCCGCCGTCCGCCGTGCCGTGGGAATGCCGGCACCGGCACACCCGGCCGCACCCCGGCGCACCCTGCCGTCCGCTGCGTTGTGGGACCGCGGGATGCCGCGCCTCGCACCGCGGGAATACCGCCCCCCGCGCGCCCCGTTGTGGCCCGCAGGGGGCGCTGGTGTCCCCTACGGGATGTGTTCGCCCCGGCCCTAGGGCCCCTGAAGGGCCCCTGAGCGGTTCGCCCGTCAGGCCAGGCCGGCCGCGTCCAGGAGGTACGCGGTCAGCGGGTCGTAGTAGCGGGGGCTGACGACGTGGTCGTCCAGCGGGATGGTCACCTGGAGCGTGCCCTCCGCCTCCGCGAGGAACAGCGCCGGGTCGTTGCAGTCCGCGAAGCCGACCGTCTCGATGCCGCGCCGGCCCGCGCACCCCGCCCAGCCGTGGTCGGCCATCACCAGGTCGGGCAGCGGGGTGCCGTCCCGCTCCAGCTGGTCCAGGATCGCGGCCATCGGTGCGGGGGAGTGGGTGTGCCACAGGGTGGCCCCGCGCTCCAGCATCGCCACCTCCGCGAACTGGACGACCAGGCCCTCCTCAACGGCGATGACGCCCGGTACGGCGACGATGTCGCAGCCCTTCGCCCGCAGTGCCGCCGCCGTCGCCCGGTGCACGTCGAGCAGCCCGCCCGGGTGGCCGGTCGCGAACAGCACCCGCTGCCGGTCGGCGGCCGCCTTGCGCAGCACCGCGGCCGCCCGTTCCAGCGCGTCCACCGTCAGCTCGGGGTCGATGGTGTCCTGCCCCTGCCGGTGGTGCGGATCGTCGTTCACCCCGCAGCGTTCGGCCATCACCGCCAGCACGTCCTGCTCGTCCGTCCACCGGTCGCCGAACTCCAGGCCGAACCAGTAGTGGCGGTCACCGTTGGCGAGGCTGCGGTAGTGGGAGAGGTTGTTCTCCCGGGGGGTGGCGACCTCACCGGCGATCCGGGTGCGGACGAGATGGTCGACGAGTTCGGCGCGCGAGGGGGCGGTGGCTGCGGAGGCTATCGGCATAGCGCCATTGTGCCCGGACGTATGTTCCGGGGCGGGGGAGTTCCGTACCCCGGACGGGCGGACGGCGGACGGGGCCCGGAGAACCCGGGTGCGGGGCCGGTATCGGGCGCGCCGGTACGGGGGCGCCGGTACCGGGTTCGGTGGGGTCCGAGAGGGGTCCGAGGCGGGTTCGGTGCGGGTCCGGACGGGCCCGGCGGGGGCCGTCACCGGTGCGGCGTGGCAGCCCGCTGGCCAAAACGTCGAACGGCCTGGCGGAACCCGCCGCAAATGTCCATGTCCCTGCCCCTCGCCTCTCCCTACCCTCAGCCTCATGACCACCGCAGCCAGCGCCTCCAACGGCCCCGTGGGCCCCGTCGACTCCTCCCGCATCCCGCGCTACGCCGGGCCGGCCACCTTCGCCCGCCTGCCCCGCCTCGACGAGGTCGGCGGCCGGGCCGACGTGGCCGTCGTCGGTGTCCCCTTCGACAGCGGCGTCTCCTACCGCCCCGGCGCCCGCTTCGGCGGCAACGCCATCCGCGAGGCGTCGCGCCTGCTGCGCCCGTACAACCCGGCACAGGACGCCTCCCCCTTCGCGCTCGCCCAGGTCGCCGACGCCGGTGACATCGCGGCGAACCCGTTCAACATCAACGAGGCGGTCGAGACGATCGAGGCCGCGGCCGACGACCTGCTCGGCTCCGGCGCCCGGATGATGACGCTGGGCGGCGACCACACCATCGCCCTGCCCCTCCTCCGTTCGGTCGCCAAGAAGCACGGCCCGGTCGCCCTGCTGCACTTCGACGCGCACCTGGACACCTGGGACACGTACTTCGGCGCCGAGTACACCCACGGCACCCCGTTCCGCCGGGCCGTCGAGGAGGGCATCCTCGACACCGAGGCGCTCTCGCACGTCGGCACCCGCGGCCCGCTCTACGGCAAGCAGGACCTGACCGACGACGAGAAGATGGGCTTCGGCATCGTCACCTCCGCCGACGTCTACCGCCGTGGCGCCGACGAGGTCGCCGACCAGCTGCGCCAGCGCATCGGTGACCGTCCGCTCTACATCTCCATCGACATCGACTGCCTGGACCCGGCCCACGCGCCCGGCACCGGCACCCCCGAGGCCGGCGGCATGACCTCGCGTGAACTCCTGGAGATCCTGCGGGGGCTGGCGTCCTGCAACCTGGTCTCCGCCGACGTCGTCGAGGTCGCCCCGGCCTACGACCACGCCGAGATCACCTCGGTCGCCGCGTCCCACACGGCGTACGAGCTGACGACGATCATGTCGCGGCAGATCGCTGCCGCGAGGCAGGGTCAGTAAGCACAGCGCTGTCGGCAGGCAGGGTCAGTAGACACAGCGCTGCCGGCAGGCAGGGTCAGTAAGCAACGGCAAGCACAGCCGGGAGGAGGGGCGGGGCTCAGTCGGTCTCGTCGTCGAGGACGTCGGTCCAGGCGGCGGACTCCGCCCCCTCCTCGTCGATCGCCTCCAGATCGAGTGCGATGAGGTCCCGGACGCGTTCGCGTTCGGCCGGGCTCACGGCCATGGGGAGCAGGCAGCGGCCGAACACATAGCCCTGAAGCATCGCCACGAAGGTGCGCAAGCTGCTTGCCACCAGCGGCTGTTCGTAGCCGGGGTCGTCCTCGCCCGGGACGACGTGGACGCCTCCGCCCTCGCCGTCCAGGACGAGCCGGTGGCCGCCCCAGACGCCCAGTCGGTAGTACGCGCCCCGGCCGACCGACTCGGGCACGTCGTCGTCCTCGGCGAACTCCCAGACCTCGTCCGCCGACAGTTCCGCGAGCGGTTCCTCGTCGAGGGCGACCAGCCGCATCTCCGCGCCGCGGAACGCCGGCAGCCCGGTCTCCGTCAGCAGCCGGCGGGCGTCCTCGTCGGCCAGCCCGGCCGGGAGCGCGTCGGTCGCCATGCGCCGTACGGTGCCGGGGCCGAACACCGCGTCCAGGACGGCCGGATCGGGTGTGGGCCAGTCCGTGCCGCCGTCGACCCGGCCGTACGGCGCCAGGAACGGCTCACCGTGGACGTCCCCCAGCCCCTCGAACCCGCCGGGGTTCGCGGGTTCGACGGCGAAGACGCCACCCGGGCCGGCGACCACGACCGGCCCGTCGGGGCCCGCCGGCCGCAGGGTGTCGCTGATCAGCTCGGGCGCGATCCCGTAACTCGTCAGCTGCACCCACGGCGGGGTGAGCTGCGGGTCGCGGTCCGGCGGCCAGAGCGGTTCGGCCTGGCCCGGCCGCGGTACGCCGTCGCTCCAGGGCCCGCCGAGCTGCTCACCGGTCGCGGCGTCCCAGATGCGCACCCGGCGGTCCCAGGCGCCCTGGCCGGCCACCACGCGGCGCCCGGCCGCGCCCGGGACGTCGTCGGTGACGTCGGAGAGCGCCAGTTGCGGGCCCGGCTCCAGGTACGAGAGGTCCCAGCCGCCCGGCGGTCGCCAGTGCGCCCAGCGCACCTTCCAGGGCAGGTCGAGGCCCGACCGGGCGATGCCGTCCGCGACCTCCGTGTCGCCCCGGACGGTACTCATCAGGTGCAGCCACGCCGCCCAGGTGCTCTGCGGCAGGGAATCGACGCCGCTCAGCCACAGGTTGGCCGCGTCACCGGCCGGCGTACGGCGGTCGAGGCCGTGGGGCGACGCGCAGTTCGCGGCGTCGAGCAGGGCCACCTGGTCCAGGTGGGCCAGCACCTCGCCGTCACGCTGTACGTCGTCGAGCCGGTCGGCGTGGAGTGCGTGCAGCGGCAGCGCGTGCGTCAGGTACGCGCCCACGGGGCCCTCGCGGTCGGGAACGCCGCCCGCGGACGGGGACCGAGCCGACAGTCGGTCCACCAACCTGGCCCCGACGGCACGGAGTTGTGCGGCGTCGAAGTCCCGGCGGAGGCGCCGGGCGACGCGTTCCTCGCGGAAGGAGACCCATTCCCCGTCGAGGTCGAGCAGGTCCGGGAAGTGCCGCACGAATTCCGGCAGGGCGGCGCGGTCCGGGAGCTCCGCCCCGAGGGCCGCCGCGAGTTCGCCCCACACGGCGAGCGGGGTCCGCGGGAGTTCGGCCAGGGCCAGGGCCCGTACCGCAAGGGGTACCGAAATCTCTTCGGCCGTTGCGTCGGAAGACGAGCCGGAAGTCGAGTCGGAAGGTGCGTCGGAAGGTGCGTCGGACAGGAGGTGCAGCGCCAACAGGCCGCGTCTCGGCGGTGTGCGGGCCGGCGGGTCGGCCTCCACGACGACTTTCGTGCGGGCGGAGACCGCGAGGTCGCGCGCCAGGGTACGCACCACCCGGTCCGGCTGGGCGGACGTCCGGGTGCGGCCCGCGCGGTGCGCGTTGGCGAGGAACACCGGGCGGTCGCCGAGGTCCACCTTGCGCAGTGCGCCGCGCCATCCGGCGCGGCGGTCCGGTGGGGGTGCCACCTCCACCGCGGCCAGCACCCGTTGCAGCACTTCTTCGGCGGTGAGGCCGGTGGCGTCCACCCACACCCCTGTGGGCAGCGCCTCATGGACCTGCCGCAGTACCTGCGTTCTGCCCGATTCCGGTGCCCCTACGAGTTCCGCGACCGGCTCCCGCCGCCCGTCGCGCCACCATGCGAGGATGCGCGCCACGGCGTCATCGGCACGGACGTCCTCATACGCATTCCCGGGGCTCGGCATCATGTCCCTTCACAGGCTGGCTGACGACCCTTTGGCGCCGTCGAGCCTACACCTGGGTGGCAATGACATTCCACAAATTCCTTACCCGGTCGACCCGTTCTTCGAACTGCCGGTCCTGCTCGACCATTGCCGGTGAATCCGGGACGCGCTCGCGCACGTCTTCGTCGATTTGCCGGAGCCGGTCCTTGGGGAGTTTCCGCACGCCGAGTTCCTCGCGGGCCTGCTTCATTTCCTCCTGGCGAATCCTGTTCCGCTCCTGCACCACGTCCGCGTCCGTGCGGTACGCCGTGCTGTAGTAGACCGGGACCTGCTGGCCTTGGCCCTGCTCCTTCGCCATCCGGATCAAGTAGTCGGAGCAGTTGTGTTTGCCGAGTGCACCCTTTTTGTCACCGCAGGGTTCGCGTTCCGTGTAGAGACCGGCGAGCCGGTACTTGTTTCCGGAGATCTTGTTGGCTTCCTTCAGCCAGGTGCCGAGGTTCTTCTCCGAATGTTTCGCCGATTCGTCACCTTGCTTGGGGTGTGACGAATCGACGACGTATTCCGTGCCGTTGGGTCCCTCGACCTCGATGACCGCGAAATTGCGGCCGGTCAGGTCCGGGCCGTGCTTGTCCACATTGGGGCCCGGGTTATCGATATTGCGGAGCAAGGATTTCATCTTGTTGGCGGCGGCCCGCTCGTGCAGGTCCGCACCGACCGAATCCTTCCCGGTGCTCACCGGGTTCGAATGGACCCCGTACTCCTTGTGGAAGGTGTGGCTCAGCCGGCCGAGCGACGCGACCACGGCCATCCGCTCGCCGCGGTTGAGGTTGTTGAACCCGTCGAGGTGGTGCCCCAGTTGCTCCGCGTTGAGCCGCAGTGGCTGGTCCGGGTCCGGGCTGTCCCCGGCGGCGATCTGCAGGACGCGGGCGAGGCTGCCGTCGTCGGCCCAGTCCCGCATCTGACGGTCCAGCACGTCGTGCTGGATCTGGTGCACCGGGGTCTGCTCGTTGGCCCGGAGCCGGTCCTGGGCGTCGTCCGGCGGAAGGCCGTCGTGCAGGGTGCCGGGCTGCTCCCCGTGCACCGGGTGCCGCTGGTCGTCGCGCTCGATGTCGGACGCTTCGCCGGGGAGTTTGTGCTTCTCCCCGGCACCGGCGGGTTCGGCGGCCGGGCGGCGGTCGGTGTGCGGGTCGGCGCCCGGGTCGGTTCGGGGGTGGCCGTTGCCGTCGTGGGTGGGGATGGGGTGGCGGTTGGGGTCGAGGGGGATGGCGTGGACGCCGTTGGTGCCGTCGTGGAGGGGGGTGTTGCTGCGTTGGCCGGTTTGGGCGTCGACGTAGGTGAGGTTGCCGTTGTGGTTGACGACGTTCCAGGCGTGGGCGCGGCCGTTGTGGTCTTGGGTGATGATGACGGCTTGGGAGCCGTGGCCGGCGTT
>NZ_JNZA01000048.1 GCF_000717345.1 Streptomyces lydicus | reverse complement strand
ACCTCGACCGCCAGGGTGCCGCCGACCAGAAGGCGGAGCTGGTGCGCAAGATGCGCGAGAAGGCAGGCGCAGCTGAGGGCGCCGGGCAGACGGGCGACGACACCGCACAGAGCTGACGCACCGCCGCCGCAGGGCGGCACCGCACGAGGCAGGGCCCGGACCGCGACACGCGGTCCGGGCCCTGCTGCCGTACCGGGCGCGGCCGGTCCCACTAGCTCTCGGCCGACCACCCGGGGCAGCCGCAGATTCAGCAGTCAGCAACCCACCACACGTAAGGCGCCTCCACAGGACGGCAGTCGCGCCTGCACCTCGTTCGCGTTGAATCCCGAAGCCTGGAAAGCCACCGCGCGCCGGGAACAGCCAGGCCGGTCGGCACGGTTGCATCGACCGAGGGACCGGAGCCGCAAGGCGGGGAACACGGAGACCACAAGGTCGTCCGTCCCACCAGGATCCGGTCCCGGGATCGCGGTACACCCGCCGCGCCCTCGGACAAGACGCTTTTCTGCAGGAGGACTGTTTCATGACTGACCGGCCCTTGACGCTCATGGCAGTACACGCCCACCCCGACGACGAGGCCACCGGAACCGGAGGGGTCCTCGCGCGGTACGCGGCCGAGGGCATCCGCACGGTTCTCGTGACGTGTACCGACGGCGGTTGCGGTGACGGACCAGGGGGTGCCAAGCCGGGCGACCCCGGGCACGATCCGGCGACCGTCGCTTTGATGCGCCGTCAAGAACTTGAGGCGAGTTGTGACGTCCTGAAGGTCAGCGATCTGGAGATGCTGGACTATGCCGACTCCGGGATGATCGGCTGGCCGAGCAACGACGCCCCCGGATCCTTCTGGCAGACCCCCGTGGAGGAAGGCGCCGCCCGACTCGCAGAACTCATGCGGCACTACCGACCCGATGTGGTCGTCACCTACGACGAGAACGGCTTCTACGGCCACCCCGACCACATCCAGGCCCACCGCATCACGATGGCGGCGCTGGAGATGACCGCGCTGACACCGAAGGTGTACTGGACGACGATGCCCCGCTCGATGATGCAGCGGTTCGGGGAGACCATGCGCGAGTTTCAGGAGGACGTGCCGGAGCCGGATCCTGCCGAGGCCGCCGCGATAGCCGAAATCGGCCTCCCCGACGATGAGATCACCACGTGGGTGGACACCACCGCATTCAGCGGTCAGAAATTCGATGCCCTGGCCGCGCACGCCAGTCAGGGCGAGAACATCTTCTTCCTCAAGATGGGCAAGGAGAGGTTCGGCGAGTTGATGGGCATGGAGACCTTCGTACGTGTCCAGGACGCCACCGGCACGGCCGTACCGGAGAACGATCTCTTCGCCGGACTGCGCTGATCCGACCGTCCGACCGAGGCCCGGAAAAGCTCATCGGCCGCCCGGCGCGATCGAGCGGACACACCCGGAGGCTTGTCCACGCGGGCTCCGCTCCGGCAGCCCGCGTGCAGCCACTCGCCGGCGGCGTCGACGCGTGCCGGCGCCCGCGGGGTTGGCCCCGGGTGTCCAGGCAGGTTCACAGGCCGACGGCCTGCTCAGTGCGGGACGGGTACCTTCAGGTCGACCGGCAGGTGGCGGGGGCCGCGGAGCATGGCGTTCTGCCGGTACGGGGGCGGGTCCTGGCCCAGGCGGGCGGTGCCGAGGTACGGGACCAGCGCGCGCAGTGCGGACTCGGCCTCGATGCGGGCCAGGGGACCGCCGTAGCAGAGATGGATGCCACTGCCGAAGCCGAAGTGCTCGTTGTCCGGGCGGGTGGGGTCGAACCGGTCGGGCTCGTGGAACCGCATCGGGTCACGGTTACCGGAAGCCAACACCAGTACCACGGGCGTGCCCTGCGCGATCGTGGTGCCGGTGACCTCGATGTCGTCGAGGGGGATGCGCTCCCGCATGTGGACCGGCGGTTCGTAGCGCAGCAGTTCCTCCACCACCCGCGGCATCAGGTCGGGCTCGCGCCGCAGCCGGTCCAGGTGCTCGGGGTGGCGCAGCAGGGTGAGCGCCCCGTTGGTGATGAGGTTGACCGTGGTCTCGTGGCCCGCGATGAGCAACAGCACGGCGGTTCCCGCGAGTTCCTCCTGGGTGAGCCGCAGGGCGGGGTCCGGCTCGTTGACGAAGTCGGACAGCATGTCGCCGGTCGGGTGGCCACGGCGCTGTTCGGCGAGGTCGACCAGGTACCCGCCCATCTCGATCCGTGCCTGGTCGCCCGCCCGGGCCGGGTCGGTGGAGTCGTCTTCCGGCCGCACGTCGGCGGATGCGACGAGGGTGTTGGACCATTCCCGGAAGCGCGGCTCGTCCTCGCGCGGCACGCCGAGCAACCGGCAGATGACGGTGACGGGCAGCGGGTAGGCGAAGTCGTCGACGATGTCGACCTGGCGCCCCGCCTGGAAGGAACCCATCAACTCCTTGGTGATCTCGTCGATCTCGCCGCGCATGGCCTCGACCCGGCCCGGGCTGTGCGGCGGGCCGAACGGTCGCATGGCCAGGGTGCGCAGCCGGTGGTGCTCGGGATCGTCGAGCCGTAGGAAGGGCGGCTTGTGGGTCATCTCGCTCTCGCCGCGGGAGCGGGGGTCGGCACTCATGCGCGGGTCGTGGAGCAGGGCGGCGATCTCGTGATACGTGCCGACCAGATAGCTGCCGTCGGTCTGCCGCACCGCCGGACCGGCGCTGCGGAGTTCCGCGTACAGCGGGTAGGGATCGGGACGGCTGGCGTAGTCGGTGATCCGTGCCAGCAGGGTCTGGGAGTCCAGGGTGCCGGAGTCCATGGTGGCGCTCCTCGGGGTGGGGCGGGGCGTGGCTCAGCGCGAGGGCTGCACCACGGTCAGTCGGCGATCGGGCAGGTATCCGGTGAGCGCCACGGTGGGCCCGTGGGAGAGCACCTTCGGGTCCGGCACGTCGGAAGGGATCGGGATCTCGGCGGCGAGCGCACGGTCCGCCGCCCCGGGCGGGGGCGGGAACGGAGCGGCCGTCTCGATCAGGTGCCGGTAGTAGTCGAGCGACTTGGCCATGTCGACGGTGACCGCGGCGGTGATCCGCCCCTGGTAGCCGTAGGCCATCACCAGCCGGCGCGCCTCCAGGGAGCCCTGGGCGATGACCACGTGGTCGGAGAAGGTGGGCACGCCCACCGACTTGATGTTGAATCCGAACTGGGTCGACCAGAACGTCGGGATGGCGAGGTGCGGGCGCCGCAGCGGACCCGGGTTGACCATGTTGTGGGCCGCCACGTCGGCCTGGGCGACGGCGTTGCCCCAGTGCTCCAGGGACAGCATCTGGTAGCCGAACAGCGGGTGGGGGAAGCGGGACACGTCGCCGGCCACGAAGACGTCGTCGGTGACGATCCCGTACATGGTGAAGGCCCGGCAGCCGGCGTCGCAGGCGATCCCGCGCGGGCCCGCGGCCAGCCCGCACTCCGCGAGCCACTCCACGTTCCGCACGGCGCCCAGCGCCACGACGCACACATCCGCGTCGACGCGGCTCCCGTCGGACAGCTCCGCACCGGTGAACCGGCCGTTCCCGTCCCCGCGCAGGGTGGTCACCGTGACCCCGCACCGCAGGTCAACGCCGTGATTGCGCTGCATGACGGCGGCCAGCTTCGACAGGGTGCCGCCGAGCGCGCCCACCAGGGGCGCGGGGCCGCGTTCGGCGACCGTGACCTCCAGCCCGCGCTCGCGGCAGGCCGAGGCGATCTCCGAGCCGGTGAAGCCGCCACCGATCACCAGCACCCGCTGCGGCCCGGCCGCCAGCCGCTCGGTCAGGCTCCCGGCTTCATCCCTGGTACGCAGCGTGAACACCCCGTCCAGGGCGGCCTCCTCCGGGTTCGGCCAGGGCCGCGCCCGGGTCCCGGTGGCGATCAGCACCCGGTCGAACGGGAGTGCCTCGCCGTTCTCCAGCTGCACCCGCTTCGCGAGGGGGTCCAGTCCGGTGGCACGCACTCCCAGCCGCCAGTCGGCTTCCGGGTCGCACCGCATCGGCAGTCCGGTGGTGTGCGCCGCTGCCTGGCCGAGGAGTACCTGTTTGGACAGTGGCGGCCGGTCGTAGGGCGGATGGGGCTCGTCCCCGACCACGGTCAGTGAGCCGGTGAAGCCCTCCGTACGCAGCGCCTCCGCGGCCCGCAATCCGGCCAGCGACGCGCCGACGATGACGATGCGCCCGTCCTTGAGGTCACCGGGCACCGGTGCTCACCTCCTCGCCGAGGAGAATCGCCTGTACCGGGCAGGCCGCAGCGGCCCGGCGCACCCGTTCGACCTGGTCGTCGGGGACGGCCGTGGCGTACAGCAGCCCCTCTTCCCCGTGCAGCTGGAACACGTCCGGCGCGAGGAACACGCACTGCGCGTAGCCCTGGCAGCGCGTGAGATCCACAACGGTCTGCATGCTCACCACTTCCTCCGTCGCCCGAACCCCCTCGTGTCCAGCATGGGACGAGTCCGGGGCGCCCGCACGGGCTCACTGGGCGGCCCGCGGGGCGGCGGTGCCGTCGAGGTGGCACGGAGGAGTTCCGCTCCTCATCGCGAGATCCTGTCGGTGACCGGTGCGGCGAAACGGGCGGCCAGCGGGACGGCCAGAGCGATGAGCATGACCGCCACCAGCACCGGGCCGGGTGCGATGAACCCGGTCACCGCCTCGGCAACAGCCCGGTCCGGGTTCGTCACACACCGGTAGCCCTTCATCGAGCACGCGGTCAGGACGCCCTGAAGGGTCACTCCCCACACCCAGACACCGGCCATCAGCCACCCTCCGAGCAGGCACGCCGGCACCACGGCCAACTTCAGGAACCGGGGCATGCGTTGCGCCTCGGGGTCGCCCCGGTACCACTGCGCCCCGACGACCGTGAGCCAGCCGCACAGCAGCACGGCCGCGACGACCACCACGGCGAGGAACGAAGGTTCCAGCGGCATACCGGAGAGACCGTAGCCGGACACCCGCGTGTAGAGGGCGAGCCAACCGCCCGCCACCACCCCCACCGCCACGATCAGGCCGGTGAGCGCAGACCGGCCGAGCCGGGCCGGACCTGCCGCGTACCACTGGTGACGCCACAGCGTGAACCCCACGAACAGCGTCAGAGCCACCCCGACGAGCAGCCCGCACAGAATCATCGTGAGGGCCCCGTGCTCGGGTCCGTAGAACCGCAGCAGCATGTCCTGGAGCGTCGGCAGCAGCACACCGGCGACGGTCGCACCGAGGAACACCCGCCCCGGCGAGGAGGCCAGCATCCGGCCCGGGGTCCTGGCCACGCCCAGCCGTTCGTCGCCCAGGGGGTGGTGGCGCAGCCAGGACCGCAGCCGTGCCGCGCCCGTTCCGTCCGCCCGGCCGCTGTTCGCACCGAGGGCGGCGAGCAGTCCGTCGCGGTCGGTCCTGCCGGCGTGCAGGTCGGCATGGTGTTCGCGGACCCGCAGGTAGGCGCGGGAGATCAACTCGCCGAGCAGAGTGAGCAGGAGGGCCCGGAGCAGGGTGACCACCAGCGCGCCCGGCGTGGAGTTGAGGTTGAGCACGTCCAGGGTGATGGCGAAGACGATGAAGGCCCCGGCGACCAGGTTGGAGCGGCGGAACACCGTCAGCACGTGGTACGTCTGCAGGTCCCTGCCGCGCAGATGCGCCAGCTCGTGCCGGACCACCGTGTCGAAGATCCGCCGTCCGTGGTCGCCCTTCCCGCGCAGCACCAGCAGTTCCGGGCCGAGCATCAGCAGGGGCCGGTGTTGCTGACCGGTGACGTACGCTGCCGACGCCAGCCGCGGGTCCAGCATCACCACCGGTTTCCGGCTCAGTCGGGCCTCCCGGATGAGGTTCCCCACCGCCTCTGCGGCCCCGTGGAACGGTGTCTCGGCCAGCGGCGTGGCACGCCGGCGCCGGCGCCGGCCGGTGCTCGCCCCGATCGCGAGCCCGGGCGTGAGCAGCATCAGAAGGTAGTTCACCGTGCCGCTGACCATCGCGCCGGCATCCCTGGGACAGTCCAGCGCCGAGCCCGTGCACAGCTCCGTCACGGGCGCCTGCAACGTGGCCATCCACAGGGCGAAGAACAGGTCCTGGGCCAGGACCGAGACCACCAGCAGGAGCAGCATCAGCGACAGATCGGAGGGGAACGCTTCGATGTCGAGGGAGCCGGAAGGGCCCGACGGGCGCGGAGGGCGCGAGGCAGCGGGCTTCACTGCGTCGGCTCCTCATCCCCGCCGGGTCTCAGCAGCGCCAGTTCGCCGGCCACGGCATCGGCGAGCACCAAGGCCGGCAGCTCCTCGGGCGCGACCCGGGCCACCACTCGCCGGGCGTACTCGTCGCGCGAGAAACGGACGAGGGAGGGGCCGGCGTCGACGGTGGTCGTGGATTCGATGCCGGTCGTGGTCCCGGTCTCGGTGTCGGTCCGTAAGTCCGGTCTGTGCCCGGAGTCCTGCGGCACCACGTTGCCCCCTCGTCGTTCATCCCTGCGTGGCGACCAAATGCCTCCAGTATGGCGGCAGTTGACGGAACGTGGAGGCGTGGAGCGGACGCATAACCGGACTCGGCCGGCAGGCCGGTCGGCACCCCGGCCGGGTCAGGCTGAAGGTGCGATTCCCCACGTGGCGGCTCGGGCGGCGGCGGCCGCGCGGTTGGGGAGGTCGAGCTTGGTGAGGATGTGCTCGATGTGGGTGGCGACGGTGCGCGGTGTGATGTAGAGGCGTTCGGCGATCTCGCGGTTGGTGCGGCCGGTGGTCAGTTCGGCCAGTACCTGGAGTTCCCGTGGTGAGAGGCCGCCCGGCCGCCGCGGAGGAACGGCGGCGTGGTCTGCGGCGGCCTCCGGGCATTGCGGGGTGGTGCGGGGAGCGACGGCAGCGGCGAGGGACTCGGTGAGGAGGGTGACCACGGCGCGCGCCGGGTCGGGGGTGCGCCGTGGTCGGCGGGTGCTGACGTTCAGCATGCCGACGTACCGGCCGTCGGCGCCGAACAGGCACTGGGCCACCCCGTCCTGGATGCCGAGGGGAGACAGCACCTCCAGAAAGCCCGGTGAGGCTGCCAGGAGGTGCCTGGGAACGTCCCTGAGCCAGAGACCGCCTCGGGCCGGGCTGCGGAGGACCGGGAAGACCGGGTCGTGGTGGAGGCGGGTCTCGATGTAGGCCGTGGCGTCGTCCGGGTAGCTTCCGGCCAGGGTGGTGTGGCGCCGGCGCAGCGGATCCCACCGGGTCAGGGAGGCATGGTCGTACTCCATCACCTCCGACAGCGCCGCCAGGACCGCGTCGAGGCCGGCCGTGCCGCTCGTGGCGCTCCTGGCGGCCTGGCGGACGTGCACGGCCGCGTCCAGGATGTCTGCCGTGCTCCGGTTGGCTGCCATCCTCCAAGGATGATCATGTGGAGGGGGTAGGTCAATCGCGGAGGGTGTCGTGCACGACCTGCCCGTCCATGACGGTCAGGACGACGGGCATCTCCGGGATGTCGTGGGGGTCGGCGGCGAGCAGATCCCCGTCGAGCACACAGAGGTCGGCGACCTTGCCGGGCTCCAGGGAGCCCTTCCAGTCGTCGGCGAAGTCCTGCCAGGCCGCGTCGATGGTGTATGTGCGGACCGCTTCGGCAAGGCCGATGCGCTGTTCGGGGCCGCTGACCCGGCCGGTGGCCTTCGACTCGCGGAGCATCATGGTGGCGATGCCCTGGCGCCAGTCCGGGTGGGTGACGGGAGCGTCGGATCCGCTGGCGACCCGCACGCCGGCGTCGAGGGCGTCCCGGTAGGGCCATGCGTACGCGGCACGTCCGGCGCCGACGAAGTCCTCCTCCATGTCGGCGACGGTCCACTTGATGGTGGGGTTCATGTTCACGCCGAAGCCGTGCGCGGCCAGCACCTTCATGCTGTGCGCGGTGAGGAAGTCGCCGTGGATGAGGTAGTGGCGGGCGTCGGGACGCGGGTGTGCGGCCATGGCCGCGGCGAAGGCGTCCGCCACGGTGTCGATGGCCCGGTCGCCGGTGACGTGGACGCCCATTTGGTGCCCGGCGACGTGCGCATGCCGGATCATGGCGTCGATCTCGGTGATCCGCTCGGCGTCGGTCCCGCCGCCGACGCACAGGCAACCGCAGCCGCCGCCGACGTACGGCTCGTGCATCCAGGCCGTCTTGTTGGGGACGATGCCGTCGGCGAATATTTTGACGCCGTGGATCGCCAGGCGGCGCGGATCGGCGGTCGCCGGGCGAGGGTGGCGAGGGTCGACCGGATGGCGTCGGTCCGCTCCTGCCGGCTGAGCGGCGGCAGGGCATTCTGGACGAGGGCCTGGGCCCCCTCGTGCAGCAGTCCGGTCGGCTCCCCGGCGTCGTCCGTGACGATGGCCCCGCCGGGTGGTGCGACGGTGTACCGGTCGACGCCGAGGAGCTCCAGCGCCTTGGAGTTGACCCACGTGGCGTGGCCGGAGAAGGAGTACAGGACGACCGGGTGGTCCCGGCTCACGGTGTCGAGGTCGTGCCGCGAGGGCTGCCGCGAGGAATCGGTGACGCATTCGTCGAGGTAACCGGTGTCCCAGCCGTGGCCTGTGATCCACTGCCCGTCCGGGGCCCGCCCGACGGCCTGCCGTACCGCCTCGGCCACGTCCGCGAGCGAGGAGACGGCGGGGTGCCCGAGGTCGAGCGAGAGCGGCGGGCTGGCCATGCCGAAGGCGCATCCGTGGAGATGGGAATCGTTGATACCGGGAAGCAGCGTCGCCCCGCGCAGGTCGATGACGCGGGTGCCCGGGCCGACGAGCGGCGCGATGTCAGCCCGCCCTCCCACGGCACTGATGGTCCCCCCGGTCACCGCCAGGGCCGAGGCGACGGTGAACCGCGCATCAACCGTGACGACCCGCCCGCCGAGAAATACCAGGTCCGCGTACGTGTCCACAGAAGGAGTCCTTTCGAAAGGCGGCGGGCGCACAGCAGTCACCCGCGAACGATCTTTCGAGGACTATGGCCGTGCGCCCACCCACCGCACATCGGTCATCTCACCGATAGCGGTACGAGCGCTCGAAGTGGCAGGCTGGGTCGGCGGTTGGCGGTCGGCCGGTGGCACGTACGACGGGCGCGCACGTCCGACAGCAGCCCCGCACCACACCCGGTACGACGCCGGCGCTCAAGCGGCTGACGCAGAAACCCCCGCCGGAGCCGTCCGACGGGGGTTCCTCACTCACCCGGCCACGGCACCGACTCGCGGACCCGGTCCTGACACCCGGGTCAGGAAGGGACCGGCCCCGGGCGCGCTCCGGTCAGAAGTTGACGGTCGAGACCGTGTACACGACGGGGTGCCCCGGCTCGTCGTAGCTGACCATGATCCGCTGCGCCGGATGCGGTGCCTTGGTGCTGGTCGTCGTGCCCGCCCAGGGCCAGTCGACGCTGAAGTCCCAGCCGACCTTCGCCGCCTGGGCGGGCGGGATGGTCTGCCGGTCCTTCTTCAGCGCGGCGGTGCTGGTGCCGATGGCCGCGAGGTAGTGCTCCAGGCCCCACTCGTTCGTCCGGAACTGCACGAACAGCGAGCTGGTCTGCCAGGAGTTGGTCTCGTAGTAGTAGACCGGGGTGGAGCCGATCGGTACCGGAACGTTGTAGATCCGCTGCTGGACCTTGGTGGGGAAGGCGTTGGTCAGGCCGGTGGCGGCGGCCTCGGCCTCCTTGCCCTCGCCGCTGTCGCGGCTCTGCTCGGCGGAGATGACGATGTAGCCGGCCGGGATGGCGATCAGCAGGAAGACGATCAGCGCCATCAGCAGGGGGCGGCGGCGCTTGACCCGGGGCGGGGCGGCGGCGAGGTGGTCGTCGTGCATGGCGTGGGACTCGGTTTCGGTCATCGGCGGCCGGTCCGTTCGTAGCGCTCGTAGCGCTCGACGCGACGGCGGTTGGCGCGGCGGAAGCGGCGGGCCACCAACCGGGCGAGGTCGGCGGCGCCGACCATACCGGCCTCGGGGCCCAGCTGGGCCTTGGCGAGGGTGGCTTCGGGGCGGTAGCCACGGCCGGTGAGATGGCGCCGGAAGGCATCCCTGGCCGGGGCGATCAGCAGGTCGTCGGCGGCGCTGACGCCCCCGCCGATGACGAAGCAGGACGGGTCGAGCGCGGCCGCGAGGTTGGCGATGCCCACGCCGAGCCACTGGCCGATCTCCTGGAGGAGCTCGACGCACATCGCGTCGCCCTCCCGGGCCAGCTCGGTGATCAGCGGGCCGGTGATGTCGCCGATCCGGCCGCCGACCCGCTCGATGATGTTGTACGCGACCGGGGAGTCGGCGGCGGCCAGTTCCCGGGCCTCGCGGACGAGGGCGTTGCCGGAGCTGTACTGCTCCCAGCAGCCGCGGTTGCCGCACGGGCAGCGGTGGCCGCCGGGCACGACCTGCATATGACCGAATTCGCCCGCCACGCCGTATTTGCCGCGCTTGACCGCGCCGTCCTCCAGGATGGCGCCGCCGATGCCCGTCCCCAGCGTGATCATGACGAGGTGGTCCTCGCCCCGTCCGGCGCCGAAGCGCCATTCCGCCCAGGCGGCGGTGTTGGCGTCGTTGTCGACCATGACGGGGACGGCCAGCCGGCCGGCCAGCCGGTCGCGCAGCGGCTCGTTGCGCCAGTTCAGGTGCGGCGCGAAGAGCACGTTGGAGCGGTCCGCGTCGACCCAGCCGGCCGCGCCGATGCCGACCGCGTGCACGTCGTGCCGGTCGGAGAGGTCGAGCACCAGCTCGGTGATGGTGTCCTCGACGACCTTGGGGCTCTTGGACTTGTCCGGCGTCTCGGTGCGGACCTTCTCCAGGATCGTGCCGTCGGCGTCGACGACGCCCGCCATGACCTTGGTGCCGCCGATGTCGATGCCGACGGTGGGCACGCGGGGCGCGGTCAGGTGCGAGCGCCGCTCGCGGGTGCCGACCGTGCGCAGCACGGTCGCTCTGGCCGATCCCCGGTGCACCCGGTCCCGGTACATGCTCATCGACCCACCTCTTCGGCGTTACGGTCGCGGCCCTGTTCGCCGGTCCGGTCGCGGCGGCTGCGTGCTCGCAAGAGTCGTCTCGTCCCTGCGCGGTCTCGGGAGGCCGGGGCCTCGATGTGCGGGTTCGCAGCGATTGTGCATCATCCGGGCCTTACGGCGCATGGCGCACGGGACGGCCGCACCCCGCATCGCACCTGCGGCGCGGGGCGCGGCGTACCGTGCCGGCGGTCAGTCGGGCCGGTGTCCGCCGGGGAATTCCGGGGTGGCGGTGCGGGCCAGCTCGTGGCTGAGCTGTTCCAGCTCACTGCCGCCCGCCATCTGCCGGGTCAGCTCCTCCAGGGCGATCTCCGCCTTGGTGTGGCTGCCGGCCATGGCGCCCCGCTTGAGGAGGACGAAGCGGTCACCCACGAGGTAGGCGTGGTGCGGATTGTGCGTGATCAACACCACGCCGAGGCCGGCGTCCCGGGCGGCCGCGACGTACTTCAGGACGACGCCGGACTGCTTGACGCCGAGCGCCGCCGTCGGCTCGTCCAGGACGAGGACCTTGGCCCCGAAGTACACGGCGCGGGCGATGGCGACGCACTGCCGCTCGCCGCCCGAGAGGGTGCCGATGGGCTGGTCGACGTCCCGCAGGTCGATGCCCATCCGCAGCAGCTCGCTGCGGGTGGTCTCGCGCATCGTGGCGACGTCGAGCCGCTTGAAGGGGCCGATGCCGGTGGTGGGCTCGGAGCCGAGGAAGAAGTTCCGCCACACCGGCATCAGGGGGACGACGGCGAGGTCCTGGTAGACGGTGGCGATCCCGCGGTCCAGGGCCTCGCGCGGGGAGGAGAGGGTGGTCTCCTCGCCGTCGATGGTGAAGGAGCCGGCGTCGTGCCGGTGCAGCCCCGCGATGATCTTGATGAGGGTGGATTTGCCGGCGCCGTTGTCGCCGAGCACGCAGGAGATCTCGCCCGCGTGCACCTCCAGGGACACGCCCTCCAGTGCCCGGACGTTGCCGTAGTACTTGCTGACGTCCGTCAGCTCGACCAGCGCGGTCATGCCTGTGCCTCCGCCCGCTTGCGGACCCATGCGTTCAGAAGTGTGGCGAGCAGCAGCATCGCGCCGAGGAAGAACTTGTACCAGTCCGGGTTCCACTGCGCGTACACGATGCCCTTGCTGGCCATGCCGAAGATGAAGGCGCCGACGGCGGCGCCGATCGCCGAGCCGAAGCCGCCGGTCATCAGGCAGCCGCCGACCGCCGCCGCGATGATGTAGAGGAATTCGTTGCCCACGCCGTCGCCGGACTGGATCGCGTCGTACGAGAACAGCAGGTGCTGTCCGGAGACCCAGGCGGCGAAGGCGACGCCCATGTAGAGGCCGATCTTGGTCTTGGTGACCGGGACGCCGACCGCCCGCGCGGCGTCGGCGTTGCCGCCCACCGCGAAGATCCAGTTGCCGACGCGGGTGCGCAGCAGGATCCAGGTCGCGACGGCGACCAGCACGATCCACCACAGGATGGTGATCTGGATGTCGACGCTGCCGAGGCTCAGGTGCGAGGCGAAGAGCGTCCGGGCCGAGTCGAAGCCCTCCATGTCGGCGATGGACTTCGTCGAGACGGTGCCGTCGATCAGCTTGGTGAAGCCGAGGTTGAGGCCGGTGAGCATGAAGAAGGTGCCGAGCGTGATGATGAAGCTGGGCAGTTTCGTACGGGTCAGCAGGAAGCCGTTGAACGCCCCGATCGCGAGGGTGACCAGCAGGGACACCCCGACGCCGACCCAGGTGTTGGCGGTCATCTGGTAGCTGAACATCGACGAGATCAGCGCCGAGCTGACGACCATGACGCCGGCCGACAGATCGAATTCCCCGCCGATCATCAGCAGCGCCACCGGGACGGCCATGATGCCGATGGTGGAGGACGCGTAGAGCACGGTGGAGAGGCTGGAGGCCCGCAGGAAGGGCTCGGCGACGACGGAGAAGAAGACGAAGACGGCGGCGGCGCCGACGATCGAGCCCAGTTCGGGGCGGCCCATCAGCCGGCGGGCCAGCGAGCGGTGCAGCAGCCGTTCGTCCTGGGCGGGTGCCTTGAGGGTGGTGGTCATCGCGTTCCCCGCTTCGTGTAGTCCTGCAGGGCCGCGGCGTCCTTCTTGGTGATCACCTGGGGACCGGTGAGCACGGGCTTGCCGCCACCGAGCATGTCCGCGTTGTACTTGTACAGCCAGAGCAGGTCGACCGCCTCGTAGCCCTGGAGGTAGGGCTGCTGGTCGACGGCGAAGCCGAGGGAGCCGTCCTTCAGGCCGGTCGCGACCTGCGCGTTGAGGTCGAAGGTGTCGACCTCGGCCTTGCTGCCGGCCTGCTGCGCGGCCTTGACCGCGGTGGGGGCGAACGGCGCGCCGAGGGTGACGACGGCGTCGATGGACGGGTCGGCCTGGAGCTTGGACTCGATGGAGGACTGCACGTCGGGCATGTTGGTGCCTTCGACGTAGAGCTTCTGCAGATCGCCCTTGAAGGTCTTCTTCGCCCCGTCGCAGCGCTGCTCGTGCCCGACGTTGCCCTGCTCGTGCAGGACGCAGAGGGCCTTCTTGCGGCCGCGCTTGTTCAGCTCCTCGCCGACCGCCTCACCGGCCACCGTCTCGTCCTGCCCGATGTGGCTGAGCGCGCCGAACGCCTTGGACTCCTCGGCGCCGGAGTTCACCGTGATCACCGGGATGCCGGCCTTCTCGGCCTTGGCGACGACGTCCTTCATGGCGTTGGGCTTGGCGAGCGAGACGATCAGTCCGTCGACCTTCTGGTCGATGTAGGACTGCACCAGCTGGCTCTGCCGTGACGCCTCCTCGTCGTGCCCGTAGACGAACTTGATGTTGTCCTTGGCGGCGGCCTGCTGGGCGCCGTTCTGCACGATGTCCCAGAAGGTGTCGCCGTCTCCCGAGTGGGTGACCATCGCGAACGTCCACCTGGGGGTGTTCACCGCGGCCTTGCCGCCGGCGGTCCTGGCGAGACGCGCGTCCTCGGCGCGCTTGCCTCCGGTACTGCTGCACCCCGCCAGGGAGGCGCCGAGCACCGCCACCAGCACGGCGCTGACGACGCGTCCCCTTCTCCGAACCCTTGCCACGAGGACTCGCCCTTCCCGCTGTTGTTGCCGTGTCGGCTGCGTTGCCTGTATCCGCGTCGGTTGTCTGCGCTGTGTGGACTTCCCGGTCCGTACACCCCTGGTGTCGTACAGTGACGGCCGGCCGGGACCGACCGAACAAGTATCCGTTACCGGTGATCTGTCCCGGTTGATGGGGTCCGGTCTCCCCTGTGGTCTCATCTGGTGCCTCGCCCGGTGTACTCGGTCAGCTTGGGTACGTCCTTCTGCGTCACCAGGGCGGGCCCGGTGAGCACCGGCTTGCCGCCGCCGAGCACGTCGGCGTTGGCCTTGTGCAGCCAGAGCAGGTCGACCGCCTCGTAGCCCTGGAGGTAGGGCTGCTGGTCGACGGCGAAGGTCACGTCCTTCGCCTTGAGGAGCTTGACCACGGCGGCGTTCAGATCGAAGGTCGCGATCTGCGCCGCGCTGCCGGCCTCCTTCCTGGCCTGCACCGAGATCGCCGCCATCGGGGCGCCGAGCGTGACGATCGCGTCGATGGACTTGTCGGACTGGAGCTTGGCCTCGACCGAGGACTGGGCGGACGGCGCGTTGGTGCCGTCGACGTTGAGGTTCTCGACGGTCCCGTGGAAGGACTTGCGCACGCCCGCGCAGCGGTCCTCCAGCGACACGTTGCCCTGCTCGTGGAGGACGCAGAGGGTCTTCTTGACGTGCCGCTTGTTCAGCTCCGCGCCGACCGCCTCGCCGGCCACCGACTCGTCCTGCCCGATGTGGGTCAGCGCCCCGTACGCCTTGGAGAACTCGCCGCCCGAGTTGATCGTGATCACGGGTATGCCCTGCGCCTCGGCCTTGCGGACCGCCGCCTTGACGGCCTGCGGCTTGGCGAGGGTGACGATCAGCCCGTCGACCTTCTGGTCGATGTACGACTGGATCAGCTGGGCCTGCTGCCCGCCCTCCTTGTCGTGGGCGTAGAGGAACGTCACATGATCCTTGGCGGCGGCCTGCTGGGCGCCGTTCTGCACGATGTCCCAGAAGGTGTCACCGTCCCCGGCGTGGCTGACCATCCCGATGGTCATGCGGCTGCCGGTGCCCCCGCCCTTGGCGTCCTGGCCCCCGGTGGCGCTGCAGCCGGCGACCAGTGCGACGGTGGTCAGTAAAGCGGCGGCGCTGCGGACGGTGAGCCGCCGGGCGCCGGTCGTACGCACGCTGATCATCGTGGAACCGCCTTTTCTCCACGGCCGCCGGAGTGCGGCTGGAGGAGTTCTAACGGCGTGCGCTCGACCGCGTCAATACTTTGTCAGAACATTCTGACGATCGGACGTCTCAGCACCCTTCCTCAGCGGGCCATAGCGGGCGAAAACCACCCGCCACGGCCCTGGCCGAGGACCCTCAGGGCCGTACGAGCAGCTGGAATTCGAAGGCGTAGCGGGACGCGCGGTAGACGTGCGAGCCGAATTCGACCGCGCGCCCGGTGTCGTCGAAGGTCGTCCGCTGCATCGTGAGCAGCGGAGCGCCCTCGGGCTCGTCGAGCCGCTGCCCCTCCTCCGCGGTCGCGGCGCGGGCACCCACGGCCTGCCGCGCGCTGTGCAGCGTGATCCCGGCCGACCGCATCAGCCGGTACAGGCCGGTCTCCTCCAGCTCCGCGGTCTCCAGCGTGAGCAGTCCGGCGGGGAGGTGGTTGCGCAGATGCGCCACCGGCTCACCGTGGGCCAGCCGCAGCCGCTCGACCAGCGCGACCTCGACGCCCTCGGCGATGCCCAGGGCGGCGGCGACCTCGGCATCGGCCTCGGTGGTGGTGTTGAGCAGCACCCGGGTGGCCGGCTTCTGGCCGGCCGCCTCCAGGTCGTCGTAGAGGCTGCTCAGCTCCAGCGGCCGCTTGACCTGGCTGTGCACGACCTGGGTGCCGATGCCGCGGCGACGCACCAGCAGCCCCTTGTCCACCAGCGACTGGATCGCCTGCCGCACGGTCGGCCGGGACAGCCCGAGTCGGCCGGCGAGTTCGATCTCGTTGCCGAGCAGACTGCCGGGAGCCAGCCCGCCGTTCTCGATCGCCGCCTCCAGCTGCTGGGACAGCTGGAAGTACAGCGGCACCGGACTGCTCCGGTCCACGCTGAACTGGACCGGACTCTCGGCGCCGAGGGCTTGTTGTGTCTCGCGTTTCCCCACGTTGGCGAGCGTATCCGGCCCGGCAGATGACGGGAAGCCCGGAGGTCACATTGTCCGGACAAGGGCCCGCGCCGGTGGGCCACCGGTGTGCGACGAACGCGGAATCAGGGGTTCAGCCCCGCTCGGCGGCCGCCGGGTGGTAGCCAGGGAGATCCCGACCCGAGGAGCCCCCGTGTCCGTACGCCGCGTCGTCCCCGACATCACCTCCGACGCCCTGGAGGAGAGCCGCGCCTTCTACGGCCTGCTGGGGCTCCAAGAGGTGATGAACCAGGGGTGGGTGATGACGCTCGCGTCGCCCGGCAACCCCACCGCGCAGCTCACCCTCATGACCGAGGACCGCACCGCCCCGGTCGCCCCCGACCTCAGCATCGAGGTCGAGGACGTCGACGCGGTGTACGCCTCAGTACTGGCCGCCGGCGGTGAGATCGTCCGGCCCCTCAGGGACGAGGAGTGGGGCGTGCGCCGCTTCTTCGTGAAGGACCCGAACGGCCGGATCGTCAACGTCCTGGGGCACGCGGCGGCCGGCGACACGGCCTGACGCCGGCAAGACCGCTGATGCCGTACACCAGCCATCGATCAGGGAGAAACCATGCGCATCGGGGTCTACCTCGCGCACCCGTGTCCGGGCAGCTTCAACCACGCGGTGTTCACTGCCGTCGTGGAAGAACTGCGCGACCGGGGGTGTCACGTACTCGCGCACGACCTCTACGCCGAGGGATTCGCCCCGGTGCTGACCGCCGACGAGACGGAGACGGTCCGGTCGGCCACCCCCGCCCGTGACGTGCAGGTGGAGCTGCACCGGTCGGAGGTGGCCACCCTTGATGCCATGGTGCTGGTCCATCCGAACTGGTGGGGCATGCCGCCCGCCGTCCTCACGGGCTGGGTGCAGCGTGTGCTCGCGCCCGGTGTCGCGTACAAGCTGGGCACCGCGGACGGGGAGCCCGCAGGGCTGCTGAAGGCCGGCCGGGCGCTCGTTCTGAACACCTCCGACACCCCGGCCGACCGCGAGGAGAGCGAGTTCGGCGACCCGCTGCAGAGGATCTGGGCGGCATGCGTCCTGCCGTACGTGGGTGTCGCCGACGTCCGCCGCATCGTCTTCCGTACGGTCACCGACTCGGCCGACGCATTGCGCGCCTCCTGGCTGCGCCAGGCACGTCAGGCAGCCGCCGCGCTGATGGTGTGACACATCCGCCCCGGCTACTTCATCCACGCGGCCTCGTACTTCGCGTACGTGCCGTCGTGCGTGGCCAGGTGTACCCACTGGTCCACGTACGCCTTGAACTCGTCGTCGCCGCGGGGCAGGGCGTACGCCTTCTCGGAGAAGGTGAAGGGCTGGTCCGGGTGCACCGAGCAGAGTTCGGGGTGGATCTTGGCCTGGTAGCGGGTCTCGCTGGCGTCCGTCATCATCACGTCGGCCCGGCCCGCGATGATCTCGTCGAAGATCGTGGTGTTGTCGGGGTGGACCTTGAGGGTGGCCTGCTTGATGTGGGCGCGGGCGAACTGCTCGTTGGTGCCGCCGGGGTTGACGATGACGGTCGTACCGGGCCGGTCGATCTGCTGGAGCGTCCGGAATTTGTCCTTGTCCGCGCAGCGCACGATCGGCGTCTTGCCGTCGGTGCGGGTCGGCTCGCTGAAGTACACGGAACGGGCGCGCGGGAGGGTAATGGAGACGCCGCCCATGGCGATGTCGCAGCGGCCGGCGGCGAGGTCGCCGACCAACTCGGCCCACGTGGTGGGGACATAGCGCGGCGTGGCGTCCAGGCTCTGGGCGAGGTCCCGGGCCATGTCGATGTCCACACCGCGGTAGCCGCCGGTCCTGGGGTCGCGGTAACTGAAGGGGCGGTAGTCGCCGGTGGTGCAGACCCGCAGCACCCCGCGCCGCGGGACGGTGTCCAGGGCCGACGCCTTGGTGCCGGCGGGGTGGACAGGGCCCCGTACGGCCGCGGGGGCGGCGGAGGACGCCGGTGCGGCGGCGGTGACGGCGAGCAGACAGGCGAGGGCGGAGAGGGCGGCGGCACGCTTCATGGGGGCTCCTGTGGCTGCTGGGCGGGGCGGGGCACGTGGCCGGACGCGGCGCGCCGGGTCCGGTACGGCGGCGACCCGGCGGCAATGATCACGTGACCGCAGCGCTCAGCGTGGCAGAGCCGACGGCGCCGGTGAACCCCCTGCCCGGCTGCTGGACGCGGCAACGGCGGCCGCCGGAGCGGGAGTTCGCCCCCGGCCCCTCAGCGGTGGAAGCCGCCCACGAGCTCCGCGCCGTCCATCGGCTCCGGGGCCGCGTCGGCGAGACGGGTCAGCAGCTCGGCGGCGCGCTTGGCGACGGTGTCGCGGTCGCCCTCGGAGAGCGCCGCGCCCATGCCGACGGCGACCGCGCCCGCGGCGATCCACTCCGGCGCGCTGTCGACCGTCACCCCGCCCGTCGGCAGCACCGGCACCTGCGGCAGGGCGGCGCGTACGTCCCTGAGCCAGGACGGGTCGTACGCCGAGGCGGGGAACAGCTTGACCGCGTCCGCGCCCAGTTCGAGCGCGCGGACCATCTCGGTCGGCGTCGCCACCCCGGGGAAGACCGGGACGCCGTAGCGGTGGCCGGTGGCGATGACCTCGGCGTCGAGGCTCGGTGAGACCAGGTAGCGGGCTCCCGCGTCGACCGCCATCCGGGCCGACACCGCGTCAAGGACCGTGCCCGCGCCGATGACCGCGTCGTCGCCCAGCTCGCGGGTCAGCGTGGTGACCGCCTCCAGTGCGAAGGGGGTGGTCAGGGATATCTCCAGGCTCGTGATGCCGGCCGACAGCAGGGTGTCGGCGGTGGCGCTCGCCTCGTCATAGGTCTTGCTGCGAACGATGGCGAAAACACGCTGCGCCAGTGCTGCCCGGGTGATCTCCCAGCGATACACGGCAGTTCGCCGTCCTTCCTCGTCTCCGACGTCTCGTGCCGGCGCCGTCCCCACGGCGGACGCGGCACTTTCCGGGGCGCGCCGCAGCAGCTGACCTCACATGGTCCCTTGTCCGCCGATGCCCGCCCGCTCCTCGTTTCTACCGAAACGCTACCGGGAACCACTGACAATCGTCCCCCGGGGGGTGCGCCCCGCGCGCCCCTTCTGCACAGAACGCCCGAAGTGGCAGGTGGGAGGGGGCGCACAGCAAAGCGGCCGGGGTGCGTGGGCACCCCGGCCGCCAAGATGTGCCGGTATGTGGCGGGACGTCAGCAGCTGCGGTCGACGAGGTCGAACGTGGAGTAGTGGTCGGCGGTGTAGTAGTCCTCGTCCTTCTTCTCACCGGCCACGATCCGGCGCGCACCGCGGTCGGGCGAGCCCGGCGTGATGACGGTGTACTCGTGGTAGTAGCCGGTGCTCTGCGCCGGCAGGCTGCCCTCGCGGTTGTCGAAGACCGTGCCGTCCTTCGGGTACGGGTACGGCCCACCCTTCGCGATCAGGTCGAGGGTGTCGTGTGCCTGCGAAGGCAGCTTGGAATAGCAGACGTTGCCGACGCTCTGGACGTGCACGGCCGTGGCGTACGTCGTGGCCGGCCGCGCCGTGGCGGGGGTGGCGGCGACCGCGGTCCCGCCGATGAGAAGGGCCGAAACGAGGGCGCCGGCAGCGCCCATCCTGGTGATCCGTGGGGGGATTCTCATGCCTTACAGCATGACGCGCGTAGACATGACCCTGTCAATGCCAAGTGAAGGAAGTTTCCCGGGAGTTCACAAGAACCCCCACCGGCCACCCCAATTGGTAACCCCGACTACGGGGCCGGCCGGCGGGCGGGGTTGAATCTGATCACACGAGACGGCCCCCGTCTCACACAACGGAGGAACAACCATGCGCGTCAAGGACTTCGACCACCTGGTGCTCAAGGTGCGGGACATCGAGCGCTCGCTGGCGTTCTACACCGGTCCGCTCGGCCTGGAGCCGGTCCGGGTGGAGGAGTGGCGCGCCGGCGCCGCCCCGTTCCCGTCGGTACGGATCAGCCCGAACGCGATCATCGACCTGATCGTCCGCCCCGAGGAGGAGTCCGGCGACTCCAACGTGGACCACCTCTGCCTCGTCGTGGACCCGCTGGACTGGCAGGAGGTCATCGACTCCGGCGCCCTCACCGTGCTGGAGGGCCCGGTGGAGCGCTACGGCGCGCGGGGCGGGGCGCAGTCGATCTACGTGGCGGACCCGGACGGCTTCACCGTCGAGCTGCGCTGGTACCCGCAGGACGCCGAGCGGTAAACGGGCGGTTTGCCTCAGAGGCAAAACTTTTGCCCGAGAGGCGAAAGCTGGCTATACCGGGTACATGACCGAGCTCCCCGAAGAGCCCTCCGGCGCTCCGCCGGAGGAGCTCCCCACCGTCGCGCCGCGCCTGCGTGACCTGCGACGACGCAGTGGTCTCACGCTGGAGACCGCGGCGCGGCTGGTGGGGCTCTCGCCCGCGCACCTGTCCCGGCTGGAGACCAATCAACGCCAGCCCTCGCTGCCGATGCTGCTGGCCCTCGCGCGTACCTACGGAACAACGGTATCCGACCTGCTCGGCGAGACCGTTCCCGAGCGGGACCCCGTCGTCCGGGCCGGCCGCACCGAGCCGTCACAGGCCGGCGGCTGGACGTACTGGACCGTCGGCGGCCCCGGGCGGGCCATGCAGGCGCTGCGGGTGCACGTGCCGCGGCGGGCGCAGGCGCAGGGCGAGCTGGTGCGGGTGCACCCCGGCGAGGAGTGGCTGTACGTCCTCACCGGTCAGCTGCGGCTGACGCTGGGGGCCGCGGCGCATCTGCTGGGCCCGGGCGACGCGGCGCACTTCGACTCGCTGACCCCGCACCGCATCGCCGCCGCCTCGCCGGGCGGGGCGGAGCTGCTGTTCGTACACACCCTGCTGCAGAGCGGTGCCGCCGAGCTGTGCCTCGGCGACGACGCACCGCGCCGTGGCCTGTGAGCTGGAAGGATCGTCCGCCGTGCCCGACCACACCATCCCTTCGCCGACGGAGACCGCCGCCGGCTCCCCCGGGAGCACCGAGGCAGGCGCCCCGGCCACCCGGCGCTACGTCGAGACCAAGGCACCCCGCGGGGTCTACGTGCGGGTGTTCATCTACGTCGTGGCGACCCATGTGCTGCTGGCCATGATGAGCCTGGTGGTCCTCATGGCGAAGTCCAAGTAGCGCCTCCCCGCCGCCGCGGGCGGCCCGTGGGACCGTCCATCACCCCGTCCTGAAAGTCCATGGCCCCGGTGCGCCGCCGGGGTGAAGCCTTGCTGCCGCGAAGCGCTCGCAGCGCGCCTCACCCCGTCCCTCGCCGTACCGAGGAGGACCGAAGGATGCACCGTTCGCGCACCGCGGCGGCCACCGCTCTGGCCCTGGCCCTCGCCGTGGTCCCCCTGCTGGGCATGTCGGGGCCGCCGGGCGCCGCCGCCCACGCCGACACCTCCCGGGCCGGATCCGCCCCGGCCGTCTCCCCCACCCCGCAGTCCGTCCACCCGCGCGCCGACCGGGTCACCGTCACCCCGGCCGTCACCGTCGTCGCGGGCCCGAAGGCCGACCCCGCCGCCGTCGCGCTGGTCGAGAAGTCGCTGCACGACGCCGGCGCCGACCGGGTCGTACGGGCCGAGCAGGCCCCTGCCGGGCGGCAGTTGACGGTGTACGTGGACGGTACGGGCGCCGCGCGGGCCCTCGCGGAGCTGGGCGCGCGGGGCAGCGACGGGCTGCCCGCCGAGGGCTACGCGCTGGCCGTCGGTGACGGCCGGATCGCCCTGTCCGGCCGGGACGCCACCGGCACGTACTACGCCGCGCAGTCGCTGCGGCAGCTGCTGCCGCACCGCGACCACCCGGGCGCGCAGATCCGGGGCACCGCCGTACGGGACTGGCCGGCCACCCCGCTGCGCGGCGTCATCGAGGGCTTCTACGGCACACCGTGGTCCCACCGGGCCCGCCTCGACCAGCTCGACTTCTACGGCGCGCACAAGATGAACCTCTACGTGTACTCCCCCAAGGACGACGCCTACCTGCGGGAGAAGTGGCGCGACCCGTACCCCGCCGACCGGCTCGCGCAGATCAAGGATCTGGTGGACCGGGCCCGCGAGCGGCACGTGGAGTTCACCTACGCGCTCTCGCCCGGGCTCTCCGTCTGCTACAGCTCCGACGCCGACCTCACGGCGCTGACCGCCAAGTTCCGGACGCTGTGGGACATCGGCGTACGGACCTTCGCCGTGCCACTGGACGACATCAGCTACACGGACTGGAACTGCGCGGCGGACAAGGACCGGTTCGGGACCGGCGGCGGGGCGGCCGGTGCCGCGCAGGCCCATCTGCTCAACCGCGTCAACCGCGAGTTCATCGCCACCCACCCCGGCGCCCAGCCGCTCCAGATGGTGCCGACCGAGTACTACGACGTGAAGCCGTCCCCGTACAAGAAGGCGCTCGCCGCCCAGTTGGACAAGGACGTGCTGGTGGAGTGGACGGGGGTGGGGGTGATCGCGCCGACGATGACCGTCGCCCAGGCACGGCAGGCCCGGGAGGTCTTCGGGCACCCGATCCTGACCTGGGACAACTACCCGGTCAACGACTACGTGACCAACCGGCTGCTGCTCGGGCCGTTCAACGGACGGGAGAAGGGGCTGCCGGCGCAGCTGGCGGGGATCACCGCGAACCCCATGATCCAGCCGGCGGCCTCGAAGCTGGCGCTGCACACCGTGGCCGACTACGCGTGGAACGACACCGCCTACGACGCCCGCGCCTCCTGGGGCGCGGCGATCGAGGAGCTGGCCGGCGGCGACGCCCGTACGGCCGAGGCGCTGCGGGCCTTCGCGGACACCGGCTACTCCTCGTCGCTCAACCCGAAGCAGGCACCCGAACTCGCCGCCGCCATCGAGGAGTTCGGCAAGGACGGGGCGGCGCGCAAGCTGGACGCGGTGCTGCGGACCCTTCAGGACGCCCCCGGGGTGCTGCGCGACCGGCTGCCCGACCGTGGCTTCGTCGAGGACAGCGGGCCCTGGCTGGACGCGGCCCACGCCTGGGGGGTGGCTGCGCGCACCGCCCTGCGGCTGATCGAGGCGACCAGGACGGGTCACGATGCCGAGGCGTGGCGGCTGCGGCAGCAGGTCCCGGAGCTGGTGCGGACCGCCACCTCGTTCGTGTACGTCGATCTGACGGGGAAGCGGATTCCGGTCCTGGTGGCCGACGGGGTGCTGGACACCTTCGTGGACGACGCGCTTGCCGGGTACGACCGGGCGCTGGGCGTCGTCGGCCGTCCCAAGGCGTCGACGGACCTGTCCGTCTATCAGGACAACGCGCTCTCCCGGATGACCGACGGCGACGACGCGACGTACTTCTGGAGCGGGGCGGGGCCCGCGGCCGGTGCGTTCGTCGGGCTGGACCTGCACGCCGAGCGTCCACTGGGCACCGTCACCCTGACGATGGGAAAGAGTGGCAGCCCGGAGGACTATCTGCACCACGGCGTGCTGGAGTACTCCACGGACAACAAGACCTGGCAACCGCTGGCGGCCTTCGACGGGAAGCCGGCGGTGACCGCCGAGCCGCCGGCCGGCACCACCGCCCGGTACGTACGCGCCCGGGCCACCCGGGCACAGGACAACTGGCTGGTGGTACGGGAGTTCGCGGTCGCCGGGACGGACCGGGTGACGGTGGCCGGCGGCCCGCCCGCGGCACCGGACAGCGCGCTGCGGTCCGCGGCGGACGGCGACCCGGCCACCGTCTACCGCGCGGCGCGGGCGGCGCAGCCCGGCGAGGCGCTGGAGCTCACCCCGGACACGCCGCGCACCGCACACTCGGTGACCGTGCTGCGGCCGCAGGGCGCTCCGGCGGGGGCGGCGCGGGTGGAGGTCCGTACGGGCGGCTCCTGGCGCACGCTCGGCACGCTGTCCGGTGCCCTGACGCGCTTCGCGGCCGGGGACGGCGCGATCGAGGGCGTACGGCTGGTGTGGCGGGCGGGGACGGCGGCGCCCGCCGTCAATGAGGTGATTCTGCGGTGAACGGAGGGGCGGGGGCGCCGTGGCGCGGCTCGGTGACCGGCCGCGCGGCGCCCCCGCCCCTACTGTGAGGGCCTGGCCGCCGCCTCGTGCCGCACCCCGGAGGAGACCGTCCATGGCCCGTCCCGCGCCCGCCGCCCCGCCACTTCTTCGACCTGCTGGCCCAGGGGGAGACGCTGGCCCTGGAGCGGCTGGCCGGGCTGGCGGACACCTGCGGGCTGACCGCCCGCGCCCTCGCCGACTACCTGCCGCGGCCGGGCTGCCAGGCGTACCCCTCCTCCAGGCGTACGAGCTGATGTTCTGGAACTCCGTGGCGGACTGACCGCGCGGCGCCGGTCCGCGCGGGACCGGCCGGTTCACATGGGCAGGGAGAGCAGCCGCACCGGGCCGGCCGGCCAGGCGGCGCCGTCGTGGAGGGGCGTCCACATGGTCCGCAGCGGCATGACGACGGGCCCCGCGGGCTGCTCGACTTGGACGTCGACCGGGACGGTGTGCCACCCGAGCCGCTGGTAGAGCGCGACCAGCGGCGGCCGGCAGAACAGCAGACCGTAACGCGGCCCCAGCGTGCGGGCGTGTGCCAGCGCGGCGGTGACCACCAGCCGGGCCAGGCCGTGCCCCCGCAGGTCCGGTGCGACGGCCACCCCGCCGAGCCCCACGGCCGGTGTCGCGGCCCCGCCGACCGACAGCGGCACCCGCAACAGCCCGGCGTGCGCGACCAGTCGGCCGTTCCGCCTGATGCCGAAGTGCTCGTCCTTGGGCAGCCAGCTCAGGCCGGCGTCCGCGACTCCGAAGGGGTCGGCGCCGTCTCCGAGGATCTCGCTCTGCTCCGTCGCCGTGTACCGCGTGAGCCGTACCACCGAGGGCGACGCGGACGAGAGGGTGTCGGTCATGGCTCGCATCATGACACCGGCCGTCCGGCGGGCGTCCGGCGGGCCGGGGATCTCCTGCCGCCCCGCCGGACGCACGGCAGTCAGCCGCCCAACTCCTCGTGACGGGACGCCAGTCGGCGCGCCCCCTCCTCGGTGAGCGAGCCGTGCAGCCGCAGCCGGGCGATGCCGCCGTCCGGGAAGATGTCGATCCGGACGTGGGTGGTGGCGGGCGCGTCGTCGAGCAGGAACCGGTGGACGGTGTCGGGCTGCAGCCGCGTACGGGGCAGCAGTTCGACCCACGCGCCGCTGTCGCCGTCGCGTCCGGACAGGCTCGCCCAGCCGGCCGCGTTGCCCTTGAGGTAGCCGGTGTCGATCTCCACCGCGCGGATCCGGGACTGTTCGGCGAGGCGGTAGCGCACCCAGTCGTTGCCGGTGCCGCGACGGCGGCGGGTCTCCCAGCCGTCGTCCATCTTGCGGGAGCGCCCCGGCTGGATGGTGTGCGTCGGCGAGGAGTAGAAGCGGTCCGAGGCGTCCTCGACCCGGCCGCCGTTCTCCAGCGCGACGAGGTCGAAGGTGCCCAGTGCGGCCAGCCAGCCGGGCGCCGGGACGACCTCGCCGTGCACCCGCAGGCGGGCGACGCCGCCGTCGGGGTGCTGGTTGAGGCGCAGGTGGGTGAAGCGCCGCCCGGCGTCGACGGCGAAGCCGTTGGCCGCGTGACCGCCGATGGCGGTGCGCGGCACGAGGGTCGTCCACGTCACGTCGCCGGCCAGGAGGTCGTCGGGCGACGGGGAACCGTCGACGCAGGCACCCTCGACGCTCACGGACTGCGGGTAGTTGCCGCGGAAGTGGGCGGTGTCGACGACGATGCCGTGGATGACGCCGGGTGCGCCGAGGCGGACCAGTGCCCAGTCGTGGTCGTCGTCCGCCGGGAACGGGTGGGCGCCGTCGGTGCCGCGCCGTCTGCGGGTCTCCCAGCCGTCCATGACCTTGCCCTTGTGGCCGAAGAGCTCGGGGTCGAAGTGGGCGGGCTCGGGCTTGAGGAGGTTCTCCCGCTCGGCGAAGAACTCGTCGTTCGCGGCGATCACGCCCGCGCCCAGCCGGCGGTCGGCGAGGTCGGGGAGGTGGGTGAAGGGGAAGCCGGCGGCGCCGGGGGTGCGGTAGTCGGCGTACGGGTCGCCGCCGCCGTACGGGCTCGCGTCGCCGGTGTAGCGGGGTATGCCGTCGGTGGTCATGCCTGGGGGGTCCGTTCGAGCAGTTCGCCGGTGGGTTCGGCGAGGGTGGTGCCGTCGTTGATCCGTCGGCCGCGCAGCCAGGTGGACCGTACGACGCCGTACAGGGTCTTGCCGGCGTATGCGGTGATCTTGTTGCGGTGCTGGAGGGCCTGCGGGTCGACGGTGAAGGTCTCGTCGGGCGCGAGGACCGCGAAGTCGGCGTCCCGGCCGGGCTCGATGGCGCCCTTCCGGCCGAGGCCGACCAGGGCGGCCGGCGCGGTGGCCATCCAGCGCACGACGTCGTCGAGGGAGTGGCCGCGTTCCCGGGCCTCGGTCCAGATGGCGGGCAGGCCCAGCTGGAGGGAGGAGATGCCGCCCCAGGCCGCGCCGAAGTCGGCGGTCTTGAGGTCGGCGGTGGAGGGCGAGTGGTCGGAGACGATGCAGTCGATGGTGCCGTCGGCCAGGCCCTCCCACAGCGCGTCCTGGTTGGCGGCCTCGCGGATCGGCGGACAGCACTTGAACTCCGTCGCGCCGTCCGGGACTTCCTCGGCGGTCAGGGTCAGGAAGTGCGGGCAGGTCTCGACGGTGATCTTCACGCCCTCGCGCTTGGCCGCGGCGATCAGCGGCAGCGCGTCGCTGGAGGACAGGTGCAGGACGTGCACCCGGGCGTCGAGTCGCTTGGCGAGGACGATGAGGCCGGCGATGGCGTCGTTCTCGGAGATGCGGGGGCGGGAGGCGAGGAAGTCGGCGTACCTGGGGCCGTGCGGCTCGGGCGCCTCGTCCAGGTGGCCGGGATCCTCGGCGTGCACGATCAGCAGACCGTCGAAGCCGGCGATCTCCCCGAGGGCGGCGGCGAGCTGCTCCTGGTCGACCTCGGGGAACTCGTCCACGCCGGAGGGCGACAGGAAGCACTTGAAGCCGAAGACGCCGGCGTCGTGCAGCGGGCGCAGGTCCTTGACGTTGCCGGGGATGGCACCGCCCCAGAAGCCGACGTCGATGTGGGCCTTGCTGCGGGCCACCTCGCGCTTGGTGTCGAGGTGGGCCGTGGTGGTCGTGGGCGGCAGGCTGTTGAGCGGCATGTCCACGAGGGTGGTGATGCCGCCGGCCGCGGCCGCGCGGGTGGCGGTCCAGAAGCCCTCCCACTCGGTGCGGCCGGGGTCGTTGACGTGGACGTGGGTGTCGACGAGGCCGGGCAGCAGGACGTCGTCCCCGAGGTCCTCGATCCGTGCCCCGGCCGGGACCTCGGCGTCGTGCGGCAGCACCGCGTCGATCCGGCCGTCCTTGACGGTGACGGACGCGGCGCGTGTCCCCTGCGGGGTGACGACCCGCGTGGAACGCAGCACCAGCTCAATTTCGGACACCCGGTCCCCTCCTCGTTTCGTGTCTTCATCGTTGCGTGGCGGCGCGGGGGACGCACGGCCGTCGGGCCGCGGCCCGCCGCGCGGGGCCCGCACCGGAGCGTGGTCCGGGCGGACTCCCGGACCGGAATCCGCCGGTCCGACTCCCCGGCGAGCGAATTCAACAGTCTGTTGAATGAGTCTTCACTCCGGATCCCGGCCCGTCAAGACCCCTCCGCCGGCACCGGCGCGGACGTCACCCCGAGGTGGGGCGCCGGCCCCCGCTCCTCCGCCGCCACGGCCCTGACCTGGGACGGGATGATCTCGTCCGGAATCGGCCCGGCACCCGCGGCGCCCCTGCCCCGGCCCGAGACCAGGGCGTGCAGCCCGCCGGCGAGCGCCATCCCGAAGATCCAGGAGAACGGCGCCACCGCCCCGAAGGCCGGCACCAGCGCGACCGCGGCCGAGACCGCGGCGGCCGGGAGGAAGGCGATCACGGCCTTGGGGTTGTAGCCCCTGCGGTAGAAGTACGCGCCCGCGGCGTCGGCGGAGAACAGCGCGTCGACGTCGATCCGGCCGCGCCGCACGAGGTAGTAGTCGACGAGCAGAATCGCCACCAGCGGCCCGAGGAAGGCGCCCAGCGCGCCCAGGAAGTACTGGATCACCAGCGCCGAGGAGTACAGCTTCCAGGGCATGACGACGACGGCCAGCACCGCGGTGATCATGCCGCCGCGCTTGAAGTTCAGATACTTCGGCGCGAGGTTGGCGAAGTCGTAGGCGGGCGAGACGAAGTTGGCGACGACGTTGATGCCGATGGTGGCGACGATGAAGGCCAGCGCGCCGATGACGGTGACCACCGGGTTGTCGATCTTCTGGATCACCTTCACCGGGTCGTAGATCGCCTCGCCGAACACCGAGATGGTGCCGGCGGTGACCAGCACGGCGACCACGGCGAAGGCGGTGAAGTTCACCGGCAGCCCGATCAGATTGCCGCGCCGGTAGGAGCGGTGGTCGGGCGTGAAGCGGGCGAAGTCCGCGTAGTTGAGCACCAGGGTCAGGAAGGTGGCGACGGTCAGGCTGACCGCGATGAGGCTCTGCCGGGCCTGCTCGGCGCCGCTGAGGCCGGTGATGCTGCGGGTCAGCGAGATGTCCCCGCCGGCCCTGATGACCAGATAGAGCGCGAGGGCGAGCACCACCAGCCAGACCACCGGCCCGGTCGCGAAGTCCTGCACCTTGCGGATGAACTCCATCCCCCGGGTCAGCAGGGCCGCCTGGAGCCCCCACATCACCATGAACGCGACCCAGCCCAGCGTCGACAGGCCCAGCACGGAGTTGTGGTTGTACGCGTCCAGACCGGGCGCGAGCTGGAGGGTCAGCAGCACGACGGCGGTGGAGGCCAGCCAGGTCTGGATGCCGTACCAGGCGACGGCCATCACCGCGCGCAACAGCGCCGGGATGTTGGCTCCGTACACCCCCCAGCTGGCGCGGGCGAGCACCGGGTAGGGCACACCGGTCCGGTGCCCCGCGTGCCCCATGCGGTTCATCAGCCAGTAGACGATCGTGATGCCGGCCAGCAGCGCGACGAACACCTCCCAGGCCGGCAGGCCCAGCACGAACAGGCTGGAGGCGAAGGCGTAGTTGCTGATCGCGTGAGTGTCGGACATCCACAGCGCGAAGATGCTGTACGTGCCCCATTTGCGCTCGGGGGCCGGCGCGAGATCCTCGTTGAACAGCCGCGGGTCCGGTTGCGGGGGTGTGGTCACGGGTCCTCCCAGGCAGGTTGGGTGGAGCTTGGAGAGCGAGGGTCGGAGGGCTCAGAAGGGTCAGAAGGACACCAGTTGTCAGATGTCTGATGTCTGTGCGGAAAATTCAGCGGCACGGAGCGGGTCCGCGGCGCGCCCCGAGGACAAATGCCTGCTCAGCGGCCACGCACCGATGACCTTCGGGCGCGGCGGCGCGAAGCTGCGCGCCGTACTGGTGGTGAGCCCGAGACCGACGACCGCCTCGGCGAACTTCACCGCCGCGGCGACCCCGTCGACGACCGGCACCCCGAGCGCCGCCGCGACCTCGGCGTCCAGCCCGGCCATCCCGCCGCAGCCCAGGCAGATCACCTCAGCACCGGCCCGGACTACCTCGCGGGCGGTCTCGATGATCACCTCGACGGTCCGCGCGGGGTCCTCCTCCAGTTCCAGCACCCCGAGCCCGGTGCCGCGCACCGCGGCGCAGCGCTGGAGCAGCCCGGCGGTCAGCAGCCGGTCCTGGATCTGCGGTACGGCGCGGTCGAGCGTGGTCACGACCCCGTAGGCGTGCCCGAGCATCATCGCCATCTGGGCGGCGCTCTCGGTGATGTCCAGCACGGGGACGTCCAGCAGTTCCTGGGCACCCTCCCGGCCCGGTTCGCCGAAGCCGGCCATGACCAGCGCGTCGAAGGGGATGCCGAGGGTGGCGAGCCGGTCCAGGACGGCCGCGGCGCTCAGGTAGCCCTCGAAGTGCCCCTCAATGGATTCCGGACCCCACAGGGGTTCGGTGGCGAGGATCTCGGTGCCCGGTGCGGCGGCTGCGGTTGCGGTGGCGCGGATCGAGGCGGTCATGGAAACCGTGGTGTTCGGGTTCATGACGAGAATGCGCATGACACTCCAGCGATTTGGAGGATTCCACAGAATGGACAGTAGGTTTCGCGCAGCAGAACGTAGCTACGGCCACTGGCACCGTCAAGGGATCACGGCTACCCAGTTGCCCGGCATCTCGCACGGTGGGACAAAGAGGGGCTGACCGGCGAGAACGAGTGTGCGAGAGACCGTGTGTCACCGTAGGGGGACCGGTAGGCTGCTCCGGTCGGGCCCGGCGCCCGTTAGTCCCGAGCCGAGACCGATCTGACCCGCCCTGAAAGGAACGCGACGTGCCGCCGTCCAGCGCCAGCACCTCCGCCGCCGAAGCCAAGCCCGCAGGCGCCGGCGGCGTCCAGTCCCTCGAGCGCGCCTTCGACCTGCTGGAGCGGATGGCCGACGCCGGCGGCGAGGTCGGTCTGAGCGAGCTGTCCGGCAGCAGCGGCCTGCCGCTGCCCACCATCCACCGGCTGATGCGCACGCTCGTCGCCTGCGGTTACGTACGCCAGCAGCCCAACCGCCGGTACGCGCTCGGCCCCCGGCTGATCCGCCTCGGCGAGAGCGCCTCGCGCCTGCTGGGCACCTGGGCCCGGCCGTTCCTGGCCCGCCTGGTGGAGGAGACCGGCGAGACCGCCAACATGGCGCTGCTCGACGGCGACGAGATCGTGTACGTCGCGCAGGTGCCCTCCCGGCACGCGGTGCGGATGTTCACCGAGGTCGGCCGCCGGGTGCTGCCGCACTCCACCGGCGTCGGCAAGGCCCTGCTGGCCAACCACCCGCCGGAGGAGGTCCGCGCGCTCCTCGGCCGTACCGGGATGCCCGCCGCGACCGACAAGACGATCACCGACCCGGAGCGCTTCCTGGAGGCGCTGGCCGACGTCCGCCGGATCGGCTACGCCGTCGACGACAACGAGCAGGAGATCGGCGTCCGCTGCCTCGCCGTGCCGGTCCCCAACTCCCCCACCTCCGCCGCCATCTCCATCTCCGGCCCGACCGGCCGGGTGACCGAGGACGCCACGGACAAGATCGTGCCGGTGCTGCAGGACGTCGCGGCGCAGCTGTCGGTGGCGCTCGCCAACCAGACGCCCGCCTGACGAACCGGACGAAGGGGCCGGGGGGACGGCCGGCGGTGCGGACCTCGCAGGCCGCCACGATCCCCCGGTCAGCGGCCGGGCGGCAGCTGACCGAAGCGGTCGATGCCCTCGCGCACGTCGCTCAGCGCGGGCGACAGCGCGCTCACCGAGCCCACCGCCCCGGCGATCAGCAGCAGCGACCGGCGCAGCCGGGGCACCTCCGGCAGCCCGTGGCTGACCATCGCGTCCAGCGCCGCCAACTCGTCATCGGCGGCGCCCCGGTCCGGTAACTCCCCGGGGAGCACGGCCAGCTGACGACGCAGCCGGGCGACCGCACCGCGCAGCTCCTGGACGCGCGGGTCGCCGTCGACCGCGGTCACTCGTCCGTTCCTCCGCAGTTGTTCCACAACGACGGCGTCCTCCATGGCCGTTGCCCGTTCCACAATGCGGGACAGTTAACGCCACTCTGCGCTGCTCGCGCCATACGGAGAGCGAAAATCCCCGGATCACCGGCGCGGTCGGGGCGCGATCCCCTGAGGGAACGCGCCCCGCGTATCGAGCACCCGCGTCTCGGGAGCCCCGGCCCGGGACTCCCGTCTCAGGAGTCCTGCTTGGGCTGCACCGCGTTGCGCCACACCCGGACGTCGACGGTCATGTAGCTGCTGGGGTCCGACTTCGGCGCGAAGCCCTTGAAGGTGATCAGGGCGACGTGGCCGTAGTCGGTGGTCAGGCAGATCTGCGAGCCCTTGGTGAGCTGCTTGGCGAGGATGGTCTCGGTGAAGCGGGTCTCGTTGCGGCAGGTGTCGAGCGAGCCCTCCTCACCGGCGTTGAGCAGCACCAGCTTGCCGTTCTCGGTGTTGACCTGGTCGTCCGAGTAGCTGTTGTCCTGGTACGCGAAGTCGGTGTCGGTGTCGGTGTCCGTGTTCGTCGGCTTCATCGCCTCGTCGGCCATCGACAGGTGGTAGTCGTCGGGCAGATTGATGTTCTTGAAGTCGACCGGGGTCGGGTCCTGCTGGGGCGCGGCGGGGGTGTTCGTCGCGCCGTCGGGGCTCGCCGTCCCGGCCGGGGTGGGCGTCGGCGAGGCGTCGCTGTTCTCCGCCTTGTTGTTGCTGGTGGCCTGGTCGCTCTTCTTCCGGCCGTCGTCCTTCATGAAGGTGTAGACGACGGCGCCGCCGGCGCCCGCGAAGACCAGCAGGCAGACCACCACCAGGGCCGTGATCAGCCCCTTGCGCTTCTTCTTCGGCGGCTGCGGACCCGGTGCGCCGGCCGCGGGGTGGGCGACGGCCGGGCCGGTGGGGTGCGGGCCGGTGCCGTGCGGACCGGTCGCGGCCGCGCCGGCGTGCGTCGCGGTGCCCTGCGCCGGGGTGCCGACGGTCGGCGCGTACGCGGGACCGAAGCCCGGCGGCGGGGTCTGCGGGTGATTCAGCTCGGTCGGCACCGGCGGGACGGTCGGCGGCTGCGCGGGAACGGCGGCCGGTGGCTGCGCCGGGGCCTGGGCCGGCTGCGCGGGCACGGTGGGCGGCTGGACCGGAGCGCCCGCGGTGGGCGCCTCCAGCGGGGGCGGCGGCGCCTGCGCGGGGGCCGGCGCCGCCGCGCGGGTGGTGATGTCCGCGGCGACGGCGGTGGGCAGCCACTCCTCGGGGCGGCGCAGCTGGGTCTGGCCGGAGGCCGCGCCGCACAGCGCGATCACCTCGGCGATGGACGGCCGCTCCGACGCGTCCTTGGCCAGGCAGCGGGAGACCAACTCGCGCAGTTCTTCCGGCAGTCCGGTCAGATCGGGCTCTTCGTGGACGATGCGGTAGAGCACGCCGTGCGAGGTGCCCTCGCCGAACGCCGGTGTGCCGATGGCCGCGTACGCCGCGACCTGGCCGAGCGCGAAGATGTCGGTGGCCGGGGTGATGGTGCTGCCCGCGGCCTGCTCCGGCGCCATGAAGGTGGGGGTGCCGACGGTGACGCCGCTGCTGGTCAGCGAGGTCGCGTCGGCGGCGCGGGCGATACCGAAGTCGATGACCCGCGGGCCGTCGGCGGCCAGCAGCACGTTGGACGGCTTCAGGTCCCGGTGGACGATGCCCGCGCCATGGATCACCTGGAGCGCCTCGGCGATCCCGGCGACCAGCAGCAGCACGGTCGGCACCGGCAGCTTGCCGTGCTCGGCGACCGCCGCGGCGAGCGAGGGGCCGGGGACGTACGCGGTGGCGAGCCAGGGGCTCGGGCCGTCCGCGTCGCTGTCGATGACCGGCGCGGTGAACAGCCCCTGCACCCGCTGCGCGGACTGCACTTCCTGCTTGAACCGGCGCCGGAACTCCGCGTCCTCGCTGAACTCGGGGCGGATCACCTTGATGGCCACCGGGCGTCCGCCGGGCGTGTAGGAGAGGTACACCTTGCCCATGCCGCCGGCGCCGAGCCGTGCGGTGAGGCGGTAACCCGCGATCACCCGGGGGTCGTCCCCCTCCAGCGGCTGGAAGATCCCGGACGAGCCCACACTGTTCACCACGACGTCCCCCGACTCAGAAAAACATGCGCCTCACCCGCCGCACCGGCGGGCAGCCACGATGTCCGCAACGGGGCAGAACCTTATCCGGCCACACGCCCGGCCGTGACATCGCCGGCGGGCGAACGGGACGCCTTGTCCGAAGAGCCGGTTTCGCGACGGCAATTGGGGCGTCACCAGGGCCGCACCACCCCCACTCGCACCCCACACGCCCCATCGACCACTCCCCCACACGCGGTACCCGTTTTCGGCCTGATGATGTGTCAGTACGTGCGTTCTCCCCGGCACCCATTGGCATGTTCGTCGCGAATTCGATGCGTAGGCGGTGGCGGAACGGAGCATTCTCCCTTCTAAGGAAATATCCGGCATATCACTGGATCGGAGACTGCCATGGAGCCCAACACCGGTCCCGGCACCGGCCCGAACCGCCGCGGCGTCAGCGTCGTCCAGCTCATCTGTCGCGCGTACGGCCTTTCCGATGCGTCGGAAATCACCCTGGAGCACATACACCGCTACGTCGCCGAGCGGCGGCGCGTGGAGGAGCGGACGCACCACCTGCGGGAGCGCTTCCGGCCGAGCATCCCCCGCCCGCGCGCGTCCGACGACGCGGCCTGAGCGACGGCACCGCGCACCGGCACCGCGGGCGGCACCCGCCAGGGCGACGCGTCACACGGCGCCATGAGGTAAGCAGTCCCCATGGCACCGACAGCATCGACACCGCCGGGAGAACCGTCCGCCGCGCCACGGCCCGAGGGGAGGGTCGCCGGTCTGCTGCTCGCCGCCGGCGGCGGCCGGCGTCTGGGGGGACGGCCCAAGGCACTGCTCGACCACCGGGGACGGCCGCTGGTCGAGCACGCCGCGCGGGTCCTGCGGGACGGCGGCTGCGACCCCGTGCACCTCGTACTGGGCGCCGCCGCCGACGCGGTACGCGCCCGGGCCGACCTCTCGGCGTACGGCATCTCGGAGAACCCCGACTGGCAGCAGGGCATGGGCACTTCCCTGCGGGTGGGCCTGGCCGCGCTGGCCGGCTCGGGGGCCGGGGCGGTGGTGGTGTCCCTGGTGGACCAGCCCGGTATCGGCGCCGCGGCGGTCGCCCGGCTGATCGCCGCGTACGCCGCGGGCGCGGACCTGGCGGCGGCCTCGTACGACGGGCGCCGCGGCCACCCCGTGCTGTTCGGCGCCGGCCGCTGGGCGGACATCGCGGCGAGCGCGGAGGGCGACCGCGGCGCCCGCGCCTACCTCCAGCGGCACGCCGCCGCGCTCACTCTCGTCGAGTGCTCCGACATCGCCGCGCCGTACGACATCGACACGCCGGAGGACCTGCACCGACTGGAGCAGGCGCCGCGCGGGCGCGACGGGGGTGATGGAGAGTGACGGGTATGGCACCGAGCGCCATTCGATCACCACTTGTGTCGACCCAGAGAATCTCGACATCAACAAACCATTGAAGTTCCGCGATAAGGAAACTAGTCTCCACTGGTCAGAAGCGCCCTGAACCCGAACGGCGCCCGCGACCGTATCTCGGAGCCCGCGGCACCCCGTGCCGCCCCGGCGCCCCGGCGGCCGCCAGGCACCGCCGCTGAATGGAGTGACAGCTCATGTCCGCACCAGCGCCGTCCCCGCTGGCCATCGTCGAAGTCGACCCCGCCCACACCCCCGAACGGCAGGACGAGGTCCTCACCGACGCCGCGCTCGCCTTCGTCGCCGAGCTGCACCGCCGGTTCACCCCGCGTCGCGACGAACTGCTCGCGCGCCGTGCCGAGCGCCGCGCCGAGATCGCGCGGACCAGCACGCTGGACTTCCTCCCGGAGACCGCGGCCGTCCGCGCCGACGACAGCTGGAAGGTCGCCGAGGCCCCCGAGGCGCTCAACGACCGCCGGGTGGAGATCACCGGTCCCACCGACCGCAAGATGACGATCAACGCCCTCAACTCGGGTGCCAAGGTCTGGCTCGCCGACTTCGAGGACGCCTCCGCCCCCACCTGGGAGAACGTCGTCACCGGCCAGCTCAACCTGATCGACGCCTACGAGCGCCGGATCGACTTCACCGACCCGGCCTCCGGCAAGTCGTACGCCCTCAAGCCCGCCGAGGAACTGGCGACCGTCGTGATGCGGCCGCGCGGCTGGCACCTGGAGGAGCGCCACCTGCAGTTCGAGGGCCGCCCGGTCCCCGGCGCGCTGGTCGACTTCGGCCTCTACTTCTTCCACAACGCCAAGCGGCTGCTCTCCCTCGGCAAGGGCCCGTACTTCTACCTCCCGAAGACCGAGTCGCACCTGGAGGCCCGCCTCTGGAACGACATCTTCGTCTTCGCCCAGGACTACGTGGGCATCCCTCAGGGCACCGTTCGCGCCACGGTCCTCATCGAGACCATCACGGCCGCGTACGAGATGGAGGAGATCCTCTACGAGCTCCGCGACCACGCCTCCGGCCTCAACGCCGGCCGCTGGGACTACCTCTTCTCCATCGTCAAGAACTTCCGCGACGGCGGCGCCAAGTTCGTCCTGCCGGACCGCAACGCGGTCACCATGACCGCCCCGTTCATGCGCGCCTACACCGAACTCCTCGTGCGCACCTGCCACAAGCGCGGCGCGCACGCCATCGGCGGCATGGCGGCCTTCATCCCCAACCGCCGCGACCCGGAGGCCAACGAGCAGGCCCTGGCCAAGGTCAAGAACGACAAGGACCGCGAGGCCGGCGACGGCTTCGACGGCTCCTGGGTCGCCCACCCCGACCTGGTCCCGGTCGCCCGCGCCTCCTTCGACGCGGTCCTCGGCGACGCCCCCCACCAGAAGCACCGCCTGCGCGAGGACGTCTCGGTCTCCGCCGCCGACCTCATCGCCATCGACTCCCTCGACGCCAAGCCCACCTACCAGGGCCTGATCGACGCCGTCCAGGTCGGCACCCGCTACATCGAAGCCTGGCTCCGCGGCCTCGGCGCGGTCGCCATCTTCGGCCTCATGGAGGACGCCGCCACCGCGGAGATCTCCCGCTCCCAGATCTGGCAGTGGGTCGACGCCGGCGTCGTCTTCGAGAACGGCGAAAAGGCCACGGCGGACCTCGTCCGCACCATCGCCGCCGACGAACTGGCCGCCCTCCGCACCGAACTCGGCGAGGAAGCCTTCACCTCCGGCAAGTGGCAGCAGGCCCACGACCTCCTCCTGAAGGTCTCCCTGGACGCCGACTACGCGGACTTCCTGACCCTCCCGGCATACGAACTGCTGGGCTGAGCACCGCTCGCACCGCACGCAGGGCCGGTACCTCCTCCCTCTCGGGTGGCGGTACCGGCCCTGCGCCGTCTACGGCGGTCGGCGCGCGGCCGGCCGGTGGTCAGGTCACCACCGCCCCCGCCCCCACGAACGCGCAGATCAGGAGGAAGAGGAGGGCCAGGAGGGGCCAGATGAAGCGGAGGTAGGTGTTGTAGCCGACCTTGGCGAGGGAGATGCCGCCCATGATGACGGCGGTGGTGGGGACCCACAGGTTCATCCAGCCGCTGGCTGCCTGCCAGGCGGTGACGGCGACGGCGCGGGGGACGTGGGCGAAGTCGGCCAGGGGGGCCAGGATCGGCATGGCGAGGGTGGCGTGGCCGGAGGTGGAGGGGATCAGGAAGGCCAGCGGGAGGTTGACGACGAAGACCGTGATGCCGAAGACGGCGGAGGGGGTGCCGGAGACCACGCCTTCGATGGAGTGCAGGACTGTGTCGGTGACCTTGGCGTTGTTCATGATGACGGTGACGCCGCGGGCCAGGACGATGACCAGGGCCGGTGAGATGAAGTCCGCGGCGCCCTGGACGACGGTCGCGCTGAGTCGGGGTTCGGGCATGCGGGCGAGCAGGCCGACGAGGACCGACGCGACCAGGAACAGGGCCGCCAACTGGGGGAAGGACCAGCCGAGTTCGAAGGCGTAGGGGGCGGCGTCCGCGCGGCCGGTGAGGGCACCGGACCAGGGGATCACCGAGAAGATCATGAAGGCGAAGACCAGGGCGACGGTGACCAGGACCGTCTTGTGGAGGGGCGTGAGGGGCGGGGGTTCCTGGGCGTCGGCGGCGGTCTGGGCATGGTCGCGGTCGCCGGGGAGGAAGCCGCAGAGGGAGCGTTCGGGGACGGCGCGGACGCGGCGGGCGTAGCGGATGACGTACGCGATCGTCACGGCGGTGAGGACCAGCCACATGGCGAAGCGCAGGGCGATGCCGTCGCCGAGGGAGATGTCGGCGGCGGAGGAGGCGACGCCGGTGGCGAAGGGGTTGACGGTGGAGCACAGGACGCCGACACCCGCGCCCAGGATGATGGTGCCGGTGGCCACCAGCCGGTCGAAGCCGAGGGCCAGCATCAGGGGCACGATCAGCCCGTAGAAGCCCAGGGTCTCCTCGGCGAAGCCCTCGACGGTGCCGAGGAGGGAGAAGACCGTCATGATGCCGGCGATGAGCAGCGCGCCGCGGTCGCGGAGGCGGTGGGCGAGGCGGCCGATCCCCCGGTCGAGGGCTCCGGTGGCGAAGACGACGGTGATGAAGGCGCCGATGGCGAGGACGAAGAGGAAGACGCCGGCGCTGCCGTAGAGGTCACCGGTCAGATCCGGGCCGACCTGACCGGTCTTGGGGTCCTTGATGCCGTAGAGCCCGTTGACCGGGGAGAGGAAGAGGTCGCCGAGGCGGTCGAGGAAGGTCAGGCCCGAGGGCGTGCGGTGGTAGGTGCCCTGGACGGGGGCGCCGGCGGCATTGCGGGTGTAGGTACCGGACGGGATGAAGAACGCCACGGTCCAGACCACGAGGGTGACCAGGACCAGGACGGTCAGGGCGCTGGGGAAGGTGAAGCGGGGGCGGCCTGGCGGGTGGTCCTCGCCCGGTGGGGGACCTGCCGTCGGCGGGGTGGTGCCGGCAGGGTCGGGGGCCGTCACGGGGTGGGTCCGGTGCGGTGGCCGGCGGCGTATTCGGCGAGGAAGGCGGCCTCGGCGAGCAGGTGGCCGCGGAGTTCGGACCGCAGCACGCGTTCGTTCGGGCCGTGCAGATTGCAGAGGTTGTCCTCGGCCCCGAAGAGCAGGATCTCGGCGTTCGGGGCGGCCTCGGCCAGGCCGTTGACCAGGGGGATGGAACCGCCGCTGGCGCAGTGGACGGGGTCGGTGCCCCAGGCGCGGCGCAGTGCGGTGCGGGCCGCGCGGTAGGCGGGGCCGTCGGTGGCGGCCTCGTAGCCGGGGCCGGCCTCGCCGGGTGTGACGGTGAGCGGGATGCCGAACGGGCGCAGGCGCTGAAGGTGGCGGACGAGGGCGGCCTGGGCCTCCTTGGGATCCTGCCGGGGGTGCACGCGGAGGTTGAGCTTGGCGCGGGCGTACGGGACGACGGCGGACGCGGCGCGGTCGACGGACGGCGCGTCCAGGCCGACGACGGTGAGGGCGGGGCCGTTCCAGAGGCGTTCGCCGAGGCCGCCGGAGCCGGGGAGCGGGGTGCCGGGGATGACGCCGGCGAGGTCGCGGAACTCCTCCTCGGTGAAGGTGGTGCCGTGCCAGGGCTCCCGGCGCAGCCCTTCGACGGCGACGTCGCCGTGGACGTCGTGGAGGGTGCCGAGTGCCTTGAGGAGGGTGAGCAGGGCGTCGGGGGCGGCGCCGCCGTACTCGCCGCTGTGGACGGCGGAGTTGAGGGTGCGGACCTCGACGAGGACGACGGCGGAGCCGCGCAGGGCGGTGGTGAGGGTGGGGGTGCCGGGGCGGATGTTGCCGGTGTCCGCGATGATCATCGCGTCGCAGGCGAAGAGGTCGGGTTCGCTGGGCGGATACGCCTCGAAGGCGCTGCCGTACTCCTCCTGACCCTCGAAGACGATCTTGATGCCGACGGGTGGACGGCCGCGGTAGGCCCGCAGGGCGCCGATGTGGGCCATGAGGTTGGCCTTGTCGTCGGCGATGCCGCGGGCACGGATCGCGGGGCCGCCGGCCGGTTCGTGGAAGTCGGCGGGTTCGAAGGGCGCGGAGGTCCACAGCCGCTCGTCGCCGGGCGGCTGGACGTCGTAGTGGCCGTAGAGCAGGACGGTGGGGGCGTCGGGGGTGGGTGGCGGGATGCTCCCGGTGATGACGGGGGCGGTGGCGGGGAGGTTGAGCTCCCCGATGGTGGCGACGCCGGCGTCCCTGAGCAGGGCGACGAGCAGATCGCGGGCCTGGAGGACCGGTTCGGGCGAGAAGCCGGGAAAGGCGATCGAGGGGATGGCCGCGAGCCGCTTGAGGTCCGCGCACACCCCGTCCATCAGTGCGTCCACGGTGGACTCCAGGGCGGCGGCCGCCGCGCCGGTGCCCGGGACGTGCGGGTCGTTGGCTTCCTGGTTCACCGCGGAACCCCTCTCCTCGGCGCCGCCGGTGTCACGCACCTCGACGCCATCGCCCGTACCTGACGTTGAGTCAGACGCAGGCCAGCTTATCGGGCGTAACGGGATGTATGGGGCGGCGGCGCCGTCGGGTCCGGCGGGCGGGGGTGCTCCGCGCGGCAGGACTCCGAGGATGCGCGGCAGCGATGAAGCGCCTGGTCACGACGGTCCGGGACTACGTTTACAGTGAACGCGCACTACAAAAATAGTGGATCCAAAAATAGTGGATCCGGCAAGACCGAGAAGGGCGCACGGAGTGGCACGTCGGCGGGAGCAGGTTCTGGACGCGGCGCTGGAGGTCCTCGGGAGCGAGGGGGCGCGGCGGCTCACCTATCAGGCCGTGGACACCGCGGCCGGGGTCCCGTCCGGTACGACCTCCAACCACTTCCGCAACCGGGCGGCCCTGGTCGACGGCCTCGTCGACCACCTGGGGGCCCTGGAGCGCCGCGACTGGGAGCGCGTCAGCGCGGGGCCCGCGCCGGCCGGCGTCGGTGAACTCGCCGATGAGGTCACCCGCTTCCTCCGGTACGCGACCGGCCCGGCGCGAGCCAGGACCGCCGCCCGCTTCACCCTCTCCCTGGAGTCCACGGCCCGGCCCGAACTGCGCGCGGCCCTCGCCCGCGGCCGGGAGGCCACCATCGACCGGGGTACCGAGTGGCTGCGGCGCCTCGGTTCGCGCACGCCGCGCCGGCACTGCGAGATCCTCCTCGACCACCTGGACGGGGTCGCGTTCCGTCAACTCACCTTCCCCGCAGCGGACTTCGACCCGCGGCCGGGAATTCACGGGCTGCTGAACGGACTGCTGAACGAGCTGCCGGGGTGAGCAACTGCCGTTCCTTCGGGTCGTGTTGAGCACGGCAGGACGGACCGGGCCGTCGCCGCCCGGCGGTCGTGGCGTCCCGTGCCGGCTCGACCCGACGGCTATACGGCACCCCGTAAGTCTGGTAGGAAAGCTTCCTAACGATTGGGGAACCCCCCACGGCTCGCTCCGAACTGGAGGACTGACTCCATGCGCACCCGATCGATAGGCAGGGCCCTGCCCAAGGCCCTGCCCAGGACAGCCACCCGCGTCGCCCTCGGCCTCGCCCTGCTGGCCGTGCCCGCGACCGCCCTCGCCACCACCGCCGGACCGGCCGACCACCCGGCCCCGGCCACCGCGCACTCCGCGCCGCACGCCGCACGGGCGGCGTCCGGCCTCGACGACCCGGCGAAGAAGGAGATCGCGATGCAGCTGGTCTCCAGCGCCGAGAACTCCTCGCTGAACTGGAAGGCCCAGTACAAGTACATCGAGGACATCGGTGACGGCCGCGGCTACACGGGCGGCATCATCGGCTTCTGTTCCGGCACCCACGACATGCTCGAACTCGTCGAGCTCTACACGCAGCGCAAGCCCGGCAACGTCCTGGCCAAGTACCTCCCCGCGCTGCGCAAGGTGGACGGCAGCGACTCGCACGAGGGCCTGGACCCCAACTACACCAAGGACTGGAAGAAGGCCGCCCAGGACCCCGAGTTCCAGAAGGCCCAGAACGACGAGCGGGACCGGGTGTACTTCAACCCCGCGGTCAAGCAGGGCAAGGCCGACGGCATCGGCGTGCTGGGCCAGTTCGCGTACTACGACGCGATCGTGATGCACGGTGACGGCAGCGACCCGACCAGCTTCTCCAGCATCCGCAAGCGGGCGCTGGCCAAGGCCAAGCCGCCGGCCCAGGGCGGCGACGAGAAGACCTACCTCAACGCCTTCCTCGACGCCCGGGTCTGGGCGATGAAGCAGGAGGAGGCGCACAGCGACACCAGCCGGGTCGACACCGCACAGCGGGTCTTCCTCCAGAAGGGAAACCTCGATCTGCACACCCCGCTGGACTGGAAGGTGTACGGGGACAGCTACCACATCGGCTGATCCGCACGCCGCGGCCCGCCGCGCAGCGCAACGGCCCGTAGGAGGAGCTTGGTTGACGCTCCCCTACGGGCCGATGCGGTGTCCGGGGTCAGTGCGCGGGGGCCGACGCGGGCTCGTCGGTGTCGTCCACCGTGCCGCGATCGGGCTGGAGCGGGATCTGCGGGTCGCCGCCGGGCGCGAGGGCCTCCGCCCCCGTCTGCGGCCTTCGGCCGAAGTGGTTGAAGGCGAGGTTGAGGACGATGGCGACCAGACAGCCGGTGCTGATGCCGGAGTCCAGGACGACCAACAGGTCCTTGGGGAGGCTGTGGTAGAAGTCCGGCGCGGCGATCGGGATCAGCCCGATGCCGACCGCGGCCGCGACGATCAGCGCGTTGTCGCCCTTCTCCATCGCGGCGGAGGCCAGCGTCTGGATGCCGCTGGCGGCCACCGACCCGAAGAGCACGATGCCCGCGCCGCCCAGCACCGGCAGCGGGACCAGCGAGATGACCGACGCGGCCATCGGGCACAGTCCCAGCACGATCAGGATCAGACCGCTGGTCGCCACGACGAAGCGGCTGCGCACCTTGGTCATCGCGACCAGGCCGATGTTCTGCGCGAAGGCGCTGTTGGCGAAGCCGTTGAAGAGCGGGCTGAGGGCCGTGCCGAGGGTGTCGGCGCGCAGTCCGCCCTCGATGGTGCGCTCGTCCGCCGGGCGGTCGACGATCTTCCCGAGGGCGAGCATGTCGGCCGTCGACTCGGTCATGCAGACCAGCATCACGATGCACATCGAGACGATCGCGGCGACGTCGAACTGCGGGGCGCCGAAGTGGAAGGGCGTCGGGAAGCCGAGTACGTCGGCCTTGGTGAGGGCGGCGAAGTCGGTGATGCCGACGGGTATCGCGATCAGGGTGCCGGCTATCAGGCCGAGCAGGATCGCGATCTGCTGGAGGAAGCCCCGCAGCACCCGGCGCAGCACCAGCACGATCAGGAACGTCAGCGCCGCCATGCCGATGTTCGTCAGGGAACCGTAGGCGGGGTCCCGGGAGTTGCCCCCTTGGGACCAGTTGAACGCGACGGGCAGCAGCGAGACACCGATCAGGGTGATGACGGTGCCGGTGACCACCGGCGGGAAGAAGCGTACGAGCTTGGAGAAGTAGGGGGCGAGCAGAAAGCCGAGCACACCGGCGACGATCACCGCACCGAAGATGATCGGCAGGGCGTTGTGGGGGCTCTGCGCCTTGCCGATGGCGACCATGGGGGTGACACCGGCGAACGAGACGCCGTTGACGAAGGGGAGCTTGGCGCCGACCTTCCAGAAGCCGAGGGTCTGGAGGAGGGTGGCGATACCCGCGGTGAAGAGGCTGGCGCCCATCAGGAAGGCGGTCTCGGTGGCGCTCAGCCCGCAGGCCGGCCCCACGATCATCGGCGGGGCCACCACGCCCGCGTACATCGCGGCCACGTGCTGGAGGCCGCTGGTGAACATCTTGAAGGGCGGGAGGGTCTCATCGACCGGGTGCTTCCGGTCCGCCTCCGACTTCTGCCCGGTAATTGCGGCCACTGCGGGCCTCCTGTCGATTTCTGCAGCGCCGGGGCCGGCGGTGCGAGGCTGTCACGGAGGGCTTGCCATGTGGTGCGTGGTGCGAGAAGTCGCCTGGTGAGCGTGTGGTGCGGGCGGCGCTTGTGGCGCGTCAACGGCGGTGGGGGAGGCCGACCGGCCCGGGGCGCGAGGGGTCCCGCGCCCCGGGGTCCGGCTTCTTGCGGATCCTGCTCGGATCCACAAGATCGGCCGGGAGCCGTCCCTCCCGGCCGAGTCTGGGGTGGCGTCGGTCGTGGACCGCGCCGAGGGGGTCAGCCCTCGGCGGCGATCCGGGCCAGACGCTGTGCCTCGGCCCGCGCGGTGCGGGCGATGGCGTCCTCGTCGACGTTCGTGAGGTGGTTGTCCTCGACGACCGGCTTGCCGCCCACGAGGGAGAGCGTGATCGGTGCGGCCGCGCCGAAGACCAGCGCGGTGACCGGGTCGGCGATGGAGGAGTGGCCGAGGCCGTCCAGCTTCCACAGCACCAGGTCGGCGAGCTTGCCGGCCTCCAACGAGCCGATCTCGGCGGTCCGGCCGAGGACCTGCGCGCCGCCGTAGGTGCCGAGCCGCAGCGCCTTGCGGGCGTTGAGGGCGGCTTCCCGGTGGGCACCGAGGCGGTTGATCAGCAGGGCGTTGCGCAGCTCGGTGTGGAGTTCGCCGGACTCGTTCGAGGCGGTGCCGTCGACGCCGAGGCCGACCGGGACGCCGGCCGCGAGCATGTCGGGGACGCGGGCGATACCGGCCGCCAGCCGCGCGTTCGAGGACGGGCAGTGCGCCACGCCGGTGCCCGTGCGGGCGAAGGCGGCGATGTCGGAGTCGTTCATGTGGACGCAGTGCGCCATCCACACGTCGTCACCGAGCCAGCCGGTCGACTCGAAGTAGTCGGTCGGGCCCATGCCGAACAGCTCGTGGCAGAACTTCTCCTCCTCCACGGTCTCCGAGCCGTGGGTGTGCATCCGTACGCCCTTACGGCGGGCCAGTACGGCGCCCTCCCGCAAGAGTTCGGTGGAGACGGAGAACGGCGAGCAGGGCGCCACGGAGATGTGCACCATCGAGCCGAAGGAGGCGTCGTGGTGCTTGTCGACGGCTTCCTCGGTGGCCAGCAGGGCGCCCTCGGTGGTCTCCACGGCGAAGTCCGGGGGCAGCCCGCCGTCCTTCTCGCTGCGGTCCATCGAGCCGCGGGCCAGGGTGATCCGGGCGCCGATCTCGGCGGCCGCGGCCAGCTCGGCGGCGACCAGGTCGCCGGAGCCCTGCGGGAAGACGTAGTGGTGGTCGGAGGCGGTGGTGACGCCACCCCTGACCATCATGCCGAGCGAGCCCTGGGTGGCCGCGGCGAGCATCGGGGCGTCGATACGGGCCCAGGTCGGGTAGAGCGCGACCAGCCAGTTGAACAGGTTGTGGTCGGTGGCCAGACCCCGGGTGATCCACTGGTAGAAGTGGTGATGGGTATTCACCAGGCCGGGGGTGACCAGGTGTCCGGTGCCGTCGACGCGGCGGACGACGTTCTCCAGGCCCTCGGGTGCCTTGCCAGCGCCGATGGACTCGATGATGTTGCCGGCGACGACGACATGGCCGGTGGCGTACTCGGTGTCGTCGGCGTCGACGGTCGCGATCGCACAGTTCTCGATGACGATGCGCTGGGCTGCCGATGGTGCCATCGTGCTTCCTCTTTCCGGTGATGGTGTGGGCACGGCAGGACCCTAGGAAGATTTGAGTGCCGGAACCGTGGAACGACTCCGGGTGCCGAGATGGTGGAAGAAGAGATTGAGCAGGACCGCTACCAGGGCTCCGGCACTGATTCCGGAGCCGAGCACGGTCTGTGCCCAGGCGGGGAAGTCCGCGTAGAAGGTCGGCGCGGCGAGCGGGATGATGCCTGCGCCGAGCGACACGGCCACCAGGATGATGTTGGAGCTGTCGTCGAGACCGGCCTCGGAGAGCGTACGGATACCGCTGACCGCGATCGATCCGAACAGGACGATACCCGCACCGCCGAGCACCGGCATCGGCACCAGGGAGACCACGGCGCCCAGGACGGGGAAGGCACCGAGGACCAGGAGGGTGGCGCCGGCGAGCGCCACGACGTAGCGGCTGCGCACACGGGTCAGCGAGACCACTCCGACGTTCTGCGCGAAGGCGCTGGTCGGGAAGCCGCCGAAGACCGGTCCGAGCAGGGTGGCGATGCCGTCGGTGCGCAGTCCGCGGGTGAGGGTGACGCCGGTGGTCGGGCGGTCGCAGATCTCGCCGAGGGCGAGCATGCCGGCCGCCGACTCCGTCATCAGCACCAGCATCACGATGCACAGCGAGAGAATCGCGGCGGGCTGGAACTCCGGCGGGCCGAAGGCGAACGGGGTGGGCAGCGCGGCGACCGGGGCCGAGCGCAGCCCGTCGAAGCTCGCCATGCCGAAGGGGACCGCCGCGAGGGTGCCGACGACCAGGCCGATCAGCAGCGCGATCTGCTTGACGAAGCCCTGGGTGAAGCGCTGGATGAGCAGGATCACCACGAGTGTGAAGGCGGCGAGGGCCAGGTTGCTCATGTCGCCGAAGTCGGCGGCGCGCTGGTCGCCGCCCTGCGCCCAGCCGACCGGTACGGGCATCAGGGTGACCCCGATGAGGGTGATCACGACGCCGGTGACCAGCGGCGGGAAGAAACGCAGCAGTCTGCCGAAGAACGGTCCGACGGCGAGGCAGAAGACCCCGGCGACCATCACCGCCCCGTAGATGGCGGGGAGTTGGTGGCCCTTGGCGGTGGTCTCGGCGATGGCGAGCATCGGCGTGATGCCGGCGGAGCTGGCCGCGTTGACGAACGGCAGCCGGTTGCCGGCGAACGTACGGACGCCGAGCGTCTGCAGGAGCGTGGCGAGCCCGGCGATGAGCAGGCCGGCGGCGATCAGCCGGGTCCGGCCCGCGGCGTCCAGGCCGACGGCCTGGCCGATGATGAGCGGAGGGGTGACGACACCCGCGTACATGGCGGCGATGTGCTGGAGCGCGGCCGGGACGAGCCGCTTGGCCGCCGGCTTCTCGTCCACCGGGTGGACCGCGGGCGGGGGGTGGTGCGGGACTTGCGATGGCTGTGCCATGGGTCGTTCCCCTCAGGATCCGCGTCCCCTCCCCGCTGCGGGGTGGGGAGGGGACGCGAGGCACGGCGTTGCGTCGGAGCCGCTCAGAGGTTCGTCAGATCCACCGGGATCTTGGGCTCGACACCGTCGCGCAGAACAGTGGCTTCGATCAGGCCGTACGGGCGGTCCGCCGCGTAGTAGACCTCATTGTCGTTCTTGAGCCCGAACGGCTCCAGGTCCACCAGGAAGTGGTGCTTGTTCGGGAGCGAGAACCGCACCTCGTCGATCTCGGAGCGGTTGTTGATGATGCGCGAACCCATCTGGTACAGGGTCTGCTGGAGGGAGAGGCTGTAGGTCTCGGCGAAGGCGTGCAGCATGTGCTTCTTCACCTGCTCGTACGAACGCTCCCAGTTGGGCATCCGCTGGTCGTCGTCGGTCCAGTTGAACCGCCAGCGGCCCGATACCTCGGTGGCCAGGATGCGGTCGTACGCCTCCTTCAGCGTCGTGTACTTGTCCTTGATGTACCCCCAGAACTCCGAGTTGGTGGAGTTCATCACCACGAGGTCCTTCAGACCGGAGATGACCTGCCACTGCTCACCGTCGTAGGTGATCTCGGTCAGGCGGGTCTCCTGGCCCTGGCGGACGAAGGAGTGCTTGACCTCGTCGGAGCCGATGAAGCGGGAGTTGGCGTCGGAGGTCGCGATCCGCTCCCAGGCGTACTCCTCGATGCGGATCCGGGCCCGGTGTATCGGCTCCTGGCTGGTCACGAAGTGCCGGGCCAGGTGGATGCCGAACTGCTCGGCCGACTCGATCCCGTACTCCTTGGCGAAGGCGTACACGGTGTTCTTGGTCGTGTCGGTGGGCAGGCAGTGGGCGTTGGAGCCGGAGAGGTGGACCTCCTCCAGGTCGCCGGAGAGCGCGACGGAGACGTTGAGGTCCTTGATGTGGTGCGTGTCGCCGTCGCGAGTGATCTTGACGACGCGGTTTTCCGCTTTGCCGTATTGGTTCTGGCCGAGAATCGTGGGCATGTCGGTGCTAGCTCCCTCGGTATACGGAGTAGCCGAACGGGTTGAGCAGCAGCGGTACGTGGTAGTGCTCGCCCGGCTTGACGGCAAAGGTGATTGCCACCTCCGGGAAGAAGGCTCCGCTGTCCCTTACGCGGGGGGCGTCCTGCTGTTCCTCGGCTTGCTGGTTGGAACTGGGCTGATGGGAAACGAAGTACGCCTCGGTCTCGAAGTCGAGGCGCACGTGGGTGGTGCCTTCCGGCAGCGCCGGCAGGTCCTTGCAGCGCCCGTCCGCGTCGGTCTTGGACGCGCCGTGGGCGGTCCAGGTGCCGTCGCTGCCGGAGCGCACCGAGAGCGTGAGGGCGACGCCCTCCGCGGGGCGGCCCACGCTGGTGTCCAGGATGTGCGTGGACACCGACGTCTGTGCAGCCGTCTCGCTGCTCATGCTGCGTCTCCTTCTGCGTGTTCCGCGATACGGGTCAGGCGAATGCGGTTGATCTTGCCGAGCTCCACACGAACGATCTCTCGTTCCTGTTCCGGCGTGTTGTCGATCCGGTTACGGACCGCATCGCGCATCTGCTCCCCGGTACGGCCGGAGGCGCAGATCAGGAAGACATGCCCGAACTTCTCCTGGTAGGCCAGGTTGAGTTCGAGCATCTCCGTCTTGAGCTCGTCGGAGGCCCCGGCCATCCCGCTCTGCTCGCGGGACGAGGTCGGGTCTCCGGGCTTCGGCCGGCCGATGGGCGGGTGCCCGGCCATCGCCTCGGCCAGATCCTCCGCGGTCAGCTCGGCCATGGCGGCGTCGCTGGCGGCGAACAGGGCGTCGGTGGTGGCGTAGGGGCGCCGGGCGAGGACCTTGCTCCCCCAGACCCGGCTGGCACACACCTCGTGCAGGACGGCTCGCGCCGTACTGTCGTCGGCGGTGTTGAACCGGGCGAGCCCCGACGGGGGCTCGGGGGTGACCCCCGTCGAACGCTGGGTGGTCGAAGACACGGGAAGCCTCCGTGGCCTGGTGCTGGACAGCTCTGCTTGGCTGGAAACAGCTAAGACCCCCGGCAACAACACGTCAACACTTTGTTGAAAACTCGGCGACACAAAAGCCGCCGTCCGGGGTTGCGGGACGGCGGCTTCGGCGACCGGAGCGGGGAACTCGGGCAGTTCGCCTCAGTCGGCGTCCTTCGCGGCATTCTCCCTGTTCAAGTAGTTGTAGACGGTGAAACGGCTGACGCCGAGGGCGCCGGCCACGGTCTCGACCCCGTGCCGCACCGAGAAGGCGCCCCGCGTCTCCAGGATGCGCACCACCGACTGCTTGGTCTTGCGGTCCAGCTCCGCCAGCGGCATGCCGTGCCGGCGCTGGAGCTCGGCCAGGATGTGGTCGAGCGAATCCGACAGGTGCGGGAGCCGTACGGCCACCCGGTCCTGCCCCTCCCAGGCGAGGACGACGTCGTCACCCTGGGCCAGGTCGGGGGCGACCATCTGTCCGCCCATCGCGTCCACCAGCGGCTTGACCGCCTGGACGAACGGGTGGTCGGCGGGCTCGGTCACGTCGCGTCCCCCTCGCCCCGCCCGGCTTCCCCGATCACATTGACCTGCAGGGAGACCCGGGTGGCGCCCGCCCGCAGGGATTCGCGCAGCAGCGCGGAGACCGCTCCGAGCACCTGCTCGGCATCCCCTTCGGCCGTGTTGCCGAACGGGCCGACATCGACGGCGTCCAGCTCGGCGCCGGTGACGACGTCCCGGGCCACCACCGCATGTTCCGGCGCCTCGTCCAGGTCGAACGGCTCCGTCGTGAACTCCACTCTCAATCGCACGTCGCTCAACCTACGCGCGGTTCGGCCCGGCCACCAGAAATTGCGCCGGGGCCCCCTTGACAGCCTCCGAGCACGGCAGGCAATGTTCCGTTACGCAGAAAAACAGTTCCACTATCCGGAAGGAGCGCCGGCCCTCATGGGTTTCTCGGACACGCGCTTCAACGTCAATCTGTCGATCCTGTTCACCGAGCTTCCGTTGCTGGAGCGGCCGGCGGCCGCGCGGGCGGCGGGGTTC
>NZ_JNZA01000047.1 GCF_000717345.1 Streptomyces lydicus | reverse complement strand
CGTGGGCACCCTCGTCGCCTCCCTCGTCGCCTCCCTGCGCGCACAAGGCGACGGCGGCCTGGACCACTCCGCCCTCCTGCGCGGCGTCGAACGCCTCTCCGGACACACCACCGAAAGCTGAGACGGTGGCGGCGCAGCGGATTCCCGCCATACGGGCGGCCGTCCAGATCATGCGGGACGAGGGCGTGGAGATCGCCTTCGGCTGCCCCGGTGCCGCGCTACGCCCGCTCTACGCGGCGATGGAGGAGGCCGGCGGCATCGAGCATCTGCCGGTGCGCCACGAAGAGGCCGCCGCGCACATGGCGGACGGCTGGGCCCGTACGAGCGGGAAGGTCGGCGTCGCCGCGGTGGCCGCGGGTCCGGGGGCCGCACGGCTGGTCACCGGGCTGTACGCGGCCCAGCAGGACGCGGTCCCCCTGGTGTGCCTCACCGGTCGGGAGGGGGCCGGTCCGGGGTCCGGCGGCCGGTTGCGCCACGCGGGCTTCCGGCCGCCGGACCTCCTCCGGCTGGCCGGGGCGGTCACCAAGCGCGCCGAGCGGATCGAGGATCCGGCACGGATTCCGGGAGCCTTCCGTGAGGCGTTCCGGATCGCGCGGGACGGCCGTCCCGGCCCCGTCCTGATCGACGTCCCGGCCGACCTGGCCGCGGCGGAGATCGTCTACGACGCCGAGCGCACCGCGGAGTCCGGTTTCCGGCCTCCGCAGGCCGGGACCCGGCGGGCGGCCGCCGAGCGAGCCGCCCCGGCCGGGGACACCCGCCCCGCGCCCGCCGCCGTCGCGGAGATCGCCGGCCTTTTCGGGCCGGACGCGTACGTCGTCAGCGGCGCGGTCGGCGCCTATGCCCGCAGCGGTCCTCCCGGTTGGGAGGTGCCCGCCGCGATCGGGGTCCGCAAGGCCCTGGACTCCCGGGGTGAGCGGGACGCCGAGGTCGTGGTGGTCGTCGACGGCCACGGCTGGCCGTTCATGGCCGAGGAACTGGCGGCCGCGGCCCGGCACGAGGTGCCGTTCGTACTGATCACGCTCACCCCTCCCGGCCAGGACACGGACTTCACGGATCCCGTGAAGCTCGTCGAGGCGTACGGCTGCGCAGGCCGGCACCTCGCCGGTCCGGCCGACCCCGCGGAGCTCCGCTCGGTGACCGAGTGGGCCCGCAAGGAAGCCGTCTCCACACGGCGACCGGTCCTCATAGCGGTCCGGCCCGCCTGACGGCCTCCCCCAAGCTTCCGGGCGGTGGCTGCGCTGACACCTGTCCTGTCGCGCCCAGGCGCGGCCGCCGTCCGGAATACCCCTCGCTACAGCCCAGGTTGTTTCAACAAACTGTTGACGTTTGGTCGGAGCCCTTCTTACGCTCCGACATGCGGAAGCCAACTTCCGCGCTCTCGTACGGAAGGTCACCATGTCGAAGCCCACGCCGACGGCGCGCGTTCTCACTACGGAGGCTGGCGCCCCCGTCGCCGACAACCAGAACTCCTCAACCGCCGGCGTCGGCGGCCCGATCATCCTCCAGGACCAGCACCTGCTGGAGAAGCTCGCCCGCTTCAACCGCGAGCGCATCCCGGAGCGCGTCGTGCACGCCCGCGGCTCGGGCGCCTACGGCTACTTCGAGGTGACCGACGACGTCACGGCCTTCACCCGGGCCGACTTCCTGAACACCGTCGGCAAGCGGACCGAGACGTTCCTCCGCTTCTCCACCGTCGCCGACAACCTCGGCGGCCCGGACGCGGCCCGCGACCCGCGGGGCTTCGCCCTGAAGTTCTACACCGAAGAGGGCAACTACGACCTCGTCGGGAACAACACCCCGGTGTTCTTCATCAAGGACCCGATCAAGTTCCCCGACTTCATCCACTCGCAGAAGCGCGACCCCTTCACGGGCAAGCAGGAGCCGGACAACGTCTGGGACTTCTGGGCGCACGCCCCCGAGGCCACCCACCAGATCACCTGGCTCATGGGCGACCGCGGCATCCCGGCCTCCTACCGCCACATGAACGGCTACGGCTCGCACACCTACCAGTGGACCAACGCCCAGGGCGAGTCCTTCTTCGTCAAGTACCACTTCAAGACGAACCAGGGCATCCGCAGCCTGAGCAGCGAGCAGGGCGCCGAGCTGTCGGGCAAGGACCCCAACAGCCACCAGACCGACCTGCTGCAGTCGATCGAGCGGGGCGTGTACCCCTCCTGGACGCTGTACGTGCAGGTCATGCCGGCGGCCGAGGCGGCCAACTACCGCTTCAACCCGTTCGACCTGACCAAGGTGTGGCCGCACGCGGACTACCCGCTGCAGCGGGTGGGCCGGCTGGTCCTGGACCGCAACCCCGACAACGTCTTCGCCGAGGTCGAGCAGTCCGCGTTCTCGCCGAACAACTTCGTGCCCGGCATCGGCCCGTCCCCGGACAAGATGCTCCAGGGCCGGCTGTTCGCCTACGCCGACGCGCACCGCTACCGCCTGGGCGTCAACCACACCCAGCTGCCGGTGAACGCCCCGAAGGCGACCAAGGCCAACAACTACGGCCGGGACGGCCTCATGGCGACCAACGCCTACGACCGGCACGCCAAGAACTACGAGCCCAACTCCTACGACGGCCCGGCCGAGACCGGCCGGCCGCTCTCCGCCCCGCTCGCCGTCTCCGGCTACGTCGGCACCCACGAGGCCCCGGCGCACACCAAGGACGACGACTTCTTCCAGGCCGGTGAGCTCTACCGCCTGATGTCGGAGGACGAGAAGAAGCGCCTGGTCGACAACATCGCCGGCGGTCTGTCCCAGGTCAGCCGCGACGACGTGATCGAGAAGAACCTCGCCCACTTCCACGCCGCCGACCAGGACTACGGCAAGCGCGTCGAGGCGCGCGTCCGCGAGCTGCGCGAGGACTGACGGGAGGTCAGTTCCTTGCGCATCCGTACCGGCCGGCCCGTTGAGGGGTGGTCGGCCGGTACGGAGAGGAAGCGCGAGCTCCGCGGTACGCGGGGAGAATCCAGTGCGGTGGCAGTGCTCGCCCGAAAGGAAGGGCGAGCCACCTCCCCCGCCGCGGAGCCCGCCTCCTCCCCCTTCCCCACCCCCGCCCAGACTCCGTCCGGCGGTGCGATGTCCCGTCGCGCCCAACTCTCGCACTGTCGGACGGGAACCACGGCACAGGCCCGGAATCCGTACGGTCACGGATTCCGGGCCCTGTGCGTCGGCCCGCCCCGGGGAGCGGACGCGGTGCGCGGCCATGCGCCCCACGCGCGCCGTGGCTCCCCCCGCTTCTTCCGCGAGCTGGCGTTCTCGTCGCGATTCGGCCCCGGGCACCCGGCTTTGGCGAGACGATGGGGGCAGCGGCAGAATCGAGTGGACAGCCGCCCTACCCGCCAGGAGCCGACCATGGCCGACAGCGTGCCGGTGCGGTGCCCCACGTGCCGCCGCGAGAACGCCTTCACCCCGCCCACCTTCCCGTGCGCATGTGGTGCCCCGCTGACCATGCCCGTACTGCGCGGCGGAGTGCCGGTCGAGATACTCCACCGCACCTGGCAGGCGTCCTGGGTCGAGGTGCGCTGCGAGGTCTGCGGCCGGCAGGACGAGTGGCCGGCGCCGGAGTCCGGCTGCGCCTGCGGCACGGTCGTCCGGGTCCCGGTGGCCCCGGCGCCGCCTCTGCCGCCGCCCAACTTCCCCTCGCCCGGCACCGGCAGGCAGACGTCCCGGCCCGCCCCGCCGGCGGCCACCGACGACCCGCCGCGCGCCATCCTGCGGCCCGCGTTCCGCCCGGTCACGATCCGTACGGCCCGCGACTGCGTCACCGCCGCCGAGCAGTATCTGAAGTGGCTGGGCTACGCCGATGTGGCACGGACCCAGGAGCGCACCGCCTCCGGCGTCGACCTGCGCGGCACCGGCGTGGTCGCCCAGGTCGACCCCACCACCCGGGCCACCAAGCTGCGGGAGATCGAGTGCGTCTGGCTCAACGGGCTCAACGACTCGGCCCTCGCCGTCTTCTTCTCCCTCGCCGGCTATGCGCGGGACGCCCGGACCCGCGCGGACGAGCTGCGCCTCCCGCTGTTCGTCATGGACCTCACGGGCACCCCGCAGCCGGTCAACGACTCGGCCGACGAGCTGATCAAGTACGGCGCGGACGGGCGCTGACCCGGCCCGCGCCGCCCGCCCCGGCCAGCCGCCGCAGGGCGGCCGCCGAGGCCGACCCGGGCTCCGCGTGGTAGAGCACCACCCGCTGCCCCGGGTCGTCCGGCAGCGTCAGCAGTTCGTCGGTGAGCGTCAGCGGCCCGACGACCGGATGGCGGTAGGCGCGGGTGTGCGTGGCGCAGGTCCGTACCGGGTGGTCCGCCCACAGCGCGGCGAACTCCGGGCTCTGCAGGGCCAGTTCGGCGAGCAGTGCGCCGATCCGGGGCGCTTCCGGCCACCGTCCGGCGATCAGCCGCAGATCCCCCACGGTGTCCCGGCACTTGGCCCGCAGGTCCGGGTACAGCGCGCGGGTCGGCGGATCGAGGAACATCATCCGCGCGATGTTCGGCCGCCCCCCGGGCTCCTCCGGCGCGTCGTACGGCAGATGACCGGCCAGCAGCGCGTGCCCCGCACGGTTCCAGGCGAGTACGTCCACGAACCTGCCGAGCACCAGCGCGGGAACGTCCTCCCCCAGCGAGCCGATCATGTTCCGTACCGAGGGCCGCAGCCGCTCCACCTCGTCCTCGGGCCCCGCCGCGCGCCGGGCGGACCGCCGCGCCGGCCGGGCCAGCCCGTACAGGTGCCCCCGCTCGGTCTCGTCCATCCGCAGCACCCGGGCGAGCGCGTCCAGTACGGCATCCGAGGCGCTCGCCCCGCCCGTGCCCTGCTCCAGGCGGGTGTAGTAGCCGACGCTGATCCCCGCCAGCCGGGCCAGTTCCTCCCGGCGCAGCCCCGGCACCCGCCGCCGGCCGCCGTACTCCGTCAGCCCGGCCTCGCGCGGTGACAGCCTCGCCCGCCGGGTCCGCAGGAACTCCCCCAGCTCCGTTGTCCGGTCCATCCGGCAAGTGTGCCGGGCGGACGCCTGCCTGCACCCGGCAGGGGTAGGCACCGCGTTCCTACCCTTGGTGGAGGGCTGGGTGACCGGCCCCGGACACGGCACGCTCATGCCCATGACGAACCCCCTGAAGATCATCGTGATCGGCGCCGGCGGCACGCTCGGCAGCGCCGTCGCCCGCCGGTTGGCGGACCACGGCCACCAGGTCGTACCCGCCGCACGCCGCGGCCCCGTACGGGTCGACCTGGCGGACCCGGCCACCGTCGACGCCCTCTTCGCCTCCGTACGGGACGTGGACGCGGTCGTCTGCTGCGCGGCGAGCGGCCGGCTGACGCCGCTGGACTCCCCCTCGGACGAGGACTTCACGACCGGCCTGCACGGCAAGCTCCTCGGTCAGGTGCATCTGGTCCGGCGCGCGATCCACCATCTGCGCGACGGTGGCGGCATCGTCCTCACCGGCGGAACGTTCGAAAAGCCCACGCCCGGCGGGTCGTTCGGCGCCCTGGTCAACGCCGGCCTGGAAGCCTTCGTGCACGCCGCGGCCCCGGAGATGCCACGGGGCCTGCGGCTGTCCGTCGTCAGCCCCGGCTGGCTCGCCGAGACCCTCGCCGCCATGGGCCTGGACCCGGCCGACGGCACCCCGGCCGACGAGGTGGCCCGGCGCTACGTCGCCCGGATCGAGGCCCTCCCGGCGGCCGGCTGACCGCCCTCGGCCGACGGCGCCGGCGGGCGGGCGTCCTCTCCGCTCACGCTCCCGGGGGCGCCGGGCCTGATCACCCGGCCCACGTCGGGGTCCAGGTCGTGGTGTCGGAGGGGCCGAACGGCCCGGAGCGGAGGTGGTCGCGGAGCGCAGCGAGCGCCGGGTGCGGGTTGTCGCGGTGCCAGACCAGTGAGTGCGGGTAGACCGGTGTCGGGTCGTGTACGGCGATCCGCCGCAGGCCGTGGTCGGCGGGCCAGACCAGGTTGGTCTGCTCGCCGACGAAGGTCGCCAGTGACCGTGAGTCGGCGATGGTGTCCAGCAGGGGCTCGGTGCCGAAGTCGGGGCCGGTGCTCTCGATGGTGAGCCCGAACGCGGCGGCGAGTGCGTCGTAGTAGGCGGCCCACTCGGTTCCGGGCACCAGGCCGGGCATCCAGATCCGGTGCCCGACGAGCTCCGCGGGCGTGACCTCGCGGGCCGCGGCCAGCTCGTGGGCCGGTCCGGTGAGCAGCTGGATGGGCTCGTCGAAGACCCGGGCGACCCGGATGTCCTCGGGGTGCTGCCGGCCGGACATGGTGACGGCGCGGAAGGACGCGTCGATCGTGCCGGACCGGACCGCGTCGATGGCCGCGTCGGCGTCGAAGAGGGTCACCACATCGAGCTCGACCTCGGGTTGCGCGCGATGGAAGTCACGCAGCAGGGCGGCCGGGGCGAGCCGTCGGCCGATCACGTCGACGCGCAGCGCGCGGCGGCCCGGACGCACGGAGGCGATCGCGCGCTCCTCGGCCCGTAGGAGGTCGCGGGCGTGGGGCAGGAACGCCTGTCCGTCGATGGTGAGCTTCGCTCCGCGCGCGGTGCGGGTGAACAGCCGCACCCCGAGGATCTTCTCCAGTGTGGCGATGCGTTTGGAGACGGCCTGCTGGGTGACCGACAATTCCGCGGCGGCGTCTTGGAACCGCCCCGCGTCCGCGGCGGCCACGAAGGTGCGCACAGCGTCCAGATCCACGCTGCCCAGGATATCTGCACAACGCATGGTTGTGACTCCCTGGCTGATCGGTTGTTTGATCCGGGCCTCCGCGAGCCGCTTTGATGGCCGACGGTCAACGTGAGGTTGTTCGGATCGACGAGATGGGCGTGGGGGATGACGGGTCGGCGGGCGCTGGGGCGGCAGTTCGGGTGGTTGTGGGCGGCGTTTGTCGTCAGCTCGTACGGCACCGGGCTCCGGTTCGGTGCGTTTCCCATGATCGCGGTCCTCGTGCTGCACTCCGGGCCGACCCAGGTGGCGGCGCTGGCTGCCGCGGGGCGGGCGGTGGGAGCGCTGGTCGCGGTGCCGCTCGGGCCGTGGGTGGAGTTCCGCCGCAAGCGGCCGGTCATGGTGGCGATGGACCTGATCCGGTGCGCGGCGTTGCTGAGTGTCCCCGCCGCGTTCGCGCTCGGCCGGCTCAGCTTCGCCCAGCTCCTCGTCGTGTCCGTCGCCGTCGCCACGGCGGACATCGCCTTCCGGGCCGCCAGCGGGGCGTATCTGAAGGGGCTCGTGCCGCCGGAGGACCTGCTCGTCGCGAACGGCCGGTTCGAGTCCACGACGTGGACCGCGACGGTGGTCGGACCGCCGCTGGGCGGGGCCGCGATCGGGATGTTCGGCCCGATGACGACCGTGGTGGCCGATGCGGTCAGCTACCTGCTCTCGGCGCTGGGCCTCCGCGCCATCGGCGGGACGGAACCGCGCCCCGCGCGAGCCGGTGCCGCACGGCTGCGAGCAGGCGAGCTGCTGGAGGGCTGGCGCTACGTCCTCGCCCACGCCACGCTGCGCCCGCTGTTCTTCAACGCGATCGTGGTCAACGGCCTGATCATGGCGACCGAGCCGCTGCTCGCCGTACTCCTGCTGGGCCCTCTCCGGTTCGCACCCTGGCAGTACGGTCTCGCGTTCGCGGCCCCTTGCGTCGGTGGCCTGATCGGCTCGCGTCTGGCGCCCCGCCTCGTGGCGCGGTTCGGGCAGCACAAGGTGATGTTCTCGGCCGGGGTGCTGCGTGCGTGCTGGCCGGTCGGACTGGCATTCGTCCGGCCCGGTGTCCCCGGGCTCGTACTCATCATGGTCGTCCAATTCGGCCTGGTGACCTGCTGCGGCCTGTTCAACCCGGTGCTGGCCACCTACCGGCTCGACCACACTCCCAGCGACCGGGTCGTCCGCACCCTGACCGCGTGGTCGGTCAGCAGCAGCGCCGCCATCGCCGCCATGACCGCGGTGTGGGGCCTGCTGGCCGCCCTCACCGGCCCGCGCACCGCGATCGCGGTCGCCGGAGTCCTCCTCCTCGCCACCCCGCTGCTGCTCCCGCGCCGCGAGCACGCGCCCCTGGACACGAGGGAACAGGCCGCGAGCCTGACCTGACACCCGGCACGACGTGGGCGAAATCCACTCGTCAGGGGCGACGGCACGGAGGACACTGGCCCGGTGATCATCCGCCCGCCGTCCCCCGACGATCTGCCTCTGCTGCGCGCCATCGAGCGGGCCGCCGGTGAGCCGTTCCGTGCCCTGGGCATGGCGGCGGTCGCGGACGACGAGCCGCCGACGCTCGCCGAGCTGACCGCTTTTCAGCGGGCCGGACGGGCGCTGGCCGCGTACGTGGAAGGCCGGCCCGTCGGCTATCTCCTGCGGGCGCCGGTCGACGGCTGCACCCACATCGAGCAGGTGTCGGTGCACCCGGAGCACTCCCGTCAGGGCATCGGCCGGGCGCTCATCGACCGCGCGGAGCGGGACGGCGGGCCGGTCGCGCTGACGCTGACCACCTTCGCGGAGGTGCCGTGGAACGCGCCGTACTACGCCCGCCTCGGCTTCCGGCTGCTGGCCGACGCCGAACTCACCCCGGGGCTGCGCGCCCTTCGCGCGCGGGAGGCGGAGCTGGGACTGGACCGCTGGCCGCGGGTGGGCATGCGACGGGAGCCCGGCGGGCGGTCAGGGGCCGGCGACTGAGCGGCCGGGAGCGACGCACGCGATGACAGCTCATCACATCTTTCTGACCGCTCCGGACATAATGGCGGGATGATCGACGCGAACGCCCTCCGGGCCACCTGCCTGGGCTTCAACGGCGCGACCGAGGAATTTCCCTTCCCCCGGAACCCGGACGTCTCGACCTTCAAGGTCGGCGGCAAGATCTTCGCGCTGACCACACTGACGGGCGCACCGCTCACCGTGAGCCTCAAGTGCGACCCCGAGCTGGCCGAACGGCTGCGCGCGGCGCACCCGGAGGTGGTGCCCGGCTATCACCTCAACAAGCGGCACTGGAACACCGTCTCGCTGGACGGCGCGCTGCCCGACCGGCTGGTGCGCGACATGATCGAGGACTCCTACGACCTGGTGGTGGCCTCACTGCCGCGTCCCCAGCGGCTGTTGCTCGACTGGCCGGGAGAGCGGCAGCGCTGAAGCTGCCGCAGGATCGCCAAGTGAACGACGGCTGGATACTCCTCCTCCCGTACGACAACGAAGAGGTCGGCGCCCACCGGGCGATGCCCGGTGGTGGCCTGGACCCGGGCGAGACCCCGCGCTCCGGCGGGACTGGGCCCCGCCCGGGTCGGAACCGGCCGGCGGAACACGGCGTCCGTACCGGACACACCCGCCCGCACCACACCCACCATCCTCACCACACCCACCCCACGCATCAGGAGTCGCATGACCCCCTTCGGTAGCCCAGGCCGGCCCGAGTTGCTGCCCTCCCCCGAGGTGCTCTGGCAGCATGCCGCCACCCTGGCGGCCTGGAGTGCGGAGAGCCCGTTGCCCGTGCACAACTACCGGGTGGACGGGACGGGGTTGCGCTCCGACGACGTGGGGAACGGGTGGTGGGCGCTCACCTGGGTCGAGGGCGGCCGAGCCGTGCTCCACGGCATCGACAACGACTACAGCGAGACCGTCGGCCGCCCCCGGCCGGTGGATCTCCTCGCCGGCGGACCGCACTGGCTGCCGTGGGAGTGGCTGACGGCGGAGATCGAAGGGGACGAGGAGATCGGCTTCGTCTACTGGTGGGCGGACGGGGCATGGGGCCGGGCCCCGTACCCCGCGGAGGTGCGCGACGACGGGGTGGCCGCCATGGTCCCCGCCGATGACGCCGAGGTGCGGGCGGTCCTCGACGCGCTGCGTGCGGACGGCGCCGACCCGGACGAGGTGCGGCGCAGGGGGACGGAGGAGGCGCGGGCCGCGGCCGCACGCTCGGTCGGCCGCCCCGAGCTGCCGGCCGGCCGGGGAGAGCCCGCGGGCCGCCGGGTGCCGTGCTGGCTGCCCGAGCAGTACGCGGCGGTGCTCGCGGTCGCGATGCGGGCGTCCGGTGAGGCGGAGCGGGCGCCGGCCGCCGAGAGCGGCGCCCTGGGTCGGCTGGTGACCTGGATGCGCGCCAACCATCCCTGGGAGGACGGGAGTTGCACGGTCACCGCGGCCTTCGTCGACGGCGCGGACCCGGGGAACCGGTACCGGGCGGACGGCTTCCTCGACGAGCAGGGCAGGAGGCTCGGCGAGGAGCTGTGCGCACTGCTGGGGGACCTCCGGCTGACGGATGCGGTCGGGGACGCGGACGGGGACGCGTCCGGACGGTGGCTGTACGTCCGGGTGCGGATCACCGCCGACGAGGTCACCGTGGACCGCGCCCATGACCACCTCCCCCGCTGGTGGCGGGCCCGTACCGGCACGGCCGAGGCGTGGCCCGGCACCGTCGCGCGCGAGATGGCGCGCCGGGCGCCGCACCGGCGGCCGTCCTGGGCCGGGCTCCTGGCGGAGGACATCCCCCGCACCGGGGCGCCCGCGCACCTCTGCGCGGTGCCGGTCCCGGAGGGTGCCGGCGCGCCGGCCGGGTGAGCCCACCCGCACCGGCGCCCCGGAAAGGCCCGTCGGGCCGGGGGCGCCTCGACGGCGCCCTCCGGCCGCGAGGACCTACGACGACACCGCGCCCAGTTCCTTGGCCAGCCGCTCGCGCAGCTCGACCTTGCGGACCTTGCCGCTGACGGTCATCGGGAAGGCGTCGACGATCTCCAGGTACCGCGGCACCTTGTAGTGGGCGAGCCGGGAGCGGCAGAAGCGGGCCAACTCATCGCGGGTGAGCGGGTCTTCGGGGTCCCGCAGGATGACGCAGGCGGCGATCTCCTCGCCGTACTTCTCGTCGGGGACCCCGACGACCTGGACGTCAGCGATCTTGGGGTGGGAGTAGAGGAACTCCTCGATCTCTCGCGGGTAGACGTTCTCCCCACCCCTGATGATCATGTCCTTGATGCGGCCGACGATCCGGACGTAGCCGTCGTCGTTCATCACCGCGAGGTCACCGGTGTGCATCCAGCGAGCCGCGTCGATGACCTCGGCGGTGCGCTCGGCGTCCTCCCAGTAGCCGAGCATCACGCTGTAGCCGCGGGTACACAGCTCACCCGGCGTGCCGCGGGGCACGGTCACCCCGTTCGCCGGGTCGACGACCTTGACCTCGATGTGCGGCAGCACCCGGCCGACGGTCGCGGTGCGGTGTTCGAGGTCGTCGTCGCGGCGGGTCTGGGTGGAGACCGGGGAGGTCTCCGTCATGCCGTAGCAGATGGAGACCTCGGCCATGTTCATCTCGGCGACGACCCGCTTCATGACCTCCTCCGGGCAGGGCGAGCCCGCCATGATGCCGGTGCGGAGGGAGGACAGGTCGTAGGTGGCGAAGTCGGGGTGGTTGAGCTCGGCGATGAACATGGTGGGGACGCCGTAGAGGGAGGTGCAGCGCTCGTCCTGGACGGCCTTGAGGGTGGTGCCGGCGTCGAAGGCGGGGCCCGGGATGACGATGCAGGCGCCGTGCGAGGTGCTGCCGAGGTTGCCCATGACCATGCCGAAGCAGTGGTAGAAGGGCACCGGCAGACACACCCGGTCCTGCTCGGTGTAGGCGATGGTTTCGCCGACCCAGTAGCCGTTGTTGAGGATGTTGTGGTGCGAGAGGGTGGCGCCCTTGGGGAAGCCCGTCGTGCCCGAGGTGTACTGGATGTTGACCGGGTCGTCGGCGGTCAGCGCCTTCTCGCACTCGGCGAGCCGGGACTGCGGGACGGCCGCGCCGGCGGCCAGCAGCCCGCCCCAGGTCGGGTCGCCGATGTAGACGACGTCGCGCAGCGCCGGGCTCTCGGCGCGCACCTGCTCGATCATCCGGCGGTAGTCGCTCGTCCTGTGCTGGATGGCGGAGACCAGGACGGTGATCCCGGCCTGCTGCAGGACGTACGCCAACTCGTGCACGCGGTAAGCGGGGTTGACGTTGACGAGGATGGCGCCGATCTTGGCAGTGGCGTACTGGACGAGGACCCATTCGGCGCAGTTGGGCGCCCAGATGCCGACCCGGTCGCCCTTGCGGACCCCCTTGGCGAGCAGGCCGAGGGCCACCTCGTCGACGGCGCGTCCCAGTTCCGCGTAGGTCCAGCGGCGACCGCTCGCCACCTCGACCAGCGCCTCGCGGTCACCGAACCGGGCGATGGTGCGGGTCAGGTCGGCGCCGATGGTGTGGCCGAGCAGCGGCCGTTCGGCGGCTCCGCTGGCGTAACTGAGCTCCTGGTGGCGGCTCATCGGTGGTTCTCCTCCCAGTACTGGGCTCCGCCGACGCCGCGCGCGGTGCGCTCGCGCGGGTCGATGCGGCGGATCCTGCCGGAGACGGTCTTCGGCAGGTCGGCGCACTCCCGCCGTCGGCTGCGCCGGCAGGGGGCCGGGACGTGGCGGGAGTGCGCGAAGGCCGGCGTCGCGGTCCCCGGGCCGGGCGGCCACCCGGGCGCCGGCAACGAGGACGGATCCTGCTTCCTCAACAGCCGGGCATCCACGCGTCCCCGGCCCTCAAGGGGCGGAGGCATCGCTCCACCCTTCGGTGGCGCCTCCCCCGGCGCCTCCACCCATGCGTTCATCAACTGCTCCCAAAAGCCCGATGCCGGCCATCGCTGCCGCACGCCCGGAGGGTTGCCCGCCGAAGAGGACGAGCCCTCCGCAGGACACCCGGTGCGCGCCTGCGTACAGCATGGCGTCCAGCGTGCCCCGAGGATCCCGCAATCGCCTGCTCTTTCGCTCAACGAAGCAAGGTTCGGCCGCCGTCCGGGCGTCATCCGTCAGCAGCGGAACGCGTCGCGCACGCTCCCGGAACCACCCACCCGGCACCGCATGCGCCGCGGATCTCCCTCCGGATCTCGCCCGGAATGATGACCGGGGTCTCCCGCGGGCCGCCGGGCGACGTCACCGGAAAGGGATCATCAGCCGGTTCCGGCACCGCGCCACCCTGCCGAGCCGCCCGCGGGCGCGCGGTCCCGCCGGCTCGGGCAGTGCTCGGTCATCCGGTAGGGCAGGGGCCGACGGGCCTGCGGCAGAGGGGCCGTGGCAAGATCCGCGAGCATGAGCAAGGAACAAGCGGATCGGCCCGTCGCCCTGGTCAGCGGGTCCACGTCGGGAATCGGGGAGGCCGTCGCGCGGCGGCTGGCGGCGGACGGGATGCGGGTGGTGGTGCACTCGCGGCGCAGCGCGGAGGCCGGGGAGGCACTGGCGGCGGAACTCGGCGGGGCCTACGTGCGGGCGGATCTGGCGGTGGAGGAAGAGGCCCGCGGGCTGGTCGAGGCGGCGCTCGGCCGGTACGGCCGGCTGGACGTCCTGGTGAACAACGCGGGCATCAGCTGGCCGATCCCGCACGACGACCTGGCCGCGGCGACACCGGCGGACTGGCGGCAGCTGCTGGAGGTCAACCTGATCGCCCCATGGGTGCTGTGCACGGCGGCCCTTCCCGCGCTGCGCCGCTCCCCCGCGGGCGGCAGCATCGTGAACATCACCAGCCACGCCGGAGTGCGCCCCAAGGGCTCGTCGGTGCCGTACGCGGCGAGCAAGGCCGCACTCAATCACGTGACCCGGCTGCTCGCGGCGGCGCTCGGGCCCGAGGTGCGGGTCAACGCGGTGGCGCCGGGACTGGTGGACACGCCGATGACGAAGGACTGGGCGCAGGCGCACGAGCTGTGGCGGGACCGCGCGCCCATGCACCGCCCGGCCCAACCCGCCGACGTGGCCGACCTGGTGGCGTCGGTGCTCGCCAGCACCTATCTCACCGGCGAGGTCATCGTGCTCGACGGCGGGCTGAATCTGACCTGAGAGGCCGGGTCCTGGACCTCGACGAGGCGCCGCCAGACGTCGGGCCGGCTCTCCTCGCTCACGCAGTCGTGCGCGAGCTCAGCGCGTCGCGAGGTCCACGAGACGCTCGATCAGGTCGGGATAGGTCCAGCCGGCGCCGGCCGCCGCGCGCGGCAGCAGGCTCGCCGCCGTCAGGCCCGGGAGCGCGTTCACTTCGAGGCACATCGGCTCGCCGCCGGCGTCGCAGCGGAAGTCGGCGCGCGAGTACGCGCCGCTGCCGAACCCCAGAGCCTGGTGCGCGCGCCGGGCCAACTCCTGGAGACGGGACGCGAAATCGTCCGGGACGCGCGCCGGGCACACTTCGCTGACGGCTCCCGGTTGGTACTTGGCGGCATAGTCGAACACCGGCGTCGTCAGCTCGATCTCGACGACGGGGAGCACCTGGTCGCCGACCACGGCCACGGTGAACTCCCGTCCCGGCAGGAACGGCTCCACCAGCAGCTCCCCCTCACCGGAGCGCACCTCGGCCGCGACCTGTGCCAGCTGCGACAGCGAGTCGACCCGGTGGACCGACACACTCGAACCGTCCGCCACCGGCTTGGCCACCACCGGCCCGGCCGCCACCAGCCGCTTCACCCCCTGCGGCACCTCCCCCGGTCCCGGCCGCCACAGCACCCGCTCGGCCACCGGCACGCCGGCCGCACCCAGCACCGCCTGCGCCCGTCCCTTGTGCCACGCCGCCGCACACGCCGCACTGCCCGCACCGGTGAACGGCACGCCGGCCATCTCCAGCAGCGCCTGCACGTGACCGTCCTCGCCCCAGCCGCCGTGCAGCGCCACGAACACCCGCTCCGCGCCGCGCAGCAGGTCCAGGACCGGACCGCCGGTCAGGGCGGCGTGCAGACGCCTCCGCAGCTGACCTCGGTCCGACAGGGACGGCGGCTCCTTCCCCACTGTGGCCCCGTCAACCACCGCACCGGGCCGCAGCGGCCCGGCCAGGACGGGTTCCGCGGCGGCCGGGTCGACCAGGACCACCTCGTGCCCCCGCTCCAGCAGGGCACCAGCGACCGACCACCCCGAGGCCAGGGAGACGTCTCGCTCCGGGCTCTCGCCACCACACAGGATCACCACACGCACAGGGGATTCCTCAGTCAGTTCTGTGGCGCATCGCTGCACCGCGCCGGATTCAGGACCATCAAATGCTCCGGGTGCGGGAAGGGCACGAAGCCGGCCTTCGAGTAGACCTCGTGAGCATCGAGGGTGGAGAGCATCACGCGCTTGAGCCGGTAGGGAGCAAGGTGGTCGCGCACCGCGCCGGCCAGCCAGGTGCCGAGCCCTTTCCCGCGGTGTGCGGGGGCGACGTAGACATCGCACAGCCAGGCGAAGGTCGCCCGGTCGGTGACGACTCGCGCGTACGCGACCTGAGGACCGGCGGCTTCATGGACGGCGAAGTTGAGAGAGCCGCGCACCGACCTCTCGACCGTTTCCCGGCTGCGACCCAGCGCCCAGAACGCATCGGTCGAGAGCCAGTGGTGTACCAGGCCGACGTTGAGACGGTCCGGATCCGTGGAGAGCTCGTAACCCACTACGCCGCTTGTGCTCATGCCGAGCAGCCTAGCGAGCGCAGTTGGAATTTCCAAGCACTAACTTGGAAATTCCAATCAGCCCCAGGGGGCACGCCGCTATCGGCTTCGCGGTGCCCACGGCGTGCGGGCCGGCGCGTTCCACTTCGTCCCTGGGACGGCTGGGACACATCTTCAGGTGCGTCGTCGGAAACGTTGAGTGACGCAGGGTCACGCTCCGGTGCTCCTGCCGCTCACTCGAGGAGAACCCGATGAATCGACGCACGATGCGCAGGGGTGTGGTCGCCGCGGTCGCCGCCCTCGCCATGGTCCCCACGCTGGCGTTCGCCAGCTCCTGCCCGCACCCCGCGCCCGGCCGGCACGTCGCGCACCAGGGCACGGCACCGATGAGGACCACCCCTGCGCACGGCCGCGTGACAACCCCGAACGGCGTCGACCTGAACGTCCGCTCGGGCCCGAGCACCGCCTACCGCGTGGTCGGCACCCTGCGCGACGGCAGCGTGCAGTCCCTCCGGTGCAAGAGCAACGGCAGCTCGGTGCACGGCACCGAGCGCTGGTACAAGCTCCCGCACCACCGGGGCTACGTCTCCGCGCACTACGTCCACGCCTTCCGCGCCGTCCCGTGGTGCCGCATCCTCGGCAGCTGATGCCACCGTCCGTGGTGACGCCGCAATGACCGCTGGCTGCCCGTCCGTTCGAGGGGGCGAACGGACGGGCAGCCGATCCGATTCCTTGGAGCGCGTGATGGTCGGAGACATGCAGGGGCCGCGACGCAGGACCGTGTGCGGCCTCGGGGTGATCGCGGCGGCCGCTGCCGTGGTGCCGGCGCAGGGGGCACGGGCGGCACCGGCGTCGAGCCGACAGCCACCCGCCCTGGCCGCGGCGGGCCGGCAGTTCCTCGCCGGGCGGCTGCGCCACACCACGGTGCTGCAGTCCTTCGCCGTCGACGAACGGCGAGGTCACCTCTACGCCCTCCAGCTGGTGGCGGGCGGGGTCCGGCTGCCGGGCGAAGGGACGGCGCTCCCGCACGCGGAACGCGCCAGGAACGGTGACCTGTGCCTGAACCGCCTCACCCTGGACGGCTCCGCGGCCGGCCACATGTACCTGAAGGGCTTCGGTCACGGAGGCTCGATCGGGCTGGAGGAAGCCGCGGGCGGCGTCACCCTGTGGACGGAGTGGAATGCCAACCCGTCGTCCGGCTACGGGCGCGGGGTGTGCCGTTTCCGCTTCACGGACGGGCGGCTGCTGGAACGGGGCAGCGGCGAACTCGCCACGTACCGCCCCGTCCCCGGCTCCACCAGCAACGCCCCCGCCGTTGATGTGACACACCGACACCTGCTGCTGCGGTACAAGAGGCACGGCATACCGAGGTTCGCCCTGTACGACCTGGACCGGTTCCGGGCCCGTTGGTACCTGCCGCTGACCGACTTCGCCCAGCCGGGCGCCGATCTGGGGCTGCCCTTCCAGGGCATGGCCCTGTACGGCAACTACGCCTACCAGCTCCTGGGCAGTGCGTACGGAAGGGGGAATCCGGCGTCGTCGGGCGGGAACACCCGGTTGTACCGCATCGATCTGCGGACGGGACGCGTGGTGTGGCAGCAACTGGAGCGGACGGCCCCGGGGCTCTCGCCCCGCGAGCCGGAGGGCCTGGCCGTGTTGCGGGGCGGTGGCACACCACGACTGTGCCTGGGCTTCGTCGAGGGTCCGGCAGGCAGCCGCACTTTCCGCCTGTATGACAAAGCGCTCAGCTGACCTGTTGCGTTCGGTGCGTTCAGGGTGTCGTCGGCCACCACCAGTGGGTACACATTCCGCCATCCGGGAGAAAACAGACCCCCGGACCCTCGGGTCAGGGCCGCTGAAGCGACCACTCCCGGGTCGGAGGCAGGTGGTGAGGGGAGGCGCACACGGTGTCCCACTGGCGGCCGCTGCCCGACACGCTCGGCACCGACGCGCAACGCCTGGCGGAGGAGTTGCGTGTCCTCAAGGAACAGACCGGACTGAGCCTGGACGGGCTGGCCAGGAAGACCCCGTACAGCAGGTCCGCCTGGCACCGCTATCTCAACGGCGAGAAGCTGCCGCCACGAAGCGCGGTGGAGGCGCTCGGCCAGGTGGCGGGCGCGGATCAAAAACGGCTGCTCGCGGTCCACGACGCCGCGTACCGCGCCCGGACCGCTCCGGTGGCCGCCCCGGCCGAGGCGCCCACGGCGCCCGTCGCGACGGAACGGGGCGGGCCGGCCCGAAGGACGCTCCTCGGCGCCGGGGTGCTGCGGACCGCCGGGGCGCTGGCGGCGCTGATGGCACTGGTGGCGACCATGGGAGCGGCAGCCTCGCTCGTGAAGATCCCCGCACGTGCCGCGCGTACGGACGCGGGCGCGCCCGACGCGTGCCACGGCCACAGGTGCCAGGGACGGTATCCGTGGAGGTTCGGCTGCAATCGCGACGCACGCACGGAGAGCACCATCGTGGACTCGACCTACACCGTGCGGCTTCGCTTCAGCCCGTCGTGCGGCTCCGTCTGGTCGGAGGTGGAGCCGCGCTCCGGCGGCGCGCAGAAGGTGTCGATCTGGGTCGGCCGTGACGCGCGGCTCACCTCCCACCCCGATGGCCGCGAGGGACTTGCCGTCAGCCCCATGCTGGCCACGTCCGACCTGCGGGAAGCGGTGGCGTGCGCGAAGGTCACGGACCGGGTGGCGTGCACCGGTGCCGTCGAACTGACCAGCCCGGCCCGCCCCCAGGACGGTGACGACTTCCCCGGCCCCAAGTTCCTTGAACGGGTGATGCGTTGAGGCACCCGGTGACTGACAACTGCTCAGCAGTCCCACTCGTCCCGCACGCCGAGTTCACCGCGGAACCTCCAGCGCTCGTCGCCGGAAGTCCCGCGGTGGGGTTCCGTATGCGCGGCGGAAGGCGCGGGTGAAGTCGGCCGCCTGGGGGAAGCCCCAGCGGGCGGCGATGGCATGGACGGGTGTGGTGTGCAGCACCGGGTCGGCGAGGTCGCGGCGGGCGGCCTCCAGCCGCCGGCGGCGGATCCAGGCGGCAACCGTGGCCTCCTCGTCCTGGAAGAGGCGGTGCAGGTAGCTGGTCGATATGTGGTGCGCGGCGGCGAGGGTGGCCGGGGTGAGGTCGGGGTCGTGCAGGTGGTCCTCGATGAAGCGCTTGAGGCGCAGGACGAGAACCCGCCGATGGGTGTCCGCGGGCAGGACGTTGCCCGTCTCGAAGAGGTGCGCGAAGAGCGCGGTGACCAGGTCGATCAGCACCCTGCCCAGCCGGGGTCCGTCCGACGGTTGATAGGCCGTGCTGTCCCTGCACACCTGGGTGAGGAACTGTGCCAGCAGGGCGCCGATGCCCTCTTCGGCCGGCAGGCGCCGCGGGAGCATGCGGCTCGTCATGCCGCGGGGCAGCGGCACCAGGGTTTTGGGCACCTCCAGCCCCAGCGCCGTCGCCGGGGTGTCCGATCCGGAGCGGATCTGCCACGGAATCGAGGAATCGTTGAGGTGCAGGTCGGACGCCCGGTAGACGGCTTCACAGTCGTCCCAGGTGCCGACCCCGGACCCCCGCGCAACGAGGGCGAGATGGAACCGCTCGGGATCGGACTGCCGGATCAGCTTCGGCGTACGCCGGATCACCAACTGCTGGAAGGTCGCCGGCCACAGCGACACGACACCCAGGTCAAGCACCCGTTGATGAGCCCGGAAGTCGTGGGCCCGCTCGCTGGACAGGTGTACGGGAGCGTGCGTCGCCCCCACGCGCTCCGCCCAGTACTCCAGGCGGTCCGCCGCCGGTACATCGTCACTACGGAAAACCATCTCGTTCAGCACGTTGGCCCCCACTCTGTCTCACAGGAGATCACACAGGGCGGCGATAAGCGTGCGATAAACGCAGCTCAGAGCGGACGGACCACCGCGTGGTCTCCCTCGCCCCCCTGCGGCCCGGCCGCGCTCGTACGCCTGCTCAGTCCGGCCGGGAAGAATCCCGGCGGGCCGCGACCGCCTCTTTCCTCGCCCGCGCCCGGTCGAGTGACCAGGCGCCCAGACCCGTGAGTACGGCCGCCCCGAGCCCGTACAGCGGCAGCCACAGGGTCGTCGTGGCTGACAGGCAGTCGGCCACAGCGACATGGCTCTGGTGGGCTTGCGCCTGAGCCAACGCGCCGCTGTCGCGGCCGGCCAGGTTCGCCAGCGCGGCCTCCGCCCGGATGCGCTCGTACGTGCCCAGCTCAGGACACGCGCCACGCGTGCCCGGCATCGGGAAAAGCCACGCCCAGCGCTGCAGCACGGGGGCCAGGGTGATCGCCACGCACAGGCCGACGACCAGTGAATACGCCGCCAGATTCCGGAAGTACGTCGAGCCGAGGCCGGGCTGCCTCGCCGGCAGCCGGTAGAAGGAGAAGATCACCGCAAGGAGCGTCACTCCGATGTAGGTGGAGAACCATTGCCAGGACCCCTGCGCGAGCGTGGCCGTCAGCACGGCGGCGAGCGCGATGCCGATGACCCCGGGCTGACCGGGTGTGTCATGGCCCGTGCCGGTGGAGGTCGCTTGCCGCGCTTGCCGAAGCCCGGAGTGGTCGCCCATGGTCTCTCCTGCACACGTCGGAGACCCTCAGCATCCGGACACCTCACGCCTCGTCATGGCGCCATGCCGGTCCGCGCCGCAAGCCCCGCCCGGTTGGCGGGACTCGCGGGGGCGTGCCGTGCGTGTGCAGCGGCCCGCCCCCGTTCGTGCGGCTTCGGTCAGTTGACTCCCCGGTCGGTGCCGGACCAATACGGCTGGCGGAGCTTGAACTTCTGGATCTTTCCGGTGGCCGTGCGGGGGATGGTGTCGCGGAACTCGACGGACGTCGGCGCCTTGTAGCCGGCCATGTGCTGCTTGCAGTGGGCGATGATGTCGGACGCGTCGGCCGTCGCCCCCTCGGCCAGGACGACCAGGGCTTTGATCGTCTCGCCCCACTTCTCGTGCGGGACGCCGATGACGGCGACCTCGGCGACCGCCGGGTGGCTGAAGATCGTGTCTTCCACCTCGATCGACGAGACGTTCTCCCCGCCGGTGATGATGACGTCCTTCTTCCGGTCGGAGATCGTGAGGTGGCCGTCGGCGGGGTCGAGGGTGCCGCCGTCGCCGGTGTGGAACCAGCCGTCCTCCAGCGCCGACGCCGTCTCCTCCGGCTTCTCCCAGTACCCGTCGAGGACCGTGTTGGAGCGGGCCAGGACCTCACCGGACTCGGAGACCTTCAGTTTCGTCCCCAGCACGGGGATGCCCGCACGGGACAGCTTGCGCGCCCGCTCCTCGGCGGGAAGGTCCGCGTCAGCCGGCTGGGTGCGGTTGAAGGTGAGCAGCGGTGACGTCTCGGTCAGGCCGTAGAGCTGGGTGAACTCCCAGCCCAGTTCCTCCTGCACCCGCTGGATCGTCCTGGTGGGCGGCGGGGCGCCCGCGCAGATGACCCGTACGCGGTCGCGGCCCGGGATGTCGCCCTCCCAGGTCGCCGCCGCGTCGAGCACCATGTTCCAGACGGCCGGGGCACCGCACATGACGGTGACGCCGTGCTCGTCGACGCGTCGGAGGATCTCGGTGCCGTCGACCTTGCGCAGCACCACCTGCTTGACGCCCAGACCCGCCATCACATACGGCATTCCCCAGCCGTTGCAGTGGAACATCGGCAGGGTGTGCATGTACACATCGCCCTCCCACACTCGGGTGTGCAGGCCGAAGGTCATGCCGTTGACCCAGATGTTGCGGTGGGTCAGTTGGACGCCCTTGGGACGGGCGGTGGTCCCCGAGGTGTAGTTGATCGTCGCGGTGGCGTCCTCGTCCGGGTTGGACCACGGACGCGGCTCGATCCCGAACCGCATCAGCGCCTCGGTCTCCTCGCCGAGGACGAAGCGGTGGCGCACCTTGACGTCGGACAGCGCGGCGTCGAGTTCCGGGTCGACGAGGAGCACCGAGGAACCGCTCTGCGCCACCAGGTAATCGACTTCTTCCGGCTTGAGGCGGAAGTTCACCGGGACGCAGATGCGGCCGCTCATGGGCACCGCGAACAGCAGCTCCAGCATGCGGGCGGAGTTGTGGCTGGCCACCGCCACCCGCTCCCCCTCGCCGATCCCGAGGGCGTCCAGGCCGGCCTGCCAGGCACGGACCCGTTCGGCGAACCGCCCATAGGTCGACACGGGCACCGGCGGGGCGGGCTGACGCGGCTCGTCGACCACGCCCGGGCTGTCGCGGAAGCCCAGGTCGGCGCGGTCGAGGAAGTCCGCGATCGTCATCGGTGTCCGCATGCTCTCTCCTGTGTTTCGGATGGATCCGGTACGACGTCTCTCGAAGGTGAAAGGGAGTCTGACAGGTCCTGGGCCGGAAGGAGTTGAGGCTACGAGATGCACGATGGCGAGGGTCAAGAGGTCGGACGGAGGTGGGGGAACGGCCGGGCGTGGCGTCCTGCTGGGGCGGGGCCGGCCTTCCCCCGTGGAGGCCGGCCCCGCCGCGTCGCCTACTTGTCAGCGGTCAGGGTGCCTGCCGCGCCCCAGCTGTCGGTGGGCACCTCGTGGATCCAGACCTGGACGGTCTCGGCGGGGATCCGGTACGCGTCGACGAACGCGTCGGTGATCTGCTTGACCAGCTCGCGCTTGAGCTCGGTGCTGCGCGGTCCCTGCTGGACGGTGACGATCGGCATGACGGAACTCCCGTTTCTCATCAGGCGGTTCGGGGCTCACGGGATCAGGGAGATCTCCGTGTTTCCCGGCCTGGGTTTCCCGGGTTCTCCCCGGGTTTCCGGTGCGGTACCGGCGTGCGTCCAGTCCATCGCGAACGGCCCGCGCGACCAAGAAGCGGATCGCGAACGCAGCGATCACCGATCGAGATCGGCGTCCCGGCCCGGGTCCGGGACCGCGCACGCCTTCAGCAGCAGGTCCAGTCCGGCGGGCGGGTCGGTGCGGCGTATCGCGAGGTAGGTGGTGAGTTCCATGCCGAGGTTGCGGAACGGCAGGAAGGCGACCCGCGGGGTGCTCAGCCGGGCGGCGTGCGCGGCGTAGACAACGGTCCACAGCCCCTCGGTGGGGACGCCGGGCGCGCCGATCGCGGTCAGGGTGTCGTCCAGCGACCCGTAGGTGGGCCCCGGCCGGGGGGTGAAACCGGCGTCGTGGCAGGCGTTGACGACCAGATCGACCAGGGCGCGGTTGTTGCGCCGCTCGGTCAGCACCAGCGGTACGTCCGCCAGCTCGGCGAGGGAGACGGTGCCCGGTACGGCGGCGAGCCGGTGCCGGGCCGGGACGACCGCCACCAGCGGGTCCTGCCACAGCGGGACGAAGCTCAGACCGTCGCGCCCACCGCCGTCCGGCTCGCCGCGCAGGAACGCCGCGTCGAGATCGTGGGACGCGACCCGGTCGAGCCGCTCCCGCGCCCGTACGGACACCAGCTCCACCCCGATCTCCGGGGCGATCCCGGCGAGCGCGTCCAGCACCCGGTCCAGATGGGCACCCAGGCCCGTACTCGTCCCCAGCCGCAGGGCGCGGGCACGGCCGGCGGTCAGCTCGGCGACCACCGCCAGCGCCCGCTGCTCCGCGGCCAGCAACGCCCGCGCTTCCGGCAGGAACCGCTCGCCGACCGCCGTGAGGCGCACCTGCCGCGCCGACCGGTCGAACAGGTCGGTCCCCAGCTCCCGTTCCAGCCGTCTGATCTGCTGGCTCACCGCCGACTGGACGATGTGCAGCCGTTCGGCCGCCCGCCCGAAGTGCAGCTCCTGCGCCACCGTCACGAAGTACCGCACCTGCCGCAGCTCCATGGTTCCCCTCCCCGGCCGGCTCGGGCCGCCGCTCAAATGCCTTGCCGTGGCGGCCGTGGCACCGACATCATCCCGCCATGATCGATGCCACCGCACTCGCGGAGAAGCCGGTGCTCCCCGGCACCCGGATTCAGCTCGTGCCGCTGTCGCCACGGCATGCGGCCGCCTTCCACGCGACCTTCCAGGACCCCGGCGTACGCCGGCTGACCGGCACCCACCACGACTGGACCCTTGCGGAACTCCAGGACTGGTGCGCCCAGGCCGCCACGCGCACCGACCGTCTCGACCTCGCCATCGAGGACCGGGAAACGGGCGAGTACCTGGGCGAGCTGGCGCTGAGCGGGATCGACAAGGACAACGCAAGCGGCACCTTCCGCATATCCCTCGCCGCGAGCGCCACCGATCGCGGCATCGGCAGTGAGGCGATCCGGCTGCTGCTGGACCACGCCTTCGACCGGGTGGGCCTGCACCGCGTCCAGTTGGAGGTCTTCCCGTTCAACCCGCGCGCCCGCCGTGCGTACGAGAAGTGCGGCTTCGAGGTGGAGGGCCGCCTGCGCGAGGCCCTCTTCTGGGACGGCGAGTGGCACGACGTCCTGGTGATGGCGGCGGTCGCCTCGCGGCGGAAGTAGCTTCCCACGTGTTTGTCCGTCCCGCCGTGGTGATTGCTCGCCGTTGCGCCTGCGGCGGGCCGGGTTGCTGTCGGGTGCGGTGCCGGCCCTCCAGACTTCGTCCTCCGGTCCGGCCCCTCCCGTTGGGGGAGAAGTTGAAGGCCGGTGGGGGCGAGCGTCGTTACTGACGCCCGCCCCCACCGGCCTTTTCCCACCCCCTACGGGAGGGGCCGCGCCGCAGGACGAAGTCCGGAGGAGCGGCACCGCACCCATCAACAACCCAGCCCGCCGCAGGCGCCACGGCGAGACGAAATACGGCGGGAAAGCCGACAACGTGCGGCGGCGGCGCACAGCGCAACGGCGAGCAACCACCACGGCGCCGCAGACAAAAACGTGGGAAGTCAGGCCACCCGGCCCACCACCGCCCCCGCCTCATGATGGATCGGTGTGTGCGCGCCCTTCAGGGGCAGGCCGGTGCCGCCGCGGCGGTTGGCGACTATTTCGGCGGCGATCGACAGTGCGGTCTCCTCGGGCGTGCGGGCGCCGAGGTCGAGGCCGATGGGTGAGCGCAGGCGGTTGAGTTCGAGTTCGGTCAGGCCGACGTCGCGCAGCCGCTGCTGGCGGTCCAGGTGGGTGCGGCGCGAGCCCATGGCGCCTACGTAGGCGACCGGGAGCTTCAGGGCCCGTTCCAGGAGCGGGACGTCGAACTTGGCGTCGTGGGTGAGGACGCACAGCACCGTGCGGGCGTCGAGGTCCTGGGAGTCGAGGTAGCGGTGCGGCCACTCGACGACGATCTCGTCGGCGTCCGGGAAGCGCGTCCGGGTCGCGAAGACCGGACGCGCATCGCACACCGTGACGTGGTAGTTGAGGAATTTGCCGACCCGTACCAGCGCGGACGCGAAGTCGATGGCGCCGAAGACGATCATGCGGGGCGGCGGCACGGAGGATTCGACGAGGAGGACCACCGGCTGACCGCACCGGGCGCCGTCCACCCCGATCTCCACCGTCGCGGTACGCCCGGCGTCGAGCAGGGCGCGGGTCTCCTCGATCGCGGTGCGGTCGAGGGCGGGGTGGCCGCCGAGGGTGCCGGTGTGGCTGCCGTCGGGGCGGACGAGCAGGGCGCGGCCGAGGAGTTCGGCGGGGCCCTGGACGATCCGGGTGACCGCCGCCGCCTCCCCCGTTGCGGCAGCGGCCAGTCCGGCGGCGAGCGTGCCGGCAGTGCTGTCCACCAACTCCCCGGCCCCGCCGCCGTCGTTCGCGGGGCGCGGGACGCTCGTCCGTACCGGGTGGACGAGGATGTCGATGATGCCGCCGCAGGTCAGGCCCACGGCGAAGGCGTCCTCGTCGCTGTACCCGAAGCGCTCCAGCACCGGCCGACCGGTCTGCAGCGCCTCCTGGCACAGTTCGTACACCGCTCCTTCCACGCATCCGCCGGAGACCGACCCGACAGCCGTGCCGTCACTGTCGACGGCGAGGGCGGCTCCGGGCTGGCGGGGCGCGCTGCCGTTGGTGGCCACCACGGTGGCCACCGCGAATTCGCGGCCCTGCTCGACCCACCGGTGCAGCTCTTCGGCGATGTCCAGCATGTCGGTCTCCTTACGGATTACGGAGGTGAGGAACGGCGGGTCAGTGGTGGACTCCCAGCCAGTTCTCGATCGGGTTGAGCGAGAAGTAGGCCAGGAACACCAGGGAGAGCACCCACATCAGCCAGCCGGGCTCGCGCCACTTGCCCTGGACGGCCTTGATCGCGACGTGCGCGATGACGCCGGCCGCGATGCCCGCGGTGATGGAGTACGTGAACGGCATGAGCACGGTCGTGAGGAAGACCGGGATGGAGGTCGCCGGGTCGTCCCAGTTGATGTGCTTGGCGTTGGTCAGCATCATCGAGCCGATCACCACCAGGGCGGCGGCCGCGACCTGGGTGGGGATGACCTGCGCCAGCGGGGTGAAGAAGAGGCACAGCGCGAAGCCGAGGCCGGTGACGACGCTGGCGAGGCCGGTGCGCGCACCGTCGCCGACGCCGGCGGTGGACTCGACGAACACGGTCTGGCCGGAGGCTCCGGTGAGACCGCCGACGATGCCGCCGGCACCGTCGATGGCCAGGGCCTTGTTGAGACCCGGCATCTTGCCGTCCTTGTCGGCGAGGTTGGCCTGCTGGCCGATGCCGATGATGGTGCCCATGGCGTCGAAGAAGCCGGCCAGTACGAGCGTGAAGACGATGACGCCGATGGTGATGCCGCCGACGCCGCCCAGGCCGCTGAAGGAGACGTGGCCCAGCAGTCCGAAGTCGGGCCGGGAGACGATGGAGCCGGAGATCACCGGCGCGTTGCGGCCACCCCAGTCCTTGACGGTCAGCCCGGCGAGCTGGTGGACGAGCGCGGAGAAGACCGTGCCGCCGACGATGCCGATGAGGATCGCTCCGGGCACCTTGCGGACCTGTAGCAGGAAGATCAGCAGGACGGTGAAGGCGAAGCACAGGACGGGCCAGCCGGTGAGCATGTCCGCGCTGCCGAGCTGGATCGGCTTGGCACCGGCGAGACCGCCCGGGCCGGGCATGGAGGTGACGAAGCCCGCCTGGACCAGGCCGATCAGGCAGACGAACAGGCCGATGCCCATGGTGATCGCGTGCTTCAGCGGCAGCGGGATGGCGTTCATGATCAGTTCCCGCATGCCGGTGAGCACCAGCAGCACGATCACGGCACCGTAAATGATGCACATCGCCCAGGCGTTGTCCCAGGTCATCTGCGGGGCGACCTGGAACGACATCACCGCGGAGACGCTCAGGCCGGCGGCCAGCGCCAGGGGCACATTGCCCAGGAAGCCCATCACGATCGTGGTGACGGCGGCGGCGAGCGCGGTCGCCGTGGTCACCTGGTCGGCATTGAGGGTGGCGCCGGTGATGTCCTTCGTCGTGGTCAGGATCACCGGGTTGAGGAGGACGATGTACGCCATCGCCATGAAGGTGGTGACGCCGCCACGCACCTCGCGGCCAAGGGTCGAGCCTCTGTCGGATATGTGGAAGTACCGGTCGAGCCAGGACCGGCCGGCGGGCTGACGTGAGCCGTCGCCCGCGTCTTCCGCCGTGGTCCTCGGCTCAGTGGACTGCTGGGTCATGGTGCCTTACTCCCAAGGTTCAAAGGGGCCCTCGCATCACGTGCGAGATTTGGGATGGATCTTCGGCTGCACGACCCGGGGGACGGCCCGAGGCGAACGGGTGCTGGCTGCGTCGAAGGGCAGCAGCGACTGCGTGGTGCGGGGAGGGACTCCGGGCGGTACGCGGAGGAGGACGGACAGGGACACCCCTGACACGCACCGCCCGGAGAACCGGGTCCGGGGAGGGCCCCGGACTGCTCTCTATGTGCCGGTGAGGTGCTCGGGGCGGACCGGCGTCTTGTTGAGCTCCAGCCCGGTCGCGTTCCGGATCGCCGCGAGGACGGCCGGGGTGGACGACAGGGTCGGGGCCTCGCCGATGCCGCGCAGCCCGTAAGGCGCGTGCTCGTCGGCGAGTTCGAGCACATCGACCGGGATGGTCGGGGTGTCGAGGATCGTGGGGATGAGGTAGTCCGTGAAGGAGGGGTTGCGCACCTTCGCGGTCTTGGGGTCGACGATGATCTCCTCCATGACCGCGACGCCCAGGCCCTGGGTGGTACCACCCTGGATCTGACCGACGACGGACAGCGGGTTGAGCGCCTTGCCGACGTCCTGGGCGACGGCCAGCTCGATGACCTTCACCAGGCCGAGCTCGGTGTCCACCTCCACGACCGCGCGGTGCGCGGCGAAGGAGTACTGGACGTGACCGTTGCCCTGGCCGGTGACCAGGTCGAACGCCTCGGTGGGGCGGTGCCGCCACTCGGCCTCGACCTCGACGGCCTCGCCTTCGAGCACGTCCACCAGGTCGGCGAGGACCTCGCCGCCGTCGGTGACGACCTTGCCGCCTTCCAGGAGGAGTTCGGCGGTGGCCCACGCCGGGTGGTACGTGCCCAGCTTGCGGCGGCCCAGCTCCAGGACCTTCTCGCGGACGAGCTCACAGGAGTGCTTGACGGCGCCGCCGGTGACGTACGTCTGACGGGACGCCGACGTCGAACCGGCGCTGCCCACCTGGGTGTCGGCGGGGTGGATCGTCACCTGGGCGACGCCGAGTTCGGTGCGGGCGATCTGCGCGTGGACGGTCACGCCGCCCTGGCCGACCTCCGCCATCGCGGTGTGCACGGTGGCGACCGGCTCGCCGCCCACGACCTCCATGCGGACCCTGGCGGTGGAGTAGTCGTCGAAGCCCTCGGAGAAGCCGACGTTCTTGATGCCGACCGCGTAGCCGACGCCGCGCACCACGCCTTCGCCGTGGGTGGTGTTGGACAGGCCACCGGGCAGCTGGCGGACGTCGGCGCCCTCGCTGGACTCCCACTGGCGCTCGGGGGGCAGCGGGCGGGCCTTGACGCGGCGCAGGATCTCGGCGACCGGGGCCGGCGAGTCGACCGGCTGCCCGGTCGGCATGATCGTGCCCTGCTCCATGGCGTTCATCTGCCGGAACTCGACCGGGTCCAGGCCCAGCTTCTTGGCGAGCTTGTCCATCTGCGCCTCGTAGGCGAAGCACGCCTGGACCGCGCCGAAGCCGCGCATGGCGCCGCAGGGCGGGTTGTTGGTGTAGAGCGCGACGGCCTCGATCTCGACGTCGTCGACCACGTACGGGCCGACCGCCAGCGAGGCGGCGTTGCCGACCACGGCCGGGGAGGCGGAGGCGTACGCGCCGCCGTCCAGCACGATTCGGCACTTCAGGTGGGTGAGCTTGCCGTCCTTGGTGGCGCCGTGCTCGTACCAGAGCTTCGCCGGGTGCCGGTGGACGTGGCCGAAGAAGGACTCGAAGCGGTTGTAGACGATCTTGACCGGCTTGTTCGTGCGCAGCGCGAGCAGGCAGGCGTGGATCTGCATCGACAGGTCCTCGCGGCCGCCGAACGCGCCGCCGACGCCGGAGAGCGTCATCCGCACCTTCTCCTCGGGCAGGCCGAGGACGGGGGCGATCTGGCGGAGGTCGGAGTGCAGCCACTGGGTGGCGATGTAGAGGTCCACCCCGCCGTCCTCGGCGGGCACCGCGAGGCCGGACTCCGGGCCGAGGAACGCCTGGTCCTGCATACCGAAGACGTACTCGCCGGAGACGATGACGTCGGCCTTCTTGGCGGCCTCGGCGGCGTCGCCGCGGATGATCGGCTGGCGGTGGACGATGTTCGGGTGCGGTACGTGTCCGGCGTGGTGGTCGTCGCGGCCCTCGTGGAGCAGCGGCGCGCCGTCGGCGGTCGCGGAGCCCTCGTCGGTGACGACGGGCAGCTCCTTGTACTCGATCTTGATCTTGGCGGCCGCGCGCCGCGCCGTCTCCGGGTGGTCGGCGGCGACGAGAGCCACCGGCTCGCCGTGGTGGCGGACCTTGCCGTGCGCGAGGACCGGGGTGTCCTGGATCTCCAGGCCGTAGTTCTTGATCGACGTGGGCAGGTCGTCGTAGGTCAGCACGGCGTAGACGCCGGACTGGGCGAGCGCCTCGGAGGTGTCGATGGAGACGATCTCGGCGTGCGCGACGGTGGAGCGGAGCGTGAAGCCCCACAGCATGTCCTCGTGCCACATGTCCGAGGAGTACGCGAACTCGCCGGTGACCTTCAGGGTGCCGTCGGGGCGCAGGGTGGACTCACCGATGCCGCCCTTGGTCTTCGACCCCTGGGTGATGTTGGTGGGAGTACCGGTCGTTGCCATGGGTCAGACCGCGCCTTCCTGGACTCGATCCTGACGGGCCGCGGCCAGCCGGACCGCGTCGAGGATCTTCTCGTAGCCGGTGCAGCGGCAGAGGTTTCCGGACAGCGCCTCGCGGATGTCCGCGTCGGTCGGCTGCGGGTTGCGCTCCAGCATCTCGTCGGCCGCGACGAGCAGGCCCGGGGTGCAGAAGCCGCACTGGACGGCGCCGGCGTCGATGAACGCCTGCTGGATCGGGGAGAGTTCAGCACCCTCGCCGGTCTGCGAGTCCTGCGGCTTGGCCTCCCACTGCTGGGCGTCCTGGAGCGAGGTGCCGCACGCGCCGGTGCCGCAGCCGCCGTGCTCGGCGCGCTGCCTGGCGAAGTCGGCCAGGCCCTCAACGGTGGTGACCTCGCGGCCCTCGACCTGGCCGGCGGCGACCAGGCAGGAACACACCGGCACCCCGTCCAGGCGGACCGTGCAGGAGCCGCACTCGCCCTGCTCACAGGCGTTCTTCGAACCCGGCAGGCCCATCCGCTCGCGGAGGACGTACAGCAGGCTCTCGCCTTCCCAGACGTCGTCGGCCTCCTGCTGGCGGCCGTTGACGGTGAATGTCACGCGCACTGTGCGCTCCTCTCGTTGCCGCGGTAGGACTCCCAGGTCCAGCCGAGGGTGCGGCGCGCCATGATGCCGACGGCGTGCCGGCGGTACTTGGCGCTGCCGCGCACATCGTCGATCGGGTTGCAGGCTCCGGAGGCGAGCTGCGCGAACTGCTTGGCGACGGACGGCGGGATGGGGGCGCCGGACTCCCAGAAGCCGCCCTCGTCCAGCGCGGCGGCGAGGAAGTCCTCGGCCTCCTTGGCGCGGACGGGGGTGGGGGCGGCGGAGCCGATGCCGGTGCGCACCATGCGGGTCTCGGGGTGCAGCGCGATGCCGAACGCGCAGACCGCGATGACCATGGCGTTGCGGGTGCCGACCTTGGAGAACTGCTGCGGGCCGTCGGCCTTCGGCAGATGCACCGAACGGATCAGCTCGTCGGGCTGCATGGCGTTGCGCTTGACGCCGACGTAGAACTCGTCGATCGGGATCATCCGGCGGCCGCGGACCGACTCGACCTCGACCTCGCAGCCCGAGGCGAGCAGCGCGGGGTGCGCGTCGCCGGCCGGGGAGGCGGTGCCGAGGTTGCCGCCGACGCCGCCGCGGTTGCGGATCTGCGGGGAGGCGACGGTGTGCGACGCCAGCGCCAGGCCCGGGAGTTCGGCCCGCAGATTCTCCATGATCTTGGTGTAGGGAACCGAGGCGCCCAGCCGTACGGTCTTCTCTCCGACCTCCCACTCGCTCAGGTCACCGATGCGGTTCAGGTCGAGCAGGTACTCGGGACGGCGGTGGTCGAAGTTGATCTCGACCATCACGTCCGTGCCGCCCGCGATGGGCACAGCGGTGGGGTGCTCGGCCTTAGCGGCGAGCGCCTCCTCCCAGCTGGCGGGGCGAAGGAAGTCCATGGTTGGCCTCTTCTGCGAAATCGGGTCATCCGTTGCTCAGGGTGAGGGCGCCGGGCCCTCATCGCCATGGAGCTGTTCATGTCTTGTTAACGCGGTTGGCCTTAGTGAACGCTTCGGGGACCCACCCGGTGCAGTCACCGAAACCATGAAGCGGTTGGCTGGCCAAGCCACCTGTCTTGTAGATTCGAACGAAAGACGAGGCTCTGAAACCTCGCGGCATTCCACCGGCAACACCAGACAGCAAAGAACGGCGGGCGAGGTCATGCGGCTCCGCGCACTCCTGGACACCCGAACCCTGGGCCTTCGGCTGCTCGGCGGCGAGGACGAGCTGGACCGCACGGTACGCGGCGTGATGACCACGGACCTGCGCGATCCCAGCCGCTACCTCTCGGGGGGCGAGCTGGTGCTGACCGGCCTGGCCTGGCGCCGCGAGCCGGCGGACTCCGAGCGGTTCGTGCGCATCCTGGCGGCGGCCAACGTCGCCGGGCTGGCGGCCGGCGAGGCCGAGCTCGGCGCCATCCCGGACGACCTGGTGCAGGCGTGCCTGCGGCACCGGCTGCCGCTGTTCGCGGTCGAGGAGGCGGTCTCCTTCGCCTCGATCACCGAGCACGTCGTACGGCAGGTCTCCAGCGAGCGGGCCGGCGATCTGGCCGCCGTGGTGGACCGCCACCGCCGCCTGATGACGTCCGGACCCGCCGGCGGCGGCCCCGAGGTGGTCCTGGACCTGCTGGGCTCCGACCTGGACCTGCGGGCCTGGGTGCTCTCCCCCACCGGCCGGCAGATCGCCGGGTCCACGCTCGCGGACTCCGGTCCCGAGCTGTCCGGTGAGCTGGCCGCCCGGCTCGCCGGCGAGCACCTGGCCGCGGCCCGCACCGGCCGCCGCGGCCCGCACCGGGTCACCCTCGCGGGCTCCACGTACTCGCTCTTCCCGATCCGCTACGAGGGCCGTGACCTGCGACAGACGGTGCTGAGCGACTGGCTGCTGGCCGTCGAGGCGGACGCCGGCGACTGGCCCGAGGAGCGCCTGGACCTGCTGCACGGCGTCACCCAGCTGATCGCCGTGGAGCGCGACCGGCGGGACGCCGCCCGTACGGTCCGCCGGCGCCTCGCCCAGGAGGTCCTGGAGCTCGTCCAGACCGGTGCGCCGCCCGCCGAGATCGCGGCCCGGCTGCGGGTGGCGGCACCGGTGCTGCTGCCGGGCCTGGGCACCGCCCCGCACTGGCAGATCGTGGTGGCCAGGGTCGAGTGGGAGGGCGGCGACGTGCCGGGCGGGCCGGTGGCCCAGAGCCTGCTGGAGGAGATGCTGGTCGACCCGGGCACCTCCGGCCCCGAGCCCTCCGACCGGATCGCGGTGGCCCACACGGGTGACGAGGCGGTGGCACTGGTGCCGCTGCCGGTCCCGGACGAGTCCGGCGACTCCTCCGCGACCGGGCTGCACGCCGAGGAGCTGCTGCCCCTCGTCCGGGAGCCGCTCGGCCGCGGGCTGGCGGACGACGGCCGGCTGACGGTCGGCGTGAGCGCCTCGGTGCACTCGGCGGAGGGACTGCGCGGCGCCCTGGAGGAGGCCCGGCACGCCCGCCGGGTCGCCGCGGCCCGCCCGGGCCGGGTGTGCGCCGCCGGGCACGAGGAGCTGGCCTCGCACGTGCTGCTGCTGCCCTTCGTCCCGGACGACGTCCGCCGCGCGTTCACCGCCCGCCTGCTGGACCCGCTGCGCGACTACGACCGCCGGCACCGCGCCGAGCTGATCCCCACGCTGGAGGCGTTCCTGGACTGCGACGGCTCCTGGACGCGCTGCGCCACCCGCCTCCACCTGCACGTCAACACGCTCCGCTACCGGGTGGGCCGGATCGAGCAGCTCACCGGCCGCGACCTGTCCCGCCTGGAGGACAAGCTCGACTTCTTCCTCGCGCTGCGGATGAGCTGACCGCGGACGGCGAACGGACCCCGGGCGTTAGGCCATTCGGGGTAACTCGATCGGGCGGCATCGCCTGACCGGTCCGTGTGACGGAACCGGCGGCGATGCGCCGCGACGCGGCCGTTCAGGGCCGTTGGAGCCGCCCGGGCCGCCCTCCCGGTGATTGTGAAATCATTCACCCACCCCCTTGGCCCGGCGACGGAATTCGTGCTGAGATTCGCCCACGGCTTCCATTTTCCAGCTCGATGGCGCGCTCGGGGAGGGCAACGTGGCGGATACCGCCATGCCAGGATCCGCAGATTCCGCGGATTCAGTCAGTTCTGCGGATCCCGTCGATTTCACGGACCAGTTGAGGTCCACGGCCCCGGTACCGGTTCCGGTACCAGGACCGGCATCCGCACCGGAAGTACCGGAAGTACCGCCAGTCAGAGGGTTCGAGGGGGACGATCCCCTCGACCGCGCCGTGTGGCGCCTGCGCTCCCGCGGTTGTTGGGACGACGCGGCCGCGCTCCTCGAACCGCACTCCGTGGGGCACGCGTCCGCGGCACTGCGCCGCGCCGCCCTCCTGGTGGAGCGCTGCATGTTCACCGCCACCGGCTGGGCCGAGGCCGAGGACGCGCTGCGCAACGCCGAGGCGCTGGCCGGGGACGACGACGAGCGGGGCGGCGCGGCCTGCGAGCGCGGCCACCTGGCGTACGCCGCGACAGTCCTGGGCGTACGGGACCGGGCGGACGAGGCGCGCTCCGCGCTGGGCCGGGCCGCCGCACTGCTGGCCCCGGCGGCCGCCGGCCGTCCGCTGCTGGACTTCCGGCGCGGGCTGATGGCCGAGCACGTCGCCGACAGCCCGGACGCGGCCCGCGCCGCCTACCGCCGCGCACACGCCGGCGCCACCGCGCAGGGCGACGCCCTGCTGCTGTCCTTCACCTGGCGCCATCTGGCCGGACTCGCCCTGCGCGACGGCGAGTTGACCGAGGCCAGGCACGGTTTCGCGGAGTCGCTGCGGATCCGCGAGGAGCTGGGCTTCCTCATCGGTACGGCGCCCGCCCTCGCGGCGCTGGCGGACGCGGCGCCGGAGGGCGACGCGGACCGGCTGCGCGCCGAGGCCGCACGCCTCTTCCGCCTCATGGGTGGCGTCCCCACCTGGCTCGCCGACCATCTCTCCGCGGCTCCGGCGGCGACGTAGGGCGCGCCGCCCGCCGGGGTGCCGGCGTACCGGAACGGCCGGCCCGCCGCACGCCGCGGCGGGCCGGCCGTCTTCCGTACGCCTTGCCATGGCCCGCTCCTCCCGTGCTGTCAACCCCCCGTCGTCGGCCATGCGGGGCGAGGCGGCGAATGGCCGGATAACGACGGTCCTCGCGGCGGATCGGCCGGGGCACGACGGTTGCCGCCTCCCCCGGGCTTCGACGCGCCGGGCGAACGGGGAGGTGGGACCATGAGCCAAGGCCCTGGGGTAGGTGCACCCCCCTTGCACCTCCCGACGCCCCACAGGCCCCGAGAATGGCCGCAAGTCGCACTGTGACGCGGCGGTGGGGACACGATGCTGGTCCGGAACCGGCTGGGCCCTCCCATTCGCACAGCCTGTCAGGAGGCGATCCATGGCAGCAGCAGTGACCAGGACGACCACGACGACCGACTGGGGCAAGGCAGATTTCGAGGCGATCTACAACTGCCCTGATCCCCGTCGGTACTTCACCACCCTGCAACCCCTGGAGTACCAGATTCCGCACCACGGCCAGGCGGTCTTCCGCGCCGTGGCCGAGACCCTGCAACGGCACCGCGGTGCCCACCGCCCCCTGAACGTCGTCGATCTGTGCTGCTCATACGGGGTGAACGCGGCACTGCTCAACCATCGGCTGTCCCTCACCGACCTCTACGCCCGCTACACCGACCCCCGCCCCGACACCCCGACACCTGATCAACTCCGCACCGACGACCGCACGTTCTTCGCCACCCGGCGGCGCGCCGAAGCCTTCCGGGTGACCGGCCTCGACGCGGCCGGGCAGGCGGTCGACTACGCGCGGTCGGTCGGTCTGCTCGACGGCGGCTTCTCGGAGAACCTGGAGCTCGAAGAGCCGAGTCCGGCGTTGCGCCGCACGCTGGCGGACACCGATCTGATCACCGTCACCGGCGGCGTCGGCTACATCACCGCACGGACCTTCGGCCGGCTCGTCGAGGGGATGTCCACCCCGCCCTGGGTCGCCGCGTTCGTGCTGCGTGAGGTGCCCTACCGGCCGATCTCCGCGCTGCTGGCCCGGGCCGGTCTGGTCACGGAGAAGCTCACCACCCGTACGTTCCGCCAACGGCGGTTCGTGGACGGCGCCGAGCGGCGGGCGGCCCTGGAGGCACTGGCCGGGCGCGGTCTGTCCGTCACCGGGAAGGAGTCCGACGGCTTCTACCACGCCGATCTGTACGTCTCCCGGCCCGCCGCCGATGTCGCGGCATTCCCCTTGGTGGGCCTGCTGCCGGGCTGAGCGCGTCAGTGCGGGTGGCGCGCCACGGAGACGTGCTCGCGGGCGATCCGCTCGGCCACCGCGTACTCCTGGGCGATCAGGGCGTCGAGCAGCGCCGTGTGCTCGGAGGCGTCGGCCAGCAGCTCGGCCGTACGCAGCCGGGAGCCGCCGGCCGCCGACCAGTGGACCCGGCGCAGCAGATCGCCGGTGACCTCGGTGAGCCGGCGGTTCCCGGTGAGCGACATCACCGCCCGGTGGAAACCGTGGTCGGCTTCGGCGTAGCCGGCCCGGTCTCCGCGGGCGGCGGCCTCGACGCCCTCGGCGGCGAGCGGGCGCAGCTCCTCCCAGCGCTCCGGGGGCAGCGCCCGGGCCAGCCGGATGAGGGCGGGCACCTCCAGCATGGTGCGGACCTCGGCCAGCTCGGCGAGGTCGCGGGCACCGCGCTCGGCGACCCGGAAGCCGCGGTTGGGTACGACCTCGACGGCGCCCTCGCCCGCCAGCTGCTGCATGGCCTCGCGGACCGGGGTCGCGGACACGCCGTAGCGCTCGGCGAGCGCGGGGGCGGAGTAGACCTCGCCGGGGAGCAGCTCGCCGCCGATCAGGGCGTGGCGCAGCGCGGTCAGCACCTGGCCGCGGACGGAGTGCCGGCGGGGCACGGCGGGGCCGGCCTGCGCGGGCACCCAGGCCCGGGTGCGCGGCTGCTGTTCCGCGGTGCCCTGCTCCATGGCGGTCCCTTCTGACGTTCCCAGCACCATAGGCGGCCTCGGCCACAGTTCAAATCCGGGCGCCGGTCCAGGACGGCCCGCGGGCGGTCAGGACTGGCTCTCGGCGGGCGCGGGTAGAGTCTTCGGATAAGGTAAGGCTTACCTGCTAACGATCGCGATTCGGTGGTCTCCCGCATGACTTCTGCCCTCGCCGCCCCGCCCGTCGCCCACCCCGTCGCCGATGCCTACGCCCGGCTCTCCGCGGTGTTCCCCGGTCTGCAGGTGGCCACCTGGGGCGAGGCGCCGCCGGTGGGCGACGGTTGGGTGACGGCCGCCGGACTCGCGGCCGGCGGCGAGGCGCTCGACGCCTTCCTCGCCTGGGACGACGCACAGATCCTGCGGGACTACGGGCAGCGCGCCCGGCCCGATGTGACGGCCAGCTTCGCCCTGCACCGCTACGCCTGGCCCGCGTGCCTGCTGATCACCATCCCGTGGTTCCTGCACCGCCGGGTCCCGTACCTGCCCGTCGGGAACGTCTCCTTCCAGCGCGAGCTGGGCCGGATGGCGGTGCGTATCGACGCGTTCGGGTGCCTGCCGGACGATCCGGCCGCGGGGCTGCCCGGCGCCCGGGTCGTGGCGGACGAGGAGGCGCTGCGCGCGGAGGTGCGGTCCGCGGTGGCCGAGCACCTCCGGCCGGTGCTGGACGGGTTCCGCACCCGGATGCGGCGCGGCCCGCGGGCACTGTGGGGCATGGCGACCGACGAGATCGTCGAGGGCCTCTGGTACCTGGGCCATCTGCTGGGCGAGGAGCCGCGCGCGGTGGCCGAGCTGGAGCGGCTGCTGCCGGGCGCCACCGCGCCGTACGTGGGCAGCGCCGCGTTCCGGACCCTGACCGGTCCGCGCGGCGAGGCGCTGCCGACCCGCGACCGCGCCAGCTGCTGCATGTTCTACACGCTGCGCCCCGAGGACACCTGCGTCACCTGCCCGCGCACCTGCGACGCGGATCGCATCAGCCGCCTCACCGCAACCAGCTGACCCGCACACCACCCGTTCGAGTCGTCGTATTCGAACTCAACCCCCGCCCTTTGCAAGGGAGTTCGAGACGACACGCGCCAACTGCCGTGCCCTGGACCTCCTTGGCGTTCTCTTCCCTCGAAACCCCCTGGGCCGGGGGTGGATTCCGCCAGGATGTCGCGCGAAATCGCGTATCCAAGGCAAGGGATCCCCACCATGAGAACGACGGACATATCGCTGGACTGGCTCGTTCCCGGCGTGCTGTCGCTCGGCGCCGTGACGGTTGCCGCGGCGCTGGTGGTGCGCGGCAGACGCGCCGCCGCGAAGGCCGGCGGCGAGGACTCCTGGGAGCGCAGCGAGGAGCGCCGGCGCCGCAAGGAGGCGGTCTTCGCCTCCGCCTCCTATCTGTTGCTCTTCTGCTGTGCCGCGGTCGCCGCCGCACTGTCCTTCCACGGGCTGGTCGGCTTCGGCGTGCAGAACCTCGGCCTCTCCGGGGGCTGGGAGTACCTGGTGCCCTTCGGCCTCGACGGCGCGGCGATGTTCTGCTCCGTACTGGCCGTACGGGAGGCCAGCCACGGCGACGCCGCGCTCGGCTCGCGGATGCTGGTGTGGACGTTCGCGGGCGCCGCGGCGTGGTTCAACTGGGTGCACGCACCGCGCGGCCTGGACCACGCGGGCGCCCCGCAGTTCTTCGCCGGTATGTCGCTCTCCGCCGCGGTCCTCTTCGACCGGGCGCTGAAGCAGACCCGCCGGGCGGCGCTGCGCGAACAGGGCCTGGTGCCCCGTCCGCTGCCGCAGATCCGGATCGTGCGCTGGCTGCGCGCCCCCCGTGAGACCTTCGCGGCCTGGTCGCTGATGCTGCTGGAGGGCGTACGGACGCTGGACGAAGCGGTCGAGGAGGTCCGTGAGGACCGGCGTGAGCACGAGCAGAACCGGCTGCGCAGGCGGGAGCAGGGCAAGCTCGACCGGGCCCGCATCAAGGCCCTCAACCGGCAGCACCGTTCCTGGGGTCTCGGCCGCGGTGGCGGCCGGCAGCTGGCGATGAGCCCGGCGGCGGCCGGCCCGGGGGAGGTGGCCGGTCCGGACCCCGCCATAGCCGGCGAGTCCGTGCCACTGCTTCCCGGAGACCTGCCCGTGCGCTCCCGCCCGGCCCTCAAGGCCGTATCGGGCGCTGAGACCGACCCCTTCGACGTCTCGGCCGCCCCCCGGCGGACCGTGGATCTCACCGCCGAGGACGACACCCAGACGCTGCCCCGTCTGGACTCCCTGGAGGAGAAACTCGCCGAGATCGAACGGCACATCGGCTGACAGGTGGCGGACCGCGCCGGCCCACACCCCCCGCTTCCGGTCAGGCCGGTCCGCCGCCCAGCTCGAACCACACGCACTTGCCGAACCCGTCGGTGCGTATGCCCCAGGCGTCGGCCAGCGCACGCACCAGCATCAGCCCCCGCCCGGAGGTCCCGTCCGTCGTCGGCGCCTGCACCTCCGGACGCCCGCCGTCACAGTCCCGCACCTCCACCCGCAGCCGGTCGCCGACCCGGGCCGTGACCATCGCACCGCCCTCCGCGTGCACCAGGGCGTTGGTCACCAGTTCGCTGGTCAGCAGGGTCGCGACCTCGGCGAGTTCGCCGTCGACCGGTGCCGACCAGCGGCTCAATAACTGCCGCAGCTCCCGGCGCACCTCGCCGACCGCCCGTAGATCCGCTTGACGCACCCGGCGCTCCAGCACGCCCGGTGCCCGCGCCGCGGTCCCCCCGCCCCGGCCCGGCCCGTCCGTCTCCTGTGGTCTTTCCCGTCCCTCGCGCCGCACAGGCTGACGCATTCTCTCCCCCGCCCCCATGAACCTCGGCGTCCGGTCTCGAACAGCCTCACGGTCAGCATGCCCATCGGATCAGTCGCCATGCTTCCGCTTGCGGGTCGGCCGACTTCCGCTCCCCCGCGCGCCGTACGGGCCGGGCCCCAGTGGGTATGTCTGATCCGAGCCGGCCACGATCCCCGGCCGGGCCCCGGACGCGACCCCGTCCCTGTGAGGAGCCGCTGTGCACGACGACCGACTGCTGGTGGAAGGGCGCCTGGAGCGGGCGCTGGAGCAGTTCATCCGGCCCGCGCAGTACGCGGCGCGGGTGCCGCTGCGGCTCGCCGTCCGGCAGGCGCCCGGCACCGGGGAGCCCCCGGCACAGGGGGGTGCCTCCGGTTCGGGCACCGCCGAGGGCTCGGGGGACAGAGCCGGGGGAACGAGGCCGGTCGACGAGGCGCTGCGGGCCGCGTACGAGCCGTTCCGGGCCGGTGAACCGTGGGGTCCGCCGTGGTCCACGAGCTGGTTCCGGCTGGCCGGCGAGGTACCGGAGGACTGGGCGGGGCGGCGGGTGGAGGCCGTCATCGACCCCGGCTTCAGCGGCGACGGGCCCGGCTTCCAGGCGGAGGGCCTGGTGTACGACGCCGACGGCGTCCCCCTCAAGGGCATCCACCCCCGCAACCGGCACGTGCCGGTCGCCGCCCCGGCGCGCGGCGGCGAGGAGGTGCGGCTGCTGCTGGAGGCCGCCGCCAACCCCGCGGTGCTGCGCGACTTCCGCCCCACCGACCTCGGCGACATCCGCACCGCGCCGGACCGCCCGCTGTACGTCTTCGCCTCGGCGGACCTGGCCGTCCTCGACGAGGAGGTCTGGCATCTCGTCCTCGACATCGAGGTGCTCTCGGAACTGATGCACGAGCTGCCCGCCGACCGCGCCCGCCGGCACGAGATCCTGCGCGCACTGGAGGACATGCTGGACGCGCTCGACCTGCACGACGTCGGCGGCACGGCGGCGGCCGGGCGGGCCGCGCTGGCCGACGTCCTGAGCCGCCCGGCCGCCGCCGGCGCCCACCGCGTCTCGGCCACCGGGCACGCGCACATCGACTCCGCCTGGCTGTGGCCGCTGCGCGAGACGGTGCGCAAAGCCTCCCGCACCTTCGCCAATGTCACCCAACTGGCGAAGGAATACCCGGAGTTGGTGTTCGCCTGCTCCCAGGCGCAGCAGTACGCCTGGGTCAAGGAGCACCAGCCGCACATCTGGGAGCGCATCAAGGAGGCCGTGCGGGAGGGCACCTGGGCGCCGGTCGGCTCGATGTGGGTGGAGTCGGACGCGAACATGCCGGGCGGGGAGGCGCTGGCCCGGCAACTCGTGCACGGCAAGCGGTTCTTCCTGGAGGAGCTGGGGGTGGAGACCGAGGAGATCTGGCTGCCGGACTCCTTCGGCTATACCGCCGCCTTCCCGCAGCTGGCCCGGCTCGCCGGTGCGAAGTGGTTCCTGACCCAGAAGCTGTCGTGGAACCAGTCCGACCGGATGCCGCACCACACCTTCTGGTGGGAGGGCATCGACGGCACCCGGGTCTTCACCCACTTCCCGCCGGTCGACACCTACAACGCCCAGTTCCACGCCCGCGAACTGGCCCACGCGGAACGGAACTTCGCCGAGAAGGGCCGCGCCACCCGTTCGCTGGTGCCGTTCGGCTGGGGCGACGGCGGCGGCGGGCCGACCCGCGAGATGCTGGAGCGGGCCCGCAGACTGCGCTCCCTGGAGGGCTCCCCGCGCGTCGCGATCGAGCCGCCGGCCCGCTTCTTCGAGGCCGCCCACGAGGAGTACGGGGCGGCGGCGCCGGTCTGGTCGGGCGAGCTGTACCTGCAGTTCCACCGCGGGACGTACACCTCGCAGGCGAAGACCAAGCAGGGCAACCGGCGCAGCGAACACCTGCTGCGGGAGGCCGAGTTGTGGGCGGCGACGGCGGCGGTGCGGTCGGGCCCCGGCGGGCCGTACCGGTATCCGTACGAGGCGCTGGACCGGCTGTGGAAGACCGTGCTGCTGCACCAGTTCCACGACATCCTCCCGGGCTCGTCCATCGCCTGGGTGCACCGGGAGGCGCGCGAGACGTACGCGGCGGTGACGGCCGAGCTGACCGAGCTCACCGAGGCGGCGATCACGGCACTGGGCGCGGCCGGTCGCGGCCCGGGCGACGGCGCACCAGCCGTGTTCAACGCCTCGCCCTACGACCGGGACGAGGTCGTCGAGCTGCCCGGCGGGCGCCCGGTCCCCGTCCACGTCCCCGCCCTGGGCTCGGCCGTCGTCCGGCTTCCCGCACCGGACTCCGCCCCGCCGCCGGCGCCGGTACGGACGAGCAGCGAGCGGCGGGAGGGCACCGTCACCCTCGACAACGGGCTGCTCCGCGTCCGGATCGACGCCGACGGCCTGCTGGCCTCCGTACGCGATCTGCACGCCGGGCGGGAGGTCCTGGCGCCCGGCTCCCGCGGCAATCTGCTCCAGCTGCACCCCGACCACCCCACCCGGTACGACGCCTGGGACCTCGACCGGCACTACCTCCACCGGCACACCGACCTGACCGACGCCGAGTCCGTCGAGCTGCTCCCGTCCGGGCCGCTGTCCGCGACCGTGCGGGTGACCAGGGCGTTCGGTGCGTCGCGGATCACCCAGGAGCTGACCCTGCGCGCGGGCTCCCGTCGGCTCGACATCACCACCGACATCGACTGGCACGAGTCGGAGAAGGTCCTCAAGGCCGCGTTCCCGCTGGACGTCCACGCCGAACGGTCCACCGCGGAGATCCAGTTCGGGCATCTGCACCGCCCCACGCACACCAACACCAGCTGGGACGCCGCCCGTTTCGAGATCTGCGCCCACCGCTGGCTGCGCCTCGCCGAGCCCGGGTACGGCGTCGCCCTCCTCAACGACTCGACCTACGGCCACGACGTCAGCCGTACCCCGCATCCGCGGGGACTCGGCACCACCGCCCGGCTGACCCTGCTGCGGGCCCCGCACAGCCCCGACCCCGGGACCGACCAGGGACACCACCGTTTGACCTATGCGCTGCTGCCGGGCGCGGAGGTGGGCGACGCGGTGGCCGAGGGCCTGGCGCTGAACCTCCCGCTGCGGACAGCTGCCTCCGCACCGCCCGTCGCGCCGCTGATCCGCGTCGACCAGCCGGCGATCACCGTCGAGTCGGTCAAGCTCGCCGAGGACCGCAGCGGCGATGTGGTGGTCCGGCTCTACGAGTCCCGGGGCGGCCGGGCGACGGGCACGCTCTCCCCGGGATTCCCCGTCGAACGGGTCACCGTGACGGACCTGCTGGAACGCCCGCTGCACGACGAGGAGGAAGGACCGACCTCGGACGTCGCCCTCGCACTGCGCCCGTTCCAGATCCTGACGCTACGGTTGCGGCCGCAGCGGCACGGCGGGTAGCGGCGCCGGTCTCCCGTCGTCCGCGGGGAGGCCCGCCGGCAGGAGCCGCTGCCGTCCGCGCGCTCACCGCCGGGGGACGTTGCGCAGGTTGGACCGCGCCATCTGGAGCATCCGTCCCACGCCGCCGTCCAGCACGATCTTTCCCGCCGACAGCGCGAAGCCGGACACCATCTCCGCGCTGATCTTCGGCGGGATGGACAGGGCGTTGGGGTCGGTGACCACGTCGACCAGCGCCGGGCCCTTGTGCTTGAAGGCGTCGCGCAGTGCGCTGCGCAGCTGCTTGGGCTTCTCCACGCGCACGCCGTGCGCGCCGGCCGCGCGGGCGATGGCGGCGAAGTCGGGGTTGCGGTAGGTGGTGCCGTACGACGGGAGACCGGAGACCAGCATCTCCAGCTCGACCATGCTCAGCGAGGAGTTGTTGAACAACACCACCTTCACCGGCAGGTCGTACTGGACGAGGGTGAGGAAGTCGCCCATCAGCATGCTGAATCCGCCGTCGCCGGACATCGAGACGACCTGGCGTCGGCGGTCAAGAAACTGGGCGCCGATCGCCTGCGGCAGCGCGTTCGCCATCGAGCCGTGGCTGAACGAACCGATCACCCTACGGCGGCCGTTGGGGCTGAGGTAGCGGGCCGCCCACACGTTGCACATGCCGGTGTCGACGGTGAAGATCGCGTCGTCTGCGGCCTCCTCGTCCAGGATGGAGGCGACGTACTCCGGGTGGATCGGCGTGTGCTTCTCCACGTTGCGGGTGTATGCCTTTACCACGCCCTCCAGGGCGTCCGCGTGCTTCTTCAGCATCCGGTCCAGGAACTTGCGGCTGGTCTTCTCCCGCACCCTGGGGATCAGCGAGCGCAGCGTCTCGCGCACGTCCCCCCAGACCGCGAGGTCGAGCTTGGTGCGGCGGCCCAGGTGTTCGGGCCGGACGTCGACCTGGACGATCTTGACGTCGTCGGGCAGGAACGCGTTGTAGGGGAAGTCGGTGCCGAGCAGGATCAGCAGATCGCACTCGTGGGTGGCTTCGTAGGCGGCGCCGTAGCCGAGCAGACCGCTCATCCCGACGTCGTAGGGGTTGTCGTACTGGATCCATTCCTTGCCGCGCAGCGCGTGCCCGACCGGGGCCTTGACCCGCTCGGCGAACTCCATCACCTCGGCGTGCGCGCCGGCCGTGCCGCTGCCGCAGAACAGCGTGACCTTGCCGGCCTCGTCGATCATCCGGGCCAGCTTGTCGATCTCCGCGTCGCCGGGGCGTACCGAGGGCCGGGAGGTGACCAGCGCGTGTTCGATCGTCCGCTCGGGGGCCTGCTCGGCGGCGATGTCACCGGGCAGGGAGACGACCGCGACCCCGCTCTGGCCGATGGCGTGCTGGATCGCCGTCTGGAGCACCCGCGGCATCTGCCGGGTGCTGGAGATCAGTTCGCTGTAGTGGCTGCACTCGGCGAACAGCCGGTCGGGGTGGGTCTCCTGGAAGTAGTTGGTGCCGATCTCGCTGGAGGGGATGTGGGAGGCGAGGGCGAGGACCGGGGCCATCGAGCGGTGGGCGTCGTACAGACCGTTGATGAGGTGGAGGTTGCCCGGCCCGCAGGAGCCGGCACAGGCCGCGAGCTTGCCGGTGAGCTGTGCCTCCGCGCCGGCCGCGAACGCGGCGACCTCCTCGTGCCTGACCTGGATCCAGTCGATCCCCGAGGTCCGGCGCACGGCGTCCACGACCGGGTTCAGGCTGTCCCCGACGACCCCGTAGAGCCGCTGCACCCCCGCCCGCACCAGGATGTCCACGAACTGCTCGGCCACGGTCTGCTTCGCCATGTCTCTGTCGCTCCTTCGCCGGGTGGGGCGGCTGCCCGCTGACGGGTCCCCTGGCTGCCCTCCCATGAACCCACGGGTCGCCGGGGCCCGCCTCCGGGGTGCGCCTCCTCCGGTCCCCGCGTGCGCTCCGCGCTACGCCTCCCACACCGCGACGGCCGTGCGGTCCTTGGCGTGGCCCTTGGCACGCAGTTGCGCGGTGGCGAGGAACGGGACCAGGCCCGGCGGCTCGGGCGTGGACCACCGATCGGCCAGATGGGCGGCGAAGGCCGGCTCCTGCCGCAGGGGGTCGGCGAGTCCGGCGCTGCACAGCAGCAGGGCGTCACCCGGCCGGCCGAACGCCGCGTGGAAGAGGAACGGCTCCGGGCGCGCCGGGTACTCCGCCGTACCGGGGCCGTGCGGCAGACCCGGGCCGGGGCGGGCCGGGGCGTCGGTGACGGGGATGGGGGCTGGGATGGGGTCGGGTGTGCCGTGGTCCGTCGCGACCGGCTCCAGGTCGGTCCAGGCGCCGTCGCGCAGCCGGAACAGGCCGCCCGCACCGACACCGAAGAAGACCCGCGTCCGGCAGTCCGGGTCGGCGGGCAGCAGCAGGCAGCGCAGGGCCGCCGTGTACTGCTCCGGCGGGCCGCCGCGCTCCAGGGCCCGGGCGCGCAGCTTGCCGTAGCTGCGGTCGGTGAGCCGCTGAAGGCCGGCTTTCAGGTCACCGCGACGGTCCGCGCGGATGTCCTCCGCCAGTTGGGTGTAACTGCGGCCGACCGCGCTGCCGATCCAGCCGCAGGCGTCGCGCGCGGCGCGATGGGCGCCCTCGACGGCCGGCCGGCCGGTGGCCACCGCGACCAGGATCAGCGCGTGCCGGCCGGCACCGAAGCGGGCGGTGAGCAGCGCATCGCGGCGCACGTCGCCGCGGTAACGGGCGGAGTCGCCGCGCTGGGAGGCGGCGCGGAGGGTCAGCGAGCCGTACTGGGCACCCTCCAGCGCGGTGTCGGGCACCAGCTCGTCGAGCGCGGCGGGGTCGGCGGCGGGCAGCGCGGCCGGCTCGGCCTCGTAGGTGGGGGGCCGGTCACCGATGTACGTGACGGCCGGAGCCGGCGGGGGCGCACTCCGGGCGACCTCGCGCGGACGCGCCCCCGGGCCGGTGGCCTTGAGGGGGATCGGTTCGGAAGGCGGCGGGGGCGGCGACGGAACGCGCCTGGCGGGGGGCTCACCGGGCGGGACGGGGCCCGGCGTCGGCGTTTCGTCAGCGGGCGGGGCGGGGC
>NZ_JNZA01000046.1 GCF_000717345.1 Streptomyces lydicus | reverse complement strand
CCCCCACCCCCACCCGAGCGCCAGGGCCCCAAGCAGGCACCGGGCCCCCCAGCGCCCCGCCTCACCCCAGGGTCAGCACCGCCTTGCCGCGTATCTCTCGGTTGAGCAGGGCGGTGGCGGCCTTGCCGGCCTGCTCCCAGTCGGCCACCCGGTCCACGCTGGCCTCCAGGCGTCCCTCCGCGACGAGGCGGACGAGGTGGGCCAGATCGGCGCCCGTGTTGCCGCCCGCCTGGATGCCGATCAGCCGCAACCGCCCCAGGATCAGCTGGTACGGCTGGATCGGCGTCGGTTCACCGGATGTCGCGCCGATCGAGATGACCGTGCCCTCAGGGGCCGTCCGTCCGAGCAGCTCGCCGAGCAGTGAACCGCCGACGTTGTCCAGCACCACGTCCACCGGCTCGTCGAGACCGGCGGGATCGGTCAGGACACGGTCCGCACCGAGCTCGGCCAGGCCCGCACCGCGCGCCGGACTGCCGACGAACGCGTACACCTCGGCGCCCGCCTGGTGTGCCAGCTGGACCGCGAACCGCCCCACCCCACCGGAGGCGCCGGTGATCGCGACGCGCTGCCCCGGCCGTACGCCCGCCGTGCGCAGTGCGCGCAGTGCCGTCAGGCCCGCCACCGGCAGTGCCGCGGCCGCCGTGAAGTCCACCGCGTCGGGCAGCGCGGCGAGTTCATCGACGGGGACGGCCCGCAACTCGGCCCAGCCGGCGTTCCGGCCCCAGGTGATGACGCGGTCGCCGGGCTTGGGGCCGCGACCGTTGGCGGCGGCCCGCTCGACCACGCCGGCGGCGTCCCAGCCCGGGACCGTGCCCTCGGCGACGTCGTCGGACTTGGGCAGTTCGCCGTAGTTCAGTGATATCGCGCTGATCCTCACGAGAACTTCGTCGGGACCGGGCTCGGGGTCGGCGACGGTCCCGAGAGCGAGCCGTCCGGGTGCTGAGTGATCGACAACAAGGGCACGCATCGAAAGCCTCCTGAGGGCCTGCCGGCCTGACGGCCTGCTGGTCGGACGGTGCCGCGCGAGCGCGGCGTGAGTAGGTACCGGCGTAACCGGTGGCTCACTCCGGTTATTCCGTACGTCCGGACCGCCCCCGACGGCGCGGGCCGCCTCAGCTCCCCCAGGTCCCCAGAAAAACCGGGTTCGTCATGGCTGCCATGGGACCGGGGAGACCGGCCGTGGTCGCGGGGTGGCGGACTTCCGCGCGTATGTAGGCGGCGTAGGCCGGGGTGGTCTGCCAGCTGACCGTGCCCTCGCCGGACGGCGGGAGCGGCGCCGTGTACAGCCGTCCCTGGTCGGTGACGAAGGAGACCGTGCAGCCGGGGGTGCCGGTGACCTTGAGCCGGGCGGTGACCTGCGTCGTGTCAGGGACCGCCAGGCGCTCGCCGATCCCGGCGTGCTCGCCGCGCTCACCGGTGACGGAGAACGCCAGGTCGACCTTCGAGGACTCGGCGATCCAGACCCGGCCCGCCCGTATGCCGTCCTGCAGGGCGCGGCGGGAGAGATCGTCGGCGAGCACCACCGTCTGCGGCAGGCCGACGACGTCCGGATCGCGATGGGCGTCGCTGTGCCCGACCGCGGGCAGCCAGTCGCCGCGTCCGTGGGTGTGCGCCACGAGGGTGTTGTCCCACTCGGCGAGGGTGACCTCGTCATCGGGCGTGTAGGGGCCGTTCCAGACCTCCACCGCATCGGCGTCGTTGAGCCCGAACTTCCAGTTGCAGCCGATGCATGTGGCGTGCGGATGCGCCGGGATGACCAGGCCCCCGGCCCGCCGGATGGCGCGGGCGTACTTGCCGAAGGCGTTGTCGCGGGCCCGGTAGCGCCAGTCGATGAAGACGCCGGGGTCGGTGCCCATGGCGACCACGTGCCCGTTGCGGGTGGTGACCTCCTCGCCGGTCAGGATCAGCAGGTCGTCGCCCCACAGGCCCTCCCACGCGCGGTGCGAGGAGATGGTGTTGTGCTCGGAGGTGTTGAGGAAGTCCAGCCCGGCGGCCCGGGCCAGCGCCGCGATCTGGGCGGGTGTGCGCTTGCCGTCTGAGTGGACCGAGTGCAGATGACTGTCCCCGCGGTACCAGGCGCGTCCGCGGCCCCGGGCGCGCTCGGGCGGATGGACCGGGGCCGGTGTGCGTCCCCGGGGGCCGTACCGCAGGGTGATCGTGACGTCGTAGGACAGGCCCTGCGGCGCGACCGTGTACGGCCCGAGGGTGATGTGCCAGGTGCCGGCGTTGACGGGCCCGGGGAGGTAGCCGGGAGTGGCCTCGTCGGCGCGCAGGAAGAACTCCGTACGCGCCCCGCCCGACCAGCCGCGGAACCCTGCCCCGCCGAGGTCCGTGCCCCGCTCGTCGAAGATGCCGATGTCGCAGGCGTTCCCGGCCGTGCCTTCGGGGACCGCGGGTCTGTCGTAGCTGTAGGAGACGGCGATCTCCCGCACGCCGTGCGGGACGTCGACCGGCAGATAGACGAAGTCAGGTGCCCCCGGGGGCAGATGGCCGGTGACCCGGCGGGTCTGTTCGCCCGGTCCGCCGCCGGACTGCCCGGCCGTCGGCGCGGCGTCGGCGAAGCTCACACGTCCGAGCGTAAGCGCGCCCGTCGCGCCGGCAACCGCCGAAAGTTTCAGTACGTCCCGTCGCTCCATTTCCGCCCCCCGCGTGTGTGTCGAGCCGTCGGTGTCGCTGCGCGGCCGGCTCGTTGCGCCGCGTGAAAACTGTTGTACGCGGCTGTGACGCGGAGGGAAAGGGCTGTGGATAACCGTCGGTCGGTGAGGCAACATGCGGTCACCCACACGCCTGACGGAGGTGTCCACAGCATGCGGATCGCGACCACGATCTTCCTGACCGACGAGACCATCCGGCCGGACCGGCTGGCCCATGAGCTGGAACAGCGCGGATTCGCCGGCCTCTACCTCCCGGAACACACCCACATCCCCGCCAGCCGTGACACCCCCGCACCCATGGGCGAGCCGCTGCCCCGTGAATACGGCCGCACCCTCGACCCGTTCATCGCCCTGGGCCAGGCCGCCGCGGTCACCGAGCGGCTCGCCCTGGGCACCGGCATCACCCTCGTCGCCCAGCACGATCCCGTCGACCTCGCCAAGCAGGTCGCCACCCTCGATTTCCTCTCCGGCGGGCGCTTCACACTCGGCGTCGGCTACGGCTGGAACGTCGAGGAGGCCGCCGACCACGGGGTGGAGTGGTCGACCCGGCGCGAGCTGACCCGTGACCGGGTGGCCCTGATGCGCGCCCTCTGGGCCGACGAACCGACCGCGTACAAAGGGACATTCGGGTCCGTGCGGGCCTCCCTCGCCCATCCCAAACCGGTCAACGGCGCGCCCCGCATCCTGCTGGGCGGCTCGGCCGGCCCCAAGCTTTTCGGGCAGATCGCCGAGTACGCCGACGGCTGGCTGCCGATCGGCGGCCGAGGTCTGACGGAGACCGTCCCGGTGCTGCGGCAGGCGTGGGCGGACGCCGGGCGGGCGGGTGAGCCGGTGGTGGTGCCCTACGCGGTGGTCCCGTCGCCCGGGAAGCTGGCCCACTACCGCGAGCTGGGCCTGCGGGAAGTGGTGCTCCAGCTGCCGCCGGCCGGCGAGGCGGAGGTGCTGCGGACGCTGGACGATTTCGCCCAGTACCTGTGACGAGGGAACTGCCGGCGGTACCGGTGGCGCCGCGGCCCCGGGCCTGGCAATCGGTGGCGCCGCGGCTTCCGCACGCCCGAAATCGCGGGCCGGAACGCGGCGCGCCCTAGGTCCATCGGCGTAAGGCCGGCGCTCCCGGGTCGGTACCGCAGACGGATCCGCGGCCGGCCCCGCCGGACGTAGCGTCGAAGGTGAAGGACCCGCAGTTCGGAGTCCTCCGGAGATCGGTCAACGGCTCCCGGAGCGTCCGCGGCCCGGTGCGCTGTGCGAGCGCCCGTACCGCCCGCCCGGGGCCACCCAGATCAAGGAGATCCCATGCCCAGCCTCGATCACACGATCGTGCACAGCACCGACCGCTTCGCCTCCGCCCGCTTCCTGGCCGAGCTGCTCGACGCGCCCGAACCGAAGGCGTTCGGCCCGTTCGCCGCCCTCAAGCTCGACAACGGTGTGACGCTCGACTACGCCGAGCACGTCGCGGGCGGCCGGGAGTTCGTCCCCACGCACTATGCCTTCCTGGTGACGGAGGAGGAGTTCGACGCGATACTCGGCCGGATCAAGGCACGCGACCTCCCGTACTGGGCCGACCCGATGCACTCCAAGCCGCAGCAGTTCAACACCCACGACGGGGGGCGCGGTCTGTACGTGGACGACCCGGACGGCCACTACATGGAGTTCCTGACCCGCACGTACTCCGACGAGCTGCTTGCCGGCCTGTGACCGCGAGCGGGTGAGCATGCGCTGAGCCGCCGCCGGGGAATTGCCCCTTTCGGGGCCGGATGTAACCTCCGTCTGCCGTGATCAGTGGCACACCGGCCGGGTGTTCTCCGGCGGCGGCGCTGTCGGTGGACGCTCGTATGCTCGGAGGATGACTTCCAGCGCACAGGGACCTGACCAGGCATCCGACCGGGGGACCGGCCACGGGACGAGCGCTTCCTCCGCTTCGCAGGGCCGTCCTACGGAGAACGCGATGCGTCGTGCGCTCAAGCGGGCCCGCGACGGTGTGGCGCTGGACGTCGGCGAGGCCGCGGTGCTGCTCCAGGCCCGCGGCGACGACCTCAAGGACCTGTGCGCCTCCGCGGCCCGGGTGCGGGACGCGGGCCTGGAGGCCGCGGGCCGCCCCGGCGTCATCACGTACTCCAAGGGCGTCTTCATCCCCCTGACGCGCCTGTGCCGCGACAAGTGCCACTACTGCACCTTCGTCACCGTGCCCGGCAAACTGCGCCGTGACGGCCACGGGATGTTCATGTCGCCCGACGAGGTGCTGGACATCGCCCGCCGCGGCGCCGAAATGGGCTGCAAGGAAGCCCTGTTCACCTTGGGGGACAACCCCGAGGACCGCTGGCCCGAGGCCCGCGAGTGGCTGGAGGCGCACGGCTACGACGACACGATCTCCTACCTCCGCGCCATGGCCATCCGCGTCCTGGAGGAGACCGGGCTGCTGCCGCACCTCAATCCGGGGGTGATGTCCTGGACGGACTTCCAGCGGCTCAAGCCCGTGGCCCCGTCCCTGGGGATGATGCTGGAGACGACCGCCGAGCGCCTGTGGAGCGAGCCCGGTGGCCCGCACCACGGCTCGCCCGACAAGGAACCCGCCGTGCGGCTGCGCGTCCTGGAGGACGCCGGCCGTTCCAACGTGCCCTTCACCAGCGGGCTGCTGATCGGCATCGGCGAGACCTACGAGGAGCGTGCCGAGTCGCTCTTCGCGCTGCGCCGCATCCAGCGCGCGTACCACGGCATCCAAGAATTGATCATGCAGAACTTCCGCGCCAAGCCGGACACGGCGATGCGCGGAATGCCGGACGCCGAACTGGAGGAGCTGGCCGCGACGATCGCGGTCGCCCGGCACATCATGGGTCCCTCGACCCGGATCCAGGCGCCGCCCAACCTGGTCGACGGCGAATACGCGCTGATCGTCGACGCCGGCATCGACGACTGGGGCGGCGTGTCCCCGCTGACCCTCGACCACGTCAACCCCGAGCGGCCCTGGCCGCAGATCGACGAGCTGACCGAGCGGTGCGCCACCGCCGGCTTCGAGCTGCGCGAACGCCTCCCCATCTACCCGGAGTTCATCCAGCGCGGCGAACCCTGGCTCGACCCCCGGCTGCTGCCGCACGTCCGCGCCCTCGCCGACCCGGAGACGGGCCTGGCGATCGAGGACGCCCCCGTGGTGGGCCGGCCCTGGCAGGAGCCCGAGGACGGCTTCACCCTGAGCCCCTCCGGCCGTACGGACCTGCACCACACCATCGACACCGAAGGCCGCACCGCCGACCGCCGCGACGACTTCGACGAGGTCTACGGCGACTGGGAGGCGCTGCGCGAGGCCGCCGCCCCCGGGATGGCACCCGAGCGGATCGACGCCGACGTACGGCAGGCCCTGGCCCGGGCCGCCGACGACCCGACCCGGCTCACGGACGCCGAGGCGCTGGCGCTGCTGCACGCCGACGGGCCCGCCCTGGACGCCCTCTGCGGGATCGCCGACGATCTGCGGCGCGCCACGGTGGGCGACGACGTCACCTACATCGTCACCAGGAACATCAACTTCACCAACGTCTGCTACACCGGCTGCCGCTTCTGCGCCTTCGCCCAGCGCCGCACCGACGCCGACGCCTACACCCTGTCCCTCTCCCAGGTCGCCGACCGCGCCCAGCAGGCGTGGGACGTGGGCGCGGTGGAGGTCTGCATGCAGGGCGGCATCCACCCCGACCTGCCCGGCACGGCGTACTTCGACATCGCGCGCGCCGTCAAGGAACGCGTGCCCGGGATGCATGTGCACGCCTTCTCGCCCATGGAGGTCGTCAACGGCGCCACCCGCACCGGGCTGTCCATCCGCGAGTGGCTGACCGAGGCCAGGGCCGCCGGGCTCGACACCATCCCCGGCACGGCCGCGGAGATCCTCGACGACGAGGTCCGCTGGATCCTCACCAAGGGCAAACTGCCCACCGCCACCTGGGTCGAGGTCGTCAAAACCGCCCACGAGCTGGGCATCCGCTCGTCCTCGACGATGATGTACGGCCATGTCGACCAGCCGCGGCACTGGCTCGGCCACCTCCGTCTGCTGGCCGAGATCCAGCAGGAGACCGGCGGCTTCACCGAGTTCGTCACCCTCCCCTTCATCCACACCAACGCGCCCGTGTACTTGGCCGGCATCGCCCGCCCGGGCCCCACCACCCGCGACAACCGCGCGGTGACGGCGATGGCCCGGGTCCTGCTCCACCCGCACATCACCAACATCCAGACGAGCTGGGTCAAGCTCGGCACGGACGGGGCGGCGGAGATGCTCCGGTCGGGCGCCAACGACCTGGGCGGCACCCTGATGGAGGAGACCATCTCCCGTATGGCCGGCTCAGGTTACGGCTCCTACCGCTCCATCCAGGGCCTGATCGACATCGCGGAGCGCGCCGGGCGCCCGGCGCGCCCCCGCACGACGACCTACGGGCCGGTGTCCGGGGAACGCCAGGCCGCCGCCCTGGCCTCGGACGGGCATCTGCCGGAGCTGCTGCCGGTGGTGGAGTAGGGCAGCCGGCGCGGCAACGCGGCCGCCGCGCTGCGGCCGGCGAGGTTATCCACAGGCCCCCGTGCGCAACTCCGCCGAAAGCTAATCTGCGAGAGCAGGCAGCAAGCCGGCGGGCGGCACCAGCCGTCGTGAACGGGGGTGGACAGGATGGAGCGCAGCAGGCTGTCGCGGCAGGAGCTGATCCGGCAGCGACGACGGGCCGGGTTCGTCGGACGGCGGACGGAGATCGAGAACTTCCGGGCCAACTTCACCCGCAGCGTGGAAGATCCGGGACAGCAGTTCCTGTTCCATGTGCACGGCCAGGCAGGCGTCGGGAAGACGTCCCTGATCCGGCAGTTCGAGGAGACCGCCCGCGAGCAGGGCGCACCGACGGCATACGTCGACGAGTCGGCGCACACCATCCCCGAGGCGATGGCGGCCATCAGCCGCCAACTGGCCGCCCAGGGGCGCCCCTTGAAGGTGTTCGACAAGCTCCTCGCCACCTACCGGGAACGACGGCACGAGGCCGAGGCGGTGGCCGTCGCCGAGCAGGGGCCGCCCGGCGCGGCCGACGCGGGCGGCGACGCCCAGGGGAGCGGCCCCTCGCCCGGCAGCATCATCGCGGCGCAGGCGGGACTCGCCGCTCTCGGGCTGCTGCCCGGCGTCGGGGCCGTCACCGGGGCGCTGGACGCCCGGCAGATGGCGCGCGGCGCGGACCGGCTGCGGGGGCTGCTCAGCGCCCGGCTGCGCAATCACGACGACGTCGAACTGGTGATGGAGCCGGTGGCGGCCCTGACACCGGTGTTCGTCCGCGAGGTGGGCGCCGTCGCCGACGAGGTGCCCTGGCTGGCCCTCTTCTTCGACACCTACGAACGGACCGGCCCGCTGCTCGACACCTGGCTGCGCGACGTCCTGGTCAGCGACCGGTACGGCCCGCTGGCACCCAATGTGGTGGTGACGCTGGCCGGCCAGACCGCCCTGGACCACCGCTGCTGGGCAGACCACCTCGACTGCGTGGCGGCACTGCCGCTGGACGCCTTCACCGAGGGCGAGGCACGGCAGTACCTGGCGACCAGGGACATCGTCGACGAACGCATCGTCGAGGTGATCCTGCGGCTGTCCGGCGGGCTGCCGGTGCTGGTGTCGACCCTCGCCGAGAACCGCCCCCGGGCCGCGGAGGCCGTCGACGATCCCAGTGACACGGCCGTCGAGCGCTTCCTGAAGTGGGAGACGGACCCCGTCCGCCGTGAGGCGGCGCTCGCCGCCGCGCTGCCCCGCTCCCTCGACGAGGACGTCTTCCGGACCGCGGTGGACCCGGCCGCCGCAGGGCAGTTCGGCTGGCTGTGCGGGCTGCCGTTCGTCACCGGCCGGTCGGGCCGCCGGCAGTACCACGAGGTGGTGCGCACCGCGATGCTGCGCCTCCAGCGGCGCAGATCCCCGCAGACCTGGACGGCCCGGCACCGGCGGCTCGCCGAGGCCGCGCGGGACCGCCGCAGGGAGTGCGCCGACGACAACGACCCGGCGCGGTCCTGGGGCGACGAACGCTGGGTGGAGCAGCGACTGCGGGAGACGTATCACGCGCTCTGCGCGGACCCGCACCCCGCGCTCGACGAGGCGCTGGCCGACATGCGGGACGCGGCCGAGTACGAACGGCCCGTGGTGCGCCGGGTGGCCGAGGGTATCCGCCAGGCCGGCGAGGACGCCGATGCCCCCGAGGTCAGGGAGTGGGGCGAGCGGCTGGTCGCCGCCTGCGCGGAGGAGGGCAACGGCCTGGCCGCGGTGCTGACCGCTCTGCTCGCCCGGCCCGGGCTGGAGGTGGCCGAGCAGGCCCGCATCCACCGCATCCGGGGCCGTGAGTACCGCCTGGCCGAAGCGTGGCCACAGGCGTTCGCCGACTTCGACCGCTGTCTGGAGCTGAGCCCGCGCGACGCCGCGGCGCTGCTCGAACGGGGGCTGACCCACCGCTACATGCGCCGCTTCGACCGGGCCACCGAGGACTACCTCCGCGCCCTGGAGGTCGCACCGGACTCGGTGGACGCCGCCGCCCAGCTCGGCGAGGCATACCGCCTCATGGGCCGGTTCGAGGAGGCCGTCACCGCCTTCGACGGCGTGCTGGCCCGGCAGCCCCGGCACGCCTTCACCCTTGGCAGCCGGGCCGTCTGCCTGCGGCGCCTCGGCCGCCACGACGAGGCGCTGGTGGGCCTGGCACGCGCCATCGAGATCAACGCCGACTACGCCTGGGCGATGGCCGAACGGGGCGCCACCTACCGTGACAGGCGGCAGTACGCCCTGGCCCTGGCGGAGTTCGACCGGGCGCTGGAGGTCAACCCCGCCTACGTCTGGGCCCACGCCCGCCGGGGAATGACCCTGCGCGACATGGGCCGCCACCAGGAGGCCCTGACCGCCCTCGGACGCGCGGCTGAACTCCGGCCGGACAACGCCTGGGTGAAGGGGGAGCGCTGCCGCACCTGGTTGGAGATGAAGCGGTACCAGCAGGCGCTCGCGGAGGCCGAACGGACCCTGGCCCTCGCGCCCACCGACGCCTGGGCCCGTACGGCGCGTGGGCTGGCGCTGCGCGCGCTCGGCCGCTGCGAAGAGGCCCGCGCCGAACTCACCGCCGCCCTGCAACTCACCCCGGACTCCTGGCAGACCACGGCGGCACGAGGCAGAGCCAACCTGCTCGCGGGCCGGCCGGCGGAGGCCCTCGCCGACTTCGACCGCGCACTCGCCACAAGCGGCCCGAACGCCGCGCTCCTCGCCCTCAAGGCCGGGTGCCTGCGCCGCACCGGAAACCTCGACGCCGCGCACGAGACGCTGGAGGCGGCGCGCGGCGCGCTCCCCGGCGGGCGGCACGCCCCCGAGGGCGAGCGGGACCCGGACGACAGGGCGACGGGAGCCCCCGACGCGGTCGCCGCGCACCTGAGGGTCCGGTACGAGGCGGCACTGCTGGCCGGGGCACGCGAAGGGGTGGACGCGGCCGGGCCGGTGTCCGCATGGCAGGCGTTGCGGTCCGCCGGCGCCGCTGTCGACGGGGACCGCGACGGCCACGGCGGCGGGGGCGTCGACGGCGGCAGCGGTGGCGGCGGACCCGACGGTGATCCGTACGGCCTCGCAGGTGCGGCAACGGTGTTGGCGGAGGTCGTCTGCTGCTGCGCCCTCGGGGACTGGGCGGGGGCCGAGGACGCAACGGCACGGTTGCTCGACGGAGCTGCCTGGGAGGTCGTCGCCGAGACCGAGTTGGGGATACGTGATCTGGCACGGCTGCCGGGGGCGAACGCGGAGAGGCTGGCGGCCGTCCGCGACGGGCTGATACGCAGGATGGCAACCGCGGCCGGCCACCTTGACCTACCGGGCTGACGGACCGGCCGGCCTGGCGGAGTGACCGGCCCGTGCCCGGGCCGCGCTACTCGCCCTCGTATTCGGCCTCGTGCTGGAGGATGCACTGCTGCCACTGCGACAGTGCCTCCTCACGGTCGCCTCCGCTGTCCTGGGCGGCGACGATCAGCGCATCCGCGGCCATGGCGGCCAGCCGCACCGCGATATGGCAGACATCGCGCTGGGGGAGCGGCCGGAGCAGTTCCACCGCGCCGTCGCTGTCCCCGGACAGTGCGGAGGCGACGACCGCCATCGTGGTGCGATCCCACTCGTACTCGGACATGGGGAGAGCATGCCCAGCGTGGGGCGTTGCCATCATCGAACGGATAAGCGCCCCGACGTCGCCGCATACCGTCAGGAACGGGACACGAGGGAAGTGAAGCCCTCAGTGCAGTTGGCGGATCGGGGCGCCTGCGAGAAAGGCGGTGATGTCCTCGACGGCCTGTTGGAAGTAGCCCTCGTAGTTGCGGCGGGTGACGTAGCCGAGGTGGGGGAGGGCCAGGACGTTCGGGAGGGTGCGCAGCGGATGGTCGGCGGGCAGCGGTTCCTGCTCGAAGACGTCGAGGCCGGCGCCGGCGATCCAGTTCTCGCGCAGTGCCTGGAGCAGCGCGGACTGGTCGACGATCGCGGCACGGGAGGTGTTGATGAGATAGCTGGTAGGCCGCATGCGGCGGAGTTCGGCGGCGCCGAGCAGGCCACGGGTCCGCTCGCCGAGGACGAGGTGCACGGAGACGAAGTCGCTGCCCTCCAGGAGCTCCTCCTTGGTGGCGGCGGCACGTACGCCGGCCTCCGCCGCGCGTTCGGGGGTGAGGTTCCGGCTCCAGGCGACCACGTCCATGCCGAAGGCCAGACCGATCCGAGCGACCCGGGTGCCGATCTTGCCGAGGCCGAGCAGCCCGAGCGTGCGGCCGTGCAGATCGGCGCCGAGCGTGCTCTGCCAGGGGCCGCCTGCGCGGAGGGCGGTGTTCTCGGTGACGACGTCGCGGGCCAGGCCGAGGATCAGGGCCCAGGTGAGTTCGACGGGCGGTTCGGTGTTGCTGGCGGTGCCGCAGACGGTGACGCCGTGCCGGGCGGCGGCATCCAGATCGATGGCGGCGTTGCGCATTCCGGAGGTGATCAGAAGCCGTAGCCGGGGGAGCCGGGCGAGGAGTGAGGCGGGGAACGGGGTGCGCTCCCGCATGGCGACCACGATCTCGCAGTCGCCGATCGCCGCGACCACCTCGTCCTCGGAGCGGAAGGGCTGCCGCAGCGTACGAACGTCCACGGCGTCGGCCAACGGGGACCAGTCGGCCGTGGAGAGGGCGACGCCCTGGTAGTCGTCGAGTACGGCGCAACGCGGTGTCATGCGGAAACTCCCGAAAGCTGAGGAAAGGGGCAAGGGGTCAAGGGGTAAGGGGGAGGTGGCAGAGGGCAGGGGCAGGTGGCCGGGGGCCGGGTGGCCGGGTGGCGGAGAGTGAACGGTGGTCGGTGGTCGGTTACCGGGCGGAGGGGGAAAACAGCTGCCCCCTCCCCATCCGGACCGTATCGCCCAAAAGCCGCCTAGCCAGCGACTATTCACATACTCACCTGGCCGGAAATTGATCAATCGTGGTCGATTACAGTGCTGCGCCAGGGGCCCCACAAGGCCCCGGGACGTAGTGAGCTTCAGGAGGGCGCAGTGAGCGCAGCGGGAGGCGGCACCGCTATCTGGGGGCGCGCGGAACAGCAGGACTTCCGCAGCCGGGTACGCGGCTGCCTGCTCGGCGGCGCCATCGGCGATGCGCTGGGCGCCGGTATCGAATTCGACGCGCTCGATGCGATCCGTGAGGCGCACGGCCAGGAGGGCGTGACGGACTTCGTGCCCGCCTTCGGGAGGCGCGGTGCGGTCACCGACGACACCCAGATGACCCTGTTCACCGTGGACGGGCTGATCCGCGCCCAGGTCCGCCGCGACACCGGGGCCTGGCATCCGCCCACCGACGTCCACCGCGCCTATCTGCGCTGGGCCACCACCCAGCGCGACTGGGGCCCCGACGAGCGCAAGAAGGACGACGGCTGGCTCGCCCGTGAGGAGTGGCTCTACTCCCGGCGCGCGCCGGGCCGGGCCTGCCTGTCCGGCCTCGGCGACGAGGCGATGGGCACGCTCGACAAGCCCAAGAACCCCGACTCGAAGGGCTGCGGCGCGGTGATGCGCTCCGCGCCGTTCGGGCTGCTGGTGGGCTGGGAGCCGCAGCTGGTCTTCCAGCTCGCCGTCGAGTGCGCGGCGCAGACGCACGGCCACCCCACCGGCTACCTCGCCGCCGGCGCCTTCGCCGTCATCAGCCACTCGCTGGCCCGTGGCGAGGACCTCGACGGTGCCGTGCAGAAGGCGCTGGCACATCTGGCCACCCGCCCCGGCCACGAGGAGACCACCGACGCCCTCAAGCGCGCGCTCGGCGCCGTACGGCAGGGCATGCCGACGCCCGCCCGGGTCGAGTCACTGGGCGAGGGCTGGACGGCGGAGGAGGCGCTGTCCATCGGTGTGTACTGCGCGCTGGTCGCCGAGGACATGCGGCACGGCCTGCTGCTCGCGGTCAACCACAGTGGTGACAGCGATTCCACCGGCTCCATCTGCGGCAATCTGCTGGGCACGCTGCACGGTGAGACGGCGCTGCCGCCCGAGTGGCTGGTCGAGCTGGAGGGCCGGGAGACGATCCTGCAGCTGGCCGACGACTTTTCGATGGAGATGACGCAGGGACCCGCCCTGCACGGCCCGGCCGGCTCGTCACCGGGCTGGCTCGCCCGCTACCCGCGCGCCTAGCACCCCTGGCACCAGGCCCCACGGCATAAGGCCCCACGCCCCACGACCCACCGCGTGTCCGGCGCCCACCCGTCGAGGCACGAGCCGCCACGCCCGTTGGCCCTACGGCCTGAGCCCCGGCCCGTCCTGCCTTCGCCCGTCCCCCCTTCGCTCGTCCCCGGCCCGCCCCTCCGACCCGGCCGCCTGCTCCGGAATCCCCGCGAGACCCGCCGCCGCCCCAGCACCACCAGCACCACCAGCACCAGCGCCCGCCCCAGCGCCACCATCGGCACCAGCACCCGCACCAGCACCCGCCCCAGCCACCGCCCAGGCCCCGGTGGTGCCGTCGTCGTCGCCCCCGGAGTTGATCCGCGCCAGCACCGCGTCCCGCTCCTCGGTGCCCTCCGGCCGTACGAGGCCGAGCAGGAGGTAGAGCACGAGTGAGGTGGCGACCGGCGAGACGATCTGGATCTGCAACTGGACATCACTCAGGCCGTAGTTGGTCAGCCAGAAGGCGAACAGGCCGGCCGCCCACGAACCCAGCGCCGCCGTCGGCCCCGACCTGCGGAAGACCCGCAGCATGCCGAGCAGGAACGGGATGGAGATCGGGCCGACCAGTCCGGCGACCCACTTGATGACGACGGTGATGATGTCCTTGAACGCTGGCGAGTTGACCTGGGTCGCTATCGCCATCGACAGCGCCAGGAAGGCGACCGTCGACAGCCGCGCGGCCAGCAGCCCGGCCCGGTGCGACCAGGCGCGCGCCCTCGCCGAGAGGGCCGGCGCGATGTCGCGGGTGAAGACGGCCGAGATGGCGTTGGCGTCCGACGAGCACATCGCCATCGTGTGGGAGAAGAAGCCGACAATGACCAGCCCCAGAAGGCCGTGCGGCAGCAGGCGTTCGGTCAGCAGCGCGTACGAGTCGGAGGCGTCCGGCTTCTGCGCCTTGACCAGCAGCGGTGCCACCCACATGGGGAAGAAGAGGACGGCGGGCCAGATGAACCACAGCAGTGCCGAGAGCCTTGCCGAGCGCTTCGCCTGCCGGGGGCTGGCGGTGGCCATGAAGCGCTGGGCCTGGTTCCACATGCCGCCGCTGTACTCGAAGGTCTTGATGAAGAGGTAGGCGAGCAGAAAGGTCAGGGTGTACGGGCCGACGGTCGGCTGGGTGTGGCTGTCGGGCAGCTTGTCCCACACGGTCCACAGCGAGCTGAAACCGCCCAGCTCGCCCAGGACGGTGACCAGCATCGCGACGCCGGCCAGCAGCTGGATGACGAACTGCCCCAGCTCGGTGAGCGCGTCCGCCCACAGTCCGCCGACGGTGCAGTACACGCCGGTGATCAGGCCCGTGATGAGGATGCCCTGGTTGAGCGACATGCCGGTGAAGACGGACAACAGGGTGGCGATGGCCGCCCACTTGGCGCCCACGTCCACGATCTTCAGCAGTACGCCGGACCAGGCCAGCGCCTGCTGCGTCGGCAGGTTGTAGCGGGCCTTGAGGTACTCCAGCGGCGAGGCGACACCGAGCCGTGAGCGCAGCCGGTTGAGCCGTCCCGCGAACAGGCGCGCTCCGATGGCGATACCGATCGCGATGGGGAAGGACCAGGTGACATAAGAGGTGATGCCGTATTGGTAGGCGATACCGGCGTACCCGGTGAACATCACTGCGCTGTAGCCGGACATGTGGTGCGAGATGCCGGACAGCCACCACGGCATCTTGCCGCCTGCGGTGAAGAAGTCGCTGACGTCGTCCACCCTCTTGTGCGACCACACACCGATCGCGACCATCACGCCGAAGTAGCCGATGAGTACGGCCCAGTCGAGACTGTTCATGCCCCCTCCAGGGGTCCGCCTTGTGAACGTTCTTCACTTCGCCGTGACGTCCTGTGGGGTGGGGTCCCCTTGCGGGAGTGGGGACTTCGGGGATTGAACCGCCGTTTGAGCGGACTGGTCAAGACCATCACTGGTCATGGATATGAATCACGATCAGCAAAGCGAACGATTTTGCATCCCCTTGACTCTCGCGGGCGTTGTCCCGCGCCGACCGCCGAACCCACGATGAACGGACACTTCGCCGGGCGCCGTTGGCTTGGCCCGCACGCACCACCGCACGGGAACGGGATCCCGCGCGGCCACAGCCGTTTGAAGGAGGAGGGGGGAGAGGGGAAGGGGGGAGAGAAGGGGAGGGGTCGGCGGGGCGGCGAGCAGGGCCGGCGCGCAGGTCCGGCTCTCGCAGTGGACCGCTACCGCATCAGCTCGCCCGCGTTGACCAGCAGCGACTGGCCCGTGATGGCGCGCGCCCGGTCGGAGGCCAGGAACACGGCGGTCTCCGCCACGTCCGCGTCCGTCGCCAGCTCGGGCAGTGCCATCCGTTCGGTGAGCCGGGCCAGTACCTCGGCCTCCGGTACGCCCTCGGTGTGCGCCTGGAAGCGTACGTACGCCTCGACCGGCGGGCCCCACATCCAGCCGGGCTGCACGGTGTTCACCCGTATCCGGTCCGGCCCGAGCTCGCGCGCCAGCGAGTACATCGCGGAGACCAGCCCGCCCTTGGATGCTGCGTACGCCGCCTGCTGGACCTGTGAGGGGGCGGCGACCGACGACTGGGTGCCGATCATCACCACCGAACCGCCGCCGCGTGCCGTCAGCGAGGGCAGACAGGCCCGGGTCATCCGCAGGGTGCCGAAGAGGTTGACGTCCACGACATCGCGCCAGGAAGCGAAGTCGGCCTCCCGCAGGCCGCCGAAGAGCGCGTCGAGCGCGGCGACATGGACCACCGCGTCGATCCCGCCGAACCGCTCCACCGCGAGCCCGGCCAGCGCCTCGCACTGCCCCTCGTCGCTGATGTCGGTCGCCCGCCAGGCCGTCCGCTCGCCCGAAGGGTCGATGAGCGCGGCCGACTTGGCGAGGTTCGCCTCCGTACGGGCGCCCAGCACCACCGAGGCGCCGTCCCGTACGCACGCCGCCGCGACCTGATGGCCGAGGCCGGCCCCCACGCCCGAGACGATGACGGTCTTGTTCCGCAGCAGCATCTCTGCCTCCTGTCGGGCCGGCCCGGCGCATCCGTCAACAGAACTGATGGGGCGTCAGGTAGAGGCGTCAGGGTAGGGCGGAGGGCGTCGGAAGGCCAGAGGCGGCGGCGATCCGGTGGCCAGGGGGCGGGGCGGGCCGCCCCCTGGCCACCGGGGGCTCACCCCTCGCGGCGGGCGCCCTCCAGTGCCTTGCGCAGGCGGCCCAGGCCCTCGCGGATCTCCTCCGGCGCGTGCGTCACGAACGACAGCCTGGCGGCGGTCGGGTCCGGCGCCCCGGCGAAGAACGGCGCCCCGGGGACGTAGGCGACGTCATGCTTGACGACCTCGGGCAGCAGCGCCGCCGCGTCGTAGCCCGGCGGGAGCGTCGCCCACACGAACATGCCGCCCGCCGGACGGTTCCACCGCGAGCCCTCCGGGAGCGCCGCGGGCAGCCCGTCGATCAGCGCGTCCCGCCGCGCGCGGTAGGCGTCGCGCACCCGCGCCAGATGGTCGTCCAGGTCCGTGACCGCCAAGTACCGGGCGGCGGCGGCCTGATCGATGGTCGAGGTGTGCAGATCGGCGGCCTGCTTGGCGATGGCACAGGCCCGCCGCAGCGCGGCCGGCGCCCGCACCGTGCCCAGCCGCAGCCCCGGCGCCATCACCTTGGAGAACGACCCGAGCAGCGCCGTACGGTCCTCGGCCCCAGGGAAGGCCGCCACCCACGGCGCCGGCTCGCCCTCGAACCGCAGCTCCCCGTACGGGTCGTCCTCGGCGATCCACAGGCCGCGGCGGGCGGCCACCTCGGCGACCGCGGCCCGTCGCTCGGCGGACAGCGTGCGGCCGGTCGGGTTCTGGAAGGTGGGGATGACGTAGAGCAGCTTGGGCCGCTCGCGCGCGGCGATCTTGTCCAGCGCGGCCGGGTCCAGGCCGCCGTCATCGGTCGGCACCGGGACCACCCGGGCGCCGGCGAACGAGAAGATCTGCAGCGCCGCGAGGTAGCAGGGGTCCTCGACCAGCACCACGTCACCGGGCTCCAGCAGCGCGGTGGCCAGCAGCGACAGGCCCTGCTGGGAACCGGTCGTCACCAGCAGGTCGTCGGCCTCGGTGGGCAGTCCGCGGGCGGAGTAGCGCGCCGCGACGGCCGCCCGCAACGCCGGGTCACCCTCGGTCGTGGAGTACTGGAGGACCCGCCGCGGCGCCTCCGCGAGCACGTGCCGGAAGGCGTTCGCCATGCCCGCCGCGTCGAACAGCTCGGGCGCGGGCAGCCCGCCGGCGAACGATATGACCTCGGGCCGGGCGGTGAGCGCCAGGATGTCGCGTACGGGCGAGCTGCCGGTGCGGGCCGCGCGCGCGGCGAGCGCGGGGGCGGGGGTACGGGCCTCGGAAAGGATCACGTCCGGCACGTCCGGCATGGCAGCTCCCATCGCTCAGATCTGCGGTTAACCCTCGTTAGCTGCAGATGCCAGGCAGCTTAAGCGCGGCGGAAGGCGGTGTGCAGGGGTGCCCGCATAGTGAACGAAGTGCGCCCGTTCCTCCTGCTCCGCCGCCTCCGTCTCCCGCACCCCTCCCCTTCTGATGCTGCGTCAGCTAGACCTGTCTGTCATGACCGCAGACAGCACGGACACACCGGCGGGCTCGGCTGCCGAACCCGCCGCCGAGACTGCCGTGGACACCCGGGCCGCCACCTATGCCGAGCTGGCCGCCATCGGTCCCTACGGCGTGCACCCCGGGCATGCGCTGATCACCATGGTCGAACCGCATCCGGGCCATGAGCACGGCTACAACCGCTGGTACGAGGACGACCACTACATCGCCGGGGCGATGGCGATGCCCTGGATCTTCGCCGGCCGCCGCTGGGTCGCCACCCGCGCGCTGCAACTGCTGCGCTACCCCGAGGAGTCCGCCGTCGCCCGGCCGGTGACGGCCGGCTGCTACCTCTCCACGTACTGGCTCACCGAGGGCCGCTACGACGAGCACATGCGGTGGACCGTCGCCATCAACCGGCGCCTCAACCGGGACGGCCGGATCCACCAGGACCGTACGCACGTCTTCACGGCCTTCCAGGACCATGTGGCGACGGTCTACCGGGACGGGGCGGAGGGCCCCCGGGACTTCCACGCACTGGACCACCCGTACGCGGGGCTGGTGCTGGAGGTGATCGACGCGGCCGGGCCGCGGGAACGGGCGGAGCTGCTGGCGTGGTTGCGCACCCGGCATCTGCCGCAGCGGCTGGCGGGCTCCCCGGCGGCCATGGTCACGGTCTTCCGGCCCACCCCGCTACCCGGCGACCGGATGACGTACGTGAAGCAGGTCGAGGGTGTCGAGACCCGGCTGACGCTGCTGTGGTTCCTCCAGCAGGACCCGCGCGAGGGGTGGGCGGCGCACTTCGCGGACCTGGGGCGGGAGGTGGCGGAGTCAGGGCTGGGGCGCGTGGAGCTGGTGGCGCCGTTCGTTCCGACCGTCCCGGGGACGGACCGGTACGTGGCCGAATTGCGCTGAATTCCGCTCACGGGGCGTAATATCCCCGGGGCCTGGTAGCGGGGAGGCGGGGCGCTCGCGGGAGGGGGCGTGCGGGTCCGGGCAGGGCCGAGCCCCCTCGGCCGGGACGGCGATCCAGTCGAGAGGGCTCGTATCTGCGGAAAGCGGATCGTGAGGGTTCAGGTCACGCCACGTCGAACGTGCCATCGGCGACGTCCGACACAAAGCGGCTCCAGGCGGAGTTGACGAAGGTCAGGCGCGGCCCCTCGGGGTCCTTGGAGTCGCGCACCGCGATGGCAGCGGTGGTGGGGACGGCGATTTCCACGCAGGCGCCGTTGCCACCGGAGTACGAGGACTTGGTCCAGGAGAATGCGGAATTCGGCTGCACGGCCATGTTCACTCCAGCTCACTCTGAGTTACCGCGGATTCGGTAGTGATGACGCTACGCGCCAACATCACGAGCCGCAGAGGCCGTTCACCCGTCCGAATGGCATATTCCTTGATCTCTTTTCATCGGCCAGCGGGCAGGTGTACCGTGCGAACCCTTTCTCCGGAATCCTGGATTCCGCCCGCTTTCCGTGAAGCTCGGGCCTTACCCCCTCGCGTCCGCATGGGATTTCGCCGCCGCGGCGATGAACTCCCTGCTGGCTTCCGCGCTCAGGGCCTGTGCACGCAAATGCTCGTACATGATCGTGTATTTGTGCACATCGTTGGTTTTCTCCAGATAGAGGTCGCTGGTGACGCCTTCGATGTACACCACGCTGGAATCGGAGGCGTCGTCGAATTCCAGGATCGAGAACGTTCCCGACATTCCGGCGTGGGCGCCGGTGTCGTACGGAAGGATCTGCACCGTCACATGTGGCAAATTGCTCATCTCGACGAGATGGTCGAGCTGTTCGCGCATGATCAGGTGGCTGCCGACCACCCGGCGCAGGGCGCTCTCGTCCAGCACCACCCACAGCCGCAGCGGCCGCTCGGGGTCGTTGACCCGCTCCTGGCGGCGCATCCGCACCTGGATGCGCTTCTCCAAGTGGTCCGGCGCCAGCTCGGGGACCGTGCCCGGGATGACGGCCTCGGCGTAACCGGGAGTCTGCAGCAGGCCCGGCACCAGCAGGGACTCGTAGATCCGCAGTGAGGCGGCCTCGGTCTCCAGACCGATGTAGACGCTGTACGGAATGTCGCCGAAGGCGTGCCACCAGCCCTGCTGGCGCGAATCCTTCGCCATCTGCATCAGCGAATCGACTATGCGGTGGTCCTCGACCTCGTACACGCCGCACAGGTCGCGGACATCGCGCTGGCTGATGCTGCGGCGGCCGTTCTCGAGCCTGCTGATCTTCGACTGGGAGACCAGCAGCCGCTCGGCCACCTCTTCCGCCGTCATGCCCTTGAGCTCCCGGAGCCTGCGCAGCTCCTGGCCCAACCGGCGTCGCCTGACGGTGGGGTTGACATTGGACGCCACGGAAAGTGCACCTCCGGCTCCGTACTGCTGTTGTTTCTTCTTCAGCAGACTGCCACTCCGGAGTGACACCGCGCAGTGAAACGCACACACAAGGCGAGCGGTCATGTGCGCGGGGTGGCGGGCCGGCCGTCGTCCGAGACGGCCGGTCCGCCACCCCGCGCTTCTTGCTGCGGCTCCCGAACGGGACTGTGGGGACGGTGGTGCGAATGGTGCGGAGGTGGTGCAAGAGCGGTGCTGACGTGGCCCGGCGCCGGTGCTGCGGGGGCGTCAGGTGTCGTACACCGGTGGTGCGGAACGCCGTACGTGCGCACTGGTGGTGCGAGGGGCGTGCGGCGCGTACGGGCGCGGCCCTCAGGGCGTCAGCGGGCGCCCACCCGGGCCATCCTGCCGTGGCCGTGCCGTGCCTGCCCCGGCGCGCCGGCCGGTTCCGCGGCACGGGCCGCCGGCTGCCGTACGGCTCCTGCTCCCGCTGTTGCTCCGGCGGCCTGCGGCCGTCGGGGCTGTGCCGCGGCACCGTTCTGCACGTCCATGACGGCGTGGGCGACCAGCCCGCCCATCGGGTCGTGCCGGATCAGATCCCGGAGACGGGAGCGCGATGACCGCCCTTCGTTCCCTGGGTAGAGGTGCTTGCCGAGTCCGACCGCATGAGCCAGCGCGGCGAGCGCCGCGGTCCGCGGGTCCGGGGGTACGCCGGTGCGGATCGCGTTGTCCAGCCGGGCCCTGATTTCCCGGCTGATGGCCGTCTCCGTCGCTTGGTAGCGCGTCGTCGGCAGCACCCCGCACATCTGGCCCGCCACGGCATGCACCATGCCGCACCGTTCGAGATGCGTGAGGTACGTCTGGCGAAGCCCCAGTCGGGGTCCGCCGATCCAGTGGACCGCCCGCACCGGACTGCCGCGTCGGCGCAGCAGTTCGAGCGCGGAGTCCAGAGTCGGATCTCCTGTCGGCCGTGCCATCACCACGGCGATACGATCCCCGTCTGGGGCTATCCGTCCTGCCAGAGCCAGCTCTACTAGCTGGGCCCCGGCCAGGCCGAGGTCGAGCGACTGCGGCTGCGCTGTGGTACCCGTCGTCGGGTCCAAAGCGAGCAGCAGAAGCTCCTCCGGAATTGTTCTGCGGCTCCTGCCCATCCATGCCTCCCCGCGTGGATGAATGACAGGGTGACCCCTCTCACATTCATCTGTCGAGAGTGCGTGGGGGGTTCGGTAGGGAACCGGTAGGTATGTCGTTCTCGTCTTGCACGTGGGCGACATCTCTCCGAGGGGTGGGGCGCGTCCCGATTCGCGTGGCGGTGGGGTGACGTCGCGCGGACACAGGACACTTGGAAACACTGGGCCGGGCAGGGCAGTGCGACGTACGAAGGAGACATCGGTGGCGGGCGAGTCCCCCGACAAGTCGGACAAGAAGCAGTCGTCGGGGGAGGCGGCGCAGAGCGGACGTGATCCGCGCCTGTCGGTCCTCCGCGGGAAGCCGGACGAGCCGGCGACGGAGACCGGGGCTGCTGAGGCGGCTGAGGATTCCGAGGCGCCTGGGAAGGGCGAGGCCCCTGAGGGCTCTGACGCGCCTCAGGAGGCCACTGGGGCCACTGCGGACGCCGAGGGCGCCGAGGGCGGCGACGGCCGTCTGCGGGACGCCGTGGCGGCCTGGGTCGCCGGGAAGGGCGACGAGGGCGACGCGGAAGAGGGCGGCGACGGCGCCGACCGCGCCGGTGGCGCCGGGGAGTCCGGCTCCGAGAGTTCCGGGAGTCCGGCCTCTGAGGGCCGTGCGTCCGAGGGGTCCGGGTCGGAGGGTTCCGGCGAGTCCGGCGCCAAGGCGTCGGTGTCCGAGGGCGGTTCGGAGAAGGCCGGTTCGGAGAAGGCCGGCTCTGAGGAGTCCGGCTCCGAGGAGTCTTCCGGTGCGGTGAAGGGCGACTCCGAGGGTGCCGCCGCAAAGCCGGCTGCAAAGTCCGACGCGAAGGCCGATGCGAAGGCCGGAGTGAAGTCCGACGCGAAGGGCGGCAAGTCCGGTGCGAAGGTCGGGGTGAAGGGCGAGGCGAAGACGGACGCGAAGGCCGCGGAGGCTGAGGCCCCCGTCGACGTCACGGACGAGGCGGAGGCGAAGGCTGACGCCAAGGCCAAGGTCGAGCCTGCGGGCAAGGCTGACTCCGAGGTCAAGGGCAAGGCTGAGTCCGGGGCCAAGTCCGGGGCCAAGGCTGAGCGCAAGGTTGTTGATCAGCCGACGGCCGTGTTCAAGACGGTCGGGGCGCAGAAGGGTGCGTCCGGCGCCGAGGGTGACGGGAAGGCCGACGACGCGGCCGGCGAGCCGGGTGACGGCGAGGCCGGTGACGGCGGGTCGGCGGTCGATGACGCCACCCGGGTGTTTGCTGTCGCGAAGGGTAAGGGGAAGGCTGCCTCGGGCGAGGCCGTCGACCAGGCGACCACGGCGTTCAAGATCAACCCGCCCGCCAAGGGCCGGTCCGCGGAGCAGAGCAAGGACACGAAGGACACGTCCGCGGAGCAGGCCAACGGCAAGGCCGCGGAGGGCGCCAAGGGGGCGCTCGGTTCCAAGGACAGCGACAAGGGCAAGGAAGAGGCCGCTTCCAAGGACAAGGCCAAGGACGAGTCCAAGGGCGCCAAGGGCGGTGGCTCCGCTGCCGAGAGCGACGCGGAGCGGACCAGTCAGTTCGTCGCGCTGAAGTCGGCCGACGACTCCGCGGCGGGGCGGTCACTGGGCAAGACGGCGCCCAGGACCCCGGCCCGTACGCCCGGCAAGGACACGTCGAAGGAGACGGCCAAGGAGACCCCGAAGGGCGCGGCGAAGGACGCGACCAAGGATGTCCCCAAGGAGACGTCGAAGGGGGCGGACAAGCCTGCCGGTAAGGCGCCGGGCGCGAGTGGCAAGGCCGCCGCCGCTGCCGGGGCGCTGCCGGCCGCCGCGCCCGCCAAGCCGGGCACGCCGCCGAAGCCCGCCGACCGGCCCGGTGCCATGCCGCCCGCCGCCGACGCGGGCGCCGCGGCCGGGCTGCCCGAGTCGGAGCGGACCAAGCAGCAACCGCTGCCCCCGCTCGACCTGCTGGCCAAGCTCACCAACACCCCGCCGCCGCCCGAGACCCCGCTGCGCATCGTCGTCCGCCGGTTCAAGATCTGGACCCCGCTGGCCGTGCTCCTGGCGATCATCTTCGTGGTGGCCCAGAGCGTGCGCCCGCTGCCCGACCCGACGCTCACCGTCGGCGACGCCACGTCCTCGTTCACCTTCGAGGGCGGCAAGCTCACCATCCCGTGGCCTGCGCAGGGCCAGGCGGCAATCAAGGTGGTGGGCTCCGGTGACCTGGGGACGTTCGGCCCGCAGAAGCCGGTGCCGACCGCGAGCGTGGCCAAGATCATGACGGCCTACGTCATCCTCCGGGACCACCCGCTCAAGAAGGACGAGGGGGGGCCGAAGATCGAGGTCGACGCCAAGGCGGTGACCGAGGGCGGTTCCAGGCACGAGTCCCGGATCGAGGGGCTGAAGGCCGGGCAGAAGTTCAGCCAGCAGAACATGCTCAAGATGCTGATGATCCCGTCCGGCAACAACATCGCCCGGCTGCTGGCCCGTTGGGACACCAAGTCCGACAACGAGGCGGCGTTCGTCAAGAAGATGAACGCCGCCGCCAAGGACCTGGGCATGAAGAACACCACCTACACGGACCCCAGCGGCCTGGACCCCAAGACCGTCAGCACCGCCGTGGACCAGCTGAAGCTGGCCGAGGCCGTCATGAAGTACGACGCCTTCCGGCCGATCGTCGCCATGACGAACGCCGACATCCCGGGCCTGTCGCAGCGGATCAACAGCAACATCGACAACCTGCTGCTGGCCGGCCTGAGCATCAAGGGCATCAAGACCGGCTCCAGCACGGCGGCCGGCGGCACGCTCTCCTGGGCGGCCTACAAGACCGTCGACGGCAAGGACCGGCTGATCCTGGGCACGATGATGGACCAGCACTTCAAGGGCCTGGACCCCGACGGTGCCAACAGCCTCACCCTGGTCAAGGACAACAGCCAGAAGGTCATCGAGGCCGTGCGCAACGCGCTGACCTCTGCCCCGGCGGTGAAGAAGGGCCAGGTCGTCGGCTATGTCGACGACGGCCTGAACGGCCTCACGCCGGTCGTCGCCACCAAGGACCTGAAGGCGGTCGGCGTCCCGGGCCAGAAGCTGAAGCTGAGTGTCGGTGACGGCGGCAAGACCGTCCCGCACACCGCGAAGGCCGGCACCGAGGTCGGTGTGCTGACCGTCGGCAACGGCGAAAGCATGCAGAAGGTGCCGGTCGCCCTGAAGGAGGACCTGGTCGAGCCTTCGTTCGGAGCGAAGCTGGTCCGCATCACCTGAGCCGGCTGCCGGGGGCCGCGGGCGTCCGACCCGCGGCCCCTCGGCATACGCGCCTTGGGCGTCCCCCGGCTTCTCCCTCCCACCCTCCTGCTGCTCGGCCGTCGCACGTCGAACCGGCCTACCCCGACGCCCGTACCCTCCCCTGTGTCGTGGTCTCGTCACGATCGACGGCCGGACCGGCAGGAAACGGCGCGATGGCACCTCGTCGCTCAGCCGGGCGGCCGTGCGTGGCGACTTGGGCCGGGAACGGCCCGGCGAAGATCCACGCGGCGCGCCCGGAACCCGGGCGCGCCGCCGCTTACAGTGTGCTTGCCCGTCCTCCTCCGTCCCGTATGTGACCGGAGTCCGTCATCGACGCAGCGCAAGCACCCAAGGCGTACGCGTCCGCCGTGTCCGCCCGTGAGTGGGTGGCACGGGGGACGGTGGTCCTGATGCCCTCGGGGCTGATGCTGTTCCTGGGGGCGTGGGGCATCCGCCGGCGGGACGCCGTATGGCGGGACGAGGCGGCCACGTACGACATGGCGCACCGCCGCCTCGCCGATCTGTGGCCCACGCTCCAGCACGTCGATGTCGTCCACGGCCTGTACTACGCGCTGATACACGTCTGGTTCCGCGTCTACGACACCACCCTGGGTGGCGCCTTGGGCGAGGTGATCGGCCTGCGGCTGCCGTCCGTGGCCGCCATGACCGCCGCCGCGGCGGGCGTCGCCCTGCTGGGGCAGCGCCTGGTCGGGCGGCGGGCCGGGCTGCTCGCGGGCCTCACCTTCGCGCTCGTCCCGGTCGTGCAGCAGTACGCCCAGGAGGGCCGTTCCTACGCGGCGGTCTGCGCGCTGGTCGTCTGGGCGACGTATCTGCTGGTGCTGACCGCGGCCCGGCCGCCGCGCCGAACACTGTGGCCGGGTTACACGGCGCTGATGCTGTGCGCCTGTCTGCTGCACGAGTTCGCGTCGCTGGCGCTGGCCGCGCACGGCGCCGCACTGGTGCTCGCGCGTCTGCCGCGCCGGGTGCTGCGCGCCTGGGCCCTGTGCTGCCTGACCGTCCTCGCGGTGCTCGCGCCGCTGGCCGTCTACAGCAGCCGGCAGTCCGCGCAGCTCAGCTGGCTGATGTGGCCGGACCCGCTGCAGTTGCTGACCTTCGCCGTCCTCGCGGTGCTCGGCGTCGCCTGCGCCCGCGTGCCGGTGCGCTCCCGCGGCCCGGTCGGCCTGCGGGCCGTGGGCATCCCCCTCCTGCTCCTGCCCACCCTCCTGCTGCTGCTCCTCTCCCACGTCGAGCCGGCCTACGTCGACCGCTACGTCCTCTACTACGTCGTGGGGTTCGCGCTGCTCGCCGGGGCCGCGCTGGCCCGGCTGCTGCGTCCGGCCGGCGAACAGGGCCAGACCCGCGCCCGGCGGCTGCGCAGAAGCCTCGCGGTGGCGGCGGCGGTGGCCGCGCTGCTGCCCGTCAACGTCCATCTGCGCAGCCCCGACAGCCGGGTCGACGACGTCACCGCGGTCGCCGAGGCCGTACGCGCGCAGGCCCGGCCCGGCGACGGCCTGCTGTTCATGCCGTCCCGGCGGCGGATCTGGCGGGCCACCCTTCCGCACGACTTCCGCGGTCTGACCGACCTCGCCCTGGCCAGCAGCCCGCGGGCCTCCCACACCCTCTACGGCACCGAACGCTCCGGCGACGCCATCCACGACCGGATACTGACCGTCCGCCGGATCATCGTCGCGGGCGACCCCGACGGCCGGCCCACCGACGACAGCGACCAGGAGATCGCCAAGCGCAGCACCCTGCGCGACGCCTTCGAGCGCTGCGCCGGCACGGACGTCCACGGTGCCCGGGTCACGGTGTACGGGCGGCGGCCGGGGGCGTGCGCGGGGCAGGGGTAGCCGCGGCGGCCGCGCCCGGGACACCCGGGGCGTGGCGGCGGGGCCGCGGCGGGAAGGGGGCGAGGGCCGTGCGGGCGGGTGCTGTACGCCGGAGTGGTCATCGCGCCCCGGCCCGCCGCGAGTCTTCGGTGGCTACGGCGGGCAGACATGCCTACGGTGCCGGTATGAGTAGCTCCCCGGAGTACGCCACCTTCCATTTCCACGCGCTGCACCACGCCGACCAGCCGCTGCTGCTGCCCAACGCCTGGGACGTCGCCTCGGCCGCCGTGCTCGCCGGGGCCGGATTCCCGGCGGTCGGCACGACGAGCCTGGGAGTCGCCGCGGCCCACGGCTACCCCGACGGGCGGGCGCTCGCCGAGGCCCGGGACGCGACGCTGGCCCTGGCGCTGCGCCTCAACGGCCGGCTGGAGTGCCCGTACACCGTCGACATCGAGGGCGGATTCGGCGGCGACGCGGCCCAGGTGGCCAATCTCGCGGGGGAGTTGGCGGAGGCCGGGGCCGCGGGGCTCAATCTGGAGGACGGGCTGCCGGGTGGCGCGGGGCTGCAGGATCCGGCCCGGCAGGCCGAGTTGATCAGCGCCGCGAAGGAGCGGGCGCCGGGGCTGTTCCTCAACGCCCGGATCGACACCCACTGGCTGGTGGACGCCCCGCCGCCGCTGTCGGTGACGCTCTCCCGCGCCGAGAGCTATCTGGCGGCGGGCGCGGACGGGATCTTCGTCCCCGGGGTGGTCGCCGACGAGGACGTGGCGGTGCTGGTCGCCGAGGTGCCGGCGCCGGTGAACATCCTGTTCACCCCGGGCCGGCACACCCTCGGCCGGCTGGCGGAGCTCGGGGTGCGCCGCATCAGCACCGGCTCGCTGCTCTTCCGTACGGCGCTGCAGGCCACGCTCGGGGCGGCGGAGGCCATCCGGGAGGGGCGGGAGCTGCCGGACGTGACCGGGACCGGCGGCGGGGTGCTGGGGTACGGGGACGTGCAGCGGATGCTGGGGGAGTAGCGGCCCGCTCCCTGGGAACGGACCACGCTCCGGCCGCGGTTTTCCGGCGGCCGGTCCGTACGCCGGGCCGGCCGGTCCGGGTCAGATGCGGCGGCTGCGGCTGCCGTGCCGCCGGCGGTGCACGACGGCGACCGCGCCCGCCACGCCCAGCGCGCCGGCACCGCCGATGAGGCCCGCCTTGGGCAGATGGCCGGCCTTCTCGGCCAGTCCCGCCAGCCCGTTGTCGGGCAGCATGATCGACGTCCGGCTCTCCGTGGGCGCGGTGGAATCGGCGGCGGAGGCGGCGCCCGCGGGAAGCAGCAGGACGGCCAGCGCGCCGGTCGCGACGGTGGCGGTACGGATCATGGAGCGGCTCCGGCTCCGCATGGGTACTCCTCGTCGGGGGCGGCGTGGGCCGCCGATAGGGGCGCGGTACGGCACAGCACGGTACGGAGCGTCCTTAACGGCAACCCGTACGTTGTGTAACAGCCAGCAAGATCTCTGGCACCGGTCGTGTGACGGACCGCCCCGCGCGGCCCGTCAAAGGCCGCACAGGGGGTCGAAGTGCCGGTGTGCTCACCAGTCGATGTCGTCCGGCGGCTCGGGCAGCGCCTCCTCGTCCGCCGGCTCGGGCTCGGGCGCCGTCCCCCGGCCCGCGGGCGCGGCCGCCGGGGCCGCGGGGGCCTCGCCACCGTCCCCGCCGTCCCCGCCGTCCCCGCCGGCCAGGACGTCCAGGATCTGCTCGCCGTACTTCGCGAGCTTGTTCTCGCCGACGCCGTTGACCGCGCCCAGTGCGGCGACCGTCGCCGGCCGGGCCGTGGCGATCTCCCGGAGCGTGGCGTCGTGGAAGATCACATACGCGGGGACGCCCTGCTCCTTGGCGGTGCGGCCCCGCCAGCCGCGCAGTGCCTCGAAGACCGGCAGCGCCTCCTCGGGCAGGTCCACCGGCGCCCGCTTGCCCGACGCCTTGGACCGGGCCGCCCGCGCGGGCTTCTCCGGCTCCCGCCGCATCGGCACCTCGCGCGCGCCGCGCAGCACCTCGCCGCTGGTGTCCGTGAGCACGAGGGTGCCGTAGTCACCCTCGACGGCGAGCAGGCCCTGGGCCAGCAACTGCCGCACCACGCCCCGCCATTCGGCCTCGCGGAGATCGGCGCCCACCCCGAAGACGCTCAGCTGGTCGTGGTCGAACTGAATGACCTTCGCGGTTTTCTTGCCCATCAGGATGTCGATGAGCTGGCCCGCTCCGAACTTCTGCCCCCGCTCGCGCTGCAGCCGTACGACCGTCGAGAGCAGCTTCTGCGCGGGGACCGTGCCGTCCCAGGTCTGCGGGGGCACCAGGCAGGTGTCGCAGTTGCCGCAGGGGGTGCTCTCCTGGCCGAAGTAGGCCAGCAGCCGGACCCGCCGGCACTGCACCGTCTCGCACAGCGCCAGCATCGCGTCGAGGTGCGCCGACAGCCGCCTGCGGTGCGCCTCGTCGCCCTCCGACCCGTCGATCATCTTGCGCTGCTGCACCACGTCCTGGAGGCCGTACGCCAGCCAGGCCGTCGACGGCTGGCCGTCACGCCCGGCGCGGCCGGTCTCCTGGTAGTAGCCCTCCACCGACTTCGGCAGGTCCAGATGCGCCACGAACCGCACGTCCGGCTTGTCGATGCCCATGCCGAAGGCGATGGTGGCCACCACGACCAGCCCGTCCTCCCGCAGGAAGCGCGCCTGGTTCGCGGCGCGGGTACGGGCGTCGAGGCCGGCGTGGTACGGCACCGCCTCGATGCCGTTGTCCACCAGGAACTGCGCGGTCTTCTCCACCGAGGCGCGCGAGAGGCAGTAGACGATGCCCGCGTCGCCCGGGTGCTCCCCGCGCAGCAGCTCCAGCAGCTGCCGCTTCGGCTCGCTCTTGGTCGCGATCCGGTACTGGATGTTCGGCCGGTCGAAGCTGGCGACGAAGTGCCGGGCGTCCGCCATCCGCAGCCGGCTGCTGATCTCGCCGTGGGTGGCCTCGGTGGCGGTGGCGGTCAGTGCGATCCGCGGCACCTCGGGCCAGCGCTCGTGCAGCATCGACAGCGCCAGGTAGTCCGGCCGGAAATCGTGGCCCCACTGGGCGACGCAGTGTGCCTCGTCGATGGCGAAAAGTGAGATCTTGCCCCGGTCCAGCAGGTTCAGCGTCTGCTCCACCCGCAGCCGCTCCGGCGCGAGGTACAGCAGATCCAGCTCTCCGGAGAGGAACTCGGCCTCGACCAGCCGCCGCTCCTCCAGGTCCTGCGTCGAATTGAGGAAGCCGGCCCGCACGCCGAGTGCCCGCAGGGCGTCGACCTGGTCCTGCATCAGGGCGATCAGCGGCGAGATCACCACCCCGACACCGCTTCTGACCAGCGAGGGAATCTGGTAGCACAGCGATTTGCCGCCGCCGGTCGGCATCAGGACGACGGCGTCCCCGCCGCCTATGACGTGCTCGATGATCTCCTGCTGACTGCCGCGGAACGCGTCGTAGCCGAAGACCCGGCGCAGCACCTGCACCGCCTCGCCCGCCTCGGGAGCACCTTCCACATCCATGTCCACGACCACTTCCACGTCCGCCTGAGCCATTCCTGAAGCCTACGAGCTTCGCGGAGTGCTCTGCCGCGGCCTGTGGACAACCGTGGTGATTGCGCCGGAATGCGCGCTGGGCCGAACGGGTGCCCTGGTGTCAAGGCCGTTGTCGGTCGGCAGCACCTCTGGGTTACTGGTGGTGCCTGGTCGGTGGGCCGTCCATCCCCCTCGGGCTTCAGCAGTCGGTCCGCCCGCCGCCCCTCGTGTGGGGCGGCGGGGGGCCGGCCGGCAGCACGGCGGCCCCGCACACTCCCCAGGTGTGATCCGGCCCGATGTGCCCGCCCGAGCCGTTCTCCCGTACGGCCGGCTGCTGCCAGTGCCCGGGCTCCGAGGACGCACCGCGTCCGTCGCGAGCGGAGCCGGGCAACAAGCCGCAGACAGCAGGAGGACTTGCATGTCCACACCCACACCCCAACTGATCTCGCCCGTCCAGCAGCCGCACCTCCAGTCCCTCGGGCTGGGGCCCGTGCTGCTCGCCGTGCTGCCGAACTCGGGGCCGACCTCGGGCGGCAACACCGTGACCCTGGTCGGGCTGGGCCTGGCCGGCACCACCACCGTCCTCATGGGGGGCACGCCGGCCACCATCGTCGGGCAGGACCCCCTCGGGCTGACCGTCTCGGTGCTCGCCCCGGCGCACGCCGCGGGTGCCGTACAGGTCACCGCGACCAACGCGGTGGGCACCACCAACCCGGTGACATACGTCTACGTGACGGGGACGCCGCCGCTGCCGCCCACCGCCACGGTGATCGTCCCCGCCTCGGGGCCGACCGCGGGCGGTACCCCGTTCACCGTCCTCGGTGCCAACCTCCAGGGCGGGACCGTCACCTTCGGTGGCACCCCGGCCACGGTCCTCGGTACGGACCCCACCGGCACCGTGCTGTTCGGCCTCACCCCGGCCGGACCCGCCGGCGGCGGCAACGTCCCGGTCGTCGTGACGACCCCGAGCGGCACCGCGACCGTCCCCGGCGGATTCACCTACCTCCCGCCGGCCCCGGTGGTCACCGTCCCGGTGACGCCGACCTCGGCGACCGCCGGGTCCACCTTCTCCCTCTCCGGCACCGGCCTGTCCGGTGCGACCGTGCTCTTCGGGGGCACTCCCGCCACCGGAGTCACGGTCAACGGGACCGGCACCTCCCTCACCGGGACGGTCCCGCCCGGCACCGTCGGGTCGACCGTGACGGTGACCGTCCAGACCCTGGGCGGCACCGCCAACGCCGGTACCTTCACCTACCTGTGAGGTGAAGGAGAGCTCTCCGGGAGGTAGGCGGCCCGGGTCCGTGACGCCGGATCCCGCGGGCGGCTGGATGTCCTGCCCGTAGGAGACGGCCGAAGGCTCCGGTGCCGTCGCCCCTCGGAGGGCGCAGTACGACCGACCCGGCCCCCGCCCGCTTCACGGGCGGGGGCCGGCTCCTGGCCGGGGCTCCCGGCCGTCCGCCGTCGCCGCGGGGGGAACGCCGCCGGGCGGCAGATAGCGCCGGACGGCCTCCAGCGACGGGCGCTCGGCGACCTGGCAGAGCACGGGCAGCGGAACCCCGGCGTCCGCCATCCACGTCAGCCCGGTGTGCCGCAGGTCGTGGCGCAGCAGATACGGGTGCCCGAGGTCGACCACGACGTCGTCCCAGCCGGTCGCCTCGCGCAGTACCGCGGTGGAGAACCGGCGGCGGGCCGGGCCGGTGAACAGCCGGGCCTGCGGGGTGTGCCGCGCCGCCTCCAGCCGCCCGGCCACCAGCATCCGGGCGGCGGGGCGCAGCGGCACCGTCCGCCGGCTGCGGCCGCGGGAGGCGCAGTCCACCAGGCCGCCCGGCTCGGACACCGTGCGCCGGCACACCTGCCAGGTCCAGCTGTCGGTGTCGATGTCCTGCGCCCGGAGGGCGGAGACCTCGGCGAAGCGGGTGCCCGTCCAGGCCGCGAAGCGCACGATGTCGCCCCAGCCCGGGTAGCCGTCCGGGGACCGCTGGACGAGGAGGGCCGCCAGCCGGTCGAGCGCCTCCGGGCCGGGCAGCGCCAGCTGCCGCGGTGCCGCGTGCTCGGCCTGGGCGCGCTGGAACTCCTGCTGCCAGCCGGTCACCCGGGCCGGATTGGCGTCCAGCAGGCCGTCGCGGACGGCCTGCTCCAGGACGCGCACCAGCACGGCGAGGCTGTTCTTCACCGTCGACAGGCCGCACTCGTCGGCGATCCAGCAGTGCAGCGCGCGGTTGACGACCCGGCGGGTCATCCGGCGTACGAGGACGTGCCCGATGCTGGGCAGGACGCGCAGCCGCCACCCGGCCCGGTAGGGCGACATGGTCAGCGGCTCCAGCCCGTCTATCGCGGTCTGCCACCGGTGTTCCCCGTACTCGGCGAGCGTCATCGTGGGGGTGTCGCTCGCGTGGGAAGACCGGCACACCGAATCAAACGTCATTAGCGAATGGCCCTTGTCTGATGGGGAGTTGTCGGCAGTCCGGTGTGTGGGGAGACCGCGGGGTACTCGTGCGCGCGGAGCCGGTTCGGGACCGGCGGCCACGTCAATTGGCCTTACTGGGCGGCGTGTTCGGGCCGGGACTGGTGTCCCGGCGGACCAAACGCCGGCCGGGCGGCCGCTCTACGGGCGCCGGGCACCCCGTGCGTGAATGCCGAGCGGCGCGCGCAATGTTGCACACAGCCCCATTTCGCGGTGGAGCGGAAGAAGTGAGCAAGGCGGCGCTGCATCAGTCATGAGCGAATTAAAGACATCGACCAATGCCGCGGCGCAAGTTGGTACGAGTTTCCAGTTTTCGCGCTGCTCCGAACGGGTGGCCTTATCGGTTGACTGTTGTAGCGCGTCTATGCGACGTGGATAACTTGTCGCATCCAACCGGTGGGCCGCCCACCCTCTCCGGGGAGCGGCATCTGGCCTACTCGTTGGCCCGGCCCCGTGCCTGGTTGCGGTCAGACCGTGGTGCCGTATGGGCGTCCCCGGTAGAGGGTTTTGGATCCGTCAGCCGGTGTCGATTTCGGCACCGGCTGATCGGCCCCCCACCCTTCGACCGAGGGGGCGTCATGCGATCGAATACCGCCGGCCGGCGGGGGAACGGCACCTGTGTCCCGCCCCCGGCCCGCGGCCGCGGCCGCCGCTCGCGCCGCCGCCCACGCCCCTCCCGCCCGGTGCCGCTCCGCAGGCCACGCCGGGTCGGCCGGCGCCCCCTTCCCCCCGGCAGCCGCCGCTCGCGGTGACCTCTTTGCAGGTTCCCCCGCCGCACATCTGTATCCGGACCAGCCGGCGCACCGGCTGAGATCAGCACACCCTGAGACGAACACCGGAGAGTGCAGCATGGCGCGAAGAAACATCGTGATTCTCGTCGACGAGCCCGGTGGAAAGGCCCTGCCGGAGAACTCGCGCGAGGATGTCCGGGACCCGGTAAGGCTCGTGCGTGGCAATGGCTACGAGCGCTTCGAATTCTACGGCGAATACGCCGAGTTGGACGGAGAGCAGGTCCCCGTCTATCGCTGGCATTACCGCACAACCATCGCCGAGTAGGCGCCGTGCGGCCCGAGAAGAGCGCAGTTCGCAGAGGAGCGGGAACATGATGATCCTCGTGAGGGACGGAGTCCTGTCGTGAACCGAGAAGTCAGGAACCCCGAAGAGTACGATCCGGACCGGAGCGCCGTGGTGACCGGTGTCGGATTCTGTCTGCCGGGCGCGGAGAAGCCGGTCTTCACCGCCGAAGAAGCCTGGGACGTCGCCGTCAACGGCCAGTCCTGTCTGCAGTACGACGAGGTCTATTACGGCTCCGTCAATCTGACCCAGGAGATGTTCGACGAGCGTTTTCCGGACCTTCCCCCTTTCTTTTCCCGGCATTACACCAAGGCCCACAGATACGGCCTGGTATCGCTCGCGCAGGCATGTGCGGACGCCGGGCTGAATTACCGCGCCGGGGCGCTCGGCGAGGCCGCGGTCCTGGTGGGGCGCGGCGGTGTGGACGCGAATGTCGAGAGCTATCTCTCGGTACTGCGCGCCGACCCCGCCACGACCACCGCACCGGAGGCGATGGAGCTGTTCGTCGCCGCCCAGCAGGCCGTCACCCCGTCCGACGTCGCGCTGGTGCAGGCCGCGCTGACCCGCTCCAACGGCCCCTGCTACACCGTCTCGTGCGGCTGCGCCTCGTCCGCCGTACAGATCGCCAACGCCAAGCGGATGATCGCCCACGGCGAGGTCGACATCGCCGTCGTGACCGGGGTCGACGTCTTCGACATGCGGCTCATCCAGAACATCCAGCGGCTGCTGCACGGCGCGCAGCAGACCTACGACGCGCTGCGCACCCCGGACATGCCGGAGCTGGTGCCGTCCTTCCTCTCCCTGATGCGGCCCTACGACCGGCGGGCCGACTGCATCAACCACGGGGAGGGCTCGGCCACCCTGATCCTGGAGAGCCGGGAGCACGCCACCCGGCGCGGCGCGCACCGCTACGGCCAGGTGCTGTCCACCGCCATGACCCGGGACGGGCTGGCCAACCCGCTCGCGTGCGACGAGACCGGCAGCGAACTGGTCGCCGCGGTCCGCCGCTGCCTCGGCGACCGGTGGGACCTGAACAACGTGCCGTACGTGCACGGCGGCAGCGACGGCAACATCGTCGTCACCGCCTTCGAGTCGCAAGCCGTCCGGGAGCTGTACGGGCCCGACCGCCGTCCGCTGATGACGTCCCAGGAGGGCTGCTTCGGCCACAACGGCGCCCCGGCCGGCTGCGTGGGCGTCGCCCTGACGCTGATGATGATGGAGTACGGGCAGGTGTGCCCCACCGCGAACTGCGAACAGCCCGCCGACGGGCTGTCGTTCGACCCCGTCCCCGGCGTGCGGCCCCGCCCGCTCGACTTCGACTACGCGCTGACCTTCAACTACCAGGTCGGCGGCGTGAAGAACGCCATCCTCCTCGGCAGCAACCAAGCCGTCTGACCCGGCCGGACCACGCCGACGTACGTACGGAGACGCGATGACCAACCACACACCCCTTCCCGCACCCGGGCCGCACACCGCCGGCAGCTCCGAGCCCCTCGCCGTCATCGGCATGGGCTGCCGGCTGCCCGGGGACATCCACACGCCGGCCGCCCTGTGGCGGCTGCTGGCCGAGGCCCGGGACGCGGTGGGCGACCTGCCCGCCGAGCGCCGGCGGCTGGCCCCCGGCGGATCCCTGGGCCGCGGCGACCCCGGGAGCGAGACCGCGCGTCAGGGCGGCTATCTGCGCGAGGTCACCGGGTTCGACGCCGCCTTCTTCGGCGTCGCCGGCCGCGAGGCCGACGCCCTGGACCCGCAGCACCGGCTGCTGCTGGAGGTCACCTGGGAGGCGCTGGAGCACGCCGGCCTCCCGCCGGAGCGGATGCACGCCACCCCCACCGGCGTCTTCACCGGCATCAGCTACGCCGACTACATGGACCACCTCGCCGGCGGGCCCCAGGAGCTGGAGGGGTCGATCCTGACCAACGGCCACTGCGTGGCCGCGGGCCGGATCTCGTACCTGCTGGGGCTGCACGGCCCGTGCGTGGCGCTGGACACCGCCTGCTCCTCGTCGCTGGTGGCGGTGCACATGGCGGGCCGGGCGCTGAACGCCGGCGAGTGCGACCTGGCGCTGGCCGGCGGCGTCACGCTCACCTTCCACCCCCGCATCACCCGCTCGTTCGCCAGGATGGGCATGCTGTCGTCCAGCGGCCGCTGCCGGAGCTTCGATGCCGGCGCCGACGGGTTCGTCCGCGGTGAGGGCTGCGGCGTGGTGGTGCTCAAGCGCCTCGACGACGCGTTACGGGACGGCGACCGGATCCTGGCGGTGCTGCGCGGCTCGGCGACGAACCAGGACGGTTCGTCCGACGGGCTGGCCGCGCCCTCCGCGGACGCCCAGCGGGCCCTGTACCGGGAGGCCCTCCGCCGCTCCGGGGTCGACCCCCACGACGTGGGGATGGTCGAGGCCCACGGCACCGGCACGCCGGTCGGCGACCCCGTCGAGTTCGCCGGCCTCGCCGACGTCTACGGCGAGGGGCCGGGCCGCTGCGCCCTGACGTCGGTGAAGACGAACGTCGGGCACCTGGAGCCGGCCGCCGGCGTCACCGGCCTGATCAAGAGCGTGCTGTGCCTCCAGCGCGGTGCCGTACCGGCGAACCTGCACTTCCGGCGCTGGAACCCGGCCATCAGCGCGGCCGGCACCCGCTTCTTCGTCCCCACCGAACTCACCTCCTGGCCGCTGGCCACGCCCACCCGGCTGGCCGCGGTGTCCTCCTTCGGCTTCTCGGGGACCAACGTCCACGTCCTGCTGGAGCAGGCCCCGCAGCCGGCCGCCCCGCGGCGCTCCGCGCCCCCGGCGCCGGCCGCCCCCGAGGTGTTCCTGCTGGGGGCCGGGTCCCCGGACGTACTGCCCGCCGCGGCCGCCGGGCTCGCGGACTGGGTGGAGGGCAGCGAGGGCGCGAACGTACCGCTGCGGGACCTCGCGCACACCCTGGCCCTGCGGCGCTGCGCGGGCCGCGGCCGGCTGGGGCTGGTGGCGGCCGGGCGGCGCGAACTGGTCGGCGCGCTGCGGGCGTTCGCCGACGGCCGGCGCCACCCGGCGGTGTTGACCGGCGCCGTCGGCGCGGCCGTGCAGCGGCAGCCGGTGTGGGTGTTCTCCGGGCACGGCTCCCAGTGGCCCGGCATGGGCCGCGGCCTGCTGAAGAGCGAACCGGCCTTCCTCGACGCGCTCACCGAGGCCGACGAACTCATCCGGGCGCAGAGCGAGGTGTCGGTGCTCGACGTGCTGCGGCGCGGCAAGCCCGTGCAGGGCTGCGGCACCGTGCAGCCGGTGCTGTTCGCCCTCCAGATCGCCCTCGCCGCCACCTGGCGCGCGTACGGGGTGGAACCGGCCGCGGTGATCGGCCACTCGATGGGCGAGGTCGCCGCGGCGGTGGTGGCCGGGGCCCTGTCGCTGGCCGACGGGGTCCGGGTGATCTGCCGCCGCTCCGGTCTGCTGAGCGACATCGCCGGCACCGGCAGCATGCTGAGCGTCGGACTGAGCGCCGCCGCGGTCCGCGAGGAGCTCGCCGACGGAGCGTCCGAGACCGTTTCGGTGGCCGTGCTGTCCTCGCCCGACTCGACGGTGGTGGCCGGGCGGACCGCGGAGGTGAGCCGGCTGGCCGCCGCCTGGGAGGCGCGCGGCGTCCCGGTCTTCCCGATCGCCGTGGACGTCGCCTCGCACTGCCCGCTCGTCGACCCGGTGCTGCCGGCGCTGCGCACCGCGCTGGCCGGGCTCACCCCCCGGCCGGCCGAGGTGCCGTTCTACTCGACCGTCGTCGACGCCGGGACCACGCCGGCCTTCGACGCCGACTACTGGTGCGACAACCTGCGCCGCCCGGTCCGGTTCGCCGAGGCGGTGGCCGCCGCCGCGGCCGACCGGCACCAGGTCTACGTCGAGCTCTCGCCGCACCCCGTCGTCACCCACTCCGTCGAGCGGAGCCTGGAGGGGCTGGCCGGCACCCCCGTCGTGCTGCCCACGCTGCGCCGCGAGGAGGACGAACAGACCACGCTGCGCACCCAGCTCGCCGCCCTGCACTGCGCCGGCGTGCCGGTCGACTGGCGTCGCCTCTACGCCGACGGGCAGCTCGTCGACGCCCCCACCCTCACCTTCGACCGCCGCCACCACTGGGCACACGGCCCGGACCCCGCGGACCCGGCCGGGGCCGCGGACGCCCCGCTGCCCGGCCTCCACACCGAGGTGCCCGGTGAGCCGGCGCGGCACTGCTGGCGCGCCGACGCGGGCACGGACGCGCTGCCCTGGCTCGCCGACCACCGCGTGCACGGCAACACGGTCCTGCCCGGTGCGGCCCACTGCGGGATGGCGCTCGCCGCCGCCTGCGAGGTGTTCGGTGCGGCCCCGCACGAAGTGGAGGTCACCGACGTCCACTTCGAGCAGCTGCTGCGCCTGGACCGGCACACCGAGCTCAGCACCGTCGTCACGATGACGGCCCCGGACCGCGCGCACTGCGAGATCCTGGCCCGGGGCGAGGACGGCGGCTGGGAGCGGCAGGCCGACGCGGTGCTGCACCGGCTGACCGTACGGCCGGAGGCGCGCACGAGATCCGTCGACGCGCTGCGGATGCGCCACCCGCTGCCGCTGGACCCGGCCGAGTTCTACGGCAGCCTGCGCCGGCGCGGACTGGAGCACGGCCCGGCCTTCACCGGGATCACCGAGCTGCGCTCCGTGCGCCACCACGACAGCTACGTCGCCGGGGTCGCGCTGCCGCCCGCGGCGAGCGATCCCGCGCCCGGACTGCCGGTCCACCCCGTACTCCTCGACCTGTGCGCCCAGTTGGCGGTCGCGCCGCTGATGCACGAGGACGACCAGGCCCTGGTGCTGCCGGTCGGTATGCAGGCGGTACGGGTCCTCGGCGACCCCGCGACCGCCGCGTACGGCCACGCGCACATCAGCGAGAACGCGCGGGACGCCGTCGTGGCGAACGTCCGCCTCCTGGACGAAGGCGGCACGGTGGTCCTCGCCGCCCACGGCATCCGCTTCGTACGACGGGCGGTGCGCGACACCCCGGCCGCCGACGACTGGCTGCTGGAGATCGGCTGGCAGCGGGCGGCCCGGCCCACCCCGGACGGCGGCGGCACACCGGGGAGCTGGCTGCTCGTGGGCGAGGCGGACGGCGCCGCCCGGGTGCTGGCCGCCGCGCTGCGCACCCGCTGCGCCCGTACGAGCGTCTGGGACCTGCCGCTGGACGACACCGGTCTCGACACCTTCCGCGACACCCTCACCGAGCGGCTCGCCGCCGGCCTCGAACCGCCGCGCGGCGTGGTGCTGGTGTGCGGGAGCCCGGGCGGCGGGGAGCCGGCCGAGCAGTCCCTGCGGCGCACCCGCCGGCTGCTCGGCGCCGTGCAGGCCGTCACCGGCACCACGGCCGCGCCGCGGCTGTGCGTCGTCACCCGGGGAGCCCGCAACGTCGAGCCGGGCGACACCGTCGACGTGGGCCAGAGCGCCCTGCGCGGGCTGGTGCGGGTCGCCGCGCTGGAACACCCCGAGCTGCGCCCGGCGCTGATCGACGCCGATCCCCGGCACGCCGACCCGACGGAAGTGGCGCTGGAGCTGCTGGCCGACGCGGACGACGACGAGGTCGCGCTGCGCGCCGGCGGCCGCTGGGTGGCCCGGCTGCGGCCCGCCCCGCAGGCGGCCCCCGAGAGCCGGGCCGCCACGCCCTGCACCGTGCGGCACGGCGTGGACGGCTTCCGGTTGCGCGCCGGCCGGCTGGGCGACCTGTCGAGCCTGGAGTACGCGGTCACCGGGCGGCGGCCGCCCCGGGCGGGCGAGGTCGAGGTGCGGGTCACCGCCGCCGGCCTGAACTTCCGGGACGTGCTGACCGCCATGGGCCTGCTCCCCGGCGACGAGGACGTCCGCTACCGGATCGGCTTCGAATGCTCCGGTGTCGTCAGCGCGGTGGGCGCAGGCGTGGACCGGCTCCAGGTCGGCGACGAGGTGATCGCCGTCGATCTGCGGGGCGGCGCCTTCGGGTCGTTCCTGACCGTGCCGGCCGAGACGGTGGCGCCGGTCCCGTTCGGCGTCGACCCCGTCGCCGCGGCCGGACTGCCGGTCGCCTTCGTCACGGCCTGGTACGCGCTGCGCCACGTGGCACGCCTCACCGCCGGGGAACGGGTGCTGATCCACTCGGCCACCGGCGGCACCGGGCTGGCGGCGATCGCGGTGGCCCGGTCGCTGGGCGCCGAGGTGCTGGCGACGGCCGGCAGCGAGGACAAGCGCCGCTACCTGCGGGGCATGGGCATCCGCCACGTCATGGACTCCCGGTCGCTGGACTTCGGCGAGCGCATCCGCGAGGTCACCGGCGAAGGCGTCGACGTGGTGCTCAACTCGCTGTCCGGGGCGGCCATCCGCACCGGTCTGGAGACGCTGCGCCCCTTCGGCCGGTTCGTGGAGCTCGGGGTGCGCGACATCCTCTCCGACGCCCCGCTGGGCATGCTGCCGCTGCGGCACAACGTCACCCTGCGCACCGTCGACCTGATCGAGCTGCGGCGCCACCGCCCCGGCGTGTTCACCGCCGTCTGGCAGGAGGTGCTGGACGAGTTCGAGGAGGAGCGGCTGAAGCCCCTGCACTGCACCGAGTATCCGCTCGGGGAAGCCGCCACCGCGTTCCGCACGATGGCCGCCGCCGACCACGTCGGCAAGCTCGTCCTGACCGTGCCCAACGGCGGCGAGGCGCGCGCGGTGCTGCCCGAGATGGACCTGCCCGTGCAGGAGGGCGGCGCCTACGTCGTCACCGGCGGCCTGCGCGGCCTGGGCCTGGCCACCGCGCAGTGGCTCGCGGAGCACGGCGCCGGCCACCTCGTCCTCAACGGCCGCTCCGCGCCGTCCCCGGAGGCCGCCCGGCTGATCGCCGGGCTCGGCGACGACACCACCAAGGTCTCGGTGGTCCTCGGCGACATCGCCGAACCCGGCACCGCGGAACGGCTGGTGGCCACCGCGGCCGCCGACGGATCGCGGCTGCGCGGCATCGTGCACTGCGCGATGGTCCTCGACGACGCGGTGCTCACCAACGTCTCCGACGAGCAGCTGGCGAAGGTCTGGCTGCCGAAGGCCGTCGGCGCCTGGCATCTGCACCAGGCCACCGCGGGCCATCCGCTGGACTGGTTCGCGGCGTTCTCCTCGATGGCCTCGCTGCTGGGCAACCCCGGCCAGGGCGCCTACGCCGCGGCGAACTCCTGGCTCGACGGCTTCGCGGCCTGGCGCTCGGGGCAGGGCCTGCCCACCCTCGCGGTCAACTGGGGCCCCTGGGGCGAGATCGGCGTCGCGACGGACTTCGGGCGGCGCGGCTACCGCACCATCCCCACCGACCAGGGCATGGCCGCGCTGCACAGCCTGCTCGCCCGACGGCGGGTGCAGACCGGTGTGCTGCCCGGTCCGCCGGAGACCTGGCTGCCCTCCGCGGGCCGGCACCTGCCGTTCTTCAGCGCGGTCGCGGCCTCCGGCGAACGGCCGGCGGACCGGCCGGCCGGCCCCGACGACACCGAGGACCTGCGCGCCCGGCTCGTCGCGCTGCCCGCCGGACTGGCGCGCCGGGCCGCCCTGGAGGACTTCCTCGCGGGCCACGTCCGCGCCGTGCTCAGGCTGGGCGACGGCCCCCTCGATCCGCAGACCCCGCTGAAATCACTGGGATTCGACTCCCTGCTGGCCATGGAGCTGCGCGGGCGCGTCGAGCGTTCCGCCGGCGTCACCCTCGCCCGGGACTTCGTCTGGCAGCACCCGACGCTCGCGGCGCTCGCCGAGGGCGTCGCGGGCCTGCTGGGGCTGGAGCTGACCGCCACGTAACGGCGGCCGGCACGCATCATCCCGCGTTCGGCGGGCACCCGACCGGTGTCCGCCGAACGCGGTGCTGTCCGGCCACGCTGTACCGTTCCCGGCGCCGATAACCCGGCAATGCAGCAATTTCTCGCGCATACGCAACCGTTTTCTTGCGCTGATAGTATTTCACTTCCCAATATTCGTGGCCGCGCTCAATGCTTCGTAGCGCGCCTTCCGGAGCGCTCTCCGCACTGCTTGAATGAATGAGAAAGCCAGAAGTGGAATCCCGGAACGGATCGGTTTTCCGTGAATTCAAGACGTGATATCGGGGGTCCCGCGAGGCACCTACGAAAGGGGTAGTCGTGTTACCCACCATGCACGGCGCCGACGTCATACTGACAGCCCGGCACATCGACACCTGGCCCGCCGCCAGGAGCGCGCTGGTTCCCGCCGACGGCTGGCGCACAGCAGGCCGGCTTTCCATCGGCCTGCCCCCGCTGGAGCGATCCGTACCGGTCTGCCGCGTCCTGGCCCGCGCCTGGCTCGACGGGCAGCGGATCCACGCCGAGGACACCCGCCACCTCGTCCTCCTCGTGCTCTCCGAGCTCGTCACCAACGCGATCCAGCACTCCGCCAGCATGCGCATCACCTGCCGGCTGCGGAAGGCGGGGGACCTGCTGCACGTCGAGGTGCACGACAACGGCGGCACCCCCTGGGTACCGCGGATGCGCCGCCCCGGCCAGGGCCAGGAGCACGGCCGCGGACTGGAACTCGTCGCCAGGTCCGCCGTCCAGTGGGGCCGCCGGGTGGAGGCCGGCAACGGCTGCACCGTCTGGGCCTCGCTGCCGCTCACCGCGGGCGTGTGCACCGAGCGGCCCACGCCGCCGTGACGGACCCCGATGAGCGACCCGCGCCCGCCGGCTCCGCGCACCGCCCGGAGCCGCCCCCGACAGCCGACGGCCAGGAAGTACCGGTTCCGCGCCACCTCCCCCGCGGGACGGAGCGGTCCACCTGGCCGCCGGCGCCGCTACGTGCCCGTCATCGACCGGCCGCACGCTGCAGCGGCACCCGCGTCTCGCTCTCCTGCACCAGCGCGTCGAACGCGCAGGCCGGCTTGGTGTCCCGGTACGGCCGCAGCTCGGCCCGGAACGACTCCAGGTACCGCTCGCCCAGCGCCGACCGCATCCTTCCCAGCAGCGCCAGCGCCTGCTCACCGGCCCGGCACGCCTCCTCGACGTCACCGGCCTGCACCAGCGCGGAGGCCAGCAACAGCAGATCGATGGCGCGGCGGCGCACACGGGTCCGCGGATGCCGGGCCAGCGCCTCGGTGGCCCGCCGGGCCGCCTGACGCGGCTGCTGAAGATCGCGGTAGCAGTGCGCCAACTCGTCGGCCAGATAGGCCCGGTCGAAGTGTGCGATCCATTCCGGGGTGTCACCGGGCGCGGCATGCGTCATCGCCTCTAACGCCTTGTCGCCCAGCATCCCGCACATCCGGGCGTCCCCGAGGAGGGCGTAGCCCCGGGCCTCGGCCACGTAGAACAGCGCCTGCGCGGCCAGTGGCGCCTGCCCCCGCGTCCCTTCCTGGGCGGCCCGGGCGAGCTGCACCGCCTCCCTCGCGCACCCGGCGTCGACGGCAAGATGGCTGAGCCCCGACGCCAGTACGTAGCCGCCGTAGCAGCGGTCGTCCGCCGCCTGTGCGAGGCGCAGCGCCTGGATGTAGTACCGCTGCGCCAGGCCCGGTTGACCGGTGTCCAGGGCGGTGTACCCGGCGAACTCGGTCAGCCGGGCGGCCGCGGCGAACAGCTGGCGCCCGGTGGTCTCGCCGTAGCTGCCGGTCATCAGGCCCGACAGCACGCTGTTGAGGCACGAGACCACCACCGGACGCACATAGCCGCCGCCGATGCGGTGGTCGAGCTCCACCAGGGCCTCGGTCGTCGTCCGCACCAGCTCCACCTCGGCGGTCCCGGCCCGCGGACCCAGCCGCCGCTCCCGCGCCACCTCCGGGTCCACGGTGCTGATCAGCCAGTCCCTGCTCGGTTCGACCAGTGCGGAGGTGCCCATGGCGGCGCCGGACAGCGCGTCCCTGGACTCGGCGTCCATGTGCCACAGTTCGCGCACCTGTGCCAGCGCGTCCTCCACGTCCGCCGCGAAGTGCAGGCCGATCCCGCAGGTCACACTGTTGCCGTTGGCCATGCCGATCTCTTCGGTCGACACCGTACGGCCGAGTTTGCTGCTGAGCGCCTCAGCGATGATGGCCGGTACCCGGCCGCGGGGCCGCTGCCCTCTCAGCCACCGGCTCACGGACGTCTTGTCGTACCGCAGATCCAGCCCCTGCTCCTGCCCCAGGTCGTTCACCTGCCGGGCCAGCCCCGAGTTGGACACCGCGGCCTCCTGGATGAGCGATCGCAGCTGCTGGTTGATCTGTCGCGCGACGAGGGGTCGGGCGGCCATGGTGCGCCTCCATGCACATGCCTCCAACGCTTCACGTTGGCATATCCAGTGATACCGGAACTGGACAGGTCATTACCCAATAAGCGGGCACGAATCGCCATGACCGCAGTCAAGTCGCCGCCACGGCATCGCGCACAGTGGCGAAGGAGTGCGGCGCGGCTCCAGGCGTCTCCCGGTGGTGTCCGCCCGCCTGCGCACGCCCACCGGACGCTCCGGCGCCGGCGCTCCCCACCCCGCACAACATCCCAGGTCAGCGCGTCGTCCGGCCCCACTGGTCCCGCCCCGCCCCAAGCGGATACGCGCCCGCAGAACGGCCGTACGCTCCCGCGCCCGTACATTCGGAAGCCCGCTCAACTACTGCACAGCCCACCCAATACGGGCCCCCCGGGCCCCTTACCCCGGCCTCCACCACCCACCGCACGCACACCCCCCCAACACTTACCCGCTCCGGCCCGGCGCACCGCCCGCCGAAACGACTCCGCCCGGCAGCCGCCGACGTCTGCCCACGGAATGCCCGGGCGGCGGAACGGGCCCTCACCCGAATTCCTCCAGAACCTCGTACAGGTGGCCCTCCATCGGGTAAGGCGAACTCACTCCTCTTCTCAGCGAGAATTTCCTCACCGTCCGCGAACCTCTCCCGGACGATTTCCTCCAGCAGTTCAAGGGAGTCGAGACCGAAATCCCCTCGCTCCGGCGACCCCACCTCAGCCGCCCACCCGGGAAACGCCGCCCCCCGCCGGTCCAGCCACGCCACCAATTCCGGATGATCCGTGCCGGCCTTGCGGGCGACTTCTTCCACGGGAAGCACCACGACCGGCTCCCAGCCCGGCTCCCGCTCACGCACCTCCGCCACGGCCGCGCGCAGCCGCGCCACCTCCCAGGAAAAGGCATCCCCCGTACGCGTCCGCATCGCATGCGCGATGAGCAACAGCGGCGCGACGGGCTGCAGATCGAGCGCGGGATCAGGACAGACGACGGGCTGCCCCATGGGCGCCCCGGGACCCTTCCGCCGGTTCCACCCCCAGGTCCCGCCGGCGACGGTCAGCAGCACTTCACCGAGATACATCGTCGCGCAGAAGGCCCGCCGGGACTCCATCCCGATAGGCGAACCGGCTCCTCGGCGCGCAACTCCCGCAACGCCTCCGGGATCTCACCGACCCACAGATGCATCTCGTGCCGCGCGTCTTCGTTGTCGGCCATCCATCGACTCATGGGGCCCACTGCAGGAACGAGGTCTGACATCGCCCGGGTGAGTAACCTGACCTCAACGCCCCTTCAACGCAGACGAGTTGGACCGCAACCGGTACGCCGAGGCGCAACGCGCATCAGGAGCCGTTCAACGCATAGCGCGACGGGGACGCGTGCGACCCGCCGCGAACGGCCGCCGCCCACGCGTCCAGCAACTCCTCGTACTCGGCCTGCTCCTCCGGCCACAACGGCCGGCCACGGCGGACGGGCGCGACCATGAAGGCACGTATCGCCTCGTTCGCCTCATCAGGTGTGACAGGGGTGACCATGGCGCGAACGGTACAGCTCACCACTGACAACCGGGGCCCGATTCGCCGTAGTCACGCGAACGGCCCCCAGGGGAGGAGAACGACCTTGCCCCGGTTGCGGCGGGCCTCGATGTCGCCAGTGGAGAAGGGCCCGCACGCGCCGTCACTCGCGGTGCGGCCGCCTCGGCGGGGGCACCGCTCAGGCGGGGAGGGCGGGGTAGTCGGTGTAGCCGCGGTGGTCGCCGCCGTAGAAGGTGGCCGTGTCGGGGGAGTTGAACGGACCGCCGGAGGCGAGACGCCGGGGCAGGTCGGGGTTGGCCAGGAACAGCGCGCCGTAGGCCACCATGTCCGCGCTCCCGTCCTCGATCAGCGCCAGCGCGTCGGGGCCGGTGACGTCGGGGTAGGTGAACGGGTTGAGGACGAACGTGCCGGGCCAGACCTTGCGCAGCCGCGGGGTCAGCTCGCGGTTCGGCCCCTCCATCAGGTGCAGATAGGCCAGGTCCAGGCCGGCGAGCCGGTCCAGCAGGGCGAGGTAGACCTCGTCCGGGTTGTCCTCGGAGATGTCGTTGAACTGGTTCCCGGGCGAGATCCGCAGGCCGACCCGGTCGCTGCCGATCGCCTCGGCCACGGCCGTGGCGACCTCGACGGCGAAGCGGATCCGGCCCTCGGTGTCGCCGCCCCAGGCGTCGGTGCGGTGGTTGGTGTTGGGCGCGAGGAACTGGTGGATCAAGTAGCCGTTGGCGCCGTGCAGTTCCACGCCGTCGAACCCGGCCGCGACCGCGTTCCGGGCCGCGTCCGCGAAGTCGGCGACGGTCTGCCGGATCTCCGCCTCGGTCAGCTCCTTCGGCGTGACGAACTCCTTCGGCCCCTCGTGGGTGAAGACCTGGCCCTTGGCGGTCACGGCGGACGGCCCCACCGGGACCAGTCCGTCGGGCAGCAGGCTCGGGTGCCCGATCCGCCCGGTGTGCATCAGCTGCGCGTAGATCACACCGCCCTCGCGGTGCACGGCGTCGGTCACCGTCCGCCAGGCCCGCACCTGCCCGGCCGTGTGCAGGCCGGGGGTGTCGGGGTAGCCCTGGCCGAGCGGCGAGGGCTGGATGCCCTCGGTGACGATCAGCCCGGCCCCGGCGCGCTGCGCGTAGTACGTCGCCATCAGCTCGGTCGGCTCGGCGTCCGGCCCGTAGGCGCGGCTGCGGGTCATCGGCGCCATCACGAGGCGATTCGCCAGGTGCTTGCCGCCCAGGACGATCGGATCGAAAGCAGTGGTCATGGTCTCCTCCTCGGGAGATGTGAGGTGCCGCGGCACGGGAACTCGGGAGCCCGGTCCAGCGGATGCCTGTCTGAACAAGTAAATCACCTGTCCGAACAGATAACCAGCGTGAATCCCTTCCCGGGCTCGCATCTGAAGCGCGCAACACCCCTGTCACCTGCGCATATGTGGCTTGGTGTCGACGTGGGCGCGATGAGCCCTGGGGTTGAGAGATAGACTTAAGCTGACCGAACAGGAAAGTGAGATACAGATGACGCAGTCCACGCCGGCAGCCGGGAAGGGCCCCGCAGGGGTGGGGCCGGAGGCCACCGTTCCGGTGCCGGCCGCGGCGGGCGGCGGGCCGGTCAGCCACGCGATCTTCCGCCTGGCCCGTCTGCACCGCATGTTCGCCGGACAGCTCCTGCGCCGGATCGGCCTCCATCCGGGTCAGGAGCTGGTCATGATGCACCTGTGGGAACTCGGCCCCCAGCGCCAGACCGACCTGGTGCGCCTGATGGACTCCGACGCCGCCACCATGACCCGCACCGTCCGGCGCCTGGAGCAGGCCGGCTTCGTCCGTCGCCGCCCCTCACCCACCGACAAACGCGCCTCACTCATCGAGCCGACGGTGGCCAGCCACGCCCTGCGCCGCGAGGTCGAGCAGGTCTGGACCCAGTTGGAGGAACTCTCGACGGCCGGCCTCTCCGCCGACGAGCGCACCGCGGCCCTGCACACCCTGGAACGCCTGGAACAGAACCTCGTCCAGGCCGCGGCCGATGCGGCGGGGGTGACTGGTGTGGCCGGTGCTGCGGGTGAGGGCGGGGAGGAATAGCACCTCGACGGCAGGAGCGTGTGCCGTCCCGCGCCTGTGAACGCTGGGCGGTGGCCGAGGAGGCCGACGTATTTCCAATCGAATACGGGCGAGCGCCGACGCTGAATATCTCATGCCGCAACTACAGAAATGGCCACTGGTGCGGTAAGGGTTTTTTGCCCTCTCGAAAGCGTCGGGATCATGTGCCGCGCATCGCCGCCAGCACCGTGCTACCTTCGATCTCAGTTGCAGTTGTGGTTCCCAAGACTTCAAGCGTGCTCGCTGTCGTACATGGCGGAGCGCTTTCGTATTTCCGGTGTTTTGTTTCCGGACGGGCAATCAACGCAGCGATACGGAGCTCGCACGGTGCGGGCTCCGGGCACTGCCCCGAAGGAGATAGACATGGCTACTGGCACCGTGAAGTGGTTCAACGCGGAAAAGGGTTTCGGCTTCATCGAGCAGGACGGTGGCGGCGCTGACGTCTTCGCCCACTACTCGAACATCGCCGCCCAGGGCTTCCGTGAGCTGCTGGAAGGCCAGAAGGTGAACTTCGACGTCACGCAGGGCCAGAAGGGCCCGCAGGCCGAGAACATCGTTCCCGCCTGACGCTGACGCGTCACACCGTAGCTGGGGCCCGCACCTTGGGTGCGGGCCCCTTCATCGGTTCGTTCTTGCGATTCTCTGCGTTGTGGCTCATGGCCGCCGGGAATTCCTCGACGTACCGCATCGAGGAAGGTTCTCCATGAACCGCACAGCTCGCACGAATGACCGCTACTCCCGCTCCGGCTCAGGCCGCGGCGGCTACCGATCCGGTGGGCCGAACCGCTCGGGCACGGGTCGTTCGGGGGGCCCCGGACGGCGTCCCGCGACACGGCAGGGAGAGTTCGCCCTGCCCGTCACCCACACTCCCGCACTGCCCCCGGCCGAGACTTTCGCCGAGCTGGACATGCCGTCGACGCTGCTGGCGGCCCTCAGTGCGCAAGGTATGTCCGCCCCGTTCCCGATCCAGGCCGCCACGCTGCCGAACTCGCTGGCCGGACGTGATGTTCTGGGCCGCGGACGCACCGGTTCGGGCAAGACGCTCGCCTTCGGTCTGGCCCTGCTGGCCCGCATCGCCGGGCGGCGTGCCGAGTCCCGTCGGCCCCTGGCGCTGATCCTGGTCCCCACCCGGGAGCTGGCTCAGCAGGTCACCGACGCCCTGACCCCCTACGCCCGTTCGCTGACGCTGCGGCTG
>NZ_JNZA01000045.1 GCF_000717345.1 Streptomyces lydicus | reverse complement strand
CTCCTCCCCCTTCGGGGGAGGGGGCGGGGGGTGGGTTCGGGGGTGGGGGGAGGAATCAGCGTCGGGAAAGGGGCCGGTGGGGGCGGGAGTGGGCTCGGCGTTGGCGAACGGCTCAGGTTCGGGGCGGCCCTGGCCTCGGCCCCGCCAACAGCCAGCCCCAACCGTGGCCCCGTCGACGACCGGACCCCAGCCTCAGCACCGGCGTCGGCCGACCCCCGCCCCGGCGCCGCCGACAGCTCGCGCCCCAGCCTCAGCCCGTCTTCGTCGGGCGGCCCGCCAAGGCGTCGAGGTCGGTGCGGGTCAGGCCGGTGAGGTGGGTGACCTCGGTGGGGTCCACGGCGCCGCAGTCCAGGCCGCGCAGGAGGTAGCCGCTGAGGGCCTTGGCGGTGGCGGGCTCGTCCATGACATCGCCGCCGGCCTTGGCCACGTACGCGGCGAGTCGGGCTGCCGCCTGTTCGAGTCCCTCGCGGTAGAAGGCGTAGACCGCCGCGTAACGGGTGGGCAGATGCGCCGGGTGCATGTCCCAGCCCTGGTAGTAGGCGCGGGCCAGGGAGCGGCGGACGAGGCCGTGGTGCAGTCGCCAGGCGTCGTGCACCTGCTTGGTGGGGCCGACCGGGAGGACGTTCGTGGAGCCGTCCGAGAGGCGGACGCCGGTGCCCGCCGCGGCCACCTGCATGACGGCCTTGGCGTGGTCGGCCACCGGGTGGTCGAGGGACTGGTGGGCCGCGCTGACGCCGCAGGAGGCGCTGTAGTCGAAGGTGCCGTAGTGCAGCGAGGTGGCCCGGCCCTCGGCGGCCTCGATCATGCGGGACACGGTGGCCCGGCCGTCGGCGCCCAGGATCGACTGGGTGGTCTCGATCTGGATCTCGAAGCCGATCCGGCCGCTCTCCAGGCCGCGCGCCTTCTCAAACGCCTCCAGCAGCCGCACCATGGCGGTGACCTGCTCGGCGTAGGTCACCTTCGGGAGCGTGAGGACCAGGCCGTCGGGCAGGCCGCCGGCCTCCATGAGGCCGGTCAGGAAGATGTCGAGGGTGCGGATGCCGCGGTCCCGGACGGCGGCCTCCATGCACTTCATCCGGATGCCCATGTAGGGGGCCGCGGTGCCGTTCCCGTACGCCGCGGCGACCAGGGCGGCGGCACGGGCCGCGGCCGCGTCCTCCTCGGCGTCCGGGCGCGGGCCGTAGCCGTCCTCGAAGTCGATCCGCAGGTCCTCGATGGGCTCCCGGGTCAGCTTGGCGCGTACGCGGTCGTGGACGTCGGCGGCGAGCGCGTCGGGGATGTCCAGTACGGCGGCGAGCGCGCCGGCGTCGGGGGCGTGCTCGTCGAGGGCGGCGAGCGCCTGGTCGCCCCAGGAACGCACGGTGTCGGCGGCGAAGGCGTCACCGGGGACGTAGACCGTGTGCACCGGCTGGCGGGTGCCGGGGTCGCCGGGGTAGCGCCGCGCCAGGTCCGCGTCCACCTCTGCGAGGGCGGCTCCGATGCCCTCGCGTACGGTGTCCGCGAGGCTCGTCGCCACGGTCTCGTGCTGCCCCATTCGATACCTCCCGGTGACTACGTCCGACGCTGACGCGCGGGCGTTTTCCGCTTAATGGAATCAACAATCCGTAGAGCGAAGTTAACGGGGTCGGTTGACGAGGTCAACACCCTCTCGCCCGAGGCGGCGCAGGTCACGGGCCCGGCCCGGGGCCCAAAACCCGTGGCGCCCACCCGTGGACAAGGTCAGACTCGCCGTCATGACTTGGATCGCACCCTCCATACAGCGCAGAGAACTCCCGACCACGGCCGGCGAACGGGAGATGCTGCAGGGCTGGCTCGACTTCCACCGCGACACCCTGCTCGCCAAGTGCGCCGGGCTCGACGGCGACCAGCTCGCCCTGGCGAGCAACCCGCCGTCCACCCTCACGCTGCTCGGTCTCGTGCGCCACCTGACCGATGTCGAACGCACGTGGTTCCGCCAGCGCTTCCTCGGCGAGGAGATCCCCGACGTGCACCTCACGGCGGAGAACCTGGACGCCGATTTCGACGACCTGGACCCGGCCGCCGCCGAGGCCGACCTGGCGGCCCTGCGTGCCGAGATCGCCGCCTGCGACAAGGCGGTGGCCGACCGCGGGCTGGACGACACCTTCCCGGCGTCGCGGGGACGCACGCTCAGCCTGCGCTGGATCTACGTCCACATGATCGAGGAGTACGCGCGCCACAACGGCCACGCGGACCTGCTGCGCGAGCGGATCGACGGGGTCACCGGCGACTAGGCCGATGCCTTTCGGATCATGTCCGGCCCGCCCTCAAGGATCCCCGCCGGCCGCTCCGGAGCCGTGCCGGGCGATCGGCCCGGAAGACACCCTCTAGGCTTCCGGTGTCCCAAAGGATCATGTCCGTCCAGCGACGGGGCGCCCGGACCTGACCGCGTCCGGCCGTGCCCGTCGCCGCACACCGGGAGGCTCCGTGCCCGTCGTCGTCGCCACCGTCAAGACCAAGCCCGGCCGCCTGGCGGACGTGCTCGCCGCGTTCCGCCGGCACACGCCCGCCGTGCACGCCGAGCCCGGATGCCTGCTCTACGCGGTGCACTCGGGCGAGGACCGGGTCACCGTCATCGAGAACTGGGCCGACCAGGCGAGCCTCGACGCACACTCGGCGGGACCGGCGCTGGAGGCGATCGGGGCGGAGATCGCCGAGGCGCTGGCCGCTCCGGTGGATGTCGCGGTGCTCCAGCCGGTCCCGGCCGGCGAGCCGGGCAAGGACCGGTTGCCGCAGACCTGACCGTCGCACACCTGAAGCGGTCCGTCCGCGCACGCCCGAGGCCCCGTACGCAGCGCGCGTACGGGGCCTCGGGCGTGCGCGGCGCCGCAGGTGCTCCGGCGCCGTCGGACGGGTTCAGCCCTTGCGGGTCTTGACCTCGTCGGTGAGGGCCGGGACGACGTCGAAGAGGTCGCCGACCACGCCGTAGTCGACCAGGTCGAAGATCGGGGCCTCGGCGTCCTTGTTGATGGCGACGATGGTCTTCGAGGTCTGCATACCGGCGCGGTGCTGGATCGCGCCGGAGATGCCCGCCGCGATGTACAGCTGCGGCGAGACCGACTTACCGGTCTGGCCGACCTGGTTGGTGTGCGGGTACCAGCCGGCGTCCACCGCGGCGCGCGAGGCGCCGACGGCCGCGCCGAGCGAGTCGGCGAGCGCCTCGATGACCGGGAAGTTCTCGGCACCGTTGACACCGCGGCCACCGGAGACCACGATCGCGGCCTCGGTCAGCTCCGGGCGACCGGTGGACTCACGCGGGGTGCGCGAGACGATCTTGGTGCCCTTGGAGGAGTCGGCGACGGTCACCGCGAGCTGCTCGACCGTGCCGGCGGCCGGCGCGGCCTCCGGGGCGGCGGAGTTGGGCTTGACGGTGATGACCGGGGTGCCCTTGCTGACACGGGACTTGGTGGTGTACGAGGCCGCGAACACGGACTGCGTGGCCACCGGGCCCTCGTCGCCGGACTCGACGTCGACGGCGTCGGTGATGATGCCGGAGCCGATACGCAGCGCCAGGCGGGCCGCGATCTCCTTGCCCTCGGCGGAGGACGGCAGCAGCACGGCGGCCGGCGAGACCGCGTCGTAGGCGGCCTGCAGCGCGTCGACCTTGGGGGCGACGAGGTACTCGGCGAACTCCGGCGCGTCGGCGGCGAGCACCTTGACCGCACCGTGCTCGGCGAGAACCTTCGCGGCCTCCTCGGCGTTCGGGCCGAGGTGGACGGCTACCGGGTCGCCGATGCGGCGGGCGAGGGTGAGCAGTTCGAGGGTGGGCTTGCGGACGGCGCCGTCCACGTGGTCGACGTAGACAAGGACTTCAGCCATGGGATTGCTCTCCTGCGGGAAGAATGAGGGCGGTTGAGGTAAGGACGGGCCTAGATGAACTTCTGGCCCGCGAGGAACTCGGCGAGCTGCTTGCCGCCCTCGCCCTCGTCCTTGACGATCGTGCCGGCCGTACGGGCCGGACGCTCGGCCGCGTCCTCGACCTTGGTCCAGGCGCCCTCCAGGCCGACCTCGTCCGCGTCGATGCCCAGGTCGTCCAGGTCCAGGGACTCCACCGGCTTCTTCTTGGCGGCCATGATGCCCTTGAAGGAGGGGTAGCGCGCCTCGCCCGACTGGTCGGTGACGGACACGACGGCGGGCAGCGCGGCCTCCAGCTGCTCGCTGGCGGTGTCGCCGTCCCGGCGGCCGGTGACCTTGCCGTCGGCTACGGAAACCTCGGAGAGCTGGGTGACCTGAGGGACGTTCAGCCGCTCGGCCAGCAGCGCCGGGAGCACGCCCATGGTGCCGTCGGTGGAGGCCATGCCGCAGACGACGAGGTCGTAGCCGGTCTTCTCGATCGCCTTGGCGAGCACGAGCGAGGTGCCGAGCGCGTCGGTGCCGTGCAGGTCGTCGTCCTCGACGTGGACGGCCTTGTCGGCGCCCATCGACAGGGCCTTCCGCAGCGCGTCGTTGGCGTCCTCGGGACCGACGGTCAGGACCGTGATCTCCGCGTCGTCGGCGGCTTCCTTGATCTGCAGGGCCTGCTCGACGGCGTACTCGTCGAGCTCCGAGAGGAGGCCGTCCACGTCGTCACGGTCGACGGTCAGGTCCTCGGCGAAGTGCCGGTCGCCGGTGGCGTCGGGCACGTACTTCACACAGACAACGATCCTCAAGCTCACGCCGGCTCTCCTACCTGCTTCGTCTCTTCAGAACTGCCTTGTATTGGCAGCATAGGCGCCTGTTGGGGCGGCTCCCGGTCGGACGTGGATCCCCCACGCCGACCGCCATATTACTCGCCAGTACATACAGTCTGGTGCCCCGAATCAAGGCCGTCGAAATGTGACCTTGCCAACGGCCCTGAACGGAGGAACGAGGCGCCCTGCCGGAACCTCTCAGTTCCGCAGCGCGTTGAAGCGACCCTGGTGATAGAGGAGGGGGCGGCCGGGTCCCGCGGGGTCGCCGACGACGGGCTCGGCGAGCACGATCCGGTGGTCGCCGGCCGGCACCCGGGCGACGACCCGGCACACCATCCAGGCCAGTACGCCGTCCAGCAGGGGCACGCCCTCGGGGCCGGTGCGCCAGGAGGTGGCGGGGCCGAAGCGGTCGGCGCCGCTGCGGGCGAAGGTGGCGGCCAGCTCCTCCTGGTGCTCGCCGAGTATGTGGACGCCGACGTGGGCGGCCTCGGAGACGGCCGGCCAGCTGGAGGCGCCGGTGCCGATGCCGAACGAGAGCAGCGGCGGATCGGCGGCGACGGAGGTGAGGGAGGTGGCGGTGAAGCCGACGGGGGCGGCGCCGTGTGCGGTGATCACCGCGACGCCGGCGGCGTGCTGGCGGAAGACGGAGCGCAGGAGGTCCGGAGTGGCGGTGCGAGGCGTGCCGAGGTCGGGCGAGGCCGTCATGGAGTTGTCCTTCTCCTGTGGTGTACGGGCCGAGGCGGCGCCGCGGGCGGCCCGATAGCTGCCGGCGGCGGTGGTGTCGTCGCTGCTCACACGCCCGGACAGCGCGCGCTGGCGGTCCGCAGAAGGTCGACGTGGGCGCGTCCGTAGAGAAGGGGTCCTGGCCGCATCACGTCAGAGTGACGATGCGGACACCACAGCGTCAAGGGCCGCCCACCATCTGGGAGATCAATCACGGACCGCCGTGCCCAGTGCCGCGATCACATCGGCCTTACGGGGCTGGCCCGCGGCGCGGCGCACGATCCGGCCGTCCGCGTCGAGCACGAGGACGGTGGGCGTGCGCAGCACGTTGAGTTCCCGCACCAGGTCGAGGTGGGCCTCCGCGTCAATCTCGACATGGGCCACGCCGTCGATCATTTCGGCGACCTCGACGAGGGTGCGGCGGGTGGCGCGGCAAGGCTGGCAGAAGGCACTGGAGAACTGCAGCAGGGTGGCCCGCTCCCCCAGCTCCGCGCCGATCTCGGTGGCGCCCAGCCGTGGCGCGTCGCCGTGGTCGTCCCTCTTGTGCACCGTCAGCCTCCCGTTGCGGCGTTGGTGCCACATGCCGAAGGCGCTCGCCGCCGCGAGCACCGCGATGCACACCATGAGTCCGGTCATCTCCGGGTGCAGCGTTCACGAGACCGCAAAGATTCCCGGGCTCCCGGGCGGCCCGTCCTGGGGGAGGGTGGAGACATGACTGCCGAGAGGATCGATGTACGGGGTCCGAGGTTCGGGGCCGCACTGACGACGGTGGTGCTGGCGGCCGTGCTGATCAGCGGGAGCGCGCCGCTACTGGCCCTGCAGACCCTGGTGTTCGCGGTCGGTGCGGTGGCCGGTGTCCAGCACTCGCCCTATGCCCGGCTGTTCAGGGTGGCGGTGCGGCCGCGGCTGTCCGCGCCGACCGAGTTCGAGGACTCCGCTCCGCCGCGCTTCGCCCAGAGCGTCGGACTGTTCTTCGCCGCGGCGGGGCTGACCGGCTACCTCGTGGGGCCGGAGTGGCTGGGGCTCGCGGCCACCGGTTGTGCGCTCGCGGCGGCGTTCCTCAATGCGGTTTTCGGGTACTGCCTGGGGTGCGAGATGTACCTTCTGCTGCGCAGGGCGGTCGGCTGAGCCGGTCGCCACGTGACAAGAATCTCGCCTCCGTGGCGTCCCGTGCGCTGGCCGCCAGGGCCGGGATCGGGCACGATCTCCCGAAAGCCGCAGTTACGGCGGCGTAGCTTTCCGCCGGGAGAACCCTCCCCAGGCACGGAAAAGGGGTCCTCCCGACAATGGCAGAGCTCGTCTATCCGCCCGTGATCGGCGCCGCGCGCACGCTCTTCAAGGCGCTCGATCTCAAGTTCGACATCGCCGGGGCGGATCACATCCCGCGCCGCGGCGGGGCGGTGCTGGTGAGCAATCACATCGGGTACCTCGACTTCGTCTTCGCGGGGCTCGCCGCGCGGCCGGCCAAGCGCCTGGTGCGCTTCATGGCGAAGGAGTCGGTGTTCCGGCACAAGGTGTCGGGGCCGCTGATGCGCGCGATGAAGCACATTCCGGTGGACCGCGCGCAGGGGATGCACGCCTACAAGCACGCGCTGACCGCGCTGCGTTCGGGCGAGATCATCGGGGTCTTCCCGGAGGCGACGATCTCCGAGTCCTTCACCCTCAAGACCTTCAAGTCGGGTGCCGCCCGGCTGGCCCAGGAGGCCGGGGTGCCGCTGCTGCCGGTGGCGCTGTGGGGCACCCAGCGGCTGTGGACCAAGGGCCACAAGCGCGACCTGGGCCGGCACCACATCCCGATAACGATCCGGGTCGGCGAGCCGCTGGAGGCCGACCCGGCCGAGCCCGCCGAGAAGATCACCGACCGGCTGCGCTCCCGGGTGCAGGACCTGCTGGAGGCCGCACAGCGCGCCTACCCGGTGCGTCCCCGCGGCCCGGAGGACACCTGGTGGATCCCGGCGCACCTGGGCGGTACGGCACCGGCGGCGCCGGGGAGCACCGCGTAACGGAGCCCGGATCACCGGGTCCGGACGTCACCGATCTCGATACGGGCGTCGGGGCATGCCTTCTGCAGCGCCTCGGCCAGTTCGGTGCCGGCGGCCGTCAGGTCGTCCAGGGGCATCGGGGCCATCCGCTCCAGCAGGAAGAGGGCGTTGACGGAGTCCTCGGTCAGCCGGGTGCGGGTGCCCTGGCGCCAGTTCCAGCGGCGGCAGGTGACGCCCTCGTCGTCGCACCACACGACCTCGCCCGCGTCCGGGTGCTCGATGACGTCCTCGCCGCCGGCCGCGGTGGCGAACGGCTCGTCACCGGTGGCCCGTACGAGCCGCATCCCGCCCTGGATGCGGTCCAGGTCCTCGCCGCCCACCGGGAGGAGATGGGCGACGCTGACGGCGTTGTAGAGGTCGACGAGGCGGTTGATGCGCGGCAGCCCGCCGTCCGCGAGGGCCCGCTTGGCGAGCGCTTCGGCGGAGTTGCGGGTGCGCGAGGGCTTGCTGCCGAAGGCGGTGTAGGCGGCGCGCCAGGCCGCCATGTGCGGATCGTCCTGCGGGGCGCGCCCGTCGAGGCGCCGGGCGAGGCGGCGGGCGGCGTCGTCCAGGAGCGCGGACCCGGCCTCGTCGCTGGGCCCGTTGGTCAGCCCGTGCGCCGTGACGGCGAGGTGGCCGAAGCCGGGCGCCAGGGCGCTGACCTCGTCGGAGACGGACAGGGGAAGGGTCGCGCCGGAGACGCGCCGGGGGCTGGGCATCGGGCCGTTCCTCAGAGTGCGGTGGGCAGGAGCTGCGCGAGACGGGGCCGGTCGACGGCGTCTCGCAGGCATTGGAGCACGGCCGGGTGCGGTTCAGCAAATAGCACCGGATAGTCCACTTCATTGAACTCCGGGCGGACGGCGAAGGCCAGCTGCTCGCAGTCGAGCCGGAACTGTGCGCCCGCGCCCGCCTCGCCGCCCCGCGCGTCCTGCCGCACCCAGCGCTCCCGGCCGGGCAGCTTCAGCGCGATCAGACCGTGGACGGCCTCGAACTTCTGATAGCAGAGGGCCGCCGGGATGCCCCGGGCGCGCAGCAGGGCGACGAGGGCGTGCGACTTGGCGTAGCAGATGCCGGTGCGCGTCTCCAGGACGTCCGAGGCCCGCCAGGTGACGCTCCCCCAGCCTTCGGCCGGGGGGACCCCCATCTCGCTTCGCTCGTCCCCGGAGTCGAAGCTGTGCGGGATGGCGTCACGCACGAAAGTGAAGGCCGCCTCGGCGTATGCATATGCGTCCGGCGCGTCGGCGGACAGTGTCGCGGCGGTGCGCCGGACGACCGGATGTTCATGGTCGATGGCGTCGTCGGCCGCCAAATAGGCAGCGAGATCAGGGGTGTTCTGGATCAGCTCCATGGACGGGGAGCGTAGCCAGGCACCCGCCGCAGGGCAATGAAATTTCGCAATGTCGCATACCTATGCGTCGAGTCCCTTGCGGCCCGCGCTGCCCTCCCCCGCCACACACGCGCCCGCCGCGGGGGCAACGGCGTGAAGCCCCCGCGGCGGGAAGGTCGGCGACCCGGGAATCAGCCCGCGCGCAGCTCCTCGCGCAGGGCTGCGAGGAAGCCGTCGACGTCCTCCTCGCGGGTGTCGAACGCGCACATCCAGCGGACGTCGCCGGCCTGCTCGTCCCAGAAGTAGAAGCGGTAGCGCTTCTGGAGGCGTTCGCTCACGTCGTGCGGGAGGCGGGCGAAGACCGCGTTGGACTGGACGGGGTAGAGGATCTGGACCCCGTCGATCTGCCGTACGCCGGCCGCCAGCCGCTGGGCCATGGTGTTCGCGTGGCGGGCGTTGCGCAGCCACAGGTCCTTGGCGAGCAGCGCCTCCAACTGGACGGAGACGAAGCGCATCTTGGAGGCGAGCTGCATGGACAGCTTCCGCAGGTGCTTCATCGCGCGCACCCGGTCGGGGTTGAGCACGACCACGGCCTCGCCGAAGACCGCACCGTTCTTGGTGCCGCCGTAGGAGAGGATGTCGACGCCCACGGCGTTGGTGAAGGCCCGCATCGGGACGTCGAGGGTGGCCGCGGCGTTGGCTATCCGCGAGCCGTCCAGGTGGACCACCATGCCGCGCTCATGCGCGTGGTCGCAGATCGCCCGGATCTCGTCGGGCGTGTAGACCGTGCCCAGCTCCGTGCTCTGGGTGATCGAGACGACCTGCGGCATGGCGCGGTGCTCGTCGTCCCAGCCCCACGCCTGGCGGTCGATCAGCTCGGGGGTGAGCTTGCCGTCCTCGGTCGGTACGGTCAGCAGCTTGAGCCCGCCGACGCGCTCGGGCGCACCGCATTCATCGACGTTGATGTGTGCGGTTTCGGCGGCGACCACCGCGCCCCAGCGGTCGGTCACGGCCTGGAGGGCGACGACGTTGGCGCCCGTGCCGTTGAAGACCGGGAACGCCTCGGCGCGCTGCCCGAAGTGGCTGCGGAAGACACGCTGGAGGTGCGCGGTGTAGTCGTCCTCGCCGTAGGCGACCTGGTGGCCGCCGTTGGCGAGGGCGAGCGCCGCCAGGACCTCCGGGTGGGCGCCGGCGTAGTTGTCGCTGGCGAAGCCGCGGATCCCGGGATCGTGGTGCTGCCGTGCGTCGGTCGTCGCTCCGCTTACGGCTCGGGGGTCAGCCACAGACGCTGTCCATTCACTTCCTGGGCGGGCCGGTCCCAGACGCCGGCGATGGCCTCGGCCAGCTCCTTGACGTCCGTGAAGCCCGCGAACTTTGCGTTCGGTCGCTCGGCACGCATCTGGTCGTGGACGAGCGCCTTGACGATCAGGATCGCAGCCGCGGCGCGCGGCCCCTGCTCGCCCCCCGACTTGCGGAAGCCGTCAGCCATGGCGAGCGTCCACGCCTCGGCGGCGGCCTTCGCTGCGGCGTAGGCGGCGTTGCCGCCGGTGGGCTTGGAGGCACCGGCCGCGCTGGTGAGCAGGTAGCGGCCGTTGCCGCTGCGCTCCAGGGCGTCCTGGAAGGCGAGGGAGGTGTGCTGGACGGTGCGGATCAGCAGCTTGTGCAGGAGGTCCCAGTCCCCCAGGTCCGTCTCCGCGAAGGTCGACGAGCCGCGCCAGCCGCCGACGAGGTGCACCAGGCCGTCGATCCGGCCGAATTCCTTCTCCGTACGGGCCGCCCACTCGCGGGTCTGGTCCAGGTCGAGGAGGTCGACGGTCTCCCCTATGACCGTGGCACCGCCATGGGCGTAGCGGGCCGCGTCCACGGCCTCGGCGAGCCGCTCGGGGTTGGAGTCCGAGCCGACGACCACCGCGCCTGCCTCGGCCAGCCGCATCAGCGTGGCCCGGCCCGCCGGTCCGGCCGCTCCGGCCACCGCGATGACCGCGCCCTCCAGCGGCCCCTGGCCGCCCGTCGAAGTAACCATCTCCGTCGCCTCCTCGTCCTGCTCCTGGACGGCCTGTGGCCGGGTGTTCCGGTCGTTGTTCACGCCGCCGCCAGTTCGTCGCTGTGAGCAGTGATGCCCTTGGTGGAGGCGATCACACCGCGCAGCTTCTTGGCGAGCGCCTCGTAGAACATGCTCAGCGGGAACTCGTCGGGGAGCACGTCGTCCACGAGCTTGCGCGGCGGCAGGTCCAGGTCGAGGGCGTCGGGACCCTTGGCCCAGACCGAACCCGGGTGCGGCGCGAGGTAGGTCGAGACGAGGTCGTACGCGGCGAACCAGTGGACCAGCTTGGGCCGGTCGATGCCGTCGCGGTAGAGCTTTTCGATCTCACCGCACAGCTGGTTGGTGACCTTGGGCGCCCGCTCCCAGTCGATGTGCAGTGTGTTGTCCGTCCAGCGTACGACGTCGTGCTTGTGCAGGTAGGCGAAGAGCAGCTGGCCGCCGAGGCCGTCGTAGTTGCGGACCCGGTCGCCGGTGACGGGGAAGCGGAACATCCGGTCGAAGATCACCGCGAACTGCACGTCACGGGCCTGGGAGTATCCCTCGGCCTCCAGCTTCACGGCCTCCTTGAAGGCGGTGAGGTCGCAGCGCAGCTCCTCCAGGCCGTACATCCAGAACGGCTGGCGCTGCTTGATCATGAACGGGTCGAAGGGCAGGTCGCCGTGGCTGTGGGTGCGGTCGTGGACCATGTCCCACAGGACGAACGCCTCCTGGCAGCGCTCCTGGTCGGTCAGCATCTCCCGGATGTCCTCGGGGAGTTCGATGCCGAGCGTCTCGACGGCGGCCTCGCTGACCCGGCGGAAGCGGGCGGCCTCGCGGTCGCAGAAGATGCCGCCCCAGGTGAAGCGCTCGGGGGCCTCGCGCACCGCGATGGTCTCCGGGAAGAGCACGGCGGAGTTGGTGTCGTAGCCGGCCGTGAAGTCCTCGAAGGCGATACCGCAGAAGAGGGGGTTGTCGTAGCGGGTGCGCTCCAGGTCGGCGAGCCAGTCCGGCCAGACCATGCGCAGCACGACGGCCTCGAAGTTGCGGTCCAGGTTGCCGTTCTGCGTGTACATCGGGAACAGCACGAGGTGCGGGAGGCCGTCGGCGCGCTGCCGGGCGGGCTGGAAGGCGAGCAGCGAGTCCAGGAAGTCCGGCACGCTGAAGCCCTCGTCGGCCCAGCGGCGCAGGTCGGCGACGAGCGCGCGGTGGTAGGCGTCGTTGTGCGGCAGCAGCGGCGCGAGCTCCTCGACGGCCGCTATCACGCGCTCGACCTCGGCGCGGACGGCGCCGGCGGACGGCGCGCCCTCCGCGGCCAGGTCGATCGAGCCGTCCTTGGACTGCCACGGCCGGATGGCCTCGACGGCGTCCTTGAGCGCGGGCCATGCAGGGTGCGCGACCACACGCTCTGCGGTGGGAGTGCCTCCCTGGACACCCACAGGCGAAAGAATTTCCGTCATGACTGCCCTCCGGCGGTAGATCGTGCTGTCAGCACACGGTAACCAGCCGGGGTTCGCCGACTCAAGTGGGGTTGCCGAAAATTATTCTGTGGACCCCCGGCAGTCACGCAACTTTTTCCTGTTGGTAGCGACTCGGACCTCACTTCCTGCCAGCAATGCCAAGGGATTCCGCGCTTCCTCCGGCGGCCGACGCTGTCGGCACAGGACGTACGGCGCTCCCGCGACGGCCGTATGGCATATGCCACACGACTACTCCATGCTGCCCGGAATGCCCCTTCCGCCCCCTTGGTGTCAGCGCGGCGCGGGCGCGCCCACGCACGGGTGAGTGTCTGGGCCCCCGATATGGCGGGTACCCGTACTGGACACACCGCGGTCGACTCCGCAACCGGTTCATCGCCTCGTGGGCCCGTTAGGCTGAGCGCCATTTCGTTCCGCCGTTGTCGACGGTCGACGGTCGACACTGACGAAGAGCCGACAGCAGTACCGAGCCGACAGAAGCGAGGCAGCCTTGTCCTTTCTGACCATCGGACACCGCGGGATGATGGGCGTCGAGCCCGAGAACACCCTGCGCTCCTTCGTACGCGCCGAGCACGAGGGTCTGGACGTCATCGAACTGGATCTGCACCTGAGCAAGGACGGCGCGCTCGTGGTCATGCACGACGCGGACGTGGACCGGACCACCGACGGCACCGGCCCGATCGCCGAGCGCACCCTGGCCGAGCTGCGGGAACTGGACGCCGGGAAGGGCGAGCGGATCCCCGTCTTCGAGCAGGTGGTGGAGGCGGTCAAGGCGCCGCTCCAGGCCGAGATCAAGGACGTGGCGGCCGCGCAGGCGCTGGCCGAGGTGATGCGGGCGCGCGATCTGGTCGGCCGGGTCGAGGTGATCTCCTTCCACGACGAGGCGCTGGCGGCGATCCGCACCCTGCTGCCGGGGGTGCGCACCGCGCTGGTGGCCAGTCGCTACGGCGCCGATGTGGTGGACCGCGCCCAGGCCGTGGGCGCGACGATGCTCTCGCTGAACATCCGGCGGCTCACCCTGGAACTGGTCGAGCGGGCGCACGCCGCCCATCTGAAGGTCGTCGCCTGGACGGTCAACACCCACGACCAGCTGCGACTGGCGCGCGGCCTGGGGCTGGACGGTGTGGTGACCGACCTCCCGGAGATCCGGCGGGCGGTGCGCTTCACCGCGTAACGGCGCGCCCGGTGGGGGAAAACTTCGCGCCCGGTGAGACGAAGTAAGGGCGGAGAGCAGTCCGGGCCGGTCCCGGACAAGGAGAGCCGGGGCGCCGCCTCCGCCAGCCCAGCGGCTTGACCAGGAGTTCGAACTCCAGGTCGGCGACCTGCGGGACGCCGAACCGCTCGTCGCCGTACGGGAACGGGTGCACTGCCCGGTGCGCCGGTAGCCGCAGCGCTCGTACCAGGCGACCAGTGGAGATCCGCCTCCGTCGTCCATGCCGCCCGGCCGGTGTCCCCGCGGTAGGCAGAGCCGCGGGCGATGTCAGGGCCGTACGGCCGGGTCTTTCCCCGGGCCGGGCGGGGGCGGCGGCGTAGGGTCGCCGGCATGGTGCACGTACTGAGCAGCCGAGTGCTGTTGCGGCCGTCCGATCCCGAGCGCTCGCGGGCGTTCTACGGCGAGGCGCTGGGGCTGGAGATCTACCGGGAGTTCGGCACCGGGCCCGAGCGCGGCACGGTGTACTTCCTCGGCGGCGGCTTCCTGGAGGTCTCCGGCCGCGCCGCGCAGCCCGCCACCGACACCCTCAAGCTGTGGCTCCAGGTGGCGGACGCGGCGGCGGCGCACCAGGAGCTGCTGGCACACGGGGTCGAGGTGCTGCGGCCGCCCGTCCAGGAGCCGTGGGGCCTGATCGAGATGTGGATCGCCGATCCGGACGGCCACCGGATCGTGCTGACCCAGGTCCCGGCGGACCATCCGCTGCGCTACCGGCCCTGAGGGGCATTACCAAACCTGACGGGCGAAGTGCGGCAGCGGCGCGCGGGGGCGTGCGTAATGCCCCTATACGCCCGTGTTACCTATGTCACAAGTCGCCCGCCGGCGGACATGCGCTCGATATCGTCTGGATCATTCCGAGCTGTTCGGGGGAATGCTCGTCGACCAGGTGCGCGTGGATCATCGCGCCATCTCGAGGTTCTCCTGACCAGGAAGCACTATGTCGGGGGAAGCACGATGACGTTAGTCGGTCGGAAAGAGGAAACGACGGTCCTGCGAAGGATGTTCGCGGACGTCCAATGCGGCAGAGGCGGCGTCATCATCGTCACCGGCTCCGCCGCTCTGGGAAAAACCGGGATGCTGCACGCTGCGGCCGAGCACGCCCTGCAGTCCGGTGCCCGATGGCTCAGTGCCACGGCCTGCTCCTCGGAGCAGGCCCTCCCGCTGGGCGTGATGAGCCAGCTGCTGCGGAGCGCGCCGCTGGACGAGCCGGCGACCAGGCGGGCCGAACAACTCCTGAGAGAAGGCGCCGTGCCGGCGGCGGACGGCCCGGACGCCGCGGAGGGCAGGTCCGCGCGCATCCACCAGGGACTGTGCGAAGTACTGCTGACGCTCGCGGCGGAAACCCCCCTCGTCATCACGGTGGACGACGTCCACCAGGCGGACACGGCGTCCATGCGCTGTCTGTCCCACCTGACCCGGCGGCTTCGCTCGGCCCGCATCATGGTCGTGCTGAGCAAGCAGCTGGAGGCCGAGCCCGACCTGACGCCGTACACCGACATGTCCCGGGAACCGCACGTCGGACACCTGGGGCTGCGGCCGCTGACCGAGTCCGATGTCGCCGCACTGCTCGGCCGTCGCTTCGACGACGCCGCCGCGCGGCGGCTGGCTCCGGCGGTGCTCGCGGTCTCCGGCGGCAATCCGCTGCTGGCGACCGTCCTGGCCGATGCCACCGGGTCCGCCCGGGCGGGCCGTACGGGCCGGGCCGCGGTGCCCGCCGAGCCGGTGGTCGACGAGATGTTCCGCCAGGCGGTGCTGACCTGCCTGCGGCGCGGGGACGCCAAGACGGGCCGGGTCGCCAGGGCCCTGGCCGTGCTGGACGACGCCTGGTCCTTCGACGTGCTGTGCCGCGCACTGGACATCGACACGCTGTGCGCCGAGCGTGCCGTACGCATCCTGGAGGCGGCCGGGCTGCTGGTCGCCGGGCGCTTCAGGCACCCCGCGATGCGGTCCGCGATCCTCGACGGCATGCCGGCCGAGGAACGGACCCGGCTGCACCGGCGGTGCGCACGGCTGCTGCATGACACCGGGGGCCCGGCGCTGGACATCGCCCGGCAGCTGATCGGCGCCGGCGGGGCGCCCGACCCCGAGGCGGTCCCCGTCCTGCGCGAGGCGGCCGAGCAGGCGCTGGCCGGCGACGACGCGGCAACCGCCATCCGGTGCCTGGAACTTGCCCACCGGGCGGCCCTGGACAACCGACAGCACGTCGCCGTCATCGCGGACCTGGCCCGTGCCGAACTGCGGGTGAACCTCCCCGCCGCCACCCGCCACCTGCGGTCCCTGCTGGCCCCGGCGCGGGACCCGCACCAGCGCTCCGCCGGTGTGCTGGCCGTGATCCGGCGCCATCTGCTGTGGTCGGTCGAGGAGCGGCAGGCCGTCGAGGCGCTGCGGGCGCCGGGTCCGTCCGGTGCCGGGGAGGACCGGCAGCTCGCGGCCGAGCGGCACCTCTCCCGGGTGTGGCTGGGCTGCACCTTCCCGTCCCTGGTGAAGGAGTTACCGGCGTGCCCGTCGGAGTCGGCGCCCGACGGCAGCACCCCGGCCACCATCGCCCTCAATCCGGAGCTCCTGGCGGCGACGCTGCTGTCCACCGCGCTCCGGGACGAGGACGGCAAGGACGTGGTGGCGGACGCCGAGCACATCCTGCAGAACTCCGCGCTCAGCGACCACACCTTCGAGATGCTGGCCTTCGCGATCCTGGCGCTGTTCCACGCCGACCGGCTGGACAAGGCGGCGGTCTGGTGCCGGAGTCTCCAGGCACAGGCGGTCGCCCGCCGGGCCCCCACCTGGCAGGCGGTGTTCGCCGCGCTGCAGGCGCAGATCGCGCTGCGGCAGGGAGAGCTGTCGGCGGCCGAGGAGCACGCCCGCGCCGCGCTGCGGCTGATCCCGCGGCGGATCTGGGGACCGTTCGGCTTCCTGGCCTCCAGCGCCATGGCGCTCGCCTGCACCGCGATGGGCAAGGACACGGAAGCGGCGGACCAGCTGTCGGGCCCCCTGCCGGAGACCGCCTTCGACTCGCTGTACGGCCTGTACCACCTGCACGCCCGCGGACAGCACCACTTCGCCAACAACCGTCTGCAGGCGGCCCTGGGCGACTTCCTGGCCTGCGGCGAGCTGATGACGGACTGGGGGGTGGACGTCCCCACGCTCGTACCGTGGCGCTCCGCGGCGGCGGAGGTCCTGATCCAGCTCGGGGACCGGGCGCGGGCCCGCGAACTCCTCGACGCGCAGCTGGCCCGCCCCCGCGCGAACGGCCCGCGCCTCCGGGGCACCACGCTCCGCCTGCTCGCCGCGACCGTCGAACTCCAGCGGCGCCCGGCGCTGTTGACGGAGGCGGTGGAGGAGCTCCAGTCGGCGCACAATCCGTACGAACTGGCCCGGGCGCTGGCCGATCTCGGTGACGCGCACCGTGCGCTCGGTGCCGCGGGGCGGGCGCGGATGGTGTCCCGGCAGGCGTGGAACGCCGCCCGGCACTGCCAGGCCGAGCCGCTGCTGCGCCGGCTCAAACCGACCGGCGGTGCCGAGGAGGTTGACCGGCCGCTGCGTGTCCAGGCCGGCCCCGCCGACATCGCCTCGCTGAGCAGCGCCGAGCGGAGGGTGGCCACCCTCGCCACGCTCGGCTACACCAACCGCGAGATCAGCCGCAAGCTGCACATCACGGTCAGCACGGTGGAGCAGCATCTGACGCGGGTGTACCGCAAGCTCAATGTGCGGCACCGCACGGAGATCCCCTCGGACCTGGACCTGGTGGTGGACAGCCGGCGGGTGGGGGCCGAACGGCCGGTGGGCTGACACCTCGGCCCACCGGACGGGGCGGCGTACCCGCGGGGTACGCCGCCCCGTTGCCGTTCAGGCGCGGGCGGCGCGCAGATGCTCGGCCAGGGTGAGCGGGGTCGGGTTGGCGAAGACGTCGGCGAGCCTGACCCGTACGCCGGCCAGCTTGCCGCTGCGCTGTGCCACCTTCGCGGCGAGCAGGGAATGGCCGCCCAGCTCGAAGAAGTTGGCCTGCGGGCCGACGTCGTCCCGTTCCAGGACGTCGTTCCACAGCTCGACCAGGTCCGCCAGCAGCTGCCCGTCGGCGTCATCGGCGCCGGTGGTCCCTCCGGCGGCGGCCCGGCGCTCCAGCTCCGCGAGGTCCGGCCGCCCGTCGGCGGCCGTGGGCAGCGCGTCCAGGACCACGAAGGAGCCCGGTTCGGCGGCGGCCGGCAGTTCGGCGCCGATGCGCTTGCGCAGCCGGTCCAGGAGCTGCGGGTCGTCGGGGGCGGCGAGGAAGGCGACCAGTCCGCCGGGGTCGGTGTCGTCGCCCTTCCGCAGCACCACGGCCGCCGCCCGCACGCCGTCCTCCGAGGCCAACAGGGCCTCCAGGCGGTCGAGTTGAACCGGGACGCCGTGGACGGTGACCCGGCGGTCCGCCCGGCCGAGGATCTCCAGCGTGCCGTCGTAGCCGCGGCGGGCCAGTTCGCCGGTGCGGCGGTAGGGCCCGTGCTGCGGGTGTGCGCCGTCGTGCCCGTCGTCGGCCGCGGGGCGGGACGTGGCCACGAGGCACAGCTCGCCGCGCACGCCGGGCAGCGCCTCCCGGCCGCCGGCGGAGGCCACGAACCCGGCCGTCCCCCCGGCGCGGACCGCCTCCTCGTACCCGGTCCGCAGCGCGGTGCGGTCGGCGTCGGTGCCCACCTCGATCTCCGCCACGGTCCGGTCCGCCGCCTCACCCAGGCCGGACAGCAGGGCGTCATAGCGCCGTACCAGCGCCCGGGCGTCCGCCTCGGCGAGCGCCTCGGTGCCGTGGACCACGCGCAGGGAGAGGGTCTCCGGCGTCGCGAGAACGTTCAGTTCCAGGTCGAACTTGCAGTACCCGGACTCGGCGGGCTCCGTGCGGGCCGGGGTGTCGCCGAAGGCCAGGCCGGCGTCGCCCGGGGCGGGGACGTAGTTGAACACATGGCGGAAGAGCGAGCCGCGCCAGGACGCGCCGGGCCGGGCGACCTCCGCGAGCAGGGCGTCGACGGGGGCGTCCGCATGGGACAGGGCGCCGAAGAAGACGTTCCGGGTGCGGGTGACGAGCGCGCGGAACGACTCGCCGGGGTCCACCGCCGTCCGCAGCGGCAGGGTGTTGACGTGGTAGCCGATGGCGTCCGCCGCGCCGTCGCCGCGGACGTTGACGGGCGTGCCGACGACGAGGTCGGGGCCGGCGCCGTGCGCGGCCAGCAGCAGGTAGTAGGCGGCGAGCAGCACCACGGCCTCGGGGGCGCGCAGTTCCTTGGCCAGCTTGCGCACCGCCGCGGTCGCCCCGGGCGTGAGGGTGTGGTCCAGCCTGCCGCCGGCCAGCGTGGGCCGGGCGGGGTTGTGGCCGGTGCCGCAGTCCGTCTCCAGCGCGCCGGGGTCGAAGCCGGCCAGGTGGTCGCGCCAGAAGTCGGTGCTCTGCGGCCGAGGGGCGGGTTCGTCCAGCACCGGGACCGGGCCGGCGCCCTCGTCGGCCGGGTACGGCTGCTCGCCGCGCAGCACCCGTGCGTACGCCCGGGCCAGGGAGCGGGTGAAGACGCCCGCGGAGACGGTGTCGAAGACCAGGTGGTGCACGACGAAGCAGAGCACGTCGTCGTCGCCGTCGGCGAGGAGGCCCACGCGGATCAGCGGGCGGCCGTCGAGGGCGAACGGCGTGGCGGCGAAGGCCGTCAGGGCGGCCTGCGGCCCGTCCGCCGAGGGCGTGATCTCCTGGACGTCCAGGTCCGTCCCGCCGGGGGCGAGCACCGAGGCGGTGAGGGTGTCGTCGGCGGCGTGGAAGACGGTGCGCAGGGCGTCGTGGCGGCGTACCACCGCGGTCAGGGCCGTCCGCAGGGCCGGGCGGTCCAGCCGGCCGCCGATCCGCAGGGCCGCCGGGACGTTGTTGGCGCCCGCGTCGGGTACGAGCCGGTCGAGCATCCACAGCGACCGTTCCTTGGGGGAGGCGGTGCGCGCTGTGGCCCCCGTCGAGAGTGACATCGCGGTTGGTCCTTCCTTGCTGTGTGTGACGTGCGGTTGAGGTGCGGGGTGGGTCAGCGGGGAGCGGTCAGCAGCTCGGTCACCGCCCGGCCGACGCCGGGGTCGCGGAGGATGTCGAGGTGGTCGATGTCGAACTGGATCTCGCGGCCGGCGAGGTCGGCGGCCGGGGTCGAGTCCCGTGAGCTGACGGCGGTGCCCCGCGCCCAGACGCGGCTGGGGTCCACCTGCCGGGCGGCGACCAGGTAGCGGACGAAGGAGACGAAGGTGTCCGACAGTTCGCGGCCCAGCTCGACGTCCAGTTCGCTGCGGACGAAGGCGGTCTCCACGACCTCCTCGAACATCCGGGAGTACCGCGCCCCCAGCCGGTCGAAGTCGTCGTCCTCGGCGAACAGCCGGTGCGCCTCGGCCTTGCAGTGGACGACCTCGTCCTCGGTGAGGATGGTCGCGTAGTGGTCGATGACGTTGCAGAAGTCATGCCGGAGGTTGACCGAGACCGGCACGGAGGGGTCGAACATCAGCACCGCGGGCGGCTCGGCCTGGATCCGGCCGATCTCCTCGGCCAGCGCGGCCGCGAAGACGCTGCCCACGCAGTAGCCCATGACGGCCCGGACGTACCGGCCGGACTCCGTGACCGCGCGCATCCAGCGGGCCACGTACGCGGCGCCGCCCATCTCGGTCTCCTGCCCGAGCGCGGGCTGGGTGGTCTCCCAGACGGTCCGGTCCGCGGGCAGGTTGGGGACGATGTCGAAGAAGCTGGACTCGCGCCGGCCGGTGGAGGCGTAGTCGACGGCCAGCACCAGTTCGCCGGGGCCGCCGTCGTGGAGCACCTTCCAGCCGTCCGGGGCGGCGGGGGCCGCCGCACGGGGTGCGTCCGACGCGTTCAGGGATGTATTCACGAGGGCCTCATCTGTGGGAGTTCGTCGGCGTGCCGCGGGATTCCTCGCCGGGCGTCACCGGGCGGCGACCAGGAACGGGAATTGACTGCTCGTCAATTGCAGCCGCGCGCTGCGCACTTCGGCCGGGGTGGGGGTGGCACCCAGGTCCGCGAGCAGCTGCCGGATCGTGCGCTCGCCGTCGACGGCGTCGTACAGGGGGCGGACCGCGGCGGGCGGCTTGGCCGCGGGGAAGGCCGTGGTGGCCGCCGCCTCCTGGTAGCCGCCGTCCGGCTGCCGGGTCCAGCGGCGCTGGCGGGCGGCGCTGTGGCGGTGCACGGTGTCCAGGAACGCGCGGTCGCGCTCGGCCTCGGTGCGGCGCGGCCGGCCGGCCCGGCCCAGGTAGAACCACAGCATCGGCGAGCGGTCCATCAGCAGCAGGTTGACCAGCTGCCAGCGCGTCGGGTCCGGCAGCGCGTCATAGCGGGCGCGCAGCTCGCCGTCCGGCACCGGGACGTCCCACTGGTTGCTGTCGCTGACCTGGTCGAAGGCGTTGACGGTGGGCGTCTCCAGGGCGAGGCCGCAGCCGTCCGCCATCGCCGCCAGCTCCTCGACGGAGTAGCTGTGTTCGAGGGGACTCATCCAACTGTCGGCCCAGGCCGCCTCGTCGGTGTACTCGAACATCTCCATCTTGCGGCCGAGCAGCCCGTCGGCCGGTACGGACTCCCCCAGCCCGCGGGCCAGCGCGAGCCGCTCGGGCAGCTCCCCCACCTGGTCGATGCCGATCAGGGTGAGCGCCTTCTGGAAGGCGATCATCTCCTGGCGGTGGTAGGTGTTGTAGACCATCAGCTCCAGCACGGCGTCCGGCCGCAGGGCGGCGGCCAGCGACCGCAGACAGACCGACGGGTCCGGGTTGTGGTGGATGACGCCGGTGCACAGGACGTAGTCGAACTGCTCGCGGTACGCGGCCTTCGTCAGCCCCTCGTGACGGAGCGTCAGGTTGCTGACGCCGAGGCTGCGGGCGTTGGCCTCGCACAGCGCGAGGGAGTTCTCGGAGGCGTCGGTGCCCAGGACGCGGGCGCCCGGGAAGCGCAGGGCGGTGATCAGCGCCTGGTTCGTGCCGCAGCCGGCGACCCAGATGTCGGCGTCGACGGGGACCCGGCCGCCCGTGTCGTCGCCCACGTCCTGGCACAGGAAGCGGGTGTAGAAGGCCGGGTCGTCCAGCGTGGTCAGCTGGTGCGGCGACCAGGGGTAGGGGAAGGCACCGTAGAAGGAGTTGAGGGTCTGGCCCTCGTGGTCCCCGCGCGCCGGTTCGGGGGCGCTGGGGGGCTGGTGCGTCGGTACGCGCTGCTCGGACACGGCTGTTACGACCCTCCGGGTTCGGTTGCGTCGCCCACCTGCGCGCGCGGGGCGCGCGGAGGGCGGGGGTGTGCGGGCGGGGAAAGGCGGTGCGTCACGAGGGGGCCGCCGCGGTCCGGGCGCCCGGGTCCGGCGGCGCGGAAGGGTCCGCGGCCCGGCGGAGCCGCTCGTAGAGCGCCAGGCAGTCGCCGTAGCGGGGCAGCAGCCCGGACCGCGCCGCCTCGGCGAGCCCGGGCGCCCGCCGGTCCTTCTCCGAGACGTGCAGGTCCTTCGCCGGTCCCCAGTCGATGGCGAGGTCCGGGTCGAAGGGGTCGAGGTCGATCTGGGTGCCCGGTACGAACGGGGTGGAGCACAGGTACCCCACGCAGGTGTCGTCGGTGAGGGCGAGGAAGGCGTGTCCCAGGCCCTCGGCGAGGTACACGGCCGCGCCGGACTCGGCACGCAGCACCTGGCTCTGGTGCCGGCCGAAGGTGGGCGACCCCTGGCGGAGGTCGACGATCACGTCCAGTACGGCGCCCCGGTGGCAGGTGACGATTTTGGCCTGGCCGGGCGGGGTGAGCGTGCCGTGGATGCCGCGCAGCACCCCGTGTGCCGAGACGGAGAAGTTGGTCTGGGCGACGGTGAAGGGGTGGCCCGCGTGGTCGGCGAGTTCACCGGGCCGGTACGCCTCGTAGAAGCAGCCGCGGGAGTCGGTGATCTTGTCGGGGGACAGCAGCAGGCCGCCCTCGATGCTCAGTTCGCGGTACCGCATACGAACTCCCGGATCGAGGCGCTGACGTAGTCCGTCATCTCCTCGGTCAGGCCCGGGAAGACGCCGATCCAGAAGGTGCTCCCGGTCACCGTGTCGGAGTTGGCCAGGTCCCCCACGACCCGGTGCGGCCGGTCGAGGTAGGCGGGGTGGCGGGTGAGGTTGCCGCTGAAGAAGCGGCGGGTGCCGATCTTGCGGGACTCCAGGAAGTCGGTGAGCTCCTTGACCTTGAACGAGGCGTCGGGCAGCACGGTGAGGGCGAAGCCGAACCAGCTGGGGTCGCTGCCCTCGGTGGCCCGCGGCAGCAGCAGTCCGGGCACGCCCTCCAACCCGTCCCGCAGGCGCTGCCAGTTGCGGCGGCGGGCCTCGCCGAACGCGGGGAGCTTGGCGAGCTGGCTCAGCCCCAGGGCGGCCTGGAGGTCGGTGGACTTCAGGTTGTACCCGACGTGGGAGAAGATGTACTTGTGGTCGTAGCCGTGCGGCAGCGTGCCCATCTGGTAGTCGAACCGCTTGAAGCAGGTGTTGTCCTCGCCCGGTTCGCACCAGCAGTCCCGGCCCCAGTCCCGCAGTTGCTCGACGATCCGGGCGAGCACGAGGTTCGACGTGAGGACGCTGCCGCCCTCGCCGGTGGTGATGTGGTGCGCGGGGTAGAAGCTGACGGTCGCCAGGTCCCCGAAGGTCCCGGTGAGCTGCCCGCGGTAGGTCGAGCCCAGGGCGTCGCAGTTGTCCTCGACGAGGAACAGGTCGTGCGCCTCGGCGAGTTCGGCCACCTCGGCCGCGGCGAACGGGTTGCCCAGCGCATGCGCAACCATGATCGCGCGGGTGCGGGGCCCGATCGCCTCGGCGATCCGCTCCGGGGTGGTGTTGTACGTCCCCAGCTCGACGTCGACGAAGACCGGGACCATGCCGTTCTGGAGGATGGGGTTGACGGTGGTCGGGAAGCCGGCCGCCACGGTGATCACCTCGTCACCGGGCCGCAGCCGGCGGTCCTCCAGCTGCGGTGAGGTCAGCGCCGACAGGGCCAGCAGGTTCGCCGAGGAACCGGAGTTGGTCAGGTGCGCCTTGCGCAGGCCGAGCGCCTTGGCCAGCTCCCGCTCGAACCGGCGCGAGCTGACCCCGGCCGCGATCCGCATGTCCAGCGCCGCCTCGACCAGCGCGACCCGGTCGTCCTCGTCGAGTACGGCGCCCGACGGCCAGATGGGGGTGACCCCCGGTGTGAATCCCCGGCGTTCGTTCTCCTGGTGGTAGCCGCGCACCTGCTCCAGGATCCGCGCCTTGCTGTCGGTCATCGCCTCTTCCTCATTTCCTCGCGCCCCGGCCGGACGCGTACGGCGGGTCGCCGGCCGCGAGCCACAGACACCGCAGGGAGTCGTCCAGTTCTCTGCTCGGTCGCCAGCCCAGTGCCCGGCGGGCGAGGGTGATGTCGAGCCGCTGTGCGTAAGCGGTGCCGCCCGGTGCCGCCGGGACGGCCGCCGGCTGCTGCCGTTCGACGAGCTCGGCGGGCCGGCCGCTGACCGCCAGCAGCCGCCGGACCAGGTCCCCGGCGGCGACCGAGGTGCCCCGGCCGATGTTCACGACGGGTACGGCGGCCGGCGCGGCGGCGGCCGCGACCACGGCCTCGGCCACGTCGGTGGCGTCGACGAAGTCGCGGCGGGCGGTCAGCGGGCCGAGCCGCAGGACGGCCGGGGCGCCGTCGCCCGGTGCCGCGGCCAGCGCCGCGGCGACCCCGCCCAGCAGGCTGGCCGGGGGCAGTCCGGCGCCCACGGCGTTGGAGATGCGCAGCACCGTCGCCTCCAGCGCGCCGTCCCGCGCCGCGCCGAGCACGGCCTCGCTCGCCCGTGCCTTGGTCCGTCCGTAGCCGGAGACCGGGCGCAGCGCCGCCGCCTCGGTGACCGGGCCGTCGCCCAGGGGCGGTCCGTACTCGTGGACGGTGCCGAGCTGGAGCAGCCGCGGCGGCCGGGGCAGCCGCGGCAGGACGGTCAGCAGGCGGTCGACGAGGAGGACGTTGCCGCGGGCCATCTCCTCCTCGGACGCGGCCCACACCGCGCCCGCGGCGTTGACGACGACGTGCGGGGCGGTCCGGGTCAGGACCTCGGTCAGCGTGCCGGGGTCCGCACCCGGCACGTCCAGCGCCAGCATGCGCGCCGCCGGCTCCGGGCCGCCGGCCGGCTGCCCGGCCTCCCCCGAGCGGGAGACGGCGGTGACCTGCCAGCCCGCGCGGTGGAAGGCGGCGGTGAGGTGCCGGCCGAGGAAGCCGCTGCCGCCCAGGACCAGGACGCGGCGGGCCGTGCCGGGGGCGTCCCGCTGCTCGCGGCCGGTCACCGGCCCGGCTCCCGGTCCGTCATCCCGGCGGCGCGGCGGATCTCCTCGATCAGCTCCGCCTGGCGCCGCATCGTCCCGTGCCCGGCGGCCGTTTCACCGGTGCGTACGGCGCGGACGAAGGCGGCGAGGGTGTTGACGCACTGGTCGGCGGCGGGGGTGGGGAGGGTTTCGGTGCCGTCGGCGCGGTCCAGCCGGATCTCTCCGACGTGGTCGGCGGGCGGGGTGAAGGCGCGGTCGACGGTGATCCGGCCGGTGCTGCCGAGAATCTCGTAGCGACTCACATAGGCGTGGTCGAGGCCGAACGTAAGCGCGGCCACCGTGCCGTCGCCGGCGACCAGCAACGCGCTGCCCCCGCAGTCGACTTCGGCCGCCCCGTCGGTGCGCAGGGCCGCGCCGGCGACCCGCAGGTCCGGGCCGAGGAAGTACTGGGCGGCGCGCAGCGGATAGCCGCCGATGTCCAGCAGCGCGCCGCCGCCCAGCTCCGCGGAGAGCCGGATGTCGCCCGGCGGCCGCCGGGGGACGGTGAAGGCGGCGGTGAACGTCTGCGGCACCCCGACGGCGCCGTCGGCGACGAGCCGGCGTACCCGTTCGTGCCGCGGGTGGTGCACGAACATCACGTTCTCGGCCAGCACCCGTCCCGAGGCGGCGGCCAGCGCGGTCAGTTCGGCGGTCTCGGCGCTGCTCGTGGTGAGCGGCTTCTCGGCGAGGACGTGCTTGCCGGCCGTGAGGGCGCGCCGGATCCACTCCGGGTGCAGGGCCGGGGGCAGGGGCAGGTACACGGCGTCGATGTCGTCGCGTGCCAGCAGGGCCTGGTACCCGGCCACCGGGGCGCAGCCGAAGGTGTCGGCGACCTGCCGGGCACGGGCGGAATCGCGGCTGGCGACGGCGGTGAGCCGGGCGCCGGGGGTCCGGAGCAGGGCCGGCAGCACCCGGCGCCGGGCGATGTCGGCACAGCCCAGGACGCCGAAGCGGAGCGGGGGTTCACGGTGCTGCGGATCGGCCACGGTGCTCATCCCAGGGTGTGCAGGCACGCCAGCAGGCTGCGGGCTTCGACATTGACGTGGCCGCCGCAGCGGACGAACCCGGTGAGTTGTTCCACCGTCATCCACACGTGGGTGTCCGGCACGTCGCGCTCCGCGTCCGGGCCGGCCTCGGCGATCACATAGCGGGTCTCGGCGTGGTGGAAGCGTCCGCCCTCCTCGGAATGCACGGCGTCGAAGCGCACGGCGGACGGCGGGGCGGTGCGGATCCGGTCCAGGTACGGGGGCCGTTCGGCGGGGTCGTCCCGGTCGTCCCGGCCGGGGAAGCACTGCACGGTCGGGCCCATCTCCACCGCGTCGAAGGTGCCGGGCTCGGTGTGGGCCTTGACCAGCACATGCGGCACGCCGTCGAGCCGCCGGACGAGGAAGGCGGCCAGTCCACGGCCCGTGGGGGCCACCATGGGCTGGGTCCAGTGCGGCACCTCACGGCCGCCGGCCTCGACGTCGACACCGATGACGGTGAACGGGCCGCCCTGCCGGTGCGCGAGGCGCCCGTCGCGGTACTCCCAGTCGGCCAGGTCCGCCAGCGGAACCCGGCGCTGCACCAGGGGGTTCGCGGTCCGGGCCTCGGTGAACCAGCTGCGCAGATACGCGGTGTCGTGCCGTGCGCGGCCGTCGGGCGCGGGCCGGAAGAAGCCGTCGGTCCCGGCCGTTCCGGCGGCCGGTGGGGTCGGCGGCATGCCGGACAGGACGGTGCGGGAGTCCATGTTGACGAGGTTGTCGGTGTGCAGCAGGGAGCGGAGTTCGGCCAGTTCGACCCACCGGAAGTCGTCCAGGACGGGCACGTCCTCGTCCGGTTCCACCTCGACGATCATGTTGCGGTTGCGCTTGCCGAGGAACCACGCGCCCTGTTCGGACTGCAGGACGTCCAGCAGGACCCGGCCGCGGCGGGGCGCGGTGAAGTGCTCCAGGTAGGGGACGCGGTTGCCCTGGTGGACGCGGGTGTAGTTGCTGCGGGTGGCCTGGACGGTCGGCGAGAGCTGCAGCGTGTTGATGTTGCCCGGCTCCATCTTCGCCTGCATCAGGCAGTACGGCACCGTCCCGAACCGCTTGACGAGGATGCCGAGGATGCCGGTCTCCGGCTGCACGATGACCGGCTGGCTCCAGCGGGCCCGGCCCTCTTCGCCGACGTACGTCCGGAGCCCCTCGACCGTGAAGAACCGGCCGCTGCGGTGGACGAGGTTCCCGGTGTCCTCGTGGAACCGCCAGCCGTCGAGCCGGTCCAGCGCGAGGGGCCGTACCCGGTGCTCGTGGGCGGCCTTGCGGGCCTCGAACCACTCCTGGAAGGCGGGCGCCCGCGGCGGGACGGCGGTGGTGGTCATCCGCCGCCCCCGAGGCGGACGGGCAGCGAGTGCAGGCCCCGCATCAGGGTGCTGGCCCGCCAGTACAGCTCGGCCGGCTCGGCCGCCAGCTCCATGTCCGGGTAGCGTTCAAGGAGTTGGCGGAAGGCGATCTGCGCTTCGAGGCGGGCGAGGGGCGCGCCGACGCAGTAGTGGATGCCGTGGCCGAAGGCCAGGTTGCCGCCGGGCGCGCGGGTCAGGTCGAGCCGGTCCGGGTCGGTGAAGCGCTCGCCGTCGCGATTGGCGGACACCAGTGAAACGAGGACCAGTTCCCCGGCGGGGATGCGGACGCCGTCCACCTCGACCTCGTCGGTGGTGTACCGGAACGTGGCGTGCTTGATGGGCCCTTCGAACCGCAGGAACTCCTCGACCGCGTTGGGCAGCAGGGCCGGATCGTCGAGCAGGGCACGCAGCTTGGTGCGGTCGCGCAGCAGATGGAGGGTGCCGTTGCCGATCAGGTTGGTGGTCGTCTCGTGTCCGCCGACCAGCAGCAGGAACGCCATCGGGACCAGTTCGCTGTCGGCGAGGCGGTCGCCCTCGTCGCGGGCCTGGACCAGGGCGCTGAGGATGTCGTCCTGCGGCTCGGCGCGCTTGGCCGCGGTCAGCTCGGTCAGGTAGCCGACCATCGACGCCTGGGCGGCGGCGACCTCCTCGGCGGAGGGGCCGGAGACCAGGCGCTGGGACCAGCGCGTGAAGTCGGCCCGGTCGGCCTCGGGGACGCCGAGCAGTTCGCAGATGACGGTGACCGGCAGCGGGAAGGCGAACTCCTCCAGCAGGTCGACCTGTTCGCGCCCCTTCATGGCGTCCAGCAGGCCGCTGGTGATGTCCTCGATGCGCGGCCGCAGCCGGTCCACGGCGCCCGGGGTGAACGCCTTGTTGACCAGTTTGCGCAGCCGGGTGTGGTCCGGCTGGTCGGAGTGGAGCATGTGCCGGGCGAGCACCGCGCCGAACGCGCCGCCGGCGGTGTCGGTGCCGTGCCGGGCGAACAGCGCGCTGGTGTGTTTGAGGTCGGTGCTCAGCCGGGGGTCGGTCAGCGCGGCCCGCACCGCGGAGTACGTGCTGACCACCCACACCGGCAGCCCGCCGAAGAGCGGTACGCCCTTGGGGAGCGTGGTGCGGTGCACCGGGCCCTGCTCGCGCAGCCGCCGGTAGACCGCGTGCGGGTCCTGCATGAAGTCGGCGTCGCCGAAGGCGTCCGCGACCGGTGTCCGCTCGCTCATCGCGGAGCCTCCCCGGCCGCGTCGGTGCCGCCCTTGGGGCCGCGCACCGCGACGGTGATCTCGTCGACGAGCATGGCGGCGGGGAAGGCGGCGGGGTCCGGCGTGCCCGGCGGCACCGGGCCGCCCGGGCTGCCGATGATGATGGCCAGGCACAGGTGGGCCGGCTGGTTGAAGAGCCAGCCCTCCGGGGTGGTGTCCTCGGGGGTCAGCTTGAGGTAGGGGCGGGCGTCGATGTGCCAGGTGACGGTGTCCGGGTCGCGGGTCCAGACCATGGAGTAGGTGTGGAAGCCGTCGCTCAGCGGTGCGCCGTCCACGGTCGCGCCGTGTCCGCCGATGCCGCAGGAGGGCAGCTGGTCGCAGGCCGGGGAGTGCAACGAGCCGTGGACCCGGTCGGGTTGGGAGCCGAGCACCTCGAACACGTCCATCTCGCCCGCCCGGAACCAGCGGTCCAGTTCGGCCTCACCGGGCTCCGGGTGCCGCATCGGGTTGCCCCAGGCCCACAGGGCGCAGTCCAGGCCGGGCCCCGGGGCGGTGCGGACCCGCGCCTGGATGCGCAGGGCTCCGCCGCTGGGCGGCAGCAGGTCCTCCCGGCGGCTTTCGAGCCAGGCAGCCGTGAAGCCGCCCGAGGCGTCGCGGGTGGCGGTCATCGCCAGCCGGCCGGCGCCGTCGAGCGCCGCATGACCGCTGTCGTCGGCATGCGTCTCGACCCCGGCGCCGAAGGGGCGGCCGGTGCGCGTCAGCCAGCGTCCGGCGTCGGGCGGGGAGCCGGCCGGGCCCGTGAAGTCGTCGTGCAACAGGACGCGCCACTGCGTCGCGGAAAAGGTGCGATCTTTGGGATCGGCTGTCGTCATCGGCCTCTCGCAGCGATAGCGTACCTACGTGCATTCACCGGACTCACGGTATGCCGGGCGCCCAATGGACGTAACCCCTAGCCCCCCTGACTAACCCCTAGATTCCGGGTATTGACATCGCTGCTAGTGTCGGCGACACATCGGGGCAGCATTGTGCGCGGCCGCTTTGCGGCACCGGCACGAGAGACAACCTTTATTCGGGGGCGTAATGCGGGCGCTGTTCATGTTCCTGTCCGGCTTCAGCCATATCTCTCCGTCCATTCCGTTGGCCTGGGCATTACGGTCGGCCGGGCACGAGGTTCTGTACACCGGAACCGGTGAACGGACCCGAGTGGTCGCCGAATCGGGGCTCTCCATGGCCGATACGGCCCCGGAGTCGGACGTGGAAGCGGTCCTTGTGAACCGCCCCGGAACTCAGCACCAGGCGCCCGGAGAAACCCAAGAGGAAAGCGACCGCATAGCCCATCTTTCGGGGATGTTCGACCCCGCGAAGATTATCGACGCGCGGGACGCGGCACGTATCGCCGAAACTTTCGCGGGTTTTGCCGCACTCACCCTGGACGGCGATCTGGAAATCGCCCGGCGCTGGCGTCCGGACGTCATCATCCATGAGCCGTCCCATATCGGAGCCCCCCTGGTGGCCACCCGGCTCGGAATTCCCCGGGTGCAGCTGGAGATTCATCTGCAGGGCGTGGACCGCTTCTTCCACCCGCAGTTCACCCGGTGGCTGGCCGCGCACCACGGCGTACCCGCCGTCGAACCCCCCGCCGTCGCCCTCGGCATGGCGCCGCCCAGCGTCGTCCCGCCCGAGCCCACGGCCCGGCCGATGCGCTATCTGCCGCACAACGGCGGCGGGATCCTCCCGGACTGGGTGACCCGGCCTGCCGGACGCCCCCGGGTGTGCCTCACGCTGGGCACGGTGGTCCCCGGCGTGGAAGGGGTGGGCCACCTCAAGCGGGTGGTGCACGAAGCGGCCCGTTCCGGCGCGGAGATCGTGCTGGCGGTCGGCGACAGCGACCTGTCGGCGCTGGGCGACCTCCCCGCCAACGTCCGCCCCACCGGCTGGATCCCGCTGCACGAACTCCTGCCGACCTGTGCAGCCGTGGTGCACCACGGCGGCGACGGTACGACCTTCACCGCCCTGGCCCGCGGCGTACCGCAGCTGATCGTGCCGCACGGCAACGAACAGCTCCTCAACACCAAGGCGGTGGCCGGCCGCGGGGTCGGCATCGGCGTCGAGCTGGACGCCTTCACCACCGGTCACCTCTCGGCGCTGCTGGAGGACGCGGCCTACCGCGCCGCCGCCGAGGAGGTGCGTACGGAGATCGAGGCGATGCCCGCCCCGGCGGACACCGTGCCCTCCCTCGTACGCCTCCTGTCCTGACGGCCCGGACCGCCCCGAGCTTCCCGACCGCCCCGCCCGTTCCCGCTGCGGTGATCGTCCCCAGCACCGTGCGGCGTGCCCCGGTACGCCGCGCACCACGACCCGGAGGAATCATGAAACGAGTTGTCCTCGGCCTCGGAGCCGCGGCCCTGGCCGTTGCCGCGACCGTCGGCGTGGCGGTGGCCGACCCCGGCGGGCCCGCCGCCCCCCGACCGTCCCTGGTGGTGCAGGAGCAGATCACCGACATCGCGATACCGGCGGACGCGAAGGTGGGCACCCCGTTCACCAGTTACGCCGACATCACCGACACCGCCCGGAAGAAGATCGGTGAGACCGGCGGCCAGTGCGCCATCGTCAAGGCCCACTTCGAGGGCCACATGTGGGCGGCCCAGTGCACCAGCATGTGGAAGCTGCCCGGCGGCCAGCTCAGCGTGAGCCAGCTGCTGCCCTTCGACACCGTCACCGGCGCCGCGCCGAAGAAGGCCCGTTCCGGGGCCGCCGCCGACTACGCCTTCGAGGGCGTGGTCACCGGCGGATCCGGCAAGTACCGCGGCGCCCGCGGCGAGGTCCGCTTCAGCCAGGTCCAGGACGCGCCCAGTGGATTCTTCGGGTTCCGGGCGGAGTTCACCCTTCGCCCCTGAGCGCCCCCTCCCCCTCCCGAACCTCACCGGCCGCACCACGCGCGGGCCCCCGGCCCCGTCAGCACCCCACGGAGTAAAGGCACATGAGCCAGCTGCCGCCCTCACCCCGGAAGCACCTCGACAGCCCCCGCACCCGCGCCGTTCTGCGCATCCAGCAGCAGATCGTCTCCGCGGCCCGCGACCATCTGCGCGCGCTCGGCTTCGTCGAGCTGCTGCCGCCCGTCATCGGCCCGGCCACCGACCCCGGCGGGCGCGGCGCCAAGCAGGTCGACGTCGACTACTACGGGCACCGCTACAAGCTGATGACCAGCGCGATCATGTACAAGCAGGCTGCGCTGCTGTCCTTCGACAAGATCTTCTGCGTGGCGCCCAACGTCCGTCTGGAGCCGCCGGAGACCTGCTCGACCCAACGGCACCTCGCCGAATTCCACCAGTTCGACGTGGAGATCGCGGGCGCCGGCGCGCAGGACGCGATGGGCGTCGCCGAGGACCTCGTCCGTGCCGCGGTGCGTTCGGTCACCGAGCAGCTGCCCGCGGACCTCGACGTGCTCGGCCGGGACCCGGACGCCTTCGCCGACCTGCTCGCCCAGCCATTCGACCGCCTCACCCACGCCACGGCGGTCGCCGAGCTGGCCGTCCTGGGACACGAGCAGAACCCGGACGCGGAGATCGACTGGGAGGGCGAGGCGATGCTGTCCCGCAAGGCCACCCGCCCGTTCTTCGTCACCAGCTACCCGAAGGGCTCGCGCGGTTTCTACGACCGCGAGGACCCCGAAGTGCCCGGCACCCTGCGGAACTTCGACCTGCTGGCGGCCGAGGGGTTCGGCGAGCTGATCAGCGGTGCGGAGCGGGAGTTCGACCACGCGCGGATCGTCACGCGGATGCGGGAGACCGGCGAGAACCCCGGCAAGTACCAGCACTTCCTGGAGGTGGCCCGGGAGGGCATTCCGGCCAGTGCCGGGTTCGGCATCGGCATCGAGCGCCTGACCCGCTACGTGTGCGGCCTGGACGCGGTCTGGGAGGCCACCGCGTTCCCGAAGATCCCCGGCGTGGTGTCGTTGTGACCGGCGGCAGCGGGCTGTCTGCCCCGGGGTTCCCCGAGGCAGCGGTGCGCGAGCGGGCACGTTCGGGCACCGCCGCGGCCTTCCCGCCGCTCTCCGGCTACGGGCACACGCTGCTCGGCGCGGCCCCCGGCGCACCCGAGGCGGGCGCCCCGTACGGCACGCCCGGTGAGCTGCTGGAGACCGGGCGCCTGGTGCCGCCGGTGTTCATGCCGCGGCGGCTGGAGAAGCTCATCGAGCTGGGCCGCGAGCCCCAGCACTCCGATGTCGACCTGACCACCGACATCGGCGGCTTCCAGGCCCCGCTGCCGCTGTACGTCTCGGCGTTCGGCTCGACCCGCGCCGCCGGCGACGGCCTCGGCACCGCCGTCGGCCGGCAGGCGGGCAGCCTCGGTCTGCCCCTGGTCATCGGGGAGAACGTGCTGCCCGTCAGCGGCTACGGACGGCCCGGCACCGCGTCCGACGGCGGCGGGAACGCCGCCGGCCTGCTGCGCCGCATCCGCGCGTACGCCGACGAACTGCCCGACGGCGTCGGCGGCATCGCCGTGCAGCAGAGCACCGAGGACGCCGACGCCGAGGTGTGGAACCTGGTGCACAGCGACCCGCACGTCCAGCCGCTGCTGGCGTCCGGGCGGCTGGCCTTCGAGCTCAAGGTCGGCCAGGGCGCCAAACCGGGCCTGGGCGGGATGACCCTGGTGGACGCGGCGGAGGCGGACCGGCTGGCCGATCGCTACCGGGTGCAGGACACCCTCGGCGAGAAGGGCGACGTGCTGCGCTGCAGTGCGCCGGGCACCGTCACCGAGGAGATCCTGCGCCAGCAGATCCGCTTCATGCGCAGCAACTATCCGCGGGTCCGGGTGTGGGTGAAGCTCTTCCCGGGCCGGGACGTGGACCGGGCCGCGGCGGTGGCGTGGCAGGCCGGTGCCGACGCGGTGACCGTCGACGGCGCCGAGGGCGGCTCCGGCTGGGCACCGCACGCGTTCCTCGACGGCGTCGGGCTGCCGCTGGGCGAGTGCCTGCGCCGGATCGCTGCGGGGCCGCACCCGCTGCTGGTCAGCGGGCGGATGTGGGAGGGCGGCCGGGTGGCCAGGAGCCTGGCCCTGGGCGCCCGCGCGGCCGGTCTGGGCCGGGCCGCGCTGCTGGCCGCCGACGAGGACCCGGACCGCGGGCTGATCCGGCTGACCGCCTGCCTGGAGCTCGAACTGCGCCTTCTGGTCAGCGCGTTGGGAAAGTACGCGGCGGCCGAACTGGCCCCGGAGGACCTGTGGCCGCAGCCGGCCGCCGAGCGGCGGCCGGACCCGACGACGAGGGAGCCCTCGTGAGCAATCCGTTCGAGGAGTACGACGGCGGCCATGTGGTCCTCACGGACGCCCTGGGCCGCCACAGCCTGTGGCCCGCCGGCATCGCCGTACCCGCCGGCTGGTCGGTGCGCCACGGCACCGACAGCCGGGAGGGCTGCCTGGCGCACATCGAGCACCACTGGACCGACCTGCGGCCCACCGGGCCCGCCGTGGAGCGGGCGCCCGCCGGGGCGTGCGTGCACGAGCTGTTCGAGGCGCAGGCCGCGCGGGCTCCCGACGCCGTCGCCCTGCTCCACGAAGCCGACGAGCTGACCTACGGCGCGCTCAACGAGCGGGCCAACCGTCTCGCGCACCGGCTGGTGGGGCTCGGCGTCGCACCGGGCACGCTGGTCGGCGTCCATCTGGAGCGCGGCTTCGACATGGTGGTGGCGCTGCTGGCGGTGCTCAAGGCGGGCGGCGGCTACACCATGCTCGACCCGCAGTTCCCGGTGGAACGGCTGGCCCTGTCCCTGGAGGACACCGGCGCGCCGCTGCTCGTCACCTCGCGGCCGCTGAGCGGCCGGCTGACGGGCACGACCACCCTGTACGTCGAGGACGAGGCGGCGTCCGACGCCCCCGCCGGGAACCTGGCCACCGGGGTCGGCCCGGAGGACGTCGCGTGCGTGATGTTCACCTCCGGCTCCACCGGCCGGCCCAAGGGTGTGATGTCCCCGCACCGCGCCCTGACCGGCACGTATCTCGGGCAGGACTACGCGGGGTTCGGGCCCGACGAGGTCTTCCTCCAGTGCTCCCCGGTGTCCTGGGACGCCTTCGGCCTGGAGCTGTTCGGTGCCCTGCTGTTCGGCGCGCGCTGTGTGCTCCAGTCCGGCCAGAACCCGGACCCGCTGGAGATCGGCGAGCTGGTGGCGCGGCACGGGGTGACCATGCTCCAGCTCTCGGCGAGCCTGTTCAACTTCCTGGTGGACGAGGTGCCGGAGGCGTTCGAGGGGGTGCGCTACGCGATCACCGGCGGCGAGCCGGCGTCCGTCCCGCACGTCGCCAAGGCCCGCCGGGACCACCCGGCGCTGCGTCTCGGCAACGGCTACGGCCCGGCCGAGAGCATGGGCTTCACCACCCACCACGCGGTCGTCGCCGGGGACCTGTCGGGCACCGCCCTGCCGATCGGCGTGCCCCTCGCCGGCAAGCGGGCCTACGTCCTGGACGACGACCTCAAACCCGCGGCGAACGGGGCGCTGGGCGAGCTGTACGTGGCGGGCGCCGGGCTGGCCCACGGCTATGTCAGCCGCCCGGCGCTGACCGCTGAACGGTTCGTCGCCGATCCCTTCGCCGGTCCGGGCGGGGAGCGGATGTACCGCACCGGCGATCTGGCCCGGCGGCGGGCGGACGGGGTGCTGGAGTACGTGGGGCGCGCCGACGACCAGGTCAAGATCCGCGGCTTCAGGGTCGAGCCGGGCGAGGTGGAGGCGCGGCTGGTCGGCCACCCCGCGGTGCGGCAGGCGGCGGTGCTGGCCCAGGACTCGCGGCTCGGCGACAAGCAGCTGGTCGCGTACGTGGTGGCCGAGCGGGCGGACGCGCCACCGGACGCGGCGGAGCTGCGCCGGCATGTGGCCGAGGCGCTGCCCGCGTACATGGTGCCGGTGGAGTGTGTGCCGGTGGACGAGCTGCCGCGGACGCCGAACGGGAAGCTGGACCGGCGGGCCCTGACCGGCAGCGGGAGCTGAGCCGCAGCCTTCCGCACCGGACAGCCACCGGGGTGGGTGCACCGGAAGGAGCCGGTCCGCGCGGCGGGCCGGCTCCTTCGGTGTCGGTGGGCGGCGCGGCCCCGGAACGGCGCGGGTGGTTCGCCGTCCCTGGCCGTACCGCCCGGCTCACAGTCCCGCGCGGCGCTTGAGCGGCTCCCACCACTCGCGGTGCGTGCGGTACCAGTCGATGGTCTCCGCCAGGGCGGAGTCGAAGTCGCGGTGCGGCGCGTACCCCAGCTCGGTGCGGATCTTCGTCCAGTCCACCGAGTAGCGCCGGTCGTGGCCCTTGCGGTCCGCGACGTGGTCGACCCGCTCCCAGCCCGCGCCGCACGCCTCCAGCAGGCGCCCGGTCAGGGCCGTGTTGGACAGCTCCGTGCCGCCGCCGATGTTGTAGACCTCGCCGGGGCGGCCCTTGGTGCGCACCAGCTCGATGCCCTGCACATGGTCGTCGATGTGCAGCCAGTCGCGGATGTGCAGGCCGTCGCCGTACAGCGGGACCTGCTTGCCGTCCAGGAGGTTGGTGACGAACAGCGGGATGAGCTTCTCGGGGAAGTGGTGGTGGCCGAAGTTGTTGGAGCACCGCGTGACCCGTACGTCGAGGCCGTGGGTGCGCCCGTAGGCCAGCGTGATCAGGTCGCTGGACGCCTTGGCCGCGGCGTACGGGGAGTTGGGGGCGACGGGGTGGCTCTCGGTCCAGGAACCGGTGTCGATGGAGCCGTAGACCTCGTCGGTCGATATGAGGACGAAGGTGCCGAAGGAGTCCTGATGGTGCAGCGCCGCGTCCAGCAGGGTCTGGGTGCCGACGACGTTGGACATGATGAAGTCGGACGCGCCGGCGATGGAGCGGTCGACGTGTGACTCCGCGGCGAAGTGCACCACGGTGTCGTGGTCCGCGACGAGCTTGTCGACCAGCCCGGCGTCACAGACGTCGCCGCGCACGAAGGTGAACCGCGGGTCGTCCCACACGGTGGCGAGGTTGGCGGTGTTGCCGGCGTAGGTGAGCTTGTCCAGCACCGTCAGCCGGCCGCAGTCCGCGGCACCGGGCGTGCCCAGCAGCGTCCGGACGTAGTGCGAGCCGATGAATCCGGCGCCTCCCGTGACCAGGATGTTCATGACGCGATCTGCACGGTGCTGTGGTCGCCGAGGACGAGGCGGTGGGTGCGGGGGCCGGGCGCGGCCGGGCTGACCTCCACATTGCGTCCGATCAGCGAGGCGGCGATGCGGCGCACTCCGGTGATGCGGGTCTCCGGCAGGACGACGGAGTACTCGACCTCGCAGTCGTCGAGCCGGCAGCGCTCGCCGATGGAGGTGAACGGACCGACGTAGGAGCCGGTGATCCGGCTGTCCGCGCCGATCACGACCGGGCCGACGATGCGTGAGCCGCGGATCTGGGACCCGGCCTCGACCACGACCCGGCCGATGATCTCGCTGTGCTCGTCGACCAGCCCGTCCAGCCTGGGTTCGGCGCTCTCCAGGACGGTGCGGTTGACCTCCAGCATGTCCACCACGCTACCGGTGTCCTTCCAGTAGTCCTCGATGAGGGTGGAGTCCACCCGCCGCCCGGCGTCGATCAGCCATTGCAGGGCGTGGGTGATCTCCAGCTCGCCCCGCCGGGAGGGCTCGATGGCCCGCACCGCTTCGTGGACGGCCGGGGTGAACAGGTAGACGCCGACCATGGCGAGGTCGCTGCGCGGCTGCTCCGGCTTCTCCTCCAGCCCCACGACCCGCCCGTCCGGGCCGAGCTCGGCCACGCCGAAGGCGCCGGGGTCGGCCACCCGGGTCAGCAGGATGTGTGCGTCGGGCCGTTTGACCTGGAAGTCCGCCACGAGTCCGGTGATCCCGCCGCAGATGAAGTTGTCGCCGAGGTACATGAGGAAGTCCTCCTCCCCCAGGAAGTCCCGGGCGACCAGCACCGCGTGGGCCAGGCCGAGCGGCGCGTGCTGCGGGATGTAGGTGACCTTCAGGCCGAATCTCGATCCGTCCCCGACCGCCGCGCGGATCTCCGCCGCGGTGTCGCCGACGACGATGCCGACGTCGATGATCCCGGCACGGGCGATCGATTCCAGGCCGTAGAACAGCACGGGCTTGTTGGCCACCGGCACCATCTGCTTGGCCGAGGTGTGGGTGAGCGGACGCAGTCTGGTCCCGGTCCCGCCGGCCAGCACGAGTGCTCTCATCGGTCTTCGACCGCCTTTCCGCGCGGGCGCCCGCGCAGCTCGCCGTACGGGTCGCCGTCGAAGGTGCGGCGCACATAGGACAGGGCACTCATCAGCTCGCCGGAGGTGACCGGCCGGCTGCGGCCGGCCCCGACCAGCGGGGCCAGCGGGAGCGAACCGACGTCGGCCCAGCGCAGCCGGCCGTCGCGGTCCAGATAGCTCCGGCTGCGGCCGGCGTTGTCCGGGTGGAGGCAGTAGGGGATGTCCAGCAGCCCGCGCTTGAACGCCTGCACCAGGGCCCGGCCGATGTCCGGCGCGGCGTTGAGCACCGCGTCGATGAGGGCGTACGCCTCGGCGTGCACCTGGGAGTCGTCGTCGGCGCCGGCCGGGGCCTCCGCGCGGTGGCGGCGGGCGGTGCGGGCCGCGTGTTCCAGCGCGGCGACGTTCTCGGCGACCGTGGGGATGCGGTCGGCCTCGGCCTCGGTCTTGACGATGAGCCGTTCGGCTCCGGTGGCCCGGGCCAGCCGCGTGGCCTCGCCGAGCAGCGCCCGGGCGCCGTCCGCGGTCTGCGGGAACAGACCCATGTAGGCGTAGACCACGATGTGCACGTCCGCGTCGGGCAGCAGCCGCGCGCACAGGACGCGCAGCGCCCGGACCGCCTCCCGGTCCTGGCCGGGGTGGCTCTGCTGGGCGTAGCTCACCGAAATGCTGCGCACGCCGTGGCGGTGGAAGAACAGCGCCTCCAGGACGCTGAGCGCCACCAGCTGGCCGGGCGGGCACAGCTGCCCGAGCATGCAGCCGCCGAAGGTCTCCAGGTGCGGCCGTACGCCCGGCCGCCGCGGTTCGGCGAAGTCCTCGCAGCACCGCGCCCAGCTGTCGACGGACTTCTCCAGCGGCGTGCGGCCGTAGGGCAGGCAGTAGGAGACCGGTCCGCCCTCGGTCGCCGAGAGCCCGGCGGCGGTCAGGGCGGTGAAGATGTGGCCGGGATCAGCCGAGCCGTGCCGGACCTGTACGGGGAAGTCGTCGGCCGCGATGCCCGCGAGGACCTGCGCGGTGGTCTCCCGTGGGTGCGTCGCGAGGGGGTAGCCGTTGAGCGCGATGCCCGCGCGCAGGGCGTCGCGGGCCGCCGCCAGGTCGCCGACGCGGGTGTAGCTGTCGACGGTGAGGGTGCCCACGGTGGTGGCCGCGGCGCGCCGGGTGGCCAGCAGTCCGGCCCGCATCCGCGCGGGATCGCTGAATCCCATGCGCGGTTGGACGACGAGTTCGCCGGATGCGGCCCGGTGGCGTACGAACTCGCCGAAGCCGGTGGAATTACCGGCCGTCCCGTCTTCCGCCGTGTGCGACGGAACACGGAATTCGACGGTCATGACGCGACTCGTTCGAAGACATGACTCAGATAGCGCTCGAATTCCGGTACGGCGTCGGGCCCGTCGGGGAACACCGCGTCAAATCCGGCGTCCAGCAGCCGGTCCGCGCGCAGACCGTCCCGCGCTCCGGATATCCCGAGCTTCCCGCCGATCACCATGCGGGTCCGGGCGAGCGGCGGGCGCCGGCGCAGTTGGGCGATGACGCGCAGGCCGTCCTGATATCCGTGCCCGTTCACGCTGCTGATGACCACCATGTCCGGGGCGCGGTCCAGGCATTCGGCGACGAGCAGTTCATCGGGTACGCAGGCACCGAGATTCACCACCTCGAAACCGTGCTCTTCCAGCAGCAGTTGAAGATAGACGAGGTTCCAGGTGTGGGCGTCGGAAGCGAGACTGCTGACGATCACCACTCCGCTGTGCCGTGCGTCGTCGCATGCGCGCTCCATTGCCTTGCCCATCCACCCACCCCGAATAGTCGGACTCGCAAAACCTGTGTGTCGCTTTCCGCAGGCTAGCCCGCGGAAAGAGCGCCCCAAAACCCCTACAGCCCCTATCTGCGTGGCGGCGCAGGGGTGTTGGCCCGGCGCCCGCGGGGCACCGGGAGGGCGGCTCCGGGCCCGTCTCCGCAGGGCGGACGCGACGGCGCGGTCCGCCCCCGGGACCACACCTCCGTAGGGGCAACCCGGTAAGTCTCTTAACCCGGTTCAGTTATGCTGTGCGGGTCAACCGCCGCCGGCTCCGTACGGCGTACGGACGACGCAGACGCAGCACAGCAAGGCGGTCACTGCGGAAAGGTCGCGATCGATGACGTCATACGCCCAGGACGCGTACACCCCGGACTCCCGCGCCGGCGATGCCACCGGGCTGGACGACGAACTCGCCGAGGAGCGGCGGTACGTCGCCCTGTGCCGGAGCGCGATGACCCGGCAGGTGGAGGACGCGGGCCTGCAGGTCACCGAGGGGCAGGACGTCTCGGGCGACGGCGCGAGCGCGGAGGCGCTGGGCCGGTATCTGCGCACCCGCGCACGGGACATGGCGCAGGAGCCGGACAGCCCGCTCTTCTTCGGCCGGCTGGACTTCGACGACGCGCCGGAGACCGGGGACCACCGCCGGCAGCGCTACTACATCGGGCGCCGCCGGGTCTCGGAGCACCCGGCCGCGCCGCCGCTGGTCGTCGACTGGCGGGCGCCGGTCTCGCGCACCTTCTATCAGGCGAGCGCCCTGGAACCGCAGGGCGTCGCGGTCCGCCGGCGCTTCGGCTGGGCACCGCTGAGCAGCGGCGAGCCGAAGGACCTGACGGGCATGGAGGACGAGCACCTCGACCGGCAGGAGGACGTGCCGGCCGGGGCGAGCCGGATCGTCGCGGCCGAGATCGAGCGCCCGCGCACCGGCCCGATGCGCGACATCGCCGCCACCATCCAGCCGGAGCAGGACGACCTGGTGCGCCGCGAACTGGCCGATTCGGTGTGCATCCAGGGGGCACCGGGCAGCGGAAAGACCGCGGTCGGTCTGCACCGTGCGGCCTACCTGCTGTACACCTACCCGCAGCGGCTGCAGCGCAGCGGTCTGCTGATCATCGGCCCCAACCAGACGTTCCTGCGCTACATCGCCCAGGTGCTCCCGGCGCTCGGCGAGATCGACATCGCGCAGTGCACGGTGGAGGACGTGGTGGCCCGCCATCCGGTGCAGGCCGTCGACGGCGAACTGGCGGCGGCCGTCAAGCAGAGCCACCGGATGGCGGCCGTACTGGAGCGCGCCCTGTACAGCAGGGTCACCGCGGTCCCCGACGGCATCACCGTCCCGGACGGCTCCTACCGCTGGCGGGTGTACGGCGACGAGTTGAGCCGCATCGTCGAGGAGGTCCGCGAGCAGGCGCCGCCGTACGCGGTGGGGCGCGAACACGTCCGCTCGCGGGCGGTGTCGCTGGTGCAGGAGCAGGCCGAGCGCCGGGCGGGCCCCAAGAACATGACCTGGCAGCGGAAGATCGGCCGCTGCCGCCCGGTCGCGGCCTTCCTGGACGCCGTGTGGCCCACGGTCCGGGCGGAGGAGGTGGTCGCCGGTCTGCTGGGCGATGCCGAGGCGCTGGCCCGGGCGGCGGACGGGCTGCTGGACGCGGACGAGCAGGCGGCGCTGGTGTGGGACAGGCCGCCGCGATCGGTCAAGAGCGCCAAGTGGTCCGTCCAGGACATGCTGTTGATCGACGAGGTAGCCGGCCTGATCGAGCGGCCCGGCAGCTTCGGCCATGTGGTCGTCGACGAGGCCCAGGACCTCTCCCCCATGCAGTGCCGGGCGATCGCCCGCCGCAGCGGCTTCGGTTCGCTCACCGTACTGGGTGACCTGGCACAGGCCACCGCTCCGTGGGCGGCGCGCTCCTGGGCCGAGCAGCTGGCGCATCTGGGCAAGACCCAGGGGACGGTCACCGAGCTCACCACCGGCTTCCGGGTGCCGGCCGCCGTGATGTCCCTGGCCAACCGGCTGCTGGGCGCGCTCGACGTGGACGTGCCGCCGGCCCGGTCCCTGCGCCAGGACGGCGAGTTGTCGGTCCGCCGGGTACCGGACACGCTGTCCGCGACGGTCGAGGCCGCGCGGCAGGCGCTGACGCAGGAGGGGGCCATCGCGGTGATCACCGCGGACGCCGAGGCGGAGCGGACGGCCGAGGCGCTGCGGGCGGCGGGCCTGGAGGTCGCCACCTCCGAGGACGTCGGTACGGCGGCGCGGCTCGCGGTCCTGCCGGCGAAGGTCGTCAAGGGCCTGGAGTACGACCACGTGATCGTCGTGGAGCCGTCGGCCATCGTGGCGGCCGAGCCGCGCGGTCTGCACCGGTTGTACGTGGCCGTGACGCGTGCGGTGTCCCGCCTCGACGTGCTGCACGCGCACCCGCTGCCGGAGCCGCTGGCCGGCTGACGCGACAGGCGAAAGGAGCACGCCCCGGCCCCGGGGCGTGCTCCTTTATGTGACGCGCTTGCGTGACGTGTATGTGACGCGCTTGCGTGACGTGCTCGTGTGGCGTGCGGCCTCAGGCGGTGCGGGCTGCCGAGGGGCCGGCGAGTCCCCACTCCAGCAGCGCGAAGGCATGGTCGGCGTCGGCGACCGCCTGCGGGTAACTGCCGTCCGCCGTGGCGCCGTCGACGATCCGCTGCCAGTTGGCCGCGGCCAGGATGCGCTGGGCGGCGACGACCTGACCGGCCAGCAGCCGGGGCGTGACGTCGGCGGGCCCGGCGTCCAGTGCCTCGGCCAGCGCCTGCGCCAGCGCTTCCTCGGCGCGGCTCTGGTACTGCACCACGCGGGTGAGCAGGCTGGGCGTGGAGTACACCAGACCGTGGAAGTCGAGGACCTCCTGCTCGTCGTTCAGGCCCGTGATGGGGTCGCGGCGGGCCAGCCCGTCGACGAAGTGCTGGTGCAGGGCGGCGAGCGGTGAGACGCCGGAGCGGCGCTCGCGCACGATGGTGCCCGCCACCGTCTCGTGGTCGGCGAAGCGGTGCACCACCAGGTCTTCCTTGGTCGGGAAGTACTTGAACAGCGTCGGCTTGGACACCTCGGCCGCCGCCGCCACGTCCACGACCGAGACCTGGTCGAACCCGTGCTGGAGGAACAGTGAGATCGCGGCGTCGGAGATCGCCTGCCGCGTCCGCTGTTTCTTGCGCTCCCTGAGCCCCATCGGCTCGTCTCGCTCTTCCACCCCTGCACCCTAACACGAGGCTTACCGAGTCAAGGAGGTGACCAGGTTTACATCTTGACTCGGTTAAGCAATTGGGTTTTACTGCTGCTACCGCAGTCCGGTGCCGCGCCGGCCTGCGTCAACGAGCGCGGAAAGACGAAAGAGGAGCGACATGACGCAAGCGACCGCGGCCTCGACCACGAGGCAGGCGCGCTTCCGGTGGTGGGGCCTGGCGGTGATCGGGATCGCCCAGCTGATGGTCATGCTGGACACCACGATCGTGAACATCGCCCTTCCCTGGGCGCAGCGGGCCACGGGCATGTCGGACGCGGACCGGCAATGGGTGATCACCGCCTACACCCTCGCCTTCGGCGGACTGCTGCTCCTGGGCGGCCGGATCGGCGACCTCATCGGGCGCAAGCGGGCCTTCGTCATCGCGGTCGCCGGATTCACCGCCGCCTCCGCGGCCGGCGGCGCCGCGCCGACCGCCGCGATCCTGGTCGGCTCCCGCGCCGCACAGGGACTCTTCGCCGCGCTCCTGATCCCCGCGACCCTCGCGATGCTCACCACGACGTTCACCGAGCCCCGGGAGCGCGCCAAGGCGTTCGGCGTCTTCAGCTCGGTGGCCGCGGCCGGCGGAGCGCTGGGTCTGCTCTGCGGCGGCGTGATCACCCAGTACCTCGACTGGCGCTGGTGCCTGTACGTCAACGTCCCCATCGGGGTCCTGGTGGCCGTCGGCGCCTGGCTGCTGCTGCCCGGTCTGCCGGCCCAGCGGGGCGTGCGGATCGACGTCCCCGGCGCGGTGCTCTCCAGCGGCGGCATGGTGGCGCTGGTCTACGGCTTCAGCGAGGCCGCGGACGAGGGCTGGGGCTCGGGCCGGGTGGTCGGCCTGCTGGTGGCCGCGCTGGTGCTGCTGACCGCCTTCGTGGCGCTCCAGGCCAAGGTCCGCGATCCCCTGCTGCCGCTGCGGGTGCTGGCCGAACGCAACCGCGCCGGCGGCTTCCTCACCATCGCGCTGGCCATGGTCGGCATGTTCGGGCTGTTCCTGATCATGACCTACCAGCTCCAGGTGGTCATGCACTACTCACCGGCCCGTGCCGGGCTGGCGCTGCTCCCGGCGACCCTGGCGACGGTGCTCACCACGACCCAGGTCACCGCCCGGCTCATGCCGCGGGTGCCGGTGCGGCTGCTGGTGGCGCCGGGCCTGCTGCTGGCCGCGGCCGGACTGTTCAACCTCGGCCGGCTGACCCCGGAGAGCCCGTACGCGTCGACGCTGCTGCCCACCCAGATCCTGCTCGGCGCCGGACTGGGCCTGGTGATGACGCCGTGCGTCAACATCGCGACGAACAAGGTGCCGCCCGCCGACGTCGGTGTCGTCTCGGCGTTCGTCAGCACCTCGCAGCAGATCGGCGGCTCCATCGGGACGGCGCTGCTCAACACCATCGCGACGAGCGTGACGGCCACCGCCCTGGCCTCCCGGGCGCCCGGAGCCGCGGCCACCGCGGAGGCGACCGTGCACGGCTACGCGGTGGCGAGCCTGTGGGCCGGCGGGATCCTGCTGGTCACCGCGGTCGTCGCGGCGGTCCTGATCAAGGTCGACCTGCGGACGCCGGCTCCGGCCAAGGCGCCGGCCGCGCCCGCCAAGGAGGAAGTCGCCCCGGGCACCTGACCGCAGGTCACCACGAGCCAGCAGTCGCCGGGTTCCCCCGGCCCAGCGGCTGCCGCCGGCCGCCCCACCGTTCCTTTGCCCCGGTGGGGCGGCCACATTCTTTCCGTGGAGGAAGTGCCACATGTCAGAGAACCCGGTCCGCTCACGCCTCCGGCAGCTCGACGCCGCCTTCATGCAGGACCCGCATTCCCTCTACGCCGAACTGCACGGCGACGGCCCGGCCCACCAGGTCGTCCTCCCGCCGGACCTCCCGGTCTGCGGCGGCCTGCCGGTGTGGGTCGTGACCGGCTACGACGCGGTGCGCGCGGCGCTCACGGACCCCCGGCTCAGCACCGATCTGCGCAGGACGGACCCGCTCTTCGCGCAGAACGCACCGGACAGCGACAAGCGCGGCGCCTTCTCCGCCTCCCTCGCCACGCACATGCTGCACAGCGACCCACCGGACCACACCAGGCTCCGCCGGCTCGTCAACAGCGTGTTCACCACCCGCGCCGTCGAGCGGTTCCGCCCCGACATCGAGCGCCTCACCCATCAACTGCTGGACGGTCTGCCCGACGAGGGCGTCGTGGACCTCCTGGACCGCTTCGCGTTTCCGCTGCCGATCGCGGTGATCTGCCTGCTGCTGGGGATACCGCCCGGGGAGGAGGCAGCCTTCAGTACCTGGTCCAGGGCGCTGGTCGCCGGTGGCACCTCGGAAGCGGCCGCCGCCGCATCGGCCGAACTGACCGGCTATCTGCGCGACCTCATCGAGCGCAAGCGCCGCGCACCGTCCGGCGATGTGCTGTCCACGCTGGTGGCCGCCCGCGACGACGAGGACCGGCTGAGCGAGACCGAGCTGCTGTCGATGACGTTTCTGCTGCTGGTCGCCGGCCACGAGACCACCGTCAACACCCTGGGCAACGGGGTGTTCCATCTGATGGCGGACCGCGACCAGTGGGAGAAGCTGCTCGCCGACCGGTCGCTGCTGCCCACCGCGGTGGAGGAATTCCTGCGAATCGAGGGGCCGTTGAAGCACGCCACGTTCCGCTGCGCCACGGAGTGCGTACGCATCGGTGACGTGGACATCCCCGCCGGGGACTTCGTGCTGCTGTCGCTGGCCTCCGCCAACCGCGACCCGCGGCGGTTCACCCGGCCGCACGACCTGGACGTCTCCCGCGCGACCGGCGGCCACCTGGCGTTCGGGCACGGCATCCACCACTGCCTGGGCGCGCCGCTGGCCCGGCTGGAGGCCCGGATCGCCTTCGACGCGCTGCTCCAGCGGTTCCCCGGCATGGAACTGGCCGTCGCACCGGGCGAGTTGCGCTGGCGGTCCAGCACGCTCATCCGCGGCCTCCGCACGCTCCCGGTCCGTCTGCACCGCGCGTGAGACGGGCCGGAGGCGGGCCGTACGGTCCGCCTCCGGCCCGCCGGCGGCGGTCAGTCGAGCCGCTGTGCGGCCAGCAGTGCGCCCAGGACGGCGGCGCGGACGATGTGGGCGGGGGTGTAGAGCTCCTTGCCGATCCACAGGGGCGGATGACGGTCGCCCGGACCGTGCCGCAGGAGGTGGTCGCGGCCGCGCAGCGCGGCGCGCACGGCCTCCTGGTCCCCCTCGGCCCGGGTGTCCAGGAGGATCCGCACCGCGTACGCGGTCTCCTCCGCGGTGCCGCCCCAGTGGCCCCACGATCCGTCGTCGTGCTGGTTGCGCAGCACCCAGCGGACGGCCCGCCGCACCGTTTCGGCGGACTGCGCGCCGGCATGCCGGTGCAGGGCGAGGACGCAGCGCGCGGTGGCGAAGAGCGGGGAGGCATGCCACTTGTCCGACCAGCTGCCGTCCGGCTGCTGCCGCTCCCCCAGCCAGCGGGCGATCCGGGTGACCGCGTCGCGGTAGCGGGCGGCGTCGGCGGGGTGCTGCTCGGCGTAGCCGCCGAGCGCTTCGAGGACGTGGGCGTTGGTGGTGTTCGAGGGCTGGTGTTCCGGGAGGGTGGACATGAAGTGGCTGCCCGCGTCGTACTGCCACAGGTAGTGGGGTTCTTCCGGGGCGTCCAGGTGGGCGAGCGCCGTCAGGACGATGGCGCTGGTCTCGGCCTCGTAGGCGAACCCCGGTGCGGTGGGCGCGCCCGAGCGTCCGACGTCGGGCGGCAGTCCCTCCGCCAGCGGCGCGAGCAGCTCGACGGGGGCGCCCGCGGTGGCGAGGTTGCCCAGGATCCAGGCCCGTTCGTAGTACGTCAGCGAGGTCATGGCGGGGACCGGTCCGCCGAGCCGGGCCTGGGTGGCGGTGAGGAAGCGCACCGAGGGGTGGTCCGGGTCGGTGGGTTCGTCGGGGCCGAGCCAGGCCGCGGTCGCCGCGGCCGAGCAGCCCACGGCCCCGTCGACGGGCTGCATTTCGCGGGCGTTGACCGCGACCGGCCCGACGATCTCCAGGTAGTGGCCGGCCAGCGGGTTGCGCCAGGCGTCCGTCCGCAGGCTGCGCAGTACGGCGTCGGTCATGCCGTGCGGCAGCGGCAGCGGGCGCAGGGCGGTGCCGGGGAGGCCGGGCGGCGGGGCGGCCAACCGTGCGTTGATGTCCTCCACCAGGGCCGGAATGATCATGAAGTAAACGACCGTGGGCGGCACCGCGCACTGCTCGCTCTTGGCGAGTACCGCGGCCGCGGCGGTCAGTCCCCGTACGGCGGCGGAGGCGACGGCCTCCCTCGGGACGGGCAACGCCGCGGAGCCGTCCCGGCCGAGGAGGGCCAGCAGGGCCTGCACCGCGCTCAGGGTGGGGACCAGCGCATAGCCGTCCGGGCCGGCCCAACTGCCGTCCGGGTTCTGCTCGTCGAGGAGGAAGGCGATCCGCGCCGCGTGGCCCGGGAGCCAGGGGGCCAGCGCGGTCAGCCGGGCCGTCTCGTAGACGGAGGGGCCCAGCGCGCCCGTCGGATCCCGGCGGACGTCGTGCACCAGCGCGGTGATCAGCGGATGGAGGTCCTGTGCGGTGGGCTGGTTCACGCCCGTGTCCCCTCGGTCGGTTCGGTCTCTTCGGAGATGGTGAGGTGGTCGACGAGCAGCGCGGACGGGAACGCGGACGGGTCCGGTGTGCCCGGCAGCACGGGTCCGCCCGGGCTGCCGATGATGACGGCCAGGCAGAAGAAGACGGGCTGGTGGAACAGCCATCCCTGGGGCGTGGTGTCCTCGGGTATCAGCCGCAGGTACTCACGGCCGTCGAGGGACCAGGTGAGGGAGTCGGGGTCCCGCCGCCAGACGACCGCGTAGGTGTGGAACCGGTCGCTGAGCGCGCTGCCGTCGCCGGTGGTGGTGGGGCCGCCCATGCCGAGGGAGGGGATCTGGTGGCACTCCGGGGAGTGCACCGCGCCCCAGACGGAGTCGGGTTCGGAGCCGAGCACCTCGAACACGTCGATCTCGCCGGCCCGGTACCACGCCTGGACCGGGTCCTCGTCCCCACGGTGGCGCAGCTGGGTGCCCCAGGCCCACATCGCGCAGTCGAGGCCGCTGCCGGGGGCGGTGCGGACCCGGGCCTCGATGCGCAGCGCGCCGCCCGGGCGGGGAACGAAGTCCTCCCGCCGGGTCTCGATCCACGCCGCCCGGTACCGGCCCTCGGTGCCGTCGGGTCCGGTCCCGGCCTCGTACGTGGCGGTCAGGCGCAGGTGCCCGTCGCCGTCGAGCGCCAGGTGCCCGGGGTCGTCGGTGTGCTCCTCCACGCCGGCGCCGAAGGGGCTGCCGGTGACGGCCCGCCAGCGCTCCGGGTCCGGGGGCGCGCCCGCGTCCCCGTCGAAGGTGTCCTGCCAGATGACCCGCCAGCGGTCCGGGGCAGGTGGGGGCCGGTGCGCGGTGCGCTCGCTCATGAAGTCCTTTCCGGGTGCCGGACGGGGGCCGTCGACGGTCGTCATGCCGTCGCCGCGAGCGTCCGCAGTCGTCGGGCGACGGCGGCGAGGACGTCCGCGGACCGGTCCGCGAGGAAGAAGTGGCCACCGGGGAAGATCTCGATGTCGCAGCCGCCGGTGGTGTGACCGGACCAGGCCCGCGCCTCCTCGACGGTGGTGTGCGGGTCGGCGTCACCGGTGAGCACGGTGACCGGGCAGCGCACCGCGGCGTCGGGCGGGCAGCGGTGGGATTCGATCGCCCGGTAGTCGGCGCGCAGCGCGGGCAGGATCATCTCGACGATCTCGGGGTCGTCCAGCATCGCGGGGTCGGTGCCGCGCAGCAGCCGGAGTTCCCGTATCAGCGCCGCGTCGCCGCCGTCGCTGACCCGGTCGCCGCGGCGGCAGGAGGGCGCCCGGCGGCCCGAGAGGAACAGCGCGAGGGGGCCCGCGCCGGCGTCCCGCTCCATCCGCCGGGCCACCTCGAAGGCGACGATCGCGCCCATGCTGTGGCCGAACAGTGCGAGCGGACGGCCGGCCAGCGGCGCGAGCGCCTCGTGGGCGCGGTCGGCGAGTTCCGCGAGGTTGTCGATCGCCGGTTCGCCGTACCGCTCCTGACGTCCCGGGTACTGCACGGCCACCACCTCCACCTGCGGGGACAGCGCGCGGGAGACCGGGTGGTAGAAGGTGGCCGAGCCCCCGGCGTGCGGGAAGCAGACCAGGGTCAGCGCGCCGTCCGGAGCCGGGTGGTAGCGATGGATCCAGGGGTTGGCGCGGTGGATCGCGGATGCCGTCGCGGAGGTGGTCATGAAACGGGCTCCTTCAGCTGTTGCACTTCTTCGAGCAGGTACGTGGCGAGGGCTGCCGGTGTGGGGCAGTCGTAGATCAGGGTCGGCGGCAGCTCCACTCCGGTGTCCGCGACCAGTTGGTTGCGCAGTTCGACGGCGGTCATGGAGGCGAAGCCGATGTCGAGGAAGTCGTCGTCGGCGCCGACGGACCGCGGGTCGGCATGGCCGAGCACGGTGGCGGAGCGGGCCCGGACCAGCTCCAGCAGCAGGGCCGGCCGCTGGTCCGCCGGCAGTCCGGCCAGGCGCCGCCGCAGCTCCTCGGGCGTCCAGTCGCCCGGCCCGGTGGCCTGCCCCGGCGCGTCCCCGTCCCGGCCGTACGGTGCGGCGTGTGCGGCCAACGCGGCCTGTACCGGCGGTAGTTCGCGGAACAGCGGGCTGATGCGGCCGGCGGGGCAGCCGGCGACGTACCGCTCCCAGTCCACGTCCGCCACGATCCGGTCGGTGCCGCCGCCCGCGTCGAGGATCCGGTGCAGCGCGCGGACGGCCGCGGCCGGGGGCAGCGGGGTGAGTCCGTCGCCCGTGGCCGCCCCGTCCGTGGGGTCGTTCCCGGCCCACGGCCCCCAGGCGACCACGGTCACCGGCAGCCCCGACTCCCGGCGGCGGGCGGCCCAGGCCGAGAGGTGGGCGTCGGCGGCGGCAGCGGCCGCCTGCCCCTCGGCGCCCCAGGTACCGGCGGCGGAGGAGCAGACGACAAAGGCGTCCAGGGCGTCGTGGTCGAGCAGTTCGGCCAGGTGCTCGGCGCCCGCGACCCGGGCCGGCAGGGTGTCGGCCAGGACGGCGCGCGGGGTGCCGCTCGGCGGGGCCGGGTGCGGCGTTCCGGTCGTGTGCACGACCGTACGCACCGGCCGGCCGCTCGCGGTCAGCGAATCGAGCAGCGCGGCCAGCGCCGCCCGGTCGCGGGTGTCGCACCGGGCGACGGTGACCTCGGCTGTCAACTCGGCCAGTTCGTCGGCGAGTTGTTCGGGCGTGTCGGTGCCGGGCGGTGCCAGCAGCACCAGGTGTTCGGCACCGGCGCGGGCCAGCCAGCGGGCGAGGTGCGGGCCCTCGGGCGTCGTCACGTCGGTGAGCAGTGCCGTACCGCGCGTGGTCCAGGCGGGGGCGCGGCCGGTGGCCGGCTGCGGGGCCGGCACGAGACGCCGGGCGTACGCGCCGGACGGCCGCAGGGCAACCTCGTTCTCCGGGCTCGCGCCGGCCGTTCCGGTCTCCGTGAGCGCGCCGGCCTCACTGTTCGCTCCCTTCGCGTCCCCTCCGATCGCGCCGGCGAGTACCGCACGCAGCCGGGCCCGGGCCCGCACGTCGAGGTCCACAGGCAGGTCGACCAGACCGCCCCAGCGGTCGGCCGCCTCCCGGGCGGCGGCCCGGCCCAGCCCCCAGGTCTGCGCCTGGGCAGGGTCGGCCGGCCGGTCGGAGCGGCCGACCGATACGGCGCCGCGGGTGGCCACCCAGACCGGTGCCCTGCCACCCGGCACGTCCCCGGCGTCGAGGGCGCGCAGCAGTTCCAGGGTGAGGGCCGGGCCAGGGGCGGTGCCGGGGTGTCCGGGCCCCTCCCCCTCGGCGAGCCCCAGCAGCGAGAGCACGCCCTCGATCTGCCGTCCGCCGGCCGCACGGTGCAGCCGGTCCGCGAGCGAGGCAGCGCCGGCCGCGGCGCGGTCCCCGTCGGTGTCGTCCGCCTCGTTGCCCGCCTCCCCCGCCGGCTCGACCAGGACCACCTCGGCGCCGCCCTCCTCCAGCGCCGCGACCGTGGCCGCCACCAGGGCGTCGTCCGGGCGGCGGGCCGGGGCGACGACCAGCCAGGTGCCGGTGGGGGCCGGCGCGGTGGCACGGTCGGTCAGCGGGTGCCAGGCGAGACGGTGGAACCAGTCCGCGCCCGGTTCGGCGTCGCCCGGTCCCGCCGCGGCCGGCACCTCGGCGCGGCCGTCGCGCCAGTCGGACAGCAGCGCGAGCACAGCCTTCAGCGAGGGCTCCTCGCGTGCCGAGTCCACGTCCAGCAGGGTGGCCAGCGCGCCGAGATCGCGGTCCGCGACCGCCCGCCAGAAGCGGTCCTCGGGCGCCCCGTCCGGCCGTACCGGCGCGGGGGCGTTCGGCGTGGCGGACCGGGCGGCGCGGGCGCCCGCGGCAGACGGGCCGGACCGCAGCCAGTAGCGGTCCCGCTGGAACGCGTACGTCGGCAGCTCCACCCGTCGCGCACCGGTGTCCGCGAATACGCCCTGCCAGTCCACGCGCACGCCGCCGACGTGGAGTTCGGCGAGGGCGGTAGCCACCGCCCGGCACTCCGGCCGGTCCCTGCGCAGGCTCGCCACGGCCACCGCGTCCGCGCTCCGGCTCTCCCGCGCCATGGCGGTCAGTACGGCATCCGGCCCCACCTCGACGAAGGTGGTCACGCCCCGGCCGGCCAGCGTGCGCACCTGGTCCGCGAAGCGCACCGCCTCCCGGGCGTGGCGCACCCAGTACTCGGGGTCGGCCAGCTGCTCGTCCGTCGCGGTGTCACCGGTGACGTCCGAGACCAGCGGGATGCGCGGGGCGTGGTAGGTCACCTCGCGGGCCACCTGCCGGAAGGCGTCCAGGGCCGGATCCATCAGCGGCGAGTGGAAGGCGTGGCTCACCCGCAGCCGGCGGGTCCTGCGCCCCAGCGCCTCGAAGTGCGCGGCGACGTCGGCGACGGCGCCCTCGGTGCCGGAGACGACCACCGACGCCGGGCCGTTCACCGCCGCGACGGCCACCTCTCGTTCGCGTCCGGCCAGCAGCGGCAGCACCTCGTCCTCGGCGGCCTGGAGGGACACCATGGCCCCGCCACCGGGCAGCGCCTGCATCACCCCGCCCCGGGCGGTCACCAGCCGGGCCGCGTCGGCCAGGTCGAACACCCCGGCGACATGGGCCGCCGCGAGCTCGCCGATCGAGTGCCCGGCCACCGCGTCCGGCCGCAGGCCCCAGCTCTCCCACAGCCGGAACAGCGCGACCTCGACGGCGAACAGGGCCGGCTGCGCGTACTCCGTACGGTCCAGCAGCGCGGCGTCCGGCGACTCGGGCGCCGCGAACACCACCTCGCGCAGCGGCCGTGCCAGCCGCGGGTCGAGGTGGGCGCAGACCTCGTCAAAGGCCCGTGCGTAGACGGGGAAGGAGGCGTACAGCTCCGTCCCCATGCCCGCGCGCTGACTGCCCTGACCGGAGAAGAGGACCGCGGTCCTGGCGCCGGCCGTCGCGGTTCCCCGCAGGGCGCCGGGCGCGCTCTCCCCCCGGGCCAGGGAGGCCAGCGCCGCCAGGGCACCGGCCCGGTCCCCGGCGACGACCGCGGCGCGGTGCTCGAAGGCGGTACGGGTGGTGGCGAGCGAGAACCCCAGGTCCGCGGCGGCGGTCTCCGGCCGCTCGGTGAGCAACTCCCCCAGCGCCGCAGCCTGTTCGCGCAGCGCCGCGGGCGTCCTGGCGGAGAGCACCCACGGCAGCACGGGCGCCGGTCCGCCGGGCTGGTTGGGGACGTCGGACGTGTCGGAGCCTGCGCCCATGGCCACGGGGGCGGGCTGCTCCAGGATCACGTGCGCGTTGGTGCCGCTGATCCCGAAGGAGGAGACACCGGCCCGGCGCGGCCTGCCGGTCTCCGGCCAGGGAACCTGCTCGGTCAGCAGCGACACCGCGCCCGCCGACCAGTCCACGTGCCGCGACGGCCGGTCCACATGCAGCGTCCGGGGCAACACCCCGTGCCGCAACGCCAGCACCATCTTCATCACACCACCCACCCCGGCCGCGGCCTGGGTGTGTCCCATGTTGGACTTCAACGAGCCCAGCCACAGCGGGTGTTGGTCCTCAGGCCGCTGCCCGTAGGTGGCGAGCAGTGCCTGCGCCTCGATGGGGTCGCCGAGCGTGGTGCCGGTGCCGTGCCCCTCGACCGCGTCGACATCCGCCGGCCCGAGGCGCGCGTGGTCGAGGGCCTGCCGAATGACGCGTTGCTGGGCGGGGCCGTTGGGGGCGGTCAGGCCGTTGCTGGCACCGTCCTGGTTGACGGCGCTGCCACGGACCACGGCGAGCACCGGATGCCCGTTGCGCCGTGCGTCCGACAGCCGCTCCAGCAGCAGCACCCCCACGCCCTCGCCCCAGCCGGTGCCGTCCGCGCCGTCGGCGAACGCCTTGCACCGCCCGTCGGCGGCGAGGCCCCGCTGCCGGCTGAACCCGACGAAGGTCCCCGGGGTGGCCATCACGGTCGCCCCGCCGGCGAGTGCGAGGGTGCACTCGCCGCTGCGCAGCGCCTGTGCCGCCAGATGCAGCGCCACCAGCGACGACGAGCACGCGGTGTCCACCGTCACCGCCGGGCCCTCCAGCCCGAGGGCGTACGACACCCGGCCGGAGGCGATGCTGCCCGCGCTGCCGTTGCCGAGGAACGCCTCGACGTCCTCGGGTACGTCGTCCAGTCCGCTGCCGTAGTCGTGGTACATCACGCCGGTGAAGACACCGGTACGGCTGCCCCGCAGGGCACGGGGATCCAGCCCCGCCCGCTCGACCGCCTCCCACGACGTCT
>NZ_JNZA01000044.1 GCF_000717345.1 Streptomyces lydicus | reverse complement strand
TGGGTGAGGGGTGGGAGTGGGGTGGGGGGAGGGGGAGGGGGAGGGCCCCTACGGGAGCGGATCGTTTCCTCAGCCGTTGACGGCCGTGCCCTCCAGCACCTCGTGCCACCACAGGTCACGCCCGGGCTTCCAGGAGACGGGGCGGGAGCACCGGTTCACGACGAGCACGGTCCGTCGGGGCGCACCGCCTGCGGCCGTGCCCCGGGCCAGTGCGTGGTCGAGCAGCGGCTTCACCGGCCGTACCGCCCCGTCCCAGAACGCGGCGTCCGCCGTGATCAGCACACGGGCGTCGGACTCCCGGGTGCGGGCGACCAGTTCGGGCACCGTCAGCGAGACCGGCAGCGTCGTACGTATCGCGTCCAGCCGGCCGCAGGCGAGCGTGGCGATCACCGATTCCGGCACCAGCGGCAGATGCACGGCGACCCGGTCACCGGCCCGCACCCCGAGCCGGGCGAGCGCCGCGGCGGCGCGTTTGGCCTGGTCGAGGAGCATGCCATGGGTCAGCTCCTCCAGCCGTCCCGGCTCTCCGGTCCAGGTCAGGGCGATCCGGGACGCGTCCGGCTCCTGAGCTTCCCGGGCGTCATCTGCATGCTGTGAGATCACACTGTGCAACATGCGTGCCAGGATGGCGATCATCGATCAACGATCGCTGAACGTCCGCTGTACAGGGTCGGGGTCGGCGCCCGGCCGGTCCTCGCACCACCGCGCACGACCGCGCTCACGGATCATGCCCCTAGGGTCTTGCCCCCTTCCGGTGCACTCCATCCCTTCCTCTCGCTCCTGATTCCGTATTTCGTGTCCACGGTCCTGGGCGTGCACGTGCGCGGGGCTTGGGTGGCGGGGCTTGTGGCGCGGGACTTGGGCACGGGTTTTTCTGCGCGGGGCGTGCGCGCGGACGTACGGGGCGGGGGCCGTGCTCAGCCCGCCGTCGCGCCCGCTTCCGTTCTCGTGGCCTCGAAGCCGCCCGCGACGTCGCAGACGTCGTCGAAGCCGCGGGCCTCCAGGAGTGCGGCTGCGATCACCGAGCGGTTTCCGCTGCGGCAGTAGAGGACGACGGGGCGGCGGGGGTCCAGTTCCGTGATGCGGCCGGGGAGGGTGGCCAGCGGGATGTTGTGGGCGTCGGGCAGGGCGCCGGCCTCGTATTCGGCGGGGTTGCGGACGTCGACCAGCTGGGCGTGCGGCGGCAGTTCGTCGTCGTGCCGTATGCGGTGGCTGTGGCGGACGAGTGCGGGGGCGTGGTCCAGCACGGCGGCCGGGTCGGGCAGGTGGCCGATGACGTGGTCGTAGCCGATGCGGGCGAGGCGCAGGCGGGCTTCCTCCTCGGTGCCGGGGTCGGCGAGCAGCACGATCGGGGTGCCCGGTGCGACGACGCTGCCGGCGTATTCCGCGAACCGGGTGTCCAGGCTGGTGTGGAGCGATCCGGCGAGATGCGCGCGGGTGTAGGCGGCGAGCGGGCGGCAGTCGAGGAGGGCGGCGCCCTGTTGGTCGCGGGCGGCGAGTGCTTCCCCCAGGGTGAGGGCGGGTGGCGGGGTGGCGTCCAGGAAGGGGTGGCCGTCCCGGTTGAGGGCGGCGTCATGGGCGAAGTAGCCGGGTGTGGCGGGCTGCCCGGTGGTGATCAGCCGCACGAAGTCGGCCTCGGGCATGGGCTGCAGGGCGTAATTGAGGCGACGCTGGTCGCCGATGGTGGAGCTGGTCTCGGTGGAGAGGCTGCGGCCGCAGGCGGAGCCGGCGCCGTGTGCGGGGAAGACCCGGGTCGCGTCCGGGAGCACCATGAGTTTGGTGTGCAGGGAGCGGTAGAGGCGTACGGCCATGTCTTCCGGTGAGTGTCCGGCCGCGGAGAGCAGGTCGGGGCGGCCGACGTCGCCGACGAAGAGGGTGTCGCCGGTGAGGACGCCGAACGGCACGTCGTCGTCGGGCCGTTCATGGATGACCAGGCAGAGGGATTCCAGGGTGTGGCCGGGGGTGGCGAGGACGGTGAGGGTGACGCCTTCGCCGTCACGTGCGCCGAGGCTGATGCGTTCGCCGTCGCGTAACCGCCGTATGGGGAAGCCGGTTCGGGCGGCCTCTCCGAAGGCGATGGTGGCGCCGGTGGCCCGGGCGAGCTCCAGGTGGCCGGAGAGGAAGTCGGCGTGAATGTGCGTTTCGATGACGAGTTCGATGCGCAGTCCGGCGGCCTCCGCGTCGTGCAGGTAGTCGTCGATGTCGCGACGGGGGTCGACCAGGACGGCGCGTCCGGTGGTCGGGTCACCGATCAGGTAGGACGCCTGGGAGAGGCAGTCGAGGTAGTACTGCGCGAAGTGCACGGTGGGCCTCCGGGGGTCCAGGGGTGGGCGGGCGCCGCGTACGCGGTGGGCGGTGCCCGCTCCGGCCGGGGGGTGCGTTGTGCGGATGCACGGATGTACGTACATTAAGGATTCGGGTCGGCGGGCGACAAGCTGGGGGTGGCCCGCAACGAGCCAGGAGTCGGTCTGACCGCACGTCTTGACCGAGCGTCAGGGCGAGGTCGCTTCAGGTGCGTCTCGCCCGTACCGGCTCGCCCTGCCTGCCCCGGCACCGCAGCGCACCGCACGGCACCGCTCCACCCCGCCCCACCAGAGTCCCGCGGAGGAACAACCATGACGACCGAGCAGCCGGACGGCGCGCACGCTCCGCGCCCCCTGGACCGGCGCTCCCCGCTCCCCCTCTGGGCGCAGCTCTTCGCGGATCTGCGCCGGCGGATGGAAGCCGGTGCGTTCACCGAGGAGTTCCCGGCCGAGCACCGGCTCACCGGCGAGTACGAGGTCAGCCGGCACACCGTGCGCGAGGCGCTGCGCAAGCTGCGCGCCGACGGTCTGGTGATCGCCGAGCGCGGCCGGGCCAGCCGGCTGGACACCCGCCGCATACAGCAGCCGCTCGGCTCGCTGTACAGCCTCTTCCGTGAGTTGGAGGGGCAGGGCGTGGAGCAGCGCAGCGAGGTGTTGCGGCTGGAGCGGACCGTGGACGGCACCGTGGCGGGGCATCTGGGGCTGGTTCCGGACGCGCCGCTGGTCGTGCTGGAGCGGCTGCGGCTGGCGGACGGCGAACCGCTCGCCCACGACACCGCGTATCTGCCCGCCGAGATCGCCGAGCCGCTGCTGGCGGCGGACTTCGGGCACACGTCGCTCTACGGCGAGTTGTCGCGGCGCTGCTCGGTGAAGGTCACCGGGGGTCGTGAGCGGATCCAGCCGTTCCTGCCGGACGTGCGGCAGGCGTGGTTGCTGGGGCTGGCCGACCGGGAGGCGGCGTTCGCCATCGAGCGGCTGGGGCGGGCCGGGGAGCGGCCGGTGGAGTGGCGGGAGACGGTGGTGCGCGGCGACCGTTTCAGCTTCGTCGCCGAGTGGTCCGACGAGAGCCGGGCCGTCGCGCTGGCACCGCGGGCCGCTGCGTCGCCCGGCTCCTCTTCACCGGTGGTTTCGGAATCCGCCGTCTCATCGCCGGTGGCTTCGGCCTCCGCCGTCTCGTGTCCGTCCGCCTAGCGTGTCCGTTCTCTTAGCCCTGGCGACGCTGCCGTGCGGGCTGCTGATCGGGCTGCTGCTGGGGGCGCTCGGCGGCGGCGGTTCGGTGCTGGCGGTGCCCGCGCTGGTCGGTCTGCTGGGGCAGTCGCCGCACGAGGCGACCGCGGGTGCGCTGGTCGTGGTCGCGGTCGGCTCGGTGTCCGGTCTGGTCTGCCACGCCCGGGCGGGCCGGGTCCGGTGGGTGGCCGGCGCGGTGTTCGGCGCACTGGGGACGGCCGGCAGCTACGTCGGGTCCCGTTGGAGCGCGGCATTGCGGCCCGATGTCCTGATGACCGCCTTCGCCGGGCTGATGCTTGTGGTGGCGGCGATGCTGGTGTGGCGTGAGGTGCGTGCAGCGCGCGCGGCGGAGCCGACCCCGACCCGGCCCTTACGGGACCCGGCGCGGCCCGCCCTGCCCGCCACGCCCGCCAGCCCCGCCACTCCCCTCGCCCCCTCGGACGACCCGGCCGGCGGCCCCTCCAACTCCGGCACCGCTCCCCTCGGGGCCGTCCGGGCGCACCGCCTCCCCCACTCCCGCACCGCGCTCCTCTCCCGGCCCGTCCGGATCGCCGTCACCGCGTCCGCCGTCGGGCTGCTCACCGGCTTCTTCGGGGTCGGCGGCGGCTTCGTCGTGGTACCGGCCCTGACCCTGGTGCTGGGCCTGGACATGCCGGTCGCCATAGGGACCTCGCTACTCGTCATCCTCATCAACTCCCTTACGGCGCTGGGCACCCGGGCCGGTACCGGAAGCCTGGACTGGCCGCTGCTGGCCGGCTTCGCGGCGTGCGCCGCGATCGGCAGTCAGCTGGGCAACCGCCTCACCACCCGTCTGCGCCCCCGAACCCTGACCACAGCCTTCGCCACCCTCGTCACCGTCCTCGCCCTCACCATGGCGACCACCGCCCTCCCGCACCTCTGACCCGACCGTTCACCCACCACCCACCACCCACAAACGACCAACCGTCCGCCACCGAGTACCCACCCCACCCCGACCGTTCACGCACCCCGTCCCCAGGAGGACCCCATGACCCCCGCACCCGCCGCCCCGTCCCGCCACCAGGTCCTCATCGTCGGCGGCGGCAGCGCGGGCATCACCGTCGCTGCCCGCTTACGTCGTGCCGGTGTCCACGACATCGCACTGCTGGAGCCGTCCGAGACGCACTGGTACCAGCCGCTGTGGACGCTCGTCGGGGGTGGCCAGGCGCCGTTGCGGGCCTCGCTGCGCACCGAGGCGGACGTCATGCCGCCGGGCGTGCGCTGGCTGCGGGAACGCGCCACCGCCGTCGATCCGGCCGCCCGCACCGTCACCACCGCCTCCGGCCGGGTGCTCTCCTACGGGCGGCTGGTCCTGGCGCCCGGTCTGGAGCTCGACTGGGACGGCGTGCCCGGCCTCGCCCCGGCGCTCGGCCACGACGGGGTGACGAGCAACTACCGGCCCGATCTCGCCCCGCTCACCTGGGAGTTCATCCGCCGGATGCGCCGTGGCACGGCGGTCTTCACCATGCCGTCCGGGCCGGTGAAGTGCGGCGGCGCCCCGCAGAAGATCGCGTATCTGGCGGCCGACCACTGGCGCAAGCGCGGGGTGCTGAAGTCGATCCGCACCATTCTGGTGCTCCCGGAGCCCGCGATGTTCAAGGTGCCGGTCTTCGACCGGGCGCTGCGGGAGACGGCCCGCCGCTACGGCATCGAGGTGCGGCTGAACTCGGAGATGACCGGTGTGGACGGCCCGGCGCGGGAGGCGGTGCTCACCGATCACACCACCGGCACGGCGGAGACGGTCCGTTACGACCTGCTGCACGCCGTACCGCCGCAGCGGGCGCCGCGCTGGCTCGCCGACGGCCCGCTCGCCGACCCGCAGTCCCCCTACGGGTACGTCGCGGCGGACCGCGAAACCCTTCAGCACCCTGACTTCCCCGACGTGTTCGTGCTCGGCGACGTCGCCAACCTTCCGACGTCCAAGACGGGCGCGGCGATCCGCAAGCAGGCCCCGGTCGTCGTCAGCAATCTCCTCGCCGGGCTCCGCGGGCGCCCGGCTTCCGCCCGCTACGACGGCTACACCTCCTGTCCCCTGGTCACCGCGCGGCACAAGATGCTGCTCGCGGAGTTCGACTACGACCTGCGGCCCACGCCCTCCCTTCCGTTCATCGACACCACCCGCGAACGCACCGACATGTGGTTCCTCAAGCGCTACGGCCTGCCGCAGCTCTACTTCAGGGCCATGCTCAAGGGGCTCGCGTAACGGCTCGGGGTGGCGGGCACCGCCCGCCACCCCGAGAGGCCGTTCGCGGCGCACGGCGGCTCGGGGCCGGGGTCGTGCGGTCCGCTTACGCGGCGAGCACCTCGGCGTCGGCCGGGTGCAGGTCCGCCACCACGCATGCCACGTTGTCCGGCGCACCCGCCGCGTGGGCCAGGGCGATCAGGTCCGCCACGGCCTGCTCGGGGGTTTCGGCGGCGGTCAGTACGTCCTGGAGGGACTCGGGCGGGACGACGCCGGTGAGGCCGTCGGTGCACAGGAGGTAGCGCTCGCCGGGGCGGGCGTCGAGGAGTTGGAGGTCGGGGGTGAACGGGCTGCCGCCGTCCAGGGAGCGCAGGAGCTGGGCGCGCTGCGGGTGGGACGGGGCCTCTTCGGGGGTGAGGCGGCCCTCGTCGATGAGGGACTGGACCAGGCTGTGGTCGTGGGTGATGCGGAAGAGGCCGGAGTCGCGCAGGACGTAGGCCCGCGAGTCGCCGAGGTGCAGGAGGGCCAGCTGGGAGCCGGCGCGGAGGAGGGCGGTGAGGGTGCTGCCGGTGGCCTCGTCGGCCGTCGGCGCGGCCCGGTGGGCGCGGCGGGCCGCTTCCTCCAGTGCCGACAGGGGGTCCGTGCCGGCCGGGGCGTCCTCCAGGTGCTGGAGCGCGCTCACGGCCGCGGCCGCGGCGCGGCCGCCCTCCGGGCCGTAGCCGTCGGCGACGGCGAGCAGTCGCGGGCCCGCGTGGGCGGCGTCCTGGTTGGCGGGGCGGACCAGGCCGCGGTCGGTACGGGCGGCGTAGCGCATGGTCAGTGGCGTGGCCGAGGCAGTCATGGGGGCGGTGTCCTTCCGCTGAAGTTGGTCGACGAGGAAGGCGGCCAGGTCGCGGCGGGCGGCGGTGTCGGCTTCGACCTGGGCCCAGTACGCGGCGACCGCCTCGGCCGCCGTGTCGGGCATCAGTTCGCACACCTCGCGGATGCGGGTCAGCGGCATGCCGAGCCGGCGCAGCCAGGCGACCAGGCGGGCCCGCTCCAACTGGGCCGGGGCGTAACGGCGGTAGCCGTTGACCGGGTCGACGTGGGCCGGCGGCAGCAGGCGCAGCTCGTCGTAGAGGCGCAGGGCCTTCGGCGAGAGCCGGGAGGCGCGGGCGAACGCTCCGATGGTGAGAAGTTCCGCACCGTCCGCGTCGTGGTTCATGCCCCCGCCTCCCTCCGGCGTCCGCCGGTCCGGCCGTTCCGTACGGTCCGGGCCGGCTGTTCTTCCTCGTACCGGGCGTCTGCCCGGCCCTGCCGATGCTGGGCCTTCCCCCAAGGACAAGGTCAACCGGCGGTTTCCGCCGCGTCCCCCGTCCCCTTTCCCAGCTGGTTGAGCGCCCCCGCGGTCAGCGCCTGGACGCCCATGGTGAGGGTCGGCCGGGGCACCGGGACGAACCGCGGGGAGTGGTTGGAGGGGATGTCCTGGGCCAGCCGGCCGGCGGCGAGGGCGGTGCGGAATTCCTCCGGGTCCCATCCGCCGAGCCACCAGTAGTAGAGCGGCGCCCCGGCGGCGGTCGCCAGGAGGCCGGCGTCCTCGCTGCCGGTGGCCGGCTCGTAGGCGAACAGCCGCTGTTCGCCGAAGACCCGGGTGAACTCCTCGTTGACCGAGCCGAGGGTGGCGGCGTCGTTGACGGTGACGGGGAAGGAGTCGAGGAGCTCCGTCTCGGGGTCGCGGTCGGCGCCGGAGGCGGCGGCCTCGGCACGGGCCATGCGGTCGATGGCGGCGAGCACGGAGGTGCGTACGGTCTCGTCGAAGGTGCGGACGCTGAGCCGTACGACGGCCCGGTCGGGGATGACGTTGGCGCTGTCGCCGGCGTGGAAGGAGCCGACGGTGACCACGACCCGGTCCTTGGGGGCGACTTCGCGGGACACCACGGACTGCACCCGCTGGACGAAGGACGCCGCCATGAGCACCGGGTCGGTGGTGGTCTCGGGGCGGGAGCCGTGGCCGCCGGTGCCGTGGAAGGTGATCTGCAGGCTGTCGGCGGCGGCCATGCAGGCGCCCGGGCAGTACGCGATCAGGCCGGCGCCGAAGGGGGCGACGTGCTGGGCCAGCACCACGTCGGGCGTGGGCACCAGGTCCTTGTCGTAGAGGCCGGCGTCGATCAGCGCACGGGCTCCGCTGCCGACCTCCTCGGCGGGCTGGAAGAGGGCGATCAGCGTGCCGGACCAGTGCGCGCGGCCGGCGGCGAGCAGGTCGGCGGCGCCCAGCAGGCAGGTGACGTGGACGTCGTGGCCGCAGGCGTGCATCCGGCCGGGGACCGTGGAGGCGTACGGCAGGCCGGAGTCCTCGGTGACGGGCAGCGCGTCCATGTCGGCGCGCAGCAGCACCACCGGGCCGGGGCCGTTGCGCAGGACGCCCGCGACGCCGGTGCCGGCGATGCCGGTGGTGACGTCGTAGCCGCTGCGGGTCAGCCGGCGGGCGGCCTCGGCGGCGGTGCGGGTCTCCTCGAAGCCGAGTTCGGGGTGGCGGTGGAGGTCCTCGTAGAGCGCCACGAGGTCGTCGAGGCGGTCGTCGAGCGGGGCGAGGACGGCGGTGGGGGCGGAGTCGGGGGCGGCCGCGGGGGCGGTGTGTCCGGTCGTGTCACTGTCGCTCATACGCGCATTCGACCATGAACGGCGGCCGGGCTTCGAGCCTCCCGGCGTACCCGGTCGCCGCCGCGCTGGCCGGACTTGGCGGTTGCCCGCAGCACTGTCCGTGACACCGCAGCCCGCTGCTGCAACCGTGGATCAACCCGCCTGCGAGCCGTGGCGCTGGCAGGCCCGAGCCGAGGACCGGAGGCCGACGTTGGCCACTTCACCCCACCGACCGAACGGCGAGCCGCACGACATCACCACACATCTGATGGACCAGGCCATGGGCCATCTCTTCTCCGCGGCACTGCGCACCGCCGCCCGGCACCGCCTCGCCGACCACCTCTCCGGGGGCCCGCGCACGGCCGAGCAGCTGGCCGCCGCGACCGGCACCCACGCCCCGCATCTCCGGCGGGTGCTGCGCTACCTCGCCACCCGGGGCATCTTCCGGGAGGACTCCTCGGGCGCCTACCGGCTGACGCCGGCCGCCGAACCGCTGCGTACCGACGTGCCCGATTCGCTGCACTCCGCGGTGCTGATGATGACCGACGCGATGTTCCTGCGGACCTCGGCCGCACTGCCGGACGCCGTACAACACGGCGGCCCCTCCTTCGAGCGGACCTTCGGGGCGCCGCTCTTCGAGCACCTGATGGCGGACCCGGTCGCCCGGCGGCTCTTCGACGACGGGATGGCGTCGCTGTCCGCGCCGGTGGACGAGGCGGTGGCGGACGCCTATCCCTTTCCGGAGACCGGCACGGTCGTGGACGTCGGCGGTGGCCGCGGCGGTCTGCTGCGGGCCGCGCTGCGCCGCCGTCCGCAGCTGACCGGGGTGCTGTTCGACCAGACGCCGCCGCTGGCCCACCACCTTCTGGACGGCGACGAGTTGAAGGGCCGCTGGCGCACCGAGGAGGGCGACTTCTTCGCGTCCGTGCCTCCGGGTGGGGACGTCTATGTGCTCAAGCATGTGCTGCACGACTGGTCGGACGAGGACTGCCGGCGCATTCTGCGGAACTGCCGTACGGCGACGGCGGCGGGCAGCCGGCTGCTGATCGTCGACGCGGTGCTGCCGCCGGGCAACGCGCCGCACTTCGGCAAGACCCTGGACGTCGCGATGATGGTGGTGGTCGACGGGCAGGAGCGGACCGCGGAGGAGTTCGCGACGCTGCTGTCGGCGTGCGGTTTCCGGCTGACCCGGGTGCTGCCGACGTCTGCGTTCCCGTCGGTGGTGGAGGCGGTCGCCGAGTAGCCGGCGGGCCCTCGGCCGTACGACACACCGCGCTCCCTCACCGGCGGCACCGCCCGCCCGCGTTGTACTGAGGGCGGCCCCGCCGGGCCGACGAGAGGAGCTGATGTGCCGGACCTCATGCAGGCGCGCCGCCGCGACGAGGAGCACCGCACCGCGACCCCGCTGGAGCTCTTCTTCGACCTGTGCTTCGTCGTGGCGGTCGCCCAGGCCGGCCGGCAGCTGGCGCACGCGCTGACCGAGGGGCACTGGGGACACGGCATCTCCGGCTATCTGATGCTGTTCTTCGCCGTCTGGTGGGCGTGGATGAACTTCAGCTGGTTCGCGTCGGCGTACGACACCGACGATCCGCTGTACCGGGTGGTGACGCTGGTCCAGATCGTGGGGGTGCTGATCCTGGCGGCGGGGGTGCCGCGCGCCTTCGCCGACAGCGATTTCACCGTCGTCTGGTGCGGGTACCTGGTGATGCGGCTGGCGATGGTCAGCCAGTGGCTGCGGGCCGCGCGCGGCAGCCGGGGCACCGAGCGGCGCACCGCGCTGGGCTACGCCCTGGGGGTGACGGTCTGCCAGGTCGGCTGGCTGGGACTGCTGCTGCTGCCCGAGGGCGATGTGCTGTGGGTGTTCGTGGTGGTCGGGCTGATGGAGCTGGCCGTGCCGGCCCTGGCCGAGCGCTCGTACCAGACGACCTGGCATCCGCATCACATCGCCGAGCGGTACGGGCTGTTCACCATCATCGTGCTGGGCGAGACGATCGCGGCGGCCACCGTGGCGGTGCAGTCGGCGCTGGACGAGCACGACGAGCTGGGGACGCTGCTGCCGCTCGCGGGCGGTGGGCTGCTGGTGGTGTTCGCGGCGTACTGGATCTACTTCGCCGTGCCCATCCATCTGCATCTGCGCTCGAACCGGCAGGCGTTCCTGTGGGGCTACGGCCACTACCTGGTGTTCGGCTCGGCGGCCGCGGTCGGGGCGGGCATCGAGGTGGCGGTGGCGCAGGCGTTCGACAAGGCGCAGCTGTCGGCGTCGGCGGCGGGCGCCTGCGTGACCGTGCCGGCCGCGCTGTTCATGTTCACCGTGTGGCTGATCCACTCCCGCCATCACAAGCGCGGCCCGGCGCAGCACCTGGTGCTGCCGGTGTCGTCGGTGCTGGTGCTGGCGTGCACCTTCGCGGGGTCCTGGGCGGTGCCGGCGGCCGGTCTGGTGGCCGCCGCGACGGTCGCCGCGGGCGTCACTCTTACGGCCCGTCAGGGCACCGCTCTGGAGCAGTAGGGCGGGGCCGGCCGGCGTGCCGTCACCCGTCTCGGGGAGTCCGTCCCCGCGCCGGTCGCGGCGCGGACCGCCGGATACCGCCGGCCGGGCCCCGTCCGGTCCCCCGTAAGCGTGCCGAACGGCCGTACAGGGTGTCGAACCACTCTGATCCCGCATCAGATTCGGCCATCTTCCCGCCCCTCCGGAAAGGGCACGTCACCAGCGCGGCGGGGGCTCCGCACCACCCCCTCTCCCGCCGCTTCCCCGCCGATTGGCCGTCAATTGGTCACCGATGGGCCCCACTTCTCGTCTATTCGTGCTCCTGTTCCCCACGGTTCACGGAGGCCACCGGAGGCGCGCTGACGCAGAAGCGGTAGGGTGCAGATTGCCCTTTTTATGACAGGGGAACTCCTACGGGAAGCCCCGGGGGCGACCGCCGTCCGTACCTGGAGGAGACGCCAGCCATGGCCCGCCACGCCCAGTCCCGCGCACGGACGAGACTGTCCCGGCGCAGCAAGGCCGTGAGTGGTCTCGCCCTCTCCACCCTGGTCGGTACCGCCCTGTGGGCGTGGCCGGCCTCGGGTGACGACCACGACATCCGGACCGACGCCAAGAGCACCACGTCCGCGACGGCTTCCGGTCCGGACACGCCACGGACTCCCGCCGTCGCGCCCAAATCCGCCCCGAACGCCGCACGCGGTCCGGTCACCGACCGGCCGATCCCCGGCCTCAGCGACGAGGTCCGCAACCGCATACCTGCCGACAGCCGGCAGGTCCTGGTCGTGACGGGCGAGGACATGGACTCCTTCGAGTCCCGGGTCGTCCTGTACACCCGGGAGGAGGACTCGGACGACTGGGAGCCGGGCCCCACCTGGTCCGCGCACAACGCCGCCCACGGCTGGACCGACGACCACCACTACGGCGACCTGCGCTCCCCCATCGGTATCTACTCCCTCACCGACGCCGGCGGCCGGCTGCCCGCGCCCGACGGCACCAAACTCCCCTACGACCACAACAAGAGCTTCGTCGCCGACGGCACCGGCGTGGAGGGCGAGCCGCTGGCCGGCGCCTTCGACTACGTCATCGCCATCAACTACAACCGGGAGGCCGGCTCCTCCCCGCTGGACCCGCGGCGCCCCTGGGGCGACGCCAAGGGCGGCGGCGTCTGGCTGCACGTCGACCACGACGGCCCCACCCAGGGCTGTGTGAGCCTCAAGCCGAAGGTGATGCGGCAGCTGCTGCGCACCCTCGACCCCGACCTGCACCCGGTCGTCGTGATGGGACCGGCCGATTACTGAGCGGGCCGACGCCTGGCCGCACCCCGCGGGGCCGCGGGACGCCCTGACCGACGTCCCGGGCCTGCGGGTCGGCCATGCGCAGCGGACCGGGCACGGCCGGCTGACCGGCACCACGGTCGTCCTCGCCCCCGAGGGCGGCGCGATTGCGGCCGTCGATGTGCGCGGTGGCGGCCCCGGCACCCGGGAGACCGACGCGCTGGACCCCCGCAATCTCGTTCAGCGGATCGAGGCGGTGGTGCTGACCGGCGGCAGTGCCTTCGGGCTTGACGCGGCGTCCGGTGTCGTCGGCTGGCTGGAGGACGCGGGCCGCGGCTTCCGGGTGGGGCCCGACCCCGCGCAGGTGGTGCCCGTCGTCCCGGCTGCCGCGCTGTTCGACCTGGGTCGCGGCGGCGACTGGCGGGCCCGCCCGGACGCCGCGCTGGGCCGCGCCGCCGTCGAGGCCGCCGCGGCCTCCGCCCCGGGCGCCCCGGTCGGCGAGGGCAACACCGGCGCCGGCACCGGAGCGGTGGCCGGCGGCTTCAAGGGCGGCATCGGCACCGCGAGCGCGGTGCTGCCCTCCGGCGTCACCGTCGCCGCGCTCGCCGCCGTCAACGCCGCGGGCTCGCCGGCCGACCCCCGCACCGGCGTGCTGTACGGCCGGATGTGGCAGGGGCTCGGCACACCGCCCCCCGCGGAGGTGCACGCCGCCGCGCAGCGCCGGCTGGCCGAGGCCGGGGAGACCTCCCGGGCCCGCGCGGCCGGCTCCGTCCACCCGCCGCTGAACACGACCCTCGCCGTGGTCGCCACCGACGCCGCGCTCACCCGCGCCCGGGCCCACAAGCTCGCCGGCACCGCCCACGACGGGCTGGCCCGCGCGCTGCGCCCGGTCCATCTGCTCTCCGACGGCGACACGGTCTTCGCCCTGTCCACCGGCGCCCGCCCGCTCACCTCCGAGGGACCGGCCGCGGACCCCGCCTTCGGCGTGCACGCCGAGGCCGGCGCCCTGAACGAGATCCTGGCGGCCGGCGCGGACGTGCTGACCCGCGCGGTGGTACGGGCCGTGCTGACCGCGGAAACGGTCGACGGCCCGGGCGGCCTCTTCCCGTCGTACCGGGAGCTGTACGGCGCGGCCGCCGGCTGAGCCGCCGTCAGTCGGGGCCGGTCAGACCCCTACGGCTCCCAGCAGCGACCCCGCGGCGTAGGTGACGGCCATCGCCACCACCCCGCCGCCCACGTTCCGCAGCACCGCCCGGCCCACCGGCGCGGCCCCCAGCCGGGCGCTGCTCCATCCGCACAGCGCCAGCGCCACCAGCACCGCCAGCACGGTGATCCACAGCCGCTGCCCGGCGGGCGGCAGCACGATCGCCAGCAGCGGGAGCAGCGCCCCGACCGTGAAGGCGAGGAAGCTGGCGCCGGCCGCGTGCCACGGGTTGGTGAGTTCGTCGGGGTCGATGCCCAGCTCGACCTCGGCGTGGGCGCGCAGCGCGTCGTGCGCGGTCAGCTGCTCGGCGACCTCCCGGGCGAGCTGCTCCTCCAGGCCCTTGCCCCGCAACAGCTGCGTCAGCTCGACGAGTTCGGCCTGCGGCTCGGTGGCCAGTTCCCGCTTCTCCTGGGCCAGGGCGGCCTTCTCCGAGTCCCGCTGGGTGGAGACCGACACGTATTCCCCGGCCGCCATCGACAGGGACCCGGCCAGCAGGCCCGCCAGCCCCGCCGTCAACAGCGCGCCGCGGCTGTCGGTCGCCCCGGCGACGCCGACGACGAGTCCGGCGGTGGAGACGATGCCGTCGTTGGCGCCGAGGACGGCGGCACGCAGCCAGTTGAGGCGGCTGCCGAGCCCGCCGCCGTGCGCCTCGTCGTGCTCCGGTGTCTGCAAGGTCATCGAAGGAGCGTCTCATCCGGACCCGGCCCGGCACATCCGGCGCGACGGTGGGCCGGACCGCTCACCCCGCGTGCGTCCTGGGGCCGTTGCCGGTCCGCCGGGTGGTACCCCCGCTCGACGTCCCTGCACCGGCGGTGATCGGCCGGTGGTAGAAACGGCCGTATGTCCGCACCACCCCCCTCCCGGCCTCCGAAGCCCCCACCGCCCACGCTCGTCCAGCCGGCCCCCCGCACCCCCCGCACTCCCCCGCCACGGCGCCGACTGTGGTGGCACCAGCTGATATTGGGGCTGTGGTACCGGCCGGTGGAGGTCATGGACGAGGCCCGGGACCGCGGCGCCTGGAGCGCGGCGGTGCTGCTGTCGCTGATCAGCGGCGGCATCGGCGTGGTGTCGATGGACGCGTTCCGCGGCCAGTGGGCGGCCGACCGCACGGCGGCGCTTCAGCTCGCCGGGATCGCCGAGGCATGTGTACTGGCCGCCAGCATCGTGCTGGGCGCGGTCACCCATGCGATCGCCCGCACCCTCGGCGGCACCGGCCGCTTCGCGCCGACCGCGAGCCTGTTCATCGTGGTGTTCTGGGTGACGGATCTGCCGCGGATGGCGATAGCCGCCTGGCTGCCGACCGGCGCCACCTTCGTGCAGGCCGCGACCTGGACGACGTGGGGGTTCGGCTACGTCCTCGCGGTGCTGCTCATACGCGGCCAGCACCACCTGCCGACGCGGAAGTCCGCGGCGGCGGTGTCGGTGCAGATGCTGGCCGCGCTGGCCCTGTTGAAGCTGGGCCCGGTCCGCTGATCAGCTGCGGCTGGTGAGCTGCCGTACGAGGCCCTCGAACGCCGCGCGCTCCGCGGCGCTCAGTTCCACACACTCCGCGGGCGGACCGGCCGGCCCGGTCTGCCGCGGCACCGACCCGAGCAGCTCCGGCGACGAGGGTCCGCCCGCCAGGGGGAGGCCCGGAGCGGCGGAGGGCAGTCCGCCGGGGCCGCGCAGCCCGTAGCGCTCCCGCATCTCCCGCCGGTCGCGGCGCATCGCCGCCTCGTACCGTCCGCGCCGCAGCAGTCTCGTCATCGCGACGGCCCACACGACGGCGACCGCGAACAGCACGCCGAAGCCGATCTGCTGCAGAATCGATGCGGAGGGGAGCATGCGGTCCTCCCGGACGAATGAGGCGCTGGGTGAAGCCAGTAGACACCACACCTCGGCAGTGACGACAGGGGATCTTGGGACTTAAGTCCCGAAGTGACACATCTCCTATGACATTTCGCCACATTCCCGGCACCTGATCAAGGTCGGCCGACCGCCCCGGCGGCGAGTGCGACCGGGTCGCCGTCCCGGCAGGGTACGGCCCGCCCCGTTGGACATGCCGGAGCCTTCCCCCGGTGAAGATCGTCGCCGACCATGACGGCACACCGCCCGCGACGTGAGGAGTACGCACGTGCCGCAGCCGCACGGCCGAGACCCCCGGACGCCCGCCGACGCCCCACCGCCCGCCGCTCCACCCGCCCGCGCCCTGGACGGCATCCTCGTCGCCGACTTCAGCCGCGTCCTGGCCGGACCGCTGGCCGCCGCCACCCTCGCCGACCTCGGCGCCGACGTGATCAAGGTGGAGCGCCCGGGCGCCGGCGACGACACCCGGGCCTGGGGCCCGCCGTTCACGGCCGACGGGACGGCCGCGTACTTCGACGCCGCGAACCGCTCCAAGCGCGGGCTGGCCCTGGACCTCGGCGATCCGGACGACGCGGCGGCGGCCCGCGAACTGGCCCGCCGGGCCGACGTGCTGATCGAGAACTTCCGGCCGGGCTCGCTCGCCAAGTACGGCCTGGACCACGCCGCCACCCGGGCCGCCAACCCGGGCCTGGTGCACTGCACGATCACCGGTTTCGGCTCGGGGCCGGGTGCCCGGCTGCCCGGCTACGACTTCGTCGTCCAGGCCGTCGGCGGGCTGATGAGCATCACCGGCGAACCCGGCGGCACCCCGCTCAAGGCGGGCGTGGCACTGGTGGACGTCCTGACCGCGAAGGACGCCGCCACCGGGATCCTGGCCGCCCTGCACCACCGTCAGCGCACCGGCCGGGGACAGCTGGTGGAGGTGAATCTGCTCTCATCCCTGCTGGGTTCGCTGGTGAATCAGGCGTCCGGCCATCTGGCCACCGGCCGCGATCCGGAACCGATGGGCAACCGCCATCCGAGCATCGCGCCGTACGAGACGCTGGCCTGCCGTGGCGGGCAGCTGCTCGCGGTGGCGGTGGGCAACGACCGCCAATTCCGGGCGCTGGCGGGGGCACTGGGGGCTCCGGAGCTCGCGGAGGATGCCCGGTTCGCCCGCAATCATGACCGGGTGCAAAACCGTACGGATCTCATCAAAGCACTGGAAAACCGGCTGGCCGCCGACACCCCGCAGGGCTGGACGGAACGGCTGTCCGCGGCGTCCGTCCCCTGCGGGCCGGTCAACACGCTCTCGGAGGCGCTGGAGTTGGCGGCGCGGCTCGGGCTCGATCCGGTGACCCCCGTCGGCGAGGGCCGGACCCCCCAAGTCGCCAGCCCGCTCCGCCTCTCGGGGACGCCGGTGACCCAACCCTTCGCACCACCCCGCCTGGACGAGGACGGCATCCCGCTGCGAACCTGGCTGGCGGGGCCGGACGACCATCCGCTACCTTCGCGAATGTGACCTTGGTCACAACATCGCCATACCCGCAACCAAATCCGCCCGTAGGTGCTGTTTACCAGCACGGAATCACAACACCCTTGTATGGAGCAGCTCGTGACATCGCCGGACAACACCGCGCCCGCTCGGTCCCGCACCCCGCACCAGCTTCTCCAGCCGGCCGAACAGACGGTGCCGGGCGCGCCGCGGCGCACCCGCCGAATGCGCCGCACGCTGGCTGTGACCGCCCTGTTCGCGGCGGGTGCGCTGGCCCTGACCGCCTGCGGTGGCGATGCCTCGGCGGGTGGGAACGACGACGGCAAGAACGGCCAGGCGGGCGCGGACGCCGCGGCCAAGAAGGACGCGTCGGACGCCAAGATCCAGGTCTCGTCGAAGGACGGCGCCACCGACGCCAGCATCAACGACACCGGGGTGAAGGTCACCGGCGGCAAGTTGACCGATGTGAAGCTGACCGCCGCCGACTCCGGCAAGGTGATCGCCGGCGCCATATCGGCCGACGGCTCGTCCTGGAAGCCCGGCGTCCAGCTGGAGCGCGGCACCAAGTACAAGCTCGTGGCGAATGCCAAGGACGCCAAGGGCCGTTCGGCCACCGAGAACGCCACCTTCACCACGGTTTCCTCGGCCAACAGCTTCATCGGCAGCTACACCCCCGACGACGGCAAGACCGTCGGCGTCGGCATGCCGGTGTCCTTCAACTTCGACAAGGTCATCAGCAACAAGAAGGACGTCCAGTCCCACATCAAGGTGTCCTCCAGCAGCGGCCAGGAGGTCGTCGGCCACTGGTTCGGCTCCCAGCGCCTGGACTTCCGGCCGGAGGACTACTGGAAGGCCGGCTCCAAGGTCACCATGAAGATCGACCTTGACGGCGTGAAGGGCGGCCAGGGGATCACCGGCGTGCAGTCCAAGACGGTGTCGTTCACCATCGGGCGCTCGCAGGTCTCCACCGTCGACATGAACACCCAGCAGATGACGATCAAGCGGGACGGCAAGACCTACAAGACCATCCCGATCTCCGGCGGCAGCCCGCAGCACCCGACCTACAACGGTCAGATGGTGATCTCGGAGAAGTTCGAGCAGACCCGGATGGACGGCTCGACGGTCGGCTTCGGCGGCGAGTACGACATCAAGGACGTCCCGCACGCCATGCGGCTGTCGTCCTCCGGCACCTTCATCCACGGCAACTACTGGGGCTCCTCGTCCGTGTTCGGCAACTCCGGCACCAGCCACGGCTGCGTCGGCCTGCGGGACAACAAGGGCGGCGGGGGCGACACCCCGGGCAAGTGGTTCTTCAACGAGTCGCTGGTCGGCGACGTCGTCATCGTGAAGAACTCGCACGACAAGATGGTCCAGCCGGACAACGGCCTCAACGGCTGGAACCTGTCCTGGTCGGACTGGAAGGCGGGCAGCGCGGTCTGACGCGCCCGGTACACACCACGGCGGTGGCCGGTCCCTCCGGGGGCCGGCCACCGCCGTCTTTCGTCCGCCCGCCTTGACGGCCCGCGCCGGGGCGCGGGACCGTCGAGGCGGATGGCCGGATCCAGGGGGAGGCGGGAGCATGGACGAGGGTCTGCGGTGGCACCGGTCCAGCTATTGCGACGAGGGCGACCGGGCGTGCCTGGAGGCGGCCTTCGAGCCGGACCGCGCCCGCGTGCACCTCAGGGACTCCCGGCAGCCCGGCGGTACCGCCCGGCTCACGTTCCCCGCCGCGGCCTGGTCGCTCTTCATCGCCGCGACCACGGCCGACTGAGCCGGCCGACCGTGGCGGCTGCTCAGCGCCGGGCCAGCAGCTCCACCACGCCCGCGAACCCCTCGCTCCCGTGGCCGTCCGCCACCCGGCGCCGCATCAGCTCGAAGACCGGCGTGAAGAGTTCCGGGCTGACGCCCTGCGCGCGGCTGACGTCGCCGATGCCGTCGTGGGCCACCTGCATGGCGAGCGGGGAGCCGGTGACCGCGTAATCGCCGGCGTCGACCTGCGCCGCCATCGGGGGCAGTGCGTCGGCCATCGCCGTCAGCCACGGCACCAGCAGCGTCGTGGTGAACTCCGCCACCGAGCCGCCCGCCGACCGCACCAGCGCGGCCGCGTGCGCGAAGCCGCCGAACATGCCGTACATCCCGCTCAGCAGCGCCAGGTCGTGGAGCGCCGCACGGCCCGGCTCCGCCCCCAGATAGACGCTGCGGGCGAAGGAGTCGAGCAGTTCCCGGTGCGCCTCGAAGGCGTCCGGCGCCCCGCTGTAGAGCACGAACGCCTGCGGGCTCGCGATGATCTCCGGGACCGCCATGATGCCGCCGTCCAGATAGGCGGCCCCCAGCCCGGTCACCCGCTCCGCCATCGCACGGGCCTCCTCGGGCGACCCGTTGGTCACATTGACCACCGTCCGCCCCTGCCAGGCCGCGCGCCCTCCGCCCTGCTCCAACAAGGGGACGACATCGGCGTAGTCGAGGATGCAGACGAGGACCACCTCGCTCGCGGCGACCGCCTCGGCCACCGACGCGGCGTCCCGCGCGCCCCGCGCCAGGAGTTCCGCCGCCCTGCCGGGCGTCCTGTTCCACACCGTCACCCGGTGTCCGGCCGCCAGCAGCGCCCCGGCCAGTGCCCGGCCCATGCTCCCCAGTCCGAGTACCGCCACGTCCCGCGTCGTCTTCTCCACCGTCGCCACCGGTCAACTCCCCGTCTCGTCACGTCATGAAGCGGCCGCCGGGCTTCGTGCCGGCGGCCGCTTCCTCAGTCTTGGCGGGGGCCCGGCACCGGACAAGTACGCACTAAAAGGTGCGTACGCACCTTCAGGTACGTGCCGGTGGCCTACGGGCCGGGGCTCACGGGTGGTAGTGCTCGGCGACCTTCGTGGCCGCGCCGTTCACCACCGTGACCCGGACGTCGACGGAACCGAGGCGGGCAGCCTTGCGCAGGTCGGCCAGGCTGCAGGAGGTGGTGCCGTAGCCGGAGCCGTCCGTGTGGACCCGGCCGTCGGGCGCCTCGCAGAGCGCCGCCGCACCGAGCGCCTTGGTGCTGTCGGTCAGGTGGAACGCCTGCTCCATACCGTCCTTGGGCGCCACCGTGAGCTTGTCCTCGGTGAGCCACTTCAGCGTGCCGACCCAGGTGCCGCCGACGCCCTTGTTCCCGGCGGAGGCGCCGCCCTGGCCACCTCCGCCGGACGCCGCCGTCTTCCCGGCGCCCGTACGCGAGACCCCCTTGCCCGGTGCGCTGCCGGAGCCGCCCTTCGCGCCGCCGTCCGCAGCGGTCGGGTCGCCGGCCGAGGAGGAGGACGCGGCCGGTGCCGGGTCGCCCCCGCTCCGGCAGGCGGTCAGCGAGAGCGCGGCGGCGGCCAGCAACGAGGCGGCCGCGAGACGGCGGGTGCGGCGGAGGGTGGCGGTGGCGAGCGGCATGGGACGTTCCCCCGGGCTGGCGAGTGGTGAAGGGTGCCCTTCGGCGTGGGCATCCACGACTCTGGCCGCGCCCGCTAAGGATCCACTAACAGGCGGGTAACAGCCCCTTCGGCAGCTCTTAGCAGGTCAACGGCCCCCACCGGGCCGTTCTGCCGGTGGGGGCCGTGAAGGCGCGGGGACGCGTCCGGGAGGGATCAGGCGGCGACCGTCACCCCGGAGGCGTCGGAGGCCGAGGTGTCCGCCGGGCTGCCGGCGGAGGCCCCCCGCAGTCCCTTGAGGAGGATGACCAGGGCGGTGCTGACGCAGGTGCCGATGGCGATGGCGAGCAGGTACAGCAGCGGCTGGCCGATCAGCGGGACGACGAAGATGCCGCCGTGCGGGGCGCGCAGGGTGCAGCCGAAGGCCATCGACAGGGCGCCGGTGACCGCGCCGCCGGCCATCGCCGAGGGGATGACGCGCAGCGGGTCGGCGGCGGCGAAGGGGATCGCGCCCTCGGTGATGAAGGAGGCGCCGAGCACCCAGGCCGCCTTGCCGTTCTCCCGCTCGGCCTTGGTGAAGAGCCGGCCGCGGACGGTGGTGGCCAGCGCCATCGCCAGCGGCGGGACCATGCCGGCCGCCATCACGGCGGCCATGACCTTCAGGCTGCCCTCGTTGGGGTTGGCGAGGCCGCCGACCGCGAAGGCGTAGGCGACCTTGTTCAGCGGGCCGCCGAGGTCGAAGCACATCATCAGGCCCAGGATCGCGCCGAGGATGATCGCGTTGGCACCGGAGAGGCCGGACAGCCAGTCGGTCAGGCCCTTCTGCAGGGCCGCGACCGGCTTGCCGACCACCAGGAACATCAAGAACCCGACGATCACCGAGGAGATCAGCGGGATCACCACCACCGGCATGATGCCGCGCAGCACCGGCGGGATGGTGACCCGTTGGATCGCCATCACCACCGCGCCGGCGATGAGGCCGGCGATCAGACCGCCGAGGAAGCCGGCGTTGATGGTGAGGGCGATGGCACCGCCGACGAAGCCGGGCACGAGACCGGGCCGGTCCGCCATGCCGTACGCGATGAAGCCGGCCAGCACGGGGACGAGGAAGCCGAAGGCCACGCCGCCTATCTGGAAGAGCAGGGCCGCCCAGCTGGTGGCCTCGGTCCAGACGAAGTGGTCGGCGACGGACGGCGCCTTGTTGATCGTGTAGCCGCCGATGGCGAAGGCGAGCGCGATGAGCAGACCGCCCGCGGCGACGAACGGGACCATGTAACTGACGCCGGTCATCAGCCACTTGCGCAGCCGGGTGGCGTAGCTGTCGGTCGCGCCGGCGCCCTTGTCCATCGGGGCGGTGGGCCGCGCGGGGGCGCTCACCTCGCCGCGGGCGGCCTTCTGGCGCACCTCGGCGATGAGTTCGGCGGGGCGGTTGATGCCCGCCTTGACGCCGACGTCGACGATCGGCTTCCCGGCGAAGCGCTCCTTGTCCCGTACCTCGACGTCATGCGCGAAGATCACGCCGTCCGCGTCCGCGACGAGCTGCGGGTCGAGCCGCTTGAACCCGGCCGAGCCCTGCGTCTCGACGAACACCTCGACGCCGGCGGCGGTTCCGGCCTTCTCCAGCGACTCGGCGGCCATGTAGGTGTGCGCGATGCCGGTGGGGCAGGAGGTGATGGCGACGATACGGAAGGGGACGGCGGGCTGCGCGGCGGGTTCCGGGGGCGTGGGCTCGGCGGCGGCCGCCGTGGGCTCGGCGGCGGCCGGGGTGGAGGGCTCCGGGGCGGCCGGGGGCGTGGCCTCCGCGGCAGCCGTCGTGGGCTCCTCGGCCGCCTCCCCCGCGCCGGCCTCGTCAGCGCCGGTCGCGTCGGCACCGGTCGTGTCGGCCGCGCCGGCCTCCGCCGCCTCCGGTGCGTCCCCGCGGATCAGCGACGCCGCGCGGCCCGGCTCGGTGGCGGACCGCAGTGCACCGGTGAACTCCCCGTCCATCAGGTGCCGGGCGAGCGTCGACAGGATCGACAGATGGTCCGCGTCGCCGCCCGCCGGGGCCGCGATCAGGAAGATCAGGTCGGCCGGGCCGTCCGGCGCGCCGAAGTCGATGCCCGAGGCGCTGCGCCCGAAGGCCAGCGTCGGCTCGGTGACATGCGTACTGCGGCAGTGCGGGATCCCGATCCCGCCGTCCAGCCCGGTCGGCATCTGCGCCTCGCGGGCGGCCACGTCCGCGAGGAAGCCCTCCAGGTCGGTGACCCGGCCGGAGGCGGCCATCCGCTCGGCCAGCGAGCGGGCGGCGGCGTCCTTCGTTTCGGCGGACAGGTCGAGGTCGACCAGTTCCGCGGTGATCAGCTCACTCATCGCGGGCTCCCTTGCGCGCGGTGCCGCCGGGGTGGCGGCGGGGACGGAACGGGGGGTGACAGGGGGCGGAGGGCAGACCGGGGGCGCGGCGGGCGCCGCGGGAGCCGGCCCGGTGCGTGGTGGTCATGGCACGGGCTCGCTCAGTTCGCGGTCGCACGGCACCTGGTCCGTGGTCCGCACGGCCGCCGGGTCCAGGTCCGCCGGGGTGGGCATCGCGCTTCCCGGCAGCTGGACGGCGGCCGCGCCGTGCGCCACCGCGGCGGCCAGCGCGGCCACGCCGGTGCCGCCCGCCGCGAGGAAGCCGGCGAGTGAGGCGTCGCCGGCGCCGACGTTGCTGCGGACGGCGGCGACCGGGGCGCTGCCGAAGTAGCTGCCGGTCTCGTCGACCAGGAGCTGGCCGTCCGCCCCGAGGGACGCCAGGACGGCGCGGGCGCCGCAGGACCGCAGCTCCTCGGCCGCCTTGACCGCGTCGCCCAGGGTCGCCAGCGGACGGCCGACGGCCTGTGCCAGCTCCTCGGCGTTCGGCTTGACGACGTCCGGGCGTTCGGCCAGCGCGGCGGTCAGCGACGGTCCGGAGGTGTCCAGGGCGATCCGGGCCCCGGCGCGGTGGGCCCGGGCGACCAGCTCGGCGTACCACTCGGGTGTCAGACCGCGCGGCAGGCTGCCGCAGCAGGCGATCCAGTCGGCGCCCGCCCAGCGCTCGCCGACCTTCCGCAGCAGCGCCTCGGCCTCCTCGCCGGTCAGCTCGGGACCGGGCGCGTTGATCTTGGTGAGGGTGCCGTCGGGTTCGGCGACGGAGATGTTGGAGCGTGTCTGTTCGGCCACCGGCACGCCCGCCACCTCGATGCCCTCGGCGCCCAGCAGCCCGGCGAGCGCGGCGCCCGCGGGGCCGCCCAGCGGGAGTACGGCGAGGGTGCGGTGCCCGGCGGCGGCCAGCGCCCGCGAGACGTTGACGCCCTTGCCGCCGGGGTCGATCCGGTCGGCGGTGGCCCGGAGCACGGCGCCGCGGTCCAGCGCCGGGATCTCGTACGTACGGTCCAGGCTCGGGTTGGGGGTGACGGTGAGGATCATGCGCGTACTACTTCCGTGCCTGCGCGCTCGATGGCGAGGGCGTCGTCGGGGCTGAGCCCGGTGTCGGTGATGAGCAGGTCCACGTCCGACAGCTCGCCGAAGCGGGCGAAGTGCTGCTGCCCGAACTTGGCGGAGTCGGCGAGGAGGACCACCCGGCGGGCGGCGCGGATCAGGGCCCGCTTGACGGCGGCCTCCGCGAGGTCGGGGGTGGTCAGGCCGCCGTCGGCGGAGAAGCCGTTGGTCGCCAGGAACAGCACATCGGCGTTGATCTCGCGGTAGGCGCGCAGCGCCCAGTCATCGACCGCGGCCCGGGTGCGGTGCCGGATCCGCCCGCCCACGAGGTGGAGGGTGAGCCCGGGGTGGTCCGCCAGCCGCGCGGCGACCGGCAGCCCGTGGGTGACGACGGTGAGCTCGGCCTCCAGCGGGATCTCGGCGGCGAGCCGGGCGGCGGTGGTACCGGCGTCCAGGATCACGCTGCCGTGGGTGCCGCCGTTGTCGCCGCCCGGCAGCTCGGCGAGCGCGGCCCGCGCGATGCGCTGCTTCTCGTCGGCGGCGACGGCGTCCCGTTCGGCGAGGTCCGGCTCGAAGTCCAGCCGGCCGGCGGGGATGGCGCCACCGTGCACCCGGCGCACCAGGCCGGCCCGGCCCAGCGCCTTCAGATCGCGCCGTACGGTCTCGGCGGTGACCTGGAACTCCTCCGCGAGGGAGAGCACGTCGACCCGCCCGCCTTCACGGGCGAGCCGCAGAATCTCCTGCTGGCGCTCCGGTGCGTACATCTGTGTCTGTGTCCGTTCCATGCCCGAACCTGTGGTTTCACCACCAGGCTACGACTCGATTTCCGAGAAGTAAACAGATTCGGGCCAACGTCAGACCCAAACGGACATGGAAGGCCCGGGGCCGCCCCGGGGCCGCCCCGAAACCGCGGCCTCCGCGCATACAGGAGCCCCGACGCCGCGAAGGGCACCGGGGCTCGTTCTTGCCGGACGGCTGGACAGGGGCAGGGAGAGGGGCAGAGGGCAGGCACAGCGGGCGCCGGGCCCGGGGCTCACCCCGCCGCACGGGAGGGGCGCACGGGACCGACGGGGGCGGCTTACGCCGCCGCGTCGAAGCCCGTGTCGTGCGCCATCCGCTTCAGCTCCAGCAGCGCGTGCTTCTCTATCTGCCGGATCCGCTCGCGGGTCAGGCCGTGCTGCTTGCCGACCTCGGTCAGCGTGCGCTCGCGGCCGTCCTCGATGCCGTAGCGGGCCTTGATGATCGAGGCCGTGCGGTGGTCGAGGCGGTCGATCAGGTCCTCCAGCTCCTCGCTGCGCAGCAGCGTGAGCACCGACTGCTCGGGGGACGCGGCGGAGGTGTCCTCCAGCAGGTCACCGAACTGGGTGTCGCCGTCGTCGTCCACCGACATGTTGAGGCTGACCGGGTCGCGCGCCCAGTCCAGCACGTCGGTGACACGGGCGGGCGTGGAGCCCAGCTCGCCGGCGACCTCCTCGGGCTCCGGGTCGCGGCCGTTCTCGCGGTTGAACTCGCGCTGCACCCGGCGGATCCGCCCCAGCTCCTCGACGAGGTGCACGGGCAGCCGGATCGTGCGCGACTGGTCGGCGATGGAGCGGGTGATGGCCTGGCGGATCCACCACGTCGCGTACGTGGAGAACTTGAAGCCCTTGGCGTAGTCGAACTTCTCCACGGCGCGGACCAGGCCGGCGTTGCCCTCCTGGATCAGGTCCAGCAGGGGCAGCCCGGCACGCGGGTAGCGGCGCGCCACGGCGACGACCAGCCGGAGGTTGGAGCGGATGAAGACGTCCTTGGCCTTGGCCCCCTCCTCGATCAGCGCCTCCAGCTCCTCACGGGTGGCACCGGCGGCATTGCCGTCGGTGACCTCACCGTCGAGGATCTGCTGGGCGTAGACACCGGCTTCGATGGTCTGGGACAGCTCGACCTCCTTGGCGGCGTCGAGCAGGGGCGTACGCGCGATCTCGTCGAGGTACATGCCGACCAGGTCGCGGTCGGCGATCTCCCCGCCTACGGCGCGAACACTGTGGCCCCCGTCGGAAGCGGTGGTGCTCTCCTGACGACGGGCGACGGCACGGGTTGCCATGCGTGTGCTCCCTTTGCGATGTTGGGGTCTCCCCTGCTCGAGCGAAGCCGAGAGCTCGGGGAAGGTCGCGGGACGGTGGGGCGGGCCGGTTGGTGGTGCACCGACTGGGATGCTCGCCGAGTGGCCCGTCCGAAGGAAACAACGGCTGGAATCCGGACAGAATTCCCACCCGGCACCGCTATTTTTCTGATCATGCAGTACCCTGCCGCCCTACCAAGGGGGCCGAATGCCGGTAGAACCCGGGGAAGTGCAGGTCAGGGCGGGCACGGAGCAGGATCTCCAGGCCCTTACCGATCTTTACAATCACTACATCCGTGAGACTTGCATCACCTTTGACACGGAGCCCTTCACCGCCGAGCGGCGCCGCCCGTGGCTGCTCTCCCACCCCCAAGACGGTCCGCACCGCCTTCTGGTTGCGCAGGAGGCAACGAAACGGGCGAAAAACCCGCACAACGGGTCAGCGAAGCCCGTCGGGTCGACTACCCCGGCACTGCTGGGATACGCCACCAGCAGCGCGTTCCGTCCGAAGGCGGCGTACGCCCCGTCCGTCGAGGTCACCGTGTACTGCGCCCCGCACGCCGCCGGCCGGGGCGTCGGCACACTGCTCTACGAGGCCCTCTTCGCGGCGCTGGCCGCCGAGGACGTGCACCGCGCCTACGCCGGAATCACCCAGCCCAACGAGGCGTCCACCCGCCTGCACACCCGTTTCGGCTTCCGGCACATCGGCACGTTCACGGAGGTGGGCCGCAAGTTCGGCCGCTACTGGGACGTGGCCTGGTACCAGAAGGACCTGCGCTAGCCCCGGCCCGGACCGGCGGCCGGCCGCTCCGGTTGACGGGGGCGGCCCCCGGGTGTCGCCTGGACGGAAGGGCAAGCGAGAGGAGCCCGTCATGGACCAGCACGCTCACCACCGGGCCGCCCGCTCACACGGCACCGTAGAGACCGAGCACGGCGCGACCCGCGCCCGGCCCGCCGAGCAGCCCTCACGACTGGCGGCCCTGGCCGACCGTGTCCCGGCGACCGTGTCGCTCCCGATCATCACGGCCCTCGCCTTCGGCTGCTTCACGATCTTCCGCGCCCACAGCGGCGGCATCAAGGGCGGCCAAGCCGTCCTCTACGGGCTGGCCGCGGCCGTGGTCACCGGCGCCCTGGGCCTCGTGGTGGCGCATTTCCAGTCGTCCATGCTCACCGAGACCCGGGCACTCGCCTACGGCGCGCTCTTCGGCTGCGCGGTGGGCTGGAACTACAGCCTCGGCGGCGAGTCGGTCCTCAAGTCGGTCGGCTTCGGCCTCGGGATGGGCGCGGCCATGTTCGTCACGGCCCTGTACATCTTCCGCGGCCACCGCGTCCGCGAGCCGCACGGCGAGCACCGCCCGCACAAGGAACACCGCAGCCGGCACCTCCCCATGCCCACCCACTGAGCCGTCCGCTCCCGAGCCTCGCCGACCCCGCCCCGGCGGCCCGCGCGCTCACCCGGGGTACGGCGTCGCGTCGTCCGGCGTCCGGCACACGGCGCACAGCGGCCGGCCCCCGCCGGCCCATACTTCCGGCCACGGCTCAGCCCCGGGCGGTACCAACGGCCTAGGACGGAAGCCCGTTACGCGGCCCGGCCGGCGAACCTAGCCTCGGGCCATGGACACGACGAGCGGCACCCTCGACGAAGCCCTGCAGCGCCTGCACTCCTCCGGCCCCGAGTTCCGGGGCTTCCTGAGCAACCACGGCCCGATGGCCGTCGAAGCCCTGGTCCGCAACGGCCGGCAGCACACCGTCCACCGCTGGCTCGACGCCTACGCGCGCAAGCTGGAGGACGTACCGAGCGCCCGGGACCGCATCACCGACGCCAACTGGCAGGCGGCGCTGGGTGACCCGCGCCGGGTCACCGACTGGACCCGGTACTTCACCGACCGGCTCGCCGAACAGCCCTGGCGTGCGGTGCTCGCCACGTGGTGGCCACGGCTGCTGCCCGGTATCGCCGGCGCCGCCACCCATCCCGTCATCCGCGTGGGCCACGCCGTACGCAGCCTGCTGACGGAGGGCGAACAGGGCCCGCGCCGCGCGGAGTTGGCGCACGCCCTCGGCTACTGGGCGGCCCGCCACCTGCCGCTGCCCGCCACCGTGCGCCCCACCGGCCGCGCCACCCCGGCCGAGGCCCTGGCCGCCCTCCCCCGCGTCGCCGACCAGCGGGTGACACCGGTGGACGGCTACGCCCAACTGCCCGGCACACCCGGCTGGTTGAGCACCACCGAGTCGCTGCACGTCCCCCGGGACCCGGACGCGGCACGCGAGGGCCTGACGGCGCTCGTACGGGCCGCCACCCTCACCTACGCCGGCCACGGGCACGGGAACGGCATCATGCTGGTGCACGCCGCCACCGCGCCGAACGCGGTACTGCGCACCCTGCCCGCGCTGCCCCGGGCCCTGTGGGCGGACTCCTACGCGGTGGCCTGGGCGGCGGCCTCGGCGATCACCGCCGTCTACGCCGCCGACGCGCCGCGACCGGCCCCGGACGCCGCCGGGCTCGCCCCGGAAGAGGTCTTCGAGCGGGCGGTCGCCAACGGCAACGAGCACGCGATCAAGTTCGCGGACACCGCCCTGGACGTGGCGGCGGCCGCCGAGGACGGCGACACCCGCGCCCTGTCGGCGGCCCTGAACGCCGTACGGCTGATCGACACCGAGGACTGAGCGGGCGGTGCGGTGGGCGGTCCGGCCGATCGGCGGCCCGCCCGTCCCACCGCTCAGCCGTACTGCACCGACCGCTTCGACAGCCCCATCCAGAATCCGTCAATCACGCTCCGCCCGCTGTCGAGCTGCCCGTGGGCGTCCGCGGCCCCCAGCGTCACGAACAGTGGCGCGAAGTGTTCGGTCCGCGGGTGGGCCAGCCTGCCGGCCGGGGCCCGGTGCGCGAAGTCGAGCAGGGCGTCGACGTCCTGCGCCGCCAGCGCCTGCCGGCCCCAGTCGTCGAACTCCGCCGACCAGGCGGGCGTCCCGCCGTCGGCGTGCCGCAGCGCCGCCAGGTTGTGGGTGAAGAAGCCGCTGCCGACGATCAGCACGCCCTCCTCGCGCAGCGGTGCGAGCCGCCGGCCGACCTCGAGGAGCCGGCGCGGTTCGAGGGTCGGCATCGACAGCTGGAGCACGGGCACGTCGGCGTCCGGGTACATCTCGACGAGCGGGACGTAGGCACCGTGGTCGAGCCCCCGGTCGGGCAGGTCCGCCACGGGCGTGTCCGCCGTACGCAGCGTCCGCCGGATCCGCTCGGCGAGCTGCGGGGCGCCGGGGGCCGGGTAACGCACCCGGTAGTAGCGCTCCGGAAAGCCCCAGAAGTCGTAAACGAGCGGCACCGTCCCGGTGGCGCCGAGCGCGAGCGGCGCCTCCTCCCAGTGCGCGGAGACGATCAGTACGGCCGTCGGGCGCGGCAGCCCCGCGGACCAGGCGGCCAGTTCGCCCGGCCACCACGGGTCATCGGCCAGCGGTGGGGCGCCGTGGCTGAGAAACAGCGTCGGCATGAGGGACATCGCATACTCCACGGCGGCACACTGGGCGGTAGTCGGTACACCGAAAACATTCAGCCACCGCAACCGCAGTACTTGAATGTTCAAGCGTTACGGATCCAGTCTAACGCGACGTTGTTAAAACTTAAATAACTCTCGGAGCGGTGAGAGAGTGGTTGGTATGAGCACCGAACCCGCAGTAGAGCCACGCTGGCTCACCGACGAGGAGCAGTTCGCCTGGCAGTGCTATCTCCACGCCACCACGCTGCTGGAGGACCACCTCGACCGTCAGCTGCAGCGCGACGCCGGGATGCCGCACGTCTATTACGGCCTGCTCGTCCAGCTCTCCCGTGCGCCGCGGCGACGGATGCGGATGACCGAGCTGGCCCAGAACGCCAAGATCACCCGCTCCCGGCTCTCGCACGCCATCGCCCGCCTGGAGAGGAGCGGCTGGGTGCGCCGGGAGAACTGCCCCTCCGACAAGCGGGGCCAGAACGCCTATCTCACCGACGAGGGCATGCGGGTACTGGAGAAGGCCGCACCGGGGCACGTGGCGGCGGTACGCGCCGCGATCTTCGACCGCCTGACCCCGGAACAGGTCGGCCACCTCGCCGAGATCTGCCAGGTGATGACCGAGGGACTGCAACCGCAAGGCGCCGACCTCCCCTGGCTCCGCTGACGCATCGGCGGAGCCGGGAGAGGCCGGCGCCTGGGGGGTGAGCGAACCGGTCCGGCCGGTGCGCTCACGAGTGAGGCACGTGAGGTAAGTGAGGTAGGAGTCCGGTAAGAGTCCGCCCGGCCTCCTCCGGCTCAGTGCGCCAGCACCGGGATCTGGACCTCGTCCCCGGCCGCGGCCGGGGCGTCCTCCGAGGAGGCCGCCCGCGAACCGCCGCCGGGCCGCCCGGTGGTGATGAGGGTGAAGGCGATCGCCCCGGCCAGCGCCAGGATGCCGACCGCCCACCAGATGGCGGTGGAGTAGCCGTGCACCATCGCCTGGAGCTTGAGCAGGTCAGCCGAGCGCGCGCCGGCCGCGTGCGAGGTGGCGTACGCGGTGGTGGCGCTGGCCGCGATGGTGTTCAGCAGCGCCGTACCGATCGCACCGCCCACCTGCTGCGAGGTGTTGACCATCGCCGAGGCGACACCGGCGTCGCGCGGCTGGACGCCGTGCGTGGCCAGCGACATGGCCGGCATGAACGCCGTACCCATCCCGAGGCCCATCAGCAGGAAGCCGGGCAGGATCAGCGCGGGGTAGGACGTGTCCAGGTCGATCTGGGTCAGCACCAGCATGCCGAGCGCGGCGACCGTGAAACCGGGCGCCATCAGCAGCCGCGGCCGGACGCGGGTCATCAGCCGGGCACCGATCTGCGTCGAGCCGGTGATCATGCCGACGATCATCGGGAGGAAGGCCAGGCCGGTCGTCACCGGGGTGTAGCCCTTCACGATCTGCAGGTAGTAGGTCAGGAAGAGGAAGAGACCGAACATGCCGATCACGGCCAGGCCCAGCGAGGCGTAGATGCCCGCGCGGTTCCGGTCCATGACCACCCGCAGCGGCAGCAGCGGGGCCTTCACCTTGGACTCGACCAGCACGAACGCCAGCAGCAGCACGGCCGCCGCGGCGAACAGGCCGAGCGTCGGGCCGGCCAGCCAGCCGTCGGACTCGGCGCGGGTGAAGCCGTAGACCAGCGAGACCAGGCCGAGGGTGGCCAGGATGACGCCGGGGACGTCCAGCCGGGCGGGGTTGCGGCTGCCCGCGGGCTCCCGGATGACCAGCAGCGCGCCGGTCGCGGCCACCACGGCGAACGGGATGTTGACGAAGAACGTCCAGCGCCAGTTCATGTACTCGGTCAGTACGCCGCCCAGGATCAGGCCCACGGCGCCACCGCCACCGGCGATCGCACCGAAGATGCCGAACGCCTTGGCGCGCTCCTTGGCCTCGGTGAAGGTCACCGCCAGCAGGGACAGCGCGGACGGTGCCAGCAGCGCACCGAAGACACCCTGCAGCGCCCGGGCGCCCAGCAGCACGCCCTCGTTGGCCGCGGCGCCGCCGAGCGCGGAGGCCACGGCGAAGCCGACCAGCCCGATGACGAAGGCCCGCTTGCGTCCGAACAGGTCGGCCACCCGGCCGCCGAAGAGCAGCAGACCGCCGAAGGCCAGCGCGTAGGCGGTGATCACCCACTGCCGGTTGGCGTCGGTGATGCCGAGGTCCCGCTGGGCGGAGGGCAGCGCGATGTTCACGATGGTCGCGTCGAGGACGACCATCAGCTGGGCGAGGGCGATGAATATCAGCGCTTTCCAGCGCCGGGGATCGACGGGTACGGCGGTTTCAGGCATGGCGGGATCCACCTAGTGGTGCGTAAAAGAGCGAAGAACGGGACGGGTGGTGCGGGTGGAGCGTCGGGGCGGGCGCCCGGCCGGTGCCGGCGCGCCGCCCCGGTGGTCGGTTACGAGCGGCGCCTCAGGTCGTCCAAGGTGGCTGCGGAACCGGGCAGTTCGGAGCGCGCCGGCGCCTGCAGACCGTCCAGGAACAGCTGCAGATGCCGGTGCACGAAGCGGTCGAAGTCCTGGCACCCGCTACTCGGCAACGGCCGGGTGAGCTGGGTGATCGCGACCATCAGGTCACCGACGGCGACGTCGGTGCGCAGCTGGCCGCTGTCGCGCGCGGCGCCCATGACGGCCTCGACGGCCGCCTCCAGGCGTTCGCGCGCCGCGAGCAGATCGGGGTGGTCACGGTCGATACCGTCGGAGAGCAGCGGACACAGGGCCCCGATCCGTTCCGCCACCGCGTCGTGGACGAAGCGCCTCAGCGCCTGGAAAGCATCGGACTCCTCGGCAAGGGCACTCTCCGCACGGTCCGCGGTACGGGACATGACGGAGAGCGTGACGTGGTGGATCAACTCCGGGCGATCCGCGAAGTGACGGTAGAGCGTCGCATTGCCGACCCCCGCACGTCGAGCGATTTCATCGAGCGGGGCCTCGGCCCCGAACTCGACCACCGTCTCGCGGGCGGCCGCGATGATCCGTTCGCGGTTGCGCAGGGCATCGGCCCGCAGACGGTGCGGCTGCCCCTGCTTCCGGGACTTCACGCACGTGGCGACGTCGGTCATACGGCTCACTCCTCTCAACGGCACGGTGGGGGGAACGGCGGCCCACGACGTACCGCCGCGGACCACGCCCCCCGGTCTCGAACCGGGGAAGCACTCCCCGTTTCTCGAACGTCTGGTTAAACGGGGAGACCGTCCCCGGTTATTTCCCACCCCGGCTGTGACCCGCACCACAGCTCCGGGTGGCCGGGTGACCCCAGTGGATGTAACCCCGCGCGCGGGGGAGCAGCGGGCGCCCCAAGGTGGGCGGTATGAGGCTGAAGGTAACCGCGGTGCTGGCCGCAGGCGCGGCCACCGCGGCTGCGGCCATAGCGCTGGGCTCGCCGCCGAGCGCGGTGGCCATACCTCCCGGGCCGGGCGTCCCGCCGAGCGGCCCGTGCGCCCTGCACGGCATCACCGACGACGTCGCCGAGTCCGCCGACACCCCCGCCGGCTTCGCCCGCTCGTCCGGTGTCGTCCGGGCCCTGACCCTCTTCATCGACTTCCCGGACGCCCGCGCCACGATGCCGCCGAGCATGCGCTTCGCCGAGTTCTTCCCCGCCGCGACGGAGTACTTCCGCATCAGCTCGTACGGCAGGCTGAGCTATCTGCCGATACCGCTGTTCCGCTGGATCCGCATGTCACGGCCGCTCGCGGCGTACGGCATCCAGCGCGGCACCAACTTCGACCCGGCCTCGGACGGCGGCTACCACGCCCTGGCCCAGGAGGTCGTGCGCGCCGTCGACCCGATGGTCGACTTCCGCGCGTACGACGTCATCAACATCATCGCCTCCCCCAACGCCGGCCCGCCCGCGACCCGTACGGTCCTGTCGGTCACCTTCAGCGGCGGCGACATGGGGATGAAGACCGCCGACGGGGTGCCGTTCCGGAACGCGTCCTTCATCTGGAGCCGGCAGACCGGACTGAGCGCCTTCCGCGTCCTCAACCACGAGAACGCCCACAGCTTCGGCCTGCCCGACCTCTACTACACCGACGAGCGGCACGCCCCGCCGCCGGTCGGCCACTGGGACCCGATGGACGAGGACTGGGGGCCGAGCAACGACTTCGTCGGCTGGCACAAGTGGAAGCTCGGCTGGCTCTCCGCCGGCCAGGTGCACTGCGCCCCGCCCCGCGGCACCCCCGGCGAACACACCCTCACCCCGATCGCCTCCCCCGACGGCACCAAGATCGTCGTGATTCCGACCTCGCCGCACACCGCCCTGGTGGCCGAGGCCCGCACCCGCGGACTGCTCGACCCGGCCGTCTGCCGGCCCGGCATCCTGCTCTACCACGTCGCCACCGACGTCCCCTCGGGCGGCGGCCCGCTCCGCATCGTGGACGCCACCCCGCACAGCGGCGGCTGCTTCCAGGCCAGCAGATACGTCGACCCGGAACTGACCGACGCCACCTTCCGCCCCGGCGAGTCCTACACCGACCCGGCCAGCGGCGCCTCCGTCACCGTCCTCACCGAAAACCCCGACGGCACCTACCGCATCCGCGTAACCCCCGCCCGAGCCTGACCTACTCGCCCCCTCCCCCTGCTCCCCCTCCTCCCCCTTCCTCCCGCCAATGCTGCCGTCCGATGCTGATCAGTCGCAGCTGCCGGCGGGCGTTGCGCACCACCCGCTCGGCCGCCCCCTCGGCCCCGTCCTCCTCGGCGTCGAGCAGCGCGGCGGCCGTCGTCACCAGCCGGTCCACATACAGCTCGGCCAGCATCCGCACGTCGTCGTCCCCCCAACCCGCCGACACCGGCTGGGTCTTGAGCGCCGCCGCGACCTCCTCGGCGAACCGGTCCAGCTCCCCCGCGATGGCCTGCCGCACCGCCCGCACGCCACCGTGCCGCTCACGCGCCACGAACCGGATGTGCAGCGGGTACTGCCGTACGTGCTGCTCGACGACCGCGACCGTACGGTCTATCCGCTCCTCGGCCGCGTCCTGCTCGGCGAGGATCGCCCGCACCATCACATGCAGACTCCCCAGCGCCTCCTCGACCAGCGCGACACCCAATTCCCCCATGTCCCGGAAGTGCCGGTAGAACGCGGTCGGGGCGATCCCCACCATCCGCGTCACCTCCCGCAGCCCCAGGCTGCTCAGGCTCTGCTCCTCCAGCAGGCCGAGCGCCGCGTCGAGCAGCGCCTGACGGGTCTTCTGCTTCTGGGCCTGCCGGACTCCTACGGTGTGACTCATGTCATCCAGTAAACAACCGTTCTCCGAACTTCTCCACCCGGGAGGGGTCGTATGCTGGAGTCACTGAGTGAACAACTGTCCTCCGAGTGGGAAAGGCAGATCATGCTCTTCCTCGTCGCAGCCCTCCTCCTGATGGGGATCGCGCTGGGCACCGCGGCACACCTCCCCGTCCCCGTCACCCTCCTCGCGGCAGCCGTCATCGCCGGCTGGCTGCTCGTCTTCTTCCTCCGCGAACGCCGCCACCGGTCCGAGGTGACCTCCCGATGACCACGCTCACCCACGCCACGCCGAGCGCCACTTCCGCGACCTCCGGGTCCACCGGACGCCCCGCCTCCCGTTCGCGCTCCCACGCCGACGGCATGGCCGTGGCCTCCTTCATCCTCGGCCTGCTCGGCACCCTGGTCCTCAACCTCGTCCTCGGCCCCTGCGCCCTGATCCTCGGCGGCCTGGCCCTGGCCCGCGGCACCAACCGCCGCGGCCGCGCCCTCCTCGGCCTCGCCCTCGGCACCGCCGACCTCCTCCTGCTCGCCCTCCTGGTCACCACGGACGGCACCGTCAGCTGGCACATCGGCACCTGACCCGGACCCACCCGGCCCCCGAGTGGCGACGGCACACGGCGAACCCCCCACACAAACGCCCACGACCACCACATCCGCTACGCTGTCCTGGGCTCAGGCCCATGCCTCCGTAGCTCAGGGGATAGAGCACCGCTCTCCTAAAGCGGGTGTCGCAGGTTCGAATCCTGCCGGGGGCACCAGCGCAAAGGCCCCGGACCGATCATGGTCCGGGGCCTTTTGACGGCGGTCTTTGACGGCAGTCGCCTCACTCTCCGCCCGGAGCACATCCGGATCCTCTGTAGCGCGCATTACCAATCGCTCGGACGCGGACGACCCCGCTCAGGGTTACGCGATCGCTACGCCAGCCGTCGAAGCACTTCCCTGGCGCTTGGCAGCCGACACGCCTGGCGTGCATACCACGCGTCACAAGTGCTCAAGCGACAGGAAGCCCTACTTTTTGCGAGTGGTGAGTAACCTCGCAGATCGCCGGTTCCGTTGGCAATTTCAGGCATCCGCTCGCCAAGATTCAGCTACCTCGACACAGAGCCCGCCGGGCTTCCTACGGCATCCGGCGGGCTCTTCTCGGGCCACGTGTCAGTTCTCAGAGACGGGACCCTTCCATGCACCGTACACAGCACGCGATTGATCGCGGGCTAGTCCACCGGGCGATGCACCTCACACTGCTCACCCTCGGCGCTGTAATCGCCGGGCTTGTCACCGGGATCTTCGCTGCGCGTGCGGGCGACTTCACCTTTTATGGCGCGACCGCCGCCGGAGCAGCGGCGGCCGTAGTCGTCTTCACGCTCGGGATCAAGGCCCTGGAGTACCTCCTCCGGGAGTGACCAGGGCGAACGCTCCCGGGATTCACGCCCCCGCCGATTTCCAAGGCGGGGGCTGTTCCGTTAAAGAGACTCTGTTGATCCGGCTCCGCCGCTCATGCTGGAGGGCAGACGACGCTTGAGCAGCCAGTCCATGTGGCTGATCGCCTCCCGCTGAGTGTCGTGCACGACGTGCGTGTACACGTCCATCGTGATGCTGATCTGGCTATGCCCCAGGATCTCCATGATGACCCGTGGGGCGACGCCGGCCGCCGTAAGCAACGTGGCGCAGCCGTGCCGTGCGTCGTGCAGCCGGACCACTCGCAGTCCCGCATCGGCTGCTACCCGCGTGAAGGACCGGTAGACGTTCCGCGGCTCGACTGGCCGACCGTTCCTCGTGGCGAACACGTACCCCTTCTCGGACCACGCGACTCCGGTGCGCGCGAACGCTTCCCGCTGCCTTAGCCGGTGCCAGCGAAGCGGCGCGATGCACAACGCGGGCATCGGGACCACCCGCTTGCGGCGGCTCTTGGGGTCGTCGTCGTACAGCATGCCGCGCCGGCGCTGCGTCTGCTGACGCACGTGCAACACCCGGTTGTCCAGATCCACATCCGACCAGCGCAGGCCCACCAGCTCCCCGCGCCGCAGGCCCATGGCGATGGCCAAGACGAACGCGGCATAGAGCGGGTCTCGCCGTGCGGCCTCCAGGAACGCCAGCGTCTCCTCCAGAGACCACGGACTGATCTCGCGCTGCTTCACCCGGGGCGGTTCCACGAGCGATGCGACGTTCCGCGTAATGAGTTCCTCGCGCCCGGCAGCCGTGAGTGCGGTACGGAGCACACGGTGTGCTTCCTTCGCGGTCGCGGCCGTGCTGGTGCTCTGCATGCGCGTGGTGAAGCGGCGCACGTCGGCGACGCTGAGCGACTCCAGCCGCTTGGTCCCCAGCAGAGGGATCAGGTAGCGGCGCACGTGCATCTCGTACTTGTCGTACGTGCTCAGCTTGCGGCGCGGTTCGATGTACTGCGCCAGCCAGTACGGCAGCCACTCGGAGAGTTTGGCGGAGCGGGTGGGCGTCGGGATGCCCTGACGGGCGCGGCGCACCAGTTCCTGACGCTTCTCGTCGCACTCCTCCCACGTGCTGCCGTACACCGTCTTGCGAGCGCGGGTGCCGTCCGGCTGGGGAACGTACACGCGGCCCTCGTAACGGCCGTCCTTTCGCTGCCAGATGCTTCCGGCACCGTTCGGGTTTCGCTTGCGCGCCATCAGGCGGCCTCCTCAAGACGGTTCTTCATGTACGTGGCCACCGCGTCTGCCGGAACGCGGCGCAAACGCCCTTCGGTGAAGCTCGGGAGCCGCTTGGACCGGATCAGGTCGTAGACCTTGAAACGGCTCATCCGGAGCGCGCTCATGACCTCGGGCACGGTCAGGGCCTGGTGACTTGTGGGCAGGGGGGAGTTCATGTGGTGACTCCTCTGGGATGACCTGCGAATGGAGTTGGGGGCCTCTCAGGAGCCCGCGCCTGTCCGAGGTGCGCATTTCTGCGTCATCGCGTCACGCACGTCATTTGCGGCTCTGACCTGCGGTTATGAGGTGACGCGGGCAGCTCGGGGCGTGTCACGGTGCGGGGCGGAGTTCTGTCACCTGTGACGCGGGTGACGTGGGCTGACGCAGGTTTTGCCGTCTGCGTCACCGCTGTCACCGCTGGTCAGGGGCCGGGTTCAGGTGGCTGGTGACGTGGGTGACGCAGGATCTCTTCTCTTAGGAAAAAGAGGGTGGTGTCTGTGGTGGTGCGGCGCGGCTCAGGACGTGAAGAAGGAGCCGCTTCGCGGCGCGCCTTGCGCAGCGGCGGCAAGCCGCCGGAACAGCAAGAGGAGCACGCCTGTCGCGGGGGTGCTCCTCTTGCTTGTTCAGTGCGCCGCCGTGACGGCGCGGGTCAGAACGCGGCTTCCTGCTGGTGTGGGGGCAGTGTCGCGGGGCGGGTCATCTCGATGTAGCGGGCGGCGCTGGTGCGGCCCCAGTCGATGAGGACGCCGCGTGCGGCGAGGGTCGGCTGGAGGCGCTTGAGGCGGTCGGAGAGGACCTTGCCGGTGGTGGGCCAGCCCTTGGGCAGGGGACGGCACTCCTCGCCGCTGTAGAGGCTTGTGAGGCAGTGCAGCCACTCCGAGGACGTCATACGGACTTCCGTACCCGCGTCGAGGCCGGCCGCGTGGTTCAAAACCGTCTGCGCCAGCAGGTCACCTTCGATGACGTCGTCGTTGAGGTCATCGAGGCTGGCCCGGTACGCGGCCAGCGAGCCGAAGCCGGTAGCCGCATCGAGCTGCGCGCACAAATGGGCGAAGTCGGCCATCCGCAGGTCCGTGGGGGTCTCCGCCTGCGCGGCACGCACCTTGACCGTCAGGTCCAGCAGGGAACCGAGCACGGCCGGCAGAATCTCCGCGTACTCCGTCCACAGCTCTGCCTCGGTTCGCCGCACCCGGGGCCGCACCAGACGGAGCGGCAGGAGGCGTTCGGCGAGGTCCGGCCGGATGACACCGACGTCGATACCGGTCAGGAGCATCGGGCGCCGGTAGCGGGAGCGGACGACGTCCCCGTCGGTGAAAAGCGCGCGCTTGATGCTCTCGGCGCCGGTCACGATGCAGCACATGAGGTCGGACAGGTCCGGGGGCAGGTGAGAGAGGTTGTCCAAAGCGGTGACCCACCCGGCGGCGACGGCCGTGATCATGTTCTCCTCGTCCTTCGGCGCCCGGCGCAGGTCACCGCTCATCCCCTCGATGATCCGCACCAGCATCCGGCCGCCGGTGGACTTTCCCGCCCCCTGGGGGCCGGTGAGGAACGGGGCGGGCACGGGCACGGACGGCTCCAGGCAGCCGATCAGCCAGGCGATGGCCAGGCACTCGGTCTCGGCGCTGGCGAAGTTGCACAGGCGGAGCAGGAGATCGATGCCCTTGCCGTTGGTGTCCTGGGCGGGCAGGGGGAGTTCGCCGGTGAGCTGGGTGCGCCGCCAGCAGACTTCCTGCGGGTCGGGGGTGCGGATGTCCCAGCCGGTGGGGTGGATGCGGACGGACTTGCCGTCGTCGCGGCCCAGGTCGAGCCAGGTCGCACCGTCGAATCCGGGCGCCACGCGGATGTGGGTGGGCTGTACGTCCTCGGTCAGTGCGAGTGCTTCGATCAAGTCCAACGCCTCCTTGAGTGCCGTGCCGTTGAACACGCCGACCCCGTCCCTGTACAGGCCGACCATGAGTTCCTGCCGGTGGCTTCCGGTCGTGCCCTGGGAGCGGATGGGCCGGGCCACAGGGTGGCCGTTCTTCTGCGCGTACACGGTGCCGTCGATGGTGCGGAAGTACCGGAAGTGCGCCTGCGCGTAGTCGGTGATGACCTCGCGGGCCGGGGTCTTCTCGTCCTCGGACATGGCTCACATCCCCAGTGCAGTGCGGGCGTTGGTCCACGCGTCCGTGCAGTGCCGGACGCTCTCACCCTTGGCCTGCGCGGCGGTGAACAGCCGCGCGACGTGGGTGTCGGTGAGGCAGCCGCACCGGCCGTGCGTGGACAGCACGGCGAGGAACGTGCGGTAGACGGTCGCGTGCACGCCGCTGCTCGCCTCGGTGATGCGCTGCTCGGCCATGGCGATGCCCCGGTCCAGGTAGGCGGGCGTGCGGTGCCGGCACTCCCCGTTCCCGGCCCGTGCGGGCACGGCGACCGCATGCGGTGCCGGGCGGGTTGTGGACGGCTTCTTCACGGCGAGCGCGCGGACGCCATCTGGCAGGGCGGTCATCGAGCTGGTGCCGGGACCGAGCCACCGGGCGTAGGACATGGTCGACTTGATGTCGACGCCGTCACGGACGCCGTTCACGGAGCGCATCGTGCCCCGGTAGATCCAGTGCTCACCGCGCGTTGTCGGCACGATCCGCGTGGCGGGCAAGGCGGCTTGAGCCCATGCGATGGCGTCGGCGTTGTCGAGGTCGACGACGGTCAGCCCGGCGCCGCCGGGGTGGTAACCGACGCACACGGCCTGCCGCCACGCCGCCACCCACGGGGGCGAGGTGATGACGGCCGCCTCGATGGTGGCAGCGGCCCAGGCGTGGCAGGCCCCGGGGCAGCGGCACGGGCCCGCAGTTTTCATGTTCGGCCGGCCGCCGCAGGCGTTCTTGACGCATGCCGGGCAGTTCCCGAAAGGGACCTTGCCCTTGCGCAGCGGCAGCACGGGCAGGCCGTAGTTTGCGAGGCGAAGAGCTGTGCGCAGGTGCTCGCTCATGCCGCCACCTCCAGCATGCGGGAGGGGAGGAGAGCGCGGCCGATGCACTCCGTGAAGGCGGGTGGGATGGCCTCGGTCAGCTCCTCGCGCACGTCGGTCCACGTGATGCCCATCGCCTGCTGCATCTCCGGCACGGTGGCCTTGCCCCCGCCGGCCCCGTACGGGGCGACGTAGGGCCCGTCGCGGTAGACGCCGTGCCGATAGCCGCGCACGTACCCCCGGTGCTTGGGGTGCGCCGGCTGCGGCATCGTCCAGCCGCCCAGCTCGAAGTTGCGGTGCCGCAGAACACCGAGGTGGAACATCTCCCCGCACAGCCACACGTCGCGGCGGACGGGGGCTTTGCCGGTGGGCTGCTCGATGACGTAGGGCAGGCCGGTGGCGTCGAGGAGGGCGCGGAGTTCGGGGATGAGCTGGACGTGTTCGCGTCCCCAGCCGCGCGACTTGTTGGTGCCGACGGTGAGGGCGCATCCGGCCTGGCACGGCGGGGAGGTGTGCACTGCTGCGAACCGGGCGATCTCCCCCGACACGATCAGGCCGGCGAGGTATTCGAGCGCGTCGGCCCGGACGAACGAGTGCGGATAGTTGGGGCGGTCGACGATGTCGACGCCGATGACGTCGAAGCCGGCCCGGTGGTAGCCGGTGGCCGCGCCGCCGGCGCAGCAGAAGAGATCGAGCAGTAAGGGCCGGTGGTCGTCTCGCCGGATGTCGGTGAGATGGGTCATGCTGGAGACCTCCAACAGGTCTGTAGCGGGCTGGTTGGCAAGAGCGGCCCCGGATTCATTGGCGTGAGACAGGGGCCGCTCTTGGCGTAGCTAGCCGTGGAAGTGGTTGCGCTTGATCACGGCCTTGCGGATGTTCACGGTCGTGCCGCCCTGGTGGCCGTTCGCGCTGAAGAGCTGCACGGCGATCCAGCCACCGAAGATCACAGCGGCCAGGATGATGAGCTGGGTGATGAACGCGGTGAGCGCGGCGATGAACGAGGTGAGCAGGATCAGCCCGCCGCACACCGCGAGGAAGCCGATGCCCCCGAGGGCGACGTTCACGGCCGCGCGGGACACGGCCGGCTTGGCGGCGACCGGTTCCGGGCGGGCAGCGTCGATGGCGTAGCCGGTGACGACGCGACCGTCCGGGAGGACGATGCTCGCCACCGCGGGAACGGTGTCCGGCTGCACCCGCACGACCGGCGCCATGGCGGTGACGGCGGGCGGGTACGGGGTGGGTTGGTGGACTTCCACGGCCCGCTGTACGGGCACGTGCGGGGTGTGGTCGGGGTACATACGGAATCCCTTCCGGCACGTGGCCAGGGAGGCAGAGACACCCCTTCGGGGCGCCGTGGGGAGGGTTGTTTCGGGGGTCTGACCTGCGTGCTTCCCTGACTCCCTGAACGATCATTTGTGCAGGTCAGGGCCAGGGAGGCGGGTCAGGGAGGTGTTCAGGGAGTTCTCCCTGCTTCCCTGACCCGTGGGCGGTGCGCTCCCTGTTATCCGCGAGCGGAAGCGGAACCGTCTTCGTCGCGGTTGGCGAGGGCGCGGGAGACGCGGTCGCGGCCGACGACCATGCGGCCGTCGGACTTGTACGGCTCCGCGCCGGCGTCCTCCAGCACGCGCTTGAGGTCGCCCGGCGTCCACGTGCCGTAGGCGTCCTCGCTGAGCGCGGACAGCCGCTTGAGGACATCGGCGGTCAGCACGCGGGACGCGGCGCCGAGGACGGAAGCGATGTCGGCGAGCGGGTCACGCTCCTCGCCCCGCTCGATGGCGTGCAGTGTGGTGACGCCGTCGCGCAGGGCCTTGGCCCGGTTGGCGATCTCCTTGGCGTCGTCGGTGCTGATGTAGTGCGTGCGCACCGTGATGGATGCCTGGCCGGCGGGGATGTCGATGCCGGAGGAAGCGACGACCAGGGTTCCCTGGTCCAGGCCCTGACGCAGCAGATGCGGCGCGGCGCCGCCGTCGACGGCCTTGTCTCCCAGCGCCATGCGGGCCTGAGACTCGGTGCCCAGGGCGAGGGAGGCGCGGGTGTGGGCGCCCTCGCGGACCAGCTTGGGCAGGTTCTGGTCGGTGGGGTCCTGCGTGCCCTGCCACAGCAGCACGTTGACCGCACGACCCTGGTTGTGGATCTTCCGGCAGGCGGTGAAGTAACGGGACGTGGCCTTGCTGCCGCCGTAGAACCGCTTCTGTTCGTCCCGCGCGGGGCACATGAACGCCACCTGCGCCTCGTCGACCAGCAGGATCAGCGGCGGGAACGTCGTGCCGGGCGGTGCCTGGAGGCGGCGGTTCATCTCCTCCACACCGTCCTCGACCATCTCGGTCGCCTCGATCACGTGCTCATCGGTCGGCCCCTGGATCAGGACGGTGGCAAGCCCATCGAACATGTCCCAGTCGCCCACCCCCTTGAGGTCAGCGATGCGGAACTCCGCGCTGCGGTCGAAGGCCAGCCACAGAGCCAACGCCCGCAGGGCGGCCGTCTTGCCCTGGTTGGACAACCCGGTGACCAGGAGCATGCGCTGATACAGGCTCAGCAGCGCAGCATCCCCGCGCAGGTCCTGCCCCCACGGGGCACGGCCCTTGGCGTAGTCGGCGGTCAGCGACTCGTCGATGACCAGCGGAGACGGGCCGATCGGTTCGTCCAACGCCCCGGAATCGGCGATCCACAGCCGGACTGTGCGCGCGGCCTGCGGGAGGGTGATGAACACCTCGTGCTCGTGCCGGGTCAGGTTCTCGGCAAGCTTCCGCCGCCGGTTCTGCACCTCGACCGTGGACACCCCGGAAGGCAGAGTCACGTCCACCTCGACACCGCATCCCGCGATCCGGATCGGCCCGAGCATGGACGCGCCGGCGTCGCCCATCTCCTTGATGGCGTTGCGCAGCGCAGGGACTCCGAGGTCGCGCAGCGCCTTGACCACGATGGACGGGGTGATCGGCTCACCATCACCCGACCGCACGTTCGCGGGCAGTGCCCAGTCGGTGCGGCCTGCTGCTTGCGGCCGACCGACCACAGGGCGAGCAGAGCGAGGAACGGGCCGATCGCCAGCGCGGGGCCCCAGACGACCTGCACGATCCGGATCAGCAGGGCAATGAAGTCGATGGTGGCCGTGAGCGGGGTGATGACGTCGCCGACGTGGCCGGAGTTGAGGGCCATGACGACGCCGAGGGCGACCAGGACGCCGATGCTCATGCCAGCGCCGACGGCCGCGCCCTTAGCGGCCTCCACGGGCGAGTGGAGGAGATCCATGCGGCGGTGGTGGCGGGCGGCGCGGAAGCGCTGCAACCGCTCCTCCCACTCCTCTGCCGCCTCCAGGTTCCCCGCGGCTTCCGCCGCCCGGATCATCCGCTCGTACCGGGACCCGGTACGGCCATCCCAAGCCCGGCGGGCCACGATCCGCCCGCCGTTGAGGGTGTAGAGGCTGTGCCGGGCCGCCGCCCGCATCGTCGCCCTGGTGGACTCGTGCGTGGCGGCCGTCTTCACCGCCCGTCCAGAGCGCACCCACAGCGGCACCGGCGGTGCCGGCGGCGCGTCGGGGACGACGGTGAGCACGGTGGGGGCGGTGTCGGGGGCCGGGGGGTCGGTGGGCTTGTGGAGGTGGACGACGTTCTCAGACATGCTGGAAGCTCTCCTGACTGCCCCTTCGGGGGCGGAGTGAGCGGGAGAGCCGGGGTGGCCGTGTCCGTGGAAAGAGGCGGCCACCCCGGCGCAAGGGATGGGCTGGTCAGAACCAGCCGGACGACTTCTTCTTGGCCTTGTCGCGGGCGGCCTCGGTGATGAGCCGCTGACGCTCGCCGTGCAGGGCGGTCAGCTCCGCGCTCAGCCGCATCTCGGCAGCGCTGCCGGTGGAGTCGACCTGTTCCTCGGCACGACCCGTGCTGCGACCCCGGGCGGCCCGGTAGGAGCCGCCGGCCAGGGCGCGGGCCATAGCCCGGCGCTCACGGCCGTTCATCGGCCACGACTCGCCCCGGCGGACCGCTTCCAGCTTCTTCGTGGTCGCCTGGATCTCTCGGTCCAGGCGGCGCAGGTCGGAGTTACCCATGCGGGCTGCTCCCTTCGGACCCGTCAGGGTCGGGGTAGGCGCAGGGCACGCAGGTGCCGAGCGACGTGGGGATGACGTATCCGGCGTCGTGCAGACAGGCGGGACAGACGCGGCGGGCCCGGTTCGCGGCGGCCAGCGCCGCCCAACGGCCCGGCGTCATCGGCCGTACCGGCTTGGCCAGGTCGACGCGGTAGAGGTAGGCGACCAGCGGCCCCCGGCGGCGACGCGGCCGTTCGAGCTGAGCGGCCACGCACTGCCCACCGGGCCGCAAGCCACGCGCCCGGAGTTGTCGGCGGGTGGCGTAGCCGTCCGGGGCCAAGCGCCACCGGAACACCGGCAGCGCCGCCATCAGGCGGCGACGCGTTTCCACGCGGCCCGGAGGCGGACCTCGGAGGCGGAGTGGCCAGCTGCGCGGAAACGGGTGGCCATCTCGCGGTAGGACAGTTCGGGCGTCTCGCTGTGCCGGATCTGGTCGACCAGCGCGTCCAACTCCTCGTCGGTGAGCGTCGGTCCCGCGTCCAGCGGGAGCGCCGTAACCGGCTCCATGGGGCCCCACACCGGAAGCTCCCAGCGGGGTGTGACGCCGGGTGTGACGCGGGTCGTCACGCTGGTCAGCGCGCGTCCGGTGTCCTCGCCCTCCCGCGTCTCCTCCAGCGTCGACCACGCCCGCGAGAGGGTCTGAGCGGTCTTTGCCTGGACGCGTGCGACGCGGGCCCCGGCACCCGTCACGGCCATCAGCCGGGTCTCCTCGGTGACGGCCTCCGAACGGAGTCGGGCGCGGGCCACGGCCGCTTCGTCGCGAGCCTCTTGCTGGATCCCGCGGATCGCCCCGAGCGCCGCTGGGGTGAGCGCGGTCCGCTCCCACAGGCTGTGGACCAGCCACAGGGCCTTGGCTGCGATGGGCAGCCATGCCACGGCCAGCCATGCGCCGGCGGACTCCTGGGAGGTGAGCGCGTGGGCCACCAGGACGCCGGTTGCGAGCAGGCCGAAGGACCAGCCGACGCCGGTCACCGCGGGACTGTGATCGCCCTGCGCGGCGAGACGGCGTTCGTAGGCGAGGGTGGCCAGCCATCCCCCGTCGATGCCGAGACCGACGACCAGGGCGACAGGCCAGGGCACTGCCTCACCGAGCCACATCACGACCACGGCGAGGGTGAGCACCATGGACACCGCAGTCATTGCCACTGCGGGCACGGTCTTGGTACTCACGCCACGTCCCCCGTCCCGGCCTGGTTGGCCAGCTCCCGGCGGGCGGCGAGCACCCGGCGGCGCGCCCGGCGGATGCGCCGCTCATCCAGCTCCGAAGGCGTCCGGTCGAGCGTGGCGATCTGGGCGTCCAGCAGGTCGCCCTCCGCGGTGATGAGCGGCATCTCAGCGTCGATGGCGTCGAGTTCGGCGTCGGTCGGCTCCAGCCACGGAGCGAACGCCGTCAGGGCCTGGGCGACAGTAATGTCATCCATGGGTCGTTGTGTCCTCTCAGGTGGAACGGCCCGTCAGCGGCCCCGGGATTGCGCCCCGGGGCCGCGCGCCGTTCAAAGGGAAATGCCGGCCGCTGAGAGCGGCGGTGCCCGGCGGGGCCGGAGTGCCCCGGCCGGGAGTCGAACCCGGCCTGCGACCGTCGGGGCTGCCGCTCACACAGCGGCGATGAACACAGCTGCGACCAGCAGCCACAGGTGGTGGAAGGACTGGTCCAGCGCGTAGGCGCCGGTGCCCAGGTGCGCGGCCGGGCCGCCCTTGGTGGGGACCGGGTGCGCGGGGTGGGCGGCGGTGCCGAGGCTGTAGAACTCGGCCTTGCGGGTGACCTTGGCCAGCCACGCGAGCGTGCTGCGGCGGTCGAGCGCCGGCAGCGCCTACGTACTTCGATGTGTCGTGAACGTCCTCCTCCTGTTGCTCGGGCACGGGTTATGCACTGCAAGGGGGACCAAGTCCCCACTCTCCGGCCGTTGCTCGCGGTCACCGGGCCACCTCGCCAGTACGGGCCGAAACCCTGTTCCACCTGGCCTTTAGCGGACTTGCAGCGTCCTCCGCCCTCTGCAGCACCCCCGGAAACCGGCAAAGGAATACCAGGACTGTTGTAGCCATTGTCTGTACATTGGCTACAGTCAGGATGTTGGCAGAACCACAGCGGCAGGGTCAAGGGCATTGCCCGCATTGACTGGACAATGCAGCTCAGCCGCGGCTTTCATGGGAGGCATGGCGGTGACTCGACTCGGGCGGAACCCGATGTATCAGCAGATCGCGGACACGCTTCGCGACCAGATCACGGACGGCACGCTTGCGCCTGATGCCAAGCTGCCGACCGAGGCGGAGCTGAAGGAGAAGTACGCAGTCTCACGGGAGACCGTGCGTAAGGCGCTGGCGATGCTCGTCAATGAGGGGCTGGTGATCTCTGCGCGTCCGCAAGGGCACTTCGTTCGGCGCCGGCAGCCGATGGTCTTCCGGCCGCAAGCAGAGTTCCGCAAGCGTCCCTACTCCCCGGAGATGGACGCCTTCATGACCGAGTTCTCCGCGGAAGGGCGCGAGCCCCGCCAGGTCATCGAAGTGTCCATCGTGGAACCGCCGGCAGACGTGGCAAAGCGCCTGCATCTGGGCCCAGGTGACCTGGTCGCCGTACGCAAGCGCGTCCGCTACCTGGACGGAGAGCCGTTCAATATCAACGACAGCTACTACCCGCTGAGTATCGTGCGCGACTCGGAGATCATGCGGCCCGAGGACATCGGGCGCGGAGCCAACGAGGTGCTGGCGGAGCTGGGGTACCGGCAGGTCCGGGCACTGGATGAGCTGTATGTGCGGATGCCTACACCGGATGAGGCCCGGAGACTCGACCTCGGTCCCGGCACGCCCGTGGCCCAGCACATCACCAGCGGTCACACCGCCGAAGGCAAGCCGGTGCGTGTGGCCATCACAGTCTTGCCGGGAGACCGTCACGTGATCTCTTACGAGCGGCAGCGCGAGGTACCGGAAGAGGAAGCATGAGCGACCTGGAGATCAGGGCCGCCCGCCCTGACGAACTGGCCGACGTGGAAGAGCTGCTGATAGGGGCCTCAACGTGGCTCGCCGATCGTGGCATTGACCAGTGGCAATACCCGCCGCACCGCGACCGGATCACCGCAGCACTGCGACGTGGTGAAGTGTTCCTCGCCCTGCGGGATCAGCGTCCCATCGCAACGATTCAGGTCGATGAATTCGCAGACCCTGAATTCTGGCGCGCCAGCGATCAGCCGGACTCAGCGTTCTACGTGCACCGCATGGCCGTCAGACGGCAGGCCGCAGGGGAAGAGATCGGCGCGGCCCTGTTGGACTGGGCAGCCGAGCAGGCGGCGGCCGCAGGTAAGGCGTATCTGCGGCTCGACGCCTGGAAAGACAACCCCGGTCTTCATCGCTACTACCGGGCGACTGGCTTCGATCTGCTGCGCATCGTCGATCTCCCGCACCGCCGGTCTGGGGCCCTGTTCCAGCGGCCCGTACGACTCGGCGCCGCCCCCCAATCCGGTTCCTAGGGCCTGTCCGACGGGTCGCACGACCATCGCGCCGGTCTCTCGCTCTGCTCGGTGTGGGTCGGGATGCGCAGGTGCGCTGCGGACGGCCCGTGGGACCAAAGGGCTGGAACGTGGTGCGGACGAGCTGACGACAGACCCGCCGGACAGCCCTTAGCGGCTTGCCCCGCCGCCCTCTTGAGATGGCGAGAGGCCGAAGTTCTTGCCCCATGAGGCCACTACGAATGTCGTGACCACCGTGGCGACAGCGACGCCAAGTGCGGACGACGAGAGAAGAAGAGCGGTAACAATCCCGACCAGCGCCAATGTGAAGATCGCCAGGGTGAGCGTCCGGCGTCGCGTTACCGTGCGGTCGCGATGGGCGCTTAGCAGGCTCTCGTCGTCGATGTTGACTGAAACGAGGTCCCTGAGGTTGGGCCCTGCGAGCACCGTGAGCATCCGCTCCACTTCAAGCAGGGCCTGCTTGCGCCCATCCTCCCGCTCCAGTTCGATGCCATCCCGGAGTGTGCGTATGTGTGCCGCTGCCGCAGCGTACTGCCGCACCACCTGCGGCATGGGGTTCTGGCCATCGGGAAGCGCCCGTTTCACTGCGTATTTCTCCAGGGAAAGCGCGAAGTCTTCCAATGCTCGAACCGCCGGGATGTGTGGGGCGTGATAGGGCTGCTCAGTCTCAGGCTCCGCCCCTGACGTTTGGAAGGGAGCCAGCAGCGCCTCGTACGAGCGTCGCGCCGTGGTGGAGACGACCTCGGTTGTCCATCGCTGCATACCCGGCCCCATGGCCAGCAGGTTCAGTCCAACGGTGATGACGATCGGTCCGACCAGCAAGGCGCATGCGAGCGCCTCGCGCCACTGGTACGAGCTTCCGCCCATCACAACGGCAAACAGGGCTCCGCCGGCATTGAAGGCCAGTACGGACGTAGTGATCACCTTGATTGTCGTCGCTTGTGACGACGCTTGGAACAGCACGTCCTCTCGCTGCACGTAGTCCAAGGTTGGACCGGGCAGTGTCGCCAGATCACTTGCTTCGATCTTCTCCGCGAGGTCAGCTCGACGTCCTTGTGCTCGCTTGATCGCCCGCTTCCACAGCGCACGCTCCAGCAACGTCCGTTTGCCCCGCCGCTGCGATGTCGCGGTCATCATCACGACCCACAGCGACATCGTCCAGGCGGTGATCGCGAGTGCCCCTAAATCGCCCCGGGTCATGGCTTCCTTCCACGTCGATTCACCTTGATCACGGAGGAACGCTCCGTGTCCCGATGTTCCCCCCACCGCACGCGCTGAGATGGCGATTCGGTTCCACAGGGCCCCACACGACCCGTCGGACAGGCAGGCCCTAGTGCCGCATCAGACAACGTTCGCGGCCAGGCTCCCGTTCGCTGCCTGAACGGGAGCGGTGAGACTATCGGCCGGCCTACCCGATGAGATGGCGGAGGAAGTCGGTAACGAACTTCTCGACCTCTTCCTTGGTGCTTGCGTCGCGCACGTCGATTCGGTCGATGTACTTGACTCCCGCATGACGCAGGAGGCGTTCCCGGCTCTTGTCGTCAGAACTCCTGCCCTTGTGATGTGGGCCGTCGACCTCGATCACTCCCGCGTACCCGCGGTAGGTGATCAATAGATCGGGTTCGAAGACATGATCACGGACCTTCATTGCGCCGAGCGGGAGTATCCCGAGCGTGTCGTTGTCTGGCAGTCCTAGTTGCCGCTCGCGAAGAACAGCGTAGACACGCCACTCCCACTCGTTGGTGAAGTGCAGTCCGTCGGCCTGGGGGTGAGGTGATCCGACCCGGACCTTGCGTGCATGGTTGGAGGGGCGGGCCTTGCCGCCGCTTGCCAGTTGCTCCCGCCAGTCCTGATCGACTTCCGGCAGGATGGCTCGCACTCGCAGGTTCTGGAGGCCGAAGTTCTCCCGTTCGGAGACCTCGTGCATCGCAGACAAGACGCGTTGCTGGACCTCGTCAGTGAAGCGCTCCTTCTGGGCGTGATCGAAGTCGAGTACGACATCGAACCACGATTTCCCCCAGTCCTCTTCCTGGAAGTGCAAGTCGCAGGTCTCTGCCTGAGCGAGCAGAGCCGCGATGTCCTCATGCCCTCGCTGATGCAGCAGGGTCGCACTGACTGCGAGCACCTTCTCAGCGCGAGCGCGATTGAAGTCTTCGTCGGAGTAGTTGTCCGGGTTCTGCAGGATCTCCTGGAAGGGAGCGGAAGCTGCGGCCATGGTCTGATTCTGGCAGGGGCCACTGACAATGGCGGCCAATCCGGGGGCAGTTGCGGCTCACGCCGGTGAGCACTGATCAAGGCAGACCGCCACAGCGGCAGCAGTGGAGTGACGGCAGTCTTTGACGGCAACACCAGCACACGTTGCCGTACCGGGAGGACCGAACGCACACCATTCACAGCAGCCGGGCAAGCCCCATCGCTGACCAGAGGAACGCCCGGATGATCTCCTAAAGCGGGTGTCGCAGGTTCGAATCCTGCCGGGGGCACAGAGAGAAGGGCCAGCTCAGGAGGGATTCCCTTCCAGGCTGGCCCTTCGTCTTGTTCGAGGCCGTGCCACGCGCGTGCCACTACGGTCCTGCGCGACACGGCGGCCGTCGACGGCAGGTCCACAGACTGCCCGACGCGCCGGAAGCTTACGGGGCCATGATCACTCGCGCCAAAGCAGCTCCAACCCAAAGCCGTTCCGCCGGCCTACGTTTACCCATCCCCTCCGCAGCTTCGGCGACACCGAATAGGTGGCCCATAGCTCGCCAGCGCTCTAAGCTGAGAGCTCATCAGGTCATGGGGAGGCAAGTGTGAAGGACCTGCAAATCAGGCAACTGGAGAATGCACTGGTCGAACAGTTTGACGGACTGATCGACATGACCGACTTGGAGGGCCGGGACGCTAATTCCGTACGGACAGCCTTCTTGAGCCGCGCACTAGCGGCACTGGCCGTGCTCGAAGTTACTGGCCTTGACCGGAAACAAGCCGCAGCCTGCATCATTGATGGATTCGACGACCAGGGAATTGATGCCGTAGCGGTCGACAATGATGCGCCCCACATCTGGATCATCCAGGCAAAATGGAGCAAGGAAGGCAATGCGACATTTGACCAGAAAGCGCTTTTCGCCGCCAAGGAGGGACTAAAAAAGCTAGTAAATAGCCAATATGATCGATTCAATAAGAAACTCCAGCCCCTGGCGCCAGATCTAAATGCCGCCCTAAGCAACCCTCGAGTTCAAATTACGATCGTGCCCGCATTGGCCGGGGATCGGGAACTGTCCGCCGGAATTCAACGCGACTTTGAGGATCTGCTCAGCGACTACAACGACCCGCAGGAGATTCTTCGAGTCGAGCCACTTTTGCTCCCCCACTTCATCAGCGCCTTGAGATCAGGGCTCGATGATCCGAAGGTGGATCTCGCAGCCAGGATGCCAGATTTCCGGTACCACGATGAGCCCTACCTGGCATACTATGGAACTTTGACAGCCGATCAAGTGGCCCACTGGTACAGCGAACACCGCCATCGACTTTTCCAGCGCAACATCCGCTTCCCTCTCGGCCTAACAAAGATCAATGCAGGGCTGGTGGAAACCGTACTGCGCGAACCGGAACACTTCTGGTATTTTCACAACGGAATTACCGTACTGTGCGACCAATTGAACGTGAGTCCGCGTGGCGATCTAGAACTCTCAGGCGCCAGCGTGGTAAATGGCGCACAAACAGTAGCGTCCCTACACGAGGCCGCTGAGCGCTCCAAAGAATCAGTAGCGCGCGCACGCCTCAGTGTGCGAATTATTCCACTTAAGGGGACCCCTAATAGCTTTGACCGTCGCGTCACCATCGCGACCAATACACAGAATGGCGTAGCTGAGCAGGACTTCAGGGCGCTTGATCAGATTCAAACCCGCCTTCGATACGACTTCGATGTAACTCTGAACAAGAAGTACGTCATTAAACGCGGCGAAGTTCCTCCGGCACCCTCCGACGGCTGCGACATGCTGGAGGCAGCGATTGCTCTCGCATGTGCACACCAGGAAGCCAAGTTCTCTTTCCAGGCGAAATCTGAGACAGCCCTTCTATGGAAGGATGAAACCTACCCAAAAATCTTCCGCAGTAAGGACGCCCGTCAGGTTTGGCGTGCGGTTGTACTATTCAGGGAGGTGAAGCAAGAGGTAGAACGTCAGCAACAACACCTAGAAGGGCGCGCTAGTATCTTCGCCGAGCAGGGTCAGCACCTGATTGCCCATCTTGTATTTCAAAGCAATAGGAACTGGTCGTCTTGCTCGGACAGTGAATGGGAAAAGATCGCCAAGCAGATTCCTGCCTCTGTGGATGCCGCCCTGCGATGGGCGATGCACGCCTTGGATGAGTCCGGAAGCCAGATCGGCGCAGCATTCCGCACAGCTCAACGTTACGGGCTAGTGGTACAAAGTGCCGCTTCCGGGATCCTTTCAGGGACTCCGACCCCCGAGCTCTCTTCGGAATATGAAGCAACGGAAAGGGAGAAGCGAGCACGCCAAGCGAATGCCGTTACCGTAATTGTGGATGCGGGGGCCATTGATGAAGGTACCCGACTTGAGTTCCGTCCGATTGTGGAACCGGAACGGCGCGCGTTGACTGAGTGGCTTTCGGAAGACCAGCGCCGCGGGTCGGCGACTTGGGTGGTGAGCAGGAGCAGGAGCAGGGTACTCCTGTGGGAATGGGATGGAGAGCGCTATTCTCCCAGCGCGTTGGTTATGGAGATGTTCAAACAAGCCAATAAATCAGGCCCTAAAGCGGTACAGGGAACGCGCCGTTGGTTTGTCCCCGGGCAAGGTTCGCTCGTCGATATCGCGAACAGAATTCGCGGCGAGTCAGAGTAGGGATCGCACGCGCGCCATCTGAGCTCTACTTAATGTGCCCAGGCAGCGCTCACACCCAGTTGCTTCTGGCGGCGTGGACGCGCTGCAGGGACGAAGAGGTCGCGTGCCACAACCCTGCGAGCTACAGCGGTCAGCCATGGCCAACAACGGCGACTGCCGGAGGAAGAGCTACCCGCTACCTCGCCCGCCGAAGCCGCAGGTCACGAGCAAACGCCCCAGCCTCTCTCCTGAAGCGGGTGTCGCAGGTTCGAATCTTGCCGGGGGCACCCCGCGCCGCGTATGCGACGAACACGACGAAGGCCCAGGTCGGCCGGTGAGGAACCGGGCGCCTGGGCCTTGGTCGTTCTCGGGTCGGGATCAGGCCGCCGTTGCCGCCGTGCCGGAGCCGTGCCAGATCAGTGGATCTGGCCTCCATGGGGCGACACGGTGCTCTCCCTGCCACCTTGGGCGCCGCCGGCGCAGCCGGCCGCCCTTCGGGCCGGCGAACAGCAGCCGGGGCCGGCCGTTACCAACTTCCCCGACTGAGGTGCTGCCTGAGCCCGCCTCACCTGAACGAAGCGCCGCTCCAGATCGACGTCTCGGCGTTGGAGGGCGGCCAGTTCCCCGGAGGGGGCGCGGCGCGGAGGTGACGTACAGCGCGGATTCCTTGCCCAGCGCGGACCGGTCAGGCTCGGGTCGGGTGACCCAGCAAGGCCGACGCCGTCTGCAGTGGGGTGAGAGCGGTCGGCGGCACGAGCGCGGCAGCCGGGCGGCACGCGAAGCCGAGGCGGCTCAGGGCTCGGGTCACCTCTCCGGCGGAGAAGTCCCGGCGGTCCTGCCGGGTGATGATCTCCCCGACCTGCTTGACGGGGTAATGGCGGCGGCCGATGAGCACGGACTCACCCGTGACGGGTTCGGCTTTGATGCCCTTCATCGCGTCCTGCACCTCGGTCTTGAGCAGGTCGAAAGGGAAGCGGGCGATGACGACGCGCATAGTGCCTCTACAGGGTCGAAGAGAAGCCGGAAACGGATCGCCGGCCCGGACGGGAGAGGGATCAACGGGTGAGGACGACGACGCCCAGGGCATGCCCGTCCTCACCGATCACGGGTGAGGCCCGCAGCGCGCGTTGACGCATGGCGCGTTCCGCGTCGTGTGCAGACATCACGGGCGAAGTGAAGGGCCCACGGTCGTAGATGAGGTCCCGCAACCGGGTCTCCTCGGTGTACCAGGAGCTTTGGCGGTGGGCTGTCATCTGGGAACGGGTGATCAGGCCCGTACACCGCCCGTCCTCGTCACGGACGAGGAGGTGGTCGGCACGGGCCCCGATGAGGACGGACAGGGCGACGTCGACGATCATGTCGTCGCCGACCTGTGGTCCCGGCGACGACATGACGTCACCGACTGCCTTGCCGGAGCAGTCCGCCTGGGGGTAGGTCTGCAGCATCAACGAAAGCCTCCGTGACGATGGTGATCCGACGGGCCGAGCGTGATCGTCCGGGACCGGTTCAGGCGGCCGGGGCCGAGGAGGTCTGCCGCGCAGCCGGTGTCGCGGTGCGGGCTGATCCGGCGGCACGGCGCGCCTGGGCGGGGCGGCTGCGGCGGCCGCGGGTGGAGGAGCCGCTGCGCTTGGCACGTTCGACGACCGGTGCGGCGATGGTGACCGGGGTGCCGGAGGGGGTCCGGGCGCCGGTGATGCGGTTCAGTTCGGCCTCGCCGGAGCGGACCTGGGTGGACTGCGGGGTGATGCCGGCGTCGGCCATCAGGC
>NZ_JNZA01000043.1 GCF_000717345.1 Streptomyces lydicus | reverse complement strand
AAACACGCACTTACCCACGATTGAACACGCACAGGCCGACTACGACGCTCAGCCGGGCCAACTCAACCGCTCACGGGCCATCTGAAGAACTCAGTCACACGACTACGACGAAGCGTTCCTGGACTGGATCTTCTGGTGGTACCTCGGGACGGTGGAGCTGACCCACCGGCTCATCGCCTCGCGGACCGCCGGCTGACCCTGCGCGCCATCGCTCGAAGCCGCAGTCGAAGCCCTTCAAGCCCGGTCCAGTTCCGCGGCCGCGCCGCACAGCGCGCACAGCCGCACGCCCGGCGGAGGTGTACTTCCAGGACGGCGGCCGCCGCGCCGGCAGCCTGGAGGAGGTGTGGTTCACAGACATCGAGCACCTCGAGTTCGAGCTGTAGCCGCCGCGCCCCACCGTGGCGCGTGTACGAGATCAACGCTCAGACATACTCCTGACGTACTGCGCCGGACCGAGTGCGCCCAGGCGCACAGCAATACCGCCGGCATGGTTTGCGGATCTTGATGCCTGGTGGCAGCCAGCAGTGGGGGAAGAGGTAGCGGCGCAGGTTCGGCCGTTGGGATTCGACTTGACGAGGGGGCCATCCCCACGCGTGCCAGGAGTTCACCAGCGACCTGGAAACAGGCGACGGGGACCATTCCCGCAGGCGCGGGGAGTTCCATGCCGCGATCGTCACTGTCCCCGCTCATGGGGCCATCCCCGCCCCCGCGGGGGTAGTTCTGGAGCCAAGGTCGCCCTCCCATTGGCCGGGCACCGCCCGGTCCTCCACCTCGGAGGGGCGTTCGCTGATCATGACCATCGGAGTCGAGAAGCGTGGGTGGCGCTGCTGTGCCTGGCGACGGGGCTTGCGGCGTGCGCGACCGGAACGCAGGGCAGCGGCCCGCTCGCGGCGGAGTTCGCCCCGGCCCTGGAGGTAGAGGGCCTGGTAGACCGTCTCGTGGACCACGTGCATCTCCGGCCGGTCGGGAAAGACGTCCCGCAGAGCCTGGCATATCTGCTCCGGGCTCCACTTCTTGTCCAGACGCCCCTGGATGAAGTCCCGCAGCTCGGCATTCTCTGCGATCTTTCCCGTCTTCGGTCGGGGCCGGCGGGCCTCCGCGCGGGCCTGGGCCGCATGCGGACGGTAGTGCCACTGGCTGCGGGTGCCGTCCGTGCGATTGCGGCGGATCTCCCGGCTGATGGTGGACGGGCTGCGGCCGAGCTCGGCGGCAATCGCGCGGACCGTGGCCTTCTCCCGCAGCCGGTCCGCTACGTGTATCCGGTCGGCCTCACGCAGGTACCGGGACGGGCCGGAAGCCGGTGCCTCCGTACGGATCGGAGGCATCGGCTTCCGCTCACCCGATGCATGACGGCCATTGCGCCATCGTTTGCCGGTCCGGGAGTTGTTTCCGACGATCCGGCACGCTTCCAGACTGCTGACGCCCTGGTCCATGAGCCGGAAGTATTCCTCCCGCTCACGGACCAGCTTCCGGCGTCCCTGCCCCGTCCGCTCCTTGCGGATCTCGAATTTCATCGCACCCCTTGAACTGGGGTGTTGCCTAGAACCTGAGGAGGCGGGGGTGGGGCCCTCTCACGATGAACACGACCACCTGCTCTGCTCAGCTCGTGGGCGGCTCCTGCTTGCGGCGGCGCATCCACCAGATGAGTGCCGCCCCGGCCACGGCGAACGCTGCGGCGAGGCCCGCGATCAGGCCCACGGGGGTGGTGTTTCCGGTGTGGGCGAGGTCGCCGCCGGGGTTGTTCGTCGCCGGCGGCTGACTGTGGTCGCCGCCGGGTGTGGACGGGTCCGGCGCCGGAGTCGACGGGCTGTGCGACGGCGTGGGCTTGCCGCTGTCCGTCGGCGTGGGCGTCGGGGTGGGCTCGCCACCGCCGCCTCCGCGTTCACCGGACGCGCCCAAAAAGACCTGCTCGGTGCCGCGGTAGGTGGTCTCCGCCTGCGTGGAGGTCTTGGTGGTCTTGTCCAGGTCGCGGTGCTGACGGTTGAACTGGGTGTGCGTGATGTTGCGCTTGGGGGCCTTGGAGAAGTCGACCCCTCCCATCGACAGGATCCACACCTTGCCGTCGTAGGTCCGCTTGAACTTGTAGTCGCCGTTCCTGAACGAGTGGACGTACTTGTCGTAGACGGTCTTCTTGTCCCAGTTCTGATTCGGGGCGCGCAGCTTCCACTTGGAGATGTTGTTGCTGTCGATGACCTTGTGGAAGTCGGTGGGGTGGGCGGCATCCGCGCGGCGTACGTGCTCGGCCGCGACGCGCGAGCGGTAGACGTAGCGCAGGTCGGCGTAGGACGGGTCGTTGTTGACGCGCCGTTCCAGCTCGGGCCGGATCATCGTCTTGATGAGGGTTTCGGCCTGCCGGGTCTGCGCCTCGTTGATCTTGCAGGTGTTCGGCGGGACGTCCGGCCCGGTCGGCACCTCCATGTTGACCTTGAGAGGTGCGTCGAGGATGTAGATGCCGCCGTCCTGCTCGCGGACGGTGGCGGGCTTGGGGGTGATCCACTGGCGGATGATGGGCAGGCAGGGCTGCCCCTCCGCGGTGCGGGGAGCGGCCTGCCAGAAGCGTTCCCCGCGCTCGTACTTGTCGGGGTTCATCGCGTCGGCGTAGTCGTGCTTGAGGGTCAGATCTGATGCGAGCAGGATGCGGCCGGCGTCGGTCTTGGCGAACTCCTTGTCCAGGATGAGGTCCGGTCGGATCGGATTGAGGTTGACCCAGAACTTGTCCGGGGTCAGAGCCAGCCAGGTGAAGAAGGCGTCGTTGGCCAGGTTGAGCCGGGCTTCGCCGCCGTATCCGGGCTTGGTGTCCGGGTCCTTGGCATAGTCCGCCTTCATCGAGTACTTCATCCCCTGGCCCTTGACCGGCGTGGAGACGTAGTTGAGCTGCATCGTGGAGAAGTCGATGCCGCCGGGGCCGCGCATGAAGTAACCGCCGCGGTTGCTGGCCTGGTACTGCTTCTGGATGCGGAAGGCTTCCTCGGGAGTCTTTCCCGAGCGCAGCGCCTGGTCCATGATCGGGGAGCGCCCGGCCTTGAGCGGGTCGGCGTTGAAGCGCGGGTCGTACTTGGTGTAGTTGTTCGGATTCCGCGGGCGCTCGATCGCGTTGGAGCGGCGTTCGACGATGCCGGCCTGAGGCTCGCGGGTGTGGCGTGCCGCCTTCAGGTCTTTGTTGAAGGCTTCGATCTTGTCCTTGCTCGGCTTGTCCGTGGCCGCGCCGGTCAGGTACTGGAACTTGTCCTTCGGGCGCTGCTTGGCAAGTTGCCGGTCGGCCGTCATCTGGTCGTCTTCGACGTGGCCGTTCGACTTGATCTCGACGTTGCGGCCTTCGACGCGGTTGCGGGCATCCACGCGCCTCTTCTGCGTTTCGCCCTTCTCGTCGGTGTACTCGAGGGTGTCCTCACACCACCAGTCCGGGCCGATCATGTTGTACTTCTTGACCATGCGGGCCATGAACGCGTCGCCGCGGGGCGGGCTTCCGTGGGGCGCCAGCCAGCGGATGTCCATCCACCGGTTCCACTCCTTGTAGCCGGTGGGCGAGTTGTACTGGCGCTGATAGCGGGCGTACATCTCCATGACCCGGTACTCGGGCTTGCCGGTCTTCTCGAACTGCTTTTGCCACGACTTGTAGTCGGTGCCGGCCTTGTTGAGCTGCGCCTGAGTAGGTGCGAGGACGCCGTCGAAGTCCCTGGCGGGGTTGACGTAGGTGTAGTTCTCGTCCGTCGGGTACGGGTCGTAGTCGCCGTTGAGCGGCGGACCGGAGTTGGCCGGCGTGGTGCCGTAGCTGTGCCCGAGGTACTTCTCGTCACAGCGCTTCGGTTTGGGCGCGGCCTCGGCCTCGTCGATGTGGAGTCCGGGAAGGCCGGTGAAGGTGACGGCGGCTGCTGCGCCGATGGCGAGCGCGAGGCGCCCTCGCAGGCGCAGTAAGCGGCCGGTCGACCGTATCGGGATGGTCACGTTGTCTCTCCCCCTGAGAAGCCCGTGCCAGAAAGCGCCGCGTGGGGCTTCCGAGATCGCCTGGAAAGGATGCGGCGCCGGCGACGCGTCAACCCTAGAGTGCGGCCGCCTGAGAGGTGTTTGATTTTGGCGATCGTTTCGGCCAACAAGCCGTCGTCGTCTGATCGTTACTCTTCGAGCCAGGTCTCTTCCAGGTGGATGGCCACCTCGCGCGGGCGCGTCACGCGGAAGTCGGACAGCATCCGTCCGTGCCTCCTGACGGGCATGAGGGTGCGCAGGAGGGCGTCTTCCAGCTCGCTCCAGGCCATGACGTGGGGTTCGGCGGCAGCGTTGAAGTCGACGTCTTCCAGGGCGTTGTGGACGGCGAAGGCGTCGATGGTGTCGTGGACGTTTCCGATGACGGTCCAGGGGTCTTCACCGGCCCATCCATCGGCCCACAGCTGGGTCCCGTCGGGGTGACGGAAGAGGAAGGCCCGGTAGCGGATGGAGAAGTCGACGGTGACGGATCCGATGAGGGCCGCGTTCGGATGCAGCTTGGCCAGGGCCTCGGCGTGGTCGGCCAAGGGGGTGAATTCACCGCGGTGAGCGAAGGCCGCATCCGTGATCTCGGTAACCGGTCCCCAGCAGCCGACCCGGAGCTGTTCGAGATCGGCCCGGGTCTCGTGCGGGAACTCGTCGCTGTCGTGGCGGGGTTCCGGCCCGGCGGTGATCTCCTCGACGGTGGTGAGGCCGGCGGCGATGTCGCGCGCTCGGGCGTGGTCGTGGGGAGGCAGAGAGCCGGCGGGGCCGGGAAAGGGCCGCTCGATCATGGTCAGGCGGAACGCCCCAGTGCGGAGTACGGGGGCCTCGGGGGGACAGTCCCAGATGCTGTTGTCGGTCATAGCCGCCCACGGTAGTGGCCCGGCCCGCGGCGGGGACGACCTGGCCCGCGCCCGCCCAGCGCACGCCGTCCCGCCGAAAGAACGTCGAGGTCCCCGACCCTGTCCAGTGGCTGTTCGACTCGGTCACCTCGACTCGGTCACGCTGTCCGCGGCCTTCGTACGCAACGGCCGCATGGACGTCGTCGTCGCCACCAATCCGCTGGCCAGAGCCCTGCACGCCCCGATGTTCGCCAGCGACACCACCGACAGCCACGGCTGCGCCAACATCGCCCGCTACCACTTCCTCGACCCGGGCGGCTAAAGCACCCCGCGGTCGGCCGCCCGGAGCTGAACTACCAGTCCCTGGACCTGCCGGTGTCCCACCGGGCGGCGCACGACCTGACCTTCTACACCGCCGAGCCCGGCCGCACCTCCGAAGACCGCCTCAGACTCCTCACGAGCCTGGCAGGCCCAGCCTCGGGCGACCGAGCCCACCGACCAACTGCGCTGAGCCAAGCCCCTCGTGGTGGCTACCTGGAGGGCGGCTTCAGCCAGGTCATCGTCGTTCCTAGTACGCCGTCCACATCCACATCTCCTCCATCACCGAGGTGTAATCCTCGGTGTGGCGGACGCGGAAGACGGACCACTCAAGCCCGGGCCGGTACCTGCGACCGCAGCGGTCCAGGACCAGCCCGCCCAGCATCCCCCAGTTGGTGACGTGGGGTGCCTCATCCAGCTGAAGGTCTTCCCGCTCTTCATCGGTCAGCTCGGCCGGATCGATGTCGAGAGCCTTCAGGAGGGCGTGGGGGTCACCGTCGACGTCCCACGGCGTCGGGTAAGCGGGAAAGCCGGCAGCGAAGAGCGTCAGACCCCCGGGAAGACAGATCACGTCCTCCGTGTGCGTCTCACCGAAATCCGGCGACGCCGAACCGACGATCAGAGCCTTGGGGTAGCGCTCGTGGAGGGCCGTGACCTCCTGGAGGACCGGCGTCATGCCGGCGTCGTAAGTAGCGAGAGCCGGATCGGATATGCAGGTCACATTGCCCCAGCAGCCCACCGCGATCAGATCCAGGTCCGAGAGCGTCTCCGCGTACAGAGCCTCCGACGCCGGCAAGGGAGAAAGCTCTTCCAGCACCGCGTCGACGGTAGGGAAGGCTTCGGCGAACGCGCGCGCCCGCTCGCGATCGTGAGCCGGCAACTCGGCGGTGCTCGCGGGCAGCGGCGGGTCCAGGACGGTGATGACGTATTCATCGGAGTTCGAACTGCGAACGGCCGTCTCGGCCGGGTGCGTCCAAAAGGAGAGCTCGGTCATGAACGGCACCGTAACGGCAACCACTGACAGCGGGGCGAGTCCCGGACCCTGACGCGGCGTCATATCGTCCCGCCTCGTGCGGCAACTGGGCAGAACGGCGCGTTCCCAGCGGCGGGGTCACCACCAGTACACGGGGTACCTCGGTGTCCCGCGGCGTACGCGGGAGGCGGCGAAGCCGGTCAGGGCGAGGAGCACGGTGGCGCCGAGCAGCAGCGGCACGAACCGGCCGGGAGCCGGGGTCTGGAGCACGACGACGACAGCGGTGGCACAGGCCGGCGAGTGGGGGGTGCGGGCAGCCATCGTCGCGGCGAGTGTGACGCCGCCCGCCACCGCGGCGGCCCAGGGGCTGCTGTGCGCCAGGGCGAGGACGCCGTACCCGACCGCAGCACCGAGCAGATGCCCCACGACGAGACTCCTTGGCTGGGCCAGAGGCTGGGAGGGGGCACTGTGCACGAGGGCTGCGCTGGCGGCCAGCGGCGGTATCAAGACCGGCTCGTGGATCACCGTGCCGATCGCGACGAGCCCGAGGAGAACCGCTGTGGCCGCAATGATGCTGTGGAGGGCCGCGCCCGCGGTGGGCCGGGCCGGGGGTCGGGCGGAGGTCCGGCCGGACCGCTTCGGTGGCCGGGGCGAATCGGGGGCAGGGGCAGGCTGCGGGCGCAGCGCGAAATCGGTGCTCACGGTGAGGTTTCTGGGGCAAGCGGCTCACGGCCGGCAGGACGACAGGAGAAGGAACGGTCGTTGCTGCGGGAGCACACCTCTGTGATCAACAGTGGTTCTTGACCTTGCGCCTGTGCCCCGGTAGGGCCTGCGCAGTCCGTTCTCCACCATATCTTCCCTGCTCACGGCCCCGGACAGGGGGGTGAGCGGCACAGAGAACCCGCCCCTCGCTGGGCGCCTCGGTACAGCCGCCGGGCAGGTGCGGGCGCGTGCACGGTGCACGTCCGACCCGCCGCAGAAAAAGAAGTGGTCCATGAGTCTACGGTCGGGCCTCGTCAGGGGGCGGCTGCTCGGCCGGGAAGAAGATGCGGCTGAGCAGGTACGGTGCGCGGCCCGGCTCCGGCTGGTTGGCGAGCAGGGGTCCCAGAACCGTGAGCAACTTGTGGTTCATCTCGTTGAGTTCGTCCGGGTTGAGCCAGAGCGTGCCCTGGCGGTAGGAGACCGCGTCGGCGACCGGGTCGGCGCCGTCGCGGTCGAGGTAGGCGTTGAACTCTGCGATCAGCACAGCCATGGCGGCGGCGAAGCCCCGGCGGTGATCGTCCAGAGACATCGAGGCGGCCGCGTCGACGTCGACGACGGGGCGGTCCTGACGTAGGCGGTAGTGCCGCTCGACGGCGCCGCGCACCCGCTGCTCCTCGGCGACCTCCAGGAAGCCTGCCTCGGTGAGCAGGGCGACGTGCCGGTACACGGTCACCTTCCCCACCTCGGGCATGCGCTCGCACAGCTGAGTGGTCGTCAGCACCCGCCCGCCGGAGAGTGCGTGCACCACACGCAGGCGCACCGGATGGAGAAGCAGGTCGATGGTGTCCATGACGCTACTCTTTCACATGCGATACCGTTATCGAAGTTGAAAACGTAGAGGTGCGGGAGGGGAACATGCGCCAGGCAGTGGGGCAGGCGGTGCAGGTGAACGGCCGGTCCGTCTATGTCGAGGAGTCCGGCAGAGGGGCGGACCGGGTGGTCTTGAGGCCGGCCAGGGACTGGGACGTACCTGCTGGGACCCGGTGCTTCCGCTGCTGGCGGATCGAGGGCGACTGGTGACCTACGACCGTGCCGGCTTCGGCCTCAGCGGCCGGACGGCGGCGCAACTGGGCATTGACGACATGGCCGCCGACCTGGTCGCCATGGTCGAGGCAGTCGTCTCCGACCCCTTCGTGCTGGTCGCGCACAGCATGGGCGGGCTGGTCGCGCGGCGCGCGGCGGAGGGTCTGCGACCGCATCTACGGGGGCTGTTGCTGCTCGATCCGACGCCGGAGAGTGCTCCCGTCTACGACACGTTCGCCCATACCGCCAGGAACGTCGACCGTGCGATGAGCGTGACGCAGGCGCTGGTCCGGTCACGCTCGCTGGCTCGCATGGTCAGCGGGAAGATCCGCCGCGTCTACCCGGCGGACACCTACGCGGCCATGCTCGCTGAGGACTTCGTCCCGGCCGGCATCGCACAGACAAGGAAGGAGTTCAGAGCCGTGGCCGCAGCCATCCCCCAGCTCCGTGCTGAGCCGCCTGCCCTCCCGTCCTGTCCAACGGTCCTGCTCTCCGCATCCCGCCCTGTGAAGGGTCGGGAACGGCAGCACGCCGTTATCGCCGAATACCAGCGACGCCGGGTCGAGACGTTGCCGGACGGACGGTTCGAAGAGGTCGACTCGGGTCACTTCATCCAGGCCGAGCAGCCGGGCATCGTCGCGGACAGGGTCGGAGAGCTGCTGGACCGGGCACCGGACCGGCACTCCCGGTCGGCCTGAGGGGCACCCTGCGGCGTTCCTTCTCCGCTGGTCTGCACCCATATGCCCGAAGGGTGAAAACTTCTGCAACATTTCCCTGGTGGAGTACCAGGGCCACTGAGCCTTCAGGCAGTCAGATTCCGGCACATTCAGGCCAGCAGGGCTTTGGTGAGTTCGCTGACGAGGGCGCCTCCAGCTGACGGCCACCCGTTCGGCCTCGTTGCGGTGCCCGGTGGTTGTTGCGTCTGTCAGCAGGTCGCGTGCGGCGGGCGTAGCGCCGGCCCGTCCCGCTGGGCCCAACCGGGCGCCTTTCGTGGGTCAATGTCGGATCGTTATCTCCGACTGTTGGGACACTTGCTACCGAATGAGGCGGATGGGACGCGAAGGACCTTGACGGACTGGTGGGAGTGGCTGGAATCTTTCCCTCTCCCCCACGTGTCACTCTCAACCTCCATCACTTTGAGGCGGGAACACGCCCATGCGCACCCTCAGCTCAGCCTGCGCGGCGTCCACGGCTCTGGCGGCAACCCTGCTGTTGCCCACGACCGCGTACGCACACAACGCACCCGGCGACAACGGCACCGTCAAGATCCACGATGCCGAAACCGGCGAGGCGCTGAAGAAGAACGAGCCGCACGTCTGCACCTTCTACCTGGACGCCTTCGGTTTTGACGGCCTCCAGAAGGTGGACTGGCGGATTGCCGAATGGCCCCCGACCGGCACCAAGAACAAGACCGCCGACTCCGGCACGATCACCTTGGACACGGACGGACACGGCCGCACGGAGGACCAGAAGCTTCCGAACGGCCACTACAAGCTGTACTGGAACTTCGGCGGCGAGAAGGGCGCCGCGAAACACAAGGTGTTCTGGGTGGACTGCGCGGACCAGGGCGGCACCGTGCCGTCGGCGACCGCCTCGGCGCCGGCCTCCCCCAGCTCCACTGCGTCCGCCTCGGCGACCCCGGCGAACCCCTCCGCGTCCGGTACGCCGTCGGAGTCGGGCACGAGCAGTGCGCAGCCCGGTGCGCCGGCCGAGCCCAGCGCGTCGGCCACGCCCGACAGCGGCAACCTCGCCGAGACCGGATCAAACGCCGGTGTGCTGACCGGCGTCGCCGTGGCGCTGCTCGCCGCGGGCGGCGGAGTCACCCTGGCCATGCGGCGCCGGGCGCGCGTCCAGCGCTGATCCGCTGGACCGGCGGCGCCGAGCCCACCTCCCCGGCCCCGGCGCCGCCGCTTCGTGTCACGAGGCGCGTCCTCGTACGGCACGGGCACGTGCTCATCGGGTAGCCGCCTCGTCCTGGTGGCGCGGCGGCTCGCGGTACGTGCGGGGCGCCCGCGCTCCGCTCCGGACGGGTGGCCCAGGCGGCCTGGTAGAGCTGGATCGCTTCGGGCCGCCACCGGGGACAGCGGCGCAGGGCACGCTCAGCCTCGCCGTCACCCAGCCGCAGGGCCTTGTGCACCGTGCCGCGCACGCCCCGGCGGTCTCGGCCGGCCCGGCCTCTTCTCACATGCCGGCCATCCCACCGCCGGTGAGGCCCGGGGCCAGCGCCGGGAACCAGAAGACGGCGACTGCCAGGGCGAGCGAGGCGAGCCCGACGACGCGGGCGATCAGGTGGCCGGCCGGAGCGAGCTTCTCCGCGGTGATCACGGCGGTCAGCGCGACCATGGCCCACAGATTCATCACGCCGAACGCCGCCAGCAGGACCATCAGCGACCAGCAGCAGCCCAGGCAGAAGGCCCCGTGATGGGCTCCGGCACGCAGATCGCGCGACGTCCTGGGGTACGAGGCGTAGCGCAGCATCAGCCCGATCGGCGAGCGGCACCTTGCCAGGCAGCGGTCTTTGAGGGGCGTGAGCTGGTAGAGGCCGCTGACCGCGAAGACGGCCGCGGCCACTGCGGTGCCCGTCGCGGCGGGAAGGCTTGCCACCCGGCCCAGGCCGGCGGCCAGCCCGTACGCCGGCAGCCCGGCCGCGGCCCAGACGAGCAGGTAGGCGATGGTGAAAACGACCATGCGCGGCGCCCGGTGCACGGTGAGGGTGCGTGCGTACAGCGCCGCGACGGGCGCCGTGGCGGGCAGCATCATCGCCGCGGTCATCAGCGTCCACACGGCCAGGAAGGCGGGCAGGCCCAGGCCCATGGTGCCCGGCATCGCCTGCATGCCGCCCCAGCGCATCACCATCCAGACCCAGGCGGCGACCGCCACGACCAGCAGCAGCCCGGCGGGGCCCGCCCTGCTGCGGACGGTGACCGGCCCACCGGTCACGCGGACCACGTGAAGGGCGCCGAATGTCCGTTGCCGCCGCTGAAGTCCCAGGACCGGCCGTAGACGCCGTCGCCCGTCGCCCGGGTGGACCTGGCGATCGTGAGCGTGCTGCTCACCGGGTGGAACATGCCGGTCAGGCCCATGATCGGGCCGTCCTGGCCGAACTGCGGGGCGATCTGGTCCTCGATCTCGATGTCGATGGCGTCGCCCACCCGCACGGCGTGGCGACGGCCTTCTTCGCGGTAGTCGATGGGGACGCGCTCCACACCGAGGACCTCGCCGATGAGCGGAGTGAGCGCCGCCATCGGGCCGCCGGCCTGGCCGGAGAAGACCTTGCCCAGCGCCTCCGCCTGGCCGTCGTCCGCCGCGGCGTCGACGTACAGCGCCACCTGCCAGCCGCCATCGGCCATCACCCGGGGCCCGTCGATGAAGACGGCGACGCTGCGGTCGGAGACGTCCACGCCGTCCACTTTCCCGCTGTCCACGTGGAACGCGAAGGTCACCTGGCAGCGCTCGTGGTCAGCCGGTGCGGTCAAGCCGGAGGTGGTGCAGGGGCACACCACGTCGCAGTTGCAGCTCTCCAGGTACGTGCCGTTCATATTCCAGGGCACGGCTCTTCCTCCCTGTTTTGCCGCCCCCTCGGTGGAGGGGATGCATCGGGAGCGTCCGTACCGTCCCGGTACCCCCGGTGCGGCTCTTTCCAGGCTATTCCCGGCGGCCCCGTCGCGCAGATCCGCTTCCGGTGCAGGTCACCGGCCTGGGACCGGGTCGTGGGTACCGGCGAACCCGGACTGTTCTGCGCATCCGTGGTCAGCGCTTGCGCGCCAGTGTCACCCCGTCCCGCACCGGCAGCATCACCGCTTCCACTCGCTCGTCGCCGACAATCGCGTCGTTCAGTCGGCGCATCGCGAGGTGGTGCTCCTCGTGGTAGGCGGGGTCGAAGACCCGGCCGGCGAGGAAGACGTTGTCCAGCACGACCAGACCGCCCGGGCGCAGTCGCGGCACGATCTCCTCGTAGTAGGCGGGGTAGTTGGCCTTGTCCGCGTCGATGAAGGCGATGTCGATGACCGGCTCGTCCGGCAGGGCTCGCAGGGTCTCGACGGCGGGGCCGAGCGTCAGCTCGATCCGGTCGGCAACGCCGGCCCGCTCCCAGTACGGGCGAGCGACCGAGGTCCACTCGTCGCTGATGTCGCAGGTGAGCAGGCGGCCGTCGTCGGCCAGGCCCCGCGCGATGCAGACGGACGAATAGCCGGTGAAGGTGCCCACCTCCACCGCGAACCGGGCGTTCACCAGGCGGGTCAGCATCGTCAGCAGTGCTCCCTCGTCGTGGGAGACCTGCATCGTCGATGCGCGCCCGGTGGCCTCCCGCGTCGTGACCGCCAGCTCCTGGAGCACGTCGTCGGGGGCAGTGGAGTGGGCCAGCAGGTAGTCGCCGACCACCGGGTCGACGATCTCCAGGTCTTCCCCCGCCGCAGGTTCGCTCCAGTCGACGTTCAGGACCTCCTGGGTTGCGAAGCGCGTCAGGTGACGGGCGACCACGTCCTGGACGCGGGCCAGGCCCTTGGTGTCCGTGGCGGTGGCGATCAGGCTCAGTCCGTCGGAGCCTGCGGTGAGTGCGCAGGTTCCGGCACTGAGCTGGACGGTTCCCCGGCCGTCACCGGCCAGCTGGGTGGTGGCTTTGTGGCCCAGGTGGGAGACGAGCTGTTTGAGGTAGCGGGCGGAGCGGTCGGTGGTGACCAGCGCCGTTGATATGGGCATCGCGAGTCCTTCCGCACGAGGAAGCGTCGAAGAAAATCGACGCTTGGCTGCGGCCGATTCTGTTGCCGCTCGGCGTCGCTTGTCAAAGGGTCGAGGATTATGGACACTTGCCGGCATGTCAGACCCTCAGTCCGAGCCCCTGGTGCTCAGTTCGCCCGAGCAGTTCAAGGCGCTCGGGCACCCGGTCCGCCACCGCATGGTGAACGTTCTGCGCCAGCGGCCGGCCACACTCCGCCAGTTGTCGACGGCGCTGGGCATGGCCAAGGGAACGACGGGCTACCACGTGCGGGTGCTGCGCGAGGCCGGCCTGGTCCGCCTGGCGGAAACCCGACAGGTGCGCGGCGGCACGGAACAGCACTTCGCGCTGGTCAGCCACGGCTTCACCTTCCACGAAGACGTCCAGGGCGGGCCCCAGTTCCTGATCAACGCGGCCCTTGGCGAGATGCTGCCGGCCCGCCCCGGGCAGGCGGAGCACACTGTGTTGCGTCACCTCTGGCTCGCCCCGGACGAAGCCCACGCGCTGGCCGCCCGGTTGCGCGAGCAGGCCGATGAGCCGCACACCGTCGACAGCTCACAGGGCGAGCCCTACGGCCTCCTGGTCAGCCTCTTCCCGGCGGACATCCCCACCCTGGATCGCGACTCCCCCGCACCCGACACGGCGGTCTGACCAGCGGGCACGCCCCGCCGCTAGTGACCTGCCGCGGCGCACCGGCCCGTTGAGGTCGGCTCGTTCGCCCGGGCGAACGCGTCGGCACACTGGGCACTGCCCGTCGCCGAGCGGGGCTCCTCGTGGTGACACCGGGGTAGCGGGCGACAGCCGTACCGACACCGACCGTCCGGGTCTTCCGACGAGCCCGGACCCCGGCGATCCCGGCAGCTCTCGTCCGACCGCAGAGACGGCGGCCGCGGAGCCGTCACCCACATGAGCCGTTCACTTGACCACCACGTTCGCGAACACGATGAACAGCCCGACCATCACGTCCACCCCGCCGACCCGACAGCTCGCCGGCCAGGTGCGACCGGCCACCCGGGCCGCCCACAGACCCCAGCCGAACAGCGCCACCAGATTGATGAGCAGCGCGGCGTCCACTGCCGCTTCCTCGCTCCACCAGTGCAGGTAAGCACCGGACAACGCGGCAATCGTCGGCAGCGCCGCCACCACCAGCGGCCATTCGGTCAGCATCGACCGTACGGCGCTGGTGGTGACCGCTGCCGCGTCGTCCGTCCGGTGCGCGATGGCATGGGCGTAGCCGTGCGACGCGGCCGACGCCACGGCCGTCAGCGCCACCCACAGCGCGTCATAGCCGGGATCTGACGGATGGCCGTCATGACCGAGCGCAGCCAGCAGCGCGCTGGCGAGCACCGAGCCGTACACCCCGCCGAACAGCAGCCGCTGCAACGGCTCCCCTCGTCTGGGCGGTGGCAGGGAAGCGCTGGAACGGATCGACACGGCGCCACCTCACAGGGACGAAGGGCTCTTCTCACGGGGACGGGTGCCTACGAGGTGTAGCAGCCTGCGGCACGGATCCTCCGGAGCTACGCCGACGACATGCGGCCATCGCCCTCGCCCCCACATCGCGCATCGCGCAGCGGAGGTGAGGCGGGGCTGCGGGCTTTGCCCTCAGCGACGTGGTGGCCCGCATCGATCTGCGCGTTCGGGTACCTCGCGCATTCGGCGCAGCACGGGGAGCGTGGCAGGCCACGCGGTGATCTCCTTTGAGGACCGATGTCGACGCGCCCGTAACCGAGGAGACCGCTGTGATCATCAAGAAGCTGCACGAGGCTGGACTGCGGAGCGAGCATGCTTACTGCGCGGCTCTGGGTTCCATCGGCATTTCGTTCCTCAGCTGGGCGACCTCGGCCAAACTCGAGAAGTCCGCCGAGGTGGACCGCGCTGACCGGTGGGGCATCTTCGTCGGCGAATGGGCGCCTACCTTCTTCGGCCTCGGGCTGGCCCTCGCCCACTACGAGAGCCACCAGACCGGCCTGCTGCGCCGAGGCTGAGCCCCGCCGACCCGGCGCCGGACCCTGCCGGAGGAAAGGCGATGCCCCCGTTGTTCGTGCCGCAGCGGCACGCTCGACTGCACTTCGACGGCTGGATCGCCGGCGTCGGTACGGCCTCCGGTACCCGCGTGGTGGTCGGTCACTGGGCACGGTCGCCGTTCGGGCCGTTCAGCGACGTGATGCTCGAACGACCGGACGGACACCGGCTTCTGCTGGCCCCCACGCAGCACACGGCCGACTTCATCGCCGAGACGTACACCTTCGACAGCGTTCGGGTCACGCCCGTCCGCGTTGGTCTCACCGCGGGGAGCTGGACCGTTTCGGCGGGCTCGCTCGACCTGCGGCTCACCCTCGGCCGACGGTCCCTCCTGGGATTCCTGCTGTCGGCCGTCCCCGGTCCGATCGCCGCCCGGCCGGCCTGGACGGCGGTGACGGACCCGCTCGCCCGCCTGCTGTTGAACGTACGGACCCATGGGAGCGGCGGCGGCCGAAGCGAGTGGTACGGCGTCCGTGACCTGCACCCGATCACCGCGGCAGCCGCCACCTACGAGGGCCGGGACCTCGGCCCCCTCGCGCCGGTCGAGCCCCCCGTACGGTTCGGGTTCGGTTCGACACCCCGGACGCCCTGCGTCGTGCGCATCACGACCACGGTGGAGGTGAGCGGGGGCGGCTCCGCACCCCGTACGCCTCCGTCCACGCCCGGTGCCGACAGGGCGGGAGGCGAAGCGCCCGGGGCGGGTACCCGCAGCCGTGCGCGCCGGTGGCGGTCCCGCCTCCTGGCGCCTGGCCCGCGTAGGTGGCACGGGAGGATCGACCGGCCTCGCTCCGGCGCAGCTCAGGCCGAAGGCACCCGCGGCACGGGCCTGGACCTGCTGGGCATCTACCTCAACGACCACCTGGCCGGCGCCACCGCGGGGGTGGAGCGGGCCCATCATCTGGTGCGGACCACCCGCGATACGGCGCTCTCATGAGAGTGGCGGTGGAGGCAGCCGGATGGCAGACCCTCCGCCGGCTCACCGCCACCGAGAAGCGCCTGGACCCGCAACTGCTCGACGACCTCCTCGAACGGGCCCGGCGCCAGCAGGACGTCGTGGAGGAGTGGCGCACCCGACAGACCGAAGCGGCCTTTCCGAGTGGGTGACGTGCACCCGCTCACTTCAGGCGTCACACGGCTGGGGCGACGCTCGCCCACCGCTGTCGGAGACTCCCCCACCCGCAGCTACGTCGCGCAGGGACTCACCACACCGGAGCGAAGCCAAGCGAAGCCAAGCGAAGCCAAGCGAAGCCAAGCGAAGCCGAGCAATGCCGAGGAACTACCCACCAGCGCCAGGGCCCTGCGCAGCCTTTCCGTCGCGGCCCGCTTCCACTTCCACGTGGTGGCGACGGCCGGGGCCGCGTACCGCCAGCGCCTCGAAGCCCCAGTCTCGCAGTACGTCCTGGCAGCGCCGGAGATGCTCTTGCTCTTGGTAGCGGGCGCCACTCCCCCGCGGCCCGACCCAGCGCACCAGCACCTGCCCGGGCCGTTCCCCTTCGCTGGTGCGGTACCCGGTCCGCACCGGCTCGCCGTCCGCGCCGGTGGCTGACGGGGCGATGCCTTCGGCTTCGAGCAACAGGCTCACCGTGTGCAGCAACCGACCACGCTCCCACGCGGCGGGATGCGCAGCCGGGTCGGGTCCGCTGTTGGTGAGGCGCCGGATGGTGCGGATGCCGTCGAGGGCGGTGCGCAGCTCAGCCTCTCGCGCCGCGGTGCTCCCAGCCTCCGCCGGGTCGGGAGGTTCGGCACCGGTGCGCACCTGGAGTCGGCCTGCCTCGATGTTCTGGTCCCGCATCCCCACCCCAGACTGCGCCGGTGTTGTCTGCCTTGACAGTACGCGCGCCACTACTGCCTCGGTGTCGGTCGAGGAGTCATGACTGAAGGGACTACGAGGCCGCCCGCTGCGCCTCGCAAGGGGGCCTCCGACACAGCCCACCCACCTATTGCATACTCATGCCTTTTGTTGCATACTCTTCCCATGTCTAAGGTCCTCACCTCCCTTCCCGTCGGCGAGCGCGTCGGCATCGCCTTCTCGGGCGGCCTCGACACCTCGGTCGCGGTCGCGTGGATGCGCGACAAGGGTGCCGTTCCGTGCACCTACACCGCCGACATCGGCCAGTACGACGAGCCCGACATCGCCTCGGTGCCCGGGCGCGCGCAGACCTACGGCGCCGAGATCGCGCGCCTGGTCGACTGCCGCGCGGCTCTGGTCGAGGAGGGCCTCGCCGCGCTCACCTGCGGCGCGTTCCACATCCGCTCGGGCGGCCGTGCCTACTTCAACACCACGCCGCTCGGCCGCGCCGTCACCGGCACCCTCCTGGTCCGGGCGATGCTCGAGGACAACGTACAGATCTGGGGCGACGGCTCGACCTACAAGGGCAACGACATCGAGCGGTTCTACCGCTACGGCCTGCTCGCCAACCCGAACCTGCGGATCTACAAGCCCTGGCTGGACGCGGACTTCGTGACCGAGCTCGGCGGCCGCAAGGAAATGTCGGAGTGGCTGCTCGCCCACGACCTGCCCTACCGCGACAGCACCGAGAAGGCGTACTCCACCGACGCCAACATCTGGGGCGCCACCCACGAGGCGAAGACCCTGGAGCACCTCGACACGGGCGTGGAGACCGTGGACCCCATCATGGGCGTGCGGTTCTGGGACCCGTCCGTCGAGATCGCCGCCGAGGACGTGACGATCGGCTTCGACCAGGGCCGCCCGGTGACGATCAACGGCAAGGAGTTCTCCTCCCCCGTCGATCTGGTGATGGAAGCGAACGACATCGGCGGCCGGCACGGCATGGGCATGTCGGACCAGATCGAGAACCGGATCATCGAGGCCAAGAGCCGCGGCATCTACGAGGCGCCCGGCATGGCTCTGCTGCACGCCGCGTACGAGCGCCTGGTCAACGCGATCCACAACGAGGACACCCTCGCCCAGTACCACAACGAGGGCCGGCGCCTGGGCCGGCTGATGTACGAGGGCCGCTGGCTGGACCCGCAGGCGCTGATGGTCCGCGAGTCGCTGCAGCGCTGGGTCGGCGCGGCCGTCACCGGTGAGGTGACGTTGCGGCTGCGGCGCGGTGAGGACTACTCGATCCTCGACACCACCGGATCGGCTTTCAGCTACCACCCGGACAAGCTGTCCATGGAGCGCACCGAGGACTCGGCATTCGGCCCGGTGGACCGGATCGGCCAACTCACCATGCGCAACCTCGACATCGCCGACTCGCGCGCCAAGCTGGAGCAGTACGCCGGGCTCGGCATGATCGGCACCGCCAATCCCGCCATCGGAGCCGCCCAGGCGGCCGCGACCGGACTGATCGGCACCATGCCCGAGGGCGGCGCCGAGGCCATCGCCTCCCGCGGCGAAATCTCCAGCGAGGACGAGATGCTGGACCGCGCCGCGATGGAGTCCGGCACGGACTGACCAGTCCGCCAACCGGACCTGGACGGCTCAGCACCCCGAGGAATGCACCACCGGAAGGCCGGCTCGACGCCCACAGCGCCGAGTCGGCCTTCGCCGTTTTCCCAGGCCGGCGGCCGGAAAAGGGCGGCGGGGCGGGGCGGTGATGCCGCGTCATGCCCCCTTGGCGCTACGCGGCGTCCGCGAGGATCCGGCCCACCACGGGCGAGCGGGGCTCGAAGACGTCGAGGAGCCCGATCGTGCGCAGGACGGGGGCGAGTTCCCGCAACTGCGCGAGGAGGGCCGCGTACTCGGGGGTGTCCTCGGTGAGGTCGTCGAGTCGTACGGCGTTGGCGACGAAGGCGGCCACCGAGCCCTTGCGGACGGTACGCCCGTTGATCGCGGTCGAGTCGATCCCGGCGGGCAGGACGTCCTCGGGTCGTACGGCGGGCTGATGTGCATGCGACATGAGATCCCCTTGCGTGTTTGATGCACGTGCTTTCTGCACGCATAAGACGCTAGCAGGACTCCGTGCTTTTTGCACGTATCATCGAGGAGTGAGCGAGCCAACCACTGACTCCATTGACCACACGTCCGTGGACACCCGCTACGCCACGCGGTTGCAGGAGGCCGGGCTGATCGCCCGCCGCTCCGACCCGTCCGACGCCCGCGCCACCCGGCAGGCCCTGACCGCGGACGGTGAGCGGGCCGTCCAGGCGCTGCGCGCCGCGATGGAATCCTTCCTGGCCGACGAGATGGCCACCTGGCCTCCGGGCGAGGCCACCGCTTTCGCCCTGCGCCTCGAAAAACTGACGGAAGCCCTCGCGTCTCCCGACAGGAGCCGTACGTCCTGAAGTGAGCCGGGCTCCGCAAGACCCGATGGCCGGCTCGCCGCTCGCGCACCCCCGGGGCACGATGGAGTACGGACCGGCACGGGGCCAGCAGCAGCGGGAGGCACGCGTGGCGCACACCCACACGACCGACGTACTGATCGCGGGCGCCGGTCCGGTCGGGCTGAGCGCGGCCGCCGAACTGCGTCGCCACGGGGTGCGCTGCCGTCTCGTCAACCGGCTGCCGGCCCGCCTGCCGTACGCCAAGGCAGTCGGCATCCAGCCGCGCACCCTTGAGCTCTGGGACCGGATGGGCCTGGCCCGCACGGTCCTGGAAGCCGCCATCGCGATGCGCGGCCAACTGATCTACGTCAACGGCCGGGAGCAGGCGCGGATCGACCTCACGCTGCCGCCCGAAGTGCCGTACGGATTCGCCGCGCTACCGCAGTACGAGACCGAGCGCATCCTTGAGGCGTATCTCGCCGGCCTGGGTACGGTCATCGAGCGCGGCACCGAGCTCATGTCGTTCACCCAGGACGAGCACGGGGTCACCGCCCGGCTGCGTACCGCCTCCGACGCCGAGGAGGAGGTCCGCGCCCGCTATCTGATCGGCTGCGACGGGGCGCACAGCATCGTCCGCAAGGGGCTGGGACTCGCCTTCGAGGGCGGGGCCTTCGCCGAGGAGTACATGCTGGCAGACGTCGAAGCGGACTGGGATCTGCCGCACGGTTTCGGCCTACGGTCCCTGCACCGCACCGACGACGGTGCCACCGACGACCTGCTGGTCTGCATCCCGCTGCCCGGAGCAGGCCGCTACCGCATGTCAACGCTGGTGCCACCCGAACTCTCCACGCAGACGACGGACCATGGGCCCGCGCGCGGCGAGTCCGTCACGCACGGTCTGGAGGGCGGCCGTGCCCCGGAACTGTCCCATCTCCAGGCCGTTGTGGATCGCCTCGCCCCCAAGGCGGCCGTCCTGTCGCGGATGCGCTGGTCCTCCGTCTTCCGCATCAGCCACCGGATCGTCGACCGCTACGCCGACGGCCGGGTCTTCGTCGCGGGCGACGCCGCCCATATCCACCCGCCCACCGGCGCGCAGGGCATGAACACCGGCATCCAGGACGCCTGCAACCTGGCATGGAAACTCGCCCTCGTCGTCCGCGGGGAGGCAGGACCCGCCCTGCTCGCCAGCTACGACGCCGAGCGCCGCCCGGTCGGTGAAGAGGTCGTCGGCCGGACCGTCCGCCACGCCACCCACGGCATCGAAACCGACCCTGACGACCCGCGGACCCTGATGCTGCGCGAAGCCCAACTGCTCGTCAGCTACCGGGGCGGCCCGCTCACCGACAGGCCCAACGGGCCGGCCGACGCGCCCCAGCCCGGTGACCGAGCCCCGGACTGCACCGGTCTGACCACCCCCGTGGCCACCTACCCCTTGCGGCTGCTCGACATCATGCGCGGCCGCACAGGCCACGTGCTGCTTCTCTACGCGACCGACCCCGCCGACCTGGTCAAGGCCACCGAAGCGGCCGCCCGAGCCGCAAAACAGCCGCCCGTGGCCGACGGCAGCCCCGGCGCCCGCAACGCCCCCGCTCGGGAAACCGGCCTGCAGACCGTTGCCGTCCTCGCCCGCGACGCCGTACCGAGCGCCCCCGACACCCTGCCCGTCCCCGGATACCGTGACGCCAAAGGGGAGTTCGCCCGGCTCTACCGCCCCGACGGGCCGACCGGATTCCTCGTCCGCCCGGACGGGCAGCTCGGCGCCCGCTTCCCCCTCGCCGACACCGCAGAGGCCCTCTCCGACTACCGCACGGCCCTGTCCACGCCGGCCTGAACGCCACACCGGGCCGCCACACCAAGCCCCAGCGCGATCCAGCGAGCCCCCTCCCCCGGCGCCTGTCCTGCACCACGACTGCCACATCGGACGTGACGGAACCTTGCACGTCACCGTTGTCCGGCGCGCAATCCCGGTCGAGAAGACGACCCACGGAGGCGGCATCCGTCGCAGCCGCGATCGGGGCGACCCGCCAGGAAAGCCCCCCATCGGAGCGCTGTCGGTCGGGCTATGGTCGACCATATGAGCCTGTCGACACGAGAACGAGAGCTGTTTCTGGCGGAACCTCATATCGGTGCGCTGTCGGTGATCGAACGACCGGACCGCGCACCGCTGACCGTTCCCATTTGGTATCAGTACACGCCGGGTGGCGAACTGTGGGTGCGTACCGGGCCTGATTCCCGGAAGGCGCGAGCGATTCGGTCTGCAGGGCGCTTCAGCCTGATGGTGCAGCGGACCGAGCCGACGGTGCGCTACGTCTCGGTGGAGGGGCCGGTCACCAGGACGGAATCGGACAGCCGCGAGCGGTCCTGGGAGATGACCGCGCGGTACCTCCCTCAGGAAAAGGTCGCGGAATTCGTGGAATACGACCGCACCCAGCTCGGTGAGCACGTCGTCATTTACATGCAGCCAGAACATTGGGTGTCCGCGGATTTGGGATCCCTCTGAGCGCCGCAATGGCACCCGGCCCCGCTCTCCACTGGAAATCGACCTTCGGGGACAGCGGAGCGGTACCGACTCCTCACCGCTGCGGACGCGAAGAGCAGGGGCGACGAAACAGGTGCGATGATCTCGAGTGGTTCGGCTGCCTGACACTGACGCTTACCGAGGCGGGACGAGAAATCTCCCGGTGATCCGCGGGCCGATCTCGCAGTCGAGGGAACGGACCGGACAGTCCCGCCGTCGGGGCCGGCGAGTGTACGGCCGTGATCGGCGTACGACTGTGATCCGCGCGTGATCAACGCCCCCGTAAACTCCACTGCTTGGGGGATTCACGGGATGCATGACCAGGGGGACACATGACATACCGGCGCGCGGCAATACCGGCACTGGTCGGCGGGATAGTGCTCACGGCGCTTCTGTGGTGGGTGGGGGCGAGCACGCACGCGTTGCATCTGCCGGGCGCCACCAACGTGATCGGTGGCCCGGCCGCCGCCGAGCTCGAGCACTGGCTCACCCCGTGGTCGTACGATCCGCCGTCCTCGGCTCAGCCCGGCGCCGAAGCGTCCGGCGGGGCCGGGGACGCCGGCTGGTTCGACGGCGTCGGCTACCTCGCGCTGTACACCACCGCGCTGCAGATCCGGTTCGGCGCGGTCTTTGCCTTCTTCGTGTTCGGGGCGATCCTCCTGATCCGCCGGCTGCCTCCGGTGCGCGGCCGGCGGACGGCCGCGCTGCTCGCGGTGTGGGCCTGGGGTCTGGTGGCCGGGACCCTGGCGGTGACCGTCTCCGCGCCGTGGCTGATTGCCGCTGGGGGGCACGGCAGTTACCGCTTCCTGCCCCAGCTGGCGAGCGTGATCTCGTCCGGGCGGCAGATCCTTGTGGTGACCGCGCTGGTCGCGGCGGTGGTGACCGTGCTCGCAGGCCGGGTTGCCGTCGACGGGACCGATCCGCTGCCGCAGGAGGTCGTCCCGGTGCGCGCCGCCCGCCTGGCCGCCACCGTCGGGACCGCGGTGATCGCCCTGTCCCTGGTGGTCCTCTCGTACCAGCCGGTCGCCGCCGCGCTCCAGCAGATCTCCCCGAATGTCGGTCTGCTCGCCGAACCGGGCGATCTCCTACGCCAATGGCTGCTGCTCGGTGCCTGGACGGGCCCGACGGGCACGCCGCTCGGCGATTGGCTCCTGTATCGCGCCGCCGACGTACTGCTGCTCGCCGTGGTGTGGTGGGCGCTGCGGCGGCTGCCCGGACTGCTCACCCGGGTCACTGTCCCGGTGATGGCGGTGGGCGCGGTGTGCGCGACGGTGCTCGGCCTGCTGGCGAGCCAGCTGCTGCGGATGGCGACGGACGGGACGGGCCTGCGCTGGGGGCTGCTGCATCTCTCCGCGGAACTCGGCGGCGGCGTCCCGGCTGCCCTGACCTGCGGCCTGGTGGCGGGAGTTGCGGCTGCCTTGACGCTGCGGGTGGCCGGGCGCCGCACGAAGACCGCTGACGCGACGACCTCCGTCCAGGACTCCGTGCAGGACTCCGTTCAGGGCTAGGAGCTGTCGTGGAAGTGCTGTGGGGAAGCCCTCAGCGAGGGGGAGCCGAACCCCGGGACTCCGCGCCTCACCGTCCCTGGCTACGGGAGAACCCTTAGCGGCTGCGGCCGCTCGGCGGATCGATCAGGCGGTCGGCGTCCACGCGCGTTCCGGCCTGCTTGATCTGGCGGAAGACGGGACTGACTTCCACGGCCTCGACGCCGGGAAGGGTTCCGACGCGGTCGGAGGTGAACTCGAAGAGTTCGTCGAGGTCGCGGCAGTGGACGACAGCGTGAAGGTTGTCCGGTCCGGACAGCGCGGCGGCGAATGCCACTTCGGGCATCTGCGCCATCGCGCGTCCAACGGTTTTGATCCTGGCTGGATGGACTCGCATCCACAGGTTCGCTCGGGCCCGGTATCCCAGGGCCAGCGGAGCGATCTCCACGTCGATGTGGACCACTCCGCCGGAGACCAGGGCGTGCAGACGTCGTGATGCTCGGCCCGGAGTGAGGTCGGCCGCGGCTGCGAGGTCGACGAGACTGGCCCGTCCGTCGGCGGCGAGGGCCGCGAGCAGCTTCTCGTCCTGCGCGCCGAGCTGGGAAGGCTCGTTCCGCACGACCGGCCTTTCGGTGAACGGCCCGTCGCCGGGGCCGAGGGCGGCCTCCTGCTCGGGGGTCAGGGTTCCGGTGAGTGCGGCCCAGTAGTGGCCGCGTCCGCCGACGAACTGGCGGAGCATCACCGACGCCCGGAGGTCGAGTACGGCGGCTGCGCGGGGAAGCCGACGGCCGAGCAGGTCGTCGCGCTGCTCCTGTGACCGTGAGCGCACGGCACAGGTGACTTCCGAGCCGGCAGCGGTCAGTGCGACCCAGCTGATGTCGGCGCGTTGCGCGAGAGCTTCGGCCATGGCGGAGGCGCTACCGGGTCGGCAGCGCAGGCGCACCATCCACCGGCTCTGCCCGAGCGCTCCCGGGTCGACCACCCCGATCACCCGGAGCACCCCGGCACGCCGCATGCGGCGGTAGCGGCGGGCGACGGTCAGCTCGGAGAGCCCGAGGACCGTCGCCACGGTCGCGAATCCGACCCGCGGATCAACCTGAAGGGCACGAAGGATTCGCACATCGTGCGGCTCCAGAATGACGGAATCATCGATCCCTGGACTCGTCATGGCGGTGACACTACAGAAGGTGCCGCTTCTGGGTCGTTGCGCACCGCGCGTCGCGGACGCTTGCACAGGTACGACGACATGCGCCGGAGGAGCCTGATGAGAGTCATCACCATCGAGGAGCACTGGACCACCCCGGGAATCGACCGGGCCTTGCGAGCGCAGCCGATGCGGTCGCGCGATGAGAGCGTGGCGTTGAACGACCGGGGAGATGTCCTCGCGCGTCTGCTCGACATCGGCGAGCAACGGATTGAGGCGATGGACGCGGCAGGCATCGACCTGCAGGTCCTCTCGATCGCCCCGCCGGGCACCCACGGGCTCCCGGCCCGCGAAGCCGTTGCGCTGAGTCGCGAGGCGAATGACCGCGCGAGCGAGGCCGTAGCGCACCATCCGACGCGTCTGAGGGCGATGACGACGTTGCCGATGTCGGATCCGGACGCGGCCGTGACGGAGCTTCAGCGGGTCGCGCAGTCGCCCGCCCATGTCGGGATCATGTCGTACGGTCGCAGCGGCGACCGTCCGTTGGATGATCCCGCCTACGACGAGCTGCTCGCGACCGCCGCCGGTCTGGGGCGGCCGGTGTTCCTCCACCCCCAGATCCCGTCGAACGTGGTCCGGGACGCCTCCTACCGGGGGTTCGACCCCACCGTCGAGCTCGCGCTCGCCACCTTCGGCTGGGGCTGGCACATCGAGGCGGGACTCGCGGCGCTTCGCCTGATCCTGCGCGGCACGTTCGATCGACACCCGGACCTCCAGATCGTTCTGGGGCACTGGGGCGAGATGCTGTTGTTCGCCCTGGATCGGGTCGACAGCCTCTCGAACGTCGCAACCGACCTCGACCGTCGGGTCGCTGAGTACTTTCGGACCAACATCCACATCGCGACCAGCGGCATGCTGACCCCCCGCTTGCTGCGTCACGCATTGGACTTCACAAGCGTCGACCGGATCTTGCTCTCGGGCGACTATCCCTTCCATCGACCGGACGCCGCGGCTGTCACCGACTTTCTTGGGACGCTCCCCGACCGCGAAGATCAGCGCAAGGTGGCGTATGCCAACGCCCAAGCGCTCTACCACCTCGAACCGTCCCCGTCCGGATCGGACGATGCGACAGCGCGACTCCTGGAGCGGTCATGAACGCGGTCCCGGAGAATGCGACCGTTCTTCTCATCGGTGCGTCTCGTGGCCTGGGCCTTGCGATCGCCGCTGAGTACCTCGACCGTGGCTCCCACGTCGTGGCGACCGTCCGCGGTCCCGGCCGGACCGGGTTGCACGACCTTCAGCAGACTGCCGGTGGGCGGCTGGAGATCGAGCACGTAGACATGAACGCGCCGGAGCAGATCCGCGCGCTCCGCGAGCGGCTCGGCGCCCGCAGGTTCGATCTGCTCTTCGTCAACGCCGGCGTGACCAACCGCCCGGAGGAGACCGCCGCGGACGTCACGACCGACGAGTTCACCCGCCTGATGATCACCAATGCGCTGAGCCCCGTGCGGGTCATCGAAACGCTCGCCGATCTCGTTGACCCGCACGGCACCATCGCGATCATGTCCTCCGGCCAGGGCAGCGTCGCCAACAACGAACGCGGCGGCTTTGAGATCTACCGAGCCAGCAAATCCGCCCTCAACCAACTGATGCGCAGTTACGCGGCCCGTCATCGCAACGAGACCCGCACGCTGCTTTTGATGGCGCCCGGGTGGGTCAAGACCGACCTGGGCGGTCCGAACGCCCGGCTCGCCATCAACGAGAGCATCCCCGCCCTCGTCACGACCGTTGACGCCCAACGCGGCCGCAGCGGCCTACGATTCCTCGATTATCTGGGGCGGACCGTCGCCTGGTGACACCACGCGCCGCGCGGCGCGGACAGCGCGACGCCGTTCGTTCTACGGGTGCGGGCTTCGCGCGGTCTGCCGGGTGGTGGCGTCGAGGGCACCGAGCAGGGACAGCGCCTGGGCGCTCGGGCTGCCGGGTTCGGCATGGTAGATGACGAGTTGCTGGCCGGGAGCGTCGCGGACGTCGAAGGCTTGGTAGGTGAGGGTGAGCGGGCCGACGTCGGGGTGGTTGAGCCGTTTGGCGTCCTGGGTCTTGCCGCGCACGGTGTGGGCCTGCCACAGCGTCGAGAAGGTGGTGCTGTGCTCGGTCAGCGTGTCGATGAGCGCGTTCAGCCGGGGGTCGCCGGGATCAAACCCGGCCGCCTGACGGAGGTTGGCCACGGTGGCCTGGGCGGCCCAGTCCCAGCGGGTGTAGAAGTCCCGGCCGGTGGGGTCGAGGAAGACCATGCGGGCGAGATTGTCCGCGGGATGAAAGGGCGAATACAAGGCGTCGGCCAGGGCGTTGGTGGCCAGGATGTCCAGCGTGCGGCTGAGGACGAACGCCGGGGTGTGGGGGTAGCCGTCCATGAGCTGGCGCAGGGCCGGGCTGACCCCGTTCCGCTGCGGCATCGGGCGCTCGTGCGGTGCGGTGCCGGCCAGTCGGTGGAGGTGGGCGTGGGCGTCGGTGTCGAGGTGGAGGGCGCGGCTGAGCGCGTCGAGGACCTGGGGCGAGGGGTGGCGTTCGCGTCCTTGTTCCAGGCGGGTGTAGTAGTCGACGTTCACTCCGGCCAGCACCGCGACTTCCTCACGGCGTAGCCCGGCGACTCTCCGTAGGCCGTAGCTCGCCATGCCGACGTCCTCTGGCCGCAGGCCGGAGCGCCGGGCGCGCAGGAAGTCTCCCAGGTCGTTGTCGGGCATGCCGTCCAGGTTAGGCACTCGATCGGTGTGCTGCCTGGGTGTGTGGCACCCAGGCAGCACACGTCCTGGTGAGCGGTCTCCGGGGCGTCCAGCCTTGGTGGCGGAAGGAACGACAGCAGCTGGAGGGGGCCGGACGGGCACCGGCCGACTCCGCACACCGGAGGGCGACGCCCTGCCTGCCCAGCCGACCACCACCGAGACAGAGGATGACATCGCTGTGCCTGGACTACGACTTGACGGCAAGGTCGCACTGATCACCGGTGCGACGGGCGGAATCGGCGCCGCGACCGCCCAGCTGTTCGCCCGCGAAGGCGCACGGCTGGTCGTCGCCGATATTCGCCGGGAGCGCCTCACGGCACTCACGCGGGAGATTGCGGAGACCGGCGCGGAAGTCGTCTCCGCTTGCCTGGATGTGTCCTCCGCCCAGCAGTGGGACGAGGTGATCACCATCGTCCGCGAGCGGTTCGGCAGGCTGGACGTCCTCGTCAACGTGGCGGGCGTCCTGGACTGGCCGGGCATCGAGGACACCGAGGAGGAGGCATGGAACCGCGTCATCGACGTGAATCAGAAGGGCACCTGGCTCGGAATGAAGGCTGCCATGCCCCTGCTCCGCGCCACCGGAAACGCCTCGGTGATCAACACCTCGTCCGTCCTGGGGCTCGTGGGAAGCGGAGCGGCCGCGGCCTACCAGGCGTCCAAGGGCGCGGTGCGCCTGCTCAGCAAGACCGCGGCGGTCGAGTACGCCCGTCAGGGAGTGCGGGTCAACTCCCTCCATCCCGGTGTCATCGCCACGCCGATGATCCAGGATCTCCTGGACGAGCAGGGCGACCAGCAGCCGGACATCGTCCGTACGCCGATGCGCCGCGCGGGCCGCGCCGACGAGGTCGCCTCCGCGATGCTCTTCCTCGCGGGCGACGAGTCCTCGTTCGTCACCGGTACCGAACTCGTCGTCGACGGCGGCCTCACCGCCTACTGACCGCTCCTCCGGCAAGAGGAGACGACCCGGCCGGCACCGGTCTCACCACGGCAGACGCTGGTCCAGCACCTTCCAGCCGTCACCCAGCTCACCGCGCAGCGCCTTCACCACGGCGTCCGACTGCTCGTCGAACAATTCCTTTTCCGCGTCGGACCACGGGGACGGGCCCTGTGGGTACTTCCAGTCGATGGAGGACTGGAACCGCTCGCTCAGCCGCACCAGTTCGGCGCGGGTAGCCGCACTGATCGGCAACCGCTCCGGCTCGCACGGGTAGCCGTACGGACTGTCTATGTGCTCCGGCCACAGCGGCGTGTGCGGGACGCCCGCTTCGAAGAAGAACCGCAGATAGGTGTACACACTGCACTTTCTCACAGCGCCCGGCCCCCTCACTCGCCGGTGGCGCCGGTCTCCCCGTGGTCGCCGGTGTTCTGCGCGTCGAAGCGCCGTCGGGCCGCCTCGATCTCGTCGAGGTAGCGGCGGGTCCAGGCACACATGCCGTTGACCGTGTCGCGCAGCGCCGCACCCGCTTCGGTGAGGCGGTAGTCGACGCGGGGCGGCACCTCGGCGTACACCGTCCGGTGCACCAGCCCGTCCCGTTCGAGTCCGCGCAGGGTCTGGGTGAGCATCTTGTGGCTGACGCCGTCGACCTCACTGCGCAAGGCGGTGAACCGCAGGGTCCGCTCCCCCAGCGCGTTGATGATCAGCAGCGCCCACTTGTTGGCCACGCCGGTGAAGATCTGGCGGGCCAGGGAGTCGGCGCGCGTGACGTCCCCGTCCTCGTCGGGGCGCCGGGCCTGCTCGGTAACCACGAGGTTCCCCTCTCACCAAGAAGTGCGTTCTTCCACGTCAGAGCATACTCACCTACGGTTTCTGACTAACCAAAAGAAAGCACTGGCCATCTCGGCAGGCACACTGCCGCGGCCTGCAACGGCAGGGAAACGGAACCGCACATGACCATCCTCAAGACCTACGCCCGGCTGTGGACCGAGGACCTCGACCGCGCGCTACCGCTCCTCGAGCAGCTCACCGGCGCGCAGGTGGACCTCCGCCTGACGTTCCACGCCGTCGAACTGGCCGTCCTCGGTGACTTCCTCGTCATCGCCGGTCCGGCCGACGAGCGCGCGAAGTACGCGCACGCCTCCGCCACCGTGATCGTCGAGGACCTCGATGACCTGCAGACGACCCTCAAGGCCGCTGGCGCCACCCTCACCACCCCCGCGACGGCCGGCCCCACCGGACGGTTCCTCTACGCCCGACACGTCGACGGGGCAGAGATCGAGTACGTCGAGTGGACGCCGGAACTACGCCGACGGCTCCTCGGCCGGTGACCACCGGCGTGCAGAGCTCGTCGGGGCGGGTCCGGGGCATCGACGGAAGTTCGCCTCGCCGGCCCCCGCCTCGTCAGGGCGGCGGCATGTCGCCGGCGGAGTGGACCCCTGTGGACGCATTGCCAAAAGAGGTGTGGACCGTGTGCCAACGCTTTTCCGGCGGCACCCCGGCATGCTGGGCAGCACCGAAAGCCAGCAGGCAGGCGGCGAACGAACGCACCGAGGGGTCGAGATCCTGTCCGGTTCTCACGGGGGCTCCGCAGGAAGGGAATTGTGATGCGCTTTCGACGAGGAATGACCGTGACCGCTGCGGCGGGCGCAGCTCTGGTCCTTGCCGCGACTCCCGCCTTCGCGGGGAGCGACCTGTCCATGGAGACGGGCGGTGGCGGCTACGGGGGCGCGTTGTTCCACCATGAGGGCGAGACGGTGACCGTGTGCGACTTCGCACGCGACGGCAAGGCCGTCACCGCCTACCTCGGCTTTTTCGAGCCGACGGGGAGCCGGAGGGTGTCGGTCACGAACGCCAAGGGCGCGGGAGGCGGCTGTGTCACCAAGGACTTCAGCGTTGTCGAGGGCAGCCGGGTAGTGATGCAGGTGTGCCTTCGCCAAGGTTCCACCGTCTCGCATTGCAGTGCCCGCCGATGGACCACGGCCTGAGGAAGTCGGGGGACTTCAGGGCGTTGAGGGGGTGCTCGGTCGGCCGGAGATCCGGTCGGCCGAGCGCCTTTTGGCATGTTTTGAGTTCTGCTGCCCTGCGGGCCGTCGGCCTCCGAACCCCGGGCCTGGAGGGCGCCGTTGCCTACGCGTGGGGCCGGGCTTGCATCGAGTTGCCGTCCGGGCTCGGTCAGCCGCCACAGCGCTCCGGCCGGCGCGGAGGCGACTACGTGCCTGCTGCTGTCTCCGGGCCGGTTCCACACCGGCCTCGGCCGGCGTCCGCCTCGCGGTGGAAGACGCTCACGTGCGTGACGCACTCCACACCGGTTCAGGGCCCCATCAAACACGCATTTAACATGCGCAATTGTTAGCGTCGCAGCATGCGGTTGACGAAGTTCACCGACCTGGGGCTGCGTGCCGTCATGCGCCTGGCGGTCACCGAGCAGGCCGAGCCCTTGACCACTCGCAAGGTGGCGGAGGCCATGGGCGTGCCCTACGCCCACATGGCGAAGGCGATCACCCGGCTCCAGCACCTGGGCGTGCTGGAGGCCCGGAGGGGGCGCGGCGGCGGGCTCGAGCTGACCGGGCTCGGTCAACAGGCTTCGGTCGGCTGGCTGGTGAGGGAACTGGAAGGCGTGGAGGAGGTCGTCGCCTGCGACGGCGATCCACCCTGCCCGCTGCGCTGGGCATGCCGGCTTCGCGGGGCGCTGCGCCAGGCACAGGACGCCTTTTACGCCGCGCTTGATCCGTTGACCGTGGCCGACCTGGTGGCATCCCCCACCGGTCCGGTACTGGTCGGGCTGGTCGGCCGCCGAGCCAAGTGACCCACGCCCTGCCGCCGCGGGTGGGCACCCCGCCCGCCTGAATGCGAAGATCATTAGCCAGTTTCAGGAGTCGTTGTGCTCTCCGAGCAGTCCACCCCCGTCATCCGCGCCACCCTGCCCGTCGTGGGCGGCGCCATCGGTGAGATCACCGAGCTGTTCTACGCCAAGCTCTTCGACGACCGCTCCGAGCTGCTGCGGGACCTGTTCAACCGCGGCAACCAGGCCAATGGCGAGCAGAAGACGGCACTGGCGGGCTCCATCGCAGCCTTCGCCGGCATGCTGCTGGAGCACCCCGGCACCCGGCCGGACGCGATGCTCGCCCGGATCGCCAACAAGCACGCCTCGCTCGGCGTCACCTCCGACCAGTACAAGCTCGTCCACCAGCACCTCTTCGCGGCCTTCGGTGACGTCCTCGGCGACGCCGTCACCGAAGAGGTGGCCGCGGCCTGGGATGAGGTCTACTGGCTGATGGCCAACGCACTGATCGCCCTTGAGGCCCGGCTCTACCGGGACTCCGGCGCCGCCGAGGGCGAGATATGGCGGCAGATGGAGATCGTCGAGCGGCGGGAGGAGACACCCGACGCGGTCTCCTTCACCCTGCGCCGCACCGACGGCAGCCCCGCGGGCTCCTTCCGCCCGGGCCAGTACGTCAGCGTCCGGGTCGAACTGCCCGACGGCGCCCGGCAGATACGTCAGTACAGCCTCTCCTGCGCCCCCGGCAGCCCGCAGTGGCGCATCACGGTCAAGCGCGTCCGGGGCGGAGTGGCGCCGGAGGGAGAGGTCTCCTCCTGGCTGCACGAGCACGCCCGGGCCGGCGACGTGCTCGCCGTTTCCGCCCCGTTCGGGGACCTCGTTCTCCCCGAAGGAGACGGGCCGCTGCTGCTGGCGTCCGCCGGGATCGGCAGCACGCCGATGCTGGCCATGCTCGACCACCTGGCCGCGGAGGGCGCGGCCCGGGCGGTGACGGTGGTCCACGCCGACCGCACCCCGTCCGACCACGCCCACCGGGACGAGCAGCGCCGCCTCGTCCGGGCGCTCCCGAACGCCGAGTTGCACCTGTGGTACGAGGAGCCGGGCGACCATGCGCCGGATGCGTCGGCCGGCCAGGTCGACCTGGCCGCGCTGGATCTCGCCGAGGGGCTGACCGCGTACCTGTGCGGCCCGCTGCCGTTCATGCGGGCGGTGCGCGGCGACCTGCTCCACCGCGGCGTGCCCGCCCCGTCCATCCACTACGAAGTCTTCGGCCCGGACCTCTGGCTGGGCCAGGAGTAGGTCGGTCACGAGCACAAGGAGAGCGCACAGCATGAACGCCACCTCGGCCGCCGTAGCCACCGCGGTCACCTTCGTCTGGCTCGGAATGGTCCTGGCGATCTCCTTCCTGGAGGCGCCGTTGAAGTTCCGGGCCCCCGGCGTGACCGTACCCATCGGGCTCGGCATCGGCCGCATCGTCTTCCGTGCGCTCAACCGGGTCGAGGCCGTACTGGCCATCGCTGCGATCGCGGCGGTGGCCACCGGCGGTCCTCCCGCATCCGTCGTCGTACCCACCGCCGTCGCCGCGTTGCTGCTGGCCGTACAGCTGCTTGTGATCCGGCCCGGCCTCAACCGCCGTTCCAACCGCGTGCTCGCCGGCGAGACCCTCCCGCGCTCCCGCGCCCACCACTTCTACGTGGCCACCGAGCTGGTCAAGGTCTTCGCCCTGCTCGCTCTGGGCACAGACGTGCTCACGACCTGACCGCCTTCCTGGGCCGCTCAGGATGGCTTACGAGTCCTCCGCAGCGTTGGCTGACCCCAATCAGGTCGGCATGAAGCAGCCCAGCTCACGCGACTTCTGCCGAAGTGCGGCTGCCCACGCCCCCTCGGAGGGCCCCGGGCCCATGGGGACCTGAACATCAGTGAGTTCACGGCCGTCAGCACGGTCGGCCGCCTGCCAGTTCACCTCGATGGCCGCTCTCTCCGCCAGGACCAGCACCGTGGCGATGAACCCCTCGGACAGGGCGGCCATGACGGCGTGGCTCGTTCTGCGGTGCCACGCGAGCAGGGCGTGGACGAACGCAGTGAACAGGGTGGGGTCGATCTGGCACTCGTCCGCCTTCATGGGACCGATGCCGGACGGCAGCCCCACTTCGGCTTGGTAGACGCTCACCTGGCTCAGGAACAGCCGGGAGGCGCCGTTGGACGGGTTCCACAGGGTCTGGTCGCCCATGTCGTAGTACTGGCTCACTGCGGCCTCATCCTCATCCTGATCCTGTTCCTGATCCTCCGAGATTCTGTCTCCGGATCGAAGCCTCCGGAGAAGCCTCCCTGTTCTCCCCTAGTACTCCAGCTGTAGATCGTTATGTGCCCTGGTCTTGGGACTGTCTGCCACTGGCGGAAACTCAGGTGGGCTCAGCGCATGATCTGGGTAGAGTCGGGCGATGCCCGAGCTGAAGCGGCTGCATGCCGGCCACGCCCCGGCGGTTCTGGCCTTCGAGCTGGCGAACCGCGCCTACTTCGCTGCCTCGATCTGCGACCGTGGCGACGACTTCTTCGACCGGTTCACCGACCGGTACAACGCCTCGCTGGCCGAGCAGCAGGCCGGCATCTGCGCCTTCTACGTGCTCGTCGCCGAGGACGGCTCGGTACTCGGCAGGTTCAACCTGTACGACGTGGAGGACGGCACTGCCAGACTCGGCTACCGGGTCGCGGAGCGGGTCGCCGGCCGCGGCGTGGCGACCGCGAGCGTCCGGGAGCTGTGCCGGATGGCGATAGCGAGGCACGGCCTGCGCACACTGCGGGCGGCCACCTCCCACGACAACGCCGCGTCCCAAAAAGTTTTGGCCAAGGCCGGGTTCGTCCCGGTGGGCCCTGCCACCCCGGCCGACCTCGGCGGCAAGTCAGGCACTTGGTACGAGCGCGACCTCCAGCCATAGACCTCTGGACGGCTTCCTGGCCGGCAGCAGAAGTTGATCGTTCTGCTGCCCCAGGATGATCCGAAAGAGTCCGAAAGAGACGGCCCCGCCCGGCCGGTGGCCGGGCGGTACGGCGGCGCGGCGCGTTCTCGCGGACCGGCGTGCGGGAGCGCGTGCGGGTCGCACCGTGGGCGCCGGGATCTACGGTCCGGCGGGAGTGGCCGGCGCTTGAGCGGCGGCCGGGTTGCCGGGCTGTTCGAGCAGGCGGTTGCGGAAGAGATCGAGCACCTTGTCGAGCGCCGCACGGGTCGGCTGGCCGGGTTCGTCGAGGAGGTGCTCGGTCAGGACGGAGTGCGGCGGCAGCGCGGAGGCCGGGTTCGCGGCACTGTCATCGAGCTCGACGGCAACGAACGCCTCGCCGAGTTCCCGGCGCAGGAAGGCGAACCGGTCGCCCGGCACCAACCGGTCGCCGCAGAAGCGCAGCCCCATGACCTCAAGGCCGTCGCGTTCGCAGCGGGCCCGGACGGTGGCGAGGTCCTGGGGGGAGATGTCGATGACCGCGGCCCGGCTTCTGGTGACGGGCAGGGGCAGCGAGGGCTGGGACAGTACGGGGGCGAGAAGCCGCTCGTCGGTGGCCATCGCGAGGGCGAAGCCACCGGTCAGGCACATGCCGACGGCGCCGACGCCGGGGCCGCCGCAGCGCTCGTGCTCGTCCGCGGCGAGGGCCCGGAGCCAGCTCACCACGGGGGAGGTCTTCCCGGTGGCCAGCACGGTGAATTCCCGGCTGACGCACACCTTCGCTATCGACGAGGCCATGTAGAGGCGCGTCTTCAGCCGGCCGACCGTTGCGGGGTCGGCGGCGCGGCCCGGCGTACCGAAGAGGACCGGGAGGACCGCGGTGCAGCCGATGGCGGCGACCCGCCGGGCGAACTCCAGAACCTTGGGTGTGATCCCCGGTATCTCCGCTATCACGACCACCGCCGGGCCTGTCCCCCGCCGCAGGATCGGGCGGGTGACGCCCTCGTGGGTGAAGGTGCTCTCGTCGAAACCGGTGAGGTCATGCTCTGACATGGGCTACCGCCATCCTGTAGGTCAAGTGCTGACCGAAGCTGATCACATGCGGCGCGAGCGGGGGCGGTTTCCGGTATGTGGTGCGCTTGGCCGTGGGGCAGAGCGAGGCGGCCGGGGCCGGCCGCGAGGCCGTCTCTCCCGTCATGCCGCCGGACGCCACTACCGTGAGGCCGAGGCCGGCCTCACGGTAGTGGCGTCCGGCGGCGTTCCGGCGTCGGCCTACGCTGCGATCCGGCGGGTGCTGAGCCGCAGTTGGCGTTCCTGCTCCTGATCACCGGAGGCGGAGCCGACGTCGTGGACGGTGAACACGGAGGCCAGACCTGCGTGCAGACGGTCGGCCGCCCAGGGGCCGCCCTGGAGGGTGACGGTCACCGGCTCGGTCAGCCGGCACGGCTGCGCCAGGGCCGCTGCTGCCGCCGACACGTCAACGGTCATGGCCCATACGGTCGGGCCCGGCCCGGCTGAGCCCTGAGGTGCGTCCTCCGTCGCCCGGTCGGAGCTGAAGAGTGCGTTGAGCGTGCGGAAGACCGTGTGTGCGTCCTCTGCGGGGCAGTCCGTGATCTCCACCTGGACCTGGTCCGCGCCGTCACCGGTCTGTGCGGTCGCTTCCGAGTCGTTCACTGTGGTGCGCCTTCCTCTCTACGTGGTGCATGCAGCTCTACGTCGTGCGAGCAGCTCTACGTCGTGCGTGCGGCAACGGCGTCGCCCGCGCGGCTCTCCGTGCGTGCGCACGCCGTTGAGGAGCGGTGGGTGGATCCGTCATGGGGAGCGCGTACCCGATCACGGCCCGCGTACCGCTGCGCCGCCCGTCTCCCTGGGGCCGCTGAAATCGTGCGGATCAGCACGGCGATCCGGGGTGATGTCCTGGCCGAACAGGGCACACGGGACGGCAGGGGGGAACCGGAAGCGGAGCGACACCGAAGCATCGGCGTCGCCTCACGGACGAGTGAAAGGGTTAGGCATGTCGCAGGTAGAGGAGTCGGTCGAGGTCAGCGTTCCGGTGCGGACGGCCTACAACCAGTGGACGCAGTTCGAGTCCTTTCCGCAGTTCATGGAGGGGGTTGAGCGAATCGACCAGGCTGGTGACCGCCTCACGCACTGGGTGACCAGCATCGGCGGGGTCAAGCGGGAGTTCGACGCGAAGATCACCGAGCAGATCCCGGACGAGCGCGTCGCCTGGTCCACCGTCGACGGTGAGGCCAAGCAGGCCGGGGTCGTCACCTTCCACCGCATCGACGACACGACCACCAAAATCATGCTGCAGATGGCCTTCGATCCGGACGGGCTCGCCGAGAACGTGGGCGACAAGCTGGGCGTGGTCAAGCGGCAGGTGAACGGTGATCTCAAGCGGTTCAAGACCTTCATCGAGAATCGCGGTATCGAGACCGGCGCCTGGCGAGGCAGCGTCTGAAGCCGCACGGCCGGCCGCCACCCGGCCCCACGAGAGGACTGCGAGGGGAGCAGCGTGCTGCTCCCCTCGCAGTTCTGTGCGCGACGCATGAGACTGGGCCCATGGCTGCCCTACTGGATCGTGACGCGCTGCGCGGCCGGGTCGCGGTGGTGGCCGGCGCCACCCGCGGTGCCGGGCGGGGGATCGCCGCCGCGTTGGGTGAGGCCGGCGCGACGGTCGTCTGCACCGGTCGCAGCAGCCGGTCCGGCACGAAGTCGATCCGGTCGGACTACGACCGTGCCGAGACCATCGAGGAGACCGCCGAACTGGTCACCGGTCTGGGCGGCGTCGGCATCCCGGTTCAGGTCGACCACCTCGAACCCGAGCAGGTGCGGCGCCTGGCCGAACGTCTGCGGACGGATCACGGTCATGTCGATGTGCTGGTGAACGACATCTGGGGTGCGGAGGTCCTCAAGGGGCCGCCGACGAGCTGGAATACGCCGATCTGGGAACACGATCTGCAGACCGGCCTCCGCATTCTGCGGCTGGCCGTCGACACCCACCTGATCACCTCGCACCACCTGCTGCCGCTGCTCATCGACCGGCCCGGCGGGCTGCTGGTCGAGGTCACGGACGGCACGACCGCCTTCAACCGGAACCGGTACCGGATCTCGGTGTACTACGACCTCGCGAAGGTCGCGGTGAATCGCCTGGCCTTCTCTCAAGGCCACGAACTCACTCCGTACGGCGGCACGGCGGTCGCGGTCACCCCGGGCTGGCTGCGCTCGGAGATGATGCTCGACAACTTCGGTGTGACCGAGGGCAATTGGCGCGACGCTCTGGACGGCTCGGTCGAGGGGTACCCGTCGGCCCCTGACGGTTTCGAGGAATCCGAGTCGCCCCGCTATATCGGGCGCGGCATCGCGGCCATCGCCGCGGACGTCGATCGGGCTCGGTGGAATCAGCGGTCGGTGACGTCGTCCGAATTGGCCCGGGCATACGGCTTCACCGACATCGACGGCCGTCGGCCCGACAGCTGGGCAGAGCAGAACTGAGGAACCGGGGGGACGGTCATCGCTTGGGGTGCGCCGATCCACGGGGCCTGCGGCACGGGCGACGGCACCTGAGCCAAGGCCCCTCAGCGGTGGGCGCTGCCGTCCTCCCGGTGGCGGGGGATCAGGGCGCTGACCGTCTTGCCGGCGGTTTCGTCGGTGACCGCCACGGCTTCCGCTATCTGGTGGATCATCGACCAGCCGAATCCGCCTCCCTCACCGGAGACATCCGGGGTGCGCGGCTGGGGCGGGACGTGGCTGCCGTCGCTGACGGCCACGGCGATGGCTTCCGGGCAGGCCGAAAGGTGCAAGGTGCAGGAGGGTCCCTCCGCGTGGCGCACCGCGTTGGTGACGAGTTCCGAGACGACCAGGACCACGGCTTCGATGTCCTCCTGATACAGGGGCGGCTCCAGTCCTCGCAGGAACTCGGCAGCGAGATGGCGTGCGCGTCCGGCGCCTTCGGGGCAGCTCCTCAGGTCGACGTACAGGGCCGGCGGTGCGGTGAGTGTCCGCGAACCCGCGGTGGTGCTCATGTAGCTCACCTCGTCGTGCATCGTCATGGTGAAAACGTGGCGGGGAGCACGCCCCTTGGACCGGCCGCACACTCCACGTTGCGCAGGTGGGTGATCCGTCGGCGGGTCCTTGACCACTTGTTCCTTACTTCGAGGCGCTTACCCGGCGCGACCGTCACGAAAAGCACTCACCCGCATCGGCTTCATCCGGTCCCGGCGTTCGAGTGGTTGGGCGATATGCCCCAACTGTCCGATCCTTGTCGTAGCGTTGCAGGTCAGCGCCCCTCCCCCGGTTCACGGAAAGTGCGCATACGTGGCTCGGATTGCCGGTGGAAAGGTGTGACGCTCCGTCACCGGGGTACGGGAGGGGCACGGCCGGGGCGGATCGCGAGGGCACCCCTCTCGCGGAGCGCTCCGGCCTCGGCAATGCACGCGAGAAGGCAGACGAAAAGGAGGAGTGACCGTCATGAACAGCATCTGGACGTACGCTCCGGATCTGGAGCCGCAGGGGACGACTCTGACGGGCTTCAGCGTGGAGACGGCTACCGGCACGATCGGTCAGGTGGAGCGCCAGATGGATCAGCCCGGCGTGCAGCACCTGGTCGTCGACACCGGCGTCTGGGTCTTCGGTAAGAGCGTGCTCATCCCGGCCGGGATCGTGACCGGGATCGACCGTGCAGCGAAGGTGGTGACCGTCGCCCGCACCAAGGAAGAGATCAAGGCCGCGCCCCGCTTCACGGTCGACAGCGAGACCGCCGATCTCAGCTATCTGGCCGAGGTCGGCAGCTACTACAGCGGCCTCCCCGCGCTGGCTCGCGTCTGAGGCGCAGGGCATGACCGACAGCGGGGAAGGCTGAGAGCTGTGACCGCTGAGAGCCGTGCAGGCTGAGAGCTGTGACGGCTGGCCGCTGGTCTGCATGTCGCGGGCGGCCGTGGCCTGTTGGCGGGCGGATACGCCGGCTGACATGTGGGGGCCCCGCCGGAATGCGGCGGGGCCACCACTTTGTCGAGGGCGGGCGTCCGGAGAGGCCGCACCGGCGGTCGATCGCGCGGTGGTCAGGGTTGGTCGAGCACGTCGACCGTGACGCCCCGGCGGCGTAGTTCGGTCAGTTCGTCGGCGGGTGCGGCGCGGTCGGTGACGACGCGGTCGTAGCGGGCGATGTCGCTGTAGGCGTGGGTGGCGGTCTTGCCGAATTTGGTGTGGTCCACCAGCAGGAGTGCGCGTTGGGCGCAGTCGAGCATGGCTTCCTTGATCTCGGCGTATTCGCGTATCGGGTGGAAGAGGCGGCCGCCGAGGACGGACACCGCGGACATCACCGCGAGGTCGGCGCGCAGGCGGCTCAGTGCGCGGAGCACGTCGGGGCCGACGCAGGAGCCGAATTCGCCGCGGTAGCGGCCGCCGAGGAGGGTGACGTCGGCGCCCGGCGTGTCATCGAAGAGGCGGGCGACGCCCAGGGAGTTGGTGACGACGGTGACCGCTTCGGTCCGGGCGATGTGGGCGGCGAGCGGGAAGACGGTGGTCGAGTCGTCCAGGACGACGGTGCTGCCGGGCCGGATCTCGTCGGCGACGGCGGCGCACAGCGCTTCCTTGAGTTCGGGGTTCACGCCGACCCGGAAGCGGGTCGCGGTTTCCATGGTGAGGCTCGGGAAGGGGGCGGCCCGGCCCCGTTCCTTGCGCAGCAGGCGGCGTTCGGCGAGCTGGTCGAGATCGCGGTGCATGGTGGCGAGGCTGACCCCGAAGTGTCTGGCCAGTTCGTCGATGCGGACTTCGCCGTGTGCGACGACATGGGCCAGTACGTCCTGCCGTCGCCGGTCGACCTCGGCCAGCGACGACCGTGCGGAAGCCATCGGGGCCGCCTCTTTTCGGTCGGGCAGCGGCGGTGCGCCTACCGCTGCGGGTAGATGACGGCCTTCACCGCGGTCTCGTCGCGGGTGGCGACGGTCAGTGCGCGCTCGGCCTGGGCAAGACCGTAACCGTGCGAGACGAGGGAGTCGAGCCGGACCGCGCCCGAGGCGACGAGTGCCGTCGCGGTGGGCCAGGTGTGGGCGTAGCGGAAGGTGCCGGTCAGTTCGAGTTCGTAGTTCTGCACCCGGCTGAGCGGCAGCGGGATCTCGTCCCCGCCCATGCCGATGAGGACGACCCGGCCGGCCCGGCCGACGGTGCGGATCGCCTCGTTGCTCACGGCGGGGACGCCGGAGCACTCCAGGAGCACCGTCGGGGTGTACCCGGCTCGGCCCAGCGGGGTGCCGGAGACGTCGAGGGTGGTGGCGCCGGCCGATCGGGCGAGTTCGAGGCGGTGCGGCAGGACGTCGGTGACGAGCACATCGTGGGCGCCGAAGGCACGGGCCGTCTGGGCGGCGACCAGGCCGATGGGGCCCGCGCCGGTGATCAGGACGCGGTCGCCCGGGCCGATACGGGCCTTGCGGCAGGCCCATACCGCCACCGACAGCGGTTCGAGCAGGGCGGCCTCCTCGATGGTCAGGGAGTCGGGGACCTCGTGGGCGAAGTCCTGGTGCACGGCCAGGTATTCGCAGAAGGCGCCGTCGACCGGCGGGGTGGCGAGGAAGCGCATGTCCGGGCAGAGGTTGTAGCGGCCCGGGCGGCATTCGCCGCAGCTGCCGCAGGGGGTGCCGGGCTCGACGGAGACGCGTCGGCCGATCCGTGCGGAGTCGGCTCCCGGGCCTGCGGCGACGACCGTGCCGGCCGCCTCGTGGCCCAGGACGAGCGGCTCGCGCACGACGAAGTCGCCGATGCGCCCGTGGCGGTAGTAGTGCACGTCCGAGCCGCAGGTGCCGACCGTCTCGACGCGGACGAGTAGTTCGCCGGGCCCTGGGGTGGGGACGGGGCGTTCTTCAAGGGTCAGCCGCTCGGGGCCGTGGAGGACGGCGGCGCGCATGGTGGCGGGGATCGCGGAGGTGACGGTCATGGCGGGTCTCACGGCTCCCTGGGGTGCGGGCGTCTGCAGCAACAACGTAACGAGCTTTCTTCTATCAGAACAGGCTTGACTTTGCACAAAATACGAGAAGACTTGCGCAGGCTTGCGGGCTTGCACCGCTGCACGCGCCCTTTCCGGCCGCGCTCGCCCTCGGTCAGTACCGCTTCGTCGCTCGTGTTCCGCCCCTCCCCCGCCCCCTGGAGGCCCCATGCACAGCCCCGCTCACCCCCGCCCGATACCGGGGCCGGCTGCCGCACCACCGCCGGAACGCCGGCGCTCCCCCGTCGAGCGGCTGGGCATTCCCCCGGCCCTCACCTGGGGCTTCGTCGGCGTCCTGCTGTTCATGACCGGCGACGGCGTGGAGACCGGCTTCTTCTCGAAGTACCTGGCCGACCACGGCCTGGCCAGGGCCGACGCGGCGGTCGTGATCGCGGTCTACGGCATCACCGTCGCGGTCGGCGCCTGGCTCTCGGGCGCCCTGTCGGACCTCTGGGGCCCGCGACGGGTGATGATCGCCGGCTTCGCCGTCTGGCTCGTCTTCCAGGTGCTGCTGCTGACGGTGGCGCTGCCGGCGATGAACTATCCGCTGCTGCTGATCGTCTACGGGCTGCGCGGCTTCGGCTATCCCCTGTTCGCGTACGGGTTCCTGGTGTGGGTGACCGCGGCGACCGCGCCACAGCGAATGGGGACCGCCGTCGGCTGGTACTGGTTCGCCTTCACCGGCGGTCTGCCGACCCTTGGCTCGTTGCTGGCCAGCGCGACGATTCCGCAGGTCGGCTCGTACCGCACGCTGTGGTGCGCGCTCGGTCTGGTGACGCTCGGCGGTCTGCTCGCGCTGTTCCTGGTGCGTGAACCCACCGGCCGCTCGCGGCTCGCGCCGCCCGGCGAACGTCCGCTGGCGACGCTTGCGGGCAGCGTCTCGATCATGCGCCGGCGGCCCCGGGTGGCGATCGGTGCGGCGGTGCGCGTGTTCAGCACCGGCTCGCAGTTCGGCTTCCTGGTCTGTATGCCGTTCTTCTTCACCGAGACGGTCGGCTTCACCACGTCGGCCTGGCTGCGGCTGCTGAGCGTGATGTTCACCGCGAACATCTTCGCCAACCTGTTCTTCGGTGCCGTCGGCGACCGGCTCGGGTGGCAGCGCACCATGACCTGGTTCGGCGCCGTGGCCTGCGCGGTGACCTGTCTGGCGCTGTACTACGTACCGCTCGCGGCCGGCCCCGACTTCGCTGCCGCGGCCGTGGTGGCCGCCCTGTACGGCATCGCCCTGGCCGGATACGTACCGATTTCCGCGCTCGTCCCGGCGCTGGCACCACACCACAAGGGACAGGCGATGTCCGCGCTCAACCTCGGTGCCGGGGCCAGCACCTTCGCCGGACCGGCCGTGGTCGCGCTCACCCTGGGGCCGTTCGGCGTGGCCGGCATCGTCTGGATCTTCGCGAGCCTGCATCTGGCCACCGCGGTCGCGATCCGCTTCCTGGAACCGGACCCGGAGTTCACCGCTCCTGACGGGGCGTCGGCCAGGCCCGTCGGTGCGGAGCTGCCCGCGGGCCGTCCCTGACCGGCGGAGGACGGCGCTTGGCTCCATGATGGGGACGTCGAGTGACCGCGCGCTCACAGGTGCGCGGCCCTCGGGCCCTCCGGGCGCACCGCACCAGCAGCGAAAGGACCACGTATGCCCGCTCGCCACCTCGCCGCGGCCGCCGCCCTCGTGCTGGCGTCCGCCGTACCCGCCGCCGCGGCGGCCCCGGCGCACCCCCACCAGCCGGCCGGCAGCACCGAGGTCCCCGTCGAGCGGGGCTCGGCCCGCCTCCGGCTGTCCCCCGATCTGCGCAGCGCGCTCAAGGAAGACGGCGTGGTGGTCGCGGGCGTCGACGCGAAGGGGAGGATCAGCCCGCGGGGCCACTCCGGCGGAGGAACGACTCTGCGGCTCACGGGCGGGGCGGTCACCAACAGCGGCGGCAAACTGGGCGGCGAACTTCGCTTCGGCAAGGCCGGTCTGGCCCTGGTGGCCACCGGATCCGGCCCCGGCGGCACGCAGTCCGGGAGCTCCAGGAAGTCCGTCAAGGTCACCCGCTTCGAGGTGGACCTCGGGCACGGCACCCTGACCGCCGCCCTGCACAACGGCACCAGGTTCACCCTCGGCACCTTCCCCCGCCCCGCCACACGATCGGCCGTCAACACGAAAACGCGCTCGCTGCGAGTGGACCTCACCATCAAGGCCACTGCCTCCGCCGCCCGGCTCGACGCCGCCCTCGGCACCCACTGCTTCACCGGCCACCGGCCGCTGCTGCACGCCCGCATCGTCGCCTCACTCGAGCGGTCGGTCGACGTCCGCACCGCACTCAACCTGGGGCAGCCCGGGCGGGACGCCGACCGGGCCCGCACGCGATCGGTGGTGTCCGGGGCGCCGGTGCCCAGGATGCCGGTGTCCGGGGTGCCACTGTTCCGGTAGGTGCGCGGGGAGAAGGACCGGACATGCCTGCCCTCCAATGCGGTGGGCGAACGGAGGGGCCGGCGGGCGCCCCGGCGGGACGAGCGTGACCCGTCAGCGCGACAGGCGGGCGTTGAGCCGGGCGGCCTGGCGCGTCAGGTAGTCGCGTTCGGCGAGGTTGGGTGCCTTGTGGGCCGCCTCGGCGTACAGGCGGGCCGCCGTCGTCAGGTCGCCGTCGCGCTCATGGAGGTAGGCCGCCACCGCGGTGTGGCGGGGCAGGGTGTCGTTCAGCGAGGCGAGGGCCGCCAGGCCGGCGCGTGGTCCGTCGGCCTCGCCCACGGCGACCGCGCGGTTGAGGCGCACGACCGGGCTGTCGGTCAGCCGCGCGAGCTCGTCGTACCACTCGACGATCTGCACCCAGTCGGTCTCCTCGGCGGTAGGCGCGTCTGCGTGGAGCGCCGCGATGGCGGCCTGGGCCTGGTATTCGCCCAGGCGGTCGCGGGCGAGGGCCGCCTGGAGGATCTCGACGCCCTCGGCGATCGCCTCGGTGTCCCACCGGCCGCGGTCCTGCTCGGCCAGCGGCACCAGGCTGCCGTCGGGCGCGGTCCGGGTGGCGCGCCGGGCGTGGTGGAGCAGCATGAGCGCGAGCAGACCCGCCACCTCGGGGTGGTCGATCGCGGCCGCGAGCTGCCGGGTGAGCCGGATGGCCTCGGCGGCGAGGTCGACCTCGCCGGAGTAGCCCTCGTTGAAGACCAGGTAGAGGACACGCAGCACGGTGGCGACGTCGCCGGGCTGGTCGAACCTCACACCGGAGACGGTGCGCTTGGCCCGGCTGATGCGCTGCGCCATGGTCGCCTCGGGCACCAGGTAGGCGTGGGCGATCTGACGGGTGGTCAGCCCGCCGACCGCGCGCAGCGTGAGCGCGACCGCGGACGACGGTGTCAGCGACGGGTGGGCGCACAGGAAGTAGAGCTGGAGCGTGTCGTCCACCGCGGGCGCGGGGCCGGGCGGCGGCTCCTCGTCGACGAGGTCCTCACGCCGGCGGCGGGCGGCGTCCGCCCGGGTCGCGTCGAGGAACTTCCGCCAGGCCACGGTGACCAGCCAGCCCTTGGGGTCCCGAATGGGGTCTTCCCTGCTCAATGGGGTCTCCCCTGCTCGAACGAAGTTGAGAGCTCGGGGATGAAGCTCAGAGCTGGGGGAAGGGTCGGCCGGCCAGACGCGGAGCGCCTCGACCAGCGCGTCCTGTACGGCGTCCTCGGCCGCCGCGAAGTCGGCTCCGCGGCGGACGAGGATGCCGAGCACGCTCGGCGTGAGGCTTCTCAGCAGGGCCTCGTTGATCCGGGTCACTTGAAAGTGCACTCCGTGATGGTGGGCGGCGCGCCCAGGAACGGGCGCAGCTCCAGCCACTCGTGGATCGGCTTCCCGCCCGCGCCGGGGGCGGCCGACAGTTCACCTGCCAGCTCGACGGCACGCTCGTAGCTGTCGACGTCGATCACCATCCAGCCGGCGATGAGGTCCTTGGTCTCGGCGAACGGGCCGTCGGTGACCGGCGGGCGGCCCTCACCGTCGTACCGGACCCACGTGCCCTCGGGAGCAAGCGCCTGACCGTCGACGAACTCGCCGGTCTTCTCGAGCCGGGCCGCGAAGTCGTTCATGTACTGCACGTGGGCCGAGATCTCCTCCGGCGTCCACTTGTCCATGGGCACGTCGTTGGCTGCAGCCGGGGCGCCGCGGTAGTGCTTGAGCAGCAGGTACTTGGCCATCGTGGTTCTCCTCGGTGCTGGTGCGACCCATTGTGGTCACGTTCACCCCGGGGACGGAGCCAGTCACGCGTTCTCGACATCGCCGCCGAAATTTTTTTAAAGGCTCTCGCGGAGCCGCCCGGGCGGGGCGCCGCGCGGCCCGGTCTCCCCGTGGCCGGGCGGCGCCCCGCGGGCCGGCTCACCGGGCGGGAGTGGCGCCGGCGTGCTCCGGCAGCGTCTGCAGTCCCGTTTCCAGCGCAGGGGGCAGCGGAGCCGTATGGATCACGCCCAGCCGCTGCGTCGCCCGGGTGAGCGCGACGTACAGGTCGCTGGCGCCCAGCTCGTGCGGCTCCGCCACGATCACCGTGTCGAACTCCAGCCCCTTGGCCTGTCTGGGGTCGATCAGGACGACCGGGCTGGTCAGATCGGGGGCCGGACCGGTGGAGGCGCCCGGGAGCGCGGGGACCAGGGCGTCGTGGCGGGCGCGCGGGGCGATCACCGCGAGCCGTCCGGTCCCGTCGCTCTCCCGCGCGACCGCGGCGGCCACCGCAGCAGGCAGGTCGTCGGCGCGCTGCGCCCAGGGCCGTACCCCCGTCGAGCGGATCGAGCGCGGCGGCTCGAACGCGGGGTCGGCGGCGCCCGGCACCTGCGCCGCGACCTCCATGATCTCGGTCGGGGTGCGGTAGTTGACGCCCAGCCTGACGTGGTGCCAGCGCTCGTCGACGTGCGGCGCGAGGATTTCCTCCCACGCGCCGCAGCCACCCGGCTCCGCGGTCTGTGCCGGGTCGCCGACCAGGGTCATCGAGCGGGTCGGGCAGCGGCGCATCAGCAGCCGCCAGACCATCGGCGACAGCTCCTGCGCCTCGTCCACGATGATGTGGCCGAAGGCCCAGGTGCGGTCGGCCGCGGCGCGTTCGGCGGCGCTGCGGTGGTCGGCCTCCTCCTGCCGGTCGGCGAGCCGTTCCGCGTCGACGAGGTCGTGCGCGGCCAGCACCTCCGATTCCTCGTCGTCGCGGTCCTCGAACTCCTGGGTGCGGGAGCCGTAGGAGAGGTCGAGCACGCCCTGTGCGTAGGCGATCCGCTCCTGGCGCTCGGCCTCGGCGGCGGCGCGGGCCGCCGAGTCGTCCTCGCCGAGGAGTTCGGCGGCCTCGTCCAGCAGGGGGATGTCGGCGGGGGTCCAGCCGCCGCCGGTGCGGCGGATCGTCCGGGCGTCCGCCTCCGGGAGGTGGACGGGCTCCGTGAGGAAGTCCTCGACCAGCTGATGGGGGGTGAGGGCGGGCCACAGCTCCTCGATGGCGCGGTGCACCTCGGGACTGGTGGCGATGCCCTTGCCGAGCTGGGCGATGTCGTCGGGGCCGAGCAGGTTCGGCCCGCCGTAGGGGTCCGCGCCGATCCTCTCGACCAGCTGCGCGGTGAGCGCGTCGATGATGCGGAACGCGAAGTGCGGGCGGGCGAGATTGTGCGGCAGCCGCGTGTCGCGGGCCTGCCGCCGCGCCTCGTCCGCCATCTCCGCGTCCAGCAGCAGTTCGCCCTCTTCATGGTCGATCACGGTCACGTCGTCGGGCAGCGTCTGCCGGTCGCGGACGAAGAGCGCCAGTGCGTCGGCCATCGCGGCACCGCCCTTGACCGCGGCGGCCTCGGGGGTGTCCGTCGCGGTGGGGGTCACGCCGGGGAAGAGTTCACCGGGCGTGGCGAGCAGTACGCCCGTCTCGCCGAGCGCGGGCAGCACCTCCGAGATGTAGCCGAGGAAGGCCGGGTTGGGGCCGACGATGAGCACGGCGCGACGGGCCAGTTGTTCCCGGTGCGCGTAGAGGAGGTAGGCCGCGCGGTGCAACGCGACGACGGTCTTGCCGGTGCCGGGACCGCCCTCCACGACGAGGACGCCGTGCTGCGGGGCGCGGATGATGGCGTCCTGCTCGGCCTGGATGGTCTGCACGATGTCGTGCATCCGCCCGGTGCGCGCGGCGTCCAGTGCGGCCAGCAGTACGGCGTCCGCGTCGGCGCCCTCGTGGCCGGTGCGCTCGGTGTCGGTGAGGTCCAGGATTTCGTCGTGCAGGGCGGTGACCCGGCGGCCCTCGGTCGTGAGGTGGCGCCTGCGGCGCAGCCCCATCGGGGTGTGGCCGGTCGCGAGGTAGAACGGGCGCGCGACCTCGGCCCGCCAGTCGATGACGAGCGGGGTGCGGTCCGGGTCGTCGCGCCGGATGCCGAGGCGGCCGATGTGGTGGTCGCGGCCGTCGCGAAAGGCCAGCCGGCCGAAGCACAGGCCGTTCTCCCCGGCTTCGAGGGCGGCCAGCAGAGCGGACTGCTCGGTCACCGACACATCGCGTTCCAGCCGGGCCTGGGCGTTGCGCCCTTCCAGCGGCAGGGCGTCCTGCACCGCTGTGGCGGCGCCGGCCTGCATTTCGGCGAGGCGCTCATAGAGCAGGTCGGTGAATTCCTGCTCGTGCCGCAATTCCTCGTTTGACAATTCAACTCCGCTCGGATACGATTCGAATTGAAGATTGGGACTGTGCCTTGAAAGTAATCGAGACATAGAAGCCCTCAATATACGCAGAGAGACACCCCGGCCGTCAATTCGGTTCGGGGCTTTTTTCTTGCCCGGGGCGGCTGCGGCGGCGCGGAATTCGTTCCGTTCCGGCGGCCGCATATGGCATCGCCCCTCCCCCGGCGCCCCGGACCCGTGACCAGGGCCGCGTCACCAGGCGCAGGTCGACGGTGGTCAGCCGGGCGCGCCGAGCTCAGTGACGGCGGTCACCTGGCGCCGCCCCCACCGCTCACTCCGGTCACTCCGATCACTCCGATCACTCCGATCGTCCTGATCGCCCCGACCCTGCCGATCAATTCGGAGTCGTTCACCGGGCGGACCATGCCGACGGATGATGGGCGTTCCGCGTTCCGGACCCGTTCAACTGCCGGCCACGCACACCGCGCACGCTACGGAATGAGAAATTCCGATTGGTGACACCCGCGGTGGCCGGTCTCTCCGCCACCGCACGGAGGGCCCCATGGCCGGTATTGCATCCCCCACCAACCGTCGCAACTTCCTCCTCACTTCCGGTGCCGCGCTCGCCGGAACCGGCGCCGCATTCGCCCTTCCCGGCCAGCGCAGCGGCAGCGCCTCGGAGCCGGGCACCCGCACCGCGGCGGCCGCGCCCGCACCGTCGCCGACCCGCCGCGGCGCCGGACGGGCCGCACCGTACGGCCGCACGACGCTCGACACCACGGCGCGGCTGGCCGGCAGCGGCGGCTACCGGCGCCTCACCTCCGGCCCCGGCTGGCCGCTGGTCGTCCGGGGCGACCTCGCCGCCGCCCGGTCCGGACGTCAGGACCGCAGGACCGCGCTGGCGTGCTTCGTCCAGCTCACCGACCTGCACGTGGCCGATGTGCAGAGCCCGCTGCGGACCGAGTTCCTGCGCGCCGGGTCGACGGGGTCCTGGCGGGCCCAGGAAGCGCTGTCGGTGGCCGGCGCGGTCTCGCTCGTGGAGCAGGTCAACGCGCTGGGTGGCGGCCCGCACACCGGTCGGCCGCCGGCCTTCGTCATGTCCACCGGCGACAACATCGACAACCACTCCATGATCGAGCTGGAGTGGTTCCTCACCCTGATGAGCGGTGGGCGGATCACTCCCAACACGGGCGATCCGGCCGCGTACGAGGGCGTGCAGAACTGCGGCCTGCCGCTCTACTGGCACCCGGACCAGCCGCTGCGCGACCAGGACAAGAAGCGCGGACTGCCGGAGATCCCCGGCTTCCTCGACGCGGCGATCCGGCCCGTCACCAGCCCCGGGCTGCGCATCCCCTGGTACTCGACGCCCGGCAACCACGACGACCTGCCCGGCGGCTGTCTGGCCCCCGCCGACCCCGCACTCGGCGAGTACATCGTCGGCGGGCGCAAGCTGTTCTCCATACCCGACGCCGACGTCGCGGCCTTCGCCAAGGTGCTGGACACCGGCGACGACCCCAAGAGCACCGTCTTCAAGGAGATCCTGAGCCACAACGCGGCCAGGGCGCGCAGCGTGACCGCCGATGAACGCCGCCGGCTGGTCACACCCCACGACTACCTCCGCGCGCACCTGAACCCGGCCTTCGCCGGAGCGGGACCGGCCGGCCACGGGTACACCGAGAACCACCTCGACGGCGAGCGGATGTACTACTCCTTCCCCGTCGCGGACGGCGTCGTCGGCATCAGCATCGACACGACCTACCGCAGCGGCCACTTCGAAGGCTCCCTCGGCACCGAGCAACTCCGGTGGCTCGAACGGACCTTGGCCGCCCACAGTTCCCGCCACTACGACGCGGACGGCCGCCTCGTCCGCAACCCCGGCGCCGACGACGCACACGTCCTCGTCTTCAGCCACCACCACAGCCCGAGCATGACGCGGCGCCCGGACGCGGCCCGCACCGACGAGGTCCGGCACGACGGCGCGGAGGTCATCGCCCTGCTGAGCCGCTTCCCGAACGTGGTGGCCTGGATCAACGGTCACAGCCACATCAACCGCATCACCCCGCACCCGCACCCCACCCCCGCCCGCTCCTTCTGGGAGGTCAACACCGCCTCCCACATCGACTACCCGCAGCACGCCCGGCTCCTGGAACTGGTCGACAACCACGACGGCACGGTGTCCCTCTTCGCCACCCTCGTCGAGTCCGCGGCTCCCCACCGCACGGACCTCAACGACCTGTCCGCGGTGGGCCTCGCCTCCCTCTACCGCGAGCTGGCCTACAACACCCCCGGGCTCGCCGCCGGCCTGCCCTCCGGCGCCGTCCACGAGGCAATGGCGGGCACGGCAGCCGACCGCAACGTCGAACTGGTGCTGCGGCGGGAGTGAGGGCGCCGGGCGGCACCCCCTACCCCCCTACCTGAGAGCTACCCGTGGAATGAGCTCCACGGTGGGACGTGGGGGACGGGGTGGGATTCATAGGTTCTGGTGGCGGAAGCTCGACCGGCTTCCGGTACGGAAGGACCGATGACCATGGCTTCCCGCCCGCGTCGCAGACGTCTGCTGCGCACTCTGCTTGCTGTTCTTGTCGTTTCCTCGGTGGCCGTGCCCGTTGCGGGTGCGGCGCGTCCCGCGGCCGTTCCGGCGCCGGTTCCGGTGCCGCTCGGGCCGCTGCGGGACGCCGCTCCCCGGACGCTCGCCGAGCGGTACGCCGTCAACCGCGACGGGATCCGCGCCGCGGCGCGGATGGCCGCCCGGCACGGGGACCGGGCGAGGGCTGCCGTGCTGCGGGCGATGGCGGCGCCGGCCCGGCAGTTCCTCGTCTTCGACGGGCGCGGTGGCGGACGTACCGCCGAGGTCTTCGGCGATCTGTCGCGGGCCGAGCGGATCGCCGTGGTGGTACCCGGATCGGACACCAGCCTGGACAGGTACGGGCGGCTCGGGGACGGGGCGGCGGCGCTGCGGCGGGAGCTGGGCGGCCGGTCGGCGGTCATCGCCTGGCTGGGGTACGCGACCCCGGGGACGCTGAGCGCCGAGGTGGTGTCGCCGGACCTCGCTGCCGCTGCGGCTCCTCCTCTGCGGCGCTTCGTGCAGGAGTTGAGGGCGGTACGGGGTGCGGCGCGGATCGTCGCGCTGTGCCACTCGTACGGGTCCGTCGTGTGCGGCCGGGCCGCGGCGGGGCTGGCGGTGGACGACCTCGTCCTGTACGGCAGTCCGGGGGCCGGGGCCGACAGCGTCGCCGCGCTGCGTACGCGGGCGCGGGTGTGGGCCGGGCGGGGCGCGGACGACTGGATCGCGCAGGTGCCGCACGGGCAGCTGGAACTCCCCTTCGTCACCGTCGGGTTGGGCACCGACCCGGTCGCGCCGGAGTTCGGGGCCCGGGTCTTTGCCGCGGGTGGCGGCGGGCACAGCGACTACCTGCGGCCCGGTTCGCTGTCCCTGGCCAATCTCGCGCGGATCGTCGCCGGGCAGGCCCCGGTCGAGGAGGCCCACCGTGCTGCGTGACCTCGTCCGGCGGATCGACGCCGCCACGCCGGCCGACCGTGACCGTGCCGTCGACGCCCTGCGGGCGGTCGCGATCCTCGGCGTGGTGCTCGGGCACTGGCTGGTGACCGCGCTGGTCGCCGACAGCGGCCGGGTGCACGCCGAGAGTCCGCTGCACCATCTGCCGCAACTCGCCCCGGTCTCCTGGGTGTTCCAGACCCTGGCGGTCTTCTTCCTGGTGGGCGGGCAGGTGGGGGCGCGCAGTTACGCCGCCGCCCGGGCCGCGGGCGGGTCGTACCGGCGGTGGCTGGGCGCCCGGTTGGCCAGGCTGTTCCGGCCGGTCGCGGCCGTGGTGACGGTGTGGAGCGTGGTCGCGGGGGCGCTGCTCGCCTCCGGCGCCGGGCTGGCGACCGTAGGAGCGCTGGGCAAGCTGGTGCTGTCCCCGCTCTGGTTCCTGCTGGTCTTCACCGCGCTGACGGCCGCGACGCCGCTGGTCGCCCGGCTGCACCCGCTGTGGCCGCTGGCCGTCGTCCTGCACGTCGATCTGGTGCGGTTCGGCCTGGGCGGGCCCGCCTGGCCGGGCTGGCTCAATGTGGCCGCCGGGTGGCTGGTCCCGTACTGCCTGGGGGCGGCCTGGGCGCGCGGCGGGCTGCGGAGCCGGACGACCGGGTGGGTGCTGCTGGGCGGCGGCGCCGTCGCCACCGCCGGGCTCGTCGTGTGGGGCGGTTATCCGGCCTCGATGGTCGGGGTGCCCGGTGCCGCGGTCTCCAACCTCAACCCGCCCACTCTGGCGGCGGTCACCTTCGGGCTGGCGCAGTGCGGGGCGGCCCTGCTGCTCGTCGGTCCGCTGCGGCGGGTGCTGCGGCGTCCGGCGCTCTGGGCCGCGGTGGCGCTGGTCAACCTCTCGGCGATGACGGTCTTCCTGTGGCACCAGACGGCGATGATGGCGGTGACGGCACTCGGGCTGCTGGCCGGTGAGCCGCTGCCCGGCCTGCACACCGTGCCCGACGGGGCCGGCTGGGTGCTCGCCCGGCTGGTGTGGCTGCCGCTGTTCGCGGCGGCGCTGCTGGTGTGCTGGGCCGCGTTCCGCAGGTACGAGCAGGGGCGGCGGCAACACCGTGGCGGCAGCCGGGTGGTGGCCGGACACCGGCCCGCCCCGGTGGCGGGGGCCCGACGTGTCTAAGGTGTCCTCCGTGGAAACGGGGGGCGGGAAGCGCGGGTGGCGGCGGCTCGGGGCGGCGCTGCGGGCGCTGCCGCGTACGCTGCGCGAGGATCTCTGCACGCTGAGGGGCGCTCCGCTGCCCCGCATCCAGGAGCCGAGTTGGCTGGACTGGCTGCCGGCGTTCGCGGTGCTGTGGGTGCTGACCGCCGTGGGCGTGGCCGTGTTCGACGTGGACTGGCTCTTCTCCCGTTACGGGCTGGATCCGTTCTACGCCTTGCTGATCGGCGTGGGTCAGGCGGTGGCACTCGTCGTCGCGATGTTCCGGCCGGTGCCCGCCTGGTGGGTGGTCACGGTCACCATGGTCGTCGTCACCTGGGGCACAGATCCCCGCATGCCGCACGAGGCGCTCTATTTGTGGTCGTCGACGGCGATCATCGTGCAGGGCGGGGTGCTGTTCCTGCTGGCGTTCCGGCATCGTCCCCGAGTGGCGGTCGAGGCCCTGGTGTTCAGCCTCGCGGCGGGGGCGCTCTGCGGGCTCGTGCTCACCCGGCCGCACCAGTACGACTTCGGCGGTGCCGTGCCCGTTCCGGTCACCGCGGTGGTGGTCGGCGCCGCGCTGCGCGGCCGTTGGGTGGCCCGGGCCAAGCTCGCGGAGCAGGAGGTGCTCACCGCCGAGGAGCGGGCCCGCCGCACACTGCTGGAGGAGCGCAACCGGATCGCCCGGGAGCTGCACGACGTGGTGGCCCACCACATGTCCGTCATCTCCATCCAGGCGCAGGTCGCCCCGCACCTGGTGGAGAACCCGTCGGACGAGCTGCGGGAGAACCTCGCCGGCATCCGGGAGAACGCGGTCGAGGCGCTGGCCGAACTGCGGCGGGTGCTGGGCGTCCTGCGCTCGGAGGACGCCCTGGCGCACGGCGTCCGGCACGCCCCGCAGCCCACCCTCGACCGGCTGGACGAGCTGATCGGCAAGGTGCGCGGCGCCGGGGTCACGGTCACCACCGAGACGGTGGGCACACCGCGTCCGCTCGCGCCCGGCGTCGAGCTGTCGGCGTTCCGCATCGTGCAGGAGGCGCTGAGCAACGCGATGCGGCACGCGCCGGGAGCGGCGGTACGGGTGACGGTCGGTCACCACCACGAGGGCCTCACCCTGCGGATCACCAATTCCGCCCCGGACGGCCCGGCCCCGCCCCCGTCCGGTTCCGGGCACGGGCTGCTGGGGATGCGCGAACGCGCCGCCATGCTCGGCGGCGAGCTGGCCGCCGGCCCCACGCCCGGCGGCGGTTACGAGGTGACCGCCGTCCTGCCCGCCGTCCCGCGCCCCTCCGCCGCCCCCATGCCCCTCGAGGACACCCCATGACGACACCCATCCGCGTGCTGATCGCCGACGACCAGGTGATGGTCCGCCAGGGGTTCACCGTGCTGCTCAACGCGGAGCCGGGCATCGAGGTCGTCGGCCAGGCCGTGGACGGCCTCGACGCCGTCGCCAAGGTCGCCGAACTCGCCCCGGACGTCGTCCTGATGGACGTCCGGATGCCCCGGCTCGGCGGGATCGAGGCGACCGGCCGGATCACCGGGCCGGACGACGCCACCGTCAAGGTCCTGGTGCTGACCACCTTCGACCTCGACGAGTACGTCTACGAGGCGCTGCGCGCGGGCGCCTCGGGTTTCTTGCTGAAGGACGCCTCGGCGGCCGAACTCGCCCATGCGGTGCGGGTGGTGGCGTCCGGTGACGCGCTGCTCGCCCCGAACGTCACCAAGCGGCTGATCGCCGAGTTCTCCCGGATCACCCGTACGCCGCGGGCGCCGGCGAGGGAACGCGTCGGCGAGCTGACGGCGCGCGAGACCGAGGTGCTGTCCCTGATCGCCCAGGGATTGTCCAACGGCGAGATAGCCGAACGGCTGGTGGTGGCGGAGCAGACCGTCAAGACGCATGTGGGCCGGATCCTGGTCAAACTGAACCTCCGCGACCGGACGCAGGCCGCGGTGTTCGCGTACGAGACGGGGCTGGTGCGCCCGGCCGGGTACTGACGCCGTCAGGGAGAGGCACCATGCGTCAACTGGACTTCCACCGCGCCTACGCCACGTCCGATATACCGGCGAGAAAAGCGCACTAGAGGCGGTAGACGCTCCGCACGTTGTTCCGCGGTGCCGGGCGGGTCCGGGCGGCCGGGCCCTCCGCGAAGGCGCGCAGCAGGTTCTCGGTGGTGCGGGTGACGAACGCTCCGGTGCGGGCGTCCATGCCGTGGTCGCGGCCGTCCTCGTGGCGTCCGGCCATCAGGCCCTCGACCCAGCGCATCGTCCCGGACGAGAAGACGCCGGCGCCGCTCGGCACGGTGTAGTACGCGGAGTCCGAGTGGCTGCTGCGGCCCGCGCAGACCAGCGGCGAGTGCGCGATGATCTCCAGCTCCGACGGGGTGGGCGCGTCGGGGGTGACCCGGTCGTACTCCACCCCGACGAGGTGCTCGAAGGAGTCGCCGCGCCGGGCTCCGGTGCCGGCGAAGAGCCAGTGGTCGGCGTTGTGCACGACGTAGGGGGCGTCGGTCGGGTAGCCCTCGTAGAAGACGCCGGTGAGGGAGGATTCCGGGGCGGCGGCGGGCGGTTGGCGGAAGTCGTGGGTCGGCTGGTCGCGGTGCGCGGCGAAGTACGGGTCGTCGCGGTAGGCGGTCTTGTAGCAGACGACGGTGCGTACCGCGCCGGACGGGCCGGGCTCCAGTCGGACCCGGCGGAAGCAGGCGTTGGCGCCCAGGAAGGCCAGGTTGGTTCCGGCGTCGCGGGCCACGGTGACGTGCCGGCGCTGTTGCGGGGTCCAGTACTCGTCGTGGCCGAGCGACAGCACCGCCGTGGCGCCCCGGAGCGCTGACGGGTCGAGGTGGACGTCCAGGCCCGTGGTGTAGGCCAGGGGGATCCCGAGCCGTTCCGCGAGGACCACCACCGCGCGCTCGTAGACCATGAATTTCTCGGCGCCGTCGGCGTCGTAGGGCCGGTCGAGGCTGACCTCCAGCGACCGCGTCCCGTACCCGCCGTCCTGCCCCGCGTAGAGGTTGTAGCCGCCCCACCTGTTGTACGCCTGCCAGGTCGCCACGGCGTGCATCAGGACGGTGCGGCCCGTGGTGGAGGCGGAGCGGACGACCAGCGGCACATAGCGCTGGTGACCGTGGTCGGCGTCCAGGCGGAGCAGATAAGCGCCCGGCGGCCAGCCGTCGGTGGGGACGGCGAGGGTGCGCGGCCAGTCCGCCCGTACGCTGCGGATGCCGGGGAGTACGTGCGGGTGACGCTGGACCCGTCCCGCGATCCGGCCCGAGCGCCAGACGAGCCGGGCCTCGGCCCCGCCGTACCAGCCGACCCGGTAGGCGGAGACCCGGAAGCCGGGCGCGGTGGTCGAGACGTACAGCCCGAACCCCTCCCCCGGCCGGACGCTTGCCTTGTCGGTGTAGCCCTCGACGGCGTCGGGCGGGCCGGTCGAGCGGATCCGCCAGTCGGGGCTGCCCGGGCGCCGGCGCTCCGCGGCGAGGTCCGAGGGGCCGGTGCCGGGGGTGCCCGTCGCGCCGCCGGGGTTCCCGGTCGTGGTGTCGCAGCCGGCGGTGCCGCCGACGGCGACTCCGGCGGCGCCCGCCGCGGCGGCCCCGAGGAAGTGCCGGCGGTCCAGGCCACCGCCTGCCGAATCGCCGCCCGCCGCATGGTGCCCGCCGTGCTGCGCGCCGTCGTCCATCGCACCGCTCCCACGCACCCGCCGCCCGTTCTGCCGTCAGATCGATCGTGCGGTCGGGCGCGCCGGCGGACGACCCGAGGCACCCGAATGCGGGTATGGCGGCCGTCGATGTTGCCCCTGATGCGAAAGGTGGGAAGGAGACAAAAGGTGCGAGAAGTTACCGATCCCCTGCTGGATCTCGTCCGGCGGCACACCGAGCCCGTGGTCGCGCAGACCTTCCGCTCGACCATTGCCGCGGTGATCTCGTACGTCGTCGCACTGGCCCTGAGCAGCGAACCGGCGCCGCTGACCGCACCGCTGACCGCCCTGCTCGTCGTGCAGGTCACGCTGTACACGACCCTGACCACCAGCGTGCGCAGGGTGAACGCCGTGGTGGTGGGCGTGGTCATCGCCATCGGTTTCAGCTCCCTGGTGGGGCTGACCTGGTGGAGCCTGGGGCTGATCATCCTGGCGTCGCTGGTCATCGGGCGCTTCGTCAAGGCCGGCGAGTTCGTCCCCGAGGTGGCGATCAGCGCGATGCTGGTGCTGGGGGTGACGACGACGCGGGTGGCTGCGACGGCCTGGGACCGGGTGCTGGAGACGCTGATCGGGGCGGTCGTCGGACTGCTCTTCAACATGCTGTTCGTGCCGCCCGTATGGGTGCAGCCCGCCAGTGAGGCCATCGAGGCCCTCGCCCGCCGGATGCGGGACCTGCTGCTGAAGCTCGGCGCCGAGGTGACCGGCCATACCACCGTGGCGGAGGCCGCGGAACGGCTGCACGAGGCACGGCGGCTGGACCACGACGTGGTGGAGGTGGATGCGGCGCTGCGGCAGGCCGAGGACAGCCTCCGGCTCAACCCCCGCGTCAAGGAGGGGCTGCTCTCCCGCGTCGTGCTGCGCACCGGGCTGGACACCCTGGAGATCTCGGCGGTGGTGATCCGTACGGTCTGCCGCACACTGACCGACCTCGCCAAGGCGCGGACGGACGAGCCGCTCTTCTCCGAGAACATCGCCAGCGCGCTGCGGGAGCTGTTCGGCCATATGGCCCGCGCCGTGGAGAGTTTCGCCGTCCTCATCACCACGCAGGTCAGCGCCAATGCCGAGGAGGCGGAGAGTCAGCTCGTCCGGGAGCTGGCCGCCAGCCGGGAGAGCCGCGAGGTGGTGGCGCACCTGCTGCTCGACGGCGTGCAGCAGCATCCCCGAGAGTGGCAGCTGCACGGCGCGCTGCTGGCGGAGGTCGACCGGATCCTGGACGAGCTGGACGTCGAGAAGCGCTCCGAACGACTGGTGGAGGAACTCAACCGGCAGGGGCGCGAGCAGCGCGGAAAGTACTCCGTGGTGGCCAAGCTCCGCAGCCGGCTGCGGATCGGCCGCGGCGACATTCCTTCCGAGACGCTCACGGTGGATCCGTCCTAGGACGCCGCCCGGCGAGAGCAACTCGCAGTGTGGCGCGGGGACTCCGGCCGCTCACGGCAACCCCGGCGACTTCTGTACCTACTAGTATGTACGATCACAGGAGAGAGGGAACGCCCCTCCGGAAGGAGAACCGCTGCCATGCCGTTTGTCCGTATCGACGCGCTGGGGACCGACAGCGCCCGGCTCGACGCCCTCGGCCGCGCCGTGCACGACGCCCTGGTGGAAACGATCGGCTTCCCGCCCGACGACCGGTTCCAGGTGCTGGTGGGTCACGACGGCGCCCGCAGCACGCTGCGCTACGACAACTACTTCGGCATCCAGCGCGACGACGGCCTGGTGTTCGTCGCGATCACGATGCGCTCCGGCCGCACGCCCGAGGCCGGATCAGGGAGCGGGGTCTGGTGCCGTGCATCGCAAGGCGGAGGAGGGAGTCAGGGCGGAGCCCTGGCGACCGACGACAACGCGGCGAGGTGCGCTGCCAGACCCCGCGAGCCCGGCATGATCCAAACGACAGCCCCTAGGCGCTCCGGAAACGGCGGATGCCTGGTGCGGGGGTCTCCGCACCAGGCATCACGCATCAGGCATCAGGCATCACCAGGCATTCACGCACCAGGCGTCACACATCACGCGTCACGGCATGCGCCTGTGACGCCGGGTCAGTGCCGGTGGCTCACCGGCCGGCGACCGCCTCGGCCAGGGCGAGGATCCGGCGGGCGTCCTCGACGTGCAGATTCTCGATCAGCCGGCCGTCGACGGTGACGACTCCGCGCCCCTCACGGGTGGCCTCGTCGAAAGCCTCGATGATCCGGCGGGAACGCTCGATCTGGTCGGCCGACGGCGCGAAGACCCGGTTGCAGGGTTCGACCTGCGACGGGTGGATGAGCGTCTTGCCGTCGAACCCGAACTGCCGCCCCTGGACGCATTCCGCCTCGAACCCCTCGGGGTCCTTCACGTCGTTGTAGACGCCGTCCAGGATCACCTTGCCGGCGTCGCGGGCGCCCAGGAGCGCCAGCGACAGTCCGGTGAGCAGCGGGGCCCGGCCGGGGACGTGCTCCGCGTGCAGTTCCTTGGCCAGGTCGTTGGTGCCCATCACCAGCACGGTCAGCCGTTCGCTGGCGGCGGCCACCGCCCGCGCGTCCAGCATCGCGCGCGGCGTCTCGACCATCGCCCAGATGGCCGTACGGTCCGGGGCGCCGGCCGCCTCCAGGGCGCGTTCGACCTCGCGCACGGTGTCGGCGGACTCCACCTTGGGCACGACGACCGCGTCCGGACCCGCCTCGGCGGCGGCCCGCAGGTCGTCGGCGTGCCAGGCGGTGCCCGGCGCGTTGACCCGGATCGTCACCTCGCGGTAGCCGTACTCCCCGGAGGCCGCGGCGGCCGCGACGCGCTTGCGGGCGTCGGCCTTGGCGTCGGGGGCGACGGCGTCCTCCAGGTCGAGGATCAGTGCGTCGGTGGGGAGGGACTTGGCCTTCTCCAGGGCGCGTTCGTTGGCACCGGGCATGTAGAGCACGGAGCGGCGCGGCCGCAGGGTCGCGTCGGACATGGGTCTTACTCCTTGTTCTGCCGGGACTCGGCCGCTGCGTAGGCGTCGCGCAGCTCGGGGTCGCGGGCGGCGAGGGCCTCCGCGAGCTGGACGACCACCTGGCACTGCTTGTACGTGGCGTCGTCCTGCATCTTGCCGTCGATCATCACCGCTCCGGTGCCGTCGCCCATGGCCTCGATGACCTTGCGGGCCCAGGCGACATCGGCCGGGGCGGGCGAGAACACCCGCTTGGCGATGTCGATCTGCACCGGGTGCAGGCTCCAGGCGCCGACGCAGCCGAGCAGGAAGGCGTTGCGGAACTGGTCCTCGCAGGCGGTGGTGTCCTTGATGTCACCGAACGGCCCGTAGAACGGCAGGATGCCGTGCGCCGCGCAGGCGTCCACCATCCGCGCGAGGGTGTAGTGCCACAGGTCCTGCTGGAAGGTGGCCCGCGGCGCCGCGCCGTCGGGGCCGTGCGGGTCCTCCCGCACGAGGTATCCGGGGTGTCCGCCGCCCACGCGGGTGGTCTTCATCCGGCGGCTGGCGGCGAGGTCGGCGGGGCCGAGCGAGATGCCCTGCATCCGGGGGCTGGCGCCGGCGATCTCCTCGACGTTGGCGACGCCGGTGGCGGTCTCCAGGATGGCGTGCACCAGGATCGGCCGCTGGATCTGCGCCTTGGCCTCCAGCTGGGCGAGCAGCCGGTCGACGTAGTGGATGTCCTCGGCGCCCTCCACCTTGGGCACCATGATCACGTCGAGCTTGTCGCCGATCTCGGTGACCAGCGTCAGCAGGTCGTCCAACGCCCAGGGCGAGTCGAGGCTGTTGATCCGGGTCCACAGCTGCGTGTCGCCGAAGTCCGTGGCCTTGGCGATCTTCACCAGGCCCGACCTGGCGGCCTCCTTGCGGTCGGCTGCGACGGCGTCCTCCAGATTGCCGAGCAGTACGTCCACGGTGGGGGCGATGGCCGGCACCTTGGCCGCCATCTTCTCGTTGCCCGGGTCGAAGAAGTGGATCATCCGGGACGGCCGGAAAGGTACTTCGCGCACGGGTGTCGGCGCGCCGACGGCCAGCGGGCGGAAGAAGTCCTTCGGAGAGCGCATGCAGTCTCCCTGGTCGGATCGAGGGGTGCGGGGCAGCCGCCGGTGTCCGGCGGCGCCATCCGGCCTCACTTTAGGCCCGTGCGCCGCGGTAACACTACTGATCAGTACGTGTGCCGTTGGTCACCGGACGGCCGGTGACCAGGCGTCGGAGGCGCGCGGGCCCGGCGGCCGCGGGCCGGCTGTCCCTCCGGCGCCGAGCAGGCCCCCTTGCCCGGCGCCGACAAGGTGGAGTTCCATCGGGCGCACGGCTGGCACCCGTCGAACGAGCCGCCGACCGACGGGGGACGGCGCAGTCCCCCGGCCGGCCGGCGGCGCACCGTCCCCCTTCGAGGAGCATCCCCTTGCACAGCGCTGCAGTCGTCGGCACCGGTCTCATCGGTACGTCCATCGCCCTTGCCCTGACCGAACGGGGAGTGACCACCCACCTGATCGACCGCGACCCGGACCGGCTACGGATCGCCGCCGCCCGTGGTGCGGGAATACCCGGCTTACCCTCGGCGCCGGCGGACATCGCGGTCATCGCCGTCCCGCCGTCGCACACCGCCAGGGCCCTGGCGGACCATCAGAAGGCCGAGCTGGCCCGGACGTACACGGACGTGGCGAGCGTCAAGGAGCTGGTGCACGCCCAGTGCCTGGCGCTCGGATGTGACACCACCAGCCTGGTGGGCGGGCACCCGCTGGCGGGCCGGGAGCGCTCCGGTCCGCTCGCGGCCCGCGCCGATCTCTTCGAGGACCATCCCTGGGTGCTCACGCCCACCCCGGAGACCGGTGAACTCGCCCTGAACCGCGCCCTGGAACTCGTCTCGCTGTGCAACGCGGTGCCGGTGCTGCTGGAGCCGTCCGAGCACGACCGGGCGGTGGCGCTGGCCTCCCATCTGCCCCGTCTGATGGCGAGCCTGACCGCGGCCCGGCTGCTGGAGGGCACGGACCACGCGGTGCGGCTCGCCGGCCGTGGCATGCGGGACGTCAGCCGGGCCGCGGCCGGCGAGCCGGATCTGTGGGCGGACATCCTCGCCGCCAACGCCGCCGCCGTCGGTCCGCTGCTCGCCGAGCTGGGCGCGGACCTGCAGACCGCGGCCGCCGCGCTGGCCCGCCTGGCCGGGGACGATCCGCGGCCGCAGGGCGAGGCACTGGCGGAGCTGACCCGATTGCTGCGCCGCGGCGCCGAGGGCCGGACCCGGGTCGCGGCTCCGCACGGCGGGCCCTCGGCGCAACCGACCGCCGTGCTCTCGGTGACCGTCGGCGCGGACCGGGACCGGGAACTGGCGCGGCTGCTCGGGGACGTGGACGCGGCGCGGCTGGAACTGGAGGACGTGGTCCTGCCGGACGGGGCGGACGCCCCGGCTCCACCCGGTGGCGCGGTCGTACTCCTGGTGGCCCCGGACGCCGCCGATCCGCTTGCCGAAGTCCTGCGCAGCCGGGGTTGGTCGGTCCGCCGCCGGCCGCCCGCTCACCCGACCGAGTCCCACTGAGGAGCACGCACATGCCGCACATCATCGTCGAGTACGACCGGGCGCTTCAGGAGGTCCTCGATCGCCGCCGCTTCGCCCTCGAACTGCACGCGCTGGCCGCCCGTACGGTCGACGGCATCACCGTCGAGACCTGCAAGACCCGCTTCCGGTGCGCCGAGGAGGTCGTCATCGCGCACGGTGACCACCAACAGGCGCTGATCCATGTCGAGTTGGAGATCCTTCCGGGCCGGACGCCGCAGGCCAGGTCGGCGCTGAGCGCGGCGGTCCTGCAGCTCGTGCGCCGTCACACCGCTTCGGCATCCGGCGTCGCGGTCCATGCGTCGGTGGACGTACGGGAGCTGAGCGCGGCGTACGCGAAGTACGTGGCGGTGGACGGACGATGAAGATCTTCGTCTCCTCCGACATGGAGGGCACCGCCGGGGTGGTCGACTGGGAACAGTGCCGGGCGTCCGGCGACCGGTACGCGTACTTCTGCGAGCTGCTGCAGGCAGAGGTGAACGCGGCGATCGAAGGCGCCATGGCCGCCGGTGCCGGCGCGTTCCTGGTCAACGACGCGCACGGGGCGATGGCCAACCTCCGGCCGGACCGGCTCGCGGGCCGGGCCCGCTATCTGTCCGGCCGGCACAAACCGCTCTACATGATGCAGGGCCTGGACGCCTCGTTCGACGGCGTCTTCTTCGTCTCGTACCACGGCTCGATGGACGGCGCCGCGTCCGCCCTGTCGCACACCTACAACCCCCGGGCGATCGCCTGGGTGCGGCTGAACGGGGTGTCAGCGGGCGAGAGCGGCGTCAACGCCCTGGTGGCGCTCGGGCACGGTGTGCCGGTGGTGCTGATCACCGGCGACCGGGCGACGGCCGAGCAGGCCGCACCGTTCTGTCCCGGCATCGGCGCGGCGGTCGTCAAGGACTCGGTGTCACGCTTCGCGGCGGACAGCCTGCACCCGGAGGAGGCACGCGAGGTGATCGCGGAGGCAGCCCGGGAGGCGGTGCTGCGGCTGCCGCACGCCGCCCCGCCCGCGATCGAGCTGCCGGCCACCCTCACCGTCCGGTTCCGCAACGCGGACCTGGCCGAGATGGCGACGTGGATCAACCGGGTGGAGCGCACCGACGAGTTGACCGTCCGGGTCACGGACGACGACCCGATCCGGCTGTACCGGACCTTCGTGGCCGTTGTGCTGCTCACCCGGGGGATCGCGGAGTGACGGCGCGCCGCGACCGGTTCAGCCACCCGAAGAGGACGCAGGACCCCACCGCCAGCAGCGCGCCCGTCCGGAGCAGGGCCGGCGCCCCGAAGGCGGTGGACAGCGCGGTGATGACGTACGGGGCGAACATGCCGAGATAGGCGAGGGTCCAGAACAACGAGGTCAGCCGGGCCAGGGCGGTCCGCGGGGCGAGGGCGGTGACCTCGGTGAGGGCGAAGCTGAGGGTGAGGCCGTAGCCCGCGCCGAGGATCGCGGTGGCGGCCAGTGCCCACCAGGGCTGCGCGGTGGCCGCGGCGGTCGCGGCCACCGCCAGCCCGAGCGCGATCGTCAGGGGTCCGGCTGTGCCGCGGGCGAGGCGGTGGCGGGCGGCCAGGAAGCGGGCCAGTGGCTGGACGGCCAGCCCGCAGCCCGGTGCGAGGGCGGTGGCGACGCCGGCGTAGACGGTCTGCCAGCCGGTCAGCCCGCCGGCGACCAGACCGGGCAGGGTGACGAAACCGATCGCCGGGGCGGCGAAGACCCAGGGCGCCAACGGCAGGATCGTCCGCCGGAAACGGGACCACGGGACCGGGTCCGTCGGCGGTACGGCCGCGCCGGGCCGGGCGCGCGCCGGCAGTGATTCAGGAGCCCGGTACGCGGCCGCGCCCGCGCCGACCGCCAGGGCGAGGTGCGGCAGATACGCGGTCACCATCGGGGCCGGCGCCCACTGGGCGATCAGTGCGGCGGCCAGGCCGCCGGAGGCGAAGCCCGCGGAGACGAACATCCCCGACCGCTTCGCGGCAGTGGCCGGCGCCCCGTCCGGGTCGTACGGCGGGGAGGACAGCTCCTTGACCCAGGCGCTGCCGGCGGCCAGCAGCGCGCCCGCGCCGACGCCGGTCACGAAGCGCCCCGGCAGCAGGCACCAGGGGGCTGCCGCGCCCGCCATCAGCAAGCAGGTGGACAGCAGGTTGAGGCCCAGCGCGGTGAGCGTCACCGGGCGGCGGCCGTAGCGGTCGGCGAGCGGGCCGCCGGCCAGCAGCCCGGGGATCAGGCCGACGACGTACACCGCGAAGAGGCCGGTCACCGCGGACTGCGACAGTCCCGTCTCGGTGCGGTAGGCGCCCAGCAGGGCGGAGAACTGGTTGGCGCTCCAGCCCGAGGCCGTCATCGTCCAGGCCACCCGCGGCCCGTACCGGCGCGGGGGTGGGGAGGTGGCGGTGGAAGTCCGGGCGGTGACGGGGGCTTCGGGCCGCCCGCGACGCTTCGTCGTGGTGCTCATGGCGGTCAGTTTTCGCGCCGGGGGCCGCCGGGCGCAGCACGCGTTCAGCATTCCTGAACGCCGCTCCGGCCGGTGGGGAGCGGGCCAGTAGGGTGCTCGGCATGGATCTGCGCCTGCTGTCGTCCTTCCTGGCGGTGGTCGAGGAGGGGCACTTCAAACGGGCCGCCGCCCGGCTGTTCCTCTCGCCGCCCGCGGTCACCCAGCACATACGGCAGTTGGAGAGCCAGTTCGGCACCCAGCTGCTGCACCGCAACCCGGTCTCCCCCACCCGCGCCGGGGCCCGGCTGGCGGGGCACGCCCGCACGCTGCTCGCCGCCGCGAACGCCGCGATGGACGACCTCGCCGACGTCGTACGGGAGCCGCGGCCGGACGCTCCCCGCCCGCTGCGGGTCGGCATCATGGGCCACGGCTCGGCGGAACTGACGCCCGCCGCGGTCAACGCCTTCCGCCGGGCCCGCCCCGAGGTGCCCGTCGAGCTGCGGATCCTGGATTTCACCGAACACGTCACCGCGCTGACCGAGGACCGGGTCGATGTCGCCTTCGTACGGCCGGCGCCGGACGATCCGCGCATCGCCGTGGACGTGCTCACCACGGAGCAGCGCGTCGTCGCGGTGCCGGCGGCCTCCGCGCTCGCGGACGCCCGGGACGAGGGGGTGCGCATGGCGGACATCGTCGACCTCCCGTTCGTCCGGGTGCCGGGCCATACCCCGTCGCCGTTCACCGATTACCTGTATTTCCAGCACGTGGCACGGCGGCGCGGCCCCGATGTCGCGCTGACCCCGCAGGACGTACTGACCGGTGTGGTCGCGGGACGCACGGCCGGTTCGGGCCTGAAGTCCTTCGCCCGCTACTACGCCTGGCCGGGGGCGGCGTTCGTCCCCGTACTGGACGCCCCCTGGGAGAGCAGCTATCTCGCGGTGCGCGCGGACGACGCCGATCCGGAGGTGACGGTCTTCCGCGCGCTGACCACGGCTCTGGCCCCGGAACTGCGCCCGTTGATCGCGCGGTGACCGGGGCCGGTCCGGCATGGCCGGCCGCGGTGCGTCAGGCGTTGCGGGTGGGCCGCAGGGCCTGCCCGGGAGCGGTGCCCAGGTATCCGTAGGCGGAGAACGCGCTGGCCACGAACGCCTCTTCCGGGCGGGCGAGTTCGGCCGGGGAGTCCTGGCGGCAGGCGGTCTGCGGGGCGGTGGTGCTCTGTCCGAAGCGGCAGGCCACCGCGACGAGCTTGATGGTGATGAAGTCGGCGATCTGGGCGCCGAATTGGAGGGCACGGCCGTTGATGGTGATGTCGCCGACGGTGAAGCCCTTGTTCGCGGGGACCTCGTACACGGCGCGTACCCGGTGCTCCGCGTCGCCGCGCTCGTAGCTCCAGTAGCTCTGCGGGTCGGAGCCGTCGGGGGTTTCCCAGCCCTCGGTGGACAGGCCGTCGAAGTAGAGGCCGACCGGGTCGGCGAGGCTGATGTCCGCCTTCTGGCGGGCGAGGGCGTTGACCGAGCCGCCGATGTGGGGGTCGCTGTTGCGCTCGGCCTGGCCGTAGCGGCTGCACTTGATGAGTTCTTGTTCGGCGGTGAGTTCGGTGCCGTCGATGACCCGGCGGAGGGTCGCGGCGGCGGCCAGTTCGATCTCCGCGGCGAGGGTGTTGTTCTTCTGGATGAGGTGCATCGCCCCGTTGGTCGTGGTGCTGTTCCACTTGTTGAAGCGGTCGTAGGCGCCGTTGACGAAGAGGTCGCCCTCCTGCACGTCGGGGCTGATGTGCCGGCGGTAGAGGCGCAGCACGGTTTCGGGGCTGGTCTTCGCGAGGACGTCCCAGTATTCGGGCCCCTCGCAGGTGAAGGTGGCCCGGGTGATCTTGCCGTTGGTGCGGGTGACGCTCCACTCGCAGTACTCGTCCTGGACCTTGCGGCTGGCCTCGGCCTTCTTCCAGCGCTGGAGGTCGGAGGTGGAGTTGACCTTGAGGAGGCGCGGGAACGCCGTCCAGCTGACGGTCGCGGTCTGCGCGTCGGGGGCGGTGTCGGTCTTGGTGAGGTTGTAGAACTGCGACCGCGGGCCGTCGTTGAGCACCTCGGCGGGGTCGGGGCCCTTGATGGCGGCGTCGATGTTGTCGGAGACGAAGACGTCCCACGCCTTGCGGCCGAAGTCGCTGAGGTCGGTGAGCCCGCCGGGTGGCCCGTAGCTGCTGAGGGTGGTCATGGTGGTGCTCCTCGGTGGATGGGCGCGCGAGGGCGCGTTCAGGGCTGGGCGGTGAGTGCGGTGACGGTGGCGTCCTCGCGCATCCGCAGGGTGGGGGCGGTCTCGGGGATGTCGGTGACCGGCAGGGTCAGCTCGAACTCGTGGAGCTTCATGGCCTTGAACTGCCGGCGGCGGGACTCGGCCAGCCGGACGTAGTCGTCGAAGCCGTCCGCAGTGGTGATCCGCTGCTGGACGTGCTCCAGGTAGGCGGTCAGCCGCTGCGCGAAGTCGGCGCGCCAGGTGTCCTCGGGACGGCTCCAATGTGCGGCGAACCGCCCCTCGGGGCTGTCGGCGGGCAGCTGGCCGGCGGCGGCCACGATCCGCTCGGCGATCCGGTCGCCGAGCCCGGCGGCGGCGGTGGCCTCGGTGGGCACGTACCGCATCAGCCGGGCGCGGTCGGCGCTGAAGACCGGGTTGGGGAAGTCGACCATCAGCGCGGCGGCCGCGAACTTCGGTGTGATCAGGCCCTGTTGCCACAGGGCCCGGATGACGGCGTTGTCCTCCAGGGCCGCTTCGGGCACCACGAAGGCGAAGAAGGTGTCCCCGGGCCGGCTGAAGCCGCTGGCCTTCTCCTCCAGCCGGAAGCCGAAGCGGTCGAGGCCCTCGGTGTAGAGGGCGGCGGGCGCGGCCGGGACGGCGGCGTCCACCTCCAGTTCGAGGTCGTCGAGCAGCGCGTCGTTGTTCAGCCAGAAGCCCATGGGCAGGTGCAGCGGGTCGTCGTCGGGGCGGACCGCGGCGCTCTGGGTGGCGGTGCTGGTGAGGTTGACCGTCGTCGTGGTGAACAGCTGGCGCAGCAGGTGGTCCGGGTGCTGCACGGTGCCGCCGTCGGTGACCGCACGCAGCCGGCCCCGGGTCCACCGGGTGATCTGCGAGCGGACCGTCGGCTCCAGGTTCTCCGCGCCGATCACCCTCCGGTACAGCGGGTCCTCGCGCAGCGGGTCGTCCTCGGCGAGCTGGATGGCGGCCGACTGGGACTGCCAGTTGAGCCAGGGCTGCTTGAGTTCCTTCATCACGACGCTGCCGTTGATGTGGCTGTCGAAGCATCCCTTGCCCCGGGACGGGGCGGCCAGCGCGTCCCAGGAGCTGCCGGTCCACACCCAGCTCGGGGTGACCCGCATGTAGTAGTTGAAGACCTCGTTGCGCTCGTCCCAGGAGGCGACCTGGAGGAAGGTCGTCCGGGGGTCGCTGTTGGCGCCGGTGCTGATCAGCAGGTCGGCTTCGTTGCCCTGGACGGCGTAGGTGATCGCGAAGCGGATGTCGCGCCGGAGGTGCGGTGCGGCGTCGGGCGGAATCGTGCCGGCCTCGCTCACCAGATAGACCTTGGGCTGGCCGGGTGCGGCGGGGAGGCCGTCGAGCAGCTCCTGCACGGACATCGGGAAGGCGTTCCGCCGGAAGAACAGGGTGGCCATGGGGTCGCCGAGGGTGTCGAGTTCCTGCGGGGTCACCTCCCGCGCGTGCCGGTCGGCCCCGCTCACCCTGCGGTAGAGCCGGCCGGGTCCCAGTGCGGGGTGCCCGGGCCCGAGGTCGTCGTCGAGGTGCTCTTCGGCGGGCCCCTCGGCACGGTCGTCGAAACTCGGCCCGGCGGTGCGCCGCAGCCAGGCCGTCGCCCGGCGCCGTTCCGAAAACTCCTCGGGCATTCCCGTCCTCTCGCCGCTCGCCCGGACCGGGAGAAGCGCATTCCCGCCGGTCACGGTTCCGGTATCCGGCGGCAGTATGGAATGCTTTCGACAGAAGATCGGATAAGCCTCGCCGTTGCCGGCGTGATGCCATGCGAATGCTCCGATGGTTGACGGGGAAACAGACTTCCCGGTGGACACCGCGGCACGGAGCGTCGCCGCGGCGGAACCCGCACTCCGGGACCGTGATCACCCCGCGTAAGCTCGCCCCGTGCGCCCACTTCGTCCTTTTGTCGCCATCACCGGTGTCCTGGCCCTCGCGCTCGGCACGGCCTGCTCCCCCGCTCGATCCCCCAAGGAATCCGACGGCTCGGTGCGGCTCCCGGCCGCGAACGCGATGTTCGACTACCAGCTCGGCGGCGCCTATCCGCCGCCGGCCGACGTGCGGGCGGTCTCCCGTGACCGCACGGCGAAGCCCGCCGCCGGCCGCTACAACGTCTGTTACGTCAATGCCTTCCAGGCGCAGCCCGACGCCACCGGCTTCTGGAACGCACACCATCCGGATCTGCTGCTGCGGGACGGGCACGGAAAGCCCGTCGTCGACGAGGACTGGCACGAATCGCTGCTGGACATCTCCACCGCCGCCAAACGCACCGCCCTCATGGACGTCGTCGGCCCGTGGATCGACGGCTGCGCCACGGCGGGATTCGACGCCGTGGAACCGGATAACCTCGATTCCTACGAACGGTCCCACGGCCGGCTCACCGCCCGGCACGCGGCCGCGTTCGCGCAGCTGCTGGCGCGCCGCGCCCATCAGCAGCGGCTGGCCATCGCCCAGAAGAACACCACCGATCTGCTGCCGCGCCGCGGCGCGATCGGCTTCGACTTCGCGGTGGTCGAGGAATGCACCCGCTACGACGAATGCACCGACTTCGCGGACGCCTACCACAACCGCATCTTCGTCATCGAATACACCAGGAAGGGCTTCACCGCCGCCTGCCGCGCCTGGGGCAGGAAGCTGTCCGTCACGCTGCGGGACCGCGAGGTCGTTCCGGCCGGCGCCGAGGGGTACGTCGACGAGCGCTGCTGAGGCACGCCCGGGGGCCGGAGGTGTCAGCGCTCGCCACTGTGGTCCGGTTCGGTGCCGCGCAGATCGGCGTCCGAGAGCGGCTCCAACTCGCCGTGCGTGTCGAGCCAGTACAGGAGGCCCACGGCCGGCGCGATCAGCACCACGGCGACGAGGATGACCAGGCCCAGCCAGCGCAGCGCCGAGGGAGCGCCCGCCCCCTCGGCCACCGTCAGGGAAGTGGGGATGAGGTAGGGCCGCTGGGCGACGCCCCAGGCGAGCACCGCCGCCGCGACCACGCCGACCGCCGTGGCCCGTGACCACGCGCCGGACCTGCGCACCAGCAGCCACCCGGTGACCAGGGAGCAGACGCCGGCCAGGAGAACGAGGGCGAGGCCCGCGCCGTGGGTCAGTCCGTGCCAGACGTGCGGGGCGTCGGTGCGGGTGACGGTCAGCATGACGGCCGTCAGGGCGACGAGCGCGACGAGGCTGCCGAGCGCCCGCCGCCGGAAGTAGCCGACGAGGTCGGGCGCGTCGAAGCGGTCGGCGTCGCGGGCCAGGAAGACCGCGCCGAGAAAGGCGGTGGTGACGACGGCGAGCAGCCCGAAGAGCACGGAGGTCGGGTTGGACCATGCCTCCGCCGACGCCTCGGTGCCCGGAGCCGCCCGGCCGGAGGCGATGCCTCCGACGGCCGCGCCCAGGAAGAAGGGGGTGAGGAGGGAGGCCAGCGCGAACACCGCGCCGTAGAGCCGGCGGCCGGCGATCCGGCGTACGGGCTTGCGCAGCGCGAAGCCGGCACCGCGCAGGACCATGCCGACGGCGGCCAGCGCCAGCGGGACCCACATCGCGGAGAACACCGTCTGGAAGAGGACCGGGAACCCGGTCCACATGATGACGAAGACGAAGACCAGCCAGACGTTGTTGACCTCCCACACCGGAGCCATGGCGTGGTCGATCAGCCATCGGGGCCGCCGCCCGCGCTCGGCTCCGCCGGCGGTGAGGTCCCAGAACCCGGCGCCGTAGTCCGTTCCGCCGGCGCAGGCGTAGGCGGCGACCACGAGCAGCAGCAGGACGGCGATGAGGTCGGCGATCATCCGCCACCGTCCCGGTCGGGACCGGCCGGCACCCGGGAGCGGGGCCCGTAAGGGGTGTCGCTCTCCGGCCCCTCGTCCCGCGCGGTTCCGGTGCGTCCGTCGGCGGCCCGCCAGCGCGTCCGCATCTTCAGCAGTACGGCCAGCAGCGAGCCGAAGATGAAGACGTACACCAGCAGCACCAGGCCGAACATGATCCACAGGGTGAGGGCCCGGGTCGGGGTCACCGCCTCGGCGATGCGCATGTGCCCGTAGACGATCCAGGGCTGGCGGCCCACCTCGGCGGTGATCCAGCCGCATTCGACTGCGACGACGGAGGCCACGCCGGCGCAGGCCGCGCCGCGGAAGAACCACGGTGAGGCGGGCAGCCGACGGTGCCGCAGCCGGCTCCAGGCGAACCAGAGCGCGAGCAGGACCAGCAGCGACCCGATGCCGACCATGAGGTCGAAGGCCCAGTGGGCGAGGGTGGCCTGGGTGGCCGTCGGGCGGGCGTCCGCCGGCACGGAGGTCAGCCCGGTCACCTTCGTACCGGGCGTGAACCCGGCCAGCATCGAGTCGAGTTGGGGAATCCTGATGCCGCCGGAGACATGCCCGTCGGGGTGCAGCCGGCCGAAGATGTACTCCGGCACATGGGTGTCGGTCCGCCACACGATCTCCGTCGCGGCGAATTTCACCGGCTGTTCGTGGAAGACGGAGCGGGCGAGCGAGTCCCCCAGGACGAACTGCACCGGGGTGAAGACCGCGGCCAGGGTGAAGGGAACGGTGAAGCCGAGCCGGTGGTAGCGGTCCCGGCGGCCGCGCAGCCAGCCGACGGCGTAGACCCCGGCCACCACGTACCCCGCGGTGACCAGCATCGCCACGACGAAGTGCCAGTACTGCGGGCCGAGCATCGCGGTGAAGAGCGCCGCCCGGACGTCAACGTCCATGGGCTTGCCCTGCGCGTCGAGGGTGAACCCTCCGGGCGTGTTCATCCAGGCGTTCGCCGCCAGGATCCCGAAGGCACCCAGCAGCGCGGCGGCGGGCAGCGGCAGAGCGAGCAGGAAGTGCGTACGCGGCTTCAGCCTGCGCCAGCCGTAGAGGTAGACGGCGATCAGTACGGCTTCGAGGAAGAACGCCCACGCCTCCACGCCGAAGCCGATGCCGAAGACCGCGCCCCATTTGCCCATCAGCCCCGGCCAGAGCAGCCCGAACTCGAAGGACAGCACGGTGCCGGTCACCACGCCCACCGCGAACTGCACCGCCATGACGGCCGACCAGCGTCTGGCGAGGAGCAGGGCCACCGGGTCGTTGTGGCGCAATCCGCGCCGGTGCATGATCAGGGTGATCAGCGGCAGCGCCACACCCAGGGGCACCAGGGTGATGTGCGAGGCCAGAGTGAACGCCATGAGCTGCCTGGCCGGCAGCAGTTGGGCCGGGGCGGTGTCCGCCAGCAGTGCGCCGGTGATGTGCACGGGTGCCTGCCTCCTCGGTGCAGGGCCCCAGTCCTGCGGGACACAGCGCCGGTCGGGCCCGGCTCGTCACACAATCACCGGCGGACGGCCGGCGGCACGCTGCCTCGGCGGGCGTTGCGCCGTTGGGCCGATGATCTTCGCTCCGTCGGCCCAGCCGCCGTCCCGCTGTCCGGCTACGCCGTCTCGTGCCCGAGCGCGCTGCCGTTGATCTTCTCGATCGCCTGCCGGGCCTGTTCCTGGGGGGAGCGGGCGGGCAGCGGTGACACGGTGGTGGTGGCGGCCGCCACGGCTGGCTGCGCCCGCTCCTGCGCCACCGTCGTGGGATGGGGTGGCGCGGCCCGCCGGATGCGCAGCCGGTGGCTGGCCGCCTCATCGAGGCCGACCGGACGCTTGTAGCGGGCGGCGAGCCGGGACGCCTCCTGGCCGAGCGCGGCCACGTCCTCCCACTGAAGCCGGACCACCAGCGACAGTTCGGCGTCTCCGTCCGGCATGGCCTGGATCGGCACCGGGTTACCAGATTCACTCATGGGCCCTCCTCGCATCGTGGACGAACCCCCATGGGGCACGGCTACGAGGAGATACGGGCAACCACCCGCCGCCGTTCAACTCTTGTTCACGCGTCACAGGCCCCGCGGCCCCCACGCAGCCGACGGCTTCCGCGGTGCCCGGCCTCCGGCGCCCGGTTCCGCCGCACCACTCCTGCGGACAACGGCGCGCCACTGGCCCATGCCAGGGGCGCGTTCACCCCTGTCCCCGTGCGCCCTGCCGGGCGTCACACCGTGCGGCCACCATGGGTGCAGCAGCCCACAACCGGCTTGGAGGCCGACTGATGGACGCAGGTCACCTCACCCGACTCGACGACGCCGGCTACGAGCAGCTCGTCCTCGACAACGCCCACCCTCCCGCGCGTGACCAGGAGACCTGGGCGGCACTCATCGACCCCGCCCTCATCGACCGCACCCGCGACGCACTCAACACCCTCTTCCAGCGGAACTCCTCGGTGCTGCGCAAGCGTCGCGAGGAGCGTGAGCAGTTCCGGCTGGAGTGCTTCGCCCGCGGGCAGGCCGGCAAGGAGGAGTGGTTCGCCTCCAAGCGGGAGTACGACGCCTGGCGGCACCGGGCGGCGAACTTCAGCCGGACGGTGCAGAACGCGCTGGCCGAGATCAACCGCGTGAAGAAGGAGATCAACCGGTCCATCAATCACCAGGTGGCGCAGAACCACCGGGACCGCCTGCGCGACCTCGCCCTCGCCGTGCACAAGCACCAAGCGGCACACGCCAGGAGCAGCGGCGTCGCCGAGCAGGCGGACTACGAGCTGTGGCAGGCGCTGGACAGCATCACCGTCCCCATAGGGCCGATGAGCGAGCCGACGTCGCTGCGGACGATGCTCGACATCTACTGGACCGATGTGACGCCGGTGGACGAGGCCGCTGAGCGGCGGGCCCGCGCGGAACGCACGATGCGTACGGCTCCGGCCGGGCAGGCCGCGCGGTTCAGCGGCGTGCCGAAGGCCCGGCACGTGGACAACGGCAAGCACCTGGCCTGACAGCGGCCGGCGCCCCGCACACCGCCCTTCGGTACGCTCGCCCCCGTGCGCAAGGATCGTCAACTCCGCCGTCTCGTCGTGGGTGAGGACGTCTGGCTCTGGTCGGTCCGGCACCGTCACGAGCCGGGGCCGGAACGGGGGCCGCGGCGGCCGTTGGATCAGGCCGGATCAGGGAGCGGGGTCTGGTGCCGTGCATCGCAAGGCGGAGGAGGGAGTCAGGGCGGAGCCCTGGCGACCGACGACAACGCGGCGTGGGGGCACCCCCAGCGTTAGCTGGGGGAGTGCGGTGCCAGACCCCGCGAGCCCGGCATGATCCAAACGACAGCCCCTAGGCCACGGCGTGGAAGAGGGCCGCTGCCTCGCCCCGCGACGCGACGCCCAGTTTGGTGAGGATCTTCGCCACGTGGAACTTCACCGTCGACTCGCTGATGTGCAGCTCCTGCGCGATCGCCCGATTGCGGTGCCCGAGCGCGAGCCGCGCCAGCACCTCCAGTTCCCGTTCACCCAGGGCGATGAGCGGGTCGGGCGCCGGGTCCTGGGAGACCCGGAGCGGGATCGTCGCCGCGATCGTGGTCCCCCAGCCGGGCACGGCGTCGACGTCGAGCCGCCCGTCGAGCACGTCGAGCCGTTCCGTGACCCGGCCCGGCGCCAGGACGTCGTGGGTGAGGGTGCCGGGCCCGTCGTCCCGTAGGGTCGCGCGCAACTCGTCGTCGGTGAGCTGCCAGCCGACGTGCACCCGGGTCACCGTTTCCTGCTCCAGCACCTTCAGCAGCACGGCCCGGACGATCACCCGCGCGGTGTGCGCCACGTCCGCGGCGACCGTCCGGGTGGAGTCGGGCGCGCCCAGCTCCAGGCGGACCGGGCTGTAACGCACCAGCGGCCGGAGCGAGTCGGCGAGCCGGGAGAACGCCTGCCCGGCCGGCTCCTCGGCGATCTCCTGATCCCGCTCCGCCTCCGCGCGCAGCTCCACCAGGGCCGAGACCGCCAGGTCCGTGGCGGTGGCCCGGGCCGCCGCGTCGCCGAGGGTGCGGCTGCGCAGCACGCCCAGCAGCGCGGTGAGCGACGCCGAGTACGCCTCGCCGAGTTCCGCGATCACCCGCGCCCGGGTCCCGGCGGCGGTCCGCGAGCGAGCCAGCGCCCCGGGCATGGCCTCCGACGCCAGCCGGTCGAAGTGGCTGGTCACCACGTCCCAGAGGGTCTGGGCGAGCGCGGTCGCCGGCTCGTCGACGGGCGGCGCGTCGGCCTCGCGTACCAGCAGCAGGACCGCGCGCCGGGGCGTCGCATCGCTCGTCACGACGAGGACGGGCCGCTCACCACCGGCGAGGGGAAGTGTGCCCTGCCACGGTCGGCCCGGGACGCCCGAGGCGAGCAGTGGCGCCATGTCTGCGGTGGAGAGCCGGTCGATGATCTCCGGATCGCCGTAGGTCTTGAACGGTGAGTGGACGCAGTGCGTGGAGAGTTCGGCGGCGGCGCGGTGCGGGACCAGCTCGGCCAGGACGGCGGAGAGCCGCGGCAGGATCTCGCCCAGTGGCTGGCGGATCACCTCGTATGCGGCGGTCAGGGCGGGTACGGCTCCGGGTCCGGTCAACTCCATGTGCCTCAGCGTAGTCAGCGGCGCGAACGGCGGCGCTGGCCTTTCGGCCAGGCCGGACTGTCCGGATGGCCGGCGAGCGGTCAGCTCCCCGGCGACGAGGCTGAAGCCGTCGGCGGGAGCGGCCTGCCGGCCGGCTCATTCATTGCCTTCAGCGGGGAGTTCTGCCATGCGAGCGATCATGTACAACGAATTCGGCGGCGCGGACGTGCTCGCCCTCCGAGAGACCGGGAAGCCGGAGCCCGGCCCGGGGGACGTACGGGTGAAGGTGGTGGCCGTCGGCGTCAATCCGCTGGATTACAAGCGCCGTTACGGGTGGGTGGAGCAGTTCTATCCGACCACGTTTCCCGCCGTGCCCGGCCTGGAGTTCGCCGGGATCGTCGATGCGCTCGGCGAGGGGGTCACCGAGGTGGCGGTCGGTGACGAGGTCTTCGGCTGGACCAGAACCGGCGCCTACGCGGAGTACGCCCTCGCCGGGGACATCGCGCCCAAGCCCGCCGAGCTGTCCTTCGCGACCGCGGCGGCGCTGCCGGTCGCGGGTGAGACCGCTCAGCGCGTGCTCGACGAACTGGGCGTGGTGGAGGGCGAGACCATGCTGCTGCACGGGGCGGCCGGTGCGGTCGGCCAGGTCGCGGTGCAGCTCGCGGTGGCCCTCGGTGTGACGGTGATCGGGACGGCCTCCCCGGCCAACCACGACTTCCTGCGCACCCTCGGCGCGGTCCCGGTGACGTACGGGGCGGGCCTGGCCGACCGGGTCAGGGCGGCCGCCCCGCAGGGTGTGGACGCGGTCTTCGACGCGGCCGGGCACGACGCGCTGCCGGTCTCCATCGCGCTGCGCGGCGGAACGACGGACCGCATCGTCACCATCGCCGCCACGGACGCCGCCGAGCACGGTGTCCCCTTCTCGGCGGGCGGTACGCCGTCGGAGCAGGTCCGGGCGGGGCTGGTCAAGCACGCCCGGCTCGCCGTCGAGGGGAAGCTGACCGTGCCCGTCGCCGAGACCTTCGCGCTCGCCGACGCCGCCAAGGCCCAGGAGCTGAGCGAGGCCGGCCATGTGCGCGGCAAGCTCATCATCGAGGTCTGACGACGTGGTTGCCCGGGGCCGTCGGCGATGCGGCGGCCCCGGGCCCGAGCGCCGCCCCGTGCGCCTCAGCCTGAACTCAACCTTCCATTTTGTCACTTGGGCACCATCCGTTGCCTGGAGCCTCCGGAGCCCTTACGTTGAGCCCGCCTGAATCCGGCTCAACCCGCCGTCATCGCGGCGGGCTTCGGAAGGAAACCCCCCATGCACAGACGTACCTCCGAGCACACCCCCGAAGGCCGCGGTCCCGCGGACCCCGTCTCCGGACGCGGCACCCGGCGCGGGTCCCGTCGTCGTCTCTCCCTGCGGACCGCCGTGGCCGCCGGCGTGGCGCTGGCGGCACTCGGTGCGGCAACCGCCGCCGCGGCCACGGCCGACGGCGCGACTCCGGCCGCCCCCTCGCCCTCGCAGGCCCACCACACGCAGCGCGTCGAGTACTTCACCGGCACGTCCGGCCACCCCCGGCACACCACCGTCCCGGCCTCCAAGCCGCTGTCGCCGTCCGCCAAGGCAGCGATCACGGCCGGGGACGGCGACGTGACGCCGATCGTGCAGAACGGCCCCGTCGGCAGCAAGCTCGACGTGGTCTTCATCGGTGACGGCTACACGGCCTCCCAGCAGGAGGACTTCCACGCCGACGTGCGCGCCAAGTGGGCCAGGATCACCGCCGTCGAGCCCTACGCCTCCTACAGCGGTCTGTTCAACGTCTGGGCGGTCGACGCGGTCTCCAACGACTCCGGCGTCTCCGGCGACCCCACCAAGGACGTGGTCCGCGACACCGCCCTGGACTCCGCCTTCTTCTGCGACGGCACCGAGCGGCTGCTCTGCGTCGACACCGGCAAGGTCGAGTCGTACGCCTCCAAGGCCCCGGCCGCGGACCTTGTCGTGGTGCTCTCCAACTCCACCAAGTACGGCGGCGCCGGCTACAACGACATCTCCTCGCAGGTGGGTTACGACGGGATCGCCACCGCCTCCTCCGACAACGACCGGTCCGACCAGATAGCGGTGCACGAGACGGGACACTCCCTCGGCAAGCTCGCCGACGAATACGCCTACGGGGAGTCCGGCACGTACACCGGACCGGAGCCGGGAGAGGCCAACCTGAGCACGCTCTCCGCCGACCAGATGGCCGCTCAGCGGCAGAAGTGGTACCGCTGGCTCGGCCAGGAGTCGCCGGACGGCGGACAGGTCGGCGCGTACGAGGGCGGCGGCTACTACGAGCACGGGCTCAACCGCCCCACCGACAACTCGATCATGCGCACGCTGGGCCGCGAGTTCAACCTCCCGGGCCGCGAGGCGATGATCGCGGGCTTCTACCGCTTCGCGAGCGTGCTGAGCAGCCCGGTGGCCACCGACCGCGTGCAGCGCCGAGGGGACCGGATCCGTGTCGGCGTGCCGGCGTCCGCCCAGGTGAGGTGGTACGTCGACGGCCGGGAGCGGCGGTCCGCACGGGGCAAGTTGTCGGTCGTGCCACGCACCCTGGGCGTTCCGGCCGACGGCCGCCGGCACACCCTGACCGCCCGCGCCACCGACCGTACCGGCGCGGTCCGCGACCCGGCACTGCGGACCCGGCTGTCGACGTCGCTGAGCTGGCGTATCGCCCCGTAAGGCCCGGTGCCGCCGGCGTTCCGAGTGCCCCGGGCGGGCCGGGTACCGTAACCCTCCCGCCCGGGGCACTGCTCCGCACCGAGGGCTCACCTCGGGGCGCAAGAAGGTGAGGACGCCTGTGAGTTCGCGCAAGATGCACGCCGATGAGGCGGACATCGATGTCTCCTTGGTGCACCGGCTGCTCGGTGCGCAGTTTCCGCAGTGGGCGGACCGGCCGCTGACCCGGGTCGATTCCGCCGGCACCTCCAACGCCATGTACCGGCTCGGTGCGGACATGGCCGTACGGCTCCCGCGGATGGCGGGGGCCGCCGGTGACGTGGCGAAGGAGCACAGGTGGCTGCCGCGTCTCGCACCGGCACTGCCCACGGCCGTTCCCACGCCGCTGGGCAAGGGAGAACCCGCCGAGGGTTACCCCTTCCCCTGGTCCGTCTACAGCTGGCTGGCGGGCGAGAATCCGGTCGTCGGGCGCCTCGCCGAACCCGAACTGCTGGCCAAGGACCTGGCTGCGTTCGTCGTCGCGTTGCACGGAGTCGATCCGACGGGCGGGCCTCCTTCGTACCGCAGCGAACCCCTCCTGGCGCGCGACGACGCCACGCGGGACGCGCTCGGCTCACTGCGCGGCGCGGTCGACGCCGACGCGGCGACAGCCGTGTGGGAGGCGGCGCTGCGGGCCCCGGAACGGCACGGGCCGGCCGTCTGGATCCACGCCGATCTGCAGCCGGGGAATCTGCTGACCACCGACGGCCGGCTCGGTGCCGTCATCGACTTCGGCTGCCTGGGCGTGGGCGATCCCGCGGTCGACCTGATGGTGGCGTGGTACGTGCTGCCCGCCGAGGGGCGCCGGGTCTTCCGTGCCGCGGTGGCCGCCGATGACGCGGCGTGGGCGCGGGGGCGCGGCTGGGCCCTGTCGGTCGCGCTGATGGAGCTGCGTTACTACCGGGACACCAACCCGAGGATGGCGGCCATCGCGCGCCACGTCCTCGGTGAACTCCTCTCCGGCGACGGGGACGCCGGGTGACGGGGGCGGCGGGGGCCGGGTAACCGGGCCGGTTCGGCGGGCACTTGGCGCGGGCAACGCGGCGGCGGCCGGATGTCAGTGGTGCCTGCGACACTCGGCTCGTACCAGCCGTGACGGATTCAGGAGGCGAGCCGGTGGCCGAGCCAGGCGTTCCCCAGCACGCGACACCCCAGCACTACGCACCCCAGCTGAGCAGCGACAACCGTCGTCCGACACCCTCGCTCGGGAGTGAGCGGGAGACCCTCGGGGCGGTGCTGGAGTGGCACCGGGCGACGTTCGAGCTCAAGTGCGCCGGCCTGCCGCCGGGCCGTCTGTCGGAGCGCGCGATGCCGCCCTCGTCGCTGTCCCTGCACGGACTCGTACGGCACCTGGCCGGCGTCGAACGCTGGTGGTTCCGCATCCAGTTCGCCGGCGAGGACCTGCCCCTGCTCCATTACTCGGACGACGACCCCGACCAGGACTTCGACGACCTGAGCGGCGACGTCGAGGAAGCCTTCGCCCTCTGGCGGGCGGAGTGCGAGCGCTCCCGGCAGATCACGGCCGCGGCCGCGTCGCTCGACGAGACCGGGATCCGTAAGAGAACGGGCGAGCCGTTCTCGCTGCGCGCCCTCCTGGTGGACATGATCGCCGAGTACGCCCGGCACAACGGCCACGCCGATCTGCTGCGAGAGGCGATCGACGGTTCCATCGGCCGGTGACGGCCGCTGCACTGCCGTCGGCAGCTTGAGGGGCCAGCGGGTGTGGTGACGCGGCACCCGCCGTTCCTCAGGTCCGGCAGGCGCCCTGCGTCCTCAGGAGTGCGCTGCCGATCCCTCCCTCTCCATCAGGTGGGCCACGGTACGGACCACGCGTTCCAGCAACGCTTCGTCATAGGGCAGAAAGGGCAGCGGGACGGCCTGGCGGCCCGTGGGGAGCGCGATCTCGACCGGGTCACCGGACCTCGTGACCCGGCCGGTGGCCAGGTGGATGTCGTGTCCGTCGAGCCGCAGATGCCGGTCGTCCAGCTCCATGCGGCCGGACGTGAGGTGGTCGGCGAGGATGCGGCGCAGCGCCGCCCGCCGCAACTGAGCGGTCCGGCCGAGGGGTTGGGCGTACAGGCGGTTGAGTTGCCGCCGGCCTTCAGGACCGTGCGCGTGGGTGTCGTCGCACCAGGCGAAGCTGCCGGCGCTGATGAGGAGGTCGACAGAGCGGAGGACCTCCGACAGCCGGACGGCATCCAATTCGGCCAGTGCCTGGGGGCTGCCGTCCGCACGGCGGAGGGTGACCTCCCCGACCTCCGCCCAACCCGCGGCCCCCGGGTAGAGGCTCCCGGCGATGCCGAGCCAGGCGGTGAACCCGTCGAGCGGCAGGACGAGTATGTCGTCCTCGATGTTCCAGCCCTGGCGCACGGCCAGGCCGAGGACCGCTTCGATCCGGACCAGATGGCCCTGGAACATGGTGGTGGAGTGGCCGGACTCCGGGGCCCGGTAGTGCTCTCGGTATGCCTGGCGGAACGGCTGGTGCAGCCGTAGGTCCGCGATCCGGTCGCGCCAGAGGTCCCGCTCGGCCGGCGTGGCGCGGGCCGGGTGCCAGAGGCGGACGGCGGCGGACGGGTCGGGAGCCGGATCGGGGTGGTCCGCCGGACCGGCCGCGGGCAGGAACGCCCGCCAGTCCCCCGGGGCGTGCTCGACCTCCCAGATGAGGCGACCGGCGGTGCCTCGGGCCACGGGGTGGGTGGCCAGGGCGTCGCGCCAGCGGTCGTAGCGATACACGGCGCCCGCGAGGTAGCCGGCCTCCAGTGCGCGCGTCAGGGTGCGTATCTGGGCGCGGGCCTTCCCCAGCAGGTCACGCGCGGCCGTGACGTGGTCGGGGTGGTCACGGCGGGCGGCGGCCGGGAGGGACTTCAGGGCGCGGCCGTCGGCACGTTCCCAGGTGAGCGTGGCTTCGTCGGTGACGGTGAGCACGGCGGTGTGGTCGCCGCACGGGAGTCGTCGGCTGCCGTCGGGGCCGAGGCCGAGGTCCGGGAGGCGGAGCGCGGCCTCGGGCCGTCGGCCGAGGTTGCGTTCGGCGCGGCGCAGCAGGCGGTCGAGTTTCTTGGTGACTCCGGCGTGCCGGACGACGCGGCGGGCCTCGCGCAGCGCGGCGACGGATTCGGGGGTCGGCCATGCCTCGACGACTTGCGCCAGGGCGATACAGGCGCGCTGCGAGGGCAGGGTCTTGGCGGCGGTCGGGGCGACCGCGAGCTGGGGCAGCAAGGTGCTGAAGACCTCCCCGGCCCACGGCTCGTCGCGCCGCAGCGCCAGCCGGGCGGCGCGACGCAGGGTGTCCGCGTCGGCCGTGGTGAACGCCTGGTCGGCGGCGTACGGAAGCTCTCCGGCGTGCAGGGCGGCGAGGTGGGCGGCGGCGGAACGCAGCACGTGGCGGGCCAGTTCGGCGTGCAGTGCGTCGGCCGTCCGCTCCGCCACCGGATCCGTCAGGGGCGGCCAGTCGCCCGAGAAGGGGCCGTGCCACTGGTCCTCGGCGAGCACGGCCCGCTCACGTGGTCCGGTCGTGAGGATCACCTCGATCTCCGCGAGCCGCAGCGGGCTGTCCGCATGGACCGTCCGCAGCCGGGTGACGAGCGTCTGCTCGGTCTTCGGGCCGGCCACGGCGGCCACCGCCAGCGCGGCGTCGGCGTACTCGCCGGGCTTGCGCAGCGCCGCCGCCACCAGGACCGCCGCGGGGGCGGCCAGCTCCCGTTCGTCCCAGGGTTCGGTGCAGCGCAGCAATCCGCCCGCGGCGTAGCGGACATCGGTGGGGCGCGGGGAGGCGGCCAGCCCGGTGTAGAGAGCGGTGAGAGTGGCGGCGGTGAAGGACGGGGACACCTTGCTCCAGGTCACCTGGCGGGCGACGAGCCGGGCGTGGTCGGGAGCACTCTCGTCGGCGAGAGTGCGGTAGGCGTCCGGCAGGAGCGCGCCCAGTTCCCATGAGGTCAGCTGGTCACAGGCGGCCCAGAGGCCGCCGGGCCAGTCGGCGTCCTGCTGCGGCCCGGCCATCGCGGCACGCAACTGCGCGGCGTGTGGTGACAGTTCGTCCATACCGACCGACCGTAGCGGCAGGGTCTGACAATGCGGTCCGGGCGGATGCGAGGGGCGATCCGTCGCGGCTGCTCCCCGCGGGCGAGGGCGCCTTCCTGACGGCTGATCAGGTCGCCGACCGCGCGTGGGCCCTCCGGCAGCCCCGCGAAGTCGAGGCCGTCGACGAGGTGCTCCTGAGGCCGGTCGGCCGACCCGTGTGACAGCCGTGTCGGAGACGTCGTCCGGGCGAGGGGTCACGGTGTGCCGCGCTCGGGTGGGATCACCGCCCCTGCCTCGTCCGGGCCCCGGCGACCGCCGTGGCCCGGGTCAGCGGCGTCGCGTTCCCGGGGTTCGCCGCACGGCTGCCCCCGGCCGGCCGCGGCTGAAGGCTCCGGGCAGGGGCGCCGACGCGCGGGAGAGCACCCGCACCGGTGGGACGAGCCCCGATCCGCCTCCGGCCCACACGCCGACGCTGTAGGTGGTCGCCGCGGAGGGCTGGACGCGGCGCCCGCCGGATGCCGTGGCGCGCGGCCCGGACGGCAGCACCGGCCGGAGCCATGCCGCGGCCGCGCGGACCCGCGGGCCGGACACTGCGGTGCGCGGGCCGGACGCCGGGGCGCGCCCGCGGGACGCCAGCAGCCGCGCCCCGGTGAAGACCGCCGCGGTGGCCGCCAGATAGCCCAGTTCGAGGATCGCGGCGTGCACCGGAGACACGTGCGCCGACCAGCCCGCGTCCCGGCGGCCGCCCTCGAACACCACGCGGTTGACGCTCAGGAAGGCCACGTGCGTGCCGATGGCCGCCCACAGCGGGGCGCGCCCCGGAGCGGTCCGTGCCGCGATCAGCGTGAGGCCGAAGACCGAGAGCAGCACCGGATACGCGACGGGGTCCTGCCCGGCCGGCGCCAGGCCCATCGGCGGCGCGTCCACCCCCACCGCCTGGGCGACCCCGGCCTGCACCACGGTCGAGGCGGCCGGCACCAGCAGGAAGACCAGGGTGGTGCCCAAGGCGGAAAGCAGCCCGCCGAACCGGTCACGCAACGACGCCCAGGCGTACCCGCGCAGCGTCGTCTCCTCCGGCAACGCCTCCAGCAGCACGGCCACCAGGGCGTTGCCCACCAGGAACGACACCAGCGCCGCGGGGTCCGGCCCGGACCACCGGACCCAGCCGGCCGCCGTACCGCCGCCCAGTACGAGGGCGGCGCACGCCGTGGTGACGGCGAGGCCGCGGGCGAAGCCGTGTGCCGCGGAGGCGGGCGTCCCGAGGCCCAGTGGCCGCCCGCTGCCCGGCCGCCCGGTGCGTAACGCCAGCACGACGGGTACGGCCAGGGCGCTGACCAGCGCGGCGGGCAGCAGCTGCGCCGGGTAGCCGTCGAGGTCGAGCGCCCTGACCAGCGCTTCCCCCAGGGCGTTCCCCGTCCCCAGCGCGACCGCCATCACCGCGCCGCCGAGCAGCGCCCTCCCCCAGGCCCGCCACGCGGGCCCGGGCTCCGTCGTGCCCCTCTTCTCCTTCGTGGCCATCGGCTCCTCCTCCCGCCAGGTCTCCGGGCCTACGTGTGCCCGCAGCTCCGGCGCTGAAGCGACAGCCGCACCCGTCCGACACGAACGGCGCGCCAAACCCTCCTGGGGTACGAGGCGACACCGCCGGCTGCTCCCTCCTTCGGCCGTCCCCCGGTCGTCCCTGGGGTATGTCGCCAGGTCCGGGGGCGTACGCGGAAGGCCGGAGGTCACCCGAGGGCGGACGTCTCTCGCACGGGGCCGCCCGGCCCCGCGACGCGCCGCAGGAGGGCGTAGACCGCCACGGCCACGACGAAGGCCACGTAGTAGGCGAGGTCCGCGCCGTGCAGCGCCGCCGCCACCGGCCCGACGTACAGGGTCGTGTCCATGAAGGGCACGGCCGCGGCGAAGGCGGCGACGAACGCGGCACACGCCGGCCACCACGGCTGCGGCCGGGCGAGTTCCGCGGCGACGTCGAGCGGTGCGCCCCGTCTGGCCCTGGCCCGCAGCCGCGCGTCGACCAGCACGATGCCCACGAATCCGGGGATCCAGTAGCCGACGAACAGCAGCAGGTTCTGGAAGCGGACCGTGGTGTCCGCCGCGTGCAGCCACAGGACCAGCAGGAAGCCGAGGACGGCCGCGGCCGCGGCGGCGAGCGGCCGGGGAACCCGCAGGCCGGTGGCCTGGAGGGCGAGCGAGCCGCTGTAGTCGTTCATGGCGTTGCTGCACACCGCGGCGGCGGCGATGGACAGCAGCCCGAAGGCCCCCAGGGCGCCGCCGCCCAGCAGGCCGTGCACTCCCGCGGCGGTCTGGTCGGTGAACAGCCCGGCCCCCCACAGCCCCAGCGTCTGGACCCATGCGAAGGAGAGCACCATGCCGAGCAGGGAGTACCAGAACATCCGGGGCCGGGACGTGCCGGCCGGCAGATAGCGGCTGAAGTCCGAGGCGTACGGTGCCCACGACAGCGCCAGGCTGAGCGCGATGGTGCTGGTCAGGACGAAGGCGCCGAGGCGGTCGGCACCGTGCGCCGAGCCCGTCGCGGGCAGCGGGACACCGGACAGCAGCTTGGCGCCGATGACCAGGAAGGCCGCGCCCAGCACGAAGGTCATCACCGTCTGGAGGCGGTGCAGGACCTCGTAGCCGAAGACCCCGACGACGCCCTGGAGCAGCAGGATCACCAGCGCACCGAGCCAGAACGGCCAGCCGAGCAGCTGCGCCAGCGCCTCGCCGCCGAAGAGGCCGATGAGCGCGTCCCAGGCGACCGAGGAGAGCCACTGGGTGACGCCCGGCAGCACCACCCCGGCGCCGAAGGCCAGCCGGGACAGCGGTAGCTGCCCGGTCCCGGTGCGGCTGCCCCAGGTGCAGAGGTAGGCGGCCGGCAGCGCGCCGAGGAGGGTGCCGAGCACCATGGCGGTGAGGGCCGTCCAGAAGTCCAGCCCCAGGGAGACGCCCACGGTGCCGGTGAAGACCCCGGTCATGGTGAGGTTCGGGGCGAACCAGACGGTGAAAAGCCGGGCAGGCTTCCCGTAGCGGTTGCTTTCGGGCACCGGCTCTATCCCGTGCCGCTCGACCGCCAGGTCGCCGGCCCGGGCGGGCATCCGCCCACGGAAGGCGGACTCATCGATGATCATGACTCTCCAGACGTCAACAGACCCGCCCCACGGTAGGCCGGACGCCCGCGCCGCCCTCAGGGGCCCCCGCGACGGCTCGCCCTGGAGGCGGCGCGCAGAAGGCTGCCCTTCGATGTCTGCTCGTGTCCTACGAGGGCGCGCCGGCGGCGGCTGCCCCTCGTCCTGAGCGGCCGGGAGGAATCCCCGGCTCCTCAGCCCAGCGCCCGGTCCAGATTGAAGGCGGCGCTGATGAGCCCCAGGTGGGTGAATGCCTGGGGGAAGTTCCCCGTCTGTTCGCCGGTGCGGCCGATCTCCTCCGCGTAGAGGCCGAGGTGATTGGCGTAGGTCAGCATCTTCTCGAAGGCGAGCCGCGCCTCGTCCACCCGGCCGGCCCGGGAGAGCGCCTCGACGTACCAGAACGAGCAGATCGAGAAGGTGCCCTCCTCGCCGCGCAGCCCGTCCGGGCTCCGGCGCGGGTCGTAGCGGTAGACCAGCGAGTCGGACACCAGCTCCTCGCCCAACGCGTCCAGGGTGGAGAGCCATTTCGGATCGGTGGGCGAGATGAACTTGGCCAGCGGCATCATCAGGACGGCGGCGTCGAGCACGTCCTCGCCCTCGTGCTGGACGAACGCCTTGCGCTTCTCGGACCAGCCGCGTTCCATGATCCGCCGGTAGATCGCGTCCCGTGTCTCCGCCCAGCGGAGCACATCCGCCGGCAGGCCGCGGTGATTGGCGATCCGCATCGCCCGCTCGATCGCGACCCAGCACATCAGCCGCGAGTAGAGGAACTTCTGGGCCTTGCCCCGGGTCTCCCAGATGCCCTCGTCGGGCTGGTCCCAGTTGTCGCAGACCCAGTTCACGAGCATGCCGACGGTGTCCCAGTGGGCGCTGGACAGCGGCTCTCCCCACTTGTCGTAGAGGTAGAGGGAGTCGATGAGGGCGCCGTAGATGTCCAGTTGGAGCTGAGCGACCGCGTCATTGCCGATCCGTACCGGGGAGGATCCCAAGTGGCCCTGGAGGTGGGTCAGTTCGGTCTCGGGGATATCGCTGCGGCCGTCGATGCCGTACATGATCTGCAAGGGCCCGTCGGGGCCGGACTGCAGGCAGATGTTCTCGGACAGGAAGTGCGCGAAGGCCCGGGCCTCGTCGGTGAAGCCCAGCCTGAGCAGCGCGTAGATGCAGAATGCGGCGTCGCGCACCCAGGCGTAGCGGTAGTCCCAGTTCCGCTCGCCACCGATCTGCTCCGGCAGGCTGGTAGTGGGGGCGGCCACCAGGGCGCCGGTGGGCGCGTAGGTCAGCAGTTTGAGGGTGAGTGCGGAGCGGTGCACCATCTCCCGCCAGCGTCCCCGGTAGCGGGAGTGCGACAGCCATGAGCGCCAGTACCGCACCGTGGCCCCGAACAGCTCCTCCGCCTCCGTGACCGCGCAGGCCCGCGGCTTCAGCCCGTCGCCGATCCGGTCCAGCGCGAAGACCGCCGCCTCGCCCTCGTGCAGGGTGAAGGCGCCCCGGGCGTCCGGCCCGTCGATCTCAACCGGGACGCTGGAGGTCAGGGCCAGCGAAAGGTCCGGGGAGTCGAAGACCGTGTGGCCCTGCTCGGTCCGTACGGCGTGCGTCTGCCGGCCGTAGTCGAACCGGGGCGCCACCCGTACGGTGAACGGCAGCGACCCGCGGACGCACAGCACGCGCCGGATCAGCCGGTGACGGTCCGCCTCGCGCGAGTCGTCGACGATCGGCATGAAGTCCTGCACCTCACCGACGCCGTTGTCGGCGAAGAACCGGGTGATCAGGATGTTGGTGTCGGGGAAGTAGAACTGCTTCCTCCGGGCGGGCACGTCCGGGGCGAGTTCGAAGGCCCCGCCGCGGTCGGCGTCCAGGATGGCCGCGAAGACGCTGGGGGCGTCGAAGCGCAGGGGGCAGTACCAGTCGATGGTGCCGTTCGTCCCGACGAGCGCGGCGGTCCGCATGTCGCCGATCAGGCCGTGCTCGGCGATGGGCAGGTAGCGGGGCTCGTCCGCCCTGCTGGGGCGGAGGCTCTCGCAGGTGGTCATAGGACCTCCCCGGCGCTGGGGAGCAGGAGCACTGGGTTCAGATTACCTCCGGCCGGTTCCGGGCGGCGAACGACGACCGGAACGGCCCGGAGGTGGTGCCGGGCGCGGCCACGCCGTAGAGCCCGCTCACACCCGGCCCACACCCGACCGGTCCGCCGACCCGGCGAACCACGCCACTCCTTCCCCCGCAATTCCGCCCGGCCTCTCGCCACGCACCGGCCCGCCGTAGGACCATGGCTCGCTTGCCCTCTCCTGTCTCTCGCCCGCCGCAGCCGTCGCTCGCCCGTCACGCCTGCCCCGTACGTCTCTCGTTCCGTACGCCGTGCCCTCGGGAGGACCCCGGACCATGAGCAGACCCCTCGCCGTACGCGCCCGCCTCACGCTCGTGCTCACCACCTTGCTTCTCGGCCTGCCGCTCGCCGTCCCGCCCTGGTCGCCGGCCCGCGCGGCTGGCACGGACGCCCCGTCGCCCGCCTCGGCGGCGGAGGAGTACTGGAGTCCGCAGCGGATGCGGGCCGCCGAACCTGCCGTCGCCACCAGGGCTGCCGCGGCCACCGGCACGGCGCGGCCGGGCGCCGGACAGGGACGCAAAACGGACCTCGCGGCGGATCCGGTCCCGCCGAGCCATCCGTTCGACGGACTCCCGCAAGTCGGCACGTTCTTCTGGACGGACGGCAGCAACACCGGCCGGTTCTGCGGCGGAACGGTCATCCACAGCCCGAACCGCGATCTCGTGGTGACCGCCGGACACTGCCTGCGCTCGCCCGACCCCAAGCGCCATCTGTCGTTCGTGCCTCAGTACCACGACGGGCTGAAGCCGCACGGGATCTACCCCGTCGACCGCATCTACCTCGACCAGCGCTACTACGACCTCGGGACGGCGGCGGGTGCCCGCTGGGACTACGCGGTGGTACGGCTGGGGGCGCGCGCGGACGGCGCCGAGGTGGAGGAGGTGACCGGCGGCTTCGACCTGCTCCCCTACCCGGGCTACCGCCACCCCGAGGTACGCCTCATCGGCTACCCCGGCAGCAGCGACACCACCCATCCCAAACCGCTCGACTGCACCTCGTCCACCCACCGGTACACCAGCACCGACCCGGCGGCGCCCGGTGACTTCCTGGAGATCGCCTGCGCCGGCTACATCGGCGGCACCTCCGGCGGTCCTTTCCTGGTACGGGACTTCACCGGCTACGCGCTGATCGGCGTCATCGGCGGCTATCACACGGGCGGCGACTTCCCGGACGTCTCCTACAGCTCGTACTTCACGCTCGACACCCTGGCGCTCTATCTGCACGCCGTGCGCGGCGACACCCCCGCCGGCCCCCGTCAGGCCGCGTCCTCCTCGGACTGACCGCCGGCGTCGGAAATCCGGGAAGGCCGGAATTCGGTAAGGGGAATCCGGGAACAATGTGACGCCTCGTCACCATGCTCGCCGATATCGCCGGGCATGGTGACGGTCCCTGTTAATGTCGGCGGCGGGGGAAGGCCGGTTGTCCACCAGGTCAGCAGGAAAAGGTGACGCCCCGTTGGTGCCTTCGTTTCTCGTCTCCGTACTGAATCGCCTCTTCAGGAATGAGGCGTGGCGTCGACTGCACGCACAGGCGGTGTTCTGGGTCTCCCTCGTCATGACCGCGATGCTGCTGGGGGGTGCCGCGCTGGTCCTGGTCGCCGAATCGGGGGCGCCGCACGCCAATATCACGTCGTACCCGAAGGCATTGTGGTGGTCGTTCGAGACGGCCACCACGGTGGGTTATGGGGATTTCTACCCGGTGACGTTGTGGGGCCGCGTCGTCGCCGCCCTTTTGATGCTCAGCGCCATCACGGCGTTCGGTGTCATCACGGCCGCGCTCGCCACCTGGTTCGTCGGACAGGCGGAGCAGGACGTGGCCCGGCTGGGGAAAGCGGTGGGGAATCACGCACGTGAGGACGCGGAGGCGTTCCACTCGGAGCTGCACACCCTGCACGCGCGCTTCGACCATGTGGAGACCCTGCTCAGGGACCGGGGCTCGCACCCCTCCGCCTGACGGAAGAAAGCCGTGTCCGCGCAGGCGTCGGCGCCTCTAAAGTGGTGGCGTGATCGATTCCGCTGATGTCCGCCGTATTGCCCTCTCGCTGCCGGAAACGGTGGAGAAGGAAGCCTGGGAGATGCCCACGTTCCGGGTCGCCGGGAAGATGTTCGTCACGGTCCCCGACGACGAGACCTCGTTCGCGGTGCGGTGCCCGGTCCATGAGCGGAAGGAGCTGATCGCCGCGGAACCGGAGAAATTCTGGGTGCCGCCGCACGAGGCGGGCTCCGCCTGGGTGCGGGTCCGGCTGGCGGAACTGGACGACATGGACGAGCTGCGGGACATCCTCGTCGACTCGTGGAAGCAGGCAGCCCCGCCGCGGCTGTTGGAGACCTTTTCCGGGTGAGGGCGCGTTTCCCGGCCGGAATGCCCGAGCAGCCACCGTCACCGACGGAATCGCCACGCCGTCACTGGTGGCGACGTCGCAGATCGCTCCAGTCCAGGGCCTGGGAAGCCTTCAGCTGGGAATGCTCCGCGGCCTCGCGGGTTTCGGCGAGGACATCGCCGTGCTGCTTGACGAGCTCTTCGTAGATAGGGGTACGGCCGGATGTGTGTGTCGCAGTAGTCATGTCGCTGTTCCTGGTCCCAATCCCGTGTCTGTTGTGGCTGCGGCTCAGCAGTTTCGCCGCCCCGGGAAGAAGGGAGCACCTCAGTTGTCAGCTGAACTCTTGGTGCGCGAAGGGAGGTTGCCCGCCACTCGTGCGCCGCTCCCCCGCGCGGCCCGGACATCCTGTCATGGGCGTGCCGAGCACGCAAAAGATCATCCCAGAGCCTGAGACCGCTGAGCGGTATTGATGGCTATTGCAGTCCAATGAGGGTTAACGGCTTCCCTTTGGCGAGGTTCCCGACCGCTTGATGCGCGTATAGGACGTTGCGGCCGTCGATAAACCTAGGCAACATTCGCGCCCTGCAGTCACGTTCATGGTTTTGCTGGCCATTCACCGGTGAATGTGATGTTGCGTGCCGTCTCGCGCGCTTTGCCTGGGCCTGAGGTGCACCGGCTGTCGCGGGGTGGCTCCCGTGGCGGAACGGGCGGGGTGCGCCGCTGCGCTGGTCGGGGGACGGTGCGGCTCGGCATGCCGGGAGACGGCGGTCCGCTGCCGATACTGGCCGGATGCCGGAGATCACTGGGGCAGGTGCGCTGGTAGTGGGGGCCGGATGAGGGCGCGGGAGGTGGCCGTCACGGGGCTGGGGCTGGTCACGCCCGCAGGAGTGGGGGTGGCGGCCACCTGGCACGGGCTGCTGTCCGGCGAGTCCCCCGCCGCGCGCGATCCGGCGCTCGACGGGCTGCCGGTGGACTTCTGCTGCCGGGTGCCCGGCTTCGACGCCGCGGAGCGCCTGGGGCGGCGGCTGTCGTGGCGGCTGGATCGGTGCGCGGCGATGGCGCTGGTGGCCGCCCGCGAGGCGGTGGCCGACGCGGGCCTCGGCACGGACCACTGGGACCCGCTGCGGGTGGGCGTCGTCCTGGGCGTCGGCACCGCGAGCATGGAGCGGTACGAGGAGGAGTTCGCCAAGCTCACCAGTGGGCGGGCCACCGAGATCTCCCCGCTGGCCATTCCGCGCAGCGTGCCGAACATGGTCGCCGGCGAAGTGGGGATGGACCTGCGGGTCCGCGGGCCGAACCTGACGGTCAGCACGGCGTGCGCCTCGGGTGCCACGGCGCTGGGCACGGCACGGCAGTTGCTGCTGGCGGAGGCCTGCGACGTGGTGGTGGCGGGCGGCAGCGAATCGCTGTGCAGCCGCATTCCCGCGGCGTGCTTCCATCAGATGGGCGCGCTCTCCCGTCGTGGCGACGACCCGGCGGGGGCCTCCCGGCCGTTCGACGCGGACCGCGACGGCTTCGTCCTGGCGGAGGGGGCCGGGATGCTGGTGCTGGAGCGGGCGGAGCACGCCCGGGCCCGCGGGGCCCGGGTGCGTTCCTATCTGGCGGGGTACGGCGCCTCGTGCGACGCGTACCACTTCACCGCGCCGCACCCGGAAGGGCGCGGGGCGGCCGAGGCGCTGTCGGCGGCGCTGGGCGATGCCGGGCTGGAGCCGGGGGACATCGGCCACGTCAACGCGCACGGCACCTCGACGGTGCTCAACGACCGGGCCGAGGCGCTCGCGTTGCGGCAGGTGTTCCGCCGGCCGCCGCCGGTCACGGCGGTGAAGGGCGCGCTGGGGCACGCGGCCGGGGGCGCGGGGGCGATCGAGGCGGCCTGCACGGTGCTGACACTTCAGGAGCAGGTGGTCCCGCCGACGGCGAATCTGCGGTGCCTGGATCCGGACATCGAGCTGGACGTGGTCAGCAAGGTGCCGCGGCCGGTGCGGATGGCGGCGGCGGTGAGCAACGCGTTCGGCTTCGGCGGGCAGAACGCGGTCCTGGTGTTCCGCGCGGCGCAGTAGCTCCGTACGGCGGGGCGGTCGGGGCGGCCCCCGGAGACTTCACGCGAATGCCCGTCCGTCGCCTGTGCGCCGAGGAGCGCGTTCCCTGACGCTCCGACATACTGCAACGTACTGCACATAAATAGGACAATCATCCGTTGTGCGGGTGTTGTGGGGTGCGGCTCGGCGGCGCTGCCGCGTCCTGGCCGGCACGCCGTCGAAGGAGTGAGTCGTTGATCACGGTCACCGGTGCCACCGGCTTCCTCGGAGCCCATCTGCTCGCCGCGCTGCTGCGGAGGGACGACCGACCCGTCTGCGCCCTGGTACGGGGCGATCCGGAGACAGCCCGGGACCGGTTGCTGCGGGCCGTCCGCAGTACCGGTTCCCGGTGCGAGGAAACCGACTTCCGCCGGCGGGTGACCCCCGTACCGGTCGAACTCACCGCGCCCCGGCTGGGGCTGTCCGCCGCGGAGCACAGCGCGCTGGCGTGGCGGACGCAGGAGGTGTGGCACTGCGCCGCGGACACCAGTCCGCTGGGTCGGGCGGCGGCGCTCCACCGGACCAATGTGGAGGGCACCGGGCGCATCCTGGAACTGCTCGCCGCGGGTGCGCGCGGGACGCGGCTGTTCCACATCAGTACGGCGTTCGTGGCCGGGAAGCGGCGCGAGGGCGTGGTGCCCGAGGACGCGCTGGAGGAGCGGTACGGGTTCGCCACCGCCTACGAGGAGTCGAAGTACCGGGCCGAGGTGAGGGTGCGCCGCTGGGCGCAGGACACCGGCCGGGCGGCGGTGGTGTTCCGGCCGGCCCTGCTGGTCACGGGCCGGCCCGCGGAGCCGGGCGAGCCGCGCCACTGGCTGGCGGTGCAGGCCGCCCGGACCAGTCTGCTCGGTCAGCAGGACCGTGCGCTCGTGCTGCGCGCCGCCGGTCTGGCCGCCGAGGACCTGAGCTTTCCGTACACGGCGCGGATGCCCGGCCGGCCCGATGCCCTGGTCAACCTGCTCCAGGTGGACTGGGCGGTGGCCGCGATGCTGCGGTGTGCGACGCGCGAGGCGGCCGGGGTCGAGACGTTTCATGTGACCCACCCTCAGGACTGCTCGGTGCAGAGGCTGCTGCGTCTCGCGCTGGAGCCGTGCGACTGGCTCGACATCGAGCTCGATCCGGAGCTCGCCCCGGAACGGATGCGGCCGCTCGAACGGTCCCTGATGCGGCTGGCCGCCGGACTGACCCCGCACTGGTGGTCCCGGCGCCGCTACGACCGGACGCGGCTGGCAGCCGCGACGGCCGGCCTGGATCCGCCCGGGGAACTCACCGCGGAGTACGTGCGCGCCGGCATGAGCGACGCCGTGTCCGCCGCCCCGTCACCTGCCGGCTCCGCTCGGGCCGGTTCCGTACGGAAGGGAGCTGTGAACGCTCGTGTCTGATCCCGTGTCCGCCCCCCTGCCCGGTCCCGAGTCCGCCCCTGGCTCCCCGCCCGGATCCGCCGCGGTGTCTCCCGGCGCGTCCGAGGCGTACGCCGCGATCTGTACGGCGCTGACGGAGACGTTCGGCTTCCTGGAGAGCGAGCTGCGGCCCGGCGCGACGTTCGAGGAGCTCGACATCGACTCGCTCGCACTGCTGGAGTTCGCCCTCGTGATGGGCGCCCACCTCGGCGTGCACAGCGCCGACACCGAACTGCGCCCCGGGATGACCCTCGGCGAGGCGGCCGAGTACGTCGCGACGCTCCGGTCGGAGTCCGAGACGGCGGGCACGGCCGCGCGGCCGGAGCGTACGCCCACGGGGTGAGCGGGCCCCTCATCCGGCCCGGCCGGCGGCCGGCAGCTCCGGCGCGGCCGACGGCTCGCCTCCCGGGCACGGGTCCGCGGGCGCCGGTCCCCGGCCCCGCCCCGGCCGGACCCGGGCGGGCGCCCACCAGTTGGCGCGCCCGGCCAGCCGCATCACCGCCGGTACGAGCACACCGCGTACCACCGTGGCATCGACGAGTACGGCCAGCGCCAGGCCGAACCCCAGTTCCTTGAGCAGCAGGACCCCCGAGGTGGCGAGCGCGCCGGTCGCCACCGCGACCGCGAGGGCCGCCGCGGTGAACAGCCGGCCGGTGCGGGCGATGCCGTGGACGACCGCGGCCGTGTTGTCCCCGGTGGCCCGGTAGTGCTCCTGGATCCGGGACAGCAGGAACAGTTCGTAGTCCACGGACAGCCCGAACGCCACGCTGAACAGCAGCAGCGGAATGGTCATGTCCAGGGTGCCCGTGACGGTGAAGTCCCCCAGCAGCCGGTGCAGATGGCCGTCCTGGAAGACGTGGACGACACCGCCCAGCGCGGCGGTGAGGCTCAGTGCGGCCACGGCGAGGACCTTCAGCGGGATCAGGACGCTGCGGGTGAACAGGAACACCACCGTGAGGGTCCCCGCGGCGATCAGCGCGAGCGCCGGCGCGAGTCTGCTCGTCAGCGCCGCGCGGGCGTCGACGACCTGTGCGGCCCAGCCGGCGAGGTGCGCGGGGCCGGGGGACGGCAGGCGGCGCACCGCGCGGACCAGGCCGGCGGCCCGCTCGGACTGCGGGTCGGGCGTCATCGTCAGCGTCGCCACGGTGCCGCCCGGCCGGCTGCCGGCACCGGCCGGCACTCCCCCGCCGACCCGTCTGCCGCCCTCGTACCGTCCCGTCGCCGTGACCGCCTCGCGCACACCGGGCAGCGCGGACAGCCTGCGTCCGTACGCGTCCAGTGCGGCGCGCCCGGCCACCGGATCGGCCCGGGGCAGGACGACCGTCAGCGCCCCGTCGGCGGAGGTCCCCCACTCGCGGCGGATGAGATCGGCTGTCGCATGGGCCTCCACGCCGCCCGGCAGGATCCGCTCGTCGGCCAGTCCCAGGCGCCCGTGCCCGAACGGCACCACCAGCACCGCCAGCAACAGCAGGCAGCCGGTCCCCCACCGCAGCGGGCGCCGGGTGACCGCCCGCGCGACCGCGCGCCACAGGGTGCTGTCCGCGCCGATCGTCGGTGCCGGAGCCCACCGCAGACACGCGAACGGATCCGACGACTCCACCCGCGGACCCCAGCACGCCAGGACGGCCGGCAGCACGATCACCGCCGTCAGCGCCGCCAGCACCACCACCGCCATCCCCGCGTACGCCATCGAGCGCAGGAAGGAGAAGGGGAACACCAGCAGGGCGGCCAGCGCGGCGGTCACCGTGCCCGCCGACACCGCGACCGTACGGCCGGCGGTGCGCATACTGGCCCGTGCGGCATCCGGCGGTGTCAGCCCGCGCGCCCGTTCCTCCCGGAACCGCGCCACCATGAACAGTGCGTAGTCCACCGCGAGGCCGAAGCCCAGCGCCCCGATCAGGTTGACGGCGAAGACGGAGACGTCGGTGACGGCGGTGAGCACCCTCAGCACCGCCAGCGCGCCGACCGCCGACACCCCGCCGACCAGCACCGGCAGCAGCGCGGCCAACAGCGACCGGAAGGCCACGGCCAGGATCGCGAAGGTCAGCGGTGCCGCGATCAGTTCGGCCCGTACCAGGTCCGTGTGCGCCTGTGCGGTGGACTGTGCCAGGCTCCACGCGGCGCCGGTGGCCCGCACGTCGAAGGGGCCGCCGCGGGCGGTGTAGCGCGGCACCAGCCGCTGCGCGGTGCGGGCCGTGTCGGTCTCGCTGCCCCGCAGATCGACCCGTACGAGCGCGAACCGCCCGTCGGGCGACTGCAGTTGGCGGTCCGGGCCGGTCCAGTACGAACGCGCCCGCAGCACCCCCGGTTCGGCAGCGAGCCGCTGGGTCATCCGGCGTCCCGCCGCCCGTACCGCCGGGCTGTCCAGCGACTCACGGGCGTCCCGCGGGTGCAGTACCAGGAGGAGTTCCGGGCTGTCGGCCCCGAACCGGGCGGCCCACTCCTCGGCCCGGGCGGAGGGCGTCCCCGAGGCGACGAACCCCCCGACGGAGAGCCGCTGGTCCAGCCCGGACGCCGTCCAGCCGAACAGCACGCACAGCATTCCGGCCACGATCAGCACCCGGCGCGGAGCCCGTACGCACCAGTCCCAGGGGCCACGCCCCCGCCCCTGCCCGCTGTCGCCCGTTCCCGTCCGCATCGCCGCCATGGGCCCGATGTTCCAGCCGCCCTCCCGCCGGGCCGGGGTGACGCGCCGTCGGCGGGGACGGGCGTGGAACGGATGGCGGACGGCACCGCGCGGGCCGGGCGTTTTCGCCCCGCCGGCCACGCCCGGGTCGTCGCGGGCCTGGCAGACTCCCCCGGAAGACGGCCGGGTGAGGTGGAGGCAGACGCGTGGGTGAGACGGTGTACGTGCGGTTCCAGGGGACCACGCGCAGCCCTCGGGGACACTTCCCCGGGATCTTCGGGCTGGCCAACGGTCTGGCGCGGGACGGCAGGCTGAGCGAGGAGCAGTACCGGTTCTGGCGTGCCGGCAACGACTGGTACGACACCCACTACACCAACCCGTCGGAGGTCGACCCCTCGGTCTACGACCACGCGGTGAACCCGGGCGCGGTGGCGTGGTTCAAGTCCACCGCGGTGCATCTCCTCGCGCGCGTGGACGGCTACCTGGACCTGCTGGCCACGCACGCGGTGGACTGCGAACGGGTCGAGTCCACCGACCCCGGGCGGATCATCTACGAGGACGAGGACCAGGTCGTCGTGGTGCCCTGGCGGCGCGACCACCCGGACTCGTGAACCCTCCCGTCACCCCGTAACAGCGCCTCGCCCAGCGCGCTGAGCGTGTGGTGCACGCTGCCGCCCGTGCGGCACGAGGCGATCAGTCCGGCCTCGCGGAGTATGGCGGTGTGGTGGGTGGCGGTGGCCGGTGAGACGCTGAGCCGGCGGGCGAGCTCGGACGTGGTGCAGCCGCCGGCCACCATCTCCAGGGCCGCGGCCCGGGTGGGACCCAGCAGGGCCGCACACGGACTCTTCGGTTCGCTCCGCCAGTGGTGTCCGTCGCGGGCGTCGTCCGCCCAGTCCGTGCTGCGTTCGACGGGGTAGACCAGGACCGGCGTCAGGTCCGGGTCCCTGAGCATGATGGGGCTGCGCCAGCAGAAGAAGGACGGGATCAGGCGCAGCCCGCGCCCCTCCAGGTGGACGTCGCGGTCCACGCTCAGCGTGCTGAATTCCAGCACCGGCGACTGCCAGTGCAGCTTGGGGTGCAGGGTGTTGAGGAGCCGCTGCACCCCGCCGCTCTGCAGGTCGCGGCTGCGCCGGGTCCGGTCCGCCTCCAGATCGCCGCGCAGCCGGTTCTCGTACGGCTGGATGGCGAGGGAGTAGTAGGTGCGCACGGCGTCGGCGAGGTGCGGCAGGTTGCGCTGGCCGAACTGCCGTACCCACAGCGGAGCGTGGTGGGCGTGCGCGAACCGCGTGAGGTCGGTGCGGAGCCGGGTGCGGGAGGTGGACGCCAGGCTGTCGAGGCCCTCCTCCAGGCCGTGGGCGGACGCCTCGGGCGTGAGGAAGTCCGGGCTGTAGCCGCGCGGCGGGGCGAGGGCGAGCAGTGCGCGTGCCGGTTCGTCGAGCCGGGGCAGCGTGTTCCGGCGCCAGCGGGCGAAGGTCGCGGCCCCGTCCCGGTTCTGGAGCAGGTGCAGGCTGAGCAGGACCTCCCACAGCGGATCGAGCCGTTCGGCGATGTGCGTCCTGGCGAGATCTTCCAGACTGAAGTGAATGCGCACGGCCATCCGTGCCCCCCGTTTTCCCGGTCACAGAGCGCCGCCGAGCGGCGATGACGTACCCCCGGATGCAGCGTACGACGTGACTCTCCGCGGTCAAGGAACGTGTGCGCGCGTCGGCGGGTCGGGTCGTCGGCGGCCGATTCACGGGTGGCCGATTTCAGCCGGTGCGAGGGGAGTTGGGCAGGTCGGCCGGTGCGTCGCGGCCCCGGTCGGGGGCGCTGGTGCGGCTGTCGAGTGTTGGGCAGGATGCCGGTGTGGCGGAGGTGCGGGAATGTGAGGTGTGTGGGGCGCGGCTGGCGGAGCGTGCGCGGGGCGGCGGGGGCCGGCCCGCGCGCTACTGCTCCCGGGCCTGCCGGCAGGCGGCGTACCGGCGGCGTGCGGCACGGCAGGTTCCGGTTGGCGCGAAACCGCCGGACGTGGAAGCGGTGGAGGTGGAGCCGGCGGACGCGGAACCGGCGGGCCGCGGGCTGCCCGTCCCGCTCGACGCGTTCGTCGGACGCGAGCGGGAACTGACCCGCTTGCGCTCGCTGCTGCGGTCGGCGCGGCTGCTGACCCTGACCGGCCCGGGCGGAACGGGCAAGACCCGGCTGGCGGTGGAGCTCGCGGGCGGTGTGCGCGGCGGACGGACCGGCCGTGCGCAGCTGGTGGAGCTGGACGGGCTGGCGGAGGGGGCGCAGCTTCCGCAGCATGTGGCCGCGGCTCTGGGCGTACGGGAGCGCGGCGGCCGGGTGGGAGTGGAGGCGCTGGTCCATGCGCTGACCGCGCGGAGCACGCTGCTGGTCCTGGACAGCTGTGAGCATCTGGCCGCCGCCGCCGCCCGGCTCGCCGCGGACCTGCTCGCCCGCTGCCCCCGGCTGCGGATCCTCGCCACCAGCCGTGAGCCGTTACGGGTGCCGGGCGAGGTCGTCTTCCGCGCCGGTGAACTGTCGCTGCCGCCCGTCGCCGACGACCACGACCCGGCCGCGCTGCTGCGCTCGGAGGCGGTCCGGCTGTTCCTGGAGCGCGCCAGGTCGTGCGACGCGGGGTTCGATCCGGCGCCCGGTGACCTGCGTACGGTGGCCGAGATCTGCCGTCGGCTCGACGGATTGCCGCTGGCCGTCGAGCTCGCGGCGGGCCGGGCGGGGTCGCTCCCGCCGGCCGGCATCCTGCGCGGGCTGGACGACCAGCTGTCCCTGCTGACCGGCGGCAGCAGAACGGGGCCGGGCCGCCATCGTGAGCTGGCGGCCACCATCGACTGGAGCCACCGGTTGCTGGATGCGTCGGAGCGGGTGGTGTTCCGGCGGCTTTCGGTGCTCGGCGGCGGCTTCGACGCGGCGGGGGCCACCGCGGTCTGCGTCGACGGGCCCGGGGGGCACGAAGGCGGTGGGCCGGCGGGCGTGCGACGGGAGCAGGTGCTGCCTGTGGTCTGCGCCCTGGAGGCGAAGTCGCTGGTCGTACGGGTACGGGGGGACGGGCCGGGCGCGGAGCGGTTCCGGCAGCTCGGTGCCGTCCGGTCCTACGGGTTGGACCGGCTCGCCGAGGCCGGGGAGCTGGCGGGTACCTGGGACCGGGCGCTGGACTGGCTGGCCCGGCAGGCGGCGGGCGGGCTCGCCGGCCCGGTGTTCCCGGACACCGCGGAGCTGCCGCTCGGCGGTGAGCAGGAGAACCTGGCCGCGGCCGTTTCCCGTGCCGCGGCGCTGCGCGGTGACGGTCGCCGGTTGCCGCTTGCGGTGGCGCTGGCCCGATCGCGGTACCAGCAGGAGCAGTTGACGGTCGCGCGCGACCTCCTGGCGGGCGCCCTCCGGGACGCGCCGGCCGGCTCCCCGGAGCGTGGCGCGGCGCTGGCGCTGGCCGCGCGGTCGGCGTGTCAGCAGGCGGATCCGGCGGCGGCCCTCGCCCTCGCCGAGGACGCGGTCGCCGTCGAGCGCGCCCGGCGGCACCCCGCCGGGCTGGCCAACGCGCTGGACGCGCTGGCCGCCGCCCACCTGTGCCGCGGCGAATTCTCCGCCGCGGTGGCCGTGTTCACCGAGTGCCTCGACGTGGTCCGCGGGCTCGGCCGTCCGCTGGATCTCGCGCTGTGCCGCCACCATCTCGCCTGGGCGCTGCTTCAGTTGGGGCGTACCGGCCGGGCGGCCCGGCTGATGGCGGAGTGTCTGCCCGTACTGTCGGCGGGCGCCCCGCCCGGCCAACTGGCGGCCGCCCTGCACACCGCGGGCGCGGTCGAGCTGGCGCGGGGCGACACGGACGCCGCCGGGCGCAGGTTCGCCGAGGTGCTGCGCACCGCGCCGGACGGGGAGAGCCTGCATGCGCTCTACCCGGTGGAGGGCCTCGCCGTGGTGGCCGCCGAGCGCGGCGATGCGGAGCGGGCGCTGCGGCTGTACGCGGCGGCGGCCGCGGCCCGCCGCCGGATCGACACCGAGCCTGAGGCGCACTGGCGGGCGCAGGTGGAGGCGGCCGTGGCGCGGGCCGGGGAGCGGTTGCGCCCTTCGGTGGCGGACGCCGCGCTGGCGGCCGGTAGCCGGCTGCGCGGGACGCGCCTGGTCGCCCACGCCCTGGGCGGCCCCCTGGACGCCGGGGCACGCGCGGACCGAAGCGGTGCGGCGGTGCACCGTCCGCTGACCGGGCGGGAGTCGGCGGTCGCGCGGCTGGTTGCCGAGGGCATGACCAACCAGCAGATCGCCGCTCATCTGGGGCTCGCCAGGAGCACCGTGGCCAGCCATCTCGACCGGATCCGGGACAAGCTCGGGGTGCGGTCGCGTACGCAGATCGCGGTCCGGGTCGCGGGCGGACCGGAGCGGCACTGACGACCGCCGTGCCACGGCGTCGCGCAGGGGGTTTCGTCACACCGCAACGCGTCCGTCGTCCGGCCCATGTGCGCCGCGGCGGGGCATCGGAGGCTGGGCGCGGAGCACCGACCGACGACGCCATCCATGCGAGGAGATGCCATGCGGTACGCCGACGACACCAGCCCGGGGGCGGCACCCGGCCCGCAGCCCGCGGAGGTCCCGGGCGAGGAGCGCGGGAGGTCGCGGAGGTCCTTCCTCAGGTCCACGTCCGTGGGCGTGACGTCGGTGGCGCTGGGGGCGGGCGTGGCCGCCGCGGCCGGTCCGGTGGCCGAGGCCACGACGGCCGGCCGGCCCTCGGCGGCGACGCGTGCCGCTGCCGGGCGTCCGCTCGCCGTCACCCCCGCCTGCTCGGGGCAGGAGACCCCGGCGTCCATCGAGGGGCCGTTGTTCAAGCCGCACTCGCCCGAGCGCGGCGATCTGGTCACTCCCGGCACCCGCGGTGTCCGGCTCGACCTGGGCGGCGTGGTGTACGACACCTCGTGCACGCCGCTGCCCGGAACGCTCATCGAGTTCTGGCAGTGCGACGAGAACGGCGACTACGACACCTCGGGGTTCTCCCTGCGGGGCCACCAGTACACCGACAGCCGGGGCGGCTACCGCCTGCGGACGATCATCCCCCGTGACTACTGGGGCCGTTGGGGCCAGCGCGCACCACACATCCACACCCAGGTCCAGGTGTCCGGCGGGCCCCTGCTCGTCACCCAGCTGTACTTCCCCGACGACACCCGGGCGTACGGCCGGGACTTCGCCGCCCTCAACGCCGCCGACCGGCTGCTCAACCGCGCCTGCACCCTCGCCCTCACCGGCCCGGAGAGCGCCGACGGCCACTACACCGGCACCTTCGACTTCGTCCTCAGCACCACGGTTTAGGGCGCGGACGGTCAGGCGCGCAGCCGTACCCTCTCGAAGAGAAGGAATTCGTCATGCCTTCGCACCACCCCACCTCCCGGCCCGGCCGGACATCCCGCCGGGCGCCCCTGCTGGCGGTGCTCGCCGCCACCGTGGTCACCGGGGCGCTGGTCCTGGCCGGCCCGCCCGGCGGCCCGATGGCCTCGGCGGCCTCCGCCACCAAGCCCGGGGCCGTCGGCACTTCCGGCGCGGCCGCCTCCCGCGCCGGACAGTGGCAGCCGCTCCCGGTGCCCGTGACCAAGGGCGATCTGACCGCCGTGGCGGCGCTGAGCGACAGCCGGGCCTGGGCCGTGGGCTACCGGCTGAAGAGCGCCACCCAGCTCGAAGCGGTGGCGCTGCGCTGGGACGGCACGTCCTGGAGCCAGGAGTCCACCCTGCCGGCCAACAGCTTCCCGCAGGCGCTCGCGGTCCGCTCGGCCACCGACATCTGGACGGTCGGCAGCGCCTCCGCCCACTGGAACGGCTCCGCATGGACCACGTACAGACTGGATCGCGACCCGGCCGGGAACGTCGTCCCCGATGCCGTGGCGACCGCCTCGGACGGGACGGCGTGGACGGTCGGCCGCGCCATGGCCCGGTCGGTCAAGGACGGCGTACCGGCCGTCCAGTCGTGGGACGGCACGAGCTGGCACCGGCAGTCCCTCCCGAACGTCGGCAAGGGCGAGCTGAGCGCCGTCACGGTCGTCGCGCCGGACGACGTCTGGGCGGCCGGCGCCGCCTACGCGGCCGATGACACGTCACCGCAGACGGCGCTGCTGCTGCACTGGGACGGCAGCAGCTGGAAACGCGTCACCGCGCCCGGTCCCCAGGGGGCGGACGCCTGGCTGGGCGGGATCACCGCACTCGCCGCCGATGACATCTGGGCGGTCGGCGGCAGCACCGACGCCGGCGCGGAGCGGCCGCTCGCCGTGCACTGGAACGGCACCGCGTGGACGGAGGCGGAGACACCGAACGTGCCGGACGGCCGGCTGCGTGCCGTCGGCAAGGCCGGTGACGGCACGCTGTGGGCGGTGGGCGGCAAGGGGGCGGCGCCGGTCGCGCTGCGCCGGGACGCCCGGACGGGCCGGTGGGAGCGGGCGGCGTCCCCGGGGCTCGTCGTCCGGGGGTTCTCGACGGTGCCCGGGAGTGCCGGCCTCTGGGTCGCCGGTATCTCCGAGCAAGGAGACCTGGTCCCGGCGGTCACGCGCTGGAAGGGCTGAACGGCCGGAGGTGTGCCCGCCGCGGGGGCGGCAGCGGCCCGTCCCCGCGGCGGGCCGCTGCGCCTCAGTGCGCGATGCCGTCGATCAGTTCCCGCGCGCCCTGCCGCAGCAGCGCGACGGCGACGGAGGTGCCGAGCGTCTCCGGGGTGAGCGGCCCGGCCCATTCGTGGGCGTTGAGGACCGTCTTGCCGTCCGGGGTGAAGACGCAGGCCCGCAGGGAGAGTTCGCCGCGCCGGTCGGTCGTGGCGTAGCCGGCGATCGGGCTGTTGCAGTGGCCCTGGAGGACGTGCAGGAGCATCCGCTCGGCGGTGGTCTCCCGGCACGTCTGCGGGTGCCCGAGACCGCTGACCGCGTCGATGGTGGCGGTGTCGTCCTCGCGGCACTGCAGGGCCAGCACGCCCGCGCCGACCGGCGGGCACATCTCGTCGACGGACAGGATCTGGGTGATGACGTCCGTCCGGCCGATGCGCTCCAGTCCCGAGACGGCCAGCAGCAGCGCGTCCGCCTCGCCGGCCGCGAGCTTCTCCATGCGGCGGTTGGCGTTGCCGCGCATCGGCACGCACTCCAGGTGCGGGTGGGAGCCGGCGAGCTGGGCGATCCGGCGGACCGACGAGGTGCCGATCCGGGTTCCCGCGGGGAGTTCGTCGAGAGTGAGTCCACCCGGGTGGATCAACGCGTCGCGGACGTCGTCGCGCGCCAGGAAGGCGGCGAAGGTGGTGCCGGCGGGCAGCGGGCGGTCGCCGGGGATGTCCTTGACGCAGTGCACCGCGAGGTCCGCCTCACCGGCGAGCAGCGCGGCGTCGACCTCCTTGGTGAACGCCCCCTTCCCCTCGACCTGGGACAGCGCGCCCATCCAGCGGTCGCCGGTCGTCTTGACCGGGACGACCTCCGTGGCGATACCGGGGTGCAGCGCACCGAGTTCGGCGCGGACGCGCTCCACCTGGGCCAGAGCCATCGGCGAGTCGCGGGAGACGATGCGGATCAGTTCAGGGGCGGACATGCGCCCACGATAGACCGTCAGTTCCCGGCTACGGCCACCGGCAGGTTGCCCGGTTCCCCGGCGCGCCTCGCCTGCCGTGCCGCGTCGTACGGTTTCCGCAGGCCGGGCCCTCCCGCTCGGCCGCGTCGGCGATACTTCCCGGCATGTCCCCATCACGCGATACCGCCGTCCCGCCGTCGCCCGTCACCGCGGACGATCTCGACCGTGCCGTCCAGCTCTCCGTGGCCGTGCTGCGCCAGGCGCCCCCGGCTGCGTGGCAGGGCGCGGCAGGTTCACTGGAGTGGGACTGCTGGGAGACCGTCGAGCACCTCAGTGACGACCTGTTCGCCTACGCGGCCCAACTCGGGCCGCGGAAACCGCCGTTGGACGGCCTCGTGCCGTTCGTGTGGGAGAGCAGGCGGCCGGGCGGGCCCGCGAACGCGGTGCATGCCGACCGTGCCGCGGGGCCGGCCGGGCTGCTCCAGGTGCTGGAGGCGAGCGGTGCGCTGCTGGTCGCCATGGTGCGTACGACGCCGCCGGAGGTCCGCGCCCACCATGTGTTCGGGGTGTCGGACGCCGCGGGCTTCGCCGCGATGGGGCTGGTGGAGACGCTGGTGCACACGCATGATCTCGCGGAGGGGCTCGGGCTGGCCTGGGAGCCGCCGGCGGAGCTGTGCACCCGGGTGCTCGGCCGGCTGTTCCCCGACGTCCCCCTGGACGCGGATCCTTGGCTCACCTTGCTGTGGGCCACGGGACGTGCCGCGCTCCCCGGACGTCCCCGGCGCACCAGCTGGCGCTGGGACGCGACGGTCCGCCGATAGATCCCGGCGCTTGCGCCGACCGGGTGAGGGGGTGTCAGGGCCGTGTTCCGCCGGTGCGGCCCCTTCGCCCGTTCAGTGGTGCGACCAGGGGTGCCGCAGCCGCACCCAGAGATCCCTGGCCCGCCGCCCGGCCTCGGTGCGGCTCCGGGCGACCAGCTCCTGCGCCTGCTCCTCGGTCTCCACCATCGGGCCGGAGCCCCGCAGCGGCTTGCCCGCCGTCTCGTGGAGGAAGAACGTGGAGACCAGTCCGATGACGCCGGCGACCATCAGGTAGTAGGCGGGCACCATGGTGTTGCCGGTCGCCGCGACCAGCCCGGAGGCGATCAGGGGTGTCGTACCGCCGAAGAGCGACACCGAGATGTTGAAGGAGATCGACAGCGCGCCGTAGCGCAGCCGGGTCGGGAAGAGGGCGGGCAGGGTGGCGGCGGAGGTGCCCGCGAAGCACACCAGCAGCAGCCCCAGGATCAGGCATCCGCAGGCCGGCAGCAGGATGCCGCCGGTGCGGATGAGGAGCACCGCGGGTACGGCCAGGACGATCAGGGCGGCGCTGCCCGCCATGAAGAGCGGCCGGCGTCCCCACCGGTCGGAGCTGCGGCCCACGGTGGTGATGGTGAGCGCCACGACGATCATGGTGCCGAGGACCAGCAGCTGGGCGGTGAGCGAGTCCTGACCGAGGGTCTCGGTCATGTAGGTCGGCAGGTACGAGGTCACCATGTAGTTGGTGACGTTGTAGAGCAGGACCAGACCCATGCAGATCAGCACCGCCTGCCAGTGCCGGGTGAAGATCTCCTTGAGCCGGCCGTGGCCGGACTGCCGGGCCTCCTCGACCGGGTCCTCGCCGCCCGCCACGCGGGCCTCCTCCGCGTCCTGGTGGGCCGCTTCGGCCTCGCGCTGGAAGGCGGGGGTCTCCTCCAGCCGGAGGCGCATGTACAGGCCGATCAGGCCCAGAGGCCCGGCGAGGAGGAACGGCAGCCGCCAGCCCCAGGCCACCAGGCCGTCGTCGCCGAGCACGGCCGTGAGGAGGGTGACCAGTCCGGAACCGAGCGAGTAGCCGACGAAGGTGCCGAAATCGAGCCAGCTGCCGAGGAATCCCCGCCGGGTGTCCGGTGCGTATTCGGCGATGTAGGTGGTGGCTCCGGCGTACTCACCGCCGGTGGAGAATCCCTGCACGAGACGGCAGATCAGCAGCAGAATGGGTGCGGCGAAGCCGATCGTGTTGTAAGAGGGCAGAAATCCGACGGCAAAGGTGCTGATCGCCATCATGATCATGGTGGCGGCGAGTACCCGTTTACGTCCGATACGGTCGCCGAGCGGGCCGAATACGAGGCCACCGAGCGGCCGGACGAGAAATGCCGCGGCAAATGTGGCAAAGGCCGACACCACCTGGGCCCCGGGTGAACTCGACGGGAAGAACACCTTTCCCAGCGTCCCGGCGAGGTAGGCGTAGACGCCGAAGTCGAACCACTCCATGGTGTTGCCCAGCGCGGCCGCGGACACCGCCCTGCGGACCGCCGGGCGGTCGGTGACGGTGACGTCCTCGGCGCTCAGCGGCTGCTTGCGGCGGCGCAGCAGAATGCGGAGCATGCGGTCGGTGGCGGCGGTGCCTCCACGGGCCGGCTTCCGGCCCTTTCGCGGATTCGACGGTTTCTGGCGTCCGGCGCTCATTTCATCCCGTCAACTGGGCGGATTCGGTGCCTTGGGAAGTGGGCTTCACCGAGGGCCTTGGACAACCGGCCGAGGGCTGATCGGCCGTTGATCGCGGGCTCATTATTCCCGGCCGTTCCGTATCGGAGGATGAAGCGGTGAGCCGCGTGTCGTGGGGCCCGGCGGCATGACGAATGCCCGGGCCGGCGAGGTCCGGCCCGGGCATTGTCCGGTTGCGTCCGTATGGAATGCGGGGCACGCCCTCGCACAGCGAGGGCGGTCCGCTCAGGCGCGTCGGAAAGAGTCGAGGTGGGCGAATACCACGACGTTGTCGACGTAGTCCCTGACCTTCCTGTCGTAGGCACCGCCGCAGGTGATGATGCGGAGTTGTGCGGTGGGTACGTCGGCGTAGACCCGGTCGTTCGGGAACTTCGACTTGCTGAAGGTCTCCACGGTGTCGACCTTGAAGGACGCCACCATGCCGTCCTCACGGGTGATGTTGACGAGGTTGCCGGGCTTGAGGGCTTCGAGCTGCAGGAACACCGCGGGCCCGGTCTTGGTGTCGACGTGTCCCGCGACGATCGCGGAGCCGCGTTCGCCGGGCGAGGCACCGTCCTTGAACCAGCCGACGAGGTTCTTGTCGCCGGCGGGCGGCGCTTCGAGCTGTCCGGTCGGGCTGATGCCGAGCTGGGTGAAGGGCGCGTCCACGGCGATCGTGGGGATCTGGATCCGCTTCGGCACGGAGCGCGGCAGCGCCAGGCCCGCGGAGGCTTGGGAGGGAGTGGTGGCGGAAGCGTTCGCCCTGGGGGTGGCGGACGCGGCGGCCTGGTGGGCCTGCGGCTTGGGGTCTGCCGAGGTGTCCACCGAGTTGTAGACGAGCAGGGAACCCAGCAGAAAAGCCGCCGCGGACCACAACAGGCCACGCCCGACGGGACGGGACGCGGGGGCGGTTCGGGAGGAGTGCTGTTTCTGCTGGTGCGGCGACTGCTGGGCGGTCATGTGCGGGTGCCTTTCATGAGCGGTACGGCGGCGGGGCGTGGGAGGTGCGCAACGCAGTCGCCGCGGCCACCGTCCGCGAGGAACGGTGGCCGCGACGGCACTGCGGCCTCCGTACGGTCAGCCGGAATCAGGCCGCCGCAGAGCCCGCGGCGTTGCGACGGCGCAGCATGTAGGCACCGGCGCCGAGGCCACCGAGCATCAGGACGGAACCGGCGGCCATGCCGCTGCCGGCGGCCATGCCGCCGCCACCGGTGTGGATGCCACCGTGCGGCTTGCGGTGGTCGCCGTAGCCGCCGTACCCGCCGTCACGCCCGTAGCCGCCGTACCCGCCGTCACGCCCGTAGCCGCCACCGTCACGCCCATGGTCGCGGCCACCGCCGTCACGGCCGTGGTCCCGGCCCCCACCGTCACGGCCGTGGTCGCGACCGCCGCCGTCACGGCCGTGGTCCCGGCCGCCACCGTCACGGCCGTGGTCCCGGCCGCCGCCGTCACGGCCGTGGTCGTCGCCGTAGCCGCCGCCCTGGTCCCAGTCACCCACGACGGTCTTGGCCATGAAGCCGCCACCGGTGTGCACACCGCCGCTCGGCTTCCTCCGGTTGTCGCGGCAGTCCCTGTCGCGGCCGTAGCCGCCACGGCCGTGGTCGCGGTCCCGACCGTAGTCGCGGCCGTTGTCACGTCCGTTGTCGCGACCATCCCGGCCGTTGTCGCGTCCGTTGTCCCGACCATCACGGCCGTTGTCACGTCCGTTGTCCCGGCCGTCCCGGCCGTTGTCGCGACCGTTGTCGCGGCCATCACGGCCGTTGTCCCGACCATCACGGCCGTTGTCACGGCCGTCCCGGCCGTTGTCGCGACCGTTGCCGCGTCCGTAGTCCCGGCCGTGGTCCCGACCGTGGTCACGACCGTTGTCGCAGTTGTCGTGGTCGGAGGACGTACCACTCGGAGCGGCGATGTCCTCCATGATCATGGCGTGTGCAGCGGGTGCGGAGATGGCCAGGGCTGCCGTGATGGCAGCCGAGGCGAACAGGGTGCGAGCAGTGCGCATGGGGACAGGTTCCTTTCGGCGCGACTGCGATGGCTGACTCTTTGTCGGCACATCGGATCGCAGTAGCGACGTGATCACCGTCAGCCGAATCGCGGCGGCGCACCACCGGAGAACGTCGCATTCGAGGGAGCCGCTGGGCTCTTCGGGTGGTGGAAGACGACGGATTCACCCGTTGGACGGCGCGCGTCGTCGGCGTGTCGCGCAACGAGTGGGCTAGGGGGTCCACGGCGGGTGCGCACGCCGGATACTTCATCGCTCAACGAGGGCACGGCCCTCACGTGCGGCGGCTGCCCGGTGCGCTCCTTTCCGCGACACGCCGACGGACCGCCGTCGCCGCCAGGGGCCGGTCGCCACCCGGGGCCGGCAGCTGTCCTCGCCGGACCCGCTCGACTCACCTTGCGGATACGGCCGGTACCCGGTGCGCCGAGGCAAACTCCACGGCACGCAAAGGGACTTCATGAGCCGGATCACGAGCGAGGGCTACCGGGATTTCCCAACGGGCCGCCCGCACTGCCCTGTTCGTCACCAGGGGCCCCGGACGTTCACCTGAGGCCCATGCCTCCGCCGGGGGCCGCGCACCGCACGACCCGCGACCCCGCCCGGCGGACCCCGCCCCGAGGTCCCTTCCCACCCGGGCGGAGGAAAGGCGTACGGCCGTCGGGGTGACCGGGGTGGCGAGACGGGGGTCCACAGGTACCCTCACAGCGCCCACCCCCGTTCCGTACCCCGTACGGCACCGAACGCCCCGCTGCACCCACCGTCCCGCGTGTCAGGTGGTGCTGCCCCTGAGCGCCTCGTCGACGATCGCCTCCAGACGGGCGTGGTGCGCGCCGCGCCAGTAGACCCGGCCGCAGGCGGTGCACTGTGCGAAGACGTCGTAGGTGCGCTGCGTGCCGTGTTCGAGGTGCTCGCGGACGGAGTCCTTGTCGGCGTCCGCGAGCGGGCCGTTGCACGCGGTGCAGCGCGTCCACGGGGCGAGCGTGGGCGCGAAGCGCTCCAGTACGTCCCGGAGTTGGTCCTCGGGACGGTCGCTGTAGACGAACGCGCCCGCCCAGATCTCCCGTCGGCGCAACAGCCCGCGGTCCCGGGAGAGCAGCACCCGCCGTTCCTCCGCCGACAGCGCGGCCAGTGCGGCGTCGCCGGGGTCCTCGTTGGTGTACGCCGCGTCGACGCCGAGCAGCCGCAGCCGGCGCGCGAGCGTGCCGAGGTGGACGTCGAGCAGGAACCGCAGCGGTGCGCCGGGGACGCGCTGGGGGCGCTCGACGGCCCGCACCTCGACGCCCTCGCCCGCGCTCGGGACGTGGGCGGTGGAGACCTCGGCGCCGTCCACGACGAGCCGGCCGACCTCGGTGAGCGGGACGCCGAGCGACTCGACGACATGGCCGAGCGTCGACGACCCGTCGGTCACCACCGGCGTGCCGGGGGTGCGGTGCTCCGCCGCGACGAAGACGTGCAGCTCAGGCGCGAAGCTGATGGGGATCTCGGGACCGTTCACGCCGGCCAGCATGTCATCGTGCGGGCCGCGCCAGCCAGTGGATTCCCGCCGGTCACAGGCGTGCGGTGGCCGGCGCGGGACGGCGGCCCGCTGGTTCGCGGCCGGAGCGGACCGACCGGGCCGCGTACGGATCTGGCTACGTACGGACCGTAGCGGTGCCGGCGCCGGATTGTGCACGGTGGAGCAGGACCCGCTCCCCGACCGCCCCTAGCCTCACTGCCACCACATCACCAACATCACCAATGAGGGGCGGACCGGTGAACTGGCTCATCCACGATTACCGCGAGAAGGATCTCGCCGAGGTGGTCCACCTGATCGACTCCACGGCCGAGCTCGGGCAGGAGTCCGTGTTCTCGCTCGCCGAGTGCATCAGCGCGCTGACCTCCCGGCAGCCCGCCGTGGTGGCCGTCCACCAGGGGGCTCCCATCGGTGCGGCGCTCGCGTGTGTGGCGGGTGAGCGGGGCTGGGTGATGCGGATCGCGATCTCCTCGGCCTGGCGCGGGCGCGGGCTGGCGAGCGCCCTGCTGGTGGAGCTGGAGCGGCGGCTGATCGCCGCCCGGGTGAGCCGGATCGCGTACGTACTGCCCGAGGAGGACCTGCTCGGGGAGGGCCTGCTCAACGCGGGCTACACGCGTCAGCCCGCGGTGGCGTACTTCGAAAAGGTCGAGCCGCACCACGGGCCCGCGGCCAGCCTCCTGGAGGACCTCGGCGGCCGGTTCCTGCCGACCGACCTGTGGTCGAAGGTGGCCGGCATGGAGGCGGAGAAGGACCTCATCGAGCGGCGGGTGGTGCTGCCGCTGGCGGAGCCGGAGCGGGCGGCCCGGCACGGGGTCCGGCCGCCGCGGGCGATCGCCCTGTTCGGCCCGCCGGGTACCGGGAAGACCACCTTCGCGCGGGGCATCGCCGCCCGGCTGGGCTGGCCGTTCGTCGAGCTGCTGCCGTCCCGGCTGGCCGATGAGGGCAATCTCGCGAACGCGCTGCGCAGCGCGTTCGCCCGGATCGCGGAGCTGGAGCGGGTGCTGATCTTCATCGACGAGGTCGAGGAGATCGCGCCGGTCCGCAACGAGCCGGCGCAGCCCGGCGGACTGCACGGGGTGACCAACGAGCTGCTGAAGCTGATACCGGGCTTCCGGGAGCGCGACGAGCGGCTGCTGGTGTGCGCCACCAACTCCATCCGCTCGCTGGACCCGGCGTTCCTGCGGCCCGGCCGCTTCGACTATGTGATCCCCATCGGGACGCCGGACCCGGGGGCCCGCTCGGCGATCTGGTCCCGGTACACGGACGGGCGGGCCGAGGTGGATGTCGCGGCCCTGGTGGCGGCCAGCGAGCTGTTCACCCCGGCGGACATCGAGCACGCCGCGCGGATGGCGGCGCAGGCGTCGTTCGAGCGGGATCTGGAGGCGGTCGGGGTCGGTGCGGGCGTCCACGGTCGGCTCGGCGCGAGCACCGAGGACTACCTCGCCGCTCTCGACCGGTGCCGGCCGACGGTCACCCCGGCGATGATCGACGAGTTCACCGCGGACATCACGGCGCACGCCCGCTGCTGACGCCGGTGCACTGCGTACGGAGGACACCGCCGCCCGCGGCTCCTCCGCTGGGCCGATGCCGAGGACCGGGCTGTTACGTACGGTGCTGATGAGGGCCGGGGGACGGACTTCCCGGGAATCGTCGAGAGGGGCGGACCACACATGCCGGAGATTGTGGATCTGGGCGCTTACGGTGAGGACTTCACCGCGAACCCGTACAAGTACTACGCCAAGCTGCGGGCGCAGGGGCCGGTGCACCGGGTGCGTGTCCCCAACGGCCCGGACGTGTGGCTGGTCGTCGGCCACGAAGCGGTCCGCGGCGCCCTCACCGACCCCCGCCTGAGCAAGAACTGGCGGGCATCGGGCCAGCTCGGCCCGGCGGGCGAGGAGTCCGCGCTGTTCACCAACATGCTGGACGCGGACCCGCCCCACCACACCCGGCTGCGGAAGCTGGTGGCGAAGGAGTTCACCGCGCGCCGGGTGGAGGCGCTTCGGCCGCGGGTGCAGCAGATCACCGACGAGCTGCTCGACGCGATGCTCGCCGCGCCGGACGGCCGTGCCGATCTCGTCGAGGCCCTCGCCTTCCCGTTGCCGATGACGGTGATCTGCGAGCTCATCGGCGTCCCCGCCATGGACCGGGAGGCGTTCCGCGGCTGGTCGAACGAGCTCGTCGCACCGACCGGCGAGGAGGCGGCGTACGCGGCCACCGTCGCGATGTCGGACTACCTCGTCGGTCTCATCGAGGCACGGCGCAAGGATCCCGGCGAGGGCCTGCTCAGCGACCTGATCCGGACCAGCGACGAGGACGGTGACCAGCTCTCGCGGGAGGAGCTGGTCGGCACGGCCTTCCTGCTGCTGGTCGCCGGGCACGAGACGACGGTCAGTCTGCTGTCCAACGGCGTACGGGCGCTGCTCCAGCATCCGGCCCAACTGGCGGCCCTGCGCGCCGACTTCTCCCTCCTCGACAACGCCGTCGAGGAGATGCTGCGCTACGACGGGCCGGTGGAGACGGCGACCTGGCGGTTCAGCTCCGAGCCGGTCGAGATCGGCGGCACGCTGATCCCCGCCGGTGAGACGATCCTGGTCGCCCTGGCCTCCGCCTCCCGGGACCCGGAACGCTACAGCGCCGCCGACGACTTCGACATCACCCGTGACGCCCGCGGCCATGCCGCGTTCGGCCACGGCATCCACTTCTGCCTCGGCGCGCCACTGGCCCGGCTGGAGGCCCGGGTCGCCCTCCGGTCCCTGCTGGAGCGCTGCCCCGACCTCGCCCTGGACGTCGATCCCGGCGCCCTGACGTGGCGCACCGGGATGCTCATCCGGGGGACGGAGCAGCTGCCGGTGCGCTGGTAGAGCCGAGCCGGGGCCACCGGTACCGGCCGGATCCGCCTCCACAGGGGCCCGGCCGGTACCGCCGTCAGCAACTCAGGTTGTCGCCGGGGGTGGTCCCCAGGATCTGGACGAAGTTCTTGTAGTTGTCGATCCGGCTCTGCACCTGGCCGGGATTGCCGCCGTTGCACTCCAGTGAGCCGTTGATGCTGCGGATCGTCTCGCCGAAGCCCGCACCGGTGACCATCGCCGTGTGCGGCGTCATCCGGCCCGGGCCGGTCTGGGTGTTCCAGTACCAGAGCGCGGTCTTCCAGGCGACGGCGGCGTCTTGCTCGACGAGGTACGGGTTGTGCAGCAAATCGATGCCCAACGCGTCGCCGGCCGCCTTGTAGTTGAAGTTCCAGCTGAGCTGGATCGGCCCGCGCCCGTAGTAGGCGGCCTGACCGGCCGGGCATCCGTAGGGCTGGGTGGCGTCACAGTAGTGCGGGTAGTTGCCGGTGTTCTGCTCCACCACGTAGACCAGGCCACCGGTCTCATGGCCGACGTTGGCGAGGAAGGCCGCGGCCTCCTGCCGCTTGACGGTGTCGCTCCCGGTGTTGGCGAACTCCGGATAGGCGCTGAGCGCCGCGGTCAGCCCGCTGTACGTATAGAACGGGTTCCGGTTCGGGAACATCTGGTTGAACTGCGCCTCGCTGACGACGAATCCCTCGGCCCGCGTGTCGGTACCGGCCGGGGCCACGGAGCAGGACGGACAGTCCGCTGTCGCCGCGGCCGGGCCGGCCGGCACGACGAGGGCGAGGCCCACGGCAACGGTGGCGGCACTCAGCACCGCGGCAAGACGAGAGCGCATGGCGGAACTCCTTCGCACGGCCGGTCTCCGGGCAGGCGAAGGCAGGGCCGCTGTGGGGGGTAATTGCCTTACGGAACCCGCGCGTCGGGCATGCACGGGCGAGGACGGTGGCGGGGCACCGCGACCACCGAGGGCTGCGGTCTAGACCAACCTCAGGCTAGGGGCGGCCGGTTGAGGTTGTCCATACCAATGCGCCGCCCTGTTGCCGGAGTGCCTCGACGGGTCCGGGCGGGCATGTGCGAGAGTGACGCAATGATGCGAACGATCGGGCTCCTCGGGGGCATGAGCTGGGAGTCCACCGCCGAGTACTACCGCCTGCTCAACGAGCTGACGCGCGAGCGCCTGGGCGGTCTGCACTCCGCGCGCTGCGTGCTCTACTCGGTGGACTTCGCGGAGATCGAACGACTGCAGGCCGAAGGCCGCTGGGAGCAGGCCGCCGAGGTACTCGCCGAGGCGGCCAGGGCACTGGAGTCGGCCGGCGTGGACATGCTGCTGCTCTGCACCAACACCATGCACAAGGTGGCCGACGAGGTGGCCGCCGCGGTGTCCGTCCCGCTGCTCCACCTGGCCGACACCACCGCCGAAGCCGTGCGCGCACGCGGCCTGCGCCGCGTCGGACTGCTGGGCACCGCCTTCACCATGGAGCAGGACTTCTACCGGGAGCGCCTGGAACGCCACGGGCTGACCGTACTGGTGCCGGATGCGGCCGCGCGCAGCACCGTCCACCGGGTGATCTACGAGGAGCTGTGCCTCGGCGTGGTGCGCGAGGAGTCCCGTGCCGCGTACCGGGCCGTGATCGACGACCTCGTCGACGCCGGCGCGGAGGGCATCGTGCTGGGATGCACCGAGATCGAGCTGCTCATCGGCCCCGAGCACAGCCCGGTGCCGGTCTTCCCGACCACCAGACTCCATGCCGAAGCCGCGGTCACCCGAGCCCTCTCGTCTGCCCAGTTGCCGACGTCCTGACCCGCAACTGGTGTGCTTCGACAGATTTTTGAGTCAGGCCGAGGTTTGAAGTGACGGCAGGTACTCTGACGTGGTGTCGCGTACCGAGTTAGAACGACTGGCCAGAATCCGGATGCAGGTCACCGGAGAGACTCTCGAACGCGCCATGGCCGTGCTCGCGGGACACCCGACCACCCCCGACAGCGAACCGGAACCCGAGACCGCACCCCCGGCCGGACTCGGGGCCGACGCCGATGAACAGGGCGAGCAGCCGGACGGGGCAGACACTTCCGAGACCACCCCCGAGGGCGGGCCGGCCCCCGGCACCGGCCGGTCGGCCGGCCCCGACACGGGCCACCCCCCTCGCCGCCGCAGCCACCTGCGCGGCCTCTGACCGCCGGGCCGGTCGCCCTGCCCTGCCGGCCGGGAGATCACCTGACGCGCCCGGAAGGCCGCGCCCCACGCCCGGCCACCACCCCCATAGCTCCGTGAAGCCGGTCCACTACACCACGTAATCACCTTGACGCGTCCCGGACCCCCGACCGTGCGGGCGGTCCGGCGCCCGCCGCGGCCTCACGGTCCCGGGGCGAGCGGCCGCGCCAGCATCGGCGTGCGGAGCATCTGGTGGCCGCCGCTCGCCAGCATGCGGACCTCGCCCCGATCGCTGATCTCCGCGCGGACGATTCCCGACTCGTCCTCGTAGACCGGAAACCCGCCGGCTCCCGCCCGCTCGGTTCGCCGGACGACCACCACGTCGTCTTCCACGGCCGGAGCCTGAAATACCAGCTCATAGCGTTCCGGGTAATCCATCGGAGCCTCCCGATACGGCTCGGCGAGTGCTCCGGGCGACGCTCAGCGCCGCCGCCGCACACGCGTCGTTGCACCTCGGCTCTTCCATCGTGGCCCACCCTCGCCGAGCGCGCCTCAGGAGAATCCGGGCGGCTGCGCACAGCGAAACCTGACATTTGTCATGCGGACTCGGGATCAAGGTCGTTCTCAGGGTTGACGGCCCGGCGCGGTGCCGCCAGCAGAATCGGGACAGTCAAGATCAACGCGGGCCGCAGGCCCTCAACTGACGGAGATTCCATGTCCGTTCCTCCCACCGGCCACCGCCGAGTGCGGTTGGCCGCCACCGCCACCGCCGCCTTACTCGCGCTGACGGTTCCGACCGCCGCCTCGGCCGCCTCGACGGCCGGACGCCCCTCCTCCCCCGGTGCCGTGGCCCACCCCGACCGGGCCGGGCTCGACCGTGCGGCGCTGTCCCGGACGCTCAAGGCGTTCCACGACGCGGGGATGTACGGCGCCTACTCGGCGGTGCGGGACGGCACCGAGGAGTGGCAGGGCGCGGCGGGCGTCGCCGATGTCGACACCGGCCGCCCCGCCACGCCCCAGATGCGGCACCGCATCGGGAGCATCACCAAGACCTTCACGGCCGTCGCCGTCCTGCAGGAGGTCGCCAAGGGGCGCATCGCGCTGGACGCGCCGATCGGCCGCTACCTGCCCGACCTCGTCCCCGGGCAGCGGGGCCGGACCATCACGGTCCGGATGCTGCTCAACCACACCAGTGGCATCGGCGAATACTCCCCGGCGATCTTCCCGACGCTGGAGAGCATCGAGGCCAACCGCTTCCACCAGTTCGACCCGCGGGAACTGGCCCGGCTGGGCCTCGCCGCGAAGCCGACCGGCAAGCCGGGGCAGGCCCATCACTACGCCAACACCAATTTCGTGCTCGCGGGCCTGCTGCTGCGCAAGGTCACCGGCCAGTCCCCGGAGGCGTACATCACCGATCACGTCATCCGGAAGGCCGGGCTGCGGCACACCTCCTTCCCGCGCTCGCCGCACCTCACCGGGCCGCACGCCAAGATGTACGAGGCCGCGTACGGCTTCTTCCAGCCGCCGCGCGACTTCTCCGTCTACAACATGTCCTGGGCCGGCACGGCCGGCTCGCTGGTCTCGACGATGCCCGACCTGAACCGCTTCTTCCGTGCGCTGCTGGGCGGCGAACTGCTGCCCGCCGCCCAGCTGCGCCAGATGAAGACGACCGTGCCGATCGAGGGCAGCAAGATGCGCTACGGCCTGGGCCTGTTCGAGATGCCGCTGCCCTGCGGGAAGGTCTGGGGACACAACGGCCTGGTGCCCGGGGCCATGACCTGGTCCCTGTCCACCGCGGACGGCCGTCGGCAGATGTCCCTCGGCTTCAACCTGACGCGTTATCAGAAGCTGAACGCACACGGCGAGGCCCAGCTCGGTCCGATAGACACGGCCATGGACGCACACCTGCTCCAGGCGATGTGCGGAACCGCCGGCCACTTCCGACCGGAAGCCTTCGGCGACCTCCGACGCTGACCGGGCGGCGGTGCCCCGCTCCCGTGCGCTGTCACGGGAGCGGGGCGGGTCCGAGAAGCGCCAGCAGCTCGGATAGTTACGGGCACCACCGTAAGGGCCGCCACTGACAACGGCGGTCCGGCGAAGGCGACGGCCCACCCGCACGGCACCCCGGACCGCCACAATGGAGTGCCCCCCGGGGACGGGCCCTCACCCGATCAGGGGACGGCACCCCTGACGAGCGGCAAGACGAGACGGCGGAGAGTGTGACCCCATGAGACCTCGGTTCTCGCTGGCGACGGTGGTCCTGGACTGCCCCGACGCGCATGCCCTTGCGGGTTTCTACCGGGCGCTGCTGGGGTGGGAGGTGAAACTCAGCGAAGCGGACTGGGTGCTGCTCCGGAACCCGGAAGGGGGCACCGGGCTCTCGTTCCAGTCCGAGCCGGGCTACCGGCCACCGGTGTGGCCCGAACTCCCCGAGGAGCAGCAGAAGATGCTGCACCTCGACATCCGGGTCGACGACCTGGACGAGGCCGAGGCGTACGCCGTGGCACTGGGGGCCGTCCGCGCCGCGTGGCAACCGCAGGACGACGTACGGGTGTTGCTGGACCCGGCGGGCCACCCGTTCTGCCTGTTCCTCGCGTGAGGAGCGGCGTCCCGGCCCCGTGGGGCGGACTCCGTTCCGCGCGCGCCGCGGGATGACCGCGGAGCGTGTGGGACTGGACACATGCGGGTAGCGAGGGGCAGCGGGTGGTCCGACGGTCTTGGCTGGTCAGGGAGTTGAGCCGGAACCCGGGCGGCATCGCTGAAGCCGTCCGCCGGCCGGCGGACGCCGTATATGGAGAGGCATTGTCAGTGTCTGCCCCTAGCATTGCTCATATGTCCCCGACTCCTTCTGCGCATCCGCGCCTGCCCTCCCCTGCCTCCGAAGCCAACGAATCGATTCGCCGATTTGTGCGCGCCCGGCGCGGCCTGGCATGGACGTCGCAGGACATGGCGGAGTACGCGGTGCTGCTGGAGATCTGGACCCTCGCGGTCCGCGCCGAGGTCGTCGAGGCAGCGTAGCCGGAGAACGGGCCGCAGCCGGAGGGCGCGGCGTAGCCGGAGGGCGCGGCGGGGACCGGCGAAGACGGTGCCGACCGGGACCCCGGGCCGGGCCGGACCGGCTCGCCAGGGTGACGTCTGATTCCCGCCAGCCGTAACGCCGGCGAAGCCACACACTCGACGTACGACACCTCCTGTACGCCACCCCCTCCGGCCCCAAGGCCGGCCCTTCCCCTGCCTCCCCTGTCTCCCCCCGTCTCTCCTATCTCCCTCCCGCCTTCCGCGTTCGCACGGAGGCACCACCCCATGGCTGTCTCTTATACACATCT